>NZ_JAMFLX010000001.1 GCF_023502345.1 Parendozoicomonas callyspongiae
CCTCAAGGTAAAATGGTCGATATTCGGTTTTATCAGCCTTGGCAAGCTGTGCCAACAAACCAAATAGTTCATCCCGAACCTGAAGAATTCCCATCGGGTTTTCTGACATCAGAACTGCCAGCTTTTCAACCGTAGAATCACTCGTGGTATATCGAGATCTGATTGGTACTTCAGGAATCTCATTCATCGCATCGTTCAGATGAAGCTCTGCATCTTTTCGTTTTTGAATATCATGGCCAGCTTTTTTGAATTCCCCCTTGGCAGCATCAAGGAGCAAGTCCGATTTTATTTTTTTTTCTTCATACTCCTGCATGGCTTTTTCATGCTCCTCACCAGCCACACGTTCCAGCTCCATTAAAAAACTGATGGCTTCCTGCATGACTGGCGTTTTCTTAATTGATGGTCGTCCAATAGCAGCCCCCCACAGGTTTGGAATAACAACCCAATCGTCGAAAGCCTTGGGAGCAATAACAAGGCGATTACCAATCACTGTCGCAAGTGCACAGATCACAGCTATCGCTGCAAACTCGACGGGAGCATTGTCCTTACGTTCAGCGATATCAACAACCCAGTCTCTGATTTCCGATGGCAGCCACAGTGGGTCAAATTTCATCACTGGTAGTAATGCCTGCTCAATAGGCTTTGGTTTCTCCCAAGTTATATTTGGTGCCTCCACAGCATTAGGAGCGGGCAGCAGCTTTATGTTTTGGTCGGGGGTTATGGAATTGTTAGCCACGGTCAACTCCTTTTGACAGGTTGGCGTAATCATTGAAATCGGTACCGGAACACCCGGCAGGAAATTGGGGATAGGTAACCCTGCCATTCACCCGTTCAGCCGCCTGTAGCGCCTTCAGGATGCCCGGGTTTCCAGGGGTGTAACGGTCATTGTCAGCAGCAAAGAGGATGTCAGATTGCTGATAGGCATCACGAAGGGCAAGCCCCGCATGGAGAAGATTCCCGCAATGAAAGGCGGCGAACACACTGGCGACATTCTTATCCACATAGACACTGGCTGCAGTCGCATAACCTTCAGCAATAGCATTAGTCCCAGTAGGCGAGAAGTTGCCAATACGGAAACCACAGCCCTGAATCTGGCCTCCTTTCTTAAACCGCTTTTGGAAACCACCGTTCTCATTATCAGGACAAATAAACTGGATGCTGCGAAGCTCGCCCTGCACATTGCAGACAGGAATAAGCAGGCTTTGGCCTATGACTTTAAGCCCGTAACTGGGAACGGCTTTCAAATCCAGATAGGGATGACTGGAAACCTCTCGCGCTGAGCGCCAGATATCCTGACAAACCTTTGCCGTTTCATCATTGACCCGAGCCGTTTCCCGCCTGATAGATTCCCGCAGATGTTTCGCTGCTATAGCCAGCTCTAGGCGCTCTTCATCACTAAGACTATGAACCGAAAATGGACGCCATAAATGCTTCTGCCCGATCCCCTTGAAGCTACCAAAAATCCCAAAGGGGTAGCGCCCAAAATGCAGCGCGTAATAGGCTGACTTGCGGCCAGATTTGTCGTGCGGTTCGGGATAGCGATGAAATTTACCATCAGCTATTGGGCGCTCATTCAGCGGTATACCAGCAGCAAATGTGGCATTAATGAAGTCATCAAGATATGAGGAATATGCTGTCATTCTGCACCCTCCTCATTATTGTCAATTATCACTCTGTTTTCGTCGAATGCATTCAGCTCATCCAGTCGCCACATTGGGCTTCCTGAAAAGTTTCTGGCTGGAGGGAGGTCTCCCTGTTTTCGCCACCGGTCTATCGACGATGTCGATTTCCCGTACCGGACAGCGAGCGCATTACGATCAAGGAAAATCTGCTGATCGGTTATTAAAATCTTGTGCGCACAGTGAGGGCATTCTGCTGAGATTTGCGCAATTACATTTGTGGTGTTTTTGCGGGTGTTACGGGACATTTCCTTGTCTCCGGTTGTGGTAACAGGATCAAGGATATGGGTGATATTCTGACATTACTGGCAACCGCCATTATTGGCTGGCAGTTGCCATAGATTTTGGCAGTTGCCACTGGAACATGCTGCCCAATGACCGTTAAATCAGTAGCTGTTCTCCCGGATATGCTTAGTAGCTTTGGAGAGTTTTTCCCTGATTGTACGACTACTTAGGTTTGGTATTCCCCGTGGAACTTCATCAACAAGATAATCTGCAAGCTGGGAAAAATTTGGGTTGTCAGCTGTCCCGTAGTTTTAGGGTCGCCTAAATGAGAAACGAGTTCAGGGATCAAAACACCAACTAACCCTGCCCAGGATTCAATTTCCTTTGTGGCTGCCGCAGTCAACTTGAGCTTACTACTTTGTAGTGCAGCGAGTTCTTCCACATTACACATCAGATCAACCCGGTGAATAGACACACTGTCATGGGTGTACGAAGGGTTCGGCTCGAACACTTGTAGGGATTTGAGAATTACGTTTCGGGTTATCTGTGGGTCTAGCTGCCAATAAATGTCAAATGGAGCAGGCAAACGCTCAACGGAGTAACCCTGGTCTTTGATAAGCCCAATTAATCGCTGTCCCATCTCTTCGCTGAGTATGACGTAGGCGTTGATTTGCTTACTGCCTAGAATCGCTTCCAAACTCTTCTCTGTTATTCCGAGAAACTGGGCAGAGTCCTCTATCGATATGAAATCATGATATGCATTTTTTTTATTATTCATGCCTAACCACACAGTCAAATATCTTGATGTTTTAGGCTAATTCGTTCGCTGACACTCTTCAATCGTCTGGAATGATAAAAAGTAAGAAAGCACATCTTTCGGTTTTTTCGGTGTGATTCAGGGAGTTCGGTCAGAAGCCATGACAACGACTTCTGACGCAAAGTGAGTAGAGATGTGTCAGGAGGGGCAACTGACCTCTTCCAGCCAGCGCGAGATATCACGATCCAGCCAACCAACAGTATTCTTACCCAGTCGCATAGGCTGTGGAAACCAACCGTCACGCACCCACCGATACACCGTACTACGGCTGACATTACCCAGACGCTGCTGCACCTGTGGCATTCTGAGAACTTGATGATGTTCCTGAGTCATTAGACAGTCCCTGTCTGTTGATGAGTCTTCAGAGTAACTTCCTGTATACCACCAGTCGTCCTCAATGCATTCTCATAAACCCCGGTTGCACGTGGTCTATGATGATCTTTTCTATATACCCCACTGGAGAATAGAGGATATGATGTTATATCCAAACCCTATTGGCGCATTCTTTCCTCCAACATGGTTCTGCCCATCCTATCTGCTCTGGCCGAACTTCCCTGTAAACACTTGCGTTGTTTCCTACTTTCACCTTCATAATTGGGTTCAAGACGGTATACCGATACATGGAATTAGATTTGTCCTTCAGGATGCCGGAAAGGATCAGTATTGGGCATACAACCAAAAGCAAGATGCTGACGCAGCGACCAATTGGCTTCAAAGCATAGGAATTCGACAAGCTATCCCCCTCCAAGCAGCTTGGGCCAATTATCTATAGGTGTCCATAATGGCAGGGGCATCAGAGATGGGACCCGCACCTACAACACGAACACGGTCCCACCCTGCCGCCCCCCATCACATATTTACACCTCCCCCCCTTTATATTTTTCTCAAAACTTTTTATTAAGCCCTTCAACTAAGACGACACATACACAGGGCCTCGACCAGGACCAGCATGAACAGCACTGCCAAGACAACGCGCCAAGACTAACCGACACAAGTAGGAGGAAAAGGTGAGAGCAAAACAGGTGTGAGATAAGAAAAATCAGGCCTGCAATCTGCCAAGACTACTGCCAAGACAAAACTGCAGATACAAAAAAGCCCCGCTATTAGCGAGGCTCTTAAGTGCTTGATATACAAGGCTTTGTTTGGTGCCGGCACCAAGAGTCGAACTCGGGACCTACTGATTACAAGTCAGTTGCTCTACCAACTGAGCTATGCCGGCAACGGGGTGGAATAATATGGATGAGGCCCTATTTTGTCAACACCTATAGACCGCTTTTGATTCCAGAAAACTCTTCCACCTTCTGGTTACGAATACACCTTCTATCAGAGCAGTCAGTTTTCCTGACAATAAGCCTTTGGGACTAAACCACTTCGCCTGCTGTTTATCTAATTTCTCATATAGCAGCCCTTTTTATCGGTCACTCATCTCAATGACCCAAACAGAAGGGCTAAGTGGAATTATTAAACCTGGAGGCATCAGGAATGGAATCACCAACAACAAGCCGCTCACCTTCTCCTTCTTCGACCCTTATAGCTCCCAGGTCAGCTGACGGGTCTCCAGGAAGGAAAACCTCCACCTCCAGTGGCAGTACACTGGTAGAAAATATTCAGAAAACCGGTGATAGCTTAATCCCTCAAGATAGACCTGTTTCACCTGGTAGTTTCGTTAAGTCAAAGCCTATACAAGCACGGAAGACAGATCCTGCAACAGGTAGACCTGAGCTAATACAGCAAACCGAAGATGAAAAGTTTCAACACATTAAAAAGCAGGCAGAGAGCTTGAGGCTCAAAGGAGCTTCCTTAAATCCGTGCAAGGGTAGACAGGCCCTTATTAACCTCCCTCCTATTGCTGCGTCAATGTTCCTACAGTTTGACAGCGTTGGCCTTTCTCAGATTCAGGAAGCTGAAGCCCTTGAACAATACTTGATAAAAACCACAGGAGCCCCTCCAGCCTATAGAACAGATAATGATAGAAGAAGGGTGAATCTTTCATATGAACAGGGATCTGCATTAATAAAAAAAGGCAAAACAGCAGAACCTCTTATTATCCCCGAGTTCGTCGCCAGAGGGCGACCTTTCTGTCTGAGAATGCTGGAGACCCTGGAAAGAAAATGTTTGGAAATGGAAACAGCCTCACAAGCAGCTGAGTCTTTCTGGGGGAAAACGGCGAAATTTTTTACTAATGCTCTCACCTCTACGACTCCATCATCAACTTCAGAGCACTACAATATCACCCTCCAGAACCTTCAGGAGATGCATTCAGACTTGTTCTGTTCCGAGGGTCACAGAACTGCCTTCCCCTACGAAGACAGAAAAATAAAACCGGGTCAGATTCTTGGAGAGAAGAGAGTTCCGGCTCCAGGATTCAGCAGCGCTGCAATGGATATTCTTGAGGGCGACCCAAGCCTTCCTCAGTATACGGAGGCAGGACTGAAGGCGGCACAAGAATTTAGAGAAGAGCAAATACGAAATTTAAAATTACCAAAGAATTATCCAGCGTTTGTATTGCACTTCCCAGAAAACCTTTCAGGAAGGTTTGCCAGATTAAGCATTCCTCTCACTCTTGATCAGGCTATTAAACTTGCAACAGTTAAATATTACGAGAAGAGTCTTCATCAAATAGAACAAAATGCAGCCCTTTTTTGTGGGGTTCTCGAAGAGATCAGCGAAGCCATTAAAAGAGCTGATTTCAAGCATTTTCCAGAGCAGTTTGCAGAGGAAAATATTTATAGTGCTATAAACTACATATTCGGAAACCATGGGGAGTTGTCCAGCTTATACTGCCAGCACTCCCACGAAATTTTTCGATTTAAAATGCTGCCAGCAGAACACATAAAGAAAGAACTTCAACGAGAAATTGGAGAGTTCAACGGAAGCCTTGGCCGGGCAAAAACAGTTGGTGAACTATGCAATGCTATCGGCAGACATATCCCCCGGCTTATTCAGATACATCCATTCCCTAATGGAAACCGGTATATTTTTGCGCAATTAGCAAGAGAGATTCTTCTTCATTATGGGTATCCCACAGCCCCCTCTCACAACTTAAAACTATTCGGAATGATTGGAGCCAAGGAGCTTTCAAACTACCTTCTAATGAGTATTGTGTATTTTCAGGATTTTGAAAAAAAGTGTCAGACAAGATATTCAGAGTTTGACGTCAGGCCAGGCCAAAGATTACCTACGAGTGCAGGTGAAGATATCGAGATGGTTGCACGCCAAATTGAATCTATCAGAAAAAAACACAATCTAAATCCGGAATATATTCTTGAAGAAGACTCTACCTCAAGCATAAGTACTCCAACGCAGGTTCCAGAGCCACAGGAAAAAACCAGCTGGGAAGATGAGATCGACTAAGTTCATTGAATTGCTCTTTTCTATGAGAAGAGCTTAAAACTCATCTATACACCTTCCTCCTACTTCCTTATTGGTAATGGTATATGAGGTTAAGCATCCCCCAAAGGTGGTTCTATATCTGGATAACAATCACCTTTAGCTTCGTACACCCCACCTATACTCAAGCCGGTGTAACGTGGAATCGGTTAATTAAAGCGGATGACAAACCCGGGGGGAAGGCATCCTCTGCGGTCAGACTGCTGCGTAAATGTTCTCTCTGCCTCTTCAATCAAGATAACTTTGACCCAGATAAAGTCCGAGTTGTTGACCAGCAGAATGAAAATATAATTCTCCGTATGCCAAATCCTTCGATTGATGGAGAGTTCCGTGAAAACAAACTTTATGATGCCATAAGAACGGCAGTTCCCTCCTGGAAGGGGCCAGATGACAGTGAGATAGTTGTTTTCAACCTGATGCATCGCTGGGCAGAGTTCGAAGAGTATGTTGTTGAAAAATCCTGGTTCGATGCTCACCCTGAACATAAATTTAAATACTTCCCTCAACTGGGGTCACTTCTCCCATCTACCTGGGTTCCAGGCTTGCTGAGAAAGCTACTCTACAAGTGGGATCGTCACCTTCTATTGCGTGCACGGGTAGTTGTAGATGCACTTCACGATGAATTATCCACCCTTGGTGAAAAACCCAAAATCATTATTCTCCATTGTGTATCTGGGCGGGATCGTACCGGATTTATCGATGGTCTATACCAAATGACTTATAATGAAAAATCCTACGAGTCAGTGGTAAAGGTTAACCAAGAAGTTGCTGGAAAGCCCCAGGATTTTTACAGCAGAAACAGCTTGAGGTGGGAAGCACTCAGGTTAATAGAGGAAGGATATTCGCACGTTGGAGAGAAACAGGCTGTGCTTGATTATGATGACAAGGATACAGCTTACTTTCAGCGGCAGCTTTCAGTCAGCAAGAAACAAAAGAAACATTAATATTTTCAGCGCATACAAAAAAACCAGACTTTATAGGTCTGGTTTTTTTCAGAATCTGGTGCCCAGGAGAAGACTCGAACTTCCACGCCCTTTCGGACACTAGCACCTGAAGCTAGCGCGTCTACCAATTCCGCCACCTGGGCTTTGCCGTTTTTTAACCTTGTCGGCCAAGTTTGCTAAGGATGATGATTGGTGCCCAGGAGAAGACTCGAACTTCCACGCCCTTTCGGACACTAGCACCTGAAGCTAGCGCGTCTACCAATTCCGCCACCTGGGCATCGCCCTTAGCGACCCGCCTTGAACAGCAACCTGTCGTTGCCAGCGAGCGAGGCGAATATTAGAGAGATCGCTATTTTGTGTCAACAGCTTGCTGAGTTTTAAGTATCAGTAAATTCCGAATACCGAAATAACTTCCATGAGATCTGCCATCGGTCTTTGATTCTGCTTAGATCAATCACTTCACATGAGGTCTTCACATTGGCACAAAAGCCGAATTTACTGGCGTAGACATGAAGGTATGAGCCACAGCTTCCCGACCAGAATAGAGGCGGGGTTGTTGTTTTTTGCTATTCTCACCGGAGTATTCGAGCATATCCGGGAACATCATCCTGTTCACATTCTTTATAAGTTACAGACAATACTCACAAATAAAGCTGATTGTTATTTAACTACTACATTTGTTAACAAAAAAAGTACATAACCAGCATTGGGTTACAGATACTCTCCACAGCACACCTCTTGAGCTGAAACACATCTATACTCACCCAGCTCGTCACACATAATCCCGGAGCAGTAATGAAGGGTTCCTCAACTCGTCGCCATCTCTTTCTCGTTTCATCTCTAGCCCTGGCAGTTTCTGCTGGCAATGCTTTTGCCGGTGGTTATGAAAAAGCAACACTTTGGGATGCCAAGTACAGCGCTCTGGCTGGTGCAGCGGTTTCTTCTGTTAATGATTCCAGTGCCGTTTATTACAATCCGGCTGGTCTGGCGTTTGCTGAACAGAATGATGTTTCCCTGCATGTCTCTCCAACATTCTCCCGGATTGACGGTCCGGCTGAGGGTTCGGGCTCTTTTGTAAAAGGCAAAACCCAGTTTTCTCCTGTTGGTGGTTTTACCGGCCTGTATAAACTGAATGACAAAACCACTCTGGGTTATGGCATTTATGCCGCTGGTGGTTCTGCCTCTGAGTACGATGTTACCGTTGGTAGTAGTGCTACATCACTAAGCGGTAAGTACTCTACTGATATTAAAGTGCTAGAGAGTGGCCTGGCTCTGGGCTATAGCCTAAACAACAACTGGTCTTTAGGTGCCACCTATCGCCTGACTTATGCTTATGCTGATATCAACCTGATGTCTGCAGCACAAGGCATTGGCATACAGGCCAGCTACAACGATATGAGCGGCTGGCACAAATCTGGTGTTCGCGTTGGGGCCATGTTCCGTTCCGATGATAACCGCTGGGGCTGGGGCATTAACTACCGTTCCGAGGTACAGATCAAAGCAGAAGGTAAAGCCTCATACAACAACGCTCTGGGTAAGCCCTTAGCGAGAAATCAACCAGCTCCATTCAAAGGAAAAGATGCAACGGCGGCTACAGCCCTTCCCATGCAGATTGCCACCGGTGTTGATTACCGTGTAGCGGATGATCTTACACTGTTTGGTGAAGTGACATTCAGCAAATACAGCACAAACAAGAGCATCGAGTTTGATTCTGATGAGCAGGCCCTGGTTGTGCCGCAAATCCCTCAAAAGTGGGATGACCAATACAGCTACCGGATTGCTGCGGAATACACCGGTATTGCCGACTGGGCTCTGAGAGGCGGCTATATCTATACCACAGGCCTTGTACCAGAAGAGTATGCCGCTGTTACCTTCTCCACCCCGGCTGCCGCACACACGGTGACTTTTGGTGCAGGCACGGCCATTATGGATGACAAGCTGGAACTGGATTTTGCTGCCGATTACAGCCTCGTGAAAAACAATGATGTAAAAGGCGGTGGCGCTGTGAGCGCAACGTCCAAGGCTCCTGCAGGCAAGTATCAATCCCAGGCACTCTCTATTCACATGTCTGCTACATATAAATACTGATTCTCTGCCTTTCAAGAAAACCTCTCGTCTCAAGAGAGGTTTTCTGCACTGAAACCCAGTTATAAAATACCGGATATTTAAGCCGGTATTCTTTTCTGATGACTCCAGCGGTCCTTGCAACCAAAAAGGCCAAAATTCCCCTCACTGTTCATGAGTATGAATATAAATCCTCCTGCACCAATTTTGGTGAAGAGGCCGCTGAAGCTTTGGGTTTGAATCTGGAGCAGGTTTTTAAAACTCTTCTGGTCAGTCTTAACGATGATCCTCGCAAACTGGCGGTTGCTATTGCCCCGGTCGCTGGAAAGCTGGATTTAAAAGCCTGTGCCAAAGCCCTGAAAGCAAAGAAGGCCGAAATGGCTGAGCAAGCACTTAGAGCTTTTGCCTGACAAAAAAAATGGGGTACTATTAATTATGCTTTGCTCTGCCTCCGTCTCTGCCTCTGAAACATGATGAAACCCGCAGCTATCCTGCTGATTTTCTGCCAATGGCTCTTTGCTAGTGTGTCCCTGTATGCACACAGTATGGATCTTGGGCATGATAGCCTTGAAGACGTGCATGTTCATTTTGAGCAAAGCAGCGAACCTGCCAGTCAGGAAGCAGATAGCGACAACAGCCCCCATATTCACTTTTCTTTGGACCCGGTCGTCCATCACCTGACTTTTAACAGTAACCACATTTCCAGTTGGTCACTGCTTGGCGATCAGCATTGGTATAACCAGATCTATCAACCGCCCCTGCCTCCTCCAACCAGTTATCCCCTTAAAGATTATTCAAATACTGACCGCAAACATGTGCTCAGACAGGGAGCACCTGTCTGCAAAGAAACCTTGAGGAATATATGCTATTTCGTTCAATTCCATGGCTGACGCGGGGGCAGCTGTATTGCTGCCTGCTGCTGTTAATGTCCGCCAGTATGGCTTTTGCCCATGGTGTCACGATAGGTGACCAGGGCTATATCCAGGAAATCTCTGGAGCAAACATCATTCCATTCATCTATCTCGGTGCCAAACATATGGTTACCGGGTATGACCATTTGCTGTTTCTGGTTGGCGTTATCTTCTTCCTTTACCGAGCTTCGGATATCGGGATATACGTCAGCTTGTTTGCAATTGGCCATTCCACAACTCTACTTGTGGGTGTGTTTTTCAATATTCCAGCCAATGCCTATTTAATTGATGCCATTATTGGCCTCTCAGTCGTTTATAAGGCACTGGACAATATGGGAGCCTACCAGCGCTGGCTTGGGTTTCAGCCCAACACTAAAGCCGCTACGCTGATCTTCGGCCTGTTCCACGGCTTCGGTCTTGCTACCAAGATTCAGACCTTTGAGTTGTCGGAAGATGGTCTGCTGACAAATCTGATTGCTTTCAATGTCGGGGTTGAAATAGGTCAGTTACTGGCGCTGTTCGGGATTCTGATTCTTATAAGTATCTGGCGGAAGCATCCTTCATTTCTGCAGCACGCTTATAGCGCAAACACCCTCCTTATGACCGCTGGTTTTACTTTGATCGGCCTGCAACTCACCGGCTTTTTTGTCGCATAACAATGAATAGGGGTGCTTATGTATAACTCAAATATTCCATCCAGAAACGAACTTCCATCCAGCAAGCAACTGGTTGTTTCTACCTTTATTGCTTTGATCGTTGCCTGCACTTTGCTAATCACCTGTGTTCTGCCTGCAGAATATGGCATTGACCCGACCGGTATCGGCCGTTCTCTGGGTCTAACTCAAATGGGAGAGATCAAGGAGCAGCTGGCTGAAGAGGCAACTCAGGATCAGGCTTTGCAGGAACAACCGACTCAGAAACAGGTGGCCTCTGCAACACCAGAGACAAGTAATACTGCCTCTGAAACCTACAAGGTAACTCTGAAACCGGGTGAAGCGGCAGAAGTAAAACTGGCCATGAAGAAAGATGCAGATGTGGATTATTACTGGTCAGTCAACCAGGGCCACGTAAACTTTGATACCCACGCTGATAACTCTCAGGTTAAGTATCATGGTTACAACAAGGGCAAGGCGGTTACAGAAGATAAAGGTGTAATGACCGCCGTATTTGATGGGAAACACGGCTGGTTCTGGAGAAATCGCTCAGAAACCACAGTGACAATCACCTTAAAACTCACAGGAAACTATAGCGAGTTAATCCGGGTGCTCTAACTTCAGGTTATTCTGAACCGAACTTAATCTTCATTAAAAGCATTTGCCTGTCTTAACAGGCAGATGCTGTTCAACTTTGAATTCTTTTCTTATACAAACAAACCGGCACAATGACCGGATGCCCAGGCCCATTGGAAATTGAAGCCTCCCAGATGCCCGGTTACATCAACAACCTCGCCAATAAAATAGAGATTATCCTGCAAACGGCTTCCCATTGTTTTGGAAGACAGTTGATCGGTATTCACACCACCCATTGTGACTTCGGCTTTTTTATATCCTTCTGTGCCGTTTGGCGTTATACGACAGTCAGAAAGCATACTGATCATTTTATCCATGCTTTCCCGTCGCCACTGGCAGGCTTCACCTTTCTCACCAATCCATTCAGCAAAAACTGTCGCCAGACGTTTGGGCAAATGTTCAGTAAGAAGTGTTGCCAATGAAGCCTTTGGGCGAGCGTCACGCTGACTTTTCAGCCACTCTTCCACATCAATATCCGGCAGCCAGTTGATGGTAATTTCATTACCTTTCTGCCAATAGCTGGAAACCTGAAGGATAGCCGGGCCACTCAGCCCTTTATGGGTAAACAGCAGTGCTTCACGGAAGCTGGCATTGTTACAGCTGGCAATCACTTCCGTGCTGATTCCAGGCAGATCTGCAAATCTTTTCATCAGTTCCTGGGGAAGAGTGAAAGGAACCAGAGCTGGGCGTGAAGGAACGATGTTATGGCCAAACTGCTTGGCAACCCGGTAGCCAAAATCAGTTGAACCCATTGTCGGAAAAGACAAGCCACCTGTCGCAACAACAAGGGATTCTGCAGTAACAGCGCCTTCGCTTGTCTGAATCTGATAGCTTCCACTTTCCAAAGCTTCAATTTCACCAATCTCGACTCGATTGCAGATAGTCACTCCCGCCTGATCACATTCAGCCAGCAACATATCAACAATATCTTTGGCTGTGTTATCACAGAAAAGCTGCCCCAAGGTTTTTTCATGCCAGGCAATACCATGCTTGTCGACCATGGCCTGAAAATCCCACTGGGTGAAACGACTCAGTGCTGATTTGCAGTAGTGCTTGTTACTGGAAAGATAGTTGGCAGGCTCGGCATACATATTGGTGTAATTACACCGTCCCCCTCCGGAAAGAAGAATTTTGCGCCCTGGGCGTTTGCCATGATCAAGCACCAGAACCCTGCGCCCCCGCTGCCCGGCAGTCAGTGCACACATAAGACCAGCGGCACCGGCACCAATAATGACAACATCACTCTGGGGAGGTAAAGACATACACAGGGTTCCATCAACAACAAACAGCAGGCGGGAGACTATAAAAGGAATGCCTGACCGGTGCTATTGTCCATTAACGAAGATTTCTAGCCCATTTCTACTGAACAAACGCCGTAAACTTCATCTGTTGGAATTTCCGGTGGTTTTCCATAATACATCCTTACCCACTCATGCCCTGTTGGTTCGAGCTTGAAGTGATTAATAAATTTCCGTCGGTTTAGATTATTGTCTGGGATATCGATATACACAGATGTACCGGCATAAAGCTGACAACAGAGGCCTTCCATCAGATCTTTGGCATCAACCACAGTCTGGGCATACAAAGGGCCAACCCGATACCCCTCCGCCGCTTCACGAAGCACACCATATCCACGTAGCTGTCCGCGCGAGTTGCGCATACAAAGATGCCGACGACCAACATCCAGATCAAGCCATTGGTGTATAAAACAACCACGAGACTCTTTTACATAGTGAGCGTCGAATGCAGTCAGTTCCATCGATTCGGGAGGACGAGTGACAACCCTGTCCCTTAACTGCTCAGATCCTTTAACCCGATAGTGATAGCGTCTGTTGTAATGAGACTCTTCGAATCCGTGTTTCCTGTATTTATGCAGCCGTAAAGGGTCTGCATCCAGCCCCATAAGCCGTACGCCAATTCGGTTCAAATCCTCAAATACATGTTTCCAGATCTGATAACCGTACCCTTTACCTCTCAGTTCAGGATCTGCGATATGGAAATATCCGATAAAGGCAAAACTGTACTCATAAATATGTGCTGAAAGACAGGCAACAGGCTTTCCATCGAGAACCCCGATATAAAAAAGCCCCGTCTTTGATTTACAGGCGACCTTGATATCTGCCAGCCCGGGGTTCCAGTCTGCTTTTGCAAACCACTCCGTCAGCAGTTCGAATTCATCATCCCACACATTACGAATGAGCATTTTTTGGGACATGACTACAATTCACGTCAATTTAAAGGAATGGATTATACAGATCAGTTGATCGTTAATTTTGCTCTACTACAAAAATACGACATTTTTTTAACGTCGCAGGATGGCTATCCAGCGGCCTAAATTAAGGAGACTGGCCATGGCTCCTGCAACATACGTCCAGGCGGCAGCTTTAAGAACCTTCCTGGCACCATGCATATCCTGTTCTGTTAAATAGCCCTCTTCCAGAATAGGCAGCGCTTTTTTAAAGCTGGCATCCATTTCAACCGGAAGATTAACCAATTGCACCCAAACGGCAGCCAGCATACCGGAAGCCCCAATCGCCACAGTTAACAACGTACTTTGGGGAACACGGGTAATCAAGAAAATTACTGGAGATATCATCAACGCGATGGCGCTGAAGCGTTCAATGGTAATAGCTGTTTTAATACGTCTCTGCCGGAGCATAAATCCCGGGTGCTGTTCCTTATGCTGCAGTGCATGTCCCACTTCATGGGTCGAAACAGCGACGGCTGTCACTGAACGGCCATCGTAGTTTTCCGGTGACAGGGAAACCAGCTTGTCTTCCGGGTTGTAATAGTCTTCACCCGGCCCGCCTTTCTGGACAGTCACTCCCTCAAGCTCAAAGCGTTCTATCAGGTGCTGTGCCAGCTCTCCCCCTGTTCCCTGAAGATCCGGGCGATCACCACCAAATCGTTTCATGGTAAAACGCACCCAGACCTGGGGCCCGAAAACCAGCAGAATAATGGCTATAAACGGGATAACAATGACCATCTGCACTCCCCTGTAAGATGGCTCTTTCGATTATTGGAAAGCTTACCAGAAGAAAAGCAAAATATTGGTTTTAATGCCGCCAAAACTGACAGCATTAGTTCAAGCATCCTGGTTATTCATCCCAGATATTTGCAGCTGTCTAAGGGCTGTTTCCCTCTCTCCAGTAATTACTCGATACAAAGCGATAACTCACTATAAAGTCGAGTTTGTTATTTAAGAGTTCCTTAACAACTCGGCTTCACAGGCGCAAACTAGACAACGTTGATAGAGGATGAAAAATGAAATTCTGGCGTCTTATCCTGACAGCATCTTGCCTTGCCATGACTCTTGCGCATGCAGCAGAACGCGAGATAGTGGTTCTGCCGTTAAATTATTCACTTCCGGAGCAGGTGTTGCCGCCGGTGTTAGCCATTCTTCCGGAGGACGCTACGGTTACGTCCCATGGCAACCAGCTTATTCTGAAAGTAACACCGGAAGAAAAGACCGATGTTGAACAGCTTCTTCAGCAGATTGATAAGCCTGCCCGACAGTTCTTAATCAGTGTGCGCACTCCCCATTCTTCTAACAATCATCAATCCGGGGTTACGGCGTCTGGCACTTTTGCAAATGACAAAGTTCAGGTAGGCAGCAGTGTACAGAATGGGAATGTTGTTATCCGCAACAGTGATGCCCTCAGTACTGAGAAACAACAGCAATCTGTAAGAGCTACAGAAGGAATGCCCGCCTATGTGGCAGTTGGTGAGTCGGTTCCAGTACACAGCTATCGGATTAATGCATCAGGACAGAGAGAAGTTGTAACCGAATTTAAACCTGCCAATAAAGGCTTTTATGTGACTGCAAGGCTGGTGGGGAGCAATGTTGTTCTCGATATTAACCAGACCAATGATCAGCACCAACAAAACAGAATCGCCACCAAACACCTGGCAACCCAGATCAGTGGACCTGTCGGTCAATGGATCACGATTGGGGATACGGATAGCAAATCAACCACCAGTCAGAGTGGACTGGTGGTGCGTAGTTCAGATGCCAGCCGAAAATCCGGCCAGATTCAGCTTCGGGTCGAGTTATTGAACTAGGCTGCGTTGACAATTAACCATTCGAAAGCTTCCAGCCAATATTTGTTCGGGGAATTGTGCAACCTTTCAGCACAGCTGTGTTCTGCTGGCAGTTTGTGCAAATGACCCCGATCATACCAGCCTGAAAATCCAGAATTCCGCACGACTCGGTTTCCAGTGAAAACAGGTTATAGACAGAGACTGATCCCTCAACCTTGTCATTGACCGGTGCAATATAGTTTCCGGTGATGACCGAACCACCTTTATGTATGACTCTCTGCATTCCGCTGGCGTCAGGTGCTATTGGTGATGCAGAGACACTACCTGCAAGTACCAGGGCTACGAAACCAGTTGTAAAAGACTTGATATGTTTCCGAAACATGGCGGACTCCTACATTATTCCATTAACCAGAATTTCCAGGTCGTGATGATTCGTTGACAGCGTATTAACAATTTCAGTGTACAACCCAATTTGGACGATGGGCTGTTACTCCTGCCTGCCCACTGTTACCAACCTGTTGCCGGCAGTAACAGCTTTCCTTAAAGAGCTGTACACCGGTGCTTTGTTATCACTCCTTATTTACTTTTATCCCTTTGTTTTTATTCGATTTTATATTTTCTGGCACATCCTGAGCATTTATCAGGTCACAATAAAAATAAAAATGCTTACTCCCTAGCCCATATAAAAATAATAATGACGGGCAACAAGTTGATTATTTTACGCGCTATCTGGTTCTTCTGAACCATGCAACACAACATGGACGAAGGCTGGAACAGGGAAGATACACAGTGTACTTGCTCAGCCAGTAAAGTAATCCGCTTGTAGAGTAACTTGTGTGCAACCGGTCTCCGGTTGCACTTTTCTTTATTTTTCTTTCACACTTTATCCAGTAGCTTATTCACTACCTGGGTACGCCTTGCATTATCCACAGCAAAAGAATTCTTTGTATTTGTCCCCTTGAATAATCCCGGAATAAGTCACTAATCATTCTCTGTTGATAACTCAAGTAAACCCTTATTCTGCAAGGGTTTCATCAGTTTTTACTTTTCCTTTTAAGTTCATCCTTAAACCTGAGGATAACTTTCACTCCTAATCTTCCATTTGAATATTCCACAGGGAGTCGCTTTATTTTTAGGCTGTACAAAAAACAGACAGACTTTACACACAGGCCCTTAGCTACAGGCTTCCAGCGTTTGTCAACAGCTTTTAAAAGCAAAATCACAAGCTATTCAACGGGATATACACAGCTTTTGTGCATAATTTTTAACCATAAAGTTATCCACAGAAAAATGTTAGCCATTCGTTAGTAAGCCGTTAGTAATGCGTTCATACCCACCGTATAACATGTGGAGTCTTTCATGTGGATAAAAAAGGCTCTTCAAGAAGAGCCTTAACAAGGTGTGAATATTTTTAAAGAGCCGGAAGAGCAGTTACTCCTCGTTCGGGTGCTTCCACTGGTTAATCAGTTCTTTCTGTACAGCAGGAATGACTGCTTCGTAATGGCTGAACTTCATGGAGTAGGTTCCTTCACCTCCCGTCATTGCTTTCAGCTTGTTGCTGTAATCACCCACACTGGATAATGGTGCTGTTGCCTGAATATCCAGAGAACCATCCGGACAGGCATCCGTTCCGGTTACCAGACCCCGAATACTGGCCAGATCACCGGTGATATCTCCCATGCATTGAGCAGGAACATGGATGACAATTGCGACATGTGGTTCCAGAATCTTTGGCCCTGCCTGTTGCACAGCTTCAATAAACGCTTTGCGTCCGGCAGTCACAAAAGCAATTTCCTTTGAGTCAACAGGGTGATGCTTGCCGTCATAAACAGTTACCCTGACATCCTGCATCTGGAATCCGGCAATCCCGCCCTGGTCATAAGCTTCCCTGACGCCTTTTTCCACAGCAGGAATAAATGGGCCAGGAATCACTCCGCCAACAACAGCATCGACAAACTCAAAACCTGCTCCGCGCTCAAGAGGCTCAATCTTCAGGAAAACTTCACCAAACTGACCGGCACCACCATTCTGTTTCTTATGACGGTGATGTCCTTCCGAAGGTTTGGTGATTGTCTCGCGATAGGGAATGCTTGGTTCAGCTGTAGCAACATGCATGTTGAAAACATGCTCCATCTTGTCGAGCACGGCTTTCAGATGAATATCACCAATACCCATCAGAACCGTTTCATTCTGGCGCTCACGGAACTCAATTTTCAGACTGGGATCTTCGGCCGCCATCTTCTGCAGAACGTCTGACATCTTCTGTTCATCACCCTGATGCAATGGGCTGACAGCCGTGCTGGCCATGGGATCAGGGAATTGCAGAGTTTTCAGATGGAAGTTGTCTTCCTCATGGGAGTCATGAAGAACGGCATCAAAATAGAGGTTATCTGCTTTCGCAATAGCGCAGATATCTCCCGGGCCAGCTTCATCAACAGCAATATGCTCTTTACCCTGAAGTTTATTCAGGTGAGTAATACGCAGGGGTTTTCTGCCATCACCAATATAGAGCTGACTGCCGTTACGAACAGTGCCCTGATGGATACGGAACATGCCCATCTTGCCCATGAAAGGATCAAGAGACAGTTTGAATACATGGGCAATAACATGGGCATCAGCATCAGGCACAACACTGACTTCCTCTGCTTCCTCGCCCTCACCTTTCAGAAACAGGGGAGGATTGCCTTCTGCCGGTGTTGGCATCAGCTCATTCATCACCTTCAGCAAATTATCCACACCTGCGCCGGTTATTGCAGAGGTGAAGCAGACAGGAATCAGGTGATTTTCCCGCAGAGCTTTTTCCAAAGGTTCATGAAGCTGCTCAACAGTGATGCTTTCTCCCTGTTCGAGATAAAGCTCCATCAAATCATCATCCACCTCAACAACCTGATCCACCAGGTTACTGTGGGCTTCATCGACAGATCCAAAGGCCGTTTGTGCGCTGTCATCAGCAGTAAAGTAACAGTCAACTACCTGGCCATCAGAAGTTGGCAGGTTAACTGGCAGGCACTCCTGACCGAGCACGTCCTGAATTTCTTCAAGAATGCCTTCACAGTCAGAAGCTTCATCAATCTGGTTCACGATCACCAGCGCGCACTTATGGCGTTCTTTTAATTTTTCCCATGCGGCACGGGTAACGATTTCAACACCATGTTTGGCGTTAACAACTATCGCAACTGTTTCTACTGCAGGCAGTGCCGAGATCGCACGCCCAAAAAGATCTGCTGTTCCTGGTGTGTCGAGAAGGTTTATACAGGATGATTTATAGGGAAGGTGGAGGAGGGAGGTTTCAAGTGAATGACCAGTGTCTTTTTCCAGGTCGGAGTAGTCTGATACTGTGTTTCGCCCTTCAATACTCCCGGGCGCTCCCGAAACGCCAACTTTATGTAGAAGCATTTCACAGAGTGTAGTTTTGCCACTGCCTGCGTGGCCAAGCAAGGCAATATTGCGAATGCGGTCGCTTTGATAGCCGGCCATCACTTCCCTCCTGTTGGGATTGTTTTCTATTCGCCATGAAAATCCCTTTTCATCCCCCCAGGGTACAAAAAGCGACCTGTTCAATCATGGCTCTATGAACACAACCCTTGTGTTATCCGTTCAGGAGCTTTGATCCTGTTCGGCTGTTCGAGGGTCGCGTTCGCTCTCTCAAACGTTTTTATTGACAGCTCACTTGCTGTGCATTTATTAGACAGGAAAAGTTGATATTCGGTTTGTACTGACTTCAGTATAAAGATGCCGCAATCTGGATAAATTGTTCCCGGTCAATAGGAAGTGAGGAAAGAAACAGAAGGCTTCTGACACAAATCAGAAGCCAGAGGGTAAGTAATCAGGGTGCCAGTCGCTCAATATCCCAAGAAGAATCATCCTGCAGCTTATAAAGGAACCGGTCATGCAAACGGCTTGGGCGCCCCTGCCAGAATTCGATTTTCGTGGGACGTACGCGGTAACCTCCCCAAAAGGAGGGAACAGGAACCTCTCCCTTTTTAAATTTACGCTTCATTTCATCGAATTTTAATTCCAGCATTTTACGGCCGGTAATTACGCTGCTCTGATGGGAGCACCATGCACCTAACTGGCTGCCATGAGGGCGGCTCAGGAAATATTTCATGGTCTCGGCTTTACCGAGCTTCTCGGCTTCGCCACGGATAATGACCTGACGCTCCAGAGGCAACCAGAAAAACATCAAGGCAACCTTTGGGTTTTTCTCAATTTCGTGAGCCTTGGCGCTGGTGTAATTGGTGAAGAGTGAGAACCCTGATTCGTCAAAGTATTTCAGCAATACTGTCCGAAGGCTGGGTTGCCCGTCTTCAGCCACTGTTGCCAGACTCATGGCATTGGGTTCATGGATATCAACTTCCTGAGCCTGCTCAAACCACTTTGTAAACTGTTGGATAGGATCATCGGTGAGATCCTCCCGCCTCAGACCATCACGGGTATATTCTTCACGAAGGGCACTTAGATCCATAACAGACTTTCACTCAATGCATTCAAACAGCCGTCAATAATGGCACTCATGCTTTGTGGAATAAAGATTCAGATGACAGGATCAGTTTTTTCACAGATCACTAGAAGAACACGACATGTTTAAAAAATGTCTAAAATATTCTTTCCCGCTTTAAAGCTGCAGGTGGAAAGTATGTCATATCACCATACGGCAAAGCTTTTACCATCGTCATGATGAAAAGCATCATTAGAGGGTCAATTCCATTTTATGCCGTTATCGCTGTACTCTTTCATGGATTTTTTGATGATGCCTATGCAGGCGGCGGATTATCAAAACAGGCTTCTCATCCCCCTCCTCGCTACTCTGATTGGGCTAAATTTGCCGCTGAACCCGAAGAATTAAAATTATGCGTTCCCCCTCCAAAACTGCCGCTCCCTCAAAAAATTAATGAAGGCGATATGCTTCAATATCAGGCTGGACCTATGCAAAGGGATGAGAGTACCCACCCATTTACTTTACAGAGCCAAAATAGTGGGATAACGCCGTCAAAACAGACCAATAAAAGACTGCTCAAATGTGTACGAACAAAGCCATCAGAACACAGGCTATTACCAGCTACCGATAACAAGGGCTGCGTAACTATCAGCCATAATGGACAATGGATTATTACCGGCCACAAAAATGGCATTGTCAAAATACATAGCGTGGCAAATCCAGAGCAAACATTTCAAATTGACTTTTCTGCCGGAATACAGCGCAATATTGGGTATATAGCCAGAGTAGATTTGACTCGTAACAACACATTATTAACAGCTGTTTTTTATTCCAAGGAGAACCCCTCTTTCTCTCTCGCTATTTATGATTTTGACAGCAGAACTTTTATTTTTCCAAAATATCTTGATGGAAGCATTCATAAACTCTCTGGAATAATGTCTCCTGGTGGGAAATTTATGGCGGTATTCCTAATTAAAGAAGGTGTCGTACAAGTAATTGACTGGAAAAACAGTCTCATTATCTACCAGACTCCTCTAAAGAATACGGGACTCATTAACCTATATTTCATCGACAACACACACATATTATTTGCCACTTACAAAAGTGCGTACAAAGCTGACTTTGTCACAGGGGAAACCAGGAATTTTTCCTATCTTGCGACACCAGACTTCTTCAGTGTAAATATATCCAATCACTGGATTACTATTGCACATACTAAGGGAATCTCATGTTTTTACGAAGGGGGAGTTACTTGTCAATCTTATTTTACAAATTGCACATTACCTATGGTGATCAGCAATGATGGTAAAACCCTGTATTGCTCTAAAGCAGGCAACATTTCTGGTTATAATATTTTTCTTGAAATCTTGAAAGTCCGATTTCCCTCAGGAGATTCCCTGGTTTCTGTGATAAAAATCACACCGGATGATCAGATGCTGATTGCCGGATATAGTGATGGATTCATCCGGCTGTGGAATATAGCTACTGAACAGCTTTTGCTGGAGCTGAAATGCCAGACTGAACCTATTGAACCTATTGAACCTATTGAAAATAAAATAAAAAATATTTGGGTCACTCCTGACTATGAATATCTGGTATATTCCCCACCTGATGATGAACCAATCCAGATCTACCCCTTGCATGTGGAATAATTTCCTGAAAAGCCTTAAGCCGCTATTACCCATCCCCGTCCATCAGAGCCTGTCAGAGAAAGACATATAGAATTAAATTTGTGCTATCCAATTCCAAATAAAGCGTATGTAAACCTTGTTACTTTTTTAAATTTGTTACCCTGAGAAAGGTGTTACCGCTTTATTAATGAAACATCGTAACACATGACCTGTACAAGAATTATTAATTGAACTTTAAAACCAGCTAACCAATTGTTTTTTCAGCACTTAGTTTGTTATGGCTTGCGAACTGCGTATTAAATGGTGCAGTCAGACAAAAAATAATTGTCTGACTGCAGCCAACCAATAATTATGATAAAGGCAAATGAACCGATTGTTTTACAGGATGCTTTTTTGTGGTGAAGCAGGATGACATACCTGATAGCTGAGTAAGAAGATCACTGGAGTGGTACGACAGAGGTCAGGGGCATGGATGCCCACAAAATATTATCCACACATTCTTTAAAACAATCCGTTCGAAACCCACTAAAAAGGAGCCTTAATGGCTCCTTTCTTTTCTTATTTAAAACTACAGAAGCAGCTTTCTGATATCACCCAGCAGAGTAGAAAGCAGTACCGTAAACTTGGCAGCTTCCGCACCATTAATAGCACGGTGGTCGTACGACAGTGACAGCGGAAGCATCAGACGAGGTTCAAACTCATTGCCATTCCAGCGAGGTTTCATATCCGCCTTGGATACACCCAGAATTGCAACTTCCGGAGAGTTCACAATCGGAGTGAAGTAGGTTCCACCAATGGAACCCAGGCTGGAAATTGTGAAGCAGCCACCTTTCATTTCTTCAGGCTTCAGCTTCTTGGTGCGGGCTTTCTCGGCCATTTCCGCACACTCAACAGCCAGCTCCCAAAGACCTTTACGATCAACATCCTTGATCACCGGTACCATCAGGCCATCCGGTGTATCAACCGCAATACCGATGTGAACATAGTTCTTCAGAATGCGGGATTTGCCATCTGGAGACAGTGACGCGCAGAACTGAGGCATCTCTCTCAGAGCATAAGCCGCAGCCTTCAGCAGGAAGGGCAAAGGAGTCAGCCGAGTGCCGCGAGCTTCAGCAACGGCCTTCTGTGCCTTGCGGAATGCTTCCAGTTCAGTGATATCGGCATCATCGTGCTGGGTCACATGTGGAATGTTGAGCCAGCTGCGTTGGAAGTTCTTTGCCGCTACCTGACGCAGGCGGTTGAGTTCTTCAACAACAACATCGCCCCACTGACCAAAGTCGATTTCGGGAATCTCTGGAATACCGTTGGCGGCAGTCACACTACCTTTAGCAGCCACAGGTCTGGTCAAACGTTCTTTCACAAACGTCTGCACATCTTCCTTCAGGATACGACCTTTCGGACCAGTTCCCTTAACCAACGTCAGATCAACACCAAACTCACGGGAAATCTTTCGAACCGCCGGACCTGCATGAACCAGACCGGGCAGAGCTGGTTTCATATCTTCTACGCTGACAGCCTTGTGGGCATGACCTGTGCGATCAACCAGAGCTGCAGGTGGGGGAATATCGCGGGAAGGTTCTTCTTCTGCTTCCACAACTTCCTCAACAGCAGGAGCAGCAGGAGCCTCAGCACCAGCGACTTCCATAGTGAAGATCAGGTCACCCTGATTCACCTTGTCGCCAATGCTTACTTTAATACCTGTGATTTTACCTGCACTGGCGGCAGGAATATCCATGGTGGCTTTATCAGACTCCAGCGCAAGCAAAGTGTCGTCTACTTCAACGGTATCGCCGACGCTGACAGATATCTCAATAACTTCAACGTTCTCTGCACCGATATCCGGTACATAAACTTCAATTTCTGCAGACTGAGCAGGAGCAGCAGCAACAGGTGCAGTCTCTTCTACAACAGTTTCTGCGGGAGCAGGTTCACTTGTCGGCTCTTCAGAGGCAGCACCTTCAGCAGCGATATCCATTCGCAGCATATCGTCGCCGTCTTTAACGGTGTCGCCAATGTTTACCAGAATTGCAGCAACAGTACCGGCGCGTGTTGCCGGAATTTCCATGGTTGCTTTATCTGACTCAAGAGTAATAACGGTATCTTCGGTATCGACAGTGTCGCCAGGAGCGACATTGATCTCGATGACTTCTGCGCCTTCACCACCGATATCCGGAACCTTGATTAATGCTTCTGCCATATTCTTAGCCTTCGGTCCGGCCGGGCTGATGAGATATTCCCACCAGCCCGGCTTCAGATCCTGTTCTGTTTCGTTTACTTCAGCCAGCTATCAGCTGTTCAGGGGAGTGACTTTCTCTGGGTCAATTCCCAGAATTTTGATTGCTTCAGGAAGCACAGATGCCTCCAGCTCACCATCCCTGACCAGCCCCTGAAGTGCAGCCAGAGCAATAAAGTTACGATCCACTTCGAAGAAGCGACGCAGGTTTTCACGGGTATCAGAGCGACCAAAGCCATCGGTACCCAGAGTAATGTATGTGCTTGGTACAAAGTCACGAATCTGGTCGGCGTAGAGCTTCATATAGTCTGTGGCAACAATAACCGGACCTTTTGCACCTTCAAGCTGCTGCTCAACCCAGGTCTTGCGAGCTTCCTGATCAGGATGCAGCATGTTCCAGCGGCTGGTTTCCAGGCCATCGCGGCGCAGCTCATTAAAGCTGGTTGCGCTCCAGATATCGGATTCAACGTTAAATTGGTTGCGCAGGATATCAGCGGCAGCACGTACTTCCTCAAGTATGGTGCCACTACCCATCAGCTGCACTTTCAATTTGGGCTCAGGGCTGTTGGAACTGTCTTTTTCTTCACCCTGCTCGAACAGATACAGACCTTTCAGGATACCTTCCTGCACCCCTTCACGCTCAGGCATGGCAGGCTGCTGGTAGTTCTCGTTCATGGTAGTGATGTAGTAGTAAACATTTTCCTGTTCACCATACATACGACGCAGACCGTCCTGAATAATCACCGCCAGCTCGTAACCGTAAGTCGGGTCATAGCTGATGCAGTTAGGAACAGTACTTGCCAGAATATGGCTATGACCGTCCTGATGCTGCAGGCCTTCACCGTTCAGTGTTGTACGACCAGAAGTTGCACCAATCATAAAGCCGCGGGCCTGAATATCACCGGCAGCCCATGCCAGATCACCTGTCCGCTGGAATCCGAACATGGAGTAGAAGGCATAGAACGGAATCATCGGGATATTGTTATTACTGTAGGACGTTGCAGCTGCAATCCATGCTGCGTGGGCACCTGCTTCGTTGATACCTTCTTCCAGAATCTGACCGTTCTCGGTTTCCTTGTAGAACATCACCTGATCAGCATCCTGAGGCTCGTACTTCTGACCAGAGGCAGAGTAGATGCCCAGTTGACGGAACATACCTTCCATACCGAAAGTACGGGCTTCGTCAGGAATAATCGGAACAATGTGCTTGGCCAGGTTCTTATCTTTCACCAAGGCACCGAGAATACGGTTAAAGGCCATGGTAGTAGAGATCTTACGATCACCGCTACCTTTCAGAACTGCATCAAAGGCAGACAGTTCAGGAATCGGCAGGTGAACATCAGTATTCGTGCGACGCTGGGGAATAAAGCCACCCAGTTTCTCACGACGACGACGCATGTAGACCATTTCAGGGCTGTCGTGATCCGGCTTGTAGTAAGGCAGATCTTTCAGGTCTTCATCTTTGATTGGCAGATCGAAGCGGTCACGGAACTGCTTCAGGTCTTCAATAGGCAGCTTCTTCACACTGTGGCTGACGTTGGCAGCTTCAGCAGTTGCACCGGTACCGTAACCTTTAACGGTTTTGGCCAGAATAACAGTTGGCTGGCCAGTATGGTTTACTGCTGCATTGTAGGCTGCAAACACCTTGTAAGGGTCGTGACCACCGCGGTTCAGATGCCAGATATCATCATCCGTCAGACCTTCAACCATCTTTTTGGTTTCAGGATAACGACCAAAGAAGTTTTCACGGGTCCAGGCACCGCCTTTGTTCTTGCAGTTCTGATAATCACCATCAACCGCTTCGTCCATCAGCTGCTGCATCATGCCATCTTTGTCTTCGGCAAACAGGCGATCCCAGTGACGTCCCCAGACAACCTTGATCACGTTCCAGCCAGCACCACGGAAGACACCTTCCAGTTCCTGGATAATCTTACCGTTACCGCGAACCGGACCATCCAGGCGCTGCAGGTTGCAGTTAACCACGAAGACCAGGTTATCAAGATGCTCTCGGCCAGCCAGGGAGATTGCCCCCAGGGATTCCGGCTCATCCATCTCACCATCCCCCAGGAAGGCCCAGACCTTACGCTTCTGCTCGGGCATCATGCCGCGGTTGATCAGGTATTTCATAAAGTGAGCCTGATAAATCGCCTGCAGCGGGCCAAGACCCATGGATACAGTTGGGAACTGCCAGAAGTCAGGCATCAGCCAGGGGTGTGGGTAGGAGGGCAGACCTTTTCCATCAACCTCAGTACGGAATCCATCCAGCTGATCTTCAGTCAGTCGACCTTCCAGATAAGCGCGGGCATAGATGCCTGGCGCGGTATGGCCCTGGTAGTAAACCAGATCACCATCACGATCACTGTCAGGACCGTGGAAGAAATAGTTGTAACCGATATCGTACAGGGTGGCACTGGAAGCAAACGAGGAAATGTGACCACCGAGATCACCTTCTTTCAGGTTGGCTTTCATTACCATTGCCAGTGCGTTCCAGCGCACCAGAGAACGAATTTTCCGCTCCATAAACAGATCACCAGGCATTCTGGCTTCTTTGGAGGAGGGAATGGTGTTTCGGTAAGGCGTGGTAATTGCGTAAGGCAACTGAGTTCCACGTTTGCTGGCTCGGCGGGCAAGACGGGTCAGCAGGTAATGTACCCGCTCTTCACCTTCTGCTTCCAGCACAGCTTCCAGAGCGTCAAGCCACTCTTGAGTCTCGACAGGATCAATATCGCGCTGCATTATGGGTCCCCGGCACTGAATCAAATCAGTATACATGGAAAGATTGTACGCAAAAGCCACCCCGGCCAATCACCTAAACCGGCAGCCCTGCATTTATGTATGTAATTTTCCTACATAAATAACAGCTCGCGCAACACCAAATTCAACAAATTCTGTAACTTTTCTACATTTGTGATTTTTGCTCCACTTTTTCACCATCACCAAATGCTGTCATTTCCGGTACACTGGCACTCTTAGAGCCTGTCCGGCAGGCTCCCCGGCCCAGCCATAAGTAAGAACGATTCCAGAGGGCACCATGACAGCCGCCAAGCCTGAACTCATCCAGAAACTTGCCAGCCAGCGACACCAGATATTCCTCGAAAAGCTCTCAGATGATGAGAAATCTACTTTTATGGCGCTAACACCCGACACTTGGGAACAGATTCAACGGTGTTGGGTTGGCAGTGACTATGTATGGGATTTATGTCAGACAAAGCCGGAAGTTCTCCTCTCATTAATTGGTAGCGGCGCTCTCTATAAAAGCTTTGAGGAAAATGAGCTGGATCATGAGTTAACGCAGCTTCTGGATGGGTGTGACTCTGAAGAAATGCTGATGAGTCTGCTTCGCCAGTTTAGACGGAAGCAGCAGATGCGGACAATTTTTCGTGATCTCAACCGCTTGGTACCCATGACGGAAACCACGACAGATGTAACATCTCTGGCTGACAGCTGCATCAAACAGGCCTGCGACTGGCTTTATGAAGATTGCTGCAAAACCATCGGCACCCCCATGGGATCAGAAGATGGTGGCCCTCTTCGCCAGCAACATATCACTGTACTGGGCATGGGCAAGCTGGGTGCCAGAGAGCTCAACCTGTCATCAGATATTGACCTGATCTTCTGTTACCCCAGCAAAGGGGAAACCCAGGGTGCCCCAAGAACCCTGACCAACCAGGAATTTTTTATTCGTCTGGGTCAGCGGCTGATAAAGGTTCTTGATTCCCAGACTGTGGACGGATTTGTATTCCGAGTCGATATGCGTCTGCGCCCTTACGGGCAGAGCGGGGCACTGGCTCTCAGTTTCTCCGCCATGGAGCAGTATTATCAGGACCAGGGTCGGGACTGGGAACGTTACGCCATGATCAAGGCCCGGGTTATTACCGGGGACAAGGCAGACGGCCAGGAATTGATGGATATGCTGCGCCCCTTTGTTTACCGGCGCTATATCGACTTCGGTGCTATCTCCGCACTGCGCGATATGAAGCGGATGATCCAGCGGGAAGTTGCCAGACGCAGCCTGCAGAACAATATCAAGCTCGGCCATGGCGGTATCCGGGAAATTGAGTTTGTTGTGCAAAGCTTCCAGTTGATTCATGGAGGACGGGATCGCTCTTTGCAAAAGAGACCTTTGCTGGAAGTGCTAGAGCACCTTGGATCCTCTCAATACCTGCCATCTCAGATTTGTCAGGATTTGCGTGAAGCCAATGAGTTCCTCCGTAATCTTGAACATGCTCTTCAAGCCGTTGCTGACCGTCAGACACAGACACTGCCATCTTCAGAAGACGATTTGCAAAAACTGTCGTGGATTATGGGCTTTGATAGTGAAACCGGTTTCCTGGATCACCTGAATGTCATCCGCGACAAAGTCAGCCAACACTTCGAAGCCATTATTTCCGAGAACGATGATACTGAGCAGAAAGAAGACTCAAATCTGGAAGAGTGGGACTCTTTCTGGTCTTCCCAGTTACCGTCAGAAGAAGAGCTGGCACTTCTGGAACGCATGGGTTTTCAGTCACCGGTAGATGTTCACCAGAGACTGCTGGTCTTGCGCGATGGAAAAGTTCTGAAAACAGCCCGCAGACAAAGCACGGAACGCATTGATCAGTTTATGCCCCGGCTGCTGCAGGCTGTTCTCAGGGAGGACAACCCTGATCAGGCTCTACTCAGGGTTCTGACGATTGTTGAAGCCGTTCTGCGCAGGACAGCTTATCTGGTCCTGTTGATTGAAAACCCCGGAGCTCTGGAACACCTGGTTTCTCTTTGTGCCGCCAGCCCAATGATCACAGATCAGATTGCCCGCCATCCCGCACTGTTGGATGAGTTCCTTAACCTTGGCAGTCTCTATTCTCCCCCTGAGAAAAACGAGCTGGAAGATGAACTGCGCCAGCAGCTGGCGCATATTCCGGAGGATGATCTGGAAACCCAGATGGAATCCCTGCGTTACTTCCGGATGTCTCATATGCTGCGGGTCGCAGCCGCACAGGTCGCTGGAAAAATGCCTCTGATGAAGGAGAGCGACTACCTGACCTGGACAGCCGAGTCTATTCTGCGTGCAGTTCTGGATATTGCCTGGAAGCAGCTTGCAGCCAAACATGGCGAGCCTTCTTTTGATGAAGGCGACAATCCTCCGGGGTTCCTTATTGTCGGTTACGGGAAGCTGGGCGGAATAGAAATGGGGCCTGGTTCCGATCTGGATCTGGTGTTTATCCATAACGGTAACTCCCGGAAGATGACCTCTGGTGAAAAGCCATTGGAAAACAGCATGTTTTTTACCCGCCTTGGTCAGCGGATTGTGCATATGCTTGACACCAGCACTATTTCAGGCCAGCTGTATGAAGTCGATATGCGGCTACGGCCTTCTGGCAACTCCGGGCTGCTGGTGTCTTCGCTGACCGCATTTGAAAAGTATCAGAACAAAGAGGCCTGGACCTGGGAGCATCAGGCTCTTGTAAGAGCGCGGGTTGTTGCTGGTGACCCATCTCTGGCCCAACAGTTCGAATCAGTAAGAGCCAATATCCTTTCAAATAAGCGGGAACAGGGCAAATTGCTGGATGAAGTCAGGGAAATGCGGGAAAAGATGGCAAAAAGCCTGGGAACCAAAGCAACCAAGGCAGGAACATCTGAAGAAGCCTGGGACTCAAAAGGCGAGTTTCACCTGAAACATGACCGTGGCGGTATTGTCGATATCGAATTCCTGGTGCAGTACGCAGTACTGGCCTGGTCTCACGATCATCCTTCTTTAACGCGCTGGAGCGACAACATTCGCATATTGGAAGATCTGGAACATGCAGGGCTTCTCTCCCATGAAGATGCTGTTGTCATGAATGAGGCTTACCAGTCCTACCGCAAAAAGCTGCATAAGGCTGCACTACAGAATCAAAGTAGCAAGATCAGGGGAGATAAAATGCATAAGCAGCGACAGACTGTCATTCAGCTCTGGAATCACATTATGCAGGATGATGTTCCCTGTAACGTCCCCTGTTAAGAACAGGCAGAATATGGTGCAATAGGCCTTTGCTGCTAGATGTATAATGATCTGAACCAGCACAGGCCTGCACCAGTTGTCACAAGCGACTGAAAGGCTTTTAGGTCGCGAAAAACCGAAAGCGTCCTGAAACGGGATAGACCTCCGAACAAATGACAAAGGGAACCCGTTTAGCGAACAAAATAATGATGAATTGACAGGAGCACCCTATGTCTTTCGCCGATCGTGATGGCGTAATCTGGTTTGATGGTGAACTGGTTCCCTGGCGTGAAGCCAAAACCCATGTTTTGACACACACTCTACACTATGGTCTTGGTGTATTTGAGGGTGTCCGGGCCTATGCGACTGACTGCCCAGAGCTGGGAAGAAGTGGCCCATGCATTTTTCGCCTGCAGGAACATACTGATCGCCTGTTCCGCAGCGCCCATATCCTTGGCATGAAAATGCCATGGACCAAGGATGTGATTTCTGAAGCGCAAAAGACTGTCGTACGGGAAAACAACCTTTCTGAAGCTTATCTTCGCCCAATGTGCTTCTATGGCTCAGAAGGAATGGGCCTGCGTGCCGAAAATCTGAAAACACACTGTATCGTTGCTGCCTGGGAATGGCCTTCCTATATGTCCCCGGAAGCCAAAGAGCTGGGCATTAAAATCCGTACGTCGTCGTACACTCGTCACCACGTCAATATCACCATGTGCAAAGCCAAGGCAAATGGCAACTACATCAACTCCATGCTGGCCCTGAAAGAAGCTCTCGACAGTGGCTGCGAAGAAGCACTCCTGCTGGATAACGAAGGTTATGTTGCAGAAGGCAGCGGTGAAAATATCTTTATCGTCAAAGACGATGGCATCATTTACACGCCTGAACTGACATCCTGCCTTGAGGGAATCACCCGGGATACCATTATTCGCTTTGCCAATGAACTGGGTCTTGAAGTTCGGGAAAAGCGGATCACCCGCGATGAAGTCTATGTTGCTGAAGAGGCGTTCTTTACCGGAACTGCTGCCGAGGTTCTGCCTATCCGGGAACACGATGGCCGGGCGATTGGCAGTGGAAAGCGTGGACCGATTACAGAAAAGCTACAGACCATGTATTTCGAGCAGGTGAAAGGACGGCGGGAACAATGGCCCGAGTGGCTGACTCCGGCCAGATAGCCGAATTGATAAGATTACCGTACAAAACGCAACAATTGTGTGGCAGATAACCACACAATTCAGCAACTCAAAGCAATCCTGCATATTCAAAGTGGCGTATAATTTGCGCCACTCCTTCACCATGAAAATATCGCTGTCAGCATAAAGCTGTCTTCATGGCTTTGGGGGGAGCGGTATTTTCCGCTCATGGCTGTTTTATTAATTTTTGCATTTTATTTTCAAAAACAGAATTAAGCCGGTTTACTGAATCATTCCTCGTTAGAAGCGAGCATGTTTAATATTCAGCAGATCGGGTTGCCGCCTGAACCGGGGCGCTCCAAGCAGCGTTAACCTGACGGGCGGTAGCGTGCTCTATCAGCCCGGAAAGCAGAACGAAAGAAGGCTAAACGAGAATAGTGAAGTACCTGATTATTGGCCCCTCCTGGGTTGGCGATATGGTGATGGCACAGACGCTGTTCATCACTCTCAAGCAACAGGATCCTGAGGCAATTATTGATGTGCTGGCTCCAGCCTGGAGTGCACCACTGCTTGAACGCATGCCGGAAGTTCGTAAAGGCCTGGATATGCCTCTCGGCCACGGAAAACTTGATCTTGGCACCCGCAGGCAGCTGGGTAAAAGCCTGATATCTGAACAGTACGATCAAGCCATGGTTCTGCCTAACTCATTAAAGTCTTCCCTGGTTCCTTTCTGGGCAAAAATTCCCAAACGCACCGGCTGGCGTGGTGAGATGCGCTATGGTCTGCTCAATGACCTGCGACCTCTTGATAAAGAGCGCTACCCGCTGATGGTTGAGCGTTTTATTGCTCTGGCTTTTCCCAAGGGGCAGGCACTTCCTGAAGAGCTTCCCCGGCCTCATATGGAAGCCAATATAGAGAACCGTGATGCAGCTCGTAGCCGTTTCCAGCTAACCAGTGACAAACCAGTGCTTGCTCTCTGCCCCGGCGCTGAATTCGGTCCGGCCAAAAAGTGGCCAGAAAAACACTATGCAGCTGTTGCCCAGAAAAAGCTCGAGGAGGGTTGGCAAGTCTGGCTGTTTGGTTCAGAAAAAGATCGCCCGGGTAACGAGACTCTTGCGGGATTTATTAGTGACGAGCATAAAAGCTCTGTTCATAACCTGGCGGGACAGACCAGTCTTGCTGAAGCTATCGACCTGCTTTCCTGTGCCGATGCTGTTGTCAGCAATGATTCCGGTCTGATGCATATTGCTGCTGCGCTGGGGCGTAACCTCGCAGTGATTTATGGATCAACGTCTCCCGGTTTTACTCCTCCGCTAAACGACAATCACAAGATTCTTCGCCTGGGTCTGGATTGCAGCCCCTGTTTTAAGCGTGAATGTCCTCTTGGACACCTGAACTGCCTGAATGATTTAAAACCAGAGCTGGCTATTAATGCTCTGGATAAACTGGATGGCAAATTAATTGATATCAATACTGATGAGGCTTTGAATGAGCAGTAAGCCGATGCACGTATTGCCAAAGCGGGTGTTGATAGTAAAAACCAGTTCTCTGGGAGATGTCATTCATACTCTCCCGGCGATTACCGATGCCACAAAAGCGATTCCTAGTATCAAGTTCGACTGGGTTGTTGAAGAAAGCTTTTCTGAAATTCCTTCCTGGCATCCTGCCGTTGATAAGATTATCCCTGTCGCTATTCGTCGCTGGCGCAAGAATATTGTTCAAACCTGGCGAAGCGGAGAGTGGGCAAACTTTCGAAAAGATTTGAAAGCCCGAAAGTATGATCTTGTTATTGATGCACAGGGACTTCTGAAAAGCGCTCTTTTGACCCGAGGGCTTGATGCGTCGGTTTATGGTCTGGATAAAGACTCAGCCCGCGAGCCTCTAGCTGCGAAGTTCTATACAAACCCTGTCGCTGTAGCCAAAGGCCAGCATGCCGTTGAGCGTGTTCGTCAGTTGTTTGCCAAAGCTCTTGGTTACCCCTGCCCGGAAGAGAAAGGTCACTTCCAACTGGCTGCAGAAAAGTTTTCTGACAGTGAAGGGCTGCGTCCGAAAGAGCCTTATCTGGTGTTTGTTCATGGCACAACATGGGTTGATAAACACTGGCCTGACACTTACTGGTGCCAGCTGGCTAAAAAGGCGACTGAAGCCGGTTATATTGTCTGCCTGCCCTGGGGTAACGATAAAGAACATGAGCGTGCAAAGCTGATAGCAAATGGGAACCCCAATGTTCAGGTTCTTCCCAAAATGCCATTGAAAGGGGTTGCTTCCATTATTGCCGGAGCCGAAAAAGTTGTAGCTGTTGATACAGGACTCGGTCATTTAACTGCCGCATTGGAAATTCCAGCCGTTTCCCTTTATGGCCCCACCAGCCCAGTTCTGGTTGGAGCCTATGGTGAACAACAAAAACACCTGACCTTGGATGATTGTGACAAAACGGGAAGCATTCCCGATGTTCATCCCGCAATTTTTGCTCCAATGACCCCTGAGCTGGTTTGGGAACAATTGGAGGCTGGTGTTTAGTCCATGACTTCAATGAAACAGCCTCTAACCCTGGCCTTTATCCTCTACAAGTATTTTCCTTTTGGTGGTTTGCAGCGGGACTTTCTCCGTATCGCAAAATGCTGCCAGCAGCTTGGCCATTCCATCACTGTTTACACCATGGAATGGAAAGGAAAGATCCCGGAAGGTTTTGAGATCAAAACCAATTATCCGAAAACCATTACCGCTCCAACCCGCAACAACCAGTTCCACAACTGGGTAAAGGAGCAGCTGGAACTGAATCCGGCAGATCTTGTTGTCGGCTTTAACAAAATGCCTGGGCTGGATGTGTACTACGCAGCCGACACCTGTTTTGAACATAAAGCCCGAAACCTGCGTAGCAGCTGGTATACCTGGACCCGTCGTTACCGTCACTTCAGTCAGAATGAGAAAGCTGTTTTTGGTAAAGATGTCGATACAGTTTCACTTCTGATCTCTGCCAATGAAAAGGTCAATTTTCAGCAGCACTACAAAACACCCGATGAAAGACTGCACCTGCTACCTCCTGGTATATCCAGAGATCGCAGGCGTCCGGCGGATGCTGAAAGTATTCGTCAGAATTTTCGAAAAGAGTTTGACGTGAAAGACAATCAAAATCTGGTTTTAATGGTTGGTTCCGGCTTTAAAACCAAGGGCGTCGACCGTGCTTTACAGGCAATCAAGGGGCTGCCAGCTGAGCAAAGGAAAAGCACCCGCCTGTTTATTATTGGTCAGGATGATCCGCGCCAGTTCAAGGTTCAGGCTAAAACTCTGGGTATTACAGAGCAGGTGAGCTTCTTCTCGGGCCGCGATGATATTCCACGTTTTCTGGTTGGTGCAGATCTTCTTATGCACCCTGCTTACAACGAAAATACCGGTACCGTACTTCTGGAAGCACTTGTAGCCGGTCTGCCTGTGCTGTGTACTGATGTCTGCGGATATGCACACTACATCACTGATGCACAGGCTGGTGATGTCGTTCCCTCTCCCTTTATGCAGGAAGATCTGAACAAGCGTCTCAGCACTATGCTGGCTTCTGATCAAAAACAGCAGTGGCAGGATAATGCTCTGGCTTTTGCTGATACTGCAGATATCTACAGTCTGCCAGAGCGGGCAGCGGAAATTATCGAACAGGTAGGCCTGAAGAAAACAGGTACTCAACAGCAGGAAAGGGAGACCCTATAAACGTGCTGTATCTTCGACAGGACTTCCAGTCCGCGTGGAAGGGGGAAGACCCTTTTGAAAAAGTCGAGCAGCTGGAAGGCGAAGTATTCCGCCAGCTGGAAGCTCGTAAGACCCTGCAGTTTGCACAGGACGGTAAAAGCTATTTCGTCAAAATCCACCGGGGTGTTGGCTGGAAAGAGATTATTGATAACCTGATCCGGCTGCGTAAACCTGTTCTTGGTGCTGAGAATGAGTACCTGGCTATCAAAAAGCTGGAGTCTCTTGGCATTGATACCATGACGGCTGTCGCCTATGGAAAAAAGGGAAGTAACCCGGCTAAACAGAAGTCATTTATTGTCACAGAAGATCTGATTGATACCATCAGCCTTGAAGACCTTTGTGAAACCTGGCCAGATAATCCTCCACCATTTCGGTTAAAGAAAAACCTTATCGAGAAAGTGGCAGATGTCAGCCGCCTGCTGCACAACAACGGTGTTAACCACCGGGATTATTATATTTGCCATTTTCTCCTGAAAATCCCGAACGGTATTGAAAAGATTGATCCGGAGAATTTCCATGTTCATCTGATTGATCTGCACCGCTCGCAAATAAGAGAAACCACACCAAAACGCTGGATAAAAAAAGATATTGCCGGTATCTATTTTTCGGCTTTGGATATTGGCCTGACTCAGCGGGATATCCTCCGCTTTATCAAAATCTATACCGGTTTGCCTCTTAAACAGGCTCTTTCCGACTTCAACTGGCTATGGGAAGGTCTGCAGAAAAAAGCCGACAAACTCTATACTCGCCAGCAGCGAAAGGCTGGAATGTGATTCAAGGATGTCGCCTGCCTGGATAAAATTATGATCAGTAAAATTTTGACCTTTTTTGAAAAGCGAGAGTAACAGCTTCTGTGAAATGTATTTCCCCAGACGAGCTGTCGTCCTTAAAGCAGTCACCAGTGGCACCCTTTACTCTGGAAAGCACTTCTGGAGCATTAAACTGTCGGCAAACATTGCGCTTTCTTCCCGGCAAAAGACTGGTTGTCAGGGCTCAACTGAATAATCGAGACGTGATAGCCAAATACTTTTTTGGCCCCCACGCTTTAAGAGACCAGCAAAGAGAAATCGCTGGAATTCAAGGTTTCCAGAAAGCTGGCATCAACACACCTGAGTTGGTTGATCACAGCCATGACCAAAACTTTGCTGTTGTAGTGACTGCCTGCCTTGACCCCGCCATCAGCTTTGAGGCCATCTGGAACAGTAATATAGAAGATAGCGAACGCAGGCAATGGCTTACCAGGATAGCCGTCATCATTGCCACAATGCACAAAGCCGGTGTCGAGCAGACAGATATCCATCTTGATAACCTGCTTCTTCATAACAACCAGCTGTTTATGATTGATGGTGGCGGAGCCAAAATCGGTAGCACTCCCCTTCAGGCGAAAGCGGCTCTTGAAAATCTGGCTCTTTTTCAAGCAGTGCTTTACCCAAGGTTTGATCGCTTCCTTGGGGATGTCTGGCTGGCCTACAGCAAAGAAGCCACTGAATACACCCAGCAACTCTCCATTGAAGAGTTTACCGATTTAATACAAATACAACGCAAGTGGCGGGAAAAATTCATTATGAAAGGCCTGCGCAATTGTACTCGCTTCCGTGTAGATAAAAGCTGGAATCGTTTTGTATCTATTGATCGTGAATTTGATACAGAAGCATTACAACCTTTAATTCAAAATCCGGAACAAGTCATTAGCCAAAGCAAGATCATCAAGCGGGGCAGAACGAATACTGTCACTATTGTTACCCTTGATAACGGTCAACAGGTTCTGGTCAAGCGCTATAAAAGCAAAAAGGGTTTTCTGCATAAATACCTGCGGTGCTTGACAAAATCCCGGGCACGTATCAGCTGGCTGAACAGTCTGTTACTGGAGATGATTGGAATTGCCACTCCCCGCCCAATAGCCATGATTGAAGAACGCTTTGGGCCTGTTGTACGGTGCAGTTATGTCATCAATAGCTTTGTGACAGGTCAACAAGCCATTAGCTGGTTTTCTGAAAACCATACAAACCCGGATGCACCCGCCGTTGCCCGGAAAGTCACTGAGATGCTGGAAAATTTAAGGCGTTCTCTTGTTTTTCATGGTGATTTAAAAGCAACTAATATACTCTTGGCTGACAACCAGCCCATGCTGATTGACCTTGATGCAATGAAGTCTTACAAGAGTCAGACAAAATTTCGACGGGCTGCAGAAATCGACAGGAAGCGTTTCATTAGAAACTGGGAAGGATATCCCGAAGTACAACAGCTCTTTGAGCCGTATATAACAAATAAACAGCCATGAACCAAAAGTTATTCCCCCAGGGAACCGTGCTTTCATGGCTGATAATAAGCGGGAATTGTTGTAGCCATGATCATACTTGGCCTTTCCGGAGCGATAAGCCACGATCCGTCTGCCGCCCTTTATATTGATGGAAAACTGGTAGCCGCCGTTGAAGAAGAGCGCCTGATCCGCGATAAGCACGCCAAGGGTAAAATGCCTCTGGAAGCTACCCGGTTTGTCTTGCATCAGGCAGGTATTAAACCAGCTGATGTTGATATCGTTGCCATCCCAATGGCACCAATCAGCCTCTCTTCACCTGCACGCTGGCATTATGCCAAGCGTTACTGGTATGCGCCGGACAGATCTCTGGATGCCTTATTTAACGGCAATCGTCGTTACCATCGTTATGCCAATAATATTCGTGCCATGCTGGCTGATCTTGGATTCCAGGAAGGGCAGTATGAGTTTGAACCCGTTGAACACCATCTGGCTCACGCTTCAAGCGCCTATCATCTAAGCGGCTTCAAAGAAAAGACCGCCATTATGGGGGTTGATGGTAAAGGGGAGTATGCCACCACATTCTTTGGTTATGGTGAAAACGGCAAGATTCATAAGATCAAAGAGTTTTACGACCCTGACTCTTTAGGCGGCCTGTACGGAGCTATCACGGAATACCTTGGCTTCGATATGCTCGATGGCGAGTACAAAGTCATGGGAATGGCACCATATGGTGATCCTGACAAATACGACTTAAGCCGTCTGATTGATTTTGACGGTAGTGATTTCCGTATCAACACAAAGCTCGCTAACGTCATTGGTTTGAGACGTTATAAAGAGGATGGCAAAGGTTACTACTTCACTCCTGAACTGATTAAATGGCTGGGACCTCGCCGTAAAGACGATGCTGCTGATGATCCCTATATTCACTACGCCGCTTCGATGCAGGCACTGTATGAGGAAGTGGTTCTGGGGCTGATGGATCATTACCTTGGAGACATCATCAGGGAAACAGGTCATATCGCTTTTGCCGGTGGTGGCGCCTTAAACGTTAAACTGAATCAAAAGATTATTGCCCGGCCAGACGTCAAACAGCTGTTCGTCCAACCTGCCGCCAGTGATGCGGGTACAGCTATCGGTGCAGCATCTTATGTCTCCGAGATGCGTGGCCAGAAAGTAGAAAAGATGGATCATGTTTACCTCGGCCCATCATTTACCAATGAACAGGTTATTCAAGCCTGTGAAAGCCACAGCGAAAAACCTAAATTCAAGCAGATATCTGACGTTCCCCAGAACATTGCCAAAGTGCTCAATGATGGTAATCCTGTAGCCTGGTTCCAGGGACGAATGGAGTTCGGCCCAAGAGCTTTAGGCGGGCGTAGTATTGTGGGCTGCCCAAGTTTTAAGGGTGTTGCTGACCGAATCAATGAGCAAATCAAATTCCGTGAGCGGTGGCGTCCCTTCTGCCCAAGTATGCTTGAACGCACTTCAAAAGAAATGTTCAAGGTCGACCACCCCGCACCCTTTATGACATTCACTTTTGAAGTGAATGAAGAGTGGAAAACGCGTGTGCCGGAGGTTGTTCATGAAGATGGCACCTCTCGGGCCCAGGCTCTGAAGCCAGGGTTGAATGACCGCTACTATACCCTGATGGAAGAGATGGAAAAGTTGACCGGTAATGGCGTAGTTCTCAACACCTCACTCAACAGGCGCGGCGAACCCATTGTCTGTACACCGACAGATGCACTGAATATGTTCTTTGGTTCTGATCTTCAGTACCTGATTATGGAAGATATTCTGGTTGTGAAAGACGAGTTTCCCGAACACATCTAACGACGACAAGCGCTTGTCTGAACGACAGGCGCTTTTTAAACACGAATAAAAAAGCTGTGAATATTCTCCGAGCCTGGCGGAAAAGAAGCTGGCATGACATTGATGCCAGCGAATACAGTAAAGCTTATGCTTCTTATGGTGGAAGCGTAATAACCCACCCCCATATAATTAAAAAAATCTCTGACATTACAAACATGCCTTTACGCTATCTGGCTCAGCATCAGAATGGAAAACTTGTTGCCGCGATTCCCATTTGGGGCTCATACATAGCCGGGAGCAAAAAAGCCCTGAGGAAGGCCGGAAAAAACAGGATAATAGATTTTGGGAACCCGGAGGTTATGCTGCCACTTGAGAAGAACTGGACTGGCGCAATTCCTTTTCAAGGCGATTTCCTCTCCCATGTTCACCACGGCAGGGTTCACAGCCTTAAGCCCAGTTCATCAAAGTCTATCTGCCTGGCACGTTCGTACAAGCCAGGTGAAAACGGACTATCCAAAAAATTTAAATACAATAAGCGCCGTGAACTGCGACTGCTGCAAGAACATGGTGGAAAGATTATTCCCGTATCAGAGCTCAGCACCGGGGACTTCTGCCAAACCTACATTCACCTGTTCAGGGCTAGGTGGGGCTTTGATATAAAAGGAGCAGAAAATTTACATCTCGTCCTGGAGTCCATACGAGATCACCTCGTTGGACACATTGTGACCATTAACAATACTCCAGCAGCAATACAACTACTGCTCAAGGCTGAATCCCCTGAATGGGTATCAGTCGAATATATTAATGGTGGTGTCGATCCAGGTTTCAATAAATACAGCCCAGGCAGTGTACTCAGCTATCTTCACACCAGTCAGCTGGAAGATTATGCTATAAGCCAGAATAAATACCTGCGCTTTTCTTTTGGAAAGTCAGATAAAGAGTATAAAGATCGATGGTGTTATCGTTCACCTGTCTACAAGACTTAACGATCAAGCCACACAATAATAAAAATAATTGGCAGTTAAAATAATGAAGACCAGCGAGAGTCCCTGGCTTACAAACAGCCATGAGCGGGAAATGCCCCCCCGAAAAATGAAAATGCAGTGGGCATTTCCATGATAAAAAAGAAACGCTTCAACCAAATTAAAGTCGTTATCGTCCTTATCATTTGCTGTATCGGGGTTGGGTATGGGTTTTGGTGGCAGACTGGTTTGTTTCTTCTGATGGTATGGATATCCCATGAAGTTTTGTGGTCCGATCATATCTTTTACGACCCCAAACAGGATTACCTCTACATCCTGAACAGTGACTTCCAGTTGCAGGTTGACCTCCGAGAGGGCATTACCCTGAAGCTGGATACATGCAATACCTCAAGCAGCAGATTCGATACCTGGATTCTTGCACAAAAGATAAAAGCTACCAGCATTGCTGGCCAGATATTTGATCCAGCAGTCACTGTGTGCTGCGGCAGCAAGCAGCATAAGCAGTATTTTGAACGCGGAGGGGCAGGTATCCGTTACATTAACCTGTCTGATTTTGCTGAAGAATTAAACAGCGGGCAGCTTGTTCATATTACCGGGAAGCATTGCTCTCTTTCAGGTACAGGAACTATACATGGCTTCTGTAACCCAAATTTCAGTCAGAAACGAATCCTGATTATTGCTCCTCATGCAGATGATGCAGAGCTATCATCATTTGGCCTGTACAGTCAGTCTGATGATGTCCATATCGTTACTTTGACTGCTGGAGAAGTTGAGATGGACGACTTCTCCCATGTCTACCATCAGCCAGAACAAGCTTCTGTCCTGAAAGGACGTCTCCGATCCATGGACAGCATAGCTATTCCCTTATTGGGAGGTGTGCCACAGGAACGATGTATCCAGCTTGGGTATTTCTGCAAACGGTTGAAAGATATGAAGCAGCAACCTGACAAGGAGTTTGCGTCCCTTTCGGCAAAAATCACTGATACCCGGATATTTCGTGAGTTCAACTCTCAAAATCTGCTTTCAGACAGCGATGGAAGGCCTACGTGGGATAACCTGATTCAGGACTTGGTTGAACTACTGGGCAATATTCAACCCAAAGTCATCGTCATGCCAAACCCTGACATGGATGCCCATGATGATCATATTTACAGCACTATAGCTATGAAGGAAGCCATAGCAAAATCATCAATCGAGCCTCAGTACGAATTATTCTACGCCAACCATTACCACACTACAGATATGTTCCCGTTTGGTCCGGCTCATTCCGCAGCCTCACTTCCTCCAGATTTTTCAGGCCATTCTGTGCGGGTTTATTCCTGCCAGTCAGATATAGACCTGCAGAAACGAAAAGTATTCAGCTTAAGAATGATGCATGATCTAAAAGATAAGTGGGTACTGAAAAAGCAGCTCCGAAGCCTTCTACAGGGGCTGCTGATACGCAGACGTTTCTGGAGATATGGATCAGAACCATATCTGCACAAAGCAGTTAAGCAGAATGAGGTTTTTATTGTCTCTGAGATAAAGTAACCAACACGGAGAGAAATTAACCCTCTCCAGCTCCTCCAATATGATTACGAGCCTCCACACAACTTTCTAAAGAAAGCGCTTCCAACACATCTTCTTCCACTGCACCAAATTGTTGCAGCTCTTCGATTGTCATCTCTGACAGATCTTTTCCACAATCCAGCCCATACGCAACAGCCTTGCCAACTACTTCGTGGGCTTCACGGAACGGTAGTCCCTTCTTCACCAGATAATCCGCCAGATCTGTTGCGGTAGCAAAGCCTGTCTTGGCTGCCGCCCGCATATTCTCTGACTTTGATTTGATATGGGGAACCATATCGGCAAAAGCACGCAGACAATCTTTCACCGTATCCACCGTATCAAACAGTGGTTCTTTGTCTTCCTGATTGTCTTTGTTGTAGGCCAGAGGCTGGCTTTTCATCAGGGTCAGCAGACCGATCAGATGACCATTCACCCGCCCGGTTTTGCCCCGCACCAGCTCAGGAACATCCGGGTTTTTCTTCTGCGGCATTATGGAGGAACCGGTGCAGAAGCGGTCTGGTAGTTCGATAAAGTCAAACTGCTGGGAAGTCCACAGCACCAGTTCTTCTGACATTCTGGAAAGGTGGGTCAGAATCAGCGCACTGGCTGAGCAGAACTCTATCGCGAAATCTCGGTCACTTACGGAATCCAGAGAGTTTGCAGTTGGCGCATCAAAGCCAAGCTGCTCGGCCGTATAGTTACGATCAATCGGGTAAGTTGTTCCTGCCAAAGCTGCAGCACCAAGAGGGCACTGGTTCATGCGTTTCCGGCAGTCAACCATTCGGCTGTGGTCACGCACCAACATTTCCCGCCATGCCCTGAGATGGTGCCCGAAGGTAATTGGCTGGGCGACCTGAAGATGGGTAAAGCCTGGCATTATGGTCTTGTTTTCTTTAACCGAGAGCTCTGTCAGTCCATCCTGCAAACGTTCCAGTTCAGCAAGAATATGATCAATCTCATCCCGCAGCCATAAACGAATATCAGTCGCTACCTGGTCATTTCTGGAGCGCCCGGTATGGAGCTTTTTGCCGGCAATGCCAATCTTCTCTGTCAGTCGCGCTTCGATATTCATATGAATATCTTCCAAAGCAACTGACCATTCAAACTCTCCCCGCTCAATCTCTTCCTTGATATCCTGCAGGCCATTCAGAATGCTGCCCAGCTCTTCTTCAGTAAGAATATCCGCTTTATGCAGCATTCGGGCATGAGCCATCGAGCCCTGAATATCATGACGATAAAGGCGTTTATCAAAATCAATTGAGGCTGTGAAACGAGCTACAAATTCATCAACAGCTTCACTAAAACGTCCGCCCCACTGCTGATTAGCCTTCTTTTCTTCTGTCATTCTGTATGGCTCTATGATTATCACTGTTTCGAGCCATTATACCCTTCACACCTTCCATTCGCTTGCAGAATGGGGTTATAAATATTGCTACAAGATAAATATTACTAATATCTGATGAGTGTAAATCCAATCACGGACGATAACTTTTACCTCCCAGACTTCTGTACGCCCAAAGCTGTTTTTTTGCTGGTTATTGCTGCGGAACTTCTGGCTATTGTTCTGGAACTGGCTGGATCCGGTGCTTTCAGCTGGACACAACTAGCCCTGACATCCCTTTTTATCCAGTGGGTCGTGTTGTTATCAGCAGGCCTGCTCTGCGCAATCAGACCATCAATGGTATCTTTATCTCCTTCGTTCACAACTGCTATCTGTCTGCTGGTTTGCCTGACAGTAACTTCTGCTTTTACACTTCTGGCTGTTTTTCTGATAACCAACATGTCTTTTGTGTGGCAGGAGCAGAATGAGTTACTGATTCGCAATAATATTATTGCGCTGATTATCAGCTCTCTGGTTCTGCGCTATTTCTATTTGCAAAAGGAACTGCTTAGACAGAAGCAGTCTGAACTGACTGCGCGTATCCAGTCACTTCAATCCCGTATTCAGCCGCACTTTTTATTCAACAGCATGAATACAATCGCCAGCCTGATTTCCAGCAAACCGGAACAGGCTGAACAGGCTGTTGAGGATTTGTCTGATCTGTTTCGCGCCAGCCTTGATGATGCCTCAATTCTGATTTCCATCGGGGATGAAATAGCGCTTGCCCGTCAGTACCTGGGAATTGAGTCCCTGAGGTTTGGTGATCGACTTAAAGTCACCTGGGCAGTTGGAGAACTTTCACCTCAGACCCAAATTCCACGCCTTTGCCTGCAGCCTCTTCTGGAAAACGCCATTGTTCACGGTATTCAACCAGACTCTGAGAATGGTGAAATTATTATTTCTGTCACTGAAGCAGAAAACCTCAATCTCTCAGTCAGTAACACCCTGCCAGGAATACAAAACAAACCTGAGAACAATAACCAAATCGCGCTGATCAATATATCTGACAGGCTTCAGGCTCTCTTTGATGACAAGGCGAAACTGGTAAGCAGAACTTATGAAATTGAAGACCGTAGCTGGTACGAATCCCGCATAACAATTCCAATTCAACAAACCGAGATGGTGCAATCCATCAGGAGAGCATCCTGACAGCTATGAGTATAAACAGCCATGAGCAAAAGAAAGTGTCTCCGTCATCCTCCGGGGAAGAAGACACTTTCACGATAAAAGTGCTGATTTGTGATGATGAGCCACTCGCCCGGGAAAGGCTCAAAACCATGCTGGATAAAACTGGAGGCATTGAAACTGTTGAAGACACAGCCGCCAATGGCACTCAGGCTCTGGAGCTGATCGAAAAAAATCAGCCTGATATTGTCTTACTGGATATCCAGATGCCGGGAATGGATGGCCTGACCTGTGCCCAGAAAATTGCCGATATGGAAACACCTCCGGCTGTCATTTTCTGCACGGCCTACAATCAGCATGCTTTGGATGCCTTTAAAGCGCAGGCTGTTGGTTACCTGCTGAAGCCCATTCGTCAGTCTGAACTGGCTAAATCCCTGAAACAGGCTCAACGTTTGACGCAATCACAGATCACGGCACTCAATGCCAGAAATCACAGTAATGAAGAACATGTTGTAGCCCGAACCCGCCAGGGAGTTGAGCTGATTCCTGCCAGCGATATCACTCTGTTTCAGGCTGACCAGAAGTATGTCACCGTCAGCTACCCAAAAGGTGAAGTTCTAATTGATGAGCCTCTGAAAAGCCTGCAGGAAAGGCTCGGCGATAGTTTTGTCCGCATACACAGGAACGCTCTAGTGGCCCGGAAAGCCATTGAGAGCATGAGCCAGAGTGATGATGGTTTTTATGTGTTAAACATTAAAGGTCTGAATGAGCCGGTCACAGTCAGCCGTCGGCATGTTTCATCAGTGCGCCGGGTGATTCAGGGAACTTCTCGCTGATAGCCAACTAGGTTCTGTTGACGTAAGTTTGTACGATTCAGTGGCTCAGAAAGCCGCTAATCACAAGAAAGGCTTGCGAAGGTGTAGTGGTTCTACATCAAGCAAGCCTGACGTAGGGAGTGGCGACTTTCTGGGCCACCCGAAGGGCGTCAGCGAGGCTTTCCAGCTCGTCGTTACAGCCGTTCGAAAGACAACCAGTCTTCCTTCACGTCTGCGTCTAGATCTGAAAAGCCTCGCTGACGCTGAATGTACAAACTTACGTCAACAGAACCTAAAAAAAGACCGAACAAAAGTTCGGTCAAACACAAGAGAGAAAGAATGGCTGTTAAGCAGCCTTATTATCTCCATCCTTAGCGGATGGCGGGTAGGTTGCGATGGTTTCTTCACCATCGAACGACTCCAGTTTCACATCAAACCCCCAAAGGTTTTTGATATGACCCAGGATCTCATTGGTACTCTGTTCATCCAGTGGACAGCGTTCGTGCATATAATGCCGCAGGGTGATTGAACGGTCGCCACGGACATCCACGTTATAAACCTGGATATTGGGTTCCAGATTTCCAAGGTTGTACTGAGCCGCCAGGTTCTGACGCAGCTGCCGGTAACCTTCATCATTATGAATAGCTGATACTTCCAGGTAAGGATTGGTATCATCATCACGAATGGTGAAGAAGCGCATATCCCGCATCACCTTGGGCGACAGATACTGCAGGATAAAGCTCTCATCCTTGAAGTTACGCATGGCGTAATCCAGTACTTTCACCCAGTCCTGACCGGCAATATCCGGGAACCACTCACGGTCTTCATCCGTCGGATCAAGGCAGATACGCTTGATATCCATAAAGATATTGAAGCCCAGAGTGTATGGATTAATACCGCTGTACCTTTGATCATCAAACTCCGGCTGATACACAACATTGGTGTGGGACTGCAGGAATTCCAGCATGGAACCATCAGTGATCTTGCCGCGATCATGCAGCTCAGTCATCAGGGTGTAATGCCAGAAGGTTGCCCAGCCTTCGTTCATCACCTTGGTCTGCTTCTGGGGATAGAAGTACTGCCCCATCTTGCGAACGATGCGAATCAGCTCACGCTGCCAGGTTTCCAGCAGAGGTGCATGCTTCTCTATGAAATAGAGCAGGTTCTCTTCCGGATCTTTCGGGAAGTGTTCCTCATGCTCTTCTTTCTTGCGGAATTTCTGGGGAATCGTGGTCCAGATATCGTTAATCGTCCGCTGGATATATTCCTCTCGGTCTTTCTGGCGATGTTTCTCCTCATTGGCAGAAAGCGGCTTGGGACGTTTATAACGGTTCACACCCTGGCTTTGCAGAGCGTGGCAGGCATCCAGCACCTCTTCTACCGCATCAACACCATGCATCTCTTCACACTTGGCAATGTAGTTCTTGGCAAAGAGCAGGTAGTCAATGATTGAGTCTGCATCCGTCCATTCCCTGAACAGATAATTGCCCTTAAAGAAAGAGTTATGGCCGTAGCAGGCATGGGCGATAACCAGTGTCTGCATGGTCATGGAATTCTCTTCCATCAGGTAAGAGATACAGGGGTTGGAGTTGATTACGATCTCATAGGCCAGTCCCATCCGGCCACGCTGGTAATTCGCCTGGTTAGAAAGGAAATGTTTGCCGTAAGACCAGTGGTTATACATCAGCGGCATACCCACTGAAGCATAAGCATCCAGCATCTGCTCTGAACAGATCACTTCAATCTGGTTAGGATAAGTATCCAGACCAAACTCATCAGCAATTTTGGCGATTTCCTGACCAACGGTTTCAATCAGCTCAAAATTCCATTCTGAACCGGTGAACAGTGGCTGAGCATCCTGTTTCGTATTCTTTTTCTTGCTCATGCGGTCACCTCCCGCTTCTCGAACAGTTCCCGGAATACCGGGTATATATCCGCCGGGGAGCGTATATGCGCCATGGCAAAGTAGTCAGGGTGATCTTTCTCCAGCTTCTTGTATTCGTGCCACAGATTTTGGTGATGACGGTCAGTAATTTCGACATAGGCGTAATAGCTGAGCAGAGGCATCAGATCTTCACTGATCACCTTGGAGCACTTGGGTGAATCTGCTTCCCAGTTATCACCATCCGAAGCCTGAGCCACATAGATGTTGTAATCCTTGGGGTTGTAGCGATCCTGCATAATATCGCGGGTCAGCGTCAGAGCAGACGAAACCACTGTGCCACCGGTCTCCCGGGCATAGAAGAAGTCATGCTCATCACATTCCTTGGCTTCAGCATGATGGCGGATAAATACCACATCGACCTGCTTGTAATTCCGCTGCAGGAACATATAGAGCAAGAAGAAAAAGCGCTTAGCCATATCCTTGATATCCCGGGTCATTGAACCGGAAACGTCCATCACACAGAACATCACAGCCTTGCTGGAAGGAATGGGAACCTTGATCATATTGTTGAACTTGAGATCAAAGTCATCGATAAACGGCAGACGTTTGATTTTCTCGTTCAACTCTTTGATACGCAGCTGAATCTCGGCAGCCCGATCCTTATCAGTCTCATCAGGGCTGACTTCCATCTCCCGCAGCTCTCTTTTCAGTGTACGAATCTCTTTACGATCCTTGCCGGAAAGGGCAATTCGCCGGGCATGGGCACCACGCAGGGAACGGATAACATTAATCCGGTCCGGTGAACCAACATTGGTAAAACCGCCACGACGCCATGAAAACTCGGTACTGTCCTTCAGTTCCTTGCGCACCATGTTAGGCAGTTCAAGGTCATCGAACAGGAATTCCAGGAACTCATCACGATCGATCTGGAAAACAAAGTCATCCATACCTTCACCGCTGTCGGACGCATCGCCATCTCCAGCGCCACCACCGCCTCCGCCACCTTTCGGGCGTTTAAAACGGTCTCCGGTTATAAACTCTTTGTTGCCTGGATGGGTCTGCTCGCGCTTGCCACCCTGGCCGTGATGAAAAAAGGGTTCGGACAGGTTCTTTTTATTTATGCTGATCTCTTCACCGCTGTCCGTATCGGTGATGCTTCTGCTGTTGACCGCATCGTTTACAGCTTTGCGGATATGATTACGATAGCGGCGCATAAAGCGCTCGCGATTCACCGTACTCTTGCCCTTACTGTTACGACGGCGGTCTATGATTATGTTGCTCATAAACGCCTCCAGCTTTGTGCTCTCAGGTCTACAGGCCCAGCGTTCACCGGGCCTGTCACTTCACACATCACTGGGACTTACGCACCCGGATGTACCACTCACATAACAGGCGTACCTGCTTCTCGGTATAACCATGCTTCATCATCCGCTCAACAAAGTCGTGATGCTTCTTCTTCTCTTCCTTGCTGGACTTGGTGTTGAAGCTGATAACAGGCAGCAGATCTTCAGTGTTGGAGAACATCTTCTTCTCAATCACTGAACGCATCTTTTCGTAGCTGAGCCACTTGGGATTATTGCCTTCATTGTTGGCCCGGGCCCGCAGCACAAAGTTCACGACTTCGTTACGGAAATCCTTCGGGTTGGCAATGCCGGCAGGCTTCTCAATTTTTTCCAGCTCTTCGTTCAGGGTTGGACGATCGAGAATATGACCGGTATCCGGATCACGGAATTCCTGGTCCTGAATCCAGAAATCGGCATAGGTGATATAGCGGTCAAAGATGTTCTGACCGTATTCAGAGTAAGACTCCAGATAAGCGGTCTGAATCTCTTTACCCAAGAACTCCACATACTTCGGAGCCAGATACTCCTTGATATAACGCATATAGCGATCATGGGTTTCCTGCGGGAACTGCTGCTGTTCAATCTCACGCTCAAGCACGTAGAGCAGGTGCACAGGGTTGGCAGCGACCTCAGACGGATCAAAGTTAAAGACCTTGGACAGCGTCTTGAAGGCGAAACGGGTGGAAAGACCTTCCATACCTTCATCAACACCTGCAGCGTCCTTGTACTCCTGCAGAGACTTGGCGTGTGGATCGGTATCTTTCAGGTTTTCACCGTCATATATCCGCATCTTGGAGAAGGAGTTGGAGTTATCCGGTTCTTTGATACGGGACAGAGTGGTGAACTGCGCCAGCATGGTCAGAGTATCCGGTGCACAGGGCGCATGTTTCAGAGAGCTGTGCTCAAGCAGCTTCTCATAAATATGAACTTCTTCACTGACACGTGTGCAATAAGGCACCTTGACGATATTCACACGGTCAATGAAGGCTTCGTTGGTCTTGTTGTTGCGGAAGGCCTGCCACTCGGATTCGTTGGAGTGAGCCAGCAGAATACCTTCATAAGGAATCGCGCCCAGACCTTCCGTACTGTTGTAGTTACCTTCCTGTGTTGCCGTCAGTAACGGGTGTAGTACCTTGATGGGTGCCTTGAACATTTCGACGAATTCCATGAGGCCCTGATTGGCACGACACAGGGCTCCTGAGAAGCTGTAGGCATCTGGATCGTCTTGAGAAAATTCTTCCAGCTGTCTGATATCGACTTTACCAACGAGGCTGGAAATATCCTGGTTGTTTTCATCACCGGGCTCCGTTTTGGCTATAGCGGTTTGGTTGAGAATACTCGGGTAGAGTTTCACAACGCGGAACTTGGAGATGTCACCTCCATACTCGTGCAGGCGCTTCACCGCCCACGGGGACATAATGTGACGCAGATAGCGACGCGGAATCCCGTACTCCTCAGTGAGGATGGCTCCGTCTTCAGTGTCATCAAACAGGCCCAGTGGTGATTCAAACACAGGGGAACCCTTGATGGCATAGAAGGGAACTTTTTCCATTAACTGCTTGAGACGCTCGGCCAGGGAGGACTTACCACCACCGACAGGTCCAAGCAGATAGAGAATTTGTTTCTTTTCTTCCAGTCCCTGGGAGGCATGACGGAAATAGGAAACAATCTGTTCGATCGCTTCTTCCATGCCATAAAATTCAGGGAATGCAGAATAACGTTTAATGACTTTGTTGGAGAAGATCCGGCTTAGACGCGGATCTCTTGAGGTATCAACCATTTCAGGTTCACCAATGGCCATCAGCATACGTTCTGCGGCATTGACATAGGCGCGGGGATCTTCCTTACACAGATCCAGATATTCCTGCAGGCTCATCTCTTCCTGCTGCGTGGAGTCGTAGCGGCTCTGATAATGATGAAACAAGGACATACACACCACCCGTTTTTAGTCGTTATTAGCGGCAGACTCATACCGGGCGAACTGGTTCCCTTACAACAGTGACCTGGGGGATGCAACAATCAGATTTTCAACATTCCCCTGCAATCCCTGTTTATCTGCCTCTCTTGCCCGGCAGACTCACTCTTGTGCCATCTCATTCTGTGTCCTCTCTCAGCCACAGAACATGGCAAGCCATTATTTTTTTTCGCTTTAACGAGGCCATACACAGAATCCTCACCAAATATACTACGGTGGTTACGTAAATTATAAAAGACTGTTTTACTGGGATTTATTATGCAATATTGAATAAGATCAGCGATAAAGTCAGTGATTTTGTCTATTAATTTACCTTCAGCCAGCGCCAAAAATATGAGTGTGTGTTCTTTATTTGTTCGGATTCAAGAGTCTGTGCTCTTAAGTCAATAACTCTCCCCATCTCCCCAGTTGAGTCGAGTTAAACTGACTGCATGGCTAAACAGGCTCCTGGCATGGTAGATAGAAATCAACGCTTCTATCAGAGTGGGTCAAACCGCCATGGGTGAAACAGCTATGAATAAAAACAGACTGCTGGTTTTTACAGACCTTGATGGAACACTTCTGGATCACAACAGCTACAGTACTGAGCCTGCATCAGAAGCTCTGGCACTTCTTGAAGAAAACAATATCCCACTGATTTTCAATACCAGCAAAACCCGGTCAGAGACCATCAAACTTCGCCGAAAACTCCACAATAACCATCCTTTTGCTACGGAAAACGGCAGTTGCCTTTCCGTACCCGACGGATACTTTCAGGGGGAAAAGAAAAAGACAGTTCATACCACTTTCTTCGGGCTGCTCTATACCCAGATACGGCAGGTGCTGGCCAGCATTCGTGCAGAGTACGGTTTTGAGTTTACTGGCTTTGGTGACATGGCTGCTAAAGAAGTCGCACACCTGACGGGGCTTTCAGCTGATGAAGCCGTTATGGCCAAAGACAGGGACTGCAGCGAACCCATTGTCTGGGCTGATACAGATGAAAATCTGGAAACATTCAAACGATTGCTGGCAGCACGAAATATGCAGCTAACAGTTGGTGGACGTTTTTACCATGTCTTCAGCGTTGGAGATAAAGGGTTGGCCGTTCACTGGCTGGCTGATTATTTCCATGCCGAGTTTCCTGATCACCATTTCATTACCATCGGACTGGGAGACGGCATTAACGATCTTCCCATGCTGAACAAAGTTGACCACCCGATTTTGGTGCGCCCAATGCATGGCAATGCACCAGATACGAGCAATATTGAGAATATTTCCATAACAGATGCACCCGGCCCTGCAGGCTGGAATAGATCGGTGATCAATCTGGTGCATGAGCTGTTGTAACCAGTTCCAGAATGTTTCAGTCATTTATCCTGTAATGTTTCTCCGTTTTTAAAAACCCGGCCTGTCTTTTGCACTTTCTGAGACTATGCTGCCAGCACTTCTGTCATAACTCTGACATTAATAGCGATAACAATCTTATGCAGATGGCAGTTTGTGGGTTGATAAATACAAGGAGAAAACGATGGGCGACTTCTATCAGAACGGTGTTATCACCAACCTGCACAACCTGCGCACAAGGAGTCTGCAGGAACTGGAACAGGAACTTGTCACTTTCTCCCGCCTGCGGCCCATGTCACTGGTTTTGCCATCACTCTATTCTGAGCTTGAGGGCCCGGCACTTGGCAATATTGTAGATGAACTCTGTGAAGTACCTTATCTGACTGAAATTGTTGTTGGACTTGATAGAGCAGATAAACAACAGTTTGAAAACGCTCGGAAGTTCTTTGGTAAGTTGCCACAGCATCATCGCATTCTCTGGAATGATGGCCCCCGCCTTCGCGAACTGGATAAGCTGCTTCAAAATGAAGGGCTCGCCCCATCACAGCCGGGCAAAGGGAGAAATGTCTGGTATTGCTACGGCTATATCCTTGCTTCAGCAAAAGCTGAAGCAGTTGCGCTACATGATTGCGATATTGTTACCTATAACAGGGAAATGCTGGCCCGGCTGTTTTACCCCGTTGCCAACCCAGCATTCAACTATACCTTCTGCAAAGGTTATTACGCCCGGGTGGCCGGGCAGAACCTGAATGGCCGGGTCAGTCGCCTCCTCGTCACACCATTGCTCCGGGCTCTGAAAAAAACAATTGGAGTCCACGATTATCTGGATTATCTCGACAGCTTCCGATATCCGCTGGCTGGTGAATTTTCCATGCGAGCCCATGTTTTCAACGATATCCGGATTCCCAGCGACTGGGGGCTGGAGATCGGCATGCTGACGGAAGTGAAACGCAACTACTCGACCCGCCGGATATGCCAGGTTGATATTGCCGACACCTACGACCACAAACACCAGCCTCTTTCCAAAGATAATCCCGAAACCGGCCTGTCCAGAATGAGCACAGACATCATCAAAGCCATGTTCCGTAAACTGGCCACAACAGGTGTTGAGTTTAATCAGGAAGCCTTCCGAACGATAAAAGCTACCTACTACCGGATAGCTCTGGATTTCATTGAAACCTATTACAACGATGGCATTATGAATGGCCTGCGGGTTGACCGGCATAGCGAAGAACAAGCTGTTGAATTGTTTGCCAAAAATATTATTGATGCAGGCTCCCAGTTCCTAGAAAGACCTATGGAAAAACCATTTATTCCCAGCTGGAACAGGGTTGTTTCAGCGATTCCTGACTTTCTGGAACGGCTTTATGATGCGATAGAACTCGATAACAGTTAAATTCAAGTCAAACTGCCGTATTATAAGCAGCCCGACCACCTATCGAAGTTCGACGTATGATGACCGGAAAGGCTGACTCCACCACGCAACAGGCACCCCGCACTTTGCGAATCGCAACCCGTAAGAGTGCACTGGCACTCTGGCAGGCTGAATATGTAAAAGGGAAGCTTGAGGAGCTGCACCCCGGCCTGACTGTAGAGCTGGTCACTATGGTCAGCCGTGGCGATAAACTGCTTGATGCCCCTCTGGCCAAGATCGGTGGCAAAGGTCTGTTTGTTAAAGAGCTGGAACATGCTCTGCTGGAAGATCGTGCCGATATTGCCGTTCACTCCATGAAAGATGTTCCTATGAGCTTTCCCGAAGGGCTTGGTCTGGAAGTGATCTGTGAGCGTGAAGACCCTCGCGATGCTTTTGTTTCCAACACCTACGCATCCCTCGATGAGCTGCCACAAGGTGCTGTTGTAGGAACCTCAAGTCTCCGCCGCCAGTGCCAGATACTGGAACACCGTCCAGACCTGACCATTAATTTCCTGCGGGGCAACGTAAACACCCGCCTGGCAAAGCTGGACGATGGTCAGTATGACGCAATTATTCTGGCTGCAGCCGGCCTTATTCGTCTGGAGTTCCAAGATCGAATTCGCCAGTTCCTGGAAACAGATGTCAGCCTTCCCGCCGGTGGCCAGGGCGCTGTTGGCATTGAGTGCTGCACCGGTGATGAGGAAATCATCAACCTGATCAAACCTCTGCATCATGAGCAGACAGCCAAGTGTGTTCTGGCAGAGCGGGCAATGAACCGCACCCTGAATGGTGGTTGTCAGGTACCAATTGCGAGTTTTGCCGAACTGGAGGGTGAACAGGTTCACCTGCGTGGCCTTGTAGGCCAGCCAGATGCAAGCTCAATTCTAAGAACTGTACAGACCTTCCCCGCTGAGCAGTATGAACAGGCAGGCATCCAGGCAGCCGAGCACCTGCTGGAACAAGGTGCCGGTGAAATTTTGGCAGCCCTTCCTCATTCCACTGCAACCAACGCTGACACAGAATGAGCAGCGGCTTCCTTGATGGGTTGAACGTTCTGGTAACACGGCCTCAACCCCAGGCTGACAAACTGGCTCGGCATCTTTCAAAACTTGGTGCTGAGCCGGTGGTCATGCCCATGGTGGAAATTGAGCCTATTTATACCCAATCATCCCTGCCACCAGATTCTCCGCTTTCTGATATCAGCCAGTTCGACAAAGTTGTTGTCGTCAGCATCCCTTCAGCTGAGCAGACTTTTTCACTCAAACCAGCAAATGCTAACAGTGCAGACTGGTTTACACCGGGGTTATCAACAGCAAAAGCACTATCCCGGTTTGGAATTGAAGCCTCCTGTCCGGAAACAGCATTTACCAGTGAAGCTTTATTAGCCCTTCCGGCATTGCAAAACATTGCCGGACAGAGGATTCTGTTACTCAAGGGTGAAGGGGGGCGAGATTTACTGGAGAATGAGCTCACAATCCGTGGAGGGAAAGTCTCTTCACTGGAGCTCTACCGACGTGTTTGCCCAAAATACGCTTCTGGCGAGTTAGAGCAGACAGTGGCAACCCGAAAGATTGGTGCTATTGTCGCGACCAGCAGTCAGATAGTGACCCATCTGCTTCACAACATGAAGTCAGAAAACACAGGGGACCTTTTGTACAATGTCCCCCTTCTGGTGCCCAGTGCCAGGGTTGCAGATTACGCCCGCACGCAAGGCTTCCAGAATGTGATTATCTGTGAAAGCGCCGGTAATCAGGATATTTCCAACGCTTTACTGCAACTGGTAAAGCAAGAATAGAATCAATGAATGGTTATGCACCCTGATGCGCTTGCCCGGGTGGCATTACCGAGTAAATAAACGAGAACGAGTGGATCAGGGTGAACGATAAGACGTCAGATCAAACTCCTTCAACCGAAGTGGTTAACCCGGAGCAAAATACCGGTACAACCGAACGGAAACAGGAACCAAAACCTCGCTCTGTCAAAAGCAAATCCGGCAATAAAACCGCTGTTCTTGCCCTGTTTTTGTCATTGGTAACTCTTGCCGGTCTTGGTGCAGCAGGATGGTTTGGTTATCAAACTTTATGGCCACAAATTGCCAAACAGAACTGGGTTAACAGCCAGCTTGAGAGTAACAAATCAGCTGTTACTGTCGGCATCAATCAGGCCTCCCGTGAATTAGCAGCCAGAACAAACGAAGTTTCCCAGCAATCTCAGCGTCTGGTTACCCGTATGGATAACCTGGATGTGCGCTTCAACCGCCTGCAGGGCGCCGACCGCAATGACTGGAAGCTGGCTGAAGCGGAATACCTGATGCGCCTGGCTAATCAGCGTCTGCTGACCATGCACGACCTCAAGAGTGCCCACACCCTCCTGGCCCAGGCTGATGAGCTTTTAGTCGCTGTTGACGAATACGGACTGTTCAATGTTCGTGCAGCACTTGCTGAGGATATTGCTGATATCAAAGCCACAGCTTCGGTTGATATTGATAAAACCTGGCTGCAGCTGAATGCACTTTCCGGCCGTATTGAGCAGCTACCTGTTCTCGCCTACCAAGGTTCAAAGGAGCCTGTTGTTTCTGAAGAACCCGCCACGGCTCCCGCTCAGCCACTTAGCTGGCAAGATAAAGCCATTCTTGCAGCGAAACAGATGTGGAACAGCTTTGCAGGTCAATTCCGTATTCGAGAAACAGGGCAGAAATCTGTTACTGAACTTCTTTCTCCCGAGCAGGAGATGTACCTGCGGCAGAACCTGCGTCTGATGTTTGAGCAGGCTCAGGTCGCCCTGCTTCAGGGTCGTGCTGATATATACCGTGCCAGCCTGCTGAATGCCCGCGACTGGCTAAGCAAGTGGTTCCTGAATGAAGGTCAGGAAATGCAATCCATGCAGGAGTCACTATCCGAGCTGGCAAACTTCCAGGTCGAGCAGCGTATTCCTGACATCAGCCGTTCCCTGGTTGCTCTCAAGGCATATATTGATGAGAAAGCCAGCCAGCGCCTGCCAGTAGAGCCTGTAGACAAAGAAGAGGAAGGAACCAGCAGCAGCGAGGCCAAGTCATGAGAAGGACGGCTCTCACTGCAATTATCATCCTGCTTCTGATTGCGGGCAGCTTTTTTGCTGCCCGTTATCTTTTTGAAGATCCGGGTTATGTTCTGATTGCCTATAACGGTTACACCGTTGAAAGCAGCCTTTGGTCTTTACTTCTTGCTCTGGTTTTTGCGGTAGTTGCTATTCGCCTGATTGCCGGGTCAGTTCGCTTGCTGATTGGCAGCGCAGGCTTGATTTACCCACTTTCGGCAAAGGCCAAACAGCGCCGTGCTCAGAAGCTGGCGAATAAAGGTCTGATTCTCTTCGCCAATGGTCACTGGCAGCAGTCCCAGAACCTTCTGGCGAAAGCCGGCGATATGGGAGCCTCACCTCTCTACAGCTACCTTGTTGCAGCCAGAGCAGCTTCTGCCAACAACGATATGGATGCCTGTAAGGAGAACTTGCGCAAAGCTGATGAAGTGGCACCTGCCGCCTATATGGCAATCGGAATTACCCAGGCTGAAGCCCAGATGACCCAGAAGCAGTGGGAACAGGCTCTGGCAACACTTCGCTCCCTGCGCAAGAAGTCACCAAAGCATCCCTACGTTCATAAACTGCTTAAACAAACTTATGAAAAACTGGGTGACTGGCAGGCTCTTGCTGATATTTTGCCGGTTCTTCGCAAGCTGAAAGTGTTGAACGGCGACGCGCTGGAAACTCTTGAACAAAAAATTTACCACGAACTCTTTGAGCAGGCCTGGAACAAAGGTCGAAACCAGAGAGATAAGACTGCCCGCGTTGCTCCTGCCAATGTGGTCTGGAACTCTCTCAGCAAAGCCCAGCGCCGCAATCATGAACTAGCTTATGGCTACGCCCGCTGCCTGTATCGTTTAGGTGCGGATGATGATGCAGAAGGCTTTATTCGCCGTAACCTGCCAGCAATTTACAGTGCACCACTGATCCGCCTTTACGGGCGACTGGACAGTGATGACAAGGGCCGCCAGTTGCTGACTGCTGAAAAGCTTTTGGCCGAACGTCCTAATGACCCAGACCTACTGCTGGCACTGGGAAGAATCTGTTCCCGTGATCAGCTTTGGGGCAAGTCCAGAGAGTATCTGGAAGCCAGTCTTCAGCTGAGACACAGCCTGGATACCTATAACGAGTTGGGCCGTTTAATGGCACAACTCGATGAGCATGAGTTGAGCTCTGGGTACTTTCAACACGGTCAGGCCCTCGCTGCCGAGGAAGAAGTCTGATTCTCACTTAACAAATCAATGCCGCTATCTTTTTGCAGAGCTAGCGGCATTTTTATACCACTTTTATAAAAACAGGAAATAATCGAATGTCACGCTTTTACCTTGGTGTTACTGCAATATTTGGTTTTCTTGCCGTTGCTCTGGGTGCTTTTGGAGCTCATATCCTCGCCGCTTCTCTTTCACCAAGAATGATGGAGGTTTGGGAGAAGGCTGTGAATTATCAAATGTTTCACACAATCGCCATTGGCCTTATAGCAGTTTTTGCTCTTCATTCACCGGGTAAATTCCTGAAATATGCGGCCCGGCTTTTCACCGCTGGTACTTTGCTATTCTCCGGGAGCCTTTATTTTCTGGTTGTTACTGGTTTCAGCAAGCTTGGGATGATTACACCACTCGGTGGAGTTGCTTTTCTTTCTGGCTGGATAATGCTGTTTGTTCATGCCATGAAATTCACCAGAAAAAACTAAGGATTTTTTCGCTCATGGCTGTTTGATCTGCTGGAGAACTTCGTATAATGCGCGCCCCAGTACTCTTTCAAATGCAGCCTTCATGACTGACACAGATACCCAACATCACCGCAAGATTAAAAGCTTCGTCCTGCGAGCTGGTCGCATGACCACAGGCCAGCAAAGAGGCTGGGATGTCATTTTTCCTCACCAGGGCCTGAAGCTGGAAAATGGCGCTCTGGATATTGAGAATACCTTTGGCCGGAAAGCTCCTCTCGTTGTTGAGATCGGCTTTGGTATGGGCCTGTCACTGGTTGAAATGGCAGGCAATGAGCTGGATAAAGACTTTATCGGCATTGAAGTCCACCGCCCTGGCGTTGGCAGCCTGATGAACGAGGCTGACAAAGCTGGCCTCTCAAACCTGCGTGCTTACTGCGATGATGCCGTAGAGGTGCTGCGTCAGTGTATCCCTGATAACAGCATCAGCCGCATGCAGGTTTACTTCCCGGACCCCTGGCACAAGAAGCGTCACAACAAACGCCGCCTGATTCAGCCTGAGTTTGTTGCTTCCATTCTCCCAAAAATGAAACCCGGTGGTGTTCTGCACCTGGCTACTGACTGGGAAAACTATGCAGAGCAGATGATGGAAGTTATGTCTGCTGCTGAAGGCTGGGAAAACCAGGCTGGAGAAAACCAGTATGCTCCGCGTCCTGATTTCCGCCCCCTGACCAAGTTTGAAAAACGCGGGCAGCGTTTAGGTCATGGAGTTTGGGATTTATTATTTGAGAAGAAATAAATCTTTCTTTAAACCCGGCTAATTGCCGGGTTTTTTATATAACAAAAACAACCACAGCCTTTTATTAAGTACTGCTTTAAAGCATTACTTAATGCTAATAACTAACAAAAATAAATATTTAAGTAATTTAATCAAAAGGTAATTAAATAATTACAGAACGATTTTTTTATTTGGTGAAATAAAAAAAAGCCTGACACCAAAGCAGAGGGGGGAGGAGGGAGGTGGTGTCAGGCTTACTATTACAACCAGAAGTCAGGGAGTAATGAAAAAGCGTGGGCAATAATAGTCCCAATTAAAATTCACGAAATCCGTACATGCACGCTACAAAATGCAACGACTACCTAGACTTTTAAATAAAATTGAGAGTGAATATTCCAATGTATATGAACTCTTAGTTCATTTTCCGCTAGAATGGCGTTCCAACGAAATAAATAGTGCTTTTTCCCATGCAACGCATTGGCATCTTTGGTTCTGCATTTGATCCGCCAACCCGCGGGCATCTTGATGTTCTGCGCCAGGCATCAACAGAGTTTGACAAAATATTGCTGGTTCCCAGTGCTGCACACGCTTTTTCGAAAAAGTCACAGCCATTTTCTATCCGAACCAGCCTGCTCGAAGCTTTCTGTAAAGATCTGGCTGATCTGCCCTGCCAGATTGAAATCTGTCTTATTGAGGCAGATCTTCTTTCCTTGAACTCAGGAAAGCCTGTTTATACTTATGACCTTTTGAAAGAACTTCAAAAGAATAATCCAAATGATGATCTTTGGTTTATTCGTGGACCAGATAATGCCACCAAAGAAACTTGGCAACGTTTTTACCGTTATCTGGATATTGAACAACAGTGGTCGATTTTCACCGCTGAAGAAAAAGTTCCGGTTCGTAGTTCAAAATTGCGTGACCTGCTTAACAACTTAAATGGTAAAGCTTGCCAACAAGAACTCTCAAATTTGGTGACCCCTTCGGTGCTGAAGCTTATAGTTGAGAAAAACTTATATCGGACATCCGCATGAACGACAATAAGTCCTTTAAATATGAAATCATAAAAGAAGAGTCTCTGTATAAAGGTTTCTTTGGAGCCATTCGGTTTCATCTTCGGCATACCCTTTTCAAAGGGGGTATGAGTTCCAGCTTTGGCAGAGAAGTTTTTATGAGAACACCTGCAGCAGGTGTTCTTCTCTATGATGATGCTCAAGACAAAGTTGTTCTTATCGAACAATTTCGAGTTGGCCCCATGGTTGCCAAAGATAATGCCTGGATGCTGGAAGTGGTAGCAGGCATAGCAGAACCCGGTGAAGATCCGGAAGAAGTCGCTATAAGAGAAGCGGTTGAAGAAGCTGGCTGTACTGTCACCAAACTCTTACCAATCAGCAGTTACTACCCATCTCCAGGGGCCTGCAATGAAATCATCCATCTCTATTGCGGTTTGACTGACAGTACTGGTGCAGGCGGAATACACGGACTTGATGAAGAAAATGAAGATATCAAAGTCCACGTCCTCTCCAGTGGCGATGCTTTAGAGCTGCTGGATCGTGGCACAATTAATAATGCGACAACAATTATTGCTCTGCAGTGGTTAAGGGAATACAGACAGAAGCAGCATCAGAACTAAAACCGGGGAGTGCAGTTCACAATGAAACCTATTCAGCATACGCTACTTGCCTTAACCTTTGCGGTTGCTGCAGGTTGCAGTTCAACACCTTACCAGAATGGTTTTCCCAGCCAGGAAAACTGGGCTGTAATGCCTGCGATATCGTTAAACTCCGAAGAGGCCGGAATTCAGTTGGAACGCATGCTGAAAGTACTTCTAGCCTCCAACGGTGTCGAAAACATCTCCCAGCCGCCTCAGACTGAGTTTGGAGATCAGTCCACCCTGATCAGCAATGCCCACAAACTGCAAAATGCTAATCAATGGGCCCAGCAACATGCTGTCAAACTTGGCATGATTGGCTCAGTTGATGAATGGAAAACCTCTTCTGATGGCCGCTTTACAGTTGGCCTCACGCTAAAATTGACTGATATTGAGACCGGTGAAGTCGTCTGGACAACCAGCGGCCAAGGTGAAGGTCGTCCGCAAGAAGACCCACTGGATGTCACCAGAAATCTGATAAATACCCTGCTTTCAACTCTGCCAATTACCGGCTCTCCAGCTGAGTCAGACTGGTTAGATTGGTTCAAATGGATTCCTGGGGTCTAACATGAATAGATATATTCAGATTATGGAAGCCTCTCATGTTTTATGGTCTCAGAGATGAAACCGGAGCAGTCGTTGCCGTTGGGGAGAAGCAGATTAGCCCAGAGTGGCAGCCAATGGAAAAGGACTCAGAGGAGGTTCGCCAGTTCTTGCAACGCCAGAACAGCAGTTCACAGGATTTGGATATTCAGTTTATTCGGGTTTTGGATGATCTGATTGAGCTTCTGATTGAAAAGCAGACGATTCAGTTTACCGAGATACCTGAACCTGCCCAGCAGAAACTACTGAAGCGCCGCTGGTATCGCCAACAGTTAAGGGGTAATGACGATACCACGCATCTTATTGATCCTGAGAAAGGCTTGCTCTGAAGTTCATTTCTGAGTTGAGTACAATTCCCAGATCTACATTCATGCTATCTAAAAGCTGGCCAGTGTTGTGCAAAATCCGGTACCGGGAATACACCTCTTCATGAACGACCTGAATAAAGTCCCGCTGGGACTGAAACAACTCATTTTCTGTATCCAGAAGATCAAGCAGTGATCTTTTGCCCAGCCTGAACTGCTGCTGGTAAGCTCTGGCAACTTCTCTGCTGGCCTGGATATGCTCTTTCAAATAGCTCACCTGACCTGCAAGGTAGATAAAGGCATCCCAAGACAGGCGAAGATCTCTGGTCACATTTCTGTAGCTGAGTTCCCGGTTGGCCCGGGCCTCTTCAACTTTCCATGCAGCTTCTCTACGGCGGGCCTGATCAGCTCCCCCGTTGTAGAGGTTATATGAGAAGTTCACTATCGCAGAAAGCTGTTCTGTACGGCCGTCTGAACTGGGGATATCTGAGCGTACATCACTCCAGCTCTGCCCAACCTCAAGGTCAACCTGAGGCAGGAAACTACTTTTCAGGGCACTTGCCTGAGATTCATATGCACGAATATCGAAGCCTGCGGCAAGGATTGACGGGTTGTTATTGCTAACCAGAGCCATGGCTTCATCAAGAGTCACCGGAAGCAGGGTTTTATCCACCCTTGGCATAACCAGAGATTTTGGCTTCCGGTTCACGGTATTAAAGAACTCTGAGCGGGCATTGGAAAGGTTATTAATCGCTGTGACCAGATTGGCACTGGCACGCGCACGGCGGCTGCGTATCTGCTCCAGGTCTGAAGTTCTGGATAAACCGCTGCCAGTGCGTTGATGTATCTGGTCAAAGATTTCGTCATGGACAACCAGATTCTCGCGTGACAACTCCACCAGCTGCTCAGATCGAATGACCTTCATATAGACTTCAGCAACCTTCAACGCGATGCTGTCCGCCCTAGAGCGCATCAGCAATGAGCGGGAGCGGGCATCCATTTCCGCCCCCTGAAGCCTGTTTTGCGTTCGAAAGCCATCAAATAACATTTGCTGGACAGATATGGCTGTATCGACCTGGCGATCTGTGGTTTTTGAATTTCCTGCCTGAAGCCGGTTGTGTTTGCGCTGCCAGCCAAAACTTCCATTGACTCCCAGCTTTGGAAGATAACCTGCCCTCTCAACATCCACGGTCTCTACGCTGGCACGATACCGGTTCATGCTGATCAACACTTCGGGATTGGTTTCGATGGTGTAGGAGATTGTTTCCTGAAGGGTGTCAGCCCCAGACTGACTGACGATAAGCAGCAGATAACTTCCCAAAAGCCCTCTGCCTGCAGCTAAACAGCGTCCCATCCATGGACCCCCTTGATTAAAAACCACACCTGATACTGGCCATTTGGAGGAAATAGATACGTCTCTGTATCACATCCCTATACGAGGCTGTTATCGGCGGCTTCAGATGATCAGTTTAGGGGATTTCGGAAACTTCTCCGGGCCGTGTTATCCTTGCGCCGGGTGATGGCCACTCTTCAGGCCAGTTCTGCTGGTTATCAAAGCTGCCCATTGGAATCATTAGCCTGGAACTTTGAACCCTGTGGGGAAAAAGGTGTCCATCCAGATGATCCAGTTCATGCAGGAAAACACGAGCCATAAATCCTCCCAGTGCCTTTTCAACCTGCACTCCATCACGGTTATAGCCCCGCACATTAACTTCCGCTGGCCGTTCAACCCACCCTCTGAAGCCCGGAACAGACAAGCACCCTTCCCAAACCCATGAGGAGTTCTCACTTGCAGATACAATTTCAGGATTTATCCAGCATTCTAACGGGTAGACTTTGGCCCAGGGATAACGGGGATTAGACTTCTCAATACCTATATTCATGACTCTCGCAGGCCAGCCTATCTGGGGAGCAGCCATTCCCACACCAGTGCAGCGTCTCTGGCTTTCAAGGAGAATACTAAGGTTATGCTGAAAGACTTCCTGGCTTATTTCATCTTTCTGAACAGGAGGTTGAATTTCAAATAAGGAGGGTTCTCCCAGTAGCAGGACATCTGGATTTTCAGGTAAACTCTTCATTATTCTCTATCCATCCCGGTTTGTGCTGCTAGGTTCTGTTGACATAAGTTTATGCGATTCAGGATAAGAGGTTGCCCTGATCAGAGAGGAGGTTAGCCAGCTGAGCAGCATTCGAGGTGCCAAAATAAGCTGAGAGATCAACACCATCCAGCACAATATTCTGGACCACCGGCCCACCAGCAGAAGTGCTGACACCAATAGTGGTATCACCACCCGCAAAGCTGAAACTGAGAAACTGATCCAGATTATCCGAAGCATTTTCTGGGAGAAGATCTCTCAGGTCCAATACATCTCCAGAACCTTTGGTTCTAAAGTCAGTTATCGTATCGGTTGCTGGAGACGCCTGAGTTCCTACATCCTCAACGCTCCAGACAAAGAAATCAGACCCATCACCACCAGTCATAGTGTCATTACCTGCACCACCTATAAACTCATCATGGTAATCCCAGCTTACTGATGAACCCGTCAGAGTATCATCCCCTGACGTACCAATTCGTGCGTGATCAATCCCTACGTAGTTGGTCGTTATACTGGAAACAGCTGGAAGGCTATCTGTCAAATTGCCTGATGCATCATATTTACTAGTGGTTGTGTGAATTTCCATCCAGACGCCTTGTAAAAAGTCACCATTTTCCATGGTGTAACTCAATCCACTGGAAAGAGCATTAAAGACATCCAGTCCTGCATTTGAGCCTGGAGTTGCTGTCCACACCAGAAGGGAACTATCGGAGGTGTTACCTGTAATGGCCCCAGATGCTGTTAACACTTCGGGAATATCAAAAACAATCCCATTATGGTGGATAATTCTTATTTCAGTAATTTTGTGAAAATCATCAGGAGTCTGTGCCAAAAAATCTACAGGCACCGCCGAGTCGGTATTAACACTCTCCATCGTGATGGAGCTGGTAAGAAGTGATGACTCTGCAACATCAACTTCATCTGTTCCATTTACATAAACTGTCAAAATACTCTGGCTTATCTGACCATTTGTGTCTGTCAGCGTATACGTAAACCGATCATTCCCAGTTTCCCCTGAAGCCAGGTTATTAGTAGCATCGAGGCGGTCATCAACCCTGTACTGATAGCTGCCATCACTTTTTATAGTGAGGATACCAAAGATTCCACGAATCGTTGTTCCGTGGCTGGTTACTGCCCGGGATGTTCCATCTGAAAGCGTTATCGCATTGACACTTTGAGGATTGGTATCGTTGTCGAGAACATTTCCAGTCATCGTCCTCATTCCAATAACGGCTCCACCTTTTGGGTGATTTTCATAGCTGACATAGCCAAGGTACTCTTCAAGGCCTCCTGTTTGTGTATTTACAGTAACAGCCTGGCCATTGAAACCTATGGCTACAAGTTCTCCATTGATAGATGCCATCGTGTGAATATCGAGTTTATTTCTCTCACTTGGGAGGGCAGTTAAAGTCAAATCGCTGCCAGTCACATCAGCTCGAATAAAATACCTGTTCTCAATAACTGTTCCCGATTCATTGTAATTAGATGACGTTAAATAAAGCGCTCCATCATGCCATGTAATATCACCAACGTACTCATTTCTATAACCGAGGTCCGCAAGACTTGCGGCAGTTGTAGCCTGACCGGTGGTTGGGTTAATTGTGCTGATGACTCCCCTTGAATCAAGCATGTAGATAGTACCGTCGGGAGAAGCTGTGATGCCTGATATCTCCCAGCTACCAGCATACAAAACGCCATGATCGCCAATTTCAGTAGCCATAAGAGTATCAGGATTGACAGTGTACAGTTTTTTGCTATCAACAGCGTATAGACTGCCAGAGGCAGACATTGCCAGATCCAAGTACCATGGTTCTGGCATTCCTTGAATCACCCCAAGATTGTGGGTAGTTCCCGTTATTATATCTATAGCTAACAAGTCACTGCTTGATGTATCACTGTCATAGCTGGCATCGAAAATAGTGGACGCTGACCAGGGAGACTCCGTGATAGTCAGGCTATCTGCATTTGCAGCCCCCTGAGCAATAACATTTACCGACAGCGTTGATCTAGAAGTGGTTGTTCCATCACTTACGGTATAGCTGAAAACGTCAGTCACTCCTCCTGAAACACCATTATTTGATGTATATGTGTAAGTTCCATCAGCTGACACTATTAACGTACCGTACTGACCGACAATTGATACAGTTCCAGAATCCGGGATACTCGTACCAGCAACTTCAGTCACTGACAGACTATCGTCATCCTGATCCCTGTCATTGCCAAGCAAGCCCGAACTTCTAACGCTATTCACTAATGCGCTTTGACCCGCTATAACTGATAGGGCATCATCTTCTGCAACAGGTGCCGTATTATCAGAAGCCTGTAGTGAAATGTTTAACGTTGAAGTAACAGTCTCTCCAGCAGCATTCTGAGCGGTATAGCTGAACTGATCAGTGATAGATCCGCTGGTGTTTCCCAGCACTCGTGCCTCAAAGTCCCCAATAGAACGGTTATAAACTCTGACATTGTCTATCAAACCATCAAAGCCAAACGATCCTGTATGATTACCATCGTGAAACCTGAATGTACTGTTACTACTTCCCCCGATGTGTAAATCCCCGTTATGGTCATCCAGAGTCTGCCCTGGCGCCTGCCCCAGTCGGGTTCCATCCAGCCAGGCAACCATGGTTTCCTGATGACCATCTAACGACAGGGTAATATTGTGCCAATCCCCAGCATTGAAACTGGAAATATCAGCACTGAAAAAATGTCCGCTCCATCCTGAACCATTGTAAGCTCCGGCATAAAGAGTTCCGTCATGAATATATATGACTAATCCTGTGGTTTGATTACCTTCCTGAAAAAGAACCTGACGGCCACCTTGACCAGTTTGAGATTCAAGTTGAAAAGAAAGGCTGACTGAGCGTTCCTCAATACCTCCATCATTAGGGACATTCAGCTCGACTGACTGTTCTACTGAAATGCGGCCATCAAGGGTATTTCCAGTAATTCCTCCACCAACCACCTTGGAACGGGAACCAAGCAAACCGATATTATTGGTGCTATCCATCCCTGATCGATCATCAACAACTCGGCTGGCATTGCTCTGGTTAAAATCCCAAAACGCAACCAGATCGCTGTACAAATCAATATCAAAAGCAGAATAGCTATAGCTCCCATCTGCTTGAATTGTAAGTGTTCCAAAGTCCCCTTGTATTGTTGCACTGCCGTCATCAGCTAAAGGGACATTTCCAATATGTTTGATAACAAGGCCTTCCCCGATATCATTCGAAAGAATACCCGTCTGTTGATTAAGGATCTTTCCATACCTTGCCCAACTACTATCACTGATAGCCTGAAAAAAACTGTCTGTATTTAGAAACGATGAGGACAGCGTTTGAACCTGGCTTCCCAGAATAAATGTACCTGGGTTCGAATAGGCACCCTGCGGTTGGAAACCACTATAAAGGCTGTTGGATGAGGTGGTTGATGCAAGCGGTTCAACAATGTTTTTTTCAACATCTGACTGAACATTTGATGTTGGCGCACCAGAATTATCCAGCCCTAATCCTTCTCTTTGCAGGCTGTGAGTTTTTCCAAAACTACTCAGATCTTGGAGACTACCTCCTTCTTGAGATTCATTTTTTGAGTCATTTAAATCTGATGTAAAAATTTCATCAGAGCTCCTTCTAAGAAGGCTGGTTTCAATGGAAGTATTTTCCTGAAAATCAGAAGGTTTCTGCAATGAAGAGTTAAGCGATTTTGTTTTCTCAGATAGATTATCAAACCCGGGAAGCTGAAAGTTACTCCCGGAAGGCAGTCGAAGAACTTCTCCAGAAGGAAGTATCAGAGAAGCGTTGCTATTTAGCCCGGTACGAATCAACTGCTGGGGCTCTATATCATCCCCAGCCTGAATGATTCTGACAGAGCCATCAGGCTCTATTAGTTCAACATGACCATTTACATCAAGAACCTTTGCCATCGCTTATCTGCATCCCATCAGGTTTGAAGGTTGCCACCATTTGTCAGGTTATTAATAATAGTGGAAGTATCTGCTGAACGACGGAGCCGCTCGCAGATGTGCTGACACCAACTGTCGTGCCATTACTGGTAGTGAATGAATAGTATTGATCAAGGTTACCAGCTGCCGAATCGGGGAGAAGATCTGCAAGATCAAGCCCCCCTGAACACCAACATTAAAATCTGTAACGATATCAACTGCCGGGGAGCCTGATGCGCCCTGGTCTCCGTCATGCCAGATGAAGAAATCAATCCCGCCACCGCCGGTTAAGGTATCCTTTCCTCCTCCGGCATTTATGCTGTCATTCTTTAATCCACCAATAAGAATATTGTTAGTTTCATCGCCTTCCAGCCGGTTCTCAACAACAGCAACTTCATCGGCTCCGTTGATATGCACAGTTAAAACTGCCTGAGCTGTATCACCATTATTATCTACTGTTGTATACACAAACCTGTCGTTTGCTGTTTGCCCGCTGGTCAGACTATCAACCTGCTCATTGGTATTATTTAGTGTGTAGCTGTAACTACCATCAGACTTAATATTGATCTCACCAAATTCTGTCTGAACAGTTGTTCCTCCGGAAGTGACTGTAACGGCATTGCCATTAACATCCAGAATACTGGTAACACTTTGAGCATTTGTATCGTTGCTTAATACATTACCTTCAACAACAGAGTCAAAACTGTAAGCAAGGTCAGCGGGATAATTCAAATCAGACGAAGTTCCCAGATTCGTAACTGCCCCGGTATTCTTATTAATTGAGATCAATTCATTAGAACCGTTCACTCCATACAACTGGCCATCCTGAACAAATAAAGGAGATGGATTGTCAGTCAGAGCTGAAGGGCTTGCAGATATTGAGCGTGTTGCAACTTCGGTTGCGGCAAGAGTATGCGGATCTACTGTATAAACAGCATCTTCACCAAGCGCATAAAGCTGGCCATCAACCATTGCCAGATATAAATGGCCTAATGATGTGCTCGGTGTTGTACCGGTGATATTCCCCAGAGTTGTAACTTCTCGAGTTTCCACATCAATAGTTGCCAAAGTAGTACCTGAAGTAATGAGGTAACTCATTCCATCCGGGCAAAATTTCTCAACAATTGATACCGAATCATTAGCAGCAAAGGAGTCAGCAAGCATATTGACTGTTAGCGTTGCAGTAGCAGTACTGGTGCCATCACTTACTGTATATGTGAAGGTATCAATACCTCCTGGAGTGGCAGCATTTGATGGTGTGTAAGAGTATGTCCCGTTTGCAGCTACAATCAGCGTTCCATATTGGCCCTGAATAGGTGTTGTGCCGGAAGAAGAAACATTCGTTTCTCCAATTCTGGTAACACTTAAAGCATTTCCTTCTGCATCCTGATCATTCCCAAGCAATCCCGTTGAAACCAGACTGTTAACAGCTACGGTCTGACCAGCACCAACATTAAGAACGCCACCTTCCGCGTTTGGAGCCGCATTAATTGGTCGCTGAACAGTGATATCAATTTCCGCAGTTTTAGAAGCGCAACCCTGATCACTCACCATGTAAATGAAACTATCACTCAGCTCACCATTAGAGTTCAACATGGCCTGTACTTCGGAGTTGGTAAACGCTCGATCATAAATTCTTAGACCATCGATCTGACCAGAATGCTCAACAACAGATTGTGCCGATGTACTTTGACCTATCTGAGCTCCATCAAGCCAGGCAATTAATGTTCCATCAGGTTCATCTAAAAAGAGAGTTATCTGATGGAAATGACTGGTATCCAGAGAAGAAATATCAGTGCTGAGAAAAGCCCCTGACCAACCAGATGTCGAACTGTATGCCCCGGCATACAAAGTGCTGTCATGAATATAAATGATAAAGCCACTGGAGCTACCACCTTCCTCAGTAAAGAAATTTGAAACAGAAACCGAAGCGTCTGCAGAGCCTCCCTGACCGTTGTAAATTTTGAACTCTAAAGTATTACTGGTGTTGTTATGGGTGAGAAAAATATTGTTGTCTGCTTCCCCATCACTAAAGTCGAAAATTCGAGACCATCTGTTGCTTAAATCATCAATCCTGACCCAAGCTGCAACTGACATTGGACCACCAATCGCCAAATCATTGATTTCTGCATCACCACGCAGATACCCCTGGTTGCTTTCCCGATCATACCGGGCACCGTCAGCTGCAACGTAGGTGTAGGTTCCATCAGCATCAGTTGCCGTGAGTGTTCCTTCAACACTCACAACAACGATGGATTGAGAAATCGGGCTGGCATTACTCATACATCCTCCGTGATAACCTGAGTGCTTAGGTCATCAGGTTGCCATTATCCGTAAGGTTATTAATCAAGACACTGGTATCGGCTGTTCCCAGTGCCGCTGATAAATCAACATTCTGAAGAACAATTTGCTGAACAGCTTCACCATTGGCAGACGAGCTGATTCCAATCGTTGTGCTGCCGTTTTCAAAATTGAAACTGAGGTACTGATCCAGATTATCAGCCGATACGGTATTGGGGATCAGATCTGCAATGTTGAGAACATCTCCTTGCATCCCCAGCGCAAAATCCATCACTCTATCTACAGCTGGAGCAGTGGTGGTGCCCACATCAGAAGCATTCAAGGTGAATACATCTATTCCACCACCTCCAGTCAGAATATCGTTTCCACCGCCACCGATAATTTCATCATCAGTCGTATTGCCTGTAAGGGTATTGTTGGCACTATCTCCGATTACGGTCTGATCAATATGAACAAGCTTGGCGTCATAAGGGACTGTTGATGTCCAGCTTGATGTAGCGACGCCATTTGCATCGTATTCTGTTACTGTGACTTCAATGTGCAGATCATTTGAAGAGTTGCTGGTTACGTTAGAAAGAGTAAGTCCTGCGTTCCTGGCGTTAAGACTTTCAAGCCCTGCATTGTTCCCTGATGAAGCCGACCATGACCAGCTGTTGTTGCTTGTAGTTACCGAACCGGCGTCTGTTAATGTTGTGGGTGACGTTATTGAGGCATCACCATGACCTGTAATAGTTATACCTGTAATTCTCTGATTATTGGCACCGGAATCAACAGTAAAGCCAAGTGGTTGAGATTCGCTACCACCATGAAACACATAAGCGTGCTGGGTATCAGAGAAAGTCGGGACATGCGCTGCAGAAACATCAGTCGCACCATTAATGTTTACTGACAGAACACTCTGGGCGGTTCCACCATGATTATTCACGGCCATGTAAACAAAACGATCATTAACTGTTTCATTCAAATCAACCTCAGCTAACGCCGGACTGTTATTATCAAGGTGATAGGTATAAGAACCATCCGCATTGATTTTCAACTCACCGAACTGCCCCCGAACAATAGTCTCCCCGCTGATATTGGTGGAAGAACTCAAGCCATCAGCACCAGAAACAGCAGTAACTCTGACAGCCCCTGTGTCATTGGTAATCACATTCCCTGTCACCTGTCCAAAAGCAAGCTGAGAAGCGCCGGTTACATCTTCTCCCACAGTACTTGATAGCTCTGTTGCAGCTCCTGTCTGGGGATTTATCTGGAATGTCTGACCATCAGCGTCGACAGCACTCAATTGCCCATTAATTGATGCAAAAGCAGTGTAGGGATCATCGACCTGAGCTATTGGTGTAACAAGCGAACTACTTACATCAACACGGGTAAGCCAGTTTTCTCCACTGACACTGTTGTTAAGAACCATGTAGATCTCACCGTTGTGCCATGTAATACCACCAACAGGAGTACCACTGACGTTACCAACAGCTGTTGTCAAACCACTAGAGACATCAATAGAGCTAAGCACTCCATTTGAATTGACCGCATACAGAACCCCGGTAGATGACATGGTTATACCTTCTACTGTTCCTGCTACCGTGTGGTTTACGAGTGAGGTCGCCGTACCGTTTGCAATATTAATTGTGTAGATTGCATCGTTCGTGGCTCCATAAACAACGTTGTTTGTACCAACAGTCACATCCTGGAAGTTTGGAGTACCTGAAAATAGAACCCGGCTTCCTCCCGTTGCAGTATCAAAGGCCAACAGCCGGTTTCCTTCATTGTCATAAACAAGAATGGTGCTGCCATTTGCCTCAGACTCATAAATTGTTGCCGTATCATGTGTAGCAAAATCATTAGCCAGAACATTTACAGCCAAGTTTGCTGTCACAGTGCCGTGTCCATCGCTGACTGTGTAGGTGAAGGTGTCGGTTCCACCCTGTGTCGCTGAGTTAAGTGGGACATAGCTGTATGTACCATCAGCAGCAATAATCAACGTTCCGTACTGTCCACTGATGCTGGTAGTTCCTGATGCTGCAACTGCACCGTTCACAATCGTGATGCTGGTTGTATCGCCATCCTGATCAACAACCATTCCTAATAGTCCCGCAGGCTGAGCAGAAACAGTTGAAGAAGATTGGGAAAAGGCGACATTTAACTCATGGTTTTCCAACTCAGGTAAGTGGTTATAAGTCTCATGAAGAGACAATGTCAGCGACGCACTTTCCTGAGTACCATCACTGGCCGTTACGGTGTAGGTAAAATTATCTTCCAGACTATCAACAGTGGCGGGATCAAATGAATTGCTGTTATAGCTGTAGCTGCCAGAAGAGCTGACAGTTAAGCCACCTAGTGTGGTTTGGATCAAAACCTCACCGTTTTTGGGAATTGTTACGCCATTCACAGCTGTTATACGAGCGCCTTCGGGAAGAGAATCATTTCCCAGCAAACCTGTTTGATTCAGCAGTTGTGCCCCAATACGAACATCACCGGAATCATTACGCAGAGTCATAACTGGTTCAGGCTCTGGCGCAGTGACGGGAGCTGAAGATCCTGACGTAGAGGTCAAACTTCTTGGTTGTGACAGATCACTCTCACTGACACCACTACTGATTGAGATATCAGAGTTATGTCCACCGTAAGCATTAAATGAGAGAGGCCGACTTTGTGGCGTACTATCAGCATCGGACAGCGTGTCACCGGCAGGAGTCAGAAAATTCACAGCCGGGCTCAAAATCGGTGTAGATCCAGCCCTGCTCAACTCTGAGTTTCCCCCTCCATCACTGCTTTCAGAGCTTGGGCTTGAAGTGTCCGGTACTGGTTCCGTGGCAGGAGGACTTTCAATAACTTCCTGACTTTCTGTAGTGACTTCTTCAACAGTCTCCTGAGAAGCCTGTTGTATTTCCGGTTGAAGAACAGCTTGAACTGGCTGGTAGAGATAGTTGTTGCTGACAAGGACAATCTCGCCACTTGCGGTGCGAATGACCGCCTGACCACCATCAACACCCTGGATCGTTTCTCCAGGCAATAACTGGCCACCTTCTTCAAGAGGTCTTGTACTGCCATCAGGCGCAACCGCAATAACTTCACCTGTTATTTCGGTAACAATGGCGGGTCCAGTCGATTGAGGATTCATGGTTAACATCCCTCTACTTCAAATCCTTGACCTCTACTGCTTTTCGGGCAGGCAGGGCTTATTTTTAGACTAGATAGTAAGAAGCGATGCCTTATTAGAGATAGGTAATCAAAGAAGAAAAGGCTATTGCTAATAGTTATCAGGAAAAGCCAAAAGCTATCTCTCTGTCAGAGCGTTGGCACGGGCTTTTAGAACAGGTTTCAACAGGTATGACATAATTGTTTTCTTGCCAGTCACTATGTCCACCTGAGCATGCATTCCGGGAATGATTTCCAGTGGTTCTTTATCTGTTCCTAAATGACTTTTCTCTGTACGGATTCGGACGATGTAATAACTCTCACCCTGCTCATCGGTAATGGTATCAGCACTGATGTGATCGACTTTGCCTTCAAGCCCTCCGTAGATAGAAAAATCATAGGCTGTGAGCTTCACAATAGCCTTATCACCCGTCTGCAGGAATGCAACATCCTTCGGATTGATCTTGGCTTCAACCAGCAGAGCATCCTCTACAGGCACGATTTCAATCAAATCCATTCCCGGCTGTACCACACCTCCGATTGTATTCACATGAATCTTCTTCACGATTCCGGGAAGTGGAGCACGAACCTCACGTCTGGAAACCTGATCTACCAGGGACTTTCTGCTTTGTGTCAACTGTGCCAGTTTCACTTCTTCAGCACGCAGTTCTTCAAGAGTTTCTTCACGGAATTTCAGTTTTACTTCCCTTTCACGACCACGCTGCTCCTGAAGTGTTGACTGCAAGCGGGGCAGGCTGAGTTCAGCTTCATTCAATTCAGAAAGAAGATCATTAACTCTTTGTTCCAGCTGAATCATTTCAACCTCTGAAACAACGCCTTTCAAAGCCAGTGGTCGTGTCATTTCAAGTTCTTTTAAGCCAAGATCATAGCTCCGCTGCAGGTGATCACGGCGAGTTTCCATAGCCCGCATTTCCTGCTCACTCTGGCGGACTTTCTCTTTAACAATATCAAGTTCCGCTTCAAGACCTTCACGACGACTGTTGTAGACATCACGCTCACGACTGATTAAATCTGTATAGGATTTCACTTCATCAGGGAATATCAGGCGTCTCTCGTCGACTTCTGCTTTGAGGCGGGCAATCGTTGCCAGCACACTGAAATATTCAACCTCAGATTCCTGGAAAGTTGAATTGAAGCTGGTGTCATCCAACTGCATCAAAGCCTGGCCTTTCTCTACAAGCTGACCTTCTCTTACCAGCAGTTTTTCGAGGATTCCCCCTTCAAGATTCTGTACAACCTGAAGTCGGGAAGAGGGTACAACCTTGCCATCACCACGGGTAATCTCATCAACCTCGGCCCAGCAGGCCCAAAGAATTGCAATAGCAATAGCCAGGAAACTCAGGACAACCAGCAAACGACCGCCACTGGGAGACTTCAGCAACATGGCTGCCGAAGCATCAGACATATATTCCAGCTCAACTCTGGAAGCAGGCTGTTTTCTTTTTCCACCCTTGGGAAATTGCGTGACAGGAGCCTTTTGCCCTTTTGGTATGGGAGGTCTCTGTTTCTTTTTGCCTCTCTTGGGATCGAGCGGCACTGGCTTCTTGTCGCTCATTAGGAAATCCTCAACTTACCTTCACGCAAAGCTGCAAAGACCTGATCTTTTGGCCCGTCAGCAACTATTCGCCCTTGGTCCATCACAATGAGACGATCAACCAAGTCCAGCATAGACGCCTTGTGAGTAACTAAAATCAATGTCTTGTTCTGACAGTAACCCTGAAGATTTTGCCTTAACCTGGTTTCCGTTGTGTTATCCATAGAGCTGCACGGCTCATCGAGAACCACTATCGGTGCGTCCATCAGCATAGCTCTTGCCATTGCAACGCTCTGCCTCTGACCGCCGGAAAGGTTTCCACCCCGTTCACCGACCTGCATATCAAGCCCTTCAGGGTGACGATCCGCAAATTCTTTCACACCTGATATTTCAGCAGCCTTAAGAATCGCACTGTCGTCCATATAACTGGCGCCAAGAGAGATATTTTCTTTAAGGGTTCCGTACATAAGACAGGTGTCTTGAAGGGCACAACCAATGTTATGACGCAGGTCTGAAGGGTTAACCTGCCGAAGATCAACACCATCAATACGAACCGCACCATTTTCAGGTTGGTAAAGGCCGAGAATCATTTTCTCAACAGTAGTTTTACCTGAGCCAATCCGCCCGATAATTCCTACTTTTTCACCAGCTTTAATTCTCAGGCTGACATTATTGAGAGCTTTAAATTCCTGACCAGGATAGGAGAAGTTCACCTGCTCAAATTCGATGTCTCCTTTGAGCACAGGGCGATGTGCATAAGACTTTCCCTCAGGCCTGTCAGAGGGCATCTTCATAATATCGTTCAGGGCATTGAGGGCAACTTTTGTCTGGTTATATCGGGTTGAGAGTCCTGCAACCTGCCCCATTGGAGCAAGGCAGCGTCCTGACAGCATCACTGTAGCTATTAACCCACCCATGCTTAGTTCGCCCTCAGCAATCATATAAACGCCACCAACAACAAGAGCAACTGTCACAACCTGTTGAATAAATGCGGCAATAGTTCCAGCGGATGCAGACAGCATCTTGCTGCGAACGCCCCATTTGGCAATATGGCCAACGTTCTTTTCCCACTTGGCTTGCATCTCACTCTCAGCACGTGCCACCTTGATACTTTCGGCACTCCCAAGAACTTCAATCAACGTTGCATTCTTCTGGGCTGAAGAGCGAACGGTTTTATCCACAGACTTTCTAAGAGGGCTTTGCAGGGCGAAACCATACAGGGCAATAATCAGAGCGCCGATCGCAGGCACTACAGCTAAAGGCCCTCCAATAAAGCCAACAACCATCAAAATAATCAGAGTAAATGGAAGATCGACGAGGGCAGTAACTGTTGAGGATGTGATGAAATCCCTGATGCTCTCGAATTCCTGAACATTCCTGGCAAAGGAACCAACGGACTGTGGTCGCGAAGCCATGGATAGCCCAAGCACTTTTTCGAAAATACGGGCAGATAGAAGGATATCCGACTTTCTACCTGCAAGATCGATAAAGTAGCTGCGCATTAGCTTAAGCACTGTATCGAAGGTAAACAGGATCATTGCTCCGAAAGCCAGTACCCACAGCGTATCAATCGCATTATTGGGTACAACCCGGTCGTAAACATTCATCACAAACAGCGGGCTGGCAATGGCAAATGTATTGATAAGAAATGATGCCAGCAGAACATCCCGGTAAATCCGCCAGGATTGAGTAATTGTTCCCCAGAACCAGTGTCTGGAGCGAATTTTAAGAGTTTCCGGAGCACGATCATCATACTGATACTTTTCCCTGATAAAGAAGGCATGACCAGAATACTCTTTGACCAGCTGCTGTAGGCTGACATCCTGTGTTCCACTGCCTGCTTCGGGGAAAATGACCTTGGCATTGCCTCTTTTGAAATCAATATTGGTCATGATACAGGCTTTTCGCCCTTTCAGAAGGAGCACAACAGGGGTAACAAGTGATGAAATCTTCTTCAGCGGCGTTTTAACGAGACGGGCTGCGAACCCTCCACGAGCGGCTGCCCGGATAAACAGCTCTGCAGTCAGCCTGTTATCCTGCAGGGGAAGCCCATGCTTAAGCGCATCAGCACTACTGGAGCGCCCATGAATGCGGGTGATTGTGACCAGACAATCCAGTAAAGGATCCAGATGAGTACTGCCATCTCTGGGAATGGACCAGTCTTTCTGAGGTTTGGCGGCTTCAGACATGGCCGGGAGAACATCCTGTTCAAACTACTCTCCATGAAAGATTAGGGGCAGGTAGGTAAGAAGTCCGAAGAACCCAGTTTTCTCGTCATAATTCAGGCATTAAACCTCTTCCAAGGCCTAAAGCTATCGATAACGGAAAAGTTCCGTTGACGCAGTCAGATCAACTCATTTCATAGGGTTTTATTAGCTGGAGGCAAAAGCCTTCCCAAAAGATGGACAACAGTAGGGTCTTCGGTGCTCCATGGATCATCTGTATCAGTTACTGAGTCAACTGAACATTTTCCGAGTGCTCTTGAGGATAAAGAGAAGAATCCGGCTCAAGGTGCCACTGACCTTGCGATGTTTCCTGTTGGTCAAGGCTTAAAGTGAATGAAACTTGTGCAGCAACTTGAAAAGAAAAGAGAAGGACCGCTATCCAAAGAACATTGAAGAGAGCTGAAGAGTATGCCTTCATGTCAGCACCTGAGAGTAAGGGCAATATGACAGAGACAAGGTAGATGGTGTTCTGAAAAAGAAAAGGGCCGGGGTAATGTCCCAGCCCTTACACATAATCAACAAAAGCGGCTTTTATGCATCCGAAGGTGAACGTTCAAAAACCTCAGCCTTCATTTTCTTGAGCCCTATGTGACGAACATCAGTTCCTTTCACCAGATAGATAACGTACTCAGCGATATTCCGAGCATGGTCACCAATACGTTCCAGGGAACGCAGTACCCACATAATGTTAAGCACCCGGGTAATTGAGCGGGGATCTTCCATCATGTAAGTCACCAGCTCGCGCATGGCAGAGCGGTATTCTCTATCAACAGACTTATCTTCCTGAGCAACAGCAAGAGCCATATCAGCATCAAAGCGGGCAAAGGCATTCAGAGCATCCTGCACCATTTTGCGCACATGAGTACCAATATGACGAGCTTCAATATAACCCCTGGGTGACTCACCATTCTCAGCCAGCTCCATGGAGAAGCGGGCGATTTTGGCAGCTTCGTCACCAATACGCTCCAGATCAGTTGAAGCTTTGGTGCAGGCAATGACCAGTCGCAGGTCTGATGCAGCCGGTTGGCGACGAGCCAGAATACGGGATGCTTCCTCATCAATGGAAACTTCCATAAAGTTTACATCGTCGTCTTTTGCCCGAACGCTGAGCGCCAGTTCACTATCGGCATCAATAAGGGAATCAATGGCATCTGAAACCTGTTTCTCAACAGCGCCGCCCATAGCCAGCAGCTGACTACGCAACTCTTCCAGCTCAGTATTGAACTGCTGAGAAATGTGCTGGTTCAGATCCGTGTTCATATCCACTGACATAAATTATTATCCTTGGGTTCTAACCGTAGCGACCGGTAATGTAATCCTCGGTCTTCTTCTCACGAGGATTGGTAAAGATGGTATCAGTATCACCAAATTCAATCAGTTGCCCCATGTACATAAAGGCGGTGTAATCAGAAACACGCGCCGCCTGCTGCATATTGTGGGTTACGATAACAATGGTGAATCTGTCTTTCAGTTCGTTAATAAGCTCTTCAATTTTTAGCGTGGAAATGGGATCAAGAGCAGAGGCCGGTTCATCCAACAGCAGAACTTCAGGCTTTACCGCAATCGTTCTGGCAATAACAAGACGCTGTTGCTGACCACCGGAAAGTCCCAGTGCGCTGTCGTGCAGACGATCCTTTACTTCTTCCCAGAGAGCAGCCCCCTTCAATGCCCACTCTACAGTGTCATCCAGAACACGCTTTTTATTAATTCCCTGAATACGCAGTCCATAGGCTACGTTTTCATAAATACTTTTTGGAAACGGGTTTGGTTTCTGGAATACCATACCAACCCGGCGGCGAAGATCAGAAACATCAACGCGCTTGTGATAGATATCTTCCTCGCCATCCAGAATTACTTCACCATCAATCTTGCAACTCTCCACCAGATCGTTCATCCGGTTGAGGCTGCGAAGCAGAGTTGATTTACCACAGCCTGATGGCCCAATGAATGCAGTTACACGCTTTTTGGGTATCGGCATATTGATGCCAAATAATGCCTGCTTTTCACCGTAGAAGAGATTGAGATCATGAATATCAAGACAGGTTTCTTCCTCTTCAAGAGAAAGCTTGCGCCGCCCACGACCAAGAGAATCCAGGTTAATACCGTGGGTTTTATGCTCCTGCGTGGCTGGTTCCCCGTTAGGTTGCTCAAATGATTGCACGGTCTCGACTTTTTCGTCCTGGGCTACTGCCACTGATTCAGTCATGGTTAGCCTTCTACTCTCATTTTTACTCTGAATAAACCGTTATGCCAAAAAAATTCATCAAAATTTCATATTCAGAGCAGTGTCCGTTTCAGGCTGGCCCATGATTGATGACCAGCCCCCTAACAACTTTCTGCGTATCTCTAAATCTCGAGAGCTTTGTACTTCTCACGCAGGTGGTTTCGAATCGCGACAGCTGAAAGGTTCAGCACAGCAATAACAATGACCAGCAACAGCGCAGTGGCATAAACCAAAGGCCGCGCAGCCTCAACGTTCGGGCTCTGGAAGCCCACATCATAAATATGGAAGCCAAGGTGCATAAACTTCTGATCAAGATGCAGGAAGGGGTAATTCCCATCCAGCGGCAAACTCGGAGCCAGCTTTACAACACCCACCAGCATCAGCGGCGCCACTTCGCCAGCTGCACGGGCAACAGCCAGAATCAAACCGGTCATCATGGCAGGGCTGGCCATTGGCAGCACAACGCGCCACAAGGTTTCTGCCTTGGTTGCTCCAAGGGCAAGGCTTCCTTCACGTACGGTTGAAGGAATTCGGGACAACCCTTCTTCAGTAGCAACAATCACAACCGGCAGAGTCAGAAGAGCCAGAGTGATAGATGCCCACAGCAAGCCAGGCGTGCCGAAGGTGGGAGAAGGCAGAGCTTCCGGGAAGAACAGCTGATCCATATGGCTACCCAGGAAGTAGACAAAGAAGCCCAGACCAAATACACCGTAAACAATGGACGGAACACCGGCGAGGTTGTTAACCGCAACCCGGATCACACGAGTGACAAAACCCTGCTTGGCATACTCACGAAGGTAAACAGCGGCAATCACACCAAATGGCGTAACGATAATGGACATAATAATAACCATCATCACCGTACCAAAAATGGCCGGGAAAATACCACCTTCTGTATTGGCTTCACGGGGATCGTCGCTGACAAATTCCCAAATCTTGTCACCGTAGAAGCCTACCTTGCCAAAGAAACCCATAGCGTTGGGCTGATAGGCCCGCACAATCTTGGAAACATTGATATCGACTATGTTGTTGTCGATGGTTTGTGCCTGAATGCTATCCCGGGTGAAAGCAGCATAGAGATCACCCAGCTCCTTTTCCAAAACCTTATATTCGGCATCAAGTACAGCCCGGCTCGCAGCAATATCCGCCAGCGCTTCCGGCGTATTTGTGCCTTTCAGCTCCAGACTGCGTTCCTTCAGGCGCAGACGCTCCAGGCCACTGTTGATGTGGCCGATTTCTTTCTTCTCAATTTTGTAGATCTGGGAGTAAATATCTTCAGCTCGCTCAATGCTGTCCTGGAGTGCAGCCCAGGCTTCTGTGCCTGACGCTACAACAGAACCATTCTGGCGAACATCTTTCAGGAAACCGTAAAAGTTACCCCACTCCCGTCGTTCAAGGGCAATGGCATCTTTAGGATGGCTGACATTCTGCAACCAGGGTTTTACTACCCAGACAAAATCACTGCCGCTAACATCTCGGTTACCAACCTTGATCAACTGGCGATCAATCAGTGCTTTGTTACCTGGCTTTGGCAACCCTGCATCCACAAGACGCTGGGCTGGTATTTCCTCAACATCTGCAATCTGCCCCATAACCTGAACCTGACTGTTGCCAGGAATGGTGTAATCCGCAGCCACAATAGCTGTTGGCCAGAAATGTCCCAGACCACGCACAGCTATCAGAGCCAGCAGTCCGAGAACCATCACAACACTTACGGCAACAGCTCCGGCATTCAGCCATACCCATGGCGAACCGCTTTTGAACCAGTTGCTGACAGTTATTTTCATCGTCATTTACCGTCGCTAAATTCTTGGGCCACTTACTGAATTAAAGAGAGCTGTACTTCTGGCGCAGACGGTGGCGAACCATCTCAGCCAGTGTGTTCACAACAAAGGTGAACAGGAACAGCACCAGTGCAGCCAGGAACAGGATCCGGTAGTGAGAGCTGCCCACTTCCGATTCAGGCATTTCCACAGCGATATTTGCCGCCAGTGTTCGCATGCCTTCAAAAATATTGGCATCCATAATCGGCGTGTTACCGGTTGCCATCAGAACAATCATGGTTTCACCAACAGCCCGCCCCATACCGATCATGACTGCAGAGAAAATACCGGGGCTTGCTGTCAGCAGAACAACCTTGGTCAAGGTCTGCCAGGGAGTGGCTCCCAAAGCCAGCGAACCATAAGACAGGTGCTTGGGCACACTGAAGATCGCATCTTCAGCAATGGAGAAAATTGTCGGAATTACTGCAAAGCCCATCGCCAGACCAACAACCAGGGCATTACGCTGGTCATAGGGAATACCCAGATCATGAGTAATCCAGCTGCGCATATCGCCACCAAAAAACAGTGACTCCATGGCTCCACTCAAACTCATTGCCAGCCAGCCAAAGATCAGAATGACCGGAACCAGCATGGCTGCCTGCCAGCCTTCACCAACCCGGCCACGAATACTCAGTGGCAGACGATCCCAGAACCATGCAAACAGCAGCACACCAAATGGAAGCAGTATCAGCAAACTGAATATTCCGGGGAGGTTGTTCTCAACGTAAGGAGCCAGCCACAAACCGGCGAGGAAACCGAGAATGACTGTTGGCAATGCCTCCATTAATTCAATAACCGGCTTAACCTTTCGACGCATTCCTGGAGCCATAAAGTAAGCCGTGTAGATCGCTCCACAGATTGCCAGAGGTGTTGCCAGCAGCATGGCGTAGAAAGCCGCTTTCAAAGTACCGAATGCCAGTGGCATCAGGCTTAACTTGGGCTCAAAGTCATTATTGGATGCGGAAGACTGCCAGATATATTCAGGCTCACCGTAGGATTCGTACCAGACTTCATCCCACAATGCCGACCAGGACACTTCCGGGTGTTCATTCTCTACAGACCAGAAGGCCATATCATCACCGGTACGCACCAGCAAACCGTTTGCACGGGGAGCAATTCCGGTAAAAGCAACATTCTGATCAGCAATTTTGGTTGTCAGAACCTGTCTGTTAGCTGTCGTACTGTAGAGGCCCAGAACACCGGCACTATCCAAAGCCAGGAAGCCTTTACGACGGTGTTCAGGAATAATGCTGGTGATAACGGCATCACCCTGTTTGAAGCTGCGAATACGGGTCAGGTCTTCTTTGCCCGATTGATTGCGCACCATAAACCATTGACTGATATTGCCATCGCTGTCACCTGCCAGCAGCGAAATGCCTCCCAGCAGAAACTCCAGTGAGGTTACGGTATGGGAATCTTCTGCCAGCGGCACAACCCGCTTCACATAGGGAACCAGGCTTTTAATATCCAGAACAGAAAGATCGTCATTACCGGAAAGTGCAAACAGCCATTTCCTATCAGGATCAAGCAATAGCCGGCGGACTTTACCGCCAATCATCGGCATAGTGACCTGCTCACGGGTCAGGGTGATCTCTTCAGTCAGGAAATCAACTTCCTTGTTGAGGCGGGTCATGAATAGCTGGCCACCGCTGGAACCGGCAATAGTGAGGACTTCTTCAGAATCCCTTATCGCCACTTCATCAAGGGGGAAGCCTTCAGAAACAGTTATTGGCTCTTCGCCATAGGGGTATTCAATAAAAGGCGTTATCAGACGCTGATCATTCGGCCAGGTGATCTTGTAATCATGCTTAAAAATAATGGCAGAACCATTGGATAGCCCCGCAATCAGCAGGTTACTGCCTGGCGCACTCTCAGCAAAAGCAGAAACGGTTACACCTGCGGGCACAGGCAACTGGCTTTGCAGCCGCAAGGAGCCATCCTGAGTATCGAAGAATTTGGCCTCACCACTTGAGGATACCTGCAAACCAATTTCAGCCTGCTCTTCCATAGCCAGATACAGACTTTCACCAGCCGTCACAGGCAGAGAGTATGCCACCTGTTTATGAACATCCGCAGAACGGAACAGCGGTACGACTTCAAACAGCAGATAAAAGAAGATCAGAGTAATCGCAACAATTACGCCAAGACCGCCAGTGGCAATACCATAGCGGGCAGCCCGATCCTTGAGCTTGCGCACGTTGCGGTATCTCAAAAGTGCCGGGGTATCAAAAGAGATATCCGGAGTCGATGAGGAAGAAATTTGTTGGCTCATTTGAGTGATTTCATACCGGATCGGTCTGTCATGAGCGAACAGTAACCGCGCAATGTGACACTAATATTACAAAAGAGTCATACCGCAAATGTTTAAAGAAAACCGCCCTGGAATAACAGCTAATGCCAGTCTTATAAACAAAAAAAACGCTGCCTCCATTCAGGAGACAGCGCTTTTTTCAACTCATATGAATCAGATATCACATACCCAAAGCACTCAGCTGCTTTTCAACAACCTTGGTAGGCAGAGGAATATAACCATCCTTCACAACAACTTCCTGGCCCTGCTGGGAGAGAACCATCTTCAGGAACTCACGCTCAATTGGAGCCAGAGGCTTGTTAGGCTGCTTGTTCACGTAAACATAGAGGAAACGTGACAGCGGGTAGGAACCATTCACAGCATTATCAGGATTAGCTTCTACAAAAGGCTGACCTGCTTTCTTTGCCAAAGGTACAGTACGAACACTGGAAGTCTTGTAGCCGATACCGGAATAACCAATACCGTTCAGGGAAGCAGATACAGACTGTACGACAGAAGCAGAACCTGGCTGCTCATTTACATTATTCTTGAAGTCACCCTTACAGAGAGCTTTCTTCTTGAAGTAACCGTATGTGCCGGATACAGAGTTACGACCATAAAGCTGCACATCACGATTCGTCCAAGGGCCAGTCAGACCAGTATCCCCCCAGGAAGTAATCTTCTTATCGCCACCACACTTCAACGTGGAAGAGAAGACAGCATCAACCTGAGCCATGGTCAGACCCTTTACAGGGTTGTCCTTGTTTACAAACACGGCCAGAGCGTCAATCGCTACAGGAACAGCCGTTGGCTTGTAACCGAATTTCTTCTCGAATGCGGCCAGTTCCTTGTCCTTCATCTTACGGCTCATGGGGCCGAGATTTGAAGTTCCTTCAGTCAGCGCAGGCGGCGCAGTAGAAGAACCAGCAGCCTGAATCTGGATATTTACATTAGGATAAGTGCGCTTGAAGTCTTCAGCCCACAGGGTCATCAGGTTGGCCAGAGTGTCGGAACCAACACTGGAAAGATTACCTGATACACCACTGGCTTTGGTGTATGTAGGAATATCAGCATCGACTTTGCTGGCCTGGGCCGTAAACGAAATACTGGCGGCCGCCAGAGTCAGTGCTGTTGCAAGGCCTTTCAGTTTCATTGTGTTCTCCGGGTCACCATTCTATTTTCAGGCAATGCGCGTTACTGCTTGCGAACTATCTGCCCAGTGAAATTTCTTGAGCGAAGCCAGTATCCGACTCCTTGATGACGATTATGTGAATAGTATGTGACAGAAAGATTACAATTAACTCCTCAATCAGCGGGCCGAGTCTTACCCCCCGCCGCAGCAATCGGTATACTGCCCACAACAATAATTACAAAGCAGTACCGGGACGTTATATGTCAGCATTACTCCGATCTTCCCGCCGGATTGTTCACTTCATCGATTCATTTACTGAAACCTTTGGCCGAGTTATTTCCTGGTTAAATATCGCGCTTATGTTGAGCGTATTTGCAGTTGTTTTGCTGCGATATGTTCTGAACATGGGATCAATTGCTCTCCAGGAACTGGCGATTTACATCCATGCAATTATTTTTCTCTCAGCCTGTGGCTACACACTTCGACATAATGGCCACGTGCGCGTTGATATTTTCTATCGGCGCTTCTCTCCCCGAACCCGCGGCATAGTTGACTCCCTGGGATCAATTCTATTCCTTCTTCCTGTTTGCCTTTTTATCGGCTTTATCAGCTGGGATTATGTGGATAGAGCCTGGGATATCAGGGAAACATCCCATGATCCGGGAGGGCTTCCAGCAGTATATCTATTAAAAAGCCTGATTCTTGTTCTTGTAGCAACCCTGGTTCTTCAGGGGGTTGCAGAGTTTTTAAAAGCTGTTGATGCGATTGTTAATCCTCAACAAAACAGCATATCCAACAATGAATTAGAGGAGGCCGCATAATGGAATTCATGCCTCTTTATATGTTTGCCGTTGTCTGCATTGTTCTTCTTGCAGGATATCCCGTTGCATTCTCGCTCGCTGGAACAGCATTAATATTTGCCGGGGTAGGGCTTGTTAACGGTTTCTTTGAGCCTTCATTCCTAACAGCTCTTCCCAGTCGTCTTTACGGCATTATGACCAACCAGACTCTGCTTGCTGTCCCTTTATTCGTGCTAATGGGAGTGATGCTGGAGAAATCCCGGATCGCTGAAGACCTTCTGGACAGTATGGCCCGGTTGTTTGGCCGTATCCGCGGAGGGTTGGGCATTTCAGTCACCCTTGTTGGTATGTTGCTGGCTGCCAGTACAGGTATTGTCGGGGCAACAGTTGTCACCATGGGCTTGATGTCGCTTCCAAGCATGTTGCGCAGAGGGTATGACCCAAAGCTGGCGACAGGTGCAATCTGTGCCACTGGAACACTGGGGCAGATTATCCCTCCCTCCATTGCTTTGGTTCTTCTTGGTGATGTTCTGTCCAGTGCATTTCAACAGGCACAACTACAACAAGGAATCTTCTCGCCGGAAACAGTCTCTGTTGGAGACCTGTTTGTTGGGGCAATTATCCCCGGCCTGATTCTGGTTGGACTCTACATTCTCTATCTTGGGACTATGGCTGTTCTGAAGCCGGAAAGTTCACCTGCTTATGATGATGGTGAGGTACAAATTTCGTTCTTACAGCTTGTTAACAGCCTGTTTCCGCCTCTAATTCTAATCGGTGCAGTACTTGGTTCAATTCTTACCGGTATTGCGACTCCAACAGAAGCTGCTGGCGTTGGTGCCCTAGGTGCCACCATTCTTGCCATCATCAAACGTCAAATGTCTTTGAATAAGCTGTCAGAAGTTGTGACCAGCACAACCCGAATCACCTGTATGGTGTTTATGATTTTGATCGGTGCTTCTGTCTTCTCGCTGGTTTTTCGTGGATATGGCGGTGATGAGCTGATTCAGGAACTGTTCAGCAATCTTCCTGGTGGAGTTTTTGGAGCCACACTCGTTGTCATGCTGGTGATCTTCCTTCTGGGCTTTATTCTTGATTTTATTGAAATTACTTTTGTTGTTGTGCCAATTGTCGGCCCGGCCCTGCTGGCAATGGGACTTGATCCAGTCTGGCTAGGCATAATGATTGCTGTTAATCTGCAGACGTCGTTTTTAACACCTCCCTTTGGTTTTGCCCTGTTTTATCTGCGAGGTGTTGCCCCGGCAACAATCAAAACGACAGATATCTACCGGGGTGTAGCGCCATTTGTAGGGATTCAGCTTGTTTTACTTGCGATCCTTGCCGTATGGCCCGAACTTGTAACCTGGCTGCCAGACAAAATTTATAACTAATTATATGTCAGGGCAGCTCCAAACAGCCATGAGCTAGAAAAATAAAAACAATAAGAATAAATGGAATTGCTTTATGGACATTCTGGAACTCGAACTTGATAAGGAAGTTGATCTTAACCCGGAGCCTCAGGGAGAGCTGACTCTGCAGGTTGCAGCCCTTCCCAAAGATACCAACCAGGATCGTGACATTCTTGGTGGCTGGGTTGTCTCCCAGATGGATCTGGCAGCTGAAGTGACTGCCCGAAAAATTGCCGATGGCAGAGTTGCCACCGTCGCTATCCACCAGCTGACGTTTATCAGACCCATAGAAGTAGGCGATATGGTGTGCTGCTACACCAATGTGACTAGCATTGGCAGCAGCTCAATTCATATAGATGTCGAAGTCTGGGTACGGCCAGCTGCGGGACAGCACTCACATAAGGTCACGGAAGGAACTTTTGTGTTTGTTGCAATTGACGATAACCGCCGTACCCGCCGTATTCGGTAAACTTCTTCTAATTTACACTTGTCGTCGCGGAAACCAGATCCGGCAGCTCAGCCACCAATCTCATTCCCTGGTTGAGCTGCCCCACTCCTTTGGGAGTTCCTGTAAGAACTATATCCCCAGGCTGTAACGTAAAATGCTGGCTGATATAACTGAGAAGGGCCAAGATACCGGTCAGCATCTGAGCACTATTACCATCCTGCCTGATTTCATCATCAATGGTGAGCCGAACGGCTATATCATCTAGCTGAATATCTTTTGTATAGGAGACAAACTCAGAGACAGGACAGGCTCCATCAAATCCTTTAGCAATTTCCCAGGGGTGCCCTTTCTCCTTCAGGCAGCTTTGCAAATCCCGTAAAGTCAGATCAAGGGCAACGCCTAACCCACCAATTCCTTTTTCTGCTTCCGTTTCTGAAACTCTGGTTAGTGGCTCGCTGATCAGAAGAGCTATTTCTGTTTCATAGTGGATGGAATCCTGCCTCAGCTGAACCGGCTGATTCATCGGCACCAGCGATGTTGCAGGTTTCATAAAAAGAAGGGGTTGGACAGGAATGGGGTTATTCAGTTCCTTGGCATGTTCAGCGTAATTGCGCCCTACACAGACGACTTTCCCAACAGGTAAATCAATAGTCGAACCATCAAACCACTGGTGTTGATACCCCATAAGTCTCACCTGCTTGTCTTTATCATTATTTCAAACGGCTATTATACAGCCACTGGCAGCACCACTGAGAATAATAACTGCACGGAAACTTCATCAGGGCAGAGAGAAACTGAACACAAGATAGTTCACAGCTATTCCACTCAACGTAAGGGCTGGTCTATGATGAAAGGGCGATCTGGTGGAGAATAACTATGAGTGAACAGCTTCAGGCCCATATCCAGAACCTGCACGATATACTCGAAGGCCAGCCGGTCGACGAATGCACTGCCGCATCCCTAAAACAGATAACCACTGAGATTGAAATCGCTCTTGCTCAGGCCGATGGTACGATTCCAGAAAATGCTTATAACGAAGCCCTGGAACAGGAAGCCGTGCGTTTCACTGAAGATCATCCGGCCATTGCCCAGATTATACGTCAGATAATGAATACTCTGGACAATATTGGCATCTGATAAGAACAATGAGGGGGAGGGCACGCAAGTGCCCATCCAATAATATCTAGCTATATGAGCTAGGCACTTTTCTTTAACTGCATGGTTGCAGTGCATTCCCTAAAGTGATCCAGAAAAGCCTGCATAACCTGAGATTGATAAGCACCCGACTTGGTAATGAGATAAAAAGGAGACTCATAACAGAGTTGCTCAGGCATAAGTGGCTTTAGTTCACCCCGCCTGACCCAGCGTTCAGCATAATGAGTAGGAAGAAAACCAATATACCGACCAGTCATTACTAAAAGTGCTTCCGCTTCCATATTATCAACCACCGCCGAAGCAGCATCGGCCTGCAAAAGCCTTAAGTCCACTTCATGTCCATAGCCATGAACGATAATACGGCTCTGACTGATCTTTTCTTTTGTCACTTCACCATCAAACAGGGGTGCCCAATTCCACAATAAACATTGTGGCGTTCAGTAAAGATCTCTTCGTAAGTGATGCCTAGAATTTTTACCGGAAAAGGGCTAATCGCGGTGTGCATCCAGCCAACCAGCCATCCAGCCATCCAGCCATCCAGCCATCCAGCCATCCAGAACATGCTGCTCAAGTTCATGTGGTGAATGAACTTCAATATCAATGCGCACATTTTCTGCCAGATGATTAAAACGCCGGATGGCATCAACAAAACGAAACTCTGCATTGGTAATCGTATTATCGATCAATCCGATTCTTAACTCGCCCTGTAGAGTTTCTGTTAAACCAGCAGCTTCCAGCCGAAATTCTTCAACTGAACGCAATAACTGCAATGCTGCCTTGTAAGCTCTTTCACCAGGCTCTGTCAGACTGAAACCCGCACGACCTCTTAAACAGAGCTTTACCCCCAAGCGGGTTTCAGGCCTGTTCATATATTCGCTTATTGTTGACTGTCTCAGATTTAAAACAGATTGCGCAGCGGAAAATCCGCCACAGTTAACAATGGTGACAAATACACGAAGTAATTTTATATCGGCATCCTGCACCTGCTTCATTCATCACAATTATTCAAAGTCATCATTTTTTGAATGCAGTTAAATAATGTCTTATATCGATTAACCACGAATTAAGCATCATTACTGCGATATTTTACCGATGCATATCTCTCGATACATTGATCCAGCCTTAACAAATGTCGTGATTAAGTAATCAGCCGTAAGTGGAGATGCCGTTCTTGAGCCATGGAAATGGCAAGGAATTTTAAAAGCCTTGGTTTGCCAGGGCTTTTTTATTAATCGAAGATTTTACCTGGATTCATTATTCCATCTGGATCAAAGACTTTCTTAATCCCTCGCATCAAATCAATTTCAGCTTCACTGCGGGTATAAGTCAGATAATCTTTTTTCAGCAAGCCAACACCGTGCTCGGCAGAAATGGAACCAACATACTCCTGCACAATTTCAAAGACCCACTTACTTACGTGATTACACTTTTGCAGAAACTCTTCAGTTGAGAGTGAATCAGGTTTGAGTATATTCAGATGCAAATTGCCATCACCAATATGACCAAACCAGATAATCTCGAACTCCGGATATTCACGATTAACTACGTTATCAATCTCGGCAAGAAACTCTGGAACCTTGGAAACGACAACAGATATATCGTTCTTGTAAGGCGTCCATCGGGTTATGGTTTCGCTGATAAACTCCCGGCATGCCCACAAATTCTGCAACTGGGAAATACTCTGACTCATCACGCCATCCAGAACCCAGCCCTGTTCCATACAGTGCTCGAACAACTCCATAACCGTATCGGAAATGGCTTCGCTGGTGTTCTCAAACTCAAGCAAAGCATAAAAAGGGGTTGGCGTATCAAATGGTCGCTGAACCTGGCTGTGTTCAACAACTCGGGATAACGCCTGCTCGGAGAAAAACTCAAAGGCAGTCAGATCAACCTTTTGCTGAAAGGCTTTCAAAATGGACATCACGCCATTCATATCTTCTGCTCCCAGCATAAGAGCAGTCAGGTTTTCCGGTGGGCGCGTTAACTTCATTGTTGCTTCAACAATAAACCCAAGCGTTCCCTCTCCACCAATGAAGAGCTGGCGGAGATCATAGCCTGTGTTGTTTTTAACAAGACCGCCATTTAATTCCAGAAGTTCACCAGTTCCTGTAACAACCTTTAACCCAACAACCCAGTCGCGGGTCATGCCGTAACGAATCACCTTTATGCCACCAGCATTGGTAGCAATATTGCCGCCAATCTGGCTGGAACCGCTTGAGGCAAAATCGACTGGATAGAATAGATCCTTCTCTTCAGCAAATTGTTGTAGCTGCTCAGTGATAACACCCGGCTCACAAACAACAGTTCTATCGATGGGATTGAAGTTACTGATCTTTTTCATTCGGTCAAAGGCGACCACTATTTCGCCATTCGTCGCCACGGCGGAAGCACTTAATCCCGTTCTTCCCCCGGATGGAACCAGTCCAATCTGGTTTTCTCGGGCAAATCGAACAACAGCCTGAACTTCCTCAACAGAAGAGGGCAATACTATTGCCAGGGGTGCAGGTGTGTGAAAGCGAGTCCAGTCACGGCCATACTGCTGAAGGGAATCAGAATCAGTCAGAACTCGCGCCGGGGCCACAGCAGTTTCGAGGTCTTCTATTAACTTCAACGGCTTATGATTCATTATTCTTTCACTGTCCGAACTTCGTCAGACCGATTGTACGCATTTACCGAAGTTTTTTCCCTCCCATTTCGTATCGCTATGGTAATATGACAATCCCGGAGGGGGACCGGTCTATAAACACAACCTCAAATATTGAAAAGAATTAATTTAATAAGCAGTCAGGACTAGAGAATGACCACAACTTCACTCGAAAAGAGCAAGATTCGTTTTTTGCTTCTCGAGGGCGTGCATCAGTCTGCAGTCGATGCACTGCAGGCTGCCGGCTATCACAATATTGAATACCTGAAGACAGCACTGCCGGATAATGAGCTTAAGAAAAAGATCTCGGATGCGCATTTTGTGGGTATCCGCTCCCGGACCCAGTTAACCCGTAACATCTTCGAAGTTGCCGAAAAACTTATCGGAGTCGGGTGTTTCTGCATCGGAACCAACCAAGTTGATATTGGGGCCGCAACAGAGTTTGGTGTCCCTGTTTTTAACGCCCCTTATTCCAACACCAGATCAGTAGCTGAGCTGGTGTTAGCTGAAGCGATCCTGCTTGCCAGAGGCATTCCCGAGAAGAATGCTTCCGCTCACAGGGGCGGGTGGATGAAAACCGCCCAGAACTCTTATGAAGTTCGGGGTAAGAAACTGGGAATTATCGGCTACGGCAATATTGGCAGCCAACTGAGTGTTATGGCGGAATCCCTTGGAATGGAAGTCTGCTTCTACGATATTGAAACCAAGTTGCCTCTCGGTAATGCGACACAGATCGACCGCCTGGATGATCTCCTGACCACAGCGGATATTGTCACACTTCATGTCCCGGAAACCCCTGCAACCCAGTGGATGATTGGAGAGCATGAACTTTGCGTGATGAAGAAAGGCAGCATCCTGATCAATGCAGCCCGAGGTACTGTTGTTGATATTGAGGCACTGACGCGCTCTTTGAAAGACAAACACCTTCTTGGTGCGGCTATTGATGTATTCCCGGAAGAACCACACTCCAACAGTGATGAATTCATTTCTCCACTGAGGGAGTTTGATAACGTTATTCTGACCCCTCATATTGGTGGCAGCACGCTGGAAGCCCAGGCCAACATCGGCAAGGAAGTTGCCCATAAGCTGGTGCGTTACAGTGATAATGGTACATCACTGTCGTCTGTAAACTTCCCGGAAGCATCACTTCCTGCACATGATGGCAACCACCGTATCCTTCATGTGCATCATAATATTCCCGGCGTTCTAAGCCATATCAACCAGATCTATTCAGATGACAATATCAACATCAGTGGTCAGTACCTGCAGACCAATGACAAGATCGGTTATGTGGTCACAGATGTGGAAGCTCAGCACAGTAAGAATGTGATTGAGCGCCTGCGCGAGGTTGAGGGAACAATCAGGTGTAGGGTTCTTTACTAGCGTCTGTAAAAACGAAGACCGGACTACCGGTCTTCGTTTAATTCATCCCAGACAGTGTCCGCCTTCTGGATATGACCACTCACATCATCCAGCCAGCGCTTTTCGACCGACGGGTTGTGATTAAGATAGAGCGCACCATCAACAATCTGCCAACTTCTGGGATTTCCTCTGTACAGCATTTTTCTTGCCGATACAGCCCAGGCACAGTGGCCACCATATCGTGGAGCGTATTTCTCCGGATTACTCTTAAACAGATCCATATTCTGCATTGAAGCAAACCGCCAGTTCGCCCCCTGCCAGCGGAAAGTAAACTTTCTCAATCCTTTCAAAGGCTTACCTTCCGTAAAATAGGCCACAGCATCATAGCCACCTACAGCAGCATTACCCAAAGCTGTTGTATGAAAGCGTTCTGCAGCCTGCACAGCGGCTGAAAAGCCAGCTGCCAGTAAAAATATGAAGAGAGCTCTAACCCATCTGGCCCTGCTCATGTGCCTTTCCTCCCTGAAAGCACCTGAATCTAAGGTTAGCCTCCAATTCTGCTCTACCCCAGAGCCATACGGTTTAACGCCTGAATTTCGTCACTCCAAATGATCTCATCAATGGTTTCCAGCACCATAGGGACACCATCAAAGCGGGAGTCTCCCATGATATAGCCAAAACAGTCCCAGCCGATTTCACCTTCTCCAAGGCTGTGATGACGATCCTTTCTGGAGCCAAATTCCCCTTTGGAATCATTGATATGCATGCCTTTGAGGTACTTGAAGCCAACGACTTTCTCAAACTCAGCAAATGTCTTCTCACAGGCTGCGGCGGTTCGAAGGTCATAGCCAGCAGCAAAGGTGTGGCATGTATCCAGACAGACACCAACCCGGCTCTTATCTTTCACGCCGTTAATAATCCATGCCAGGTGCTCAAATTTCCAGCCAAGATTGCTGCCCTGACCAGCTGTATTCTCGATAACAGCAATAATTCCATCCGTCCGATCCAAAGCCAGATTGATGGACTCAGCAACTCTTTCACAACACTCTTCTTCAGAAATTGAGCGCAAATGGCTTCCTGGATGAAAGTTCAGACGGTCCAGCCCCAACTGCATACAGCGTTCCATTTCATCAACAAATGCAACGCGGGATTTTTCCAAAGCCTCTTCTTCCGGATGCCCCAGGTTAATCAGGTAACTGTCATGGGGAAGAACCTGTTCCGGAGCAAACCCATACTGCTCACACCTCTCCTTGAACAATTTGATATTCTTCTCGGTAAGAGGTTTAGCCTTCCACTGACGTTGATTCTTGGTGAACAGTGCAAAAGCACTTGCTCCCAGTTTATGGGCATTTAAAGGAGTATTCTCAACACCTCCTGCGGCGCTGACATGTGCTCCGATATATTTCTTATGACTCAAGCCCGAGCTCCAGATTCGATATTTTCGGGCTCATTATGCCTGACTCCTGCATAATTTCTTCAAGGTCATTTCGATGGGAATCTTATAACTGACATCCTTGTTATGAACTGGCCTGGATCTCTCTTAATCAAACTGATACTGATAAGGATTCCCTAGAGATAGATATGAATAAAATAACACTTGGTGCTTCTATATCTCCTGGCATGTCACCAGTAGTCCCTAAAGAGGTAACAGATGAAGAGCTAGACCAGCAGTTTGATAGTCTTCCTAAGGGGTGTTCCAGAAATCGAGGTTTTTCGGTCACAAATAGTAAAGGAGTGACTACTGACTGGGATGCTAACCTGATAAGCCTTAGTTATAACTCACGGCATATCCTTGATGTGGTAGCCGCCCGTGCCCCTATCAAGAATTCTTTTGATTTGTTCTGGGATCTTGTCAGACAAAACCCTGCTTATCTCATTAATCTTGCCAGCAAGGATGGGGCTAATTATCTGAGCCATACCCACTCCGAAAATGCCAGTGAGTGTTCTTACCGAAACTTGGTTATTTCTGAAAGCACATACACTGCATCACCGAGTTCCAATATTCCCGTATACAGTAGAACTATTGAATTCTCACCCAGTACCAAATCTTCCGAGAGAGTAACAGTACCATCTCTTGAAGTACTTAACTGGCCTGGTCAGAAAGGGCTTATGCCAGCAGATCTACACTTTCTGGTACTCATTCTTCAGGCTACCTGCTGTAATTTCATAAGCCCTGGGGTTATTCATTGCCACTATGGCATAGGAAGAACTGCCACTTTGATTATTGCTATGGCTTTGAAAACTCTTTCAGATAAAAAAATCCTGACTAAAGAAAATCTGGAAAATGTCCTTAGAGAGCTGATCACGTATGGTAGGGAAACCCGAGACAAAAAGTTTGTAGAAAGTGCCCATCAATACAGATCACTCTACAGATATGGCCTAACACTATGCTCCGGTCTACTGCCCAAAACATTTAAATCTTACAGTCACCAAGCAGCTCTCTAGCCGAGCAGCCAGGATTATTTCCCAGCGCATTAATATCTATATATTTCAACTCTTCCCGATGAATAGATGTACTCTGTCCGCTGATTGCAACCGGTCTTCTCAAAATACGGGCCAACCGGGGAAGTTCCCGCTCAAGGGTCTCTCTGTGCAAAGCTTTATCACTGCTTAAAAGAACCGCATCACACTTAGAGCGAATAGCTGTTATACCAATATCGTAAAGTGACATCCCGGCCGGAAGTAACCGGGCTCGGCCGGCACTTTCACAGACAGATAAAGCCTGCAGCCAGCTGTAGAGTTCATTCTCATCTTCCAGGCAGTTAGCGCAAAGAATCAGGGGGCCCTGGTTTCTCTGAGATGCGTGATAGATCCGTGAGCCAACTGCAATTCGAAAATAGCTGTACATGAACCCCTGCTCCATGCCCATCACTCCCTGAGACTGCCACTCTCTGGACAGCAGGTCGATAACAGGTCGAACCAATCTCTCTGTGACAACTTCCACGGGATAGAGTTTTAAGGCAGAGCTATAAAGCGTATCAAGATGGGGTTCATCAAAACTTCTTACAGCGTCAATAAACTCTTTTCGCTGTTTGCTCCATTCTTCATCGAGATCAACATCAGCATCACTGGAAGATTCATTGAAATTATCCAGTTCCTGATGCAACAGTGCTTTTACTTTCCCGACAGGGACTCCTCTATCCACCCAACCGGTTATTGTTTTAATGAGAGCGATATGGTCACCGCTGTAGAGCCGATGCCCCTTTCCTGTTCTAAAAGGAATAATCAGTCCATATCGTCGTTCCCAGGCCCGCAGGGTTACCGAGTTAACGCCCGTAATCCGGGATACTTCGCGAATAGGATAGAACACACCTGTCTCAACATCCGCAGGTGCATCTGTCTTTGGCATTAAATGGTATTCCTCAAACCCAGCTCTTCAGGGTGAGGCTGGAGATAAACCTGATCCTTCACATACTGGCTTCCATGAATATTCAGAAAGTGCCGCAGCATGGTGACAGGAACAACCAGGGGAATCTGGCCAATGCGATACTGCTCTATCAGTTCAAGCATGGTGTGTCGGGACTCATCACTTAGAGTCTTCTTCATATAGCCCAAAAGATGCAGCATCACATTCGTATGGCTCTTGCGATTTGCCCGCTGCTTCAAAGTATCCATAAACAGCTGGATATACTCTGAAGCTGTTTCTTCAACTGGCTTTTTCTTTCCTACGGAGACCATCTGCCCGAGTTTTCGGTAATTCTGGGGACTGTGGGCCATAAGGATATATTTGTACGCAGAGTGATAAGCCACGAGACCGGCATATGTGGAATTGTCACGCATCTCTTGTTGCCACCGGTGCCATGCGATAACCCGGGTAAAAAAGTTGTCCCTTAAAACAGAATCATGGAGGCGGCCTTCTTCTTCAACAGGCAGTAACGGACAGGTTTCCATCAGTGCCCGGGCATACATTCCCGGGCCACTTGCACCCAGAGGATGCCCGTTCTTGTGGTAGATCTTGACCCGCTCCATTCCGCAGCTTGGGCTGCGCTGCATCAGGATGTAGCCACTGATATCTTTATCCAGTGCTTCTCCTGTTTTATGGCCAAAGTCCAGCAGTTGCTCCGTGAAATCATTCTCTGGGTGATCCGACCCAACAACCCTGTAATCCTGATCGGGTTCTCCCACCAGTCTTATGGGTTCTCGGGGAACTCCCATGCCTATCTCAACTTCCGGACAAACGGCACGCAGGTGGAAAAACTTATCCAGAATATTGAGCACCATGCTGGAGCGTTTGTGATCACCGTTATAACGGACTTTTTGTCCAACCAGGCAGGCACTGATACCAAGGGTTATTGTTCTTTCGTGTTCCTGACGTTCTACGATAGGCATGAGTCGCGCGTCCAAAAGGTTGTACACACTAAAAATAGTGTACAACCTTTTGGGGAATGACAAAGGTCATTTACAAAGAATGGGGTTATTTACTTTCTTGAACCATCCAGCTGTTACCTGCTTCAAGGCGTTCCATTGTTAACGCCTCAAAGTTATCCACAACTGAATAACGCACAGAATCCCTGTCCAGCAGAGCTGACTGCCAAGTCTTCAACCTACTAAAACCATCAAGAATATCGACACCGAAATGACGATTATGGAGATCAACTCTCATAAAGAATGGTGCTACAGCAGCATCCACAAGACAGAAATCCTGACCGGCGAACAATGGCCCATCACTGACAGACTTTTCCAAATGTGCCAACTGCTTAGTTAATGCTTTTTGTTCTTCCTCTGCCGCATTTCTATCCTGCGCAAAGGCAACTTTGTACTGCCCCATCAACAGACTGGAGGAGAATTCAATCCAGGCGCGATGCTTTGCTTTTATAAGAGGGTCTTTGGGGTGAAGCGATGGTGGCGTAATTTCATCCAGATATTCATTAATGACAGCTGACTCAAATACCACTTCTCCCTGAGTCTTCAATACCGGAACCTTTCCAGTCGGGGATAACTCCAAAAACCAGTCAGGTTTATTACTCAAGTCAATATAAGTTATATCAAATGGAACTTTTTTCTCCAGAAGGGTAATCACTGAACGCTGAACAAATGGGCAAAGCTTAAAGCTGATAAGCTCTATGTTCTGACTCATTTTAATCTCCTCCCAGTTAGCATTTATCGGCCTAGTTTATCTCCTCATTTCTTTTTCAGTCTTTTACTTTTACAAATATCCAATACAAAAAAAGCTCAACCCTAAAAGAGTTGAGCTTTTTAAACAGGTTTTTCGATCAAGCCATGGAATGAGTTGGTTCACCAACTCCCTGGCCAGCTTTAGCTGTCATCTTACTAACAACTACATAGGCGATAACAGAAACAACACTTGCATAGATGGGAGGCTCAATCCAGCCAAGACCACCCTGAGCCATAAGAATTCCACACACCACGAAACCTGTCAGCATGGCTGCAATCGCACCTTTGGCATTACCACGCCAGAAGGCACTGATAAGCAGGGGACCAAGGAGTGCAGCATTCAAAGTGCCAGTACCGATAATGGCAATCAGGTTCAGCATGTATGGAGGGGCAAATGCCATCAGCAGTAAACTGATACCGCCAAACAGAACAACCATTATCCGGTTGAAAGAAAGCGCCTTCTTATGAGGTAACTTCTTGTTTGGGTTTATGGCCTTGCGCAGATCGTGTGAAATCGCGGAAGCAACTACGTGAAGCACGGAGTTAGCTGTTGACTGCATTGCAAACAGGATAAACAGAGTTATCACACCAGCAATCAGAGGTGGCATGAAATTCTGCAGGTACATGGGCATTGCATTATCCGCAATTTCAAGACCTGGCATACGAACACGCATGTACAGACCAACGATTGGCACCAGACTGAGAAGCAAAGCGACTGGGGCAGCGATCAAAGCGCACTGGTGTGCTTTTACATCAGGTCTGAACGACATCAGACGGATAGACATATAAGGAAGCACTGCGCTGAACATCAAAGTATAAGGAACCAGCATGGACATATGCCCTTTAGTTGAACCGTATGGTTCAGCTGTTGGCGGATCAATATGTGCTGGTGCAATTTCACGCAGCTTTGCGATCAAGTCCATCAGAGGAATATCGGAAAAAATCTGGAAGCAGATAACAATTGCAGAGATGCTCATGCCGGCAACCATCAGGGTGTCGGTCCAGGCAATTGCAGCCATTCCACCCAGACTGGTATAGAGCACGATAATGGCAACCATTAAAACGGCGGCAGCTTCAAAGGATATACCCAGCCAGGTTCCCCCAAGAAGGCCCAGAGCTTTCACCTGACCAACCATATATACGCTGAGTAGAACAACAGTAATGACTGATGCCAGAGCCTGAACCGTGCGCTTTTCTTTATCGGTTCCTTCATGAACCTGGGACAGGAACTCAGGAATTGTCAGACTTCCCATTTTCAAAGCACGGCGATAAAGAAACTTGGCAATAAACAGAACAGCAATAATCATGGAAAAACCAAAGAAGAAGTTTCCAAGCAGCTCTGTGGTTCCATAAGCGTATGCAGTACCGGGGGAGCCCATAAATCCCCACCCGCTGAAGCCTGTGGCAACAATTGTACCTGCACCAACAAATGGTCCCAGAGTACGACCGGCCAGCAAGAAACCACCTTCATCGGAAGATGTTTTTACAACGGTATTATTCGTCTTGAACCCCATCCATATGAGGACCATGACCGAGATGCCCAAGATGATCCAGTTAGCTATATTAGCTTCCATCTCATAGAACTCCTCAGGTGCTTTTATTCACACCTAATTCTTAGTGTTTTTTGTGGCTTTGAAGAATTAATAAAAATTGTTAGATTCTTTCTTACTTAATCTTCCCCAATTCCACCAACACCGGCGGCTTCTCGTTTGAAATAAACAACAGTCGGGAGGACTAGCTGTACAAGACCAAGAATGATAAACCAATCTATCGTCCAGGAACCTGTAATCATTTTAAATCTCCTGTTGATATTAATTGTCACTGTGCATTTATCGTTCACTGTTACCTTGTACACAGATAGTAAGTAACTAAAAAAGCATAACCACAATTTTTTGGCTGCAAACTAATCAATTAGGCTCATTCAATTAATAATCCTGTTTTGAGTTCATATTTGTTCTGCAATTAAAACGACAACTATTTGCTAAATCCAACATTAATTTGCCTGATTAAATATACAAATTTAGTCATTGATTCAGATCAAACTAATCACCAGCGAATAACGTTTAGTGTTTTCATCAAGCATTTGTTGAACCTGTTATTTCTACGCTCTTTTTTAGTTAGCAAGGGTTTCTATTGCTTTCTAAACACAAGGTCATCTTATTAATTTGAATAGCCAGAATGTACTGGTGATGGAGATGATGCAATGAAACTGGAAGTCGGCGACATTCATGTCGATGCTCTGGAATTTGGATCTGTCAGTACTGTTGAAGGACATACTGTCAGCATCAATCGCGAAGAACTCACTTCATATCTAAAAACACTGGATAACCGCCTGACTTCATTGGAGCTGAACATCGCCCGCCCAGGCGAAAGTGTTCGTATTATGCCCGTGAAAGATGTTCTGGAACCCCGGGTAAAAGTTGAAGGCAAAGGTGCCATATTCCCAGGCATAGCTGCCAACGGGAACGAAATGGTTGGTTGTGGTCGTACTCATGTCCTGAAGGGCATGGCTATTGTGACCGCAGGCAAGATTGTTGGTTTCCAGGAAGGCGTGATCGATATGAGCGGTCCGGGTGCAGACTACTGCCCCTTCTCAGACAAGCTCAACCTTGTCATCACTGCCGAAGTTGAAGAAAGCTGCACTCCACACGAACACGAAGCTATTCTGCGTAAAGTTGGCCAGGAAACAGCCCTGTGGGTTGGCCGTATGGCGAAGGATGTCGAGCCACACGAAGTCACAACCTACGAAACCAAGTCACTGGCAGAGCAGGTGATAGAGAATCCTGAGCTTCCTCGTGTTGGTTACATCTATATGCTGCAGAGCCAGGGTCTGATGCACGACACCTATCTCTATGGTGTCGATGCCAAGCAGATTCTTCCTACTTTGCTTGAACCGACCGAAGCAATGGATGGTGCGCTGACCAGTGGCAACTGTGTTGCGGCTTCCGACAAAGTCACCACATATATGCACCAGAACAACCCTGTTATTCATGAGCTGTTCAAGCATCACGGTACCCGTTACAACTTTGTCGGTGCCATTGTGACTAATGAGAACGTCACCCTGAAGGACAAGGAACGTTCTTCAGCCTTTACCACCAAGCTGGCTTCACAATTAGGTCTGGATGCAGTCATCGTCACCGAAGAAGGTTACGGCAACCCTGACACCGACCTGGTAATGAACTGCAAGCGCCTTGAGGACGCAGGCATCAAGACCGTTCTGATTACCGATGAGTTCGCAGGCCGCCTGGGTGAAAGCCAGGCACTGGCAGACAGTACCGATCGCGCCAAAGCCATGGTGACCTGTGGAAACGGTAACCCTGTCGTTGATCTTCCTGCCATGGATGTTGTTATCGGCCACCTGGATACAACCGATCATATTGTGGGCGGCTATGAAGGCTCACTGCATGAAGATGGCTCCATGACTATCGAGATTCAGGCCATTATCGGCGCTACCAGTGCTGTTGGCTTCCACAATCTGGCCGCTCGTGCGGGTTAACAGGAGGTTTCCGAAATGAGTATTCGCGTTGTTCATTACCTGAACCAGTTCTTTGCCCAGAAGGGTGGAGAAGAAGCCGCCCATCTTGGCATTGAGTATGTTGAGAACCCCATCGGTCCGGGTGTTCAGCTGGCTAAAATGCTGGAAGGCAAAATCGATCTGGTTGGCACCATTACCTGTGGTGACTCTTGGTTTAACGAGAACCAGGAAGTGGCCTGTGAAGGTATCCGGGAACTGCTGATTCAGACAAAGCCTGATCTTGTTATTACTGGTCCTGCCTTTAACGCCGGCCGCTACGGCATGGCCTGCGGCAACGTTGCCCAGGTTGCTGAAAACCTTGGTATCACTACGATATCCGGCATGTATCCTGAGAATCCAGGTCATGCTGTTTTCAACCCATATCTCTATGCTGTGGAAACCGGCAACAGTGCAGCTTCCATGCGTAAAGCGCTGCCAGATATGGTGAAAACGGTTGAGCACTTCCTGGAAAATGACCAAACCATGGGCCTGCCGGAAGAGGGCGGCTATATGCCCCGTCGGGTGCGCGTGAACTTCTTTGCAGAAGAGAACGGTGCCAAGCGAGCTGTGGATATGTTGCTGAACCGTTTAGAAGGTAAGCCATTCACTCCTGAGTTTGATATGCCGGTTTATGACCGTGTACCACCTCAGCCAGCAGTTGAAGATCTCAGCAAAGCCACAATTGCACTGATTACTTCCGGTGGTGTTATTCCTGCAGGCAACCCGGATCGCATTGAATCATCCAGTGCTTCCAAGTTTGGTATCTACAGCATTGAAGGACTTGACCGACTGGAAGCTGGCGATTGGGAAACAGTCCACGGAGGATACGACCCAGTTGTCTGTAACAAAGATCCAAACCGTGTCGCGCCAGTAGATGCTCTGCGCGAACTGGAAAAAGAAGGTCGTATCGGCAAGCTGCACGATGAATACTTCGCCACCGTAGGTACCGGCACCCCGGTTTCCAATGCTGAAGGCTTTGGTAAAGAGATTGCCATGCACCTGCAGAAGGCCGGCATAACTGCTGCCATCATGACTTCCACCTGAGGCACCTGCACTCGTTGCGGCGCAACGATGGTGAAAGAAATTGAGAAGGTTATGCCCGTGGTTCATCTGGCCACTGTCGTACCAATCTCCAAGACAGTAGGTGCCAACAGAATTGTTCCGGCGATTGCGATTCCTCACCCTCTGGGTGATCCAACCGTTAACCTGAAAGCAGAGAAACAACTACGTAAGGATCTGATTGAGAAGGGACTGGCTGCTTTGGAAACTTCTATTGATGAGCAAACTGTTTTCTAAGAAAAAACCAAGAGACAAGAAAAAGGCCGGTTAACCGGCCTTTTTCTTGTTTACTAAGCAGCAACCGCTCGCTGTTTTCTATAACGGCTTGGGCTGACCGACATAACCAGACGGAACTGGTTATTAAAATTACTCAAGCTGGAATAGCCCACATTAATAGCAATACTGGCTATTGGCTCCCGGGTTTTCTCAAGCATTTCACAGGCATGACGAATACGCACCTGGTTCAGATACTTGATAAATGGCATCCCGGCATTACTCTTAAAGAACCGTGTGAATGTGCTGCGTGCCATACAGAAATTCTGGGCAACTTTTTCTACATAGAGTGACTCATGATAGTGGTCGTCTACGTAAGAACAAATCGCTGATACCAGCTGCCGGTTACGATTAATGGTTGGAGTATGGCAACGATCGGTAGAAACAGCTTTATAGTTATCTGCCAGCGCCAGCTGGTTCAGAACATCAAAGAGATAGATAACTTCACTGAAGTGGAAGGTATTGCGCAGATGTTTGGCAGACTCAAAAACAGGGTTGTTCTTTTCGCCTGAAAAAACAATTCCATAACCGGTCCGTGCCAGAAAAGCCCGAATCTGGTTGAATGGCCGGCTATTGATAAATTCGCGGCCTAATGCAGAAGTTCGAAACACAATAGAAAAACAATCTTCGATACTTGGATCGTTTTCCATTCTCAGCAGGCTGGGAACATAAGGGCCAATAGCAGCAATATCTCCAGGTTCCAGAATGCGGCAATTGTCACCGATCTGCAGCGTTCTCCTACCAAGAACATTAAAAATCAACTCGTAGTCGCTGCGATAATGCATCTCAGAGGAAGAGACAATACGCTTATCAAACAGCACATAGTCCACTTTTTCATTTCTGTTGAGCAAACCTACTGACACGCGCTCCCCCTGCAAAAAATACAAGCTGATCGAAACTTCATCCGCTTTGTACATTAAACGTATGTTGGGCAAGCGATATTTTGATATGAATCAGCAAAAGCACACTCAATGAGTATAAGTTATACAGTATTAGTCAATAAGATGGTCAAAACAGGGGTAAAGGGTATATTTTTTGTTGTTTTGTATCTACCGAGTGTCAGGCTCCATCAATCTAATAATTAACAACTTGTCTTTATTTGATCTTCACTATCAGATTTAAACTCATCTCATTTTACACCCCCATATAAAAGTCATATTTCTAAACCTGAATATTTTTCAATAGGCGTCAACATACAAGCATCAACTTGATATACATCACTATCAAAAACCAAACTAATCTAAATCGGCATAATTCAGAGCAAGCATGATCAGAAAAGTGTAGTTTCCTGAATCTATTTCGTTAGTCTAGATATCGAGTTTTCAATAACGTCTTACACAAAGACTTATTTATAGAGCGCCAGAGACTGATCATTAATTAGATTTAAAATCGATGCATTAGAAACAACTAATGCGATGCATCTCTGACACTATCTGATTATCATAATGATGGAGCTGAGACCATGGGCAGTATTTCCAATGATCTGTATCCCAATGCAGCAATGCCACTTTCACGCAAAGAAAATGGCGTGCCTTTATATCGTCCTGGTTTGAAGGTTGAATCTTATAACGACTTCGATCCACTCCGTCATGTTATCGTAGGTATTGCAGACAACCAGCATATTCCAGAAGCCTGCCCAGCCAGTAATGAAAAAATTCCTGCCGATTCCCCCATGCGGGGCAGCAAGGCTGGACGCCGTACTCAGGAGAGTATTGATCAAGCCAACGAATGCCTGAACAACTTTGCCTCCATGCTGGAAGGGCGCGGTATTATTGTTGACCGTCCAGCCGCTGTTGACTGGCATGAGCGCATTGAAACGCCTGACTTCACCATCAGCTCTGGCTTCGGCTGCATGCCTCCACGTGACTGCCTGCTGACTGTAGGCAAAACCTTCCTGATGGCTCCCATGAGCTTCCGCAGCCGTTACTTTGAATACCTGGCATTCCACGATCTGGCCCGTGAATACTTTGAGTCTGACCCTGAATGTATTATCGAGCAAGCTCCCCGCCCTCGTCTGGCAGATGAAAGCTTCCGCATGGATTATGTGGCTGCCTATGAGTATCTCTCTGACGACGAGACCATGGCTCGCTCACTGCGTAAGGAATACAGCACCCTGGAAACTGATATTCTGTTCGACGCAGCAGACGCCATGCGCCTGGGTAAAGACATCTTTGTTCAGCACGGTCTGACTACCAACCTGGCAGGTATCCGCTGGCTGAAGCGTAAGTTCGAGCCTCAGGGCTATCGTATTCACACTTTGAGCTTCCGTGATAATCATCCGATCCATATTGACGCAACCTTCTGCCCACTGCGTCCAGGACTGATGCTGCTTAACCCACACCGCCCTCTGTTTGATGGTCAGCACGAAATCTTTAAGAAGAATGGCTGGGAGATTGTTGAAGCTGCTGAGCCTGCTCACAAGAATCCACCACCTCTGTGCTACTCCTCTGTCTGGCTGTCCATGAACATCCTGATTCTGGATCACAAAACAGTCTGCGTTGAAGCAACAGAAACCGCACAGATGGAGCAGTTCGACAAACTCGGCTTTGAAGTTATCCCAGTTCCATTCCGCGATGCCTATGCATTTGGTGGTGGCCTGCACTGCTCAACCGCTGATGTATATCGTGAGGGTACCCGTGAAGATTACTTCCCCAACCAGTTCGCAGGAGCACACAGCGTTGAGTACTGGGAGTATTAATCACACAAAATAAAACATGGAAGGGTCTATTGATGCCGCTCTTTTTGAGCGGCATTTTTTATGCCACACCTCAGGTCATAAACCATACCTATACTTTACCGCTTTTAATGAGCAGGCAGAATAGTCAAATGGAGTTTAAAGGAGATCTTCCAGAACTTTTTACCAAAGCGGTTGAAGGAGATATCAGCTACATCTTTATGAGAGATTTACCTGCACTGCTCAAGAAGCATGCTTGCACCGGAAATATGGCTCTCGACTACGGTTGTGGAACAGGTGTGCGCCTTCCGTTCCTGAAAGATCAGGGTTTTAATGTTGAGGGCGTCGATATTGAGCCGGATATGCTGAACCAGGCTCGGCAGCTCCACCCGGAGTTCTCTGTCACTCATATCAAGTCAGGAAATATTCCAAAACCAGACAATTGCTTTGATCTGGTATTCTGCAGTTACGTTCTTCTTATGATCCCGACAAAAGCCGAGATGTATCAGGTCATGGCTGAGATCTATCGTGTTCTCAAACCCGGAGGAGTGTTTGTCTTATTAACCGCTGCCGAAAACATTTATGACCATTCCCGAGACTGGCTTTTATATGAGCCCATAGATTACCAGCCCTATCCCCCCACAAGTGGCAGCACTGTCAAAGTTAAAGTCCGCGACAGTTCACTGGTATTTGAAGATTATTACTGGACAACTGAAGATTACCGATCAGTTTTTCATGAAGCTGGCTTTGTTTTGGAAGAACATATCCAGCCTCTGGGATACAAGGGGGAATATCTTGAATGGAAAGATGAGCTGGAATACCCAAACAACTCCACTTTTATTCTGAGAAAGCCAGCTGCGTAATGCTTGATAGAAGAACGGAATTGAAAAAGGCCATGCAGAATTCTGCATGGCCTTTTGGGGGGACTATTTCCGTACTTTTAGATTACATGGATTCAGTAAAGGTACGGGTAATAACGTCCATCTGCTGTTCACGAGTCAGAGAGTTGAAACGAACAGCGTAACCGGAAACACGGATGGTCAGGGAAGGATACTTGGTTGGGTTTTCCATAGCATCTTCCAGCATCTCGCGGTTCATAACGTTTACGTTCAAGTGCTGACCACCTTCACGCTCAGTTTCAGTATGGAAGTAACCATCCATCAGACCAGCCAGGTTTCTTTGACGGCTGACTTCATCCTTACCAAGAGCCTTGGGCACGATAGAGAAGGTGTAGGAGATACCGTCCTTCGCATATTCGAATGGCAGCTTGGCAACGGAACTCAGGGATGCAACCGCACCGCTGGTGTCACGGCCGTGCATTGGGTTGGCGCCAGGACCGAAAGGCTGTCCTGCACGACGACCGTCAGGTGTGTTACCAGTCTTCTTACCGTATACCACGTTGGAAGTGATGGTCAGAATGGATTGAGTAGGCAGAGCGTTGCGGTATGTCTGGTGAGAAGCAACCTTCTTCATAAAGCGCTCAACCAGATCACAGGCGATGCTGTCTACGCGATCATCGTTGTTACCGTACTTCGGATAGTCACCGTTGATTTCGAAGTCAACTGCGATGCCGTTTTCATCACGAACAGGTTTGACTTCTGCGTACTTGATAGCAGCCAGGGAGTCAGCAGCGATGGACAGACCAGCGATACCACAGGCCATGGTACGGAATACGTCACGGTCATGCAGAGCCATCAGAGCAGCTTCGTAGCTGTACTTGTCATGCATGTAGTGGATGCAGTTGAGTGCAGTCACGTACTGAGTCGCCAGCCAGTCCATGATGTTATCCAGACGGCCCATAACATCGTCATAGGTCAGAACATCAGCAGTGATAGCTTCAGACTTGGGAGCAATCTGAACCTTCAGCTTCTCATCCATACCACCGTTGATAGCGTACAGCAGCGCCTTACCCAGATTGGCTCGGGCACCGAAGAACTGCATCTGCTTACCAACAATCATGGGAGATACGCAGCAAGCGATTGCGTAGTCATCGCTCTGCATGTCAGGACGCATCAGGTCATCGTTTTCGTACTGGATGGAACTGGTGTCGATGGAAACCTTGGCACAGTACTCCTTGAAGCCCTGAGGCAGTTGCTCAGACCACAGAACAGTGACGTTTGGCTCAGGAGAAGGTCCCATGGTGTACAGAGTGTTCAGGAAACGGAAGCTGGTTTTGGAAACCAGAGTACGACCGTCCATGCCCATACCGGCAACAGATTCAGTTGCCCAGATTGGGTCGCCGGAGAACAGTTCATCATATTCAGGAGTGCGCAGGAAACGAACCATACGCAGCTTCATAACGAAGTGATCGATGTACTCCTGGGCTTCGGATTCGGTGATAACACCTTTTTCCAGATCGCGCTGAATGTAGACATCCAGGAAGGTGGATACACGGCCCAGAGACATGGCTGCACCGTTCTGGCTCTTAACCGCGGCCAGGTAGCCGAAGTAAGTCCACTGAACAGCTTCTTTAGCGTTGTTAGCAGGACGGGAGATATCGAAACCGTACTTCTCAGCCATAACCTTCATATCAGCCAGAGCGCGGTATTGATCGAAGATCTCTTCACGCAGCTGAATGGTAGCTTCCAGATCTTTCCCAGAAGACAGCTTGTCTTCCAGAGACTGGTGCTGAGCAGCCTTGTCCTTCATCAGGAAGTCGATACCGTACAGAGCAACACGACGGTAGTCGCCAATGATACGACCACGGCCGTATGCATCAGGCAGACCAGTCAGAACACCGGACTTTCGGCAGGCACGAATGCCCGCTGTGTAAACGTCGAATACACCCTGGTTATGGGTCTTACGGTATTCAGTAAATATCTTCTTGGTATCAGCATCCAGTTCACGGCCATAGGCTGCGCAGGAGCCTTCAACCATACGGATACCACCGTTAGGCATGATGGCACGCTTCAGTGGCGCGTCAGTCTGCAGACCTACGATAGTTTCCAGAGGCTGATCAATATAACCGGCATCGTGGCTGATGATGGTGGAAGGCATCTTGGTGTCAAAATCAACCGGCGCGTGAGTACGGTTTTCGACCTTGATACCTTCCAGAACATCGGCCCACAGTTTTTCAGTGGCTTTGGTTGCGCCTGCCAAAAAGCCGTCATCGCCCTCATATGGGGCATAGTTTTTCTGGATAAAGTCACGAACGTTAACGGAATGATTCCACTCCCCATTAACGAAACCTTCCCAGGCATTGCTATCTGATTTTTGACTGTTTTCAGTAGTCATTTGTATACCCTCGGACACTGTCGTGCAGCGCCTCTCTTTAGGACACAGCGGGCACAACATCTATCCAGAGGCATCCTCCCGCCTCTGGAATACATGTCAGCGCCAGCAAAAAATGCTTTCAGGCAGAAGGGTAAGCCGTCTGGTCTTCTCCGGACTCGAGCAACTTACCCTCAAGTTCAGGGTTTAATTAGACTCTTCAGCCTTGGCCTGTATCGCGGTCAGTGCGATGGTGTAAACGATGTCGTCTACCAAAGCACCACGAGACAGGTCATTAACAGGCTTATTAAGACCCTGCAGCATTGGACCAACACTTACGACGTTGGCACTACGCTGCACAGCCTTATAGGTGGTGTTACCGGTATTCAGGTCAGGGAAGACGAATACTGTTGCGCGACCGGCAACGGTACTGTCTGGCGCCTTACTGCTGGCAACAGATTCCACAGATGCGGCGTCGTACTGCAAAGGACCGTCGATCTCCAGATCTGGACGACATTCCTTGGCGATACGGGTGGCTTCGCGCACCTTTTCAACATCAGCACCCATGCCGGAAGAACCAGTGGAGTAACTGATCATTGCAACGCGGGGGTCAATGCCAAATGCAGCAGCAGAATCAGCACTCTGGATAGCAATATCCGCCAGCTGTTCAGCTGTTGGGTCTGGGTTTACGGCACAGTCACCGTATACCAGAACCTGTTCAGGCATCAGCATAAAGAAGATGGAAGATACGTTACTGGCTTCCGGCTTGGTTTTGATCAGCTGGAAGGCAGGACGAATAGTGTTGGCAGTGGTGTGAACAGCGCCAGATACCAGGCCATCAACATCCTGTTCAGCCAACATCATGGTGCCCAGAACAACGGTGTCTTCCAGCTGGGATTCAGCCATCGGAGCAGTCAGGCCCTTGTTCTTACGCAGCTCAACCATGGGAGCAACATACTTGCTGCGAGCCTCATCCATATCCAGGATTTCCAGGCCTTCTGGCAGCTCGATACCCTGAGCTTCGGCAACACCACGAATAATATCGGGCTTACCCAGCAGGACACAGTTGGCAATACCACGTTCCTGACAGATAGCAGCGGCCTTAATGGTGCGAGGCTCGTCACCTTCAGGCAGAACAATGCGCTTGTTGGCAGCCTGGGCTTTGCGCACCAGCTGGTAACGGAATGCAGGCGGAGAAAGACGCTTTTCACTGGTAGTCGCGATGCGGCTCTGCAGAGCATCAACATTCATATGTTCAGCTATGGACTCCATCACCTGTTCAACACGCTCCAGGTCATCAGAGCGCACTGCAGAACTCATACGGTTCAGGCGAGTTGCCGTCTCGTAGGAACCTTCGTCGATAGTCAGCACAGGCAGGCCGGACTCGCTCAGAGCCTTGTGAGCCAGACTCAGAATACCTTCTGCTGGCTTGTTTTCACCGGTCAGCAGCAGGCCAGCCAGTGGCACGCCATTCTGTGCAGCCATACAGGTAGCCAGAATGACGTCATCACGATCACCAGATACAACAACCAGTGCACCAGGCTTCAACAGATGGCTCATGTTGGCTGCAGTACGCGCGCAGAGCACGCAGGAAGTCATACGACGGGTGGCCATTTCACCGGCAAACATAACGTCACAGCCAAGTTCTTCGGCAACATCCTTGGTACGAACAGCTGCCAGTTCGCTACGCCAAGGTACATAACCAAGAGGCAGAGCCTTTGCTTTCTTAAGACCAGGCAGTGGGTCAAAAGAACGCTCTCCACCTAGCTTTTCCATGGAGTCAGGATCAATTTTGTTCAGAACATAGCCAAATATATTCTTGCCGTTCAGACCACCGTAAATATCAGCAGCAATGTTCAGATGATCAGTCACATCGCTCAGAGTCTCTTCACCAGTGCGCTGACCAACCATAACAACCTTGGCATTCAAGGTTTTGGAAATTTCACTGTTCAGGCGGGTTACGTAGGGAGCAGTGCGGGTTGGTACCATACCTTCAACGATAACAACATCAGCACCGGTGCAGACACGGTCGAAATTAGCCACAATTTCTTCCATCAGCACATCGCGCTTGTCAGCACCCAGCAGATCTTCGGCCCGGCTCAGGGCAATAGGGTCAACTGGCTGCTGGGCCATGGTCGCTCGAACCATTTCCACAGAGTGCTCGGGACCGGCAATATCAGTCTGGGCAATAGGCTTGAAGAAACGTACTCGGCAGCCCAGCTTATCGAGAGCGCGAACGAGACCGAGGGAAACAGATGTCAGGCCAACCCCATAATGAGTCGGCGCAACGTAAAAGGTATGCATGATAGTACAGGGTATCCGCAATGTAACCCACTAAACCTGGAAAGGGCAGTTGAGTAACTACCCTTTCCACCTGGACTTCAAGAAAGTTTAAGTTCTGCTGGCAGAGCTTAGCTTTCTCCAAGTTTGCGCTGGCGAATATATAGATAGACTGTGTGCCGGGAGACACCCAACTTTCTCGCGACTAAAGGCACACTTTCTTTAATATCGAAGATGCCTTTGTCAAACAGCGACATAATTATGTGCTTGTTCTTAACCTTGTTTGACAGCTGTTGGTTGCTGTTTACTTCAAGGATGGTGCGATCAACGGTGTTTTCCACCAGATCATCAACACTGGCAGGGAAGTGACCGGAAACAGGCGTTTCACTGGCACCACCTACGGTAAATGCCTGCAGGAACTCACTGGCAGGAACACTCATATTGATGTTGATGCACAGCATGCCTACAGGCTTTTGATGTTCGTTGCGGATGACCATACTGGTTGACTTGAACAGTTGGCCATCGGGAGTACGCTTGCAGGTATGAGAAATATCACCGCCTTCCTGCATAGCAATTTCATTCAGCTGTTTGAGAGCTTCTTCGGTGATGGGGCTATCAACATCACGCCCGGTTGTGGTCAGGCCGTTCTTGATTTTGACGACTGAGCGAGCAGGATCTTCCAGGGAATGAAGAACAACTTCGCAGAACGGTCCAAATACGCTGGCTATACCGTCAACAACAGTTTCCATTGAACGGATAATCTTGCGATCACCGTCGTTAAACGCATGGCGCCATGAAGAGATTTCATCGGGAACGAGTGTTGCTACTTCTTCAATCATCAGTATCCAGCCTTACGACTCAAGTAAACCGACTTCAGGCTGAGCGCCTTTTGTTATGGATCACTGTCCATGACTGAAAACGATGAATAGTCTTTTCATCTGCTATTCCATCGCTCACGGCTGCTGCGTTATATAACCGGAGTCGCTTACCCATTCACACTATCGTTCAACTATAGTTGAATGTCTCGAAAATTGGATTGTTGCAAGTCAATAGTTTTTTAGTTTTTCACTTCGAGTTGAATCATTAGACATGCCGCATTTACGTATTCACGGCCTTGCCAAAGAAATAATCCTTAAAATCAGTATACCACTTCTCGACAAACTGGCTCCCGCTGTAAGCTGCCTACGGGACCATTTCACCATTGAACAAATCCACAGCACCTATATAACCGATAACCGAGAAGAGGGAAGAGGGAAGAGGGAGCCTACCCTTTTGTCGAAATGCACTGGTTTGATCGCGGTCCGGAAGTACAGGACAGCGTTACAGGCATTATCACAGATCAAATCCAAGAGGTGATGGATGAGTCTACCGATATTGCTGCTGTGTTTCATGCACTTGAAACACGTAATTATTACGAAAATGGTGCCCATTTCGGGTAAAAAATGACATTTACAGTTGCATTCCCCTAACCTGACAGGCATCTTCTCGTACCTGATTTATCGCAGTATTTTCTTCAGGAGTTAGCATGAAATTCGGGCGTATTAGTGCGCTGGCAGCAGCTTTCTTTGCAGTGCCGATCTGGGCCGCAACTCTGACTGTTCCCAATAACATCGATATCGAAGTTCTGGACGGTCAGAAATACCGCTCCGAAGCGTCCTTCCTTGGTGGTTCCAATACCAAGATCGATCTGAATGATGGTGACCACCAGCTGGTTGTTCGTCTTTCCGGTAACCTCAAGACCAGCGGCGATGCTGAGCTGTACAAAACCGGCTACTTCGTTGTGACCCTGAACTCAGAAGGTAATTCAGAGCTTAAGCTGGCAACCAAGTCCATCAGAAACAAAAAAGATCTGAACGCATTCAACAAAAAGCCTGAATTTTTCCTGACTAACAACCAGGGTCAGCCATATCCGTTCAAGATGGCTCTTCTTGAGAAAGAAGGCATGCAGATCGGCCGTGATCTGGTTCGTGAGCTGAGCGAATTTAACGCTACCGGCAATCCTGCAGCGCTGGAGTCCCGTGCTCCTTTCGCAGCTCTGGCCATGAACAACCCACAAACCGCTCTGTCTAATGGCTCCAACAGTGTCAGTGAGATTCTGCTGTCTGAGCAGATGCTGCATTACTGGTTCCAGCAGGCCGACAAGCCAACCCGCGAGCGTTTCCTGAGCTGGGCCGCACGCGTAATGAAGAAGCAATAGTCTGCTGACTAAGAGGCTTGATAACGGGTCTTCACACTGAAGATCCGGTTATTTCCAATGACAAATTCCTACCATATTCCCTCCGCTCAATGTGAGACGGAAGAAACCATCAAGAAAAGCCGCTTTATCTCTCTGATTGCTCACACTCCAGGCAGGGAAGCAGCACTCTCATTTATTGAATCTGTTCGCCAACAACACCCTGATGCACGTCATCACTGCTGGGCATTTATCGCCGGTGCTCCTGATGATTGTCAGCAGTGGGGTTTTTCGGATGATGGCGAACCCTCAGGAACAGCTGGAAAACCAATTCTGGCACGCCTTCAGGGTTCTGGACTGGGTGAACTGACAGCCGTCGTAGTGCGTTACTCTGGTGGTATCAAACTGGGAACAGGTGGCCTGGTTAGAGCTTATGGCGGAGGAGTCGGAAGCACACTTGCTCAGCTTGAAACCAAACTCAAGGTGATCCAGACCAGGCTTCTGCTGACCTGCAGCTATGACCAACAGGCTGATGTGCAGCACATCCTTGCCAGATATTCCGGACTTATTGAAAACACTGAGTACGGTGAGCAGCTGGATCTGATCATTTCAGTCCCTTCCAGTCAGGTAAAAGACTTTTCAAAAGATCTTACCAACCACTTCAAAGGTCAGTTATCTACCCGCCCTGCCGATAAATAGCACTAGGTTCTGTTGACCTAAGCTAAATAGAATACCTTTCGGTTGGATGAGCCCCATGGCATGGATGCAGAAGGGCTGGCTGCCCTCAAAAATTTTCAGCCTGATGTCATCGGTTAATCAGGAACGTTTCCGTAACCGGCAAATAAGAGCACAATCGGCAAAACGAATCATGATGGACAGCAATGGTTCACCTGTTGTTGTCATTCCCATGCTTGACCGGTTTATCTCCAGCATGACAGGTGCCACTCTGATGGACACCATGGTCCGTCGCTCTGGGCTGGACCTTGATGGCCTCAGTAAACTGACGACCAGTGAACTGAGCAAGCTGGTAAAGACCCTGTCTGGCCGCCGGGCGCTGCAACTGCTCTATATGGATGCAACAACCAACCGAAGTGCGTTACTGACAAGCCTGCTGGAACTGCAGCCAGATCTTTTGGAGCACATCATTTCAACCCTGTCGAGCAGTGAACGGCTGTGGGTATTTCAGATGTTTGAAAGACCTGCACCGGAATTATCTGCTCCTGCCGCAGAGCATGCAGCGCAGATGATGGCTCACCACATTGAGAGAAAAAATATTGCACCACTGTTTGAACACCTTCTCAGTCATTCAAAAACTGAAGCTGGGGCCGCAGCATTATCAGGTCTCTATCACAAGCGACGCCTCGACTTCAGCCTGATTAACGATATAAGCCATGCTTTTACGCCACCGGCACACCTCAAGGACTACTGTCGTGATCAAGGAAGAGACATTGTGTCGTCCTGCCACTGGCATGCACAGCAGGTTCATGATGATAAGCTGACCAATCACCTTCAGATCTATATGGATCTGATGTATCAGGCCTTACCTCAATACAAAAGCTACTGGGCAGCCTGCACCGATTTACCCGCTGAAGACTGTCCTGTTGGTGACCAGTTCAAGAGTCTGGAAGTCAGCCTGGCCCGCCTCACCCCTCAGGCAGTCAATGCCCTTTGCCAATCCCGCGAAGAAGATGAGCTGGTATCTATCGCTGCCCGGTATGGCTGGAAGAAAATTCACAGCCAGTCCTCGGCCACTCTGCGAAATCCGGATGCCGCCACAGGTGATTTCATTTACCGGGTGTTCAACGCTGAGCTGGAACCCAGTTGGAATCGTAGTTGATTAACCTCTTCTAAATGATGCCATTCAGGCAAGAAGCTGCTTATTAGCCACTCAAGAATGGGTAATTGACTGATTCCTTACACATATTTCTTATCATCAAGAGCAGCTTAAGATGTCTGCCTAAACTGAAAAAGTTGGATCATATGATAGAGGTTCACTGTGAGGTTGATTTCATCGTTTACACATTCCATTGCGCATGCTCTCGGGCTGTCTCGCTCCTCAAAGCATCACCCGCCAACAGGTCCTGTTGGAAATTTCAAAGGCAGCACTGTACAAGTCATTTATACTCAGCCCAGACACCAACCTCCTGCTCAGTTCTCCGGGCATCCGGCCGGAACTCAGCTTCATCAGCGTACGGCTTTTCAGGTGCCCCCCAACACTACATTTCAGTTAGAAAACACCTCAGTTTCATTCTTTTCGGGTCAGGTTACTCCAGGGTATCCACAGAACCAAAGTGCTTATAACCCTCCTCCAAATCAAGCTTTTCATCACACAGGAGCTCCGACACAAGTCCAGCGTCACGACCATGCAGCACAGCATCTTGGTGAGATTGCCCCGCAGAGATCACCATTCGCACCACCAAGTTTTCATGATATTGGAAAGTTCGGTGATATCTCTATACCCACCACTTCATCAAAAACAGAGCCAGAGACAACCCCAACCGAAGCAATCAGCTCCAAAAGTTCACCCGAACTACCTCCGCCAGATCCGGAAGAACTAAGGAACGCCCTCTTCCCATGTTGCGGCAGGATAAATGACCCAGATACAGACATTCCCACTCTGACAGGTCAAAAAGAAGCTTTCGCTCAGGCCTTTGCAGAGTTAGAAAACCATGTTGCTGATATCAAAAACCTTGATAATGATGATCTGGATGATTTGCTTTTATGTTTCGGCATCGATACTTCCAGCGAAGAGCTACATGGCGATGAGTTACGATCAACCGCATACGAAAAACTAAACGAAGCAAAGAAAGAGCTTGAAGAGAACTATCAGGATTTTAAATCAGCAGTTTCCTCAAATATTAATGAAAGCCTTGAATCTATATCTGACATGAGCTCTTACGCTCTCTTAGATCTTTGGATTAAATACAGTGACAAAGATCCCTCATCAAGCAATGACTCCGTTGAAGCACTGAGATCGGAGACACAGAAAATGCTTCAAGCCGTCAAAGATGACCTAACACCACCCGGAAAATCTTTTGTAATTCCTGAAATTGTGGTCACAGATACAGACGCACCAGATACCACTACACCACAACCTGTAGTAACAAAAACTCCGCCACCTGTAGCGCCAAAACCCACTTCAAAATCAAAGTTAGAGGCAGATCTTCCCAAAACTAATATGGTAGAAACTCCTCCCAAGCCTGTGGTAGAAACTCCCGCTAAACCTGCCGTGGCACCAACACCAACACCAATACTAACCACCATTTTCAGCCAGTCAGCCAAGTCAGCTTTGGACGATGCTCCGGGGATTGTTGGTTTACCTGATAAACCAACGTATTCCGGAGAAGAGCTCAAAACCCAGCAAGCAGCTCTTTCTAAAGAAATCGCAGCTTTAAAAAATACAATTTCAAGCATGCTCACTCAGCTTAAATCTACAGACGGCAACAAAGTCAGTGAAGAAGATATTTTTCAGGTGCTGAAAACAACCGGATTAACACGGTATCAAAAAACAAAATCTCCTGAAGCTGCTATTCAGGAAGCCCAGAAGAAAGTAAAAAATCAGGCAAGCGATGCACGAGCTGCATTTATTGCTCTCAAAAGCTCCAGGCAGTCAGACTGAATCGCCTGACCACAAGGCTTGATCTTCTTAGAGCTTTTCTGCTAACCAGTCGTAGTACTGCCTGCGAATCTCAGTGTTTTCATTTGCCAGATGGTGCTTACCCTCTGGAATTAAAAACAACTCTACTGACTTATAAACTTTTTCCAGCACCTTTAAATTATGCTGCCAGTCGACAGTCCCATCATCCTGTCCCTGAATGATTAGGGGTTCAAAATCACACGCTGACTTCAGGTTTTCAATCCATGATATCCAGCGATCAAGGGCACCTACCCAGCCAATTGGAAGAACCTTGGATTGAAGCGGTTCTTGATTAAGAAATTCAAGAAACTCTTCATCATGAGAATTACGGGAACGTGAGCGGGGCACACCATCAATAAAGCGATGAAACAGTTTGTATTGTAAACGGGCAATCTTCCACTTCACTGGCCGAACCAGAGGAGCAAGCAAGATCACTTCACCAATAGGGTAATCATCCCGCGTGCACCCTTCTCGCGCCAGCAGATCGGTGATAATTGCTCCACCAGTGCTCTGCCCGGAAAGGTGCCACGGCTCAGGCAGTCCATTCTCTTTTCCCCAATCGAAGCACTGTTTCAGCGAGTTGGTGTAAGAACTGAAGCAATCAATATTTGCCGGAGGCCCACTGGACAGACCATGCCCGGGAAGATCATAAGCAAAAACGCAGAAGCCCTGTTCCAGATAGAACTGAATCAAATGCCCAAACAGACCAACATGATCGAAATACCCATGCAACAGGAAGAAAGTGCCACGTGATTCATCCCTGCTCCAGTAATGACAGGAGAGTTGAATCCCACCGAAATCAAGATACCCCGCACTGTAACTCAATCCTGTGATATTTAACTGCCTAACAAAATCCAACTGATAGCCGGCCAGATAATATTTCCGTAAATCATCTGTTTCACCATTTTCGGAAATCGACAATGGTGGCATATGATTTTTCAGTTCCTGCAGACGTTCACCATCAGGGAGTGCACGAGTCACGTCAGTGATATCCAATTTATTGGGAAGAAGTTATAAAAATTATATCCCCAATATGACAGGGAACCTACAGGCAGGATTAGAAGAAATAAGAAGAGAAGGGATGGTGGCAGGGCTAAGCCCTGCCACCAAACAGCTATATGACTAGCGTGACACTGTCTTACAGTACGTCAATGCTGTTCAGGTCACGGTGAGCCTGTTCCAGACGCTCAACCATGGCGGTCTGTGCAGCACGCAGCCAGGAACGAGGATCGTAGAACTTCTTGTTAGGCTTGTCTGCACCTTCTGGGTTACCCAGCTGGCCCTGCAGGTAGCCTTCGTTCTTCTTGTAGTAACCCAGAACACCTTCCCAGTTTGCCCACTGAGTATCAGTGTCGATGTTCATCTTCACTACACCGTAGGAAACAGCTTCGCGGATCTCTTCCAGAGTGGAGCCGGAACCACCGTGGAATACAAAGCTCAGAGCTTTGGCAGGAATGCCGAACTTCTCGGAGCAGTACTTCTGGGAGTTATTCAGAATCTTAGGAGTCAGCTGAACATTACCGGGCTTGTAAACGCCGTGGACATTGCCGAAGGACGCCGCGATGGTAAAACGAGGGCTGATAGCGCTCAGCTTCTCGTAAGCGTAAGCAACATCTTCTGGCTGGGTGTACAGCATGGAGCTATCCATACCGGTGTTATCAACACCGTCTTCTTCACCACCGGTGCAACCCAGTTCGAATTCCAGAGTCATATCCATCTTGGCCATACGCTTCAGATACTCAGCGCAAGTCGCGATGTTGTCTTCCAGAGACTCTTCGGACAGATCGATCATGTGGGAGGAGAACAGAGGCTTGCCAGTCTTCTCGAAGTGCTCTTCACCAGCATCCAGCAGAGCGTCGATCCATGGCAGCAGCTTACGTGCGGCGTGGTCGGTATGCAGGATGACAGGAATACCATAGGCTTCAGCAACAGCGTGAACATACTTGGCACCAACGATAGCGCCAAGAGCGCCAGCAGGACCTTCAGTCTTCAGGCCTTTGCCGGTGAAGTAGGTAGCACCACCGTTGGAGAACTGAACGATAACTGGAGACTTAACCTTGGCGGCCGCTTCCAGAACACCATTGATGGAATCAGTACCAACAACGTTTACCGCAGGCAAGGCAAAGTTGTTCTCTTTGGCGATTTCAAAAATCTTCTGAACGTCGTCACCAGTGACAACGCCAGGCTTTACGACATCAAAAATTTTCTTGGACATGGGAGCAATAACCTCTTTTTACCGTAAGAAAACCATGCCCTTCAGGCATGATTTTCTAAGCTCACGGCTGTTATTAGCCATAAAAAAGGGACGCATAAAACGTCCCCTTAAAATAATTTACTTCGCACGCTCTTCCAGTATGGCAACTGCTGGCAGCTTCTTGCCTTCAACATATTCAAGGAAGGCACCGCCACCAGTGGAGATGTAGGAGACCTTCTCCTTGATGCCATACTTGTCGACGGCCGCAAGGGTATCACCACCGCCCGCAATAGAAAATGCTGGAGATTCAGCGATGGCCAGAGACATAGCCTTGGTACCTTCGCCGAACTGGTCGAATTCGAATACACCAACCGGGCCGTTCCAGACGATAGTACGGGCATCCTTCAGGACGTTGGCAAACAGTTCAGCCGTCTTGGGGCCAACGTCGAAGATCATTTCGTCGTCCTGAACATCTTCAGCCAATTTCACAACGGCAGGCTCGTTCTCGTCGAACTTCTTGCCAACTACCACATCGATAGGCAGAGGAATGTCGCACTTCTCCATCAGAGCCTTGGCCTGAGGAATCAGATCTGCTTCGTACAGGGACTTACCAACAGGCTTGCCCGCAGCAGCCAGGAAGGTGTTAGCGATACCGCCACCCACGATCAGCTGGTCGCAGACTTCAGACAGAGATTCCAGAACTGTCAGCTTGGTGGAAACCTTGGAGCCGCCAACGATAGCAGTCATGGGCTTCTCAGGAGCGTCCAGAGCCTTGGCCAGAGCATCCAGCTCTCCCTGCAGCAGAGGGCCAGCACAGGCAACAGGAGCAAACTGACAAACACCGTGAGTGGAAGCCTGGGCGCGGTGTGCAGTACCGAATGCGTCCATCACATAAACGTCGCACAGAGCAGCCATCTTCCTGGACAGCTCTTCATTGTTCTTCTTCTCACCAACGTTGAAACGAACGTTTTCCAGAATGACCAGCTCACCTTCAGCAACTTCAAAATCACCTTCCAGCCAGTCTTTGATCAGGCGAACGTTACGGCCCAGCTCTTTGGCGATGTAGTCAGCAACAGGCTTCAGGGAGAACTCTTCGTTGTACTCACCTTCTGTAGGACGGCCCAGGTGGGAAGTCGCCATCACCTTGGCACCAGCTTCCAGAGCCAGCTTGATGGTGGGCAGGGAAGCCTGGATACGGGCATCGCTGGTTACCTGTCCATTCTTCACGGGAACGTTCAGATCTTCACGGATAAGCACGCGCTTTCCGGACAGATCAAGATCAGTCATCTTCAACACGGACATGATGAAAATCCTTCTAGCTGTTTTGAATTCAGATGAAAACCGGTAGTTTCGGTAAGCGCCGGACATATGTAGCAGGGCAGGGGGTCAGTATGGCCCCTCTTAGACAGCCTTGAGCAAGAAATGTTTTTTTCATCGCGTCAAAGTGATGAAAAAAACATTTCCATGGCAAATAGTGTGTTTCTTTACAGAAGAAACGACCTGTCATTAATCAGTCCTGTCGACGCGCAGCGATGTGATGATGTGTACCGAAAGCGCAACATTACCACATCTGAAAACGGCTGAGTAAGGCATCAATTAAGGTTTTATGCGCCTCTGTAAGGTATTGTTCGTATGGCGTAAAAACAGCCTCAAAGATAAACACAGCCCAACACAAGCTCGCAGAAAACCAACACCGTCCTAAGCCCTTTTTACTTTTCTTTACAGATGAAATACTCATTTTTTCCGTCTTATGGGCACAGAACAGTGATTTGCTATTGCGGGCGATACTCTGGCAGGGAAACGTCCACAACAAAGTTACCATCTAACCAGTCCCGCCCCAGCAACATGGGGTAATCCATATGGCTGCGATCATTAAGGCTCACATTCACAACTTTTCTGTGCCTCTGGTAGACCAGTGCCAGCTGCTCGACCACCAGACCCCAGGCATTTAGAGAGACACTTTCTGAGCCTGTGTCAGTCCGGGCCAGATACATGGTTCCGGTTTCTTCCACTGTTACAAAGACAGTCGGCCCTACTACGGCCTTATCTCCGCAGGTTTGGGGAGTACCGTCAACTTTGAGCGAAGGTGCCTGGTGGAGTGGAGCATCAGCCCAGACAGATGCGACAAAAACAGCAATTACCAATCCAAGCCCAAAGCGCATAACATCAGCTCAGTTATGTTCAGATTGGGGCAAGTAAAGCACTTATTTGCCAAAACGCTGTTTCTTTGCTGTTTACCTGTTTTCTGGAGAACTTCATGTCATTGCCTTTTTCCCAGTCCTGCGAAAACAACAAGGACCCTATTCTGAATGTTCTCAAAAAGACCCTGGCTTCCAGCAGCAGGGTTCTGGAAATTGGCAGTGGCACTGGTCAGCATGCTGTTTACTTTGCCGAACACCTTCCACATTTGCACTGGCAGCCCTCGGATCAGGGAGAGTATCTATCAGATCTGAAGCAACGATTAGACCAATTCCCAGCCGACAATATTGGCAGCGTACTGAAGCTTGATGTTACCGGTAAGTGGCCACATCAAAAGTTTGATGCCGTTTTCACAGCAAATACCTGTCACATCATGTCATGGACGCAGGTTAAAAAAATGTTCCAAGGTCTGGTGAATACCCTGGATTCTGGAGGAACGCTTTGTATCTATGGCCCATTTAACAAAAACGGGCAATATATCAGTCAAAGCAATGCTGCCTTTGATCAGATGCTGAAGCAGCGTGACCCGCTAAGCGGAATCAGAAATCTGGAAGATATGGAAGCAGAGGGGAGAAAACAGGGTATGAAGCTGGTTCAAGTACACCAAATGCCAGCCAATAACCTTTTACTGGAATTTCACAAATTCCTGTAAGACCTAATCCAGAAGGTAATCGCTGGCTCCCTGAATAGGGCCAAGCGGATTCTTTTCGTTACTATATTCAAGAATATTGGGTGTTCCGCTCCAGATTTTAAAGACGACTCTGTTGTTTACTAAAACGACAATGGCTCGAAAATCCCAACCAGACACTTCCGTTTTCTTCTCAAAGTTCATCAGTACTGTTGCCAGTAAAGCTTGTATTAAAGGCCCGAAACGTCCGTGTTTAAGCATGACTTCCCCCTGTCACATGCCCAACCACTTCAGTCTAGACGGTTCCTGTTTTATATAACTTTCAGAAATAAAAAAGGGAGCGGTTAAACAACAGCTCCCTTTGCACTCATAACGATTGATTAGCTTTCTGCTGCCGGTGTTTTCTTACGACGAAGCGGCTCAAAACCAGTATCAACACCCACGCTTGGCTGACGGGTTGGAGCTTTACGCTTGCCAGTATTCTTGCTTGTTTTAGCCTTGGCTGCTGCCTTGTTCTTGGGACGTACACGACCAGTTGTCGCAGGTTTCTTTTTCTTCTTGCTGGAAGCTGCTTTACCTGAAGCCTTCACATTTTTAGGACCCTTGTAGCCACCTTCCAGTCCCTTAATAACCCGGCGTTCAAACTGAACCCGAAGGTAGCGCTGAATGCCTGCTGCCAGATTCCATTCGTTAGGGCCAATCAGACTGATAGCGACACCTTCCTGACCGGCACGTCCGGTGCGACCAATCCGGTGAATATAGTCATCACCATTACGAGCCATATCCAGGTTAATAACCAGATCAACACCCTGAATATCCAGGCCACGGGCTGCAACATCGGTAGCAACCAAAACGTTCACCTTGCCTTCACGAAGCAGCAGCATCACGCGGTTACGATCCGGCTGGATCATTTCACCGTGCAGGGCACTGACTCGCAGTTCCTGATCTTTACGCAGCGCAGCGTTCAGCTCATTGGTCTGTTCACGGGTATTGGTAAAGACAATCGCCTTCTGGAACTTCTCATTTTTCAGCAGCCACAGAATCTGCTTGTACTTGTGAGCAGGGTCATCAGAGAGGAACATCTGCTGCTTGATACTGGCATGCTGATCCTGTGCTGTACTCAGTCGCAACTCTTGGGGCTCATTAAGAACCTGCTTGATAACATGACGCATGCCTTTTTGCTTCAACGTGGCTGAGAACAAAAGGGTCTGACGTTCTTTCTTACACGCTTCTGCAATCTTCAGAACATCTTCGCTGAAACCCATATCCAGCATACGGTCAGCTTCATCAAGAACCAGAACTTCCAGATCAGAGAAATCCACTTCCCGCTTACCCATATGCTCAAGCAGACGACCAGGGGTCGCTATGATGATCTCAGGGTTCTTGCGCAGTAGTTTGATCTGGTACTTGTAGTCTTCACCACCAACGATCATGCCGGCGTTGATAAAGGTAAACTTGCCAAGCTGTTCACACTGTTGATGAACCTGACGCGCCAGTTCACGGGTAGGAACCAGAACCAGAGCACGGGTAGCTGAACGGGGAGCATTGACTGTCAGCATTCGCTCCAGAATCGGCAGCACAAAGGCAGCTGTTTTACCGCTGCCAGTTTCTGCACTTACCAGCAGGTCGGTACCGGCACAGGCCTGTGGAATTGTCTGAGCCTGTACTTCTGTGGGTTTCTCAAAACCCAGCTCATCAATACCTTTTTGCAGGCGCTCATGGAGTTCCAAATCGGAAAACTGGTTAATGCTAGTCAATGTCAATCTCTGAAAAAGCGTGAAATGGGGCGCACTGTAACAAACAGGCACCCGCGAAGAAATGCAGATTTCCTCTGCTATAACTCAAAAACGGCATTTTGACGGGCAAGCATAGCTGCTAAGGCAGTGCTTTGTTCAGCCAGACACGACTTACATCCAGCATCCGGTTGGCAAAACCCCACTCATTGTCAAACCAGCACATGATTTTCAGCATACTGCTCCCACTGACTCTGGTTTGAGTGCCGTCAACGACTCCGGAACGCCGGTCATGATTAAAGTCTACAGAAGCATGGGGCTCTTCCGTGTAACCGAGAATCCCCTTTAGGCGCCCCTCAGAAGCCGCCTGCTTCATCAGCTGGTTTACGGTTTCAACAGTCACTGAAGATTTGAGATTTACAGTCAAATCCATAGCTGAGACGTTAATGGTTGGCACACGCATGGCCAGAGCCTGAAAGCGCCCGGCAAGGTCAGGCAGCAACCGATCAATACCTTTTGAAAGGCCAGTATCAACAGGGATTATGGACTGCAGGGCACTGCGGGTCAGACGCAGGTCACTGTGATGATAGGCATCAATCACCGGCTGATCATTCATGGCTGAGTGAATTGTTGTAATTGTGCCCTCATCAATACCCCAGGCTTCGTGCAACAGTTTTAGAACAGGCACAATGCAGTTGGTGGTACAAGAAGCATTCGAAACTATTGTATGTTCTGCCTGAACCTGTTCTTCATTAACACCATACACAATTGTGGAATCAACTTCTGGCGTTACAGGCTGCGAAAACAGGAGACGTGGAGCCCCACCATTTAAGTGCTGCTGGGCAGTCTGCAGATCCTTGAAAGAGCCTGAGCACTCAAGTAACAGATTAATCTCCTGCCGATCCCAGGGCAAGCGTGCAGGATCACGCTGCGACAGAACTCTTATATGATCACCACCAACAATCAGATCATCACCGCTATGACTGACTTCAACAGGAAAGCGTCCATGCGTTGTGTCGTAGCGGGTCAGGTATGCAAGGGTGCGAATATCTGTCAGTTCATTTATCGCAACTACCTGAATATCGTCCCGGTAACCGTTTTCGTATAGGGCTCGCAAAACACATTGCCCAATTCGCCCATATCCGTTTATCGCAACCCTGTAAGCCATATTTCTTCGTTTCTGAGAGTCTACCCGTTCATATGGCTGGGCATGTTAGCCAAAAGACCCCTCCAGACTCAAACAGACGTACGACAACCGATGGATTTACAGAGATAAAAAGCTTGAAAAACGTGTCTGAGCCACCAGTTTTTTTTATTCAACGCTCAAATGGTTCCAGGCTGACTGCCAGAATTCAGGAAAGGGAGGAGGGTAGATGATATAACTCCTCTTATTTACCTTTTCGACTGTATATCCACGATCACGAAAAAAACCAATGGTTTCAGTTATAACCTCCTGATGAATGAGTGACGGGTCAAAATACCTTTCACTTCCATGATCTGCACCTGAAAGAGTGAGTTTTTTTTCATGCTTGAGAATACGTCGCCAGCTCATCAAATGTTCTGTCAGAATGGTATTCTCCAGCACTTCAATATCCTGTGCCACCTGCTTGAGATTATCTGAGGTTTTTAACCAGCTACTGCGAAAAAAACTCTGCTCTTCAAGGGAAGCCGTTTCTTCTATCGAGTATATTAGCCGTGAGAGTAGTTTGGTTGTCAGCATCCTGTGAAGGCTGGGCGGAACATTCATCCTTGGAAAATTATGGAACATATAGCACTTATCTTTTTGAGCCAGCGAATATTCGCCCCTTGTACCGACACAAACTCCAGAACCAAGAAACCAAGAGTCCATTGAAATATCGTCCAGCAACCGACTCCAGCAGATCTGATTGATGCTGTTCAGGTGTTCTTTTTCCATCCCCATTTCTTTGAATCGCAATATCTGAAGCATATGTACAACCGTTCCATGAGTAACATGCCCTCCAAGCAGGGCCAAATCATAAAACCCACTCTTTTGGGCAACACCTAAAGCCCTACTTTCAGGTACAAAGCCAAGAAAATAAGGTGCGGTTTCACTAACGACAGGCTCCAGCATTTTATGAATAATAAATGTGAGCAATTCAAATGCGGTTGTCCACTGTTCATTTTTTGCTACGAAATCGCTGAGTGGTTTTCCCTGTTCAATAACCGTCTTTGTATCTGAAGGATAAAGAACCCTCATTTCATCTGGTACAACCACAGATGTTGGAATGTAAATCACTTCATAAAACTGTTTGGGCAACTGTTTATCAGCTGGATGAACAAAAAAATGTAAAGGGTTATTGTCTCCCATTGTTTTTATGGTTTCCCTTTGGCTCTGGCTATCTGTTACATAAATGATCTTTCCTTTATTTGCATCGGTAGTGCTGACAAGATCCCACTCAGAATAGAGGCTCGCAGACAGCATGCGTAGCGCGCGCCCTAGTTTCACCAACAACGGAAATATTGATACAGCGTCGATAAAATCTCTCTTATCTTCAGCCTTTGACAGGAAGTCAGTGAAAGCAAGGTTATCATTACATCCACCTTCCACTGTGGAAATTTCTAACGGGTGCACATTTTGCTGTGATGTATCATATCCTTGGTGTTCAAGGGGCAGGCGGAACATTTGAAGGTAAGATTGGTAGCGCTCCATACCCATCAAGCTGACGGATAGTTCCAGATCATTGTCATCATCTGGTGTATAGCAGACGATATAGTTTTCATGAGGAAAAACCTTTGTTTTTTTCTTCTGGAAATATTTGCCATATTGTGCCGCAGGACGAAAATTGCGGCACTCATTTTTATTTAACTCATTAAAGTACACAGAAATGCGCGATATCAACTGCTGGTCATAAACATCTTCCTTTGCGCACATACGGCTTCCACATATAACACCATATCTCAATCTGATATTGGTATTGCCATTACTATCTTCTACAGCTGTTTGACTCTTCTCTGCATAACCGAAGTAAGAATATAATGTGCCAATAATCCCCTGACCTTCATCACCAATCGTCAGCCCTGTTATTGCCCATAAGAAAAGAATTGCTGACAAATAACGGCTGCCTGAATTAAACCAGCAGGTATTCATAATAAACCGAGCCTTTGTTACTTTACATTTTTATTACTGATAAAGAGTCGGACAACTCGTTAAATACAAAGATTCAGAAAAACTCAGAGAAAAACGGTTTTGTTAGAAATATTGACCAGAAAAACAAAAAGCCCACCTTTCAGGAGTAATACCGCTTGCTCAAGGTGTGGGTAGGATGAAATAACGTAAGACAATCGAATTTGAAGTATAGATTTCTTTCAGTTAAAAAAATGCCCGCACCTATATAAATATTTATATGCAGCGCGGGCATTTTCTATCTGGCAGGGCTTAGAAAAGCCTGTTCAGATCAGTCCAGATCGCTCAGCATATCTTCAGCAATAGTCACCACGTTTTCGTGAGTGAAGCCGAATTCACGGAACAGATCTGCAGCAGGAGCAGACTCACCAAAGGTAGTCATACCGATGATACGGCCGTCCAGACCAACATACTTGTACCAGAAGTCAGCGGCAGCAGCTTCAATAGCCAGACGAGCACCGACTTCTACTGGCAGAACGCTCTGACGGTATTCAGCATCCTGGGCATCAAATACTTCAGTAGAAGGCATGGAAACAACACGAACCTTGCGACCTTTCTCGGTCAGAGCTTCGAAAGCATTCACAGCCAGTTCTACTTCAGAACCGGTAGCAATCAGGATCAGCTCAGGCTCACCTTCACAGTCACGCAGGATGTAACCACCGCGCTCAACGTTAGCCAGCTGCTCGGCAGAACGAGCCATGCAAGGCAGACCCTGACGGGAGAATACCAGTGCAGAAGGACCATCCTTACGCTCAACGGAGTGCTTCCAGGACACTGCAGATTCTACAGTGTCACATGGGCGCCAGGTGTTCAGGTTAGGAGTGGCACGCATGCTGGCCAGCTGTTCGATAGGCTGGTGAGTTGGGCCGTCTTCACCCAGACCGATGGAGTCGTGGGTGTAAACCTGGATCTGACGAATCTTCATCAGAGCCGCCATACGCAGAGCGTTACAGGCGTACTCCATGAATACCAGGAAGGTGGCACCGTAAGGAATAAAGCCACCGTGCAGAGCCATACCATTCATCATGGCGGTCATACCGAACTCACGTACACCGTAGTGCATGTAGTTGCCGGAAGCGTCTTCACGGGTAACGGACTTGCAGCCTTTCCAGAAGGTCAGATTGGAACCGGCCAGGTCAGCAGAACCACCCAGGAACTCAGGCAGAGCTGGGCCGAAAGCGTTCAGAGTATTCTGGGAAGCTTTACGGCTGGCAACCTTCTCGCCCTGCTCCTGACATTCACGGATATATTGGGCAGCTTTATCAGAGAAGTCTGCTGGCAGTTCTCCTGCCATGCGGCGCTCGAACTCGGCAGCCAGTTCAGGATGCTCGGCCTTGTAGGCAGAGAACAGTGCATCCCATTCAGATTCGGCAGCGGCACCTTTTTCACGGCAGTCCCACTCCTTGTAAATCTCTTCAGGTACTTCGAACGGACCGTGGTTCCAGCCCAGTTCTTTGCGGGTCAGGGCGATTTCGTCATCACCCAGAGGGGCACCGTGGCACTCCTCCTTACCCTGCTTGTTAGGGGAACCAAAACCGATAACGGTCTTGCAGCAGATCAGGGTTGGCTTGTCGGTGTTGCTCTTGGCCTGCTTGATAGCAGCCAGCAGAGCTTCAGGATCGTGACCGTCAACAGCAGGAATCACTTCCCAGCCGTAGGATTCAAAGCGCTTGGGAGTGTCGTCAGTGAACCAGCCTTCAACTTCACCGTCGATGGAGATGCCATTGTCATCGTAGAAAGCAACCAGTTTGCCCAGACCCAGAGTACCCGCCAGAGCGCATACTTCGTGGGAGATACCTTCCATCATGCAGCCATCGCCCATGAATACGAAAGTGTTGTGATCAACGATTTCGTGGCCAGGCTTGTTGAACTGGGCAGCCAAAACCTTTTCGGAGACAGCCATACCAACCGCGTTGGCAATACCCTGACCCAGAGGACCGGTGGTGGTCTCAATACCTGGCGCATAGCCATATTCAGGGTGGCCGGCAGTTTTGGCGTGCAGCTGACGGAAATTCTTGATGTCATCGATAGACAGATCATAACCGGTCAGGTGCAGCAGGGAGTACAGCAGCATGGAACCATGGCCATTGGACAGTACGAAACGGTCACGGTTATGCCATTCAGGGTTCTGGGGGTTGTGCTTCAGTGTGTCGCGCCACAGCACTTCAGCAATGTCAGCCATACCCATAGGGGCACCGGGGTGACCGGATTTGGCTTTCTGGACAGCGTCCATGCTCAGGGCACGGATAGCGTTGGCGCATTCTCGGCGGGTAGTCATCGAACCACAGGCTCCAAGTTTATTGCGAGATTAAGGCAGAAAACTCGAGTATTCTAATAGCTGGCGAGGTAAACGTGAATAAGAACCCCTACGCCTGGCCGACATATTTTTATTCGCTCCCCTGTTCTATAGGTCACAGGTTTGTCCAGTAAATCCGATAACCTATATTTCCTTGCCATACAGTCAACATACTAATGAGTACTTCACATTAGGATTTCGATGCTTTATCCCAAATGAACATGACAATGTTCCATTTTAGAGTCTGTTCATGATCTTTCGCAGATAGCGAAAATGACGAGAAAAGCGCCTGTTTCTTTGGTTTTGTGAGGCGCATATTGGTTCTATGTAACGAGCCAAAGCGGATAAACAGGTGCTTTTACTCGGCATTGACAGCCTGCGACAAGATTATGAACAGGCCCTTAGTAACTTCAGCATCGTTTTCTTTTCTATCAGTAATGCCAACCGACTTGTCGGTATACACGGCAACAGCGTTTTTCATACGGAACCATGCAGTAAAAATACTGCCCATAAATACTCCCACGGTAAAGTTGAAACATGAAATGAAAAAAACAATCAGAACGGTGTTATACAACCTTCTCTGTTTAAGCTTTTTCAATACAGCTACAGCTCAAGACCCAGCAACTCTTTCTGAACTGAAGCTTCAGAATGATATGGATCTTGCAGTCTACTATGGCAAGCTGGTTCCCCAACTTGGCTATGATGTGGCAGGAGATTACTTCGACGAGAAGTATACCAAGGTAATCAGGACCTTTTCTAACGATCAGCAAAAAGCGATTCGGTCGCCGTTATCATACCTCAAAACACTGAATAAAGTGGGGGCTATAGTCAGGCAAAAAATTCTGGAAACTCATGGCATTGATTTAGCAAATCTGAACAAAGGGAAAATTTTTGTCATCCCCAACAAGGATAAAATCAACATAACAATTCCTTTTGCTGACTTAACTCTGCTTGAAGAGAGCTCTATTACCGACATGGTAAGGATCTATATTGACACGCTTTATTCAGAGTTACTTAAGCCAGCAAGTTTTGAAAAGCCGGTATTCTTCGCAGGCTTTGTTCCTAACCAAATTGCTAACCATTTCGCGGGAAATCATCTTTTTGTTGATGACGCTTTTTATAGTGGCTCTATTTATCACGGCAAATTTCCTCACCTCATTCAAGGAGCACTGTTAGTTGATCAATTTGGTTTTACTAAAAGCAATATGATTAAAATGATTGCTAATGGTGATTGGGAACCAATGTTCGACTCTGCCCATTACTACCCTGTAAAAATAATGGCATATGATTGTCTGGATAAAAATGCAGGTTTAACTGCAACTTGCTCTATTACTCCTAATGAAATCATTAACGGACATTCTGCCGCCATAGTTTCACAATGGTTTATGAAAAATTTATTTTCTGAAATCATCTCTATAGCTAGTCAAAGTGAAGCAGGAGCGAGCAGGTTTATTGATTTCAATCATCTGCACGATGTGAATGAATATACAGGAACAACACTACTGCTGAGCATGTACGACAACATTCGTGCACTGGAAAATCTGCATATAATCGATTTAAATAATGACATTCGATCACTTCAGGGCAGCCTTAATAATGAATCTAAGACTGACGCATCGTTTATGGGCAAAATTTATAACCTGCCAAACTGTTTTTGCCAAGTATCAGGAATATGCAAGCCATCTAACAGGTTCATTCTATTAAATACACCCCTGATTAGGGAGTTAATGGAGGTTGTCGCCAAAACCAGTAACATACTCCCTGAGAACTATCCTGTATTTTCAAAACAAACTCATAGGGTTTGTATGGCAAAAAGTACTCACCATCCATTACAGTCCTTAGCCACCAAAACCAAAGATTATTACTACAATGAATTCTTTCTAGAAAAAGTGATTTCACAGATAGACACTATCAGATTTTTTGAAAACCGTTTAAGGAATAGTTACATTCCTTTCAGAAAAAACTGGCTCAAAAGACAGGATGAAATAAAAGTTATAACGGAGTCAGATATATTTGTTATCTACCAGTTTTTGGATTGACCAAGATCTAGAAACCCCAGACTACCTGATTAAGACACACTTACTACTTAGTCTAAACCTGAATCGCCCGATAGCGCTTGAGTGATAGCTCTACATTTCTTTCATAAAAATCAATTAAAGATACTTAATATTAAAGCCAATCCAGAAATCACTTCCCTGTGCTTCCTGGATTGATTATTTATATTCTTTAATCACTATGCTTTTTTTGCAGTAAGAGCCGCTACTTCAACTATCACCTCAACGCTCTTCAGTGCTGATTCAACAACCAGGTACTCATGAATACCGTGGAAGTTATGGCCACCGGTAAAGATGTTTGGTGTGGGCAACCCCATAAATGACAGGCGTGAGCCATCGGTACCACCACGGATGGGCTTTTCGATAGGTTTTACATCGCAGTTATTCAGGGCTTCACGGGCGATATCCATCACGTGAGGCACTTTCACAACTTCTTCGTGCATATTTGCGTACTGATCCTTGATCTCCACAACCACACGCTCTTCACCGAACATCTTGTTCATGCTGTCAGCAACATTGGTCATCAGGACTTTGCGACTTTCAAAAGTTTCTCTGTCGAAATCGCGAATCAGGTATTCCAGCGTGGCAACTGTTTCGTCACCAGCCATGTTGTAGAGATGGAAGAAACCTTCGTAGCCTTCGGTTTTCTCTGGCACTTCGTCAGAGGGCATCTCGTTGGCAAACTGACGGGCAACATGGGCAGCGTTAATCATCACACCCTTGGCAGTACCAGGGTGAACATTACGACCACGAACGGTTACGGTTGCCTTGGCAGCATTAAAGCTTTCACATTCCAGTTCACCTTCCTCACCACCATCAACGGTGTAGGCCCATTTGGCACCGAAGTTAAGTACGTCAAAGTGATCTGCACCACGGCCGATCTCTTCGTCCGGAGTGAAACCGATACAGATATCGCCGTGAACAATGTCAGGGTTCTGCTGCAGGTGTTCAACTGCTGTCATGATGGCAGCAATACCGGCTTTATTATCCGCACCCAACAGAGTGGTGCCATCAGTAGTGATCAGAGTCTTGCCGACATAGTTCTTCAACTGTGAGAACTCAGCAGGAGACAGATGAATATCCAGCTCCTGGTTCAGAGTGATGCTTTCACCGTTGTAGTTTTCAACAATCTGCGGCTTCACATTCGCGCCGGACGCGTCAGGAGCAGTGTCCATGTGAGCGATAAAACCAATCGCCGGAACGTCTGCTTCAGTATTGGCAGGCAGGCGGGCAGAAATATAACCGTTATCATCCAGCAGGACTTTATCCAGTCCCATACTTTCCAGCTCTTTGCGAATTTCTTCAGCCAGAACTTTCTGGCCGACAGTGCTTGGCACTGTTTCACTGGACCCATCAGAACGGGTATCAAAAGAGATATAACGGAAGAAACGATTCAGGTAAGCCTGTTTCATAACTGTAAGCATTCCAGCAGGTAGGAAAATCGGCCGGTAAATTAACAGTGACTTACAAAGCCTGTATTGATTTAAATTAACTCCTCCACTGACAGTAAAAAAACATCATTTTTTCTTACTACAATCATGTATTGCAAAGGAAACATCTTTAATAAGACGACAACAAGCTTTTTTCTTTTGCTGATAACTTGTTTTAAAAACCGCTTGTTTCTGCACAGCAAGAAGGAAAAACAGAAATAGACAAAATGCTTTGTACGTACTTAAGGCGAAACAGCACCTATTTCGACAAATAACAACAAAAATGTAGCATTGCTTAGTGAAATGAGAACGTTAAAATCCCACCCGCGCAAATATTTGCTGCAAAGGGAATTTTTTCAGCACAGCTCTCTCTTATTGAGTTCTGGTTTACCTGAAGAGCAAGCATCGTTCCCAACAAAATATTTATAACAGGGATATCCTATGACAGAAAACAGTGGCGCCATTATTGGCACCTTTATCGTTTATCTCGCCATGATGTTATTCATTGGCTATTGGGCCTGGAAACGGACAGGCAACTCTGAAGATTATTTCCTGGGAGGCCGTTCTCTTGGCCCCTGGCCGGCTGCATTAAGTGCAGGAGCTTCTGATATGAGTGGCTGGCTGCTTCTTGGCCTTCCCGGCTATGCTTTTGCCGCTGGTTTCGAAGCATTCTGGCTTGCCGCTGGCCTGCTTATTGGAACATGGATGAACTGGCTTCTGATGGCTAAACGACTGCGGGTGTATTCAGAAGTGGCTGGAAACTCACTGACACTTCCTGAGTTTTTCACCAACAGATTCCGTGACAGCTCCAAGCTTCTGCAGATTGTGTCTGCATTCTTTATCCTGCTGTTTTTCCTGTTCTACACCAGCTCAGGTCTGGTTGCAGGCGGAAAGCTCTTTGAAACAGTCTTCGGTCTGGATTACAGCCTTGCTGTAACCATCGGTACTGTCTGCATTATCTCTTACACTCTTTTTGGTGGTTTCCTGGCCGTATCCTGGACAGACCTGGTTCTGGGTCTCCTTATGGCTGCTGCCCTGATATTTGTTCCCGTTATTGCCATGCAATCAAGTACCTCCGACCTGTCTCTGGTGCAAAGACTTGCAGAGATCAACCCTGAGTTTCTGAACATCTGGACAAACTCAGATGGTGAAGCCCTGTCCTGGATTACCATTGCCTCCCTGGCGGCATGGGGACTGGGTTATTTTGGTCAGCCTCATATCCTTGCCCGTTTCGCTGGTATCCGCTCCTTCAGGGACGTACCAACAGCCCGGCGTATCGCTGTTGCATGGACAGGCTTATCGATGTTCGGCGCTGTCCTGGTGGGCCTTGTTGGCTTGGTTTATCTCACTGATCAGGGTTCTTCCATTGCCGATGGAGAAACCATCTTTATGGTGCTGGTTAACGCTATGTTCCATCCGGTCGTAGCCGGTGTTCTGCTGGCAGCCATACTTGCGGCCATTATGAGCACAGCGGATTCTCAGCTGCTTGTTTCCTCTTCGGCTCTGGCAGAGGACTTCTATAAAGATATTCTTCGACCGGATGCTTCATCCAAAGAAGTTATGATGGTTGGGCGTCTGTCAGTCGTTGCCATTGCTGTTGTTGCCCTGTTGCTGGCAATGAATCCGGACAGTTCGGTACTTGGACTTGTTTCTTACGCATGGGCCGGCTTCGGTGCCGCATTTGGCCCTGCGCTTCTGATCAGCATGTTCTGGAAACGAATGAACCGTAACGGTGCACTGGCAGGAATTATCGTAGGTGGAATCACCGTCGTTCTCTGGAAGCAATTCAGCGGTGGAATCTTTGATCTCTACGAAATTGTTCCCGGCACAATTCTGGCTGCAATATCCATTGTTATCATCAGCCTTATTACTGAAGAGCCCTCAGAAGAAGTGACTTCTGAATTTGATAAGTTCGAGCTTACATTCAAATAACCCATGATTAAAACAGCGCTGAAAAATATGTTTGTTAATATATTTCTTCAGCGCTGTTATTCCTTCCTCCTTCCAGCATCCATTTCATTTTTCTTCTGAAATCAAATAACTGATCCTGCAGGGACTCTTTTTCCATTCAGTTGTAACTAGTGCTGTAACTTTAAACACCAACCTAAAGCTATATCAAAAATTTTTGATGCTCAGTTTTTAAACTGATAAACTTTCGCACTATGACCATCGCAATTGTCGAATCTCCTTCAACGGAGACCCACCACGAACTCACTCAGCTCGCAACCCTCGGTAAAGCCGCGGGGGATTCGTTGCGCCTGGAAGTTCTGAGACTGTTGCGCACGGAATCTCTCGGGGTACTGGAACTTACAAAAATTCTGGATACCCGTCAGTCCGGCATGAGCCACCATTTGAAGGTATTGGCCAAATCCGGGCTGGTAACGACCCGACGTGAAGGTAATGCCATTTTCTATCGCAGAGCTTTACCTCCGACGGATTCAGCCCAGAGCGCTCTTATTCACGCCTTGTTTGACGCTATTGACGAAGTTCCACTGAGCCCTGAGCGCAGAATGCGACTTCAGGAGATACGCTCAACACGTGCAGAACAGTCAAGGGTTTTCTTTTCACGCCATGCGGAAGCTTTTCGTGAACATCAGGAACTGATAGCTGACCATGATCTCTATGCTCGCTGTCTGTTGGAAATACTGAATCGTTCCGAGCTGCCATCCAGGCAGCTGGTTGTAGAGCTTGGCCCGGGGGAAGGTGCATTTCTGCCTGATCTGGCCAAGACATTTGAGCGGGTTATTGCCCTGGATAACTCCAGAGACATGCTGGAGCAGGCCCGCAGTTATGCACACAATACCGGTGTGCATAATATCGAGTACCGTCTCGGGGAATTGTCACTTCTGGCAGACGAAGGTCTGTCCGTCGACTGCATTATCGCCAACATGGTACTACACCATGTTCCGGCTCCTGCTGCTATCTTCCGGGAAGCAGCAACGCTGCTACGCCCTGGTGCAAGCTTGTTTATCAGTGAACTGAGCCGCCACGACCAAGAGTGGGTTCGCGAATCATGCGGAGATCTCTGGCTCGGTTTCAGCACTGAAGAGTTAACGGGCTGGGCTCGTGAAGCCGGCCTTATTGCCGGTGAAGCTCAATACCTGGGTTTACGCAACGGCTTTCAGATACAGGTAAGGCGGTTCTTCCGTCAGCATCGCCGCCAAGGATTTTTAGAGGAATAAAACCACAATGGCTGAATACACACTGTTTACTTCAGAATCTGTTTCTGAAGGCCACCCTGACAAGGTCGCTGACCAGATTTCCGACGCAATTCTGGATGCCATTCTCAAGGATGACCCCGAAGCCCGTGTTGCGGTAGAAACCATGGTCAAAACTGGCATGGTTATCGTCGCGGGTGAAGTCCGCACAGAAACCTACGTGGATATTGAGGAGCTGGTTCGTAGCGTTGTTACCAGCATCGGTTACAACCACGGTGACCTGGGCTTCGATGGTGAAAGCGTCGCTGTTCTGAATGCTATCGGTAAGCAATCTCCCGATATCGCCATGGGTGTTGATGAAACAGAAGAACACGAACAGGGTGCTGGTGACCAGGGCCTGATGTTTGGTTACGCAGCCAACGAAACCGACTCCCTGATGCCTGCTCCAATTTACTACTCTCACAAGCTGGTTCAGCGTCAGGCTGAACTGCGCAAGAACAAGACTCTGCCATGGCTGCGCCCTGATGCTAAAAGTCAGGTCACTATGCGTTATGGTGAAGATGGCAAGCCTGTTGCTATTGATGCAGTTGTACTTTCCACCCAGCACGATCCCAACATCAGTCTGGAGCAGCTGCGCAAGGAAGTTCTGGAAGAAGTTATCAAGCCAGTCCTGCCTGCTGAATGGCTACACGAAGGAACTCAGTTTCACATTAACCCAACCGGAAACTTTGTTATCGGTGGCCCCGTTGGTGACTGCGGCCTGACAGGTCGTAAGATTATCGTTGATACCTACGGCGGCATGGCTCGTCACGGTGGTGGTGCCTTCTCCGGCAAGGATCCTTCCAAGGTTGACCGCTCCGCAGCTTATGCTGGCCGTTACGTAGCCAAAAACGTTGTTGCAGCAGGTCTGGCTGATCGTTGCGAAATCCAGGTGTCCTACGCCATTGGTGTTGCTGAACCCACATCCATCAGCATTAACACTTTTGGTACTGGCAAGATCAGCGATGAGAAGATTGCCGAGCTGGTTCGTGAGCACTTTGACCTGCGTCCGAGAGGTCTGATTGCCATGCTGGACCTGAAGCGTCCAATCTACCAAGCAACAGCTGCTTACGGTCACTTTGGCCGCGACGAAGCAGAATTCACCTGGGAGCGTACTGATAAAGCCCAGGTGCTGCGTGAGCAGGCTGGCCTCTAATCTGTATTCCAGCACATAAAAAAACGGAGCACTAAGTGCTCCGTTTTTTTATGTGCTGGAATAATTATTTAAAGTCTTCAGCAGTTACAACTTTTCCACCATTCTTCAGAACTGTTGGCCCCTCAGGCTTAGCGGCCTTAAGAGAGTCCAGCAGGGCTTGTCGAGCTTGCTCACTGCCCGCAAGAACCAGCTTATAAGAATCTTCTTCTGGTCTCATAACTGTTACTTCGCCATGTCTGACAAGAAGAAGGATCGTTTCCATCTGCTGAATCGTCAGATTGCTTTCCAGATCCTCTTTTCTGGAAATACCCTTAACAAAAACGCTGTCGCTGGAGAACACAGTGTTAAATCCATACTCACCAACAATCGGCAGCATTTTCCACCAGGTTTCGTTAGAAGGGATTTTCTTCAAGCACACATCAACTAACTCCCGATTATCTTGGCTCAATACGTCTTTCAAGCTCAAGGTCGTTTTCCAGCGATTTGACTTTGTACTGTCTGAAACAGCCACATGGAAGTAACCATCAAAGTCATTCTCAGCACCACAAGTTACGGGATGACCCTCATCGTTGTAAGTTTCAACTTTGAAGCGAATACCCATAACTGGTGTTCTGTTTGGCTGCTGATCCAGCACACCAGCAAAAACAGGTGTGGAAGCAAACACTTCCTTTGTTAAGCGAGGCACTGCCAAATCACCACTATCTTCCTCACGGGACAAAGGAGCCGAGCGATAAGGAAGACGGTTATATAAATTTGCATATGCCTTCCTGACCTTCTCTTTGTAAAAATCGAACTGTACAAGCGCTTCGTTTTCATAGCCGTATTTAGTGGCATAATTGAGCACGCTATCCATCAGACTGTCATCAAAAATTGTGTCTCTTTCATTTAAAGAATCAGATTTCTGCTTAGCACGACGCATCTGATCCTCTTCGTCTTCTATCTCTTTATTGATAGCGTTTAACTCAGCAAGGATACTTTGATCTTCTGGGGCGGCATCCAGCTTGGTTTGAGCTTCAGCTTTCTGCTTTTTGAGGTCACTGAGTTTCTCTGATGACGAAGTAAGCTGTTGCTCGACTTCATTTAACTGTTTATCAACCTCACTCTGCTCTGCTGGATTTCGCTGATACGAAGGCCGGTGTTCTGAAGTTGAAGTATGAGTATTAGTGTTGGAGCTACGAGTAGTTACAGTCTGAGACGATGTCCCTCCTCCCTCTGTATTATCACGCCCGTGCAGGGTTCTGGCACCTTTATCCCTAACAGATAAATGGCTACTTCCATACCAAGCATCTTTGATAGTACTGGAAACTGCGGCATAACTTGCTTCACTGACTGTCATCGTTGCAGATATGGCAACCAGCATACCGATGACTTTCAGAGGCTGGTTCATAATATTGTTGCGTTTCATCCCGTTCCTCCTGTCAACACTAGCTTGGGACTAAGTTGCTTGCCTTAAGACCCGATGACACCCGTCATAACAACATGCCTCAAAATGGACCTGCTATTTGGTCTACCAACTATGACAGGGCTAAGAAGCGATCATTCCCAAAACCTACAAACAAACCTGTTAGCAGAGCTGACAGCCTCCGGAGGTACCATGAGTAATTCTTCGGTTTAACCAGTACGCAAAGCTATATCAAAATAAATTGATATACTTTTTTCCTATTGCTAGACTGCTTCCACTACTCCAATAAAAACTCATAAAAGAGATCACAGTATGAACGCAGCCAACCTTCCGGAACTCTGTGACTACAAAGTTGCCGATATCACTCAGGCCGACTGGGGTCGCAGAGAGATTGACATCGCCGAGTCAGAAATGCCGGCACTGATGGCTATTCAAAGTCAGTACCAGGTAGAACAGCCTCTGCAGGGTGCCCGGATTATGGGCTGCATTCATATGACTATTCAGACAGCTGTTCTTATCGAAACCCTGTGTGCCTTGGGAGCAGAAGTCCGGTGGTCATCCTGTAATATCTTTTCCACTCAGGATCATGCCGCTGCCGCCATCGCAGCCAAAGGCATCCCGGTCTTTGCCTGGAAAGGTGAAACAGAAGAGGAGTATGAGTGGTGTCTTGAGCAGACTGTTGGAGCAGATGTACCGGGCTGGCAGCCCAACCTTATCCTTGATGATGGTGGAGACCTGACTGCACTTCTTCACAAGAAGTATCCCCAGCTGCTGGAAAACTGCCATGGAATTTCTGAAGAAACCACAACAGGCGTCCACAGGCTTCTGGAAATGCTGGAAGAGGGTAGCCTGAAAGTCCCTGCCATTAATGTGAACGATGCCATCACCAAGAGTAAGAATGATAATAAATATGGCTGCCGTCACTCTCTGAATGATGCTATCAAACGGGCTACTGATCACCTGCTGGCTGGAAAGAAAGCTCTGGTGGTTGGTTATGGAGATGTAGGCAAGGGTTCTGCCGCCTCTCTGCGCCAGGAAGGGATGATCGTTAAAGTTACCGAGATTGATCCAATCTGTGCCATGCAGGCCTGTATGGATGGTTTTGAAGTTGTTTCGCCCTATGAGGAGGGTGTTAATACAGGTAGTGCTGACTGTGTTAACCAGGAGCTTCTGCAAAACACTGATCTACTGGTGACTACAACCGGCAATGTTCACGTCTGTGACAAGCTTATGCTGCAAAACCTGAAAACTGGCTGTGTGGTCTGCAACATCGGTCACTTTGATACAGAAATCGATACATCCTTTACCCGGGATAACTGGCGCTGGGAAGAGATCAAACCGCAGGTACATAAATTATTTCGGAGTTCAGACAGCAGTGATTACCTTCTTCTGCTTTCTGAAGGGCGGCTGGTCAATTTAGGAAATGCAACCGGCCATCCATCCCGGATTATGGATGGATCATTTGCCAACCAGGTTTTGGCCCAGATACACCTTTATAAAAATAACTTCGCCAATCTGCCCGCCGATCAAAAGTCAGTCGCAGTGACCGTAGATGTTTTACCCAAGCACCTTGATGAAGAAGTCGCACGTTATATGGTGCAAGGCTTTGGTGGAGTCATAACCAGGCTGACCAAGGAACAGGCGAAATATATCAATGTTCCAATGGATGGCCCTTATAAAACAGACGATTACAAATATTAGTTTTTGAGAATAATTCAGGGATATACAAAACAAAGCCCCTGACCAAAAACAACGAAAAATAGAATGAGGAGGAGGCCCGGTTATCAAGCTGTAAACCGGGTCACACAATATGACTGCACTGAGCTTTGAATTTTTCCCCACCAAGACAGATGAAGGGGCGCGTAAACTGCAGGTTCAGGCACGTCAGCTGGCGGACTGCAACCCTGAATTTTTATCTGTTACTTATGGTGCCGGTGGTTCTACCCGTAACAGAACCCGTGAAACACTGGTATCTGCCAGAGATGCCACAGGCATTCCCGTTATGCCTCACCTGGCCTGTATTGGTCATAGCAAAGACCAGATTCAGAGTATTCTGAAAGACTATAAAGACCTTGGCATTTCTCGAATTATTGCTTTGCGAGGTGACCGGCCGTCCGGTATCGGCACCGTCGAGTATGATGATTTCCAGTATGCATCCCAGCTGGTTGCCTTTATCCGTGAAGAAACGGGTGATCATTTCCATATAGAGATTGCGGCTTATCCGGAAGTTCATCCTCAGGCCAGATCCATGGAATCAGACCTGGACAACTTCAGAAGAAAAATTGAAGCGGGCGCCAGCTCGGCTATTACGCAATATTTCTTTAACCCGGATGGTTACTACTACTTTATGGATCGCATCGCATCCATGGGGATCAATGTACCCGTCGTTCCCGGGGTTATGCCAATTACCAATTACATGAAGCTGGCACGCTTCTCTGATGCGTGTGGTGCTGAAATGCCCCGTTGGTTACGTAAACAGCTGGAAGCTTATGGTGATGACAGTGCCAGCATCAGGCAGTTTGGTGAAGAAGTGATGACAGGTCTTTGTGAAAAGCTGGTGAGCTATGGAGTTCCTGCTCTGCATTTTTACACGCTGAACCAGGCAGGGCCTTCAATGGCAATTGTTAAGAATCTGAACCTGGCTTAGTCCAACAGGACATACTCAATAGTCGAAATCACTCCAGCATTCTATATATGGGGTGTTTCGACATCTATCTGTGTGCAGACCGAGTTTAGTCACTGCCCTCTATTCGCTACAATAACAGCCAGTCTATTCCTCTTACCTACCTGAATTACAAATGCGCAATCCTCGAATTTATGCCCCCGTTCAGCTGCAGGAGTATCAGCCAGTTGATCTGCCAGAAAGTGCCGCAAACCATGTTGGCAGAGTATTACGCATGAAACCCAGTGATCCTCTGATCCTATTCAATGGCGAAGGTGGATGCTGGCAAGCCAGGATAAATGCGGTCTCCAAAAAGCAGGTGCAGGTTGTCCCCCTTGAGTTTATGCCTATAGACAAGGAGTCTCCCCTCACAATATCCCTTGGTCAGACATTAAGCAGAGGCGAACGGATGGACTATGCCATCCAGAAAGCCGTTGAGGCAGGAGTGACAGAAATCACACCACTGTTCACAGAGCGATGCGAGGTTAAGTTAAATAGTGAGCGGGCAGATAAAAGACTACGTCACTGGCAGCAGATTATTATCAGTGCCTGTGAACAGTGCGGACGGAATATTGTTCCTGTAATTCACTCACCCGTGCCTGTTTCTGAGTGGGTTGCTAACCGAAATACTGATTTGAAATTTGTTCTGCACCACAGAACCAAACAGGCATTAACCGGCTATGATTCTCCCAAGACTGTGTCACTGTTAATTGGGCCAGAAGGTGGGCTGACAGCTGATGAGATTTCTACTGCAGAAGGGCAGGGGTTTAACCCTTTGGTTCTTGGTCCAAGAGTTTTACGAACCGAGACTGCACCTGTAGCGGCTATCAGTTTGATGCAGTACCTGTGGGGGGACTGGTCTTAGGATCTGTTAGCCTATGAAGCTCCTGACTGCCATAACTACCATTTTCCTGTGCTTGCCGGCTCTGGCTGCTGCTGTGGATATTCATCCTCTTTGTATTGAGGAAATGATCCCACTTCACTCACCAGCATCTGAAAAGTCAGCATCAGTTGACCTGAAAGCCTGCTCGGAAAAGTACAAGAGTTACCCTTTTTCAAAAGAAGGTCACTGGCAGGCAGTCTGGAGCAAAAGCCAGATGAAAGAGGAACCGGAAGATGAGTCCATTCCGGTTTATTCTTCATACAGTCTTATCGGTGGGATGGAGAACAATCAGGTTCTTTTGCAGCAGGTTGTTAATTATGGAGGGTCAGGAACCTTCACTTTTGCAATGCTTGTTGAGGGGATTTCTCTGAGTCAAAACCAGCAACATGCCAAAACCCTCAAAATGAGAAATAGTTTTCCTGGCGGGGACCGATGCCTTGGTGGCATTCATGATCTGACAATCACCAGTCCTAACTCGGTTACGGTCAGTCGGAATATCACAACAGCTGAGCTAATGCGTTACGGACAAAGCAAAAAGGCTGCACAATCTATATCCGCAGGATTACCGGACTGCGCAATCTGCTGCATTGGTACAGCACAGGAAAACTGGACACTGGATGGCAAAACCAAACTCGTGTCTGTCTCACTTGCTCCCAGAGAAAGAAGTAATGGTGAAAGTCGTAAGACCAAATGCCTCTATGATCTGTTAAGAGGTGAAGATGATGTACGCCTTGAGCTAACCAAAGAAGATCTGGCATCTCTGCAACAGGAGTATATTAACCAATGCCTTAAGCAGGGGAGCGCATATATTCAGTAAGCATGGACTCAAGTCCAATCAGGTTGGGAATTAATGCTTCCTGACCGTCAACTGTTACGACAGCTTCCCTTAGCGGCTGACCTTCCTTTACATTCTGATCCTTCTTCCAGTTCAGGTCATCTGCCACCAAACGAAGGTTACGGGGGACGCTTTTTACCGGTATTGCATAGAACGGGTAGGGATCACTTTCTGTCAAACGGTTAATTACCAGATACAGTGTTCCGGGAGCAGCGGCGCTCACGCCTTTACCCGACATCCCTTCAAAAGAAATCAGCGGAATTACATTATCCCGCCAGTTAATCTCCCCAAGAAACCAGTCGGGTGTATTTTCAACACCTACAGGCTCCTGAAAAGCTATTAACTCAGCAATAGCTGAACAGGGAACCAGTAAATGACTCCAGCCTAACGGCACAAACATAACTGACAGTTGTTTATTGTCCTGATCCACTTTTCTAGTCATGCCTCTTGACAAAACAGCCAATGGTTTCCAGCAGCATGGCTTCCTGGAAGGGTTTACCCAGATAATTATTCACACCAATTTCCTGGGCACGTTGACGATGTTTCTCGCCAGTACGGGAAGTCACCATAATGATGGGGATATCTTTCAGTTCCGGATCATTACGAACCGCCATGGCAACTTCGTAGCCATCCATCCGGGGCATCTCAATATCCAGCAAAATGGCTGCTGGACGAAAATCCTGCAGGAGTGCCATAGCTTCTACTCCATCACGGGCTGAAGCGGTTCGATAGCCATTTCGTTTCAATAACCGGGTTGTGACTTTTCGTACGGTGACAGAGTCATCAACAACCATAATCAGGTTATTTTCCTCTTCTTGTGCAGAGGTATTGGCAACACTGGCTCCGGTATGCTCTTTGGTGGCATAGTCAGAAATTAGCGCAGCCATATCCAGGATAACAACAACCCTGCCATCACCGAGAATCGTAGCACCACTCACTCCACGCAAACCGGAGAACTGTGGTCCCAGGCTCTTCACGACAATCTCCCGGCTGCCTTCCAGGCTATCAACCTGTATTGCCAGATTCTTTTCCCCAAAACGCATCAGAAGAACCGGCAGTTCATGGATAAGACTGTCAAGACGAGGTTTGTGTTCGTGAAGAAGTTCCCCCAGATACTGCAGGCGATACTTCCTACCGGCATACTCAATGCCTTCATCACCATCCTGGTAATGACCTTCAAGTTCAAACGGGCTTAGACGAACAACTCCATCAAGAGCATTAAGCGGGATGGCATAACGCTCGTCTGCCAGGTTCACCATCAGCGCCCGATTCACTGCCAAAGTGAATGGCAGCCGTATCTCAAATTCCGTTCCTTCGCCCAGGGTTGAGTGGATATCAATTCTTCCGCCCAGCTGTTTTAGTTCATTCTGAACAACATCCATTCCGACACCACGGCCGGAAATCTGGGTCACACTGCTGGCAGTGGTAAAGCCGGACTGCAGGATCATTCTTGAAATATCATGATCAGAAACCTTGCTCGTCTCAGCCAGCAGCCCTCGCTCAACAGCACGGCTGCGCACAGCATCAAGATCCAGTCCTTTGCCATCATCGGCAAGGCTGAGAACAATCTCACCACCATCCCGGGCAAGATTCAGACTGATTTCAGCAACTTCCTTTTTACCATGGGCAAGACGTTCCTCCGCAGAAGCTTCAATACCATGGTCGATAGCGTTGCGAAGCATATGCTCAAGGGGAGCAATCATCCGCTCCATCACCGAACGGTCCATCTCACCTTCAGCATTAACAACCTTTAACTCCACCTTCTTTCCAAGCTCATCCGAGACTTGCCGTACAACCCGGTGCAACCGTGGAACCATACGTTCAAATGGCAGCATTCGGGTACGAAGCAGACCCTCCTGAAGATCCGAGTTAATACGGGACTGCTGTAGAAGCAACGTTTCCGAATCACGGCTCTTCTCTTCCAGAACCTGCTTCAAATCCTGAAGGTCTGTGGCAGATTCCACCAGAGAGCGGGACAACTGAGTCAACTCGGAGTAGCGATCCATTTCCAGCGGATCAAAATTTCTTATAGTGAAACCATCACCTTCATGGCGGGAGATAATCTGGGCATGGGTTTCGGTATCAAGTCGGCGTAATTGCTCCTGCAAGCGGTCAATCGTCGTATGCATCTCTTTCAGCGTGTAGCTGAAATCATTGATCTGCTGTTCTATGCGTGAGCGGGAGATACTGGTTTCAGCAGATAAATTCACCAGATTGTCCAGCAGTTCAGCGGAAACACGAACCTGCTCATCACTGACACTATCATTGGCCGCTTCGATATCTTTTCGGAGGTAAACTTTGGCTGGAGCTGGTATCCGGCTTTCGCCATCAGCCCCAAAAACCTCAGGCTTTGAAATGAAGTCAGGCTGATCCTTCTCAACCTTAACAGTTTCTACCTTAAACTCTTCCGCCAGCTCTTCTGGTATCGCTTCAGAAGCAGCATGCGGCTCCTCAATATTCTTCATCACCTTGCGGATGGACTTACACAGCTTCTTGGCTGGTTTGCATTCATTATTCGAGCGAATGGTGCTGAGCATGCCTTCCAGAGTGTCATGACTGCTCATCAGAAGGTTGATCAGATCCTGAGTGACCTTTAGCCGCCTGAGTTTCAGCGCTTCATACACACCTTCCAGCTCATGCCCCAAATCACCGATAGCCTTGATGCCAGCCATTCTGGCACCACCTTTAATGGTATGCAGATAGCGCTGAAGCTCAGAAAGGGCTGTTGCATCAGAACTGTCTTCCAGCCAGCGGTAAAGGGCGGCAGAGGCAGCATCCAGATTATCCATAGCCTCATCAAGGAAAACGGCCAAAAGCTCTGATGAGTTTTCATCATCCAGCCCGGCCATCTGGACGTTCTGGTCCGGCTCAAAGTCAACATTCTCAATCAGGCTTTGCAGATTCATCAAAATATCTTCACTGGCAGCAGGTGTTTCCTGACCTGCTAGCTGATCCAGCATATTTATCACCCAGTCATGGGCTTCCAGCAAAATATTAAGATCGCCGTCTGTTGCTTTGTAACTTCTTGTCTGGATGACCTGGTAAACAACCGCCAGTTCTTCAGCCAGCTCAGCAATAGCATCCTGCTCAAACTGTCTGGCATTACCTGCCAGAGTCAGCAATCCATCACAAAGATGTGTCAGGTGCTTATCAGATGGATCACGCTTCCACCGTGAAAGCATATTGATGGCATCCAGAATCGTGTTCAGGTTCTCGCCCCTGAACAGGTTTTCAGAGCCATAACCATCACCGAATTCTTCATAATCACCGGTTCTTAATTCTGAAAGCTTACGAATTTCTGCCAGTAGTTCGTCTGTCCCCTCAATTCGCTGAAATGGTGAGCTATCAAGCTGCTCAAGGCTGAGCTGGATTAAGGAGGAGCCCTGCATTATCAAGCCAATGATCTCTTCATCAACCTCAATATTGCGGGCGCGCAACTCACGGGTCATAAACTCCAGTCCTGTGGATATATCCATGACTGGAGTGATGCCAGCCATGCTGGCGCTTCCCTTCAGAGTGTGCAGAGAGCGCAACAGATCATCACTGACTGGAAGAGAAGATTCCGAAAGGCTGAAATCAGAAGCAAAGTCATCTATTACCTGTAGATGAGTAAAGGCTTCGATTCGGAAAATTTCTGCAAGCTCAGGATCAAGAGAAGGCTCTGACTGTTCTTCTTCCTTCTCCAATTCCTTCACTGGTTGCAGTGTAGGAATATTTCCCTGGCTGAGAGCCTCAGCAGCCCCAATACACGCCCGGGTTACATCAGAAACCCTCTGATTATGACTGGTATATTCCACCAGCAGCTCCGGCAATAGCGCGACAGCACTATCAACCACTTTGAGCATCGCTGAGTGAGGCTTAATTCGATCCTCAACAACCTGATTAAGCATATTCTCAACAGACCAGGACAGATCTCCGATAACACCGGCACCAGCCATACGACCACTGCCTTTCAGTGTATGAAATCCTCGCCGCAGCACTTTTAATGAACCGGCGTCGTTTAAGTCATTGCGCCAGATAGAGAGATTTTCCTGAAGCTGCTCCCGAACCTCTTCAGCTTCTTCACTGAAGATCTCAATAAACTCCTGATCTATTTCGTCATAACTCTGGCCAGGTGCAGCCAGCTCAACTTCCTGTCCTTTGGTCAGCTCATGAATAACCTGTTCATCAAGAGAGGGAACATTCTGTATCTCTCGCTCAAAAGCCCCCAGGCGCTTAAGACTCTCTTCGGCCCTCTGAAGCGTTTCATCCTCCAGATCAAGCCGGTCTTCTTTCAGGCACTCAACAATATATTCCGCGCCAGCCAGCACCTCGGCAAAGCTGTTCATATCACCCCTGCCGGGGGGCTGATGTGAATGTAATAGCTCCACTTCAATAAAGTGCCTTGCCGCTTTGACCAGCTCGGCAATACGCTCCTGACCAATAATGTCCAGACTTCCATGAACCGGCAAAAGGATTTCCGGCACCTGGAAAATGCACTCGCGGTTAAAGTCAGAAGAGATAAAGTCAGCGATAGCCTCCCTGGCATGCTTAAGACCCGAATAAGCCTCAGCCAGAACAGCCTGTTCTGCGGACTGAAGGTTTTCTACTGCAACGGGATTCCCTGATGACTCCTCAGAACTCTCTTTTCTCTCTGGGAAAGCATCTGCCAGCTTATATTTTTCCTGAACAGTACGAGTCAGCTGATCATCACTCTGGCAGCAGGCTGCATAGTAAAGGCAGTTCTGCAATAACTCGGCAGGAGCAGGCCAATTAAAAGACTGTGAAAGGTTATCAGCCTGTTCAGCTAGAACTTTATCAACTCTACGTAGAAGATTTCGAACAGCGGGACCACTTCGAACATCTCCTGCCTGTACAGCTTTGACTAATACCTCCGCAACAGGCCATAAATCGGCTGCAGGCATGCCATTACACAGGGATGCCATGCGTTCAAAAACCCGCAGAAGGTAATTCTGATGGGTTTTATCTCCGGGATGATTGAAAAAACCAACCAGAGCAAACTGGTACATTTGACGCAGCTTTTTCAGAAGGAGAACCAGCGACTTTCCCTGAAGACGGGCAAGCTCCTGGTCTGAAACCACAGGAGTCAGAGCATCAAGACTGGGATTAAATACGGATGTTTCAGAATACAGTGGCTCACCACGGGCACTGCGCAGATCATTGAGTATTGGAAGTATGCCAACAAGGGAGTCATCATGCCTGGCCTGCATCTGCTCCAACCAGTTCGGCAGTTCCAGCAGGCTTCTGACCAGTGCTTCAAAGGCATCACTGCGAGCAGGTACACGTCCTGTGACCAGATCCTCAACCAGAAGCTCCATTTCTTCGGCCAGAACAACAGGGCTGCAGAACTCTACCATCTCCAATACAGCCCGAACCTGATGAACATAGGTCTGGCAGAATTTCAGATGAGAAGAATCCTCCCCATTACTGGCACGAGCGCCGGCATAAGCCTCAAGGCATTGGCGTGCCTGAAGCAAGGTGTTGCTGATTTCAGTTCGAACCCACCCCAGAGCCACCCAGTGGTGGCTGCTGATACTGCGACGATCCTCCATAAACACTCCTGTCCATCAAGGCCTGAACCTTGACGATGCTCCTGTTCAGACCATTTTTTCGGGCAGTTTGAAACCTGATACCGATTCACGCATATCACTGGCCATATCTGCCAGATGCCCAACCGAGTGCGCCGTTGCGTTGGTTCCGGCTGATGTCTGGGTGGTGATTTCCTGAATCACGTTCATAGTGCTAGAAATATGTCCGGCAGATGACGCCTGCTGGCTGGCTGCACGGGAGATATTGGCAATCAAGTCAGAAAGGTTGTGGGATACAGTTTCAATCTCTTCCAGTGAGACACCTGCGTCCTGAGCCAGAGATGCACCACGAACGACTTCTGTCGTGGTCTGTTCCATAGAGATAACCGCTTCATTGGTATCCGTCTGGATGGTTTTCACCAACCCTTCAATCTGACGTGTAGCAGCCGAAGCTCGCTCGGCTAACCGCTGAACCTCGTCGGCAACAACCGCAAATCCTCGCCCGGCACTTCCCGCCATAGATGCCTGAATCGCTGCATTCAGTGCCAGAATATTGGTCTGATCTGCTATTTCGTTGATAAGGGAAACAATATCCCCAATCTCCTGGGAAGATTCACCCAGTCGTTTTATACGCTTGGATGTATCCTGAATCTGCTCGCGGATTGTGTTCATCCCGGAGATAGTGTTCTGAACACCAGTATTACCTTTTTTGGCCAGCCCCACAGAACGTTCAGCAACAGAAGAGGATTCCTGGGCATTCGCTGAAACCTGATCAATAGACACTGCCATCTCATTTATTGCCGTTGAAGCATCAGAGATTTCCCGCGCCTGATTTTCAGCAGCTTCCGCAAGGTGCCGTGCAGTATTCTGAGTTTCATCTGCTGCTCCAGCTACAGAAACGGCTGTCTGGTTAATCGTGTCTACCAGCGTTCGCAGCTGCTCGATGGAGAAATTAATGGAGTCAGCGATAGCACCGGTAAAATCTTCAGTCACTGTTGCGCTGACGGTTAAGTCGCCATCAGCAAGGTCAGACAATTCTGTCAGCAGCCGAAGAATAGCGGTCTCATTCTTCTTATTACTCTTTACTGTTTCCTGATAACGTCGGCGTGTATCACGCACCATAATCCAGCCAATCAGCAGAATAGAGAGCAGGGCAACGGCTCCCGGAGCAATAACGGTATATTGATTTCCCTGCAGAATATCCCGCTCAACGGGCAACGTCTCAAAGGCATTTGTCAGGTTGGACGAATTACGGAGTAACGCACGTGACTCCTGAAAGATCACATCAGATGCTGCAGTAGCTATAGCCAGCTCTGATGAGCGGTTTAGAATGTCTTCCGCAGAACCGGAGACAAACTCAAAAAGCTCAGAGATTTCCGTAAGCAGAGAACGAACCTCCGGATCAATAACCTGGAATATTCCCAGTTCTGCATTGCCCTTAAGCATTCCACCAAGCACGGTTCCAAAATGGCTGACATCCCTGCTGAAATCTTCTGCTGCCAGAGATGCGTTCTCACTACCTTCCTGGAGCCGGGCAACATTATTTATTATTCGTTCAGCCCGCAGTGCCTGTTCCTGAGCGATAACAACCTGTCTGGCATCGACCTGCTTCTCCAGCATGATCTGAACAATTTCATCGTACTGCAGCTGAAGCTGAGGAATCATCCGAGCCAATGTTGCAGCCACTTCATGCAGAGACAAAATGGCTTGTTGATTGCTAAGGATACTGTCGGTATTGATCTGAACTCTTCCCCAGCTCTCAGAGAGGTCAACCATACGGCTTCCAACGGCTCCCGGCTGGGCACTGGCAGGAGGCAGTCCTATGGAGACATCGCCATTATTCAAAGTGTCATAGCGACCCTGGAATTCATTGCGTATATCCTGCAACACACCGAATGCTTCTTCCCTACCACTGACAGCTTCCGCTGCATTTGTTGCTATCTGCTGTGACAGTACCCGGAGCTCTCCAGCATTGGCGAGATATTCACGGTCAACTTCTGTTGCTCTATTAAGCTGCCAGAACCCTGCAACAACTGCAGCAATTGATGCGGTGAGAAGGATAAAAAGCAGCGTGATGCTTTTTCCAGATCCCGTCCATGAACTCTCATTGGCTTTCATTGGTTACAATTCCCCTGGCTGTAATTATCCCTGCCAATCCCCGTTGTCATGGTTGATGACTGGTCTCAGCGCCTGTCTCGACATGACTTGAATATTAAAATTGTGTTGCAGGTATCTAGGAGCCTGTCGGACTTTTTCTCGCTACGGTCGGTTAAGTCCGACAGGCTCCTAGCGGCTTAATTAATCAAGCCGTAGCAACTTCATGCCCCATTGATACCTGTAGAAAATCTGCACTTTCAACCAGAGCCTTCAGACTGAATAAAAGATATTCATCGCTATCATTCAGCCAATAGCTTCCAGCGAGAAATGGTTTAACTTTGTCTGATACCTGTACAGGTACGCTGCCCTGATAGCTCTCTTCCCTGAAGTGCTGCATTCCAGTGACTTCATCTACCAGCAAACCACAGAACATATCTCCGTGCTCAATAACCAAAACCTGCTGTCGAATGCTTTGTGCCACCCCAAAACCAAGGAAGCACCCAAGATCGATGACAGGCAGCAGTCGTCCCCGCACATTGGCGACCCCTAACACCCAGGGCACAACACCCGGGATAGGAGTCAGGCTTTCCGGAGGGCGCAGAACTTCCTGAATATCTTCCAAAGGGGAAACATAGCGCTCTCCCTTAAGAACAAATCCGACTCCACGCCAGAGCCTTTTAACCTCTTCGGAAGAAGGCACCTCTTCAGCAAAACACCGGGCACGACGATCCAGGTCCAGCAATAGCTCAAAAGGTGTATCCATCAGGCAGCCACCACCCGATTCAGGGTATCTATCAACGTACCTTCATCAACCGGCTTTGTGAGGTAACCTCTCGCTCCCTGACGCTCACCCCAGATCCTGTCGGTTTCCTGATCTTTTGTTGTGACAATGATGACCGGAATACCCATGGTTTTCGGGCTGCGGGTTAACTGCCTGGTTGCCTGAAAACCATTGAGTCCGGGCATAACAATATCCATCAGCACTGCATCTGGCTTTTCTACACGGCATAAAGCGACACCATCAGCACCATTATCTGCCTTCAAAACCTCGTAGCCGTGGTTGGTCAGCATTTTTTCAAGAATGGCGGTTTCTGTCGGAGAGTCATCAACGATTAGAACTCTGGCCATTTAACCCCCCTCATTTATGTTCTATTGTTCAAAAATCAAGCGACTTCTATGCAACCTGGGGAATATATTCCCGAATCGCCTCCAGCAACTCATCTCTGCCAAAAGGTTTGGTCAGGTATTTATCAGAACCGACAATTCGCCCCTTGGCTTTATCAAACAATCCGCTTTTACTGGTCAGCATAATGACCGGTGTATCTTTGTATCGGGAATTGTTCTTTATTAATGCGCAGGTCTGGTACCCATCCAGACGGGGCATCATGATATCGACAAAAATCACATCTGGATCGGTATCAACGATTTTGACCAGCGCATCAAAACCATCAATCGCAGTCACAACATCACATCCGGCATTTCTTAGCAGAGCCTCAGCCGTTCGCCGAATGGTTTTACTGTCATCGATAACCATGACCCGGAGGCTGGAAAAGTCATCACCCATGCTTTTATGGCCTGTTATGTGCCGGGTTAATCTTTTATGACTTCTGGTACTGTAAATTGGTTACAGCTATTAACCGGGCACTCTGTTCATTTTTCCTGGAAAGACATTTTGTTAATCGAGAATATTTGTAACACACTAGCCCTGAGACCACCATCACTCGCGAAGGTATTTAACCAGTGATGATTTAGGTAAAATACAGAATCTCTGCAGCATTTATACGAGCTATTTACATGACGATTCGTCTGGGCATTGTGATGGACCCCATCCAGAGCATCAATTACAAGAAAGACTCCTCCCTGGCCATGCTCCTGGCCGCCCAGAAGCGGGACTGGAAGCTCTATTACATGGAGCAGAAAGACCTTTTTCAGGAAGATGGCGTTGCCATGGGCAATATGGCACCTCTGGAAGTTCGAGCAAACCCTGAAGACTGGTTTAGTCTGAGCGACAGAGAAACCGAGAAGTTATCCTCATTGAACGTGATCCTGATGCGCAAGGATCCTCCGTTTGATAATGAATTTATCTACAGCACTTATTTACTCGAACAGGCTGAGCGCGAAGGTACTCTGATCGTTAACAAACCTTCCAGCCTGCGGGACTTTAATGAAAAGTACTTTGCAACACTGTTCCCTCAGTGCTGTACCAGCAGCATGGTCAGCCGCGATATGGGGCTGTTGCGCGAATTCGCAGAAAAACATGAAGATGTCATTTTTAAACCACTGGACGGCATGGGTGGCACGGCCATTTTCCGGGTAAAAAAAGGTGATCCGAATGTCAGTGTGATTCTTGAAACCCTGACAAATTACGGTAACCAGCAGATAATGGCGCAGAAATTCATTCCTGAGATTACCAAGGGCGATAAGCGTATCCTGATAATTGATGGCGAACCTGTGCCGTTTGCCCTTGCACGTATTCCTCAGAAAGGTGAAACCCGTGGAAACCTTGCAGCCGGGGGTACAGGTGTGGCTCAACCTCTTTCTGATCGTGACCGCTGGATTGCGGAACATATCGGCCCCACCTTGAAAGAGAAAGGTCTGCTGTTTGTCGGTATTGATGTCATTGGCGACTACCTGACGGAAATTAACGTCACCAGCCCAACATGTATTTGTGAGCTGGAAGACCAGTGTGACGTTGTTATTGCTGATCACCTGATGAAAGTTATTGAAGATAAGCTGGCAGCCTGATTTGCCAGCTGAAACAGCCATAAGCAAAAAATGTCCACCCGAACCAATCAAAATGTGGATGGCATTTCCATGCTAAACAGGAGCGGAACGATAAACACGTTTCACAACAAACTGTTTGATCACAAGAGTGAGTCAAGGGCAACTATCGCCACCAGCCTTTTGCTGGCGCTGGCCGCTCATGGGTTGCTGATTTTTGCCTTGAGCTTCTCTCTGGAGGATCCGGCAACTCCCTCCAAGACAATGGAAATCACTCTGGCCAGCTTTCCCTCTGAGAAAGAACCGGAAAAAGCAGACTATCTGGCCCAGGCAAACCAGCAGGGTAGTGGCACCCTGGATGAAAAGGCCAGACCCTCCAGTGATCTTCCCGCGCCGATTCAGGATACCATTCCAAAACCGGTTCAACTGCAGGAACAAGCGGCACAACTTCCCAAAAGTACTCCAAAGAAAGCCAAACAGGTAACAACGGTCGCCAAATCGGAGACAATAGCTCCTGCAACCAGCAGAGTGAGTAAGCTCAGCCCTTCACCGGAAGATATGCCGCCAAAGCCACGGATTGATCTCTCCGCTGAAATCGCCAGCCTTGAAGCAGAGTTCTTCCAGAAACGGCAGGCTTATGCCAAGAGACCGGTAGTCCACCGGATAAATGCTGCATCCACAAGAAAGGCCGATGTTTACTACCAGGAAGCCTGGCGCCGAAAAGTCATGCGCATTGGTACAATCAACTATCCTGCACAGGCACGGCAGCAGAAAATTTATGGTGAACTACGTGTTGCCGTTCAGATTCGCCGTGATGGAAGCCTCAAGAGCATAGAAATTGTTGATTCATCCGGCAGCAATGTTCTGGATAATGCCGCACGCAATATTGTGAGAATGTCTGCACCATTCAGCCCTTTCCCCCCCGAACTTCAGGAGTATGATGTTATCGAGATTATCCGTACCTGGCGCTTCGAGCCAGGTGACATGTTCAGAGGATAAATCGGGAACCTGTAATGATTGAAACAGCCACCCATGACAGTCTGCGAGATACCTTGCTGATCGCTATGCCGCAAATGGACGATCCAAACTTTGCAGAGTCTGTGGTGTACCTGTGTGATCACAACAGCGAAGGTGCCATGGGTTTGGTGATTAACCGCCCTCTGAATGTCTGTGTTGGCGATCTGTTCAAACAGATTGGCCTCAACTTCCCGGATGAAGCACCTCACTATCAGGATCATGTCTTTCTTGGAGGGCCTGTGGATATGGAACACGGCTTTGTTCTCCATACCCATAAAGAAGACTCTCCTACAGCAAATGCACTGCATATCACTCCGGATCTGTCCCTGACCTCATCTCAGGCGATCTTTGACAGCATTGCTGCTGGAGAAGGCCCGAATAATACACTTGTCGCTCTGGGATATGCTGGATGGGGGCCAGGGCAGCTTGAAAACGAGCTGGCTCAGAATATCTGGCTAAACAGCCCTGCTGATAGATCTATTCTTTTCTCCACACCGATTGAGCACCGGCTTACAAGAGCTGCTGCAAGAATTGGTGTAGACCTGACACTACTCAGCCACGAAGCAGGCCACGCCTGATTCTGGTTAGAATGACGAATGACTAAACAGACATACAAAACTGTAATGGGTTTTGACTTTGGAACCCGCAATATTGGCATTGCTGTTGGCCAGGCTATTACCTGTACAGCTAATGCTATCCCTTCCATCAAGGCCAGAGATGGCATTCCTGACTGGGATCAACTGGGACGAATTATTGAAGAGTGGCAGCCGGATGCCTTTGTTGTGGGCATGCCTCTGAATATGGATGGAACTGAATCAGAGATGTCCCGCCGGGCAAAGAAGTTTGGTAACCGTCTCAAAGGACGCTTTAACAAACCCTGGCACCCGGTCGATGAGCGTCTGACGTCGTTTGAAGCCAAAGAGTGGGCGGGCAAGCTGGGCCACAAAGGTCACTACGGCAGTAACCCTATTGATGATCTGGCAGCACAGTTAATTCTGGAAAGCTGGATGAACGGTGAAGGTGCTGAACATCTGGGAGTAGGTGATTAATCCTCCTGAATTGTCAGCTCGCCACCATCGCTGCTGTCACCAGGCTTACCCGCTGAATCACCATCCAGTTTGATCATCAATCTCAGATCATTAGCGGAATCAGCATGAGCGAGAGCATTGTCATAAGTGATCTCGCCATTCTTGTACAGCTCAAACAAAGCCTGGTCGAAGGTCTTCATACCATGCTCATTAGAACGGGCCATTAAAGCCTTTAGCTCGTGGATATCCCCTTTACGAATAAAGTCCGATACCAATGGTGTATTGATCAGAACCTCAACAGCCGGGTGCCGCCCTTTGCCATCAGGTGTTGGTACTAACTGCTGCGCCACAATGCCTTTCAGATTCAAAGACAGATCCATCCACAGCTGCCCCTGACGGTTTGTCGGAAAGAAATGCATAATCCTGTCCAGAGCCTGGTTGGCATTGTTGGCATGGAGTGTTGCCAGACAGAGGTGTCCGGTTTCAGCAAAGGCCATGGCATAGTCCATGGTTTCCTGTGACCGGATTTCACCGATCATAATCACATCCGGAGCCTGACGGAGAGTATTCTTCAAAGCGATATCGTAGCTGTCGGTATCAATCCCAACTTCGCGCTGGGTCACAATACAGTTCTTGTGCTCATGTATAAATTCGATGGGATCTTCGATAGAGATAATATGGCCGAAGCTGTTCTGGTTACGATGGCCAATCATGGCAGCAAGGGAGCTGGACTTACCGGCCCCGGTTCCTCCTACAAAAATTATCAGCCCCCGCTTTGTCATTGAAAGATCTTTGAGAATTTCAGGAAGGCCCAGGTCATCAAGCTCCGGAATTGTTGTTTCGATCCTTCTCAGCACCATTCCGGCCATATTGCGCTGATGAAAGGCACTGACACGAAAACGCCCTACGCCTTTAGAGTGAATAGCAAAGTTACACTCATGTTTTTCTTCAAACTCAGCGCACTGCTTTTCATCCATGACACCGTAAACAGTTGCACGGGCCTGGTCAGGGGTCAGGATCATTTTTACAGCTGGAATAATCTTCCCATTCACCTTCATGCTAGGAGCCATTTCAGCGGTAATAAAAAGATCGGAAGCCTTTTTATCGACCATCGCTTTTAACAGCGGAGTGATATCCATAATCAGAAATCCTTGGCAGCTGTTAGAACTTATCCGGCGTTTTGGCTTTTTCCCTGGCTGTTGCCGCCGTAATTACTCCTTTATCCACCAGTTCTTTCAAGTGGCCATCAAGAGTCTGCATTCCCAGGCTTCCGCTGGTCTGAATGGCTGAATACATCTGGGCAACCTTATCTTCTCGAATCAGGTTTCTGATAGCGGAAGTTCCCAACATGATCTCATGCGCTGCAACCCGGCCACCCCCAACCTTTTTCAGTAGGGTCTGGGCAACAACAGCCTGGAGGGATTCTGACAACATGGAGCGAACCATCCCTTTCTCAGCCGCTGGAAACACATCAATAATACGGTCGATGGTTTTTGCAGCTGAGGATGTATGGAGTGTTCCAAAAACCATATGCCCGGTTTCAGCTGCCGATAGTGCAAGTCGGATTGTCTCCAGATCCCGCATTTCACCAACCAGGATAATATCCGGGTCTTCACGCAGGGCTGAGCGCAGTGCGTTATCGAAGCTTTCAGTGTCCCGGTGAACTTCCCGTTGGTTAACCAGACTTTTCTTGGACTCGTGAACAAATTCGATAGGGTCTTCGATTGTCAGAATATGATCTGCTTTGTTTTCATTTATGTAGTCGATCATGGCTGCAAGGGTTGTGGATTTACCTGAGCCGGTTGGCCCGGTCACCACACATAAGCCTCGGGGTTTGTTAGCGATATCCTTGAAAACCTGCCCCATTCCAAGGTCATCCATCGACAGGATTTTCGAAGGAATTGTTCTGAAAACCGCACCAGCTCCCCGGTTCTGGTTAAATGCGTTTACACGAAAGCGGGCAACTCCGGGGACCTCAAAGGAGAAGTCAGCCTCCAGATGTTCTTCAAAATTTTTCCGCTGTTTATCGTTCATAATGTCGTAAATCAGGGCATGAACCTGCTTATGGTCCATGGCCGGCACATTAATACGTCGAATGTCACCATCAATACGAATCATGGGAGGCAAGCCAGCTGAAAGGTGTAAGTCTGACGATCCCTGTTTAACGCCAAAGGCGAGAAGCTCAGTAATTTCCATTTATCCCCCGGGACAGTCTGAGTGAAAAATCAGACTGAGACTGTTATTCCCTTTATAATCATTCCGGTGACTATTTATCATGTGAATGCATTTTCCATAGGCCAAATGGCGACAATAGTGCATTCCCAGCTCATGGCTGTTTCGGTACTTGAGTAACCCCGATTCAAAAGATCAAAGTCATAGGATCAAAGAATCAAAAAAAGTACCTATCTATCAAAATATACACGGCAATGACTTCAATACAAAAACGATTCCAAGACACCCTCAACAGTATTCACACCGCCGCAGAAAACTGTGGTCGTCACGGTGAAGTAAAACTGCTGGCTGTCAGCAAAACCAAACCCTCGGAAATGATCCGCGAAGCATGGCAGTGTGGGCAGCGGGACTTTGGTGAAAACTATGTGCAGGAAGGCGTTAACAAGGTTAACGAACTCAAAGATCTAGAAGGCATAGTCTGGCACTTCATTGGCCCACTGCAATCCAACAAGACTCGCCTGGTGACTGAACACTTTGACTGGATGCACAGTGTTGACCGGGTCAAAATCGCTCACCGCCTGAGCGACCAACGCCCCGCAGACATGGCTCCTCTGCAAATTTGCCTGCAGGTCAATATTGATAGCCAGCCAACCAAATCCGGCTTTAAGCCAGAAGAAGTGTCCAAGGCTGTTGAAGAAATCATCAAGATACCGGGTGTTGAGGTTCGTGGTTTGATGGCTATTCCGGCTCCCAGCGAAGACCTTGAAGAACAGCGTAAACCTTTTAAAGCCATGAAAGCGCTGCTGACACAACTTCAAACTGAGAACCCCCAGCTAAAACTGGACACACTCTCCATGGGCATGACTGGTGATATGATTGCTGCCATCGAAGAAGGTGCCACAATTGTCCGCATTGGTACTGCACTGTTTGGTGCCAGAGACTATTCGCAACCCCGGAAGTAAACAGCCGTGAGCTGAAAATGCGGAAGCATTTTTCGTAATAAAAGCAAAGAGAACAAGCTTATATGACCACTTCAGCACCTACTCTGGCCTTTATTGGGGCCGGAAATATGGCAAGCAGTATCTTTGGCGGGTTGGTCAGTAACGGCTGGCCTGCAGATAAAATCATTGCAGCAGAACCTGCCCGTGAAAAACTGGACGAAGCTGAGCAGAAGTTTGGCATTCGCACCACAACAGATAACGCTGAAGCTATTTCTGAAGCGGACTTCGTCGTTATTGCTGTTAAACCACAGATCATGCAGCAGGTATTGAAACCCTTAGCTCCCGCGTTACAGGAAAGAAAACCGGTCTTGATCTCTGTCGCTGCCGGCATTTCTGAGCAGAGCCTGAGTGAATGGAGTGGAGGAAATCTTCCTATTGTGCGCTGCATGCCTAACACGCCGGCATTAATGCAGCAGGGTGCATCCGGCCTGTATGCCAACGCACATGTTTCTGAAGAACAGAAGAAACTCACCACTGACATCATGAACGCTGTCGGTATCAGCCTCTGGGTTGAACGCGAAGAAGATATCGACAACGTGATCGCACTCTCCGGCAGCGGCCCCGCTTATTTCTTTCTGATGATGGAAGCAATGATTGATGCCGGTGAGAAGATGGGCGTTCCAAGGGAAACAGCTTCCCAGCTGGTCGCTCAAACTGCTCTAGGAGCGGCAATGATGGTTAAGGAAACCGGTGTTGATGCCGGTGAATTGAAGCGCCGCGTAATGTCTCCCAAAGGGACAACGGAGCAAGCGATTTTCACTTTTGAGGATGGTGGCCTTCGCGAGTTGGTTGAAAAAGCCATGGCCAACTGCCACAAGCGCGCCCAGGAAATGACCAAAGAATTTACCTCCTAGGGATTGAATCAGGGGCACTCGCCCCTATAGTCTGTTGATAACCGGACACAAACGAGACAAAGAATGTCCATATTGATATTACTGATTGATACTGTGGGTGGCCTTTTTGTAATGGCTATCCTTTTGCGATTCCTGCTGCAGCTTGTGAAAGCTGATTTTTACAACCCTATTTCACAGGCCATTGTGAAAATCACCAGCCCTTTGCTGAACCCTTTGCGCAGAATCATTCCTGGCGTAGGCGGCTATGATATTGCCTCACTGGTTCTGGCATTTATTGTTCAGGCCATTTTTGTGTTGCTCAAGCTGAAGGCTCTGGGATACATGGCTTTCCCTCCTGGAACCGTTATCAGCCTCTCGCTGTACTTTCTGGTGAAAGCGCTGCTGGATCTTTATACCTTTGCCCTGATCATCATGGTTATTGCCAGCTGGGTGGCTCCTAATAGCTACAACCCCGGCCTGATGCTTCTGCACCAGCTGACCGAGCCTCTGTGCAGCCGGGTGCGCCGAGTTGTGCCACCTATTGGCGGTCTGGATTTCTCAGTGATGGTGGTCATGCTGGCCATTGTGATTATCAAGGGGGCACTGCCATCTTTGATTCCTGGGATGTGATACCAGCCACATCATAAGCAAATAAAAAAGTGCCAATAAATGGCACTTTTTTATTTCAGTCCCTGAAATTTTTTGAAAGCAATTTCTGCGATTATTTTTTCAGATTAAGGCTGTTCTTTATCCTTTCCCGAACGGCATAAGGGTTATTCAGAACCTTCCACCCAACCCTGGCGGTCTTTTCCAGAGGAGTAATCAACTTACCTGCTTCTTTGGCAGAAATACTTGTCATAATGGCAAATGGCAGGCGCGCAACCCCTACAAACAAACCAGTTACGGCCCCAGAAACGCCACCAAGACTGCTACCCAGAGTTCCTCCGATCAGAGCCCCCAGCGATATAGAGGCTGCCCGAAACTTCTTGTTTCGGGAGATAATCATTGAAGTGACACCCATAATGGCCGCTCCAGCTCCAGCCCCTGCAACTGTGCCGCCAAATCCACCTAAAGCCTGCCCCGCAATAGCATCAGAAGTCAGCCTTCTCAGGGGATAACTGATTCGCAGAGCTGTATGGGCTGCTGAACGGTGAAGCTTCCGGTTTTCAGCACCATATTCGACTAAAGCATGACCATTGGAATTATCCGGCTCATCACTGCCAGTCTGACATCCTTGTCGTTCCAACATATTACAAACTCCCTGTCAGCCCTTAATATGACCGCCAAGGTATGTGTTTTTCTCCCGGGTCTCTATTATCCATTGGTGGCAGCTGGGCTGATCCAGACAGCCCAGCATCAACAGGATCAGACCAAAGGTCAGAGGTAATACGAGTGAAAGATTCTCCATGTCTGTTGCACGCCCGCCACCAGCTCTTTAGACTGTCCGCGCCCCTCAATAAAAAAGCAGTTAGATGATAAAAGTAAAATGCCGGAGATCATTCCAGAAGATTCAGTGGGCCTGGTTTCACCTCAAACCATCCCATTTTCTGACCCGCTGACATTAAGCTGTGGCAGAACACTTGATAAATATGACTTAAGAGTCGAAACCTACGGGCAACTTAACGAAAGCTTCAGCAATGCTGTTCTTATCTGCCATGCGCTCAGTGGCGACCACCATGCTGCTGGCTACCACTCAATGGACGACCGCAAGCCCGGGTGGTGGGATTCCAGCATAGGTCCGGGTAAACCTATCGATACTAACCATTTTTTCGTTGTTTGCCTGAATAACCTTGGTGGCTGTCATGGCAGCTCTGGACCTGTCGAGGCAAACCCTGAAACAGGAAAACCCTGGGGGCCGGATTTTCCTGTCGTTACGGTGGATGACTGGGTCGAAAGCCAGGTAAGACTGGCTGATCACCTGGGTATTCAGCAATGGGCAGCGATTGTGGGAGGCAGTCTGGGAGGCATGCAAGTACTGGAGTGGACGATTCGTTACCCTGACAGAGTTCGCCATGCTGCAGTCATTGCGTCAGCTCCAAAGCTATCTGCCCAAAATATCGCCTTCAATGAAGTTGCCCGTCAGGCCATTATGTCTGACTCAGAGTTCCATGGTGGCCGGTATCAGGAAAAAGGCACAATCCCCAGCAAAGGTATCGGCCTGGCCCGGATGGTAGGACATATCACCTACCTGTCTGACGAAGCGATGAAAGCCAAATTTGGGCGGGAACTCAAGAAAGAGTACCTCAGCTTTGACTATGACGCAGAGTTTCAGGTCGAGAGTTATCTGCGTTACCAGGCACAGGAGTTCAGTAAGCGGTTCGATGCCAACTCTTATCTACTGATGACACGGGCGCTGGACTATTACGACCCTGCCAGCCGCTATAACCACAATCTTGTTGAAGCACTTTCTGAAGCCAAAGCACGCTTCCTGGTAATTTCTTTCACTACAGACTGGCGCTTCAGTCCCGAACGTTCTGAAGAGATCGTCGATGCACTTCATGCAGCACGCAAAGAAGTCACGTACCTGAAAGTCGACGCTCCCCAGGGACATGATGCATTCCTTATGGATATCCCCCGTTACACCTCTGCCCTCAAGGCATGGATGAAACATGTTGCTCACGAGAGTCAGCAGATCAATGAGGCAGGAGTGCAGTCATGAGAAGAGATTTTGCTCTGATAAAACCCTGGGTGAGGCCAAGCAGTCGTATTCTTGATCTGGCCTGTGGTGACGGAACTCTGCTTTCTGAGCTTAAGAAAGAGAAGGATGTTCGTGGTTATGGTCTGGAAATTAACCCGGATAAAATCCATAAATGCATTGAACAGGGTGTCAATGTAATAGAGCAGGATATTGACCAGGGGCTGCAGAACTTTGATACCAACAGTTTTGATACCGTAATCATGACATCGGCACTCCAGGCTCTGCATAACCCAGACAAGGTTCTGGATGAAATGTTACGGGTAGGGAAGGAGTGTATCGTCACTTTTCCAAACTTCGGCCACTGGCGTTGTCGGCTCCACCTTTCCACAAGAGGTAGAATGCCGGTTTCAGAATTCATGCCTTACAGCTGGTTTGATACACCGAACATCCACTTTTGTACGTTCAAGGACTTTGAAGATTTGTGTCACACCAAGAACCTTCTCGTACTCAAACGTCTGGTGACTGACCACAGTCATCAGAACAGCGCACTGACAAAGCTGGCCCCGAATCTTCTTGGTGAAATCGCAATTTACCACCTTTGCCGCAAAACCAGCGGAATCAGGAGCTGATAATAATGAACAAAATTTCCAGCTATTTCGCACCAACAGGGTTTCAGCGCCTTATTGCATTTACCGGCGTTGTTTTGCTGTTATCACTAGCACGTGTTTCAACGGCAGATCAGGAGAACTTTGGAGACTATGAATTGCACTACATTGCATTCAACAGTCAATTCCTGCAACCGGATGTGGCAAAATCCTACGGTATCGAACGCTCTCCAAGAGTGGGGCTGGTAAATATTTCTGTTCTCGAAAACGGGAAGCCGGTTAAAGCTGATGTTGAGATTGAATCAGCCAACCTTCTCTCCCAGAAAACCATGCTGAAACCGTGGCTGGTAGATGAAGGCATTGCCATGTATTACCTGGCAACCTTCGAACATACAAATGGCGAATTGCTACACTTCACCGTCCGGGTAACCCCCGAGAACAGCCAGATCAGCAAATCCGTCAGGTTCAGTAAAAAGTTTTACGAGAAACTTTGATCAAGCTAAATAGCTTTTTATGACAAGTTTGGTCATATGTAAATGTAAGAGGAAAATCCGTGTCTCAAGACACTCAAAACACTGCTGTTATGCAGGATGTTGTACTTGCAACAGGCAATATGGGTAAGCTGGCCGAATTTCGCCAGCTGCTCGCACCGCTGAATATGAACATTCGCCCTCAAAGCGAGTTCAATACCGGCAGTGTTGAAGAAACCGGTCTGACTTTTGTTGAAAATGCCATTCTTAAAGCCCGCCATGCGGCCCGAATCTCCGGGCTTCCAGCTCTGGCTGATGACTCTGGCCTTGAAGTTGATGCACTGAATGGTGCTCCCGGCATCTATTCAAGCCGCTTTTCCGGTGAAAATGCATCCGATGCGGATAACATCGAAAAGCTTCTGAAAGATCTTGATGGTCTGCCAACAGAAAAGCGTACCGCCCGCTTCCAGTGTTTGCTTGTTTACCTTCGTCATGCTGATGATCCAACCCCAATTATCTGCCAGGGCACCTGGGAAGGTTATATTCTGGAAGAAACCATTGGCAACAATGGTTTCGGTTATGATCCGGTATTCTTTGTGCCGGAGATGCATTGTGCTTCTGCGGAACTGGAGCCTGTTGAAAAGAACAAGCGCAGCCACCGTGCCAAAGCAATGAAGCAACTTATGGAAAAACTGAAAACCGCGTGATTTCTGCAACATTTTCCGATCAAGAGGTAGCTGAATTACAGCTGCCTCCTCTTAGTCTTTACATTCACGTCCCCTGGTGCATTCGCAAGTGCCCATACTGTGATTTCAATTCACATGCCTTGAAAAACGAACTGCCCGAAAAGCAGTATGTTCAGGCCTTACTTAAAGACCTCACTAACGAACTTCAGTTCGTACAGGGAAGGGAACTTCACACCATTTTTATCGGTGGTGGCACTCCAAGCCTGATGAGTGCACAGGCTTATGACTCCCTTTTTGAAGGTTTGCAAAAGCTACTAACGTTCAGCCACGACATTGAGATAACCATGGAAGCCAATCCTGGCACTTTTGAACAGGAGCGTTTTAATGGTTTTCGAGCGACAGGTATCAACCGGTTATCGATCGGTGTACAGACATTTGACGACGCCTGTCTGGAAAGGCTGGGACGTATTCATTCAGGCAGTGAAGCCCAACAGGCCGTTTCCATGGCCAGAAGAGCAGGCTTCGATAATCTCAATCTTGACTTGATGCACGGCCTGCCAGGGCAATCAGAAGTTATGGCCATGCAGGATCTTGATCAGGCTATTCAGCTGGCACCTGAACACTTGTCTTGGTATCAGCTTACTATTGAGCCAAACACCATGTTCTGGACCAAGCCTCCCAAGTTACCTGAGGATGAATCCCTCTGGTCAATTCAGGAGAAAGGCCAACAGAAGCTGGCCAGCCATGGCTTTACTCAATATGAGATTTCAGCTTACAGCCAAGAGGGCCGACGCGCCCGCCATAATCTTAACTACTGGCAATTTGGTGATTTTATTGGCATTGGCGCAGGAGCCCATGGAAAGCTAACGGATCTCGCAACAGACACTATAAAACGCAACTGGAAAACACGTACACCGTCTGATTATCTCAGTAGCGAAAAATCGTTTCAGACAGGTGAGAGACTGCTAGATAAAGACGACCTCCCGGTTGAATTTATGATGAATGCCCTGAGGTTAAGAGAAGGGGTGGATTCCAAACTGTTTTCTCAAAGAACTGGGCTGTCTCTTAATACAATCCAGCCATCTCTGGAAAAGGCGAGAAGCATGGAACTACTCATAAAGGATACGTCCCGGCTACAACCTTCTGAGCGAGGCAGTCTATTCCTTAATGAGTTGTTGGAGCTCTTCTGTTGATATCCACACCTTGCGGCAGTTCAATCTGGACTGCCACAGGGAGATGATCCGATTGAGGAAAATCGACGACGGAGAAAGACTGAGCATGTAGATCTGAACTCAAAAGAATATGGTCCAGAGATTTGCTTGGTTTCCAGCTTGGAAAGGTGTTTACATCTTTGGATGCACTGTGAAGACCCATACTGGCAAGAGGAGAGTCAGTCAGCAGCTGATCCGCATGAGCATTCATATCCCCCATAAGAACCACATGCTCATAGTTCTCAGATAGTTTACGCACATACTCCAACTGCATATTTCGTCCTCTTCGGCTTAGAGCAAGATGCATAACCACTAACAGTATCGGATTGCCTGTCCCAAGTTCTACAACTATTGCCCCTCGTCCAGGTATCAAGCCAGGTAGCTTGTGATCTTCGAGATTTTCAGGATGAAAACGGGTTAGCAGGCCGTTACTGTGCTGAGCCAACCTGCCAAGGTTGCGGTTAAGCTGCTGATACCACCAGGGAAATCCTGCCCGATGAGCCAGATATTCAATCTGGTTCACAAAGCCGGTACGCAGGCTGCCTCCATCTGCTTCCTGAATGGCGACAATATCGTAATTGTGGATAAGTCGGGCAATGCGATCGAGGTTTCTCTGGCGCTCAAGGGATGGAAGAAAGTGCTGCCAGCCACGAGTCACATAGTGCCCGTACTGCTGGGTGGTGATACCAACCTGAATATTGAAACTCAACAACCGCAGTTGGCGCAAGGAGGCATCATCTCGCTCTCCATACAAAGCTGTTGATGCCATTCGCTGCCGGGTAAAACCTTTTTCAAGGAGTCTACGGTTGATCACTCTTTGTACCGCTTTCAACGGCATAGAAATCTCCAAACCAGATACACTGGTTATCCTGCTTTCTTGTCCGCACTTTTACCCCCTGAACCCTTCTCTTTGCGGATTTTTTCAATCAGAAAGTCAGTAATATTCAACATATTCTCCAAGCCTCCCGCCATCTGTGGATCAATCAGATAGCGACCGGAAACAATAATTGCTGGAACCCCCATCAGCTGGGCACCACGGGTAGCAGCCGATGCTTTCTGCACCTGGTTCCTTACCCCAAACGAGTCAAAAACTTTATCAAACTCCTCAGGTTTAACATCAAAATGCTCTTTTAGAAACACCTGCATATCTTTTTCATTGTCCAACCTCTTGCCCTGATTCTGAACAGCATCAAATAATTTAAAGAGCGTCCTTTCCTGCAACCCCATCTCTTCCAGGGCATAAAATAGCTGGGCATGCGCCTGCCATGGGCGCCCAAATATCACTGGAGTTTCAACGGTCAACACATCACTCGGTTGTCTCTTTTTCCAGTTCACCTGCATTTTTGCGAGATCAAAACAGTGGGGGCAGCCGTACCAGAAAATGGTATTCACTTCGATTTTATCGGTTTGAGAGAGGGGAAGAGGCTGTTTCAAAAGTTTGTAGTCAACACCTTCCTTGAAGGAAGCCGCAGTTGCTATCCCGGAGAGTGCCCAGAGAGCTAGAAATATAAAGAAGATGTGCCACAGTTTATGCATTATTGTCTCCCCACCAGTTCGATATATATCGACAGATAGTTTTAAACTAGCAGGGAGAAAGGGCAGGGGGGGCAGAAATATTGCTGCCCCATACAGAAATGGAACCTAGCGAAGACCACTGATATAACTAGCCAAGGCATCAATCTGCTTGTTGCTCAGTTTTTCAGCAGTATCTCTCATGATACGGCTATCACCATCATTCACCCGATCCCCCTCACGGAAGTCTCGCAACTGCTTGGCGAGGTACTCTGGACTCTGCCCGGCAAGCATTGGGAACTTGGCCAAATCGTTACCTTTGCCGGTAGGTGAATGACAGGCGGTACAGGCTGCGATGCCTTTGTCGATATCACCTCCTCGATAGAGCTTCTGGCCAATCTCGATAGATGATTCTGTCGCCTGCCCGGTTGGAGCAGTCTGACTGGCATAGAATGCAGCAATATCTTCAATGTCCTGCTCAGACAGATTATCAGTCATACCAATCATTTCAGGCACTGGTCGTGCTCCCGATTTGATATCAGTAATCTGTTTGGTCAGATAGCGTTCTCCCTGCCCTGCAAGGTGGGGAAAGTTTGGAGCAATACTGACACCGGTCGGGCCATGGCAGGCAGTACAGAGAGCGACCTTTCCTTTCCCCGCAGCGGCATCTCCCTCCGCAGCTGCAAAACCGGCCCATCCCAGACCTACCAGCAAACACACAATAATTCTTTTCATTAGCACAACCCGGCTCCGGTTATCTTTTATGCTTATTTCCTGTTTACCATGGAAATGCCCTCTGAATTTTCATGTTTCGGGATGGGCATTTCCCGCTCATGGCTGTTTAGGGCTGGACATGAAGGTAATAACTGCCTTGTAGTCCTCATCCGTGCAGTCCATGCACATACCTTTTGGCGGCATGGCTCCCTTACCCTTCTTCACGGTTTCAACGAGCGCATCCATTCCCAGTTTCAGGCGGGACTCCCATTCTGCAACAGCATGTTTCTTGGGAGCACCAGCAATACCTGCGTCATGGCAGATTTTGCATGACTTGTCATAAACAGCCTCAGGTTTCTGCGCAACTGGGGCAGCCCATGCCGTAGAGAGTGTGAAAAAGGAAGCAGCAAAAAGAACGCTTAACTTTGTTGATTGACTCATATCGGCCTCACAAGGCCTCCGGGTATCCACAGCCAGTCTGCTGAACCAGAACTGTTGGTATCACTCCCGAGCAGGCTCTTTGTATTTTTCTAGCTCACAGCTTTTGTTTAGCTCACGGCTGTTCATTCAGCTCATGGCTTTCGATCCAGCTCAAGGCTGTTTGTCTTCTATTCCGGTCTGATATACCGACCAGCCTACTAAGGCGGGTTCATTATATACTAGGTTTTGGTGATATTTATACGTGCTTATCATGCAGAAATGACACAATTTTACCGACTGCTACAGGTAGCCGATTCCTCTTTTCCTTCTGCAAGTTATACTTGGCTTCTGAAAACCAATTGATTTCAACCTTGAAGGCTGGACGTTGAGTCCCCCTGGAAGAGTTTTTCCATGTCTGAACCCATTACTTCCCTGAATTATCGTACGACCCGGTTTATGGTCAGTGCTGCACGTGTTGACCAGTGTCCCCCGGAATATGGCAGGGAAGTGGCCTTTGCCGGCCGTTCCAATGCAGGAAAATCCAGTGCTCTGAATGCACTGACAGGTTCATCCAAACTGGCTCGCACCAGTAAAACCCCTGGGCGAACCCAGCTGATTAACTTCTTTGAGATTGACGAAGAGCACAGGCTGGTTGACCTGCCCGGTTATGGATATGCCAAAGTCCCGGAGAAAATGAAGCATGAGTGGCAAAGACACCTGGGAGCCTATCTGGAGCAACGCGAATGCCTCGTGGGTGTTGTTCTGCTTATGGATATTCGCCACCCCATGAAAGAGTTTGACCAGATCATGATTGACTGGGCTCGCCAAAGCCAGCTGCCCCTTCATATCCTGCTGACAAAGAGCGACAAACTGAAGTTTGGTGCAGCGAAAGGCATCATGATCAAGCTGCGCAGTCAACTGAAAGATATGGAAGGGCTGGTCACTATTCAGCTGTTTTCCTCTCTGAAGAAGACAGGCGTTGATGAGCTGAGAGGCACTCTGGACAGCTGGCTGTGTCAGCCGATCGAAGACTGGGAACTGGAAACCGAAGAAGCTCCTGCAGAAGCTCTGGAATAGACACATAAAAAAACTCCGGTCGCCTGGGGGAGACGACCGGAGTAAGCTCTCTCTGACTTCAAAGCACACACTTCTCTGAAGCCAAAACACCAAACACACAAGGAGTCTTACAGAACGTTTTCTCAACGCTCATATACTCTGACTCCATTGTTAGGAAAAAGTTCAAAATTTCTGAAACTTTTTTTATTAAAATGTACCAATGGCTGTTTTTCACCTCACGAAAAACCATAAGCTATTGAAATAGCATGTTTTTCAATTCCCTGTAACTATTGGCATTTCTTCAACGAATGGCCGTAGAACAGCATAAGCTCCGCTCGGATTGGACTCCAATATACTCACCAAAAATCTAGCCTGATTTCTGTTTATAGGTCGGTTCAGAGCCCAGTCATCAATACGACCTCCACTTGTACGCAATCTTGCAATTGTCGAATCTTGTAACCAATCCTGAACGATCCTGTATTCACCGTTTTCACCGAGAGGAGTTGAACCTGTTGTTCCTCCTGGTGCAGGAGTGGGTGCAGATGCGAGCTGCGCACCACCAGTTTCTTCAGGGGAGGGTGTAGCAGGAGAGTTGCCATCAAGGGTTCCTGCTGCTGGCGGATTACCCGCAGGAACAGGGCTACCATCTGTCTGCCAAAGTCGCATTCCCGCATGCAGAACCGCTCTGGAAATTATGCTTCTAAGAACATCTGCCCCAAGGTTATATATACCCCTAGGCTTACCGGCCATTTGCTGCTGTTCGAGAGTGGCCAGGGCCCGAGCCATTCCATCACTAAATGACTGTTTGGTGTTCAGCCAGAGCTCTGGCAGTTCAACATCTGCAGAATGGTTACGATCAACAAACCAAAAACCATAATCTCCCGTTGGGTAGGCTGTAATTATCCCTTTGGGTGACATTGCTCTCAATTGATGACCACTCACATCAATACTGACTTTTTCCTCGCCACCACTGGCCACCAGCTGGCCTAGTGCCTCCAGAACATTCACTGATAATGGATTGACCAGCTGCACAGTATCAAACAGTGCCGCATTGGGCTTTGTTTTCTGTGCTATCCAGTCTGTGACCCACATTTTTCTGGCCATATTATCGGATTCAAGAGTAATCAAAGTATCGGTCAGTCTTCGCTCTCCCCTCCAGAGCTGCACAGCCATAAGCCTTTCCTCTTCCGGGGCCGGGAGAACTTTGATCGATGTAACTTCATTTTCACGACAGGCTTTAGCAAGAGACACCCATGCTGTTTCCAGGTTGTTCGACATAGCCTCCGGCATCATGTTCCCTAAACCATCAAAGTACATGACTAATTCAACCGGTTCTTTTGGTGAGGCAGGAGCAACCAGTTCAAGCTCGGCAACGCCATTCATCTCCATGGACATAAACTGGATCCGCCTCGATCCAATATGCCTGCAAAAAAACAACTGCCTATTAATCTCGGGGCCGTACAGATAGAAAAGGTTTAAATGGCCAACGGTGAAAGCAAGAGCCTGCCGCCACCAACGAAAGGTGTCCCCCCATTGAATGGCATGATTTATGGCGTTTGCACCAGCGCGAAAATAAAAATCGGTGTTGTTATAGGCAGAGAAATAATCCATCAGGCTTTGGAACCCGAGAAGTATCAATATCTGAGCATATTTATTCCCCATCCAGGCCGGGGCATACCGAACAGCCGTTCGTCCTGCTGCGGTAAATCCGATCAGAGAAACCGTTCGAATAGCTTCCTGCTTTCCCAGTTCGATAGCTGAGTCATACCACTCCCAAGTACGACCAATAAACTCACGCCTTTTACTCTCAGGGAACCCCGCCAGCAGCCTTTTTACCGTTGAGTCATCAAAATGCTGAGGTTCGTCAGGGATAAGTTGAATATTAAAGGGTTGGGAGCTGTTGCTAACCTGATCATCCTGGGCATCACAGTGAAACCCAGGCAGCGCTATCAGGCACAAAGCCAAGCAAAAGAGAGGTAACCTCATCCTCCAAACCCTGACTCATTTGATGAGGGCAGAGAGTATAGGCAGTAGGCTAAAGGAATATTGAAGAGGGTTAGCTGGCAACTTTATTGCTGCCAGCTTTTCAGGGGCTTTTTTAGTTTAACTATCAGTGAGCTTCATCCCAGTTATCGCCCACACCGGTATCAACAACCAGTGGAACATCCAGTGTCATGGCTGCATCCATACGAGTTTCCAGACCTTTGATAACGTCTTCGACATAATCTTCGTGAACCTCAAGAACCAGTTCATCGTGTACCTGCATGATCATGCGGGCATCCAGTTCACTGTTTTCCAGCCAGCTGTCCACTTCAATCATTGCGGTCTTGATAATATCTGCAGCAGTTCCTTGCATTGGTGCATTGATTGCGGTTCGCTCTGCAGCCTGCTGGCGCATCTTGTTACGGGCATTGATTTCTGGAAGATGGAGACGACGACCGCTCAATGTCTCAACATAGCCCTGCTCATGAGCCTGAGCACGGGTACGATCCATATAAGCCTTTACGCCTGGGTATCGGGCAAAATAGAGGTCAACATATTGCTGCGCATCCTGGCGGGAAATATTCAGCTGTTTGGCCAGGCCAAAGGCAGACATTCCGTAAATCAGTCCGAAGTTAATGGCCTTGGCACTACGGCGCTGGTCAGAAGTTACTTCATCCAGAGTGACACCAAAGACTTCTGCAGCTGTTGCCTTATGTACGTCCAGCCCTTTGGAAAAGGCCTCCAGAAGACCTTTGTCTCCAGAAAGATGAGCCATGATGCGCAGTTCAACCTGGGAATAGTCAGCTGCCACCAGCTTGTAGCCAGGTGAAGCAACAAATGCCTGACGAATACGGCGACCCTCTTCACTTCGGATGGGAATATTCTGCAGGTTCGGGTCAGAAGACGACAAACGTCCGGTAGCAGTCACTGCCTGATGATAAGAGGTATGAACCCGACCTGTTGCAGGGTTCACCATTTTTGGCAGCTTATCCGTGTAGGTTGATTTCAGCTTGCTCAGGCTGCGATGTTCAAGAATCAAGCGAGGAAGTTCATAACTCTCCGCCAGCTCTACCAGAACTTCTTCTGCTGTTGAGGGCTGGCCTTTTGGAGTCTTTTTGATAACTGGCAGACCCAGCTTGCCAAACAGCAGCTCCTGTAATTGTTTGGGGGAAGCAAGGTTGAACTCTCCACCGGCAACAGCCCAGGCCTGTTCCTGCAGCTCACTTAAACGCTGGCCTAGCTTTTGGCTCTGCTCATGCAGACGCTTGGTATCAACAAGTGCGCCATTGCGTTCCATTCTGGACAGTACTTTTACCAGCGGCAGCTCCAGCTTGTTGAAAACCTGATTGAGTTTTTCGTCCTTTTCCAGAGCTTTCCACAGAGTCTGGTGCAGACGCAGAGTGATATCGGCATCTTCTGCGGCATAAGGCCCGGCCTGCTCCAGGGCAATCTGGTTGAACGTCAGCTGCTTTGCACCTTTACCGGCAATATATTCAAAGTGAGTGGTTTTCACCATCAGATATTTCTCGGCCAGAGTATCCATATCGTGGCGGGAGCCAGTGGAGTCCAGCACATACGACTCCAGCATGGTATCGAAAGCAATACCCTTTAGATCGATATCGTATCGGGCAAGAACACTGCGATCATACTTCAGGTTCTGGCCAACCTTTCGGCATGATTCATCTTCCAACAATGGCTTTAGAGCCCGCAGAACACTATCCCGGTCCAGCTGCTCTGGTGCATCAAGATAATCATGTGCCAAGGGAACATAAGCGGCTTTACCAACCTCTACAGCAAACGAGACACCAACAATCTCTGCTTCCATGTAGTTCAGGCTGGTTGTTTCCGTATCAAAGGCAAACAGATCGGCAGACTTCAGCTTTTCCAGCCAGCTATCAAACTCGCCCTGATCCAGAACAGTCTCATAATGAGTTTGAACAGGAGGAGGAATTTCAGGAGCGGCAGGTTTTGAGGCGGTAGAGGCAGTCTCCTGCTTGGCACCGGAAACATCACTACCTCCACGCATTTCCTTAACCCAGCCACGGAACTCCAGTTCTTCATAGAGAGAGAGCAGCTTTTCCTGGTCAGCCTCTTTGGGTACCAGATCTTTCAGTTCGCAGCCCAGATCAAGATCTGTACGAATAGTGGCCAGATCATAGGAGAGATAAGCTTTTTCTTTGTTATCTTCCAGTTTCTTGGCCATGGTTTTGGAACCACGGAAACCAAGGCCCGCCACTTCATCGAGCCGGGAGTAGATGGAATCCAACCCACCCAGCCCCTGCAGCAGAGCCAGTGCAGTCTTCTCACCAACACCCGGTACGCCTGGAATGTTATCAACCTTGTCTCCCATCAGAGCGAGAAAGTCGATAACCAGATCAGGGCCAATACCAAACTTTTCTGTCACACCAGGAATATCCATCACCGTATTGGTCATGGTGTTCACCAGAGTCACATGCTCATTAACAAGCTGGGCCAGATCTTTATCACCAGTGGATATCACTGTACGACGAAAGACTTCTGTCGCACGGGCTGCCAAAGTTCCAATAACATCATCAGCCTCAACCCCTTCTATCACCAAAAGAGGCATACCGCTTGCGCGAATAATGTCATGCAATGGCTGAACCTGACAGCGCAGATCATCCGGCATGGGTGGGCGCTGAGCTTTGTACTCGGAATAAATTTCGTCCCGGAATGTTTTGCCCTTGGCATCAAAAACCACAACCACCGTGCTGCCAGAGTAATCAGCCTGCAGCCGGCGAAGCATGTTCATAACCCCCTTCACGGCACCAGTGGGCATACTTTTGGAGTTGGTTAACGGTGGCAGAGCGTGAAATGCCCGATACAGGTACGAGGAGCCATCGACAAGAACCAGGGGCTCTTTCTGCTGGAGGTCTGTCATTCTCTTCCTTGTTTTGCAGCTTGTTTGCAGTCGCTATTCACCAGATATTGGCGGTAAAATAACTTTAGAAATAATCAGGCTATTCTAGAGCCAGTTCGGGAAGTATTCATCAATCAGGTGAAAGTTGTCAGGAGGTAATATGAAACGATATCCACCGTGGCTGACTGGCGCTGCTTTTTCTTTGATTGTATCAGGTTGTGTAACAGCACCATCACAACAGCAGGCAGAGAACTCTGACAACCCGGATTTGCCTCCGGTTGTTGCAGCTCAAAAGGCCAAAGAGCAGGGTAAACCTGTTCCTGTTTATGAACAGGATGCTGTCGGGGGAATTCCAGAGGGGACAGACATCGTTATCCGCTCAGGAACAGACAGAACCATTCACGAATACCGGATCAACGGCTTTCTGTATTCAATCAAGGTAATTCCCAAAATTGGGAAACCCTATTACCTTGTGGCGGTCGATAATATAGGTAACTTTGCCCGTTCCAACGGCCCGCAGATGTTGATTCCCAGCTGGAAAATCATGGAATGGCAATAATATTAGGCTCTGTTACCAGAACCTAAAGTCCGCAGGAGTCAGGATTCACAAGTATGTCGGTGTACACCCAACTATCAGAGCAGGATTTTCGCAGTTTTCTTGCCCTCTATGATGAGGGGAATCTGGTCAGCTGGAAAGGTATTGAAGCGGGTGTCGAGAACACCAATTACTTTGTTCACACACTTCATCCAGAGAAAGGTGAGCAGAACTTTGTTCTGACCATATTTGAATACCAGCCCAAAGAATTACTGCCATTCTTTATAAATTTCATGGAGATACTGGCCGATTCAGGGTTGCCGGTTCCTTCCCCTATTCACGGTCTTGACGACAAGCCCCTACGCATTTTCAAGAATAAGCCCTGTCTTCTTCAGGCTCGCCTGTCTGGTCATCATATTGATAAGCCAGATCTGACGGCTGCTCACTGTGCCGAAATTGGTAAAAACCTCGCCAGGGCACATGCCGTAGGCCTCAAAGCCTCTTTCAGTCAGGATAATATGCGGGGCATACAGTGGATTGACCAGCAGGTCACGCGCATGACTGATCTCCTCAGCGAGGAAGACAGTCTTCTGCAGACCCAGCAGTGGAAAGAAATCAAGAATGGTCTAGCCAAATATCCTGACCTTCCCAAAGGCCTGATTCATGCCGACCTGTTTGTGGATAACGTACTGTTCGAAGACGATAAAGTCACCGGCATGATTGATTTCTTCCAGTCCTGCCGTGACTGTCTGCTTTATGATGTTGCAGTGACTGTCAATGACTGGTGTCTGACTTCAGATTCGCTGGAGCTTGATCCGGATAAAACCAAAGCCTTGCTGGAAGCTTATAACCAGGTTCGACCCTTTACTGATGAGGAGCGCCGGGCCTGGCATCTTATGCACAGGCTCTCCTGCCTGCGCTTCTGGATATCCCGGCTTGTGACATTTGTTTATCCGGAAGAAGGATCCGAGCATTTGAATGACCAGGGAGCAATCCGGAAGTTCAAAGATCCTGATGAATTTCGCGATATGCTGGAGTTAAGAACAGCCAAATCCTTCTCTTTGATTTTACCTTCATAGGTCCATTTTTACCACTACAGAACACCTCCAGATGCCTGATTTGCCGCCGATAACCCATTGAACTCTCGAGTTTTGGCAAGTCAGGCAATATGCAGCAGCCACCATCATCAGATCAGTTTAATGGCATGAGGCTTTCCAGCTTCCGCCAGTACTGTGCCACCCATGAAACCCCGTTCCAGAGAGAAAAGCTGGGAGACCACCCGCTCTGGACAACGTCAGATGGAAAAATTGTCTGGTTAAAAGTGGTCAAACCACAAAACCAGGTGGCCAGGCATGAACTTCAAACCTGTACTCTGGAAGAGTATTGCCAGAAGCCTCTAATACAAAGAGGTGTGGTGCAGCTTGATCGATACTACTCACCTCAAAAGCCTGACACCCCTATCCTTAAGCGCCGGGCCAGAGTGCTGCAGCAAATCAATTCATACTCAATATCCCATATACCACCCAGAAGGCAGCAGCCTAGCCTGGCTCAAAGATCAAGCAGGCCACACACTCCAGGGAGACAGGAAAACACAAATATCAAACCGGTTCCTGCAGCGTCTCAACAAAGAACAATTCCAACTCCCGGACAACACCAATCCCACCCTCAAAAGCTACGTCTGATTGAGAGAGTCAGTGAAATCGCTTATGGGGATATGGATGAAAGAGTAGGTCTGTTCCTTCGTAGAGCGGCCCGGGAAATTCCCGAAGATTCTGAACAGACCCAAAATCGCTGGTTTGGAATGAATGCCAGCGGGCATCTGGTGATGACCAAATCAAGCTGGCTTAGCTGGCTGCCTTTCATTTTTAAAAACCAGGATATTAAAAGGTTTATTAAGCATTACGCCCCAGCTCTTGCCCGAAGGGTACAAAGAAATAATTTAATCCGACAGTCGTATAACCTGCCACCAATTCACATCCAGGTTCCTGAGCAGGAGCACCACTGTCACGCTGAAGTATTACAAAAACAGCTTCTCGCTATCTCTGAACTGACCAACAAAGACTTTAAGTCCCTGCTGCACCGAAATATGCGATCAACAGCTCAGCTCCTTTTTCATTATCAGGACAGCAGTGACTCCCTGCCACCAGCAGTAAAACAGAAAGTTAAGCAAACCTGCCACTTGATTTCTGACTGGATGCAATGCGCCTCACCATCAGAACACCGTTTGATCATTGACTTGTATATGCATGAGATTAGCCAGATGTGTCACGACCCAACAGTTCGTGCCCACTGCCCCGGTATTGCGACAGGAATACTTAAAGCTGCTCCCCAACTCTTGCAGAGACAAATTCAGGGTAATCGAAACCAAACATCGGACGAGATTGATTAAAGGATATCTCCATCATGAGAATGCCTATTCACACACGATTTCATGGCGCGACAACCTCAGGTTTTGCTCGCTTTTACAAAGCCAATGAAAAGCAGTTTTCAAAGAAAACCAAAGAACAGGATGATTCAGAAGAAAATAACATCAAATTCCTTGAAACAAATGACGGGATGGTTGTTTACCGCACCCTACACAAGGATGGAAGCTGGGGTACCATCAGGGCTGCTTCGCCCCAGGAAGTACGCGATAACACGTTCATTTTAGAAAGTGCTCATGCACTTCGGAAAGAGCTGGGAATAGATAAGCTCGAAGATAAAAAAAAACCAAAGAAAAAAGTGTCCCTGTCACCACAAAAGTCAGTGCCCTCAGTAAAGCCTAAGCCACCACATAAACCATTCTACACTCCCGAAGAAAAGAAAACCGCTGAAACGCTGGTTATTTGGGACAAAAAAGATCATTCAAGCAGAGCCGAAGAGGCTTTTGTAAAAGGGTGCAACAAGCTGGTTCATGAATATAAGACAGATGACTCAGAGATCGCCGAGCATCGTGCTCGACTTATGGTTCATGGAGCATTAATTGCCAGCGGCACAGGAATTACCTGGCCTGATAATCCTGATCAACTCGATTCAGGAAAGAGCTTTGATCAACTAATGATCAATTTTTCTCAACTCCATCCGAATGGTTCAGGAAGAGATGAAGTCCAGGTCATAGAAAGTAGAATGATCGCTGCCCGTGCAGTTCTTAAAGCTCATAATAAGTTCACAAACTCTCCGACAATTTCTCCCGAACACATCCAAAAAGAAAAAGTTAAGGAAGAAATTAATGCAATGGTTCGTTTCATATGTAGAAGGGATCAAAAACAAGGCCTTAAGCAACCAACAAATATCCCTCAATACTTGCACTCAATTTGCCCGAAAGTTTCTGAAGAAAACATACAATGGCTTATTGACTCTGACTTTTCGGGCTCTGATATAGATGTGAATACCCCCCGAGTTTACACCTTATCAAAGCAAGTAACTGAAGATGTCAGTGCATTATCAGCAGCTTTAGCTGAAGACTCAAAGCAAGATGCAGAAATGAATATTGATAGTACGGACCGTGTAAGGAAAAAGGCAAAACACCCGGTTTATAAGCCAGTACACTCAAAATTTGCGTTAATGAATCCGGGGCTTTCCCAAAAGAGAAGTGGAACCAGTCTTTTTGCTCGCCTGCACGATCATGCAGGGCTTCCTGAAGTTGTAAACTGTAAGCTCGTAGCACCATTCACTTATGACGATGTTGATAACTTCCGCCACTATTACCAATCCACCTTTCTTACTTCAGAAGATATAACTCCACAACCTCAAACGGGAAAAAGGAAAAGTACCAGAAAGCGGAGAAAACCAGCCCCACTCGATTTGACAATCACATCACCAATATCACTTAAATCTCCTGAACCTTTATCTATTAGCACAGCGTCATCTTCCAGCTCTTCCGGGTTTGATAGTATTTCCCAGTCAGCAACCACAGTAACGCCAAGTACCAGCAACTCAAATTCACATTTTCCGTTTCCGCCACCTGAACCTACGACACCTCAAAGCTCCGGGATACACTCTCCAAACAAAAATCTGTTATCACCACAAATACCTCGGTCAGAACCACCTTCACCTCAGCCGTTACTATTTTCACCTCAACCAATAGAAGCAAAACCTGTGGAGAAGAGCGGAGATATACTTAATGAGCAATATTCTGCCCTGGCTAATGACATAGCCAACGATTACAACATTTCCGAACCACAAGCCAGATATCTGGCAAGTGCAGCCATGATTGCCAGTGGTTCAGGCATAAGCTGGGCAAATCCAGACAAGGAAGTTCCAGATTATAAAAATATCACTGTTTTTTACGGGCAATTAACACACCCTGAACCTTCTCAGAAAAGTGATTTCGAGAACATTCTCAAAAAACGTATCTGGTTGGCACGACAATATGTTGATGGTCATTTTCTTCATATTCACCAGGAACAAAGTAAACAAGGAACCGCTTCACATGACAGTCTGTTCAAGAAACTGGATGATCGAACTAAGTTCAGCGGTGGTAATTCAATTCCTCCGACCCTAACAACAGAAAACGTACGGAAATTCCAAGAGGCTTACATGAAAGAATTTCCGCAAAAAAAATAAAGCTCAACTCATTTAGAAGCAAACCCAAGAAGATCGGGGTTAAAAGATTTTTCATGGTCGTTCAGTCCTAACAGTTCACAGGACAAACCACAGATATCAGTCTGTTTCGCTTCACAGGGTTGATGGGAAAACCTTTCACCAATAACAAAAAGCGGAACCTCACGTTCTTCCGCCGTAGTGCCGCCATGTGAGCGGTCATCGTTCATGCCATGATCACTCGTCACCATGATTTGATACCCCTGATAAACCCAGTCAGAAAGCAAACTGGAAAGGTAGGTATCAGATCGCCGGGCTGCATTACGGTACTGCGACGAACTCAAGCCAAACTTATGCCCTGCATCATCAATATTCATTGGGTGTACGAGCAGGAAATCAGGGTCATATTTTCTACGCAAGTACTCAGCATCCAGAAACAGATGTTCATCTGGGTACTGATCCTGATGATAGAAACATCCGTGTTGAATATTCATTGAAACATCGCTGGTAAAGCGATCCCTGACCGGATCATAAGGCGTGCGGTTATAAAGCTCACTGAACCAGTGATAAGCAGCTGCAGCCGTGCATAAACCAGCCTCTCTGGCCAGACTGAAAGTACTGGTGGAACTGGATAGCCTGTTAATCGAATTATTAATAATTCCACTATCAATTGGTTTCTGTCCAGTCAGCAGACATTCATAAAGGGGACGGGACATGGAAGGCAGTTCAGTCTGCACTTTATAGAGTGAAGCCTGACCACTCTCTTTCAGGCCATTCAGATAACCCATGCAGTCATGAGCAACCTGATAGTTAAGGCCATCCAGAACAACAAGAATAACTTTATTGTTCATCAGGGATGTTGGCATATTTATTATTATTGTTATTAAGCCTGCGGTATTCAGATTACATGAGAAGATGGGTGAAAACAGCCCCAGGTTGCCCTTTACATTTTTCAGGATTATTGTGACTCTTTTGTTACCCACCCAAACCCTTCTCAAACCTCCACAGATTACAACTGAAGTCAGCATTTTGTACGCGTGCCAGCTTGCGGATGTTATAATGTTTCTTTTTTATAACAACTGGGATATTTCTGTGTGATTACCCCGGAAACCGCTTACAAGGATCATGACCACGGTCACTGCATTGAACATGCACTGGAGCAGGCAGCAGCCATTTGTGAACGGAATGGTCAGCGCCTGACAGACCTGCGCAAAACTGTCCTGCGACTGGTTTGGGATAGCCATAAGCCTGTTGGTGCCTATGATATTCTGGCCATGCTGTCTAAAGGACAGGATCGCCCGGCAGCGCCTCCTACGGTTTACCGGGCCCTCGACTTCCTTCTGGAACAGAGGCTGATTCACCGCATTGCATCCCGCAATGCATACATTGGCTGTAACAGTCCAGAACACCCGCACGATGGGACTTTCCTTATCTGCGAAAGGTGTAAGACAACCCGAGAGCTGGGAAACCAGGAACACGCCAAACTCCTCAGAAGCCTTGCCGATGCCACCGGCTTCAAAACCAACCAAACCCTGATTGAAATCTCCGGCCTCTGTCCTGCTTGCCAACAGGAGTATGCTGATGAGTGAGCCACTATTAGAGTTGAAAGATGTCCGGGTAGGATTTCATGGCCGAACAGTCTTACAGAATATTGATCTGCACCTGAATTCCGGAGAAATAGTCACCCTTATTGGCCCTAACGGTGCGGGTAAAACAACGCTGGTTCGTATTGTATTAGGCCTGCTGAAACCTGACAGCGGTCACTGCCATATGATGAAAGATCTGCGAATCGGCTATATGCCGCAGAAGCTGCAGATTGAGCCATCCATGCCTTTACCCGTTAGCCGCTTTCTCAGTCTGGCTGGCGCAAGTAAGAAGCAGATTCTCAACGCTCTGACATGCACAGGGGTTGAACACATTTACAACAGCCCAATCCAGACCCTTTCGGGTGGAGAAACCCAGAGAGTTCTACTTGCCCGGGCACTGCTGCGTAAACCACAGTTACTGATTCTTGATGAACCAGTGCAGGGGGTTGATGTGAACGGTCAGCGTGAACTCTACCACCTGATCAAGATTTTTAGAGATGAAACCGGTTGTGGGGTATTGATGGTATCCCACGATCTGCATCTGGTTATGGCTGCCACCGATAAAGTCATATGCCTGAACAACCATATCTGCTGTTCCGGGCACCCCAGTCAGGTCAGCCAGCACCCAGCTTATTTACAGCTGTTTGGCCATGAATCCAGTGAACTCGCGATCTACACCCACAATCACAACCATGCCATTGATGGCCATGTTATCGACTGCGGCGATTGCCAGTCAGGGAATCAGGATAAGTCACAGCAATGATTGATTTTATACTTTATCCATTACTGGCTGGTCTTGGTGTTGCTTTCGTTGCCGGTCCGCTGGGTACATTCGTTGTCTGGCGACGAATGGCTTATTTTGGAGAAACTCTGTCTCACTCGGCACTGCTGGGCGTTGCTCTCGGTTTTCTTTTTGATATCAACCTGAACCTGGCTGTCGCTATCTGCTCAATTATGCTGGCCCTGATTTTGGTCTGGCTTCAGCAAAAGCATCTAATGGCAACGGACACCCTACTCGGTATTCTTGCACACAGCGCTCTGAGTATTGGCCTGGTGACAGTAAGCCTGATGGACTCTGTACGCATAGACCTGATGTCCTATCTTTTTGGTGACCTCCTTGCTGTCGACGTTTCAGATTTATTCTGGATTTACGGAGGAGGAGCGGTCGTACTTGGATTGCTATGGAAGTTCTGGTCTCCACTTCTGTCAATGACAGTTCATGAAGAGCTGGCCCAGGTAGAAGGGGTTCCAGTTCGCGGAACTCGGCTACTGCTAATGCTTCTTATTGCTCTGGTGATAGCTGTTTCCATGAAGATTGTTGGGGTTCTGTTGATTACTTCCCTCCTGATTATCCCGGCAGCAACAGCTCAGCGTCTTGCCAAAACCCCTGAACAAATGGCCGGGGGCGCAAGCATCTGCGGCATGCTGGCTGTTGGTGGTGGTATTGCACTTTCGTGGATTTACGATACGCCGACAGGGCCTTCCGTGGTAGTCTGTAGTGCATTCCTCTTCCTGCTTGTCTTGCTTATCTCAGGAAACAGACGCTAACCATCATGACCACAATCGCGGGAAGGGTTTTACCGGAGTGCTTATAGAATGATCAGAAACCAACGACTGCTCCTCCCTGTGCTTGCTCTTATCCTGCTGGCAGGCTGTCAGGCTATCCCCCAGCACAATGACCCTGTGGCTGAACTTGTTTCAGCCATTGAATCAAACCTTGCTGTTAACAGGCTGACACTTCCTGAAGGCGACAATGCCATGGAGAAAATTGATCAGCTGGCAACCCTTTCTCCCAACGATCCCCGCATTGCCAAATACCGCAGCCGGGTGGTGAAAAAGCTGGTAACGATTGGACAGAAAGAGTTTCTTGAAGGTGACCTGTACCGGGCCAAACAGATGGCTTTCCGAGCTCTTGAGATAAACCCGGACAGTGCCGAGGCCGGTTACATCCTGACTGCAATTGCAGAAGCCAGCCGTCCTGTTCAGCTGGAAACCGGCACCTTTGAAGTTGAAACAGTGGATGAGTCAGGCTCTGTCGATATCATCACAGTGACAGTGCCTGACCTGGATACGATTGTTTCCGAATAGTGACTTTGCATTTCTTAATGGTTCCCACGCCTGTGTGGGAACCGACTCAAAACGCTTTCACGATATCAATTAAAGCCTCAGCCTGATCCTTTGGTTTCATAGGTGACTTTAAGAAACCCTGATAATCTCCCATTGGATTGACCAGAACCACCTGGGCGCTGTGTTCCACCAAATAGTCGTCAGACGTCGTATCCCCCACAAATTCAAAAGCAACGTTTAACTGCCGGGCCAAACCCGCCAGCACATTAGGGTCACCTGTGACACCATAAAACGCTTCATTGAAGTAAGGGACATACTGTGCAAGTTTTTCTGGAGAATCCCTGCCAGGATCGACACTGACCATAACCACATCGAGTTTGTCGGCAATTTCAGGCGCCTTTGCTTGCAGCTCAATCATCATCGTATTGAGCTGCGAAAGAGTTGCCGGGCAGATATCCGGACAGAAAGTGAAGCCGAAATACATCAACGTCCAGTGATCTTTCAGGCTGCTCTCTGTGTAGGGTGAGTTATCCTGCCTGATCAGGGGCATAAATTTAAAACTGCGGGGGGTATCAAAATAAACAACGCCCTTATCCCGCAAAGCATCCCTGTCCAGCTCGACAATACCATCTCCCCGCTTCAGGACTGTGAGAGCAACAACTCCAAGAATCACAACAAGCAATAGCAGAACTGTACTTCGTACACCTTTGGTCATCACATCACCCTACGTATAGATAGTGGTCTACCAGAAGCACAACAAACAGCAGCATCAGATAGGAAATTGAGAATTTGAATGTTTTTATTGCCGCATGAGGTCGGGAGTCACGCAGCAGAACCACTGCCCAGTAGAGGAATCGAAGACCCAGAGCTGAGGCTCCAAACAGATAGATCAGTCCGCTCATTCCTGTCATCCAGGGCATTATGCTGACCAGCAGCAGGACGACTGTGTAGAGCAGAATATGAAGCTTGGTGTAGGCCTCACCATGGGTCACCGGCAGCATGGGAATATCGGCCTTGGCATATTCTTCCTTGCGATGAATAGCCAGTGCCCAGAAGTGCGGTGGCGTCCAGGCAAAAATAATCAGAACCAGCAGCAAAGCGTTGCTATGAAACTCACCAGTAACAGCAGTCCAGCCAAGCAGGGGAGGGGCTGCTCCTGCAATACCTCCAATCACAATATTTTGTGGCGTAGCCCTTTTCAGAAACAGGGTATAGACAACGGCATAGCCAAGAAGGGAAGCCAGTGTCAGCCATGCGGTTAAAGGATTCACCATAACCAACAACACAGACATCCCTGTAACGCCAAGAACAAGTGCAAAAAGCAGGGCGTTTATGGAATCTATCTTGCCTGTAGCCACCGGTCGTTTATGGGTTCGCGCCATCAAGGCATCAATCTGCCTATCCACAACATGATTAATCACTGCTGCGGAACCAGCGCACAAAGCAACTCCCAGATTTCCAAAAATCAGCGCATCCAGTGGAACAAAACCAGGCGTCGCCAGACACATACCAATCACTACAGTCAGTATCATCAAGGCAACAACTTTGGGTTTGCATAACTCCAGATAATCTCGCCAGCCTGCCTGCTCGGAAATCACCGTTTCCAGATTATGACTTGCCATAGGCATCCCTCATGCGTCCTGTTTATTATTTTTATTGTTCAGGCGTTTTATCAGCTCAAAGCTTTTCACCCGCTCAGGGCTTTTCATCCGCTCAAGGCTGCTCACAAGCTCAAGGCCGTTCAATCTGCTCATACCTCAACCGGTAATTCAGCATCAGCAACGACACCAGCAGAAATGCTCCACCCAGGTTATGGGCGACAGCAACTGATAATGGCAGATAGAAAATAATATTACTGACACCAAGTGAAACCTGAAGCAAGAGAGCAAATAAAACCAGCCGGGAATAATTTCTAATCCCACTGTTTCCTTCTCTAAGCCCCACCAGCACCAGAGCACCCACCACCAGCAAAGTTATAATGGCACCAATCCTGTGAGCCATATGAATAGCCGTTCGGGCAGAATTATCCAGCTGCCCGCCAAGATAGTTAGGGCCGATAGACTGAGAGACATCAAGCCCCTGTTCGAAATCCATATTTGGCCAAACCTGCCCCTGGCATAAAGGAAAGTCCGGACAGGCAAGTGCGGCATAGTTCGAGCTGGTCCAGCCACCAAGGGTGATTTGAAGAACCACTACCAGTAAACCAGCTCCTGCCAGTGTTTTTAACTGAGGTGGTTTCAGCCTGGGGCGCCAGCCACCGGAGAGACGGAACGCTAGAAGAGTCAGCAAACTGAGAGTGGCAAAACCACCTAGTAGATGAGCAGTCACAACCTGCGGCCAAAGTTTGAGTGTGACCGTCCACATACCAAAGGCCGCCTGAAGAATTATTAATGCGAATATCAACAGAGGAAGCTTGAAGGGTTGCCCCTCTCTTTTACGGTTCCGAATCGCACTTGTGGCCAGCCCGGCAACAAGCAAAAGCAAAGCTCCGGCCACATATCGATGAATCATCTCCGGCCAGCCTTTGTCGACTTCTACCGGGGCATCCGGAAAGCGCGCCTCGGCAACCCTGATCTCTGCAGCACTGTCCGGTACGGTAAGAAAGCCATAACATCCTGGCCAGTCAGGACAGCCCAGTCCGGCATGAACAAGCCGTGTCCATGCTCCCAATCCGACAACAACAACGGCCAGTGCCGTTGCGATAACAGCCAGCCAGAAACCCGGTTTACGTCCACTGTTGCCTGCAAACTCACTCATATTAGGCTCCTACCCGATCCGGCTGTTCTTCAGAAGCTTCTCCAGATCTTTCAGGATCTGCTTGCCACTGTGCTCCTGGTTGAACCAGAGCATCACATTGCCCAGAGGATCAATCACAAACACCCTTACACTGTCGTTTGGGTGATTGTTGATTTTCGGCATTTTCCCCTTCAGAAGCTCTATACCCTGATGTTCATCATCAAGAAAAACTGTCAATCTTTCAGAACCCTGTTCCGACAGAACAAGATATCGGGACAACCGCTCAGCCCTGCGCCCGAGAGCAATATGGGCCTGACGGGTTTTGAACAGGGTTTCCCTGCATACAGAACCACACGCCCCATCAGGAACAACGACCACACCCCACTGTTCATCCAGTTTCTGGGAAGAGAATATTCCGCCTCGCTGTTCGCTCCACTGAAACTCTGCAACAGGGACAGGAGGCCAGATCAGGTTGCCCTGATGGTTACGGCTATCAGGGATCATCTGTCCACTGAAATACATCCATGCCGCCAGCCCCATGCCTCCAAAGGGGATAAGAAAAATCATAATGAGTGGCAGGCGATTACGGCTCGCCGGAGCCATTGCTTGTACTGTCATAACTCTTGCTCTGCACGTTTATTCTTATTAGTTCCAAACAAGGCATAACCTCCCAGCAAGACTAGGGCCAGTGCCATGGAAAACCACTGTACGGCGTAACCAAGATGGCGGGAGGGTGGCATATTCACTACATGAAAATTTCTTTGAAAACTGCCCGGCTGCTGCTCATCAAGCACAAGAAACCAGGGTTGAAGGGGTTGGTTTAAAGAAGACTGCATTCGTTCAAAATCAATGGACTGAATCAGCTTTGGCCATTCTGAAGACCACAGATCTTCCGCCAGAAGAAATGCCTTGCCAGCAGGCAGCCAGCTTTCTCCGGTAATAATGACCGAACCTTCAATATCAGGAATGTCTGGCAACCGGCTTCTATCTGGCAAGCCCGGAACCCAACCACGATCAACAAGCAGTAACTCACCATTGAAGGATTCAAACAGAGTAATGACATGAAAACCGACGCGGCCAGCCAGAACACGGTTATCAAGCAGAAAGGTACGGCTGTTATCAAAGGAACCTGAAGTAGAGACTTTGTAATAGCGGGGATCGTCTACAGCCTGAAGATCAGAGATAGAAAACGTTTTCTGTCGGCGAAGCTTATACTGCTCCTCAAGCTCCAATTTCTCCTGATAGCGTCCATATTGCCACAACCCCAGACCTATCAGCACAGGGAGAAGCAAAAGCACAAATGTCAGGATACGGGTCCGATACATCAACATCATCCAAATCGGCTTGTTCTTATTATTTCTGCCTCAAACCAGTTAATATGGTTTTAAAAAACAGCCTTGAGCTAGTAAAAAAGAGGCAGTGCCATGTGGTTAAAAGTCGCTATTGTTGTTCTTCTACTGGCAATGGTTGCCAGTCTTATCAATGCCTTTGTTGCCCTGATGAAGGATAAGAGCGGCTCACCGCGCCTGGTCTGGTCTCTTACCTCCCGGGTCATGTTTGCCGGCCTTATCCTTGCTCTTATTCTTTATGGAAAAATGTCTGGTCAGCTGGATGTTTCGGCTCCCTGGATCAGTTCTCCGGAAGCCTCTCAAATACCATCTCCTCAAAAGCAAGAGCAGTCACAAGATATAAACAAACAGGAATAACCCTATCCATACCACATCCACAAAGTGCCAGTACCAGCAGGCTGCTTCAAAACCAAAGTGATTTGTTGGTGTGAAGTGTCCTTTAATTATCCGGATAAACATCACCGTCAGCATTATAGCCCCGAGCGTTACGTGTGCTCCGTGAAAGCCCGTCAGCATAAAGAATGTTGATCCATAAATGCCCGAAGCCAGAGTCAGACCCAGCTCATGATAAGCGTGGTAGTACTCATATCCCTGCACACCAAGGAAAACAAAACCAAGAAGCAGAGTGACAAACAGCCAGTTCCTGGAACTGTCCCGGTTATTGTCCCTCAGGGCATGATGTGACTTTGTACATGTAATACTCGAGGTAACCAGAAGCAGCGTATTAATAAAAGGTAGAGTCCACGGATCAATAGTGCCCGTTGGACCTTTAAAAGATTCAGGATCAGGGTTCTTCATTAGCGGCCACTCTGCAGTAAAGCCGGGCCAAAGCATACCGGTAGCAGCCTTTTCCCCTTCACCGCCCAGCCACGGCACACCAAAGTAGCGAACAAAAAACAGGGCACCGAAGAAGGCCGAGAAGAACATCACTTCCGAGAAAATAAACCAGCCCATGCCCCAGCGAAAACTGCGGTCCATCTGGTCGCTGTAAAGCCCTTTGCGTGACTCTTCGATAACATTGCCAAACCAGCCGAACAGCATCCAGGCCATCATCAAACCGCCGGCAAACAAAACATAGTGACCAGTGGGATCATCCTCTCCCGCCGTCATACTGTTCATCATCATGCCCATACCGGTTACGGTAAGGAACAGGCCGATTGCCGCTACGATCGGCCATTTGCTTTGCGCCGGAACGTAGTAAGTTCCTTCACCATCATTTGCCATAATTGTTCTCCGTTATAACGCCTGTTGGCGCGAGGGACTTACAACCCGGCAGTCCTTTTCTTGTTCCCATTTCTTTTATCGAGAGCCGTAATATCAAACAGGGTATAAGACAGGGTCAGCTTTTTAATATGCTTTGGCAGATCCTGATCCACGATAATCTTAAGCGGCATTGTCTTCTCCCCCCTGGCCTCAAGAGGCTGGGAGGTAAAACAGAAACACTCTGTCTTGTGCAGAAAATCTGTTGCCTCAAATGGCGATACGCTGGGAATCGCCTGCCCAACCATATCCTTGTCACTCGGATTTCGTACATAAAAACTCAGTGAGCCAATTTCACCCGGATGAATTTTTACCTGGTGCACACTGGGCTTGAAATCCCAGTTCATACCTTTGTTGTTTGTTGCCAGAAACTGCACGGTAATCAAACGGGATTCATCAACCGCCGCTGGCACCGAGGTGTATGGCTCTGGATCTGTTTTGCCATTCAAACCGGTGACTTTGCACAATACGTTATAGAGAGGAACCATCACCCAGAAGACAAAGGCGAACATCGCCACAGCGGTTATGGCTGCTTTGACAATAGTCTTCTGGGCCGGATTTAATTTCATATTTCCTCGCTATCCCTACCTTCCGGTTATTTCACTTCAGGCGGAGTGCTGAAGGTGTGATACGGAGCAGGGGAGGGCACCATCCACTCCAGCCCATGGGCACCTTCCCAGGGCTTGGCTTCAGCCTTGTCTCCCGTTCTCACACACTTGATCACAATAAACAGAAACAGCAGCTGGGTGACCCCGAACATGAAACCGCCAACACTGGAAATCATATTGAAGTCAGCAAACTGCATGTTGTAATCGGGAATCCGCCTCGGCATACCAGCCAGCCCCACAAAATGCATGGGGAAGAAGGTCAGGTTCATACCGATAAATGACATCCAGAAGTGAACCTTGGATAACGCCGTGTCATACATATGGCCAGTCCACTTTGGCAGCCAGTAATAGACACCGGCGAAGATGGCAAAAATAGCTCCCGGAACCAGAACGTAGTGGAAGTGAGCTACAACAAAGTAGGTGTCGTGGTACTGGAAATCAGCCGGAGCAATGGACAGCATCAACCCAGAAAAACCACCAATGGTAAACAGAACCACAAAGGCCACAGCAAACAGCATTGGGGTTTCAAAGGTTAAAGAACCCTTGAACATTGTTGCCACCCAGTTAAAGACTTTCACCCCCGTTGGCACAGCAATCAGCATGGTGGCATACATAAAGAAGACTTCACCCACCAGCGGAATTCCCACCGTAAACATATGGTGTGCCCATACGATAAACGACAGGAAAGCGATACTGGCTACCGCATAAACCATGGATGTGTAACCAAACAGTGGCTTGCGGGCAAAAGCCGGAATAATTGCCGACACAATACCGAAGGCCGGGAGGATCATGATGTAAACCTCCGGGTGCCCAAAGAACCAGAACACGTGCTGGAACAATACCGGGTCACCACCACCGCCTGCGTTAAAGAAGCTGGTACCGAAGTGAATATCCATCAGCATCATGGTGACCGCACCCGCCAGCACCGGCATAACGGCAATTAGCAGATAAGCCGTGACCAGCCAGGTCCAGACAAACAAAGGCATCTTCATCAGCGTCATACCCGGAGCCCGCAGATTCAGGATGGTCGCAATCACATTAATGGCACCCATGATGGATGAGATACCCATCATATGGACGGCAAAGATAAAGAACGTTGTTGAGGGCGGACCATAGTCTGTGGATAACGGTGCATAGAAAGTCCAGCCAAAGTTTGGACCGCCACCTTCCATAAACAGCGTGCTGACCAATAGAGCAAAGGCGAATGGCAGTATCCAGAAGCTCCAGTTGTTCATGCGGGGCAGAGCCATATCCGGCGCACCGATCATCATCGGAATCATCCAGTTGGCAAGCCCTACAAATGCAGGCATCACTGCACCGAACACCATGATAAGACCATGCATGGTGGTCATCTGGTTAAAGAACTCAGGCTGCACGATTTGAAGCCCTGGCTGGAACAACTCCGCCCGGATAACCATGGCCATAGCGCCGCCCAGAAGAAACATGGCAAAGCTGAACCAGAGGTAAAGGGAGCCAATATCCTTGTGGTTGGTAGTCAGGACCCAGCGCATCAATCCTTTGGCTGGCCCGTGATGATGTTCACTCATTACTTGCCTCCCTCGGACGAATATTGTCCTGTGTACTTACCGTCCTTTTTGTAATCAAGAATATCCCTGGGGGTGACCACTTCCTTGGTGTTATTGCCCCAGGCATTTCGCTCGTAAGTGATAACAGCCGCCATATCGACTTCACTCAGCTGATCTTTGAACGCCTGCATGGCCGTTCCCTTCACACCATAGAGCAGGACTTCGATGTGTCTGCCGATCTTGTCCCGGTCAACAGCAATGGCATTTCCCTTAAGCGGCGGGAACATTGGCGGAATACCCTGTCCATTAGCCTGGTGACAGGCCACACAAACCTTGGTGTAAACCTCTTCACCGCGGGTCATCAGCTCATCCATGGTCCAGTCTTTCTGGGTCAATTCCTTGATCTTCTCAGCTTCAGCCCGCTTGCCTTCCAGCCATTCCTGATACTCATCCATAGGACGGGCATCAACAACGATGGGCATAAAGCCATGATCCTTGCCGCAAAGTTCGGCACACTGACCACGGTAGATCCCCGGCGTGTTAATTTTGGTCCAGGACTCGTTGATAAAGCCCGGAATCGCATCCTTTTTCACAGCCAGTTCAGGAACCCACCAGGAGTGGATAACATCTGCCCCCGTCACCAGGAAACGAATTTTCTTGCCAATGGGAACAACCAGCGGCTCATCCACTTCCAAAAGATAGTTTTCATTCTTTGGACGGGAGTTATTTATCTCATCACGGGAAGTGGATAGATTGCTGAAGAAGCTGACGTCCTCTCCTAGATATTCGTACTGCCACTTCCACTGGTAACCGGTCACTTTGATATCGATATCGGCATCATCCGCGTCGTACACCTCAATCAGTGTTTTAGTCGCGGGAATAGCCATCACCACAAGAATCGCAAAAGGAATACTGGTCCAGAGAATCTCAACCAGTGTGCTTTCATGAAATTCGGATGCCTTGGCACCTCTCGATTTTCGGTGAAATATCACCGACCAGAACATAACGGCAAAAACCAGAACACCGATAGCCACAGTGATCCAGAAGATCGTCATGTGAAGGCCATAAATCGAATGACTGAGATCTGTGACCCCTTCCGGCATATTGACTGCCCACTTGGCCCATAAAGCCGGAGACACCAGCAAACCGACCAGAAGCATGACAAGTCTTCTTGCTTGCAGCCTCATTCCCTTCCACCCTCTGACTTTTGTAGCTCTGTCGCGTCCTGACCGGGGGCTTCTAACCAATCCGACTACGCAGTAAGGACAAAGCTTGTTTTTGTTCTTGCCCGGTATTCGCCCGTTAGCTCTTACCTTAAGAGACGGACAAACCCGGAATGTTTAGTTGGATCAGACAGAAAAGTGCTTTCACGCCAGTGCGCGAGAGGAAGAACCAGTGAGATGGTTATCAGGAGAGCAGGTTTGTCGAAGGCCAAAACATCAAACAGACATCTTTCACAACCCAGAAACCCTGCGGGCGGCGAAAACAATTTATACAGCCCAGTTCGCTCAGACCTTGAATCCGGAAAAGTCCAAATTCAGAAGAGCGACGACACCACCTGCACCAAGACCCCACAAGTATTCCCTGCTGCTCAAGTCTGGATACAACAAAATGTCACTGAGTATAGAACTGCACTTTCATTAAACAACATGAGTCGACAAAAGCAAAGGGGTAGGTTCGGTTTAAGACTACAAAAACAGTTTTAAAACAGCTTTTCCATCACGAAGTTTGTTAGATGCTGGCCGCGAATATTGACCTGCTGTTGTTTAATTACAGCGAAACCAAAATGTTCAAAAAATGGTTTCGCAGTAATACTGACATGTGAATACATCCGTTTAATTCCTTTCTTTTTTGCCTCCTGATGAATCTTATTCATAAGAGCCTTACCAATACCTTCTCCCTGATGCTTCCAGTGGCAGAAAAAGTGATCAATATAGCCGCTGTTCTGAATATCCGCATACCCAACAATTTCACCATCAATTTGAGCAACAAACGGCTTAGTTGAAAGATAGCCCTTTAACCATTCCTCAAGATCGAAATGATCCGAAGCCCATGCTTTAACCTGAGCTTCGGAGTTGTCCCTGGTATTTATATTGCGAAGTCGTTACTTTCCATGGCTTTCCAGAAGTCCAGAACAACATCTTTTTCATTCACCGAATTATTATCCGTTCGCAGGTATGGGGCACGTCGGAGATTATCCCCCAGGAACCTTTAACTAACATTCACAAGAAACAATGAACTTCTTTTACGGATAATGGTCATACATGCTGTTTTCAGGGAGTAATTCATGTCTGTATTTCACATCAAAAGAGGAACAGCCAGCCTCTCCCTTTCTCTGCTCTTGTGGAGTACTTTCGCGCTGGCATCCGAATGTCACCCTGTCCGTGTTGAGTCTCCAGATCACTCCAAGGCCCTCGAGTTTATTGTTGAGCAGGCTCGGAGAAACCATTCCAAAATCAGCCTGAAGGGCGCCGGTTACAGTCAGGGTAATCAAACTTGTGCCAATGACGTTATCCAGATCAGCATGAATGAAATGATCCAGCTTATGACGCTGGATATTGAGAAGAATCTGGTCACCGTCCAGGCAGGTATGTCCTGGAAAAGGCTGCAGGAGCAGCTAGAACCTTTCGGGTTGGCAGTTTCTGCCATGCAGTCATACAACGATTTTTCCATCGGTGGAGCACTGGGAGTCAATGCCCATGGCCAGGATATTCACTGGAACCCAGTTTCTGAATCTGTGGAATCAGTTAAGGTTCTTCTGACAGATGGCCAGTACCTCACCGCAAGCCGGACTGAGAACCCTGAGCTTTTCAGCGCCGTGCTCGGTTCTTATGGCATGGTGGGCATAATTACCGAAGTGACCCTCAAGGTTGTTCCGAACCATATGCTGATCAAACTTAAGCAGCTGGTACCAACCAAAAGCTATGACCAATATTTCAAAGAGACACTAAAACCGGATAGCAGCCTTTCTCTCCATTCCGCCCGATTGTCCATAAACCCGCTTTACCGATTCCACAATATGGTTGTTGTGAACTATTTCGACACTGGCGAGCTGGCACCAACTGAAGAGCTGCTTGATAAACCCAAACACCCGGATGCCAGCCTGCTGAACTATCTCAAATACAGCTGGTTTGCCCGCGTCTTCCGCACAACATACGAGTATTACTTTTTAGAAAAAGAATCGAGAATGTCCCGCAACCAGGCCATGGGGGAATCAGTCACTACGCTGGCCAACACAGTCTCCGGAACAAAGGATATTCTTCAGGAGTACTTTGTCCCACCGGAGCAGCTACAGACGTTTATTAACTCCCTGCGTAAATGGACGGGCCGACATAACGACACCTTCAAACTCTTGAATGCCACTGTTCGCTGGGTAAATGCTGATAAAACGACCATACTTCCATTCGCGCCGGATGATCGCTTTGCGGTTGTGCTGTTTATGAATCTTTCAGATACAGAAGAAGCCGACAAAGCGATGGCAATCGCAACCCGCGAGCTTATCAATGAAACCCTGAAACTTGGCGGGCGTTATTATCTTCCTTATGCCCTGTATGCCACCAGACAACAGCTCTACCAGGCTTACCCTGAATTTCAGAAGTTGATTGAAATGAAGAACAAGTATGACCCGGAAGGGTTGCTGACCAATGAGCTGTTTGAAACTTACGCTGAATCCCTCCCAAAGCAAAACAAGATCGCCGGTCAACGGCCTTATACAACGGGAGCAGGGGTGGATTAATGCTGATTCAGGCGAAAGAGCAATAACTTAAAAATTTCCGACAGCCCTCTTGTTGTTCTCGCACAATTTCTTCTATTGAGTAGCCATCAAGAATATTGGGATCCTTCCAAATAACGGGCTTCAGGCCTGCGTGAATTCTTAATGCATTGGCGAGTATAAAACCAAAAAGCCTACAATTCCCATCATGATAGGGGTGTATTCTTTCCAGATGCGCTATACAGTGCGCAATTGCACGTTCTTTGATTTCTTCAGGTTCGTATTTATTTTCTACAACCTCATAACAATTATTTAGCAGATCATCAATCATTAATTTAATACCGTAATCACAAACAACCTCTGAATATTCTATTTCAATCTCACCATCCCGGTGACTCATACATGGTTTATGTGTAAAAACATATTGGTATTTTTTATGCTTGTATTTGTGCTTATTTCCGTCTTCACCAATTTTTACTGATTCAAAAATAAGTTCCTGCAAACCATCAGTGCTTAAGTTTTTATTAACATGTTTGCAGTATAAACTATAAGGTTTTTCATATTTCTTTTCCCTCATCCTTGGTTCTATCTCTTCGAATCTTAGTTGGGAATATGGAACATAAAAAACACCTTTAACGACTTCATCATGTATAACAGTTAAAACGCTACTATTTATTCTGCCCTTGTTTTCAACGATGCGTAATGCCATAGCCATCCCTCGATAACAACCTGAAAGATACCCTGGTTCATTTTCATACCCATATTTTCCTCTTTTTTCATGATCATCCCCATCAATAAATAGCCTCCATATTTGAGTCATATCAAACCCATCAAAAGCCTTATTACTGTTCGCTAGTTGAACTAATTCCATCTCAGCAACTTTAATAGTCCCTAAGTTCAAAAACATTATATTAATCATTTCTGAAAATTTTGAGATAAGCTTCATTTTAGCTTTCAAACTATCTACAGGCCTTTTTGAGAAAGAAATATTGCTACAACTTTTAGTATGCCAGCATGGAAAATTGCCAGAAACAGGTCCAATGTTTGAAATACCATCAATATGTTTTTGAATATTGCTAAGTTCACGAGACACAATTTCTTCCAACTTTTTTTGGAATTTCTGGCAGCTATTTACAATTATTTCTACAGGATATTGATTAAACAAAGATGTATCGAGTTTATGAAGCCTATCATCAACAACCACCTCAAAAAATTGCTCACAGAATTTTTCAATAGAAGTTTTATCAACTTCCGGCTCTGAGATTTTTTTTCTTTCAACGGTATGAGTTCCCGAGTCACAGCAAGGTTGATCTTTTATTTTTTTCTCCTGAACTGATGGGCTGGTTTCCCTGCCTGAGAAACATGTTTTTTTTGTTACGCTATCCTCTGACACCTCTTCTGAAATTGATACCGACCTTTGGGATCCTGTTCTTTTTCTATTAATATCCATAAAATCCTTTTTATTAACTCCATATCCTGCGAACTCTTAGTTCAGGATCTTTATCGGTTGAATATCTTCACTATCAAGATTAGCCTGATATTCCCCCTGATTCACACGCGTTTTTAACTCTTCCAGATTATCCTGTCCCACTTCCTGGTTTCTTTGGATATCGGTAAAACCACACTCAACGCACTCTCTAATGGTTTCCCCGTCTTCCTCAAACATAACCAGACGATCAACCGCCGCACATTTGGGGCAGACAGCTCCGGCAATAAAGCGCTTTTTCATCATTATCCTTCTAACTGGTATAAAGCAGCCATGAGCGGGTAATGCCCACCCCGAAATATGAAAATGTGATGGGCATTTCCATGGTAAAAGGGGAGCAGCCAGCTCCCTTTTCGGTACAACCTTTAGCCTGTAATCCCCTTATGGCGCAGCAGTGCATCAATTGTCGGCTTGCGGCCACGGAAAGCTACAAACATATCTTCCGGTTCACGGGAACCGCCGCGCTCCAAAATCTCGTGAAGGAACAGCTCACCAGTTTCCCTGTTAAAAATCCCATCCTCTTCAAACTTGGAGAACGCATCTGCGGACAGAACCTCTGCCCAGAGATAGCTGTAATAACCTGCTGCATAGCCTCCGGCAAAGATATGGGAGAAGCCATGCTGGAAGCGGTTAAATGCGGGAGGCACAACCACCGCTACCTGCTTACGCACTTTATCCAGAACTTTCTGGATATCCGTATCATCGCTCCAGCCATAGTGCAGTTTGAAATCAAACAGGGCGAACTCCAGCTGGCGCACAACCATCATGGCTGACTGGAAGTTCTTGGCGGCCAGCATTTTTTCCAGCATATCATCTGGCAGTGGCTCACCGGTTTCATGGTGACCGGAGATAATCGCCAGGGCTTCTTTCTCCCAGCACCAGTTTTCCAGGAACTGACTTGGCAGCTCTACAGCATCCCAAGGTACACCACTGATGCCGGAAACACCGGCGTAATCAATGCTGGTCAGCATATGGTGCAGGCCATGACCAAACTCGTGGAACAGCGTCACAACCTCATCGTGGGTAAGCAGCGCAGGCTTATCACCAACCGGTGGAGTGAAGTTGCAGGTCAGGAATGCAACCGGTGTCTGAACACCTTTATCCAGCTTACGGCGGCTATGGCAATCTGCCATCCAGGCTCCACCACGCTTATTCTCGCGAGCATAAAGATCCAGATAGAAGCGGCCAATTACCTCACCGTCACGCTCAATATCATAGAACTGAACATCCTGGTGCCAGGTATCAATGCCATCGCAGGGCTTGAAGGTGACGCCATACAAGCGGCTGACTACTTCAAACATGCCATTGATCACCTTGTTCGCGGGGAACCATGGACGCAGCTCTTCCTGGCTGATGGAATAGCGCTTCTGACGCAGTTTCTCTGCGTAATAGCTGAGATCCCAGGCCTGCAGATCCTCTGCTCCACATTCATCTTTGGCAAAGGCTTTCAACTCGGCCAGCTCGCGCTCAGCCTGCAGTTTACTGCGCGCAGCAAGATCTTCCAGGAAGCTGATCACCTGCTTGGGATCAGACGCCATCTTGGTCGCCAGTGAATAGTCGGCGTAAGTATCGAAGTCGAGGAGTCGTGCCTGCTCATAACGCGCAGCCATGATCTCCTTCATCGCTTCACTGTTATCAAACTCACCGGCATTTGGGCCCTGGTCGGAGGCTCGAGTGACGTAAGCGGTATACATCTCCTTGCGCAGCTCACGGTTATCGCAGTAACTCATTACCGGGAAATAGCAGGGGAAGTCCAGATTCAGCATCCAGCCTTCATCATGGCCTTTGCTCTGTGCCAGCTGACGGGCTCCGGCAAGTGCCATTTCAGGCAGACCGGACAACTCCTTCTCATCAGTCACCAGCTTGGTCCACGCCATGGTGGCATCAAGCACACGATCAGAGAAACCGCTGGTCAATTCAGACTGACGCATACTCAGTTCAACGAAGCGCTTTTGCTTATCTTCCGGCAGATCCACACCAGCAAGATGGAAATCACGCAGAGCGTTGCTGATGACCTTGCGCTGAGCTTCATCCAGCTTATCAAAATCACCGCTTTCTGAAATCTGCTTATAGGCATTAAACAGATCACGGTTTTGACCAACCCAGGACGAGAACTCAGACAACTTGGGCAGACAGGCGTTATAAGCGTCGCGCAGTTCGTCGCTGTTAACCACTGCGTTCATATGGGATACAGGTGACCATGCCCGGCCGAGCCAGTCATCCAGATCATCCATGGGTGCCAGCAGGTTCTCCCATGTATAGCTCGTCTCTCCCTGAACCAGTTTTTCAATCCCTTCCCGGGATTCTTTTAATAGCGCATCTATAGCAGGTTCAACATGCTCGGCTTTGATTGCCGAAAATGTTGGCAACTGATCCTGGTTCAGCAGAGGGTTGTTCATTGTGGCATTCCTTTTGTTCTGTCGCTCTATTATCGACTTCAATGGTGACAACAACAGAGCATTTCAAGCCAATAGTCAAATGGTTCAACTTTGCACGGCAACTTCAATCAGGCATGGCTTCGACACTAAAGTCCATAGGGACAGGAGTATCTCTGTCTCCAACAATAGACTCACTTCTCAGTCTGTGGAAAATGACAGACCTGGGTGGTTCTTGACTCTCTTCTGAATCAGTAGCATTAACTGAAAACCGTGGATGCTGTTTTTTCTTCTGTTCCTCCATCGCAAAGCTAAAGAGCTTCCTGGTCAAATAACCATAAAACATTGATGTCACAAAGCTGGAGGCTATCTGAACTTCTCCACGTGATGGCAACCACGGAAGACGTGTTTCAAGCCCTACCAGAGCAGTTGTACTGGTTGAAACAAAAGAAACATGTGTGAGCAGTGAAATTCGCGGCTCCATAACCCTTTGAGAGATATGATCATCAATAAAGAACACTCCCTTTGAACCCGCACTGATAATCGTATGATTTACAGATTGGCGGGGAACAGATAAGGCAACAAAATCCTTCTTCTCAGCGGAATTATTAATATCCGGTTTATAATAGCGCCAGCATGTTTGATTCCTGCAGCCAGTTGCTGGTTCAACCCTGTCTGCTCCTGCGGTAATCAATTCTTTCAGGTTCCTGGTTAAACTCACCAGGATCTGCTCACTGAAAGGGTTTGCCAGCGGACGGTCATACTTACGCCATTTATTCCATGCCTGAAACAGCCGGAACTGATCCTGTTTGTTATACACACCCTGCAGAGTGTGTTGATCCAGCGCATTCGTCCACCAGTCCATTTCCGATGCTGGCCCAAAGCTGGCTGGAAACCTGACCAGCGCTCCCGGTTTGTTCTCCGCAAAAATCTGGATATATAACTCGAGCCCAGAGCCTGACTCATAAGACTGTATAACCGGGTAAAACCGAATCCGGTTTATACCGTCACGAGCACAGATCTGATTTAACTCTACGAGAGCAGCCTCATACACAGACTCGGCAGAGTAGGTAGAGGGAGCTTCTGAAACAATTTCGAGATCCAGGTGAGAGAAGGGGGGAGCTTCTAAATCCTTTTTACTTCCAGACCGAAAGTAAGTGAGCTCCATGTATTCCTGTAATCTGACTGGTTCAATATTGATTGAGATATTGCCAGCTCCTATAACAGCCAGTTCCCAAAGAACCTCCGGAATCAGATAATACAAGCCAGGAAGATAAACAATTGAACGTTTCAGATAATAAATAATCCAGTCGGATCGATCTCCTTTTGGAGGGCGAAATAAATCAAGATTGGAAACGGAAAGTCGCCAGAACAGCTCCTGGGGTGTGTAGGACTGAACAGCGTCCGATAGAGCATCTCCAACCCGCCAGCCAATATCTTTGATTACCTTGTTATCCCTACCCGCCAGCCACCCTGCCGATTTAGCCATGATTGAGCTGAAAAACAGTGTACTAACAGGAAGAACATGGCTCTTTGTCAGGCTCCAGGCCCGATCCTTAACAGTACAAGGTTCCTGATAGATTTCACGCCACTTGTACTCAGGAAGCCACGCCAGCTCAGGAAGGCTTAGTTTTTTTTCCTGAACATCACAAACCAGCGGAGTCTCACCCGGTTCAACGGCCAGCTCATGCCACTGGCTTATTGCGGTTTGGATGTCCAGCCGGACTGCATGGGAATGACACGTCAAAAACAATATCCATAAAACAGCACTTGCGTTACCCAAAGTGCAGCGTGTCGGACAGGCCATACAGATCACCAAGAATACGAATATCAAAGAACCTGACCGGGAAATTAGCCAAGCCTCTGCCGCTTCGCCAGAACAGCTGTTAATCTGTCGTTAGTCTTCTATATGCAGAGCAATTGCCATGTCCATTCGCAGCTATAAAAACAAGAAGCCCGTTATCGATAGCAATGTCTTCATTGACGATACAGCTGTTGTCCTGGGAGATGTTGTTATCGGTGAAGACAGCTCAGTATGGCCATGTGCAGTGATTCGCGGAGATATGCACGAGATTCGTATAGGAAAGAGAACCAGTGTGCAGGATGGTGCAGTTCTGCATATAACCCATGCTGGCCCATACAACCCTGATGGCTGGCCACTCCATATTGGAGATGATGTCACCATCGGACATAACGCCACTCTGCATGGCTGTACAGTTCACAACAAGGTTCTTATAGGTATTGGTGCCATTGTTCTGGACGGTGCAGTGATTGAATCTGAAGTTCTGGTTGCCGCCGGTGCCATGGTTCCCCCAAAGGCTCGTTTGGAAAGCGGGTTTGTTTACAAAGGCAATCCGGCCAAAAAAGGTCGTCCACTGACAGACATAGAGCGAGACTTCTTTACCTATTCATCAAACAATTATGTGAAACTGAAGGATTATCACCGACAGGAAAGCTAAAAGCTGTCAGGCTGCTTCTCAGGGGCAGCCTTTGTAAAAGCTTCCAGTGTTTTGCAATGATTCCAGGTACTGAAAATCTTTGGATATTGACTCATATCCATCTGAAAACGTTGAGCGTTATAAACTTGAGGAATCAGACAGATATCCGCAAAGGTTGGTGTATCACCGAAGCAGAATGGCGATGCTTCAACTTGCTGCTCGAGGGCCTGAAAGCCGACATGAACCCAGTGGTGATACCAGCTTTCACCAGTTGGGCTCTCTACCTGGTGCTCATTCTTCAAATAATCGATAACACGCACATTATTCAAGGGGTGGATATCACAGGTAATGGCATAGGCCATAGCCCGCACTCGGGCTTTACTCCAGCTGTGCTCGGGCAGTATGGCAGGCTGAGGATAGTTTTCTTCTAACCACTCCATAATCGCCAGAGACTGGCTCAGAATGCCTTGACCTGTCACTAACGCTGGAACCAAACCAACGGGGTTAACCTTCCGATAATCATCTCCGAGCTGTTCGCCCTTAAGTAGATTGACTGGAATTTGCTGGTATTCCAGCTTTTTCAGGTTCAGGGCAATTCTCACCCGATATGCCGCTGAAGAACGAAAGTAACTATAAAGTTTCAGCTCCCTTTCCATCCCTTAGTCTCTGCCTGCCGTTTTGGTTGTGACTATTTATTTTGCGCCAGAAATCTATCGAGAGCATTGGCAAAATCCATCCTTTCTCGATTGCCTAGCGGAGGAGGACCACCACTCACCTGTCCTGTACTGCGCATCTCTTCCATAAAGTTACGCATAGCCAGCCTGTGTCGGATATTTTCCTGATCGTAGAACTCACCACGTGGATTCAACGCGTGAGCAAACTTTCGGAGAACTTCTGCCGCAAGAGGAATATCCGCTGTTATTACCAGATCGCCAGCAATGCACTCTTGCACTATATGGCTATCTGCAACATCAAAGCCTGGGGCAACCTGTATCGCATTTATCAGGGGTGAGGCAGGCGTTCGCAGATATTGGTTGGCAACTAGTGTCAGTTCAGTATTTGTTCTTTGCGCAGCTTTAAACAATATTTCTTTAATCACATTGGGGCAGGCATCCGCATCAACCCAGATTTTCATTCAGATGATCTACTCAGACTCAAAGCGGCAGCATGTCATAACTGCAGCCCAGTGTCATCCAGATGATGGCTTATACTGGCAGCTTTCAAATAGCCGTGAGCGGGCTACATGCACTTGCACTTGTATCGGCCTGTGGCAGACTAATATTTTGTCTTGGTAGTATTGAAAAAAGGTTTGAGGGTTAATCTTTTTAAAGCGTCAACCATTACAGGCTCATCCTGCACAGATTCTATCAATGATGCTTTATCTCCGTCAGTCTTTTTACGAGTGCCGGTCGTGGGTTCCACATCAATTCGGAATCTAGCTGTCTTCGCACCCAAGACAGAAAAAAATTCTTTATATGTTATCTTGCTATCATAAGTAATGCTCCAAACTGTCGATTGGGTTGGGTGATAAAACAACGTTGATCGACCACCAAATTTACCAATAATGCAGTCTTCTTCTCCATTTTCTTGCTCCCAGGAAATTGTGACAGTATTACTCTTGAGGAATTGGTAGAAACTACTTTTCATCCCCTTGAGGACTTCATCTGCAATCTCTTCCTCACGGGTTCTTGAGTACTGCAGGGACTGCCAGGATTGACCCATTCCGTACGATGCAGCTATACCTCGTATTCTTTCAGAGCCTTCAGGCACCCTGATATAGGTCTTCACCGTTTTCGAGAGAGGTAAGAACTCAACCCTTATTATTTGATCGCCTACTTCAAACCAGGGCAACACCGGAGGATATCTGCCGCAATTGTCTTCTTCTAGCCGGTGTAGATGAAAATCACTAGAAGACATCTCCACCAAAATAGAAGCTCCCTCTGATGCCGCTTCAGGTTTTGGGTTCACCCTTGTTACCTTTTTTTGTGGTGAAATTGCTAATTTGTAAGTTATTTCATTAGAGTCACCAGCAAAATTTTTCATATCCGAACTATCACCAAAGTTGAGGAACTTCTGAGCCTCGTAGCTGGCTATCACACCGTTAGAAATGCTTTTTTTCGCTTTTTTGTGCACTTGAGTTAATACAGCACTGAAACACTCCATATTCTCTGAGTCTGGAGTGAAAACAGCTAATGTATGTTGTGTCTGAGTTTCCCCTCCTTTCAAATCCGTTTTGATTTCAACTGTCTTGTGCAGAAGACCGAGTACTTTGTTTCGATAATATTTAGAGTCCACTCCTTTGGGGAACAGCAAGAATTCCGCCCGGATATGACGTGCGTCACCATTGAGCGAATATACTTTATAATTCAGGAGGGTCTTCATAAAATGACCCGGATGAATTCTATTCAATTCTTCCACAGAATAAGTTATTTCGTAGAACTGGTTCTCCGCAGTCTCACTGGCCGCAGTAACACCAACCTCTCCTGCGCATTCGGCCCCGTATGTTGTTGAGCCCACTCGAATCCAGCTCCCCCCCCACTCTTCTGCTGCTGTTGTTTCAAAATCCTCTTCATCGTCCTCATCCGCCAGTAAAGGCTTTTTGTCAAGTTTTTTTGGATCAGAGAGAAATCTCACTTTACCTTTAGCAGCAGGCCCACTTTCACTTTTTCCAGAGAGGGTGTCACCGCCATCAGCATGCGTCAAGGAGGCCAACAGAGAGAGAAACGCCGCTAAAATAAAAGCATTAAGCAAATACCATTTGTTTCGAAACAAGGCACAATGCACACCCATGGTCATGGTATTGTTCTCCACTGCCGTGAAGGCGAGAGTATAGACGACTTATCTCTCTGTAATTCTTTCAATACCAGCAAACAAAGCCGATTTGATATCAACAGGCATAGTGAACAAACTGCTGATCAATAGCCCCAAATATTGATTGCCCCTCCCTATCAAACATCTCAATACGCACCTGCTCACCAAAATCCATGAAAGGTGTTTTCGCTTCACCTTCTTCAATGATTTCCAGCATTCGGCGCTCAGCAATACAGCATGAACCAACACCGTGATCACAGTTGGATACTGTCCCTGATCCTATAATTGTTCCTGCTGCCAGATGGCGTGTTCTCGCCGCGTGCGCAACCAGCTTGGGAAAGTTGAAGGTCATATCAGTCGCACAGTCTGGACGGCCGAAAAGATCGCCATTCCGATGAACAAACAACCGGCTTTGAATCATTCCTTCCTGCAACTGATCACCCAGTTCATCAGGGGTCACAAACACCGGTGAAAAGCTGGATGCAGGCTTGCTTTGCATAAAGCCAAAGCCTTTGCCTAACTCACCAGGGATCAGGTTTCGAAGGGAAACATCATTAACCAGACCGAAAAGAACGATATGCTTGTCAGCCTTGTTTGGGCAGATACCCATGGGGACATCATTTGTCACCACGACAACTTCCGCCTCAAAGTCTATTCCCCACTCTTCATTGCTCAGAGGAATATCATCCTGAGGCCCCAACAGCTGGTCGGAACCTCCCTGGTACATAAGAGGGTCAGTCCAGAAAGACTCTGGCATCTCTGCGCCTCTGGCCTTACGTACCAGCTCAACATGATTCACATAGGCGCTGCCATCCAGCCACTGGTAGGCCCGGGGGAGGGGAGCAGTACATCTGGATACATCAAATGCTTCTGCTGCCGGCAGACCTTCACTGTTCAGCCGTTCGTATTTCTTTTGCAGCTTGGGGGCTTTGTCTTTCCAGTTATCCAGCGCCTGCTGCAAGGTGCAGGCGATATCAGGCACAACCACCATTCGTGTCAGGTCTTTGGAAACAACGGCCAGATGTCCATCTCGGCCTGCCTTCAGAGAAGCTAGTTTCATTATTAATCCTTTGCTTAAGCGTCGCCGGGATTTTTCCAGGAGTTCACATAATCACGGTCTTCTGCAGGCCATATGCTATCTACCATTTTCAGGGGCCTGCGGGAATCAATCATCACTGCAACTTCATCAGTTTCCTTAACCGGATCTTTCATACTCTTTGCCAGAGCCTTTGGGTGAGGCCCATGGGGGAAACCGCAAGGGTGAAATGTCATCATCCCCTTTTCAATGTGGTCACGGCTGAAGAAATTGCCACGGTGATAAAACAACACTTCATCGTAATCATCATTATTGTGGAAAAACGGAACCTTCAGTGCCCCGGGGTCAGACTCAACCGGTCGGGGAACAAAAGTACAAATCACACACCCGCTTCCCAGAAAGGTGGTGTGTACAGATGGAGGCAAGTGGTAGCGGTGACTCATGATCGGCCGGATATCCCGCCAATTGACCCGCAGAACCATATTGGTTCCATGCCAACCAACAGCATCCAGCGGGTTAAACGGGTAAGTCACCTTGGAAATATGCCCAGTTCTTTTCACATAAATCTGCCAGCTGTTTTCATCCTGCTGGGATAGGAACCGGTCATTAATTTTGGGGTGGTCCAGGCAGGCAGGGTCAAAGATCGCGTTATAACCGGCAAAGCCTTTGTCAGGCAGGGTCAGAATGCCATCTGTGTTTTCAATCATCAGGAATGAACAAGGCGTGCTGACTTCAAGGCGCCAGGCGGTTCCTCGCGGAATCAGCAGATAGTCTCCATCCCTGAACGTAAGGTGCCCATAATCACAATACAGATCACCTTCACCCTCATGGACAAAGAGCAGCTCATCTCCATCACTGTTACGCACCAGGTATTCCATATTCTGGTTAAGGGTCCAGTAGCGCAAACGAACATCACGGTTATAGAACAAAGGTGCCGCAAGCCAGGGGCTGATAGCTTCTGAATGGAGTTTGGTCAGATCAAAAGCATGTGGACGAAGAGGCCCTTCCCATTTACTCCATCCTGTGGGAGGGTGTTTATGATGCATATGGCTGACCGGGCCAAAGAATCCTTCCCGACCAAGCTCACGTTCATAGGTTCCTTCTGGAAGATCACAGTGTGCCTGCCGGGAAGTTTCTCCCTCTCTTACCGGCAAACCATCCCAGTATTTCTTATTCATTCTCGACATCCATTGTCGTTTTTCGGAGAATGGCGTTTACTGCTCTTTCAGCCAGATACAAGGTTGTCGGTTTTGGTTGCCATAATAAAATCATTCCGGTGCAGCCCTTTGATTTTGTGGGTCCACCAAGTGACGGTGACTTGGCCCCACTCGGTCAGAAGGGCGGGGTGATGACCTTCTTCTTCCGCAATAGCTCCCACAGCATTAGTGAAGTCGAGGGCCATTTTAAAATTACGGAAAGTGTATTCTTTCTCCAGCTGCAGAACGCCGTTACGGTTTTCAATGTTCCAGTCAGGGATCAAACCCATCAGTTCAGCCATCTCCTCGTCGGTCACTTTGGGAGCTCCCACGCGGCAGGCTTCACACTTGGCTTCAGCAAGTTCAGACATCTGTATTTCCTTATGCTTTTTGTAATCGAGAAACAGATCATAAGTATCGTATGTTGGCTGGAAATTGTTTGAAAATCTAATCCCTGGTGAACAACGGAGGCAACAGTCCCGTCTGCTTAGCTTCTGCAACCATCAGCATGATGTCCTGACCACCCAGTGAATGAAGCTCATGCATGCTTCCAATCACATAATACAGTGGCTGCAGGATATCTATCCGGTAGGGTGTTCTCAGAGCCAGAACCGGATCAAACCTTTCCTTTCTTGGAGCTATTCCCGTGGCCCACTTTGTTTCCTTGGGGCTGGAAAGAATTCCACCACCATAAACCCGAAAACCATCAGGTGTATCGATCAAACCAAATTCAACAGTAAACCAATAAAGCCGGGCCAGGAATACCCGCTGCTCATGAGTCGCACTTTTTCCCAGCTTGCCATAGGTATGGGTAAAAGAGGCAAACTCCAGGTTGGTTAACATCGGACAGTGACCAAAGATTTCATGGAAGATATCGGGTTCCTGCAGATAACCGATATCTTCAGGCCGGCGAATAAACGTGGCTACGGGAAACTTCTTTTCAGATAACAGCTCAAAGAAGCGGTCGAAATTAATCAGCGCAGGAACCCGTTCTACCTGCCAACCTGTTGCTTTGTGCAGGACTTTACTGATCTCATCCAGTTGCGGAACCCGGTCATGTGGGAACGCAAGCTGCTCAATACCATCCAGATATTCCTGGCAGGCTCTTTCCGGTAACAGCTGCAGCTGGGTATCAACCAGCTGCGCCCAGGTTTCATTTTCCTGCTCGGTATATTCAATAAAGCCGTTTTCACCCAACTCCCTGGCTGTATAGGTTGACTCCTTCATGCCGCATTGGTGCCCTTGTCCGGTTTATCTTCAAGAACACCCCGCCGGATTTGATCTCTTTCCATGCTTTCAAAAAGGGCTTTAAAGTTGCCTTCACCAAAGCCTTCATCACCTTTACGCTGGATAATTTCAAAAAAGATCGGACCAATCACTGTCTCTGTGAATATCTGAAGGAGAATACCTCCGTGCCCGTCGCCATCCACCAGCAGCCCTTTGGCTTTCAGTGACTCCACATCTTCTCCATGCTCTGGCAGACGGTTATCCAGCATTTCATAGTAAGTGTCTGGAGGAGGGGTCATAAAGTTCACCCCAGCCTTGCGCAGGGAGTTTACTGTTCGGTAAATATCGGATGTAGATAACGCTATGTGTTGAATTCCTTCGCCTTTGTACTCTTTTAAGAATTCCTCAATCTGGCTTTTATCATCCGATGATTCGTTAATAGGGATTCTGATTTTTCCGCAGGGGCTGGTCATCGCTCTGGATTTCAGACCAGTCAGCTTTCCTTCAATATCAAAGTAACGAATCTGTCGAAAATTAAAGTAATGCTCATAGAAAGCCGCCCAGCGATTCATATTGCCGCGATAAACATTGTGGGTCAGATGATCAATATCCAGGAGGCCAAAACCTCCATGTTCATTGTTAACGCCATCCAGTGCTTCGAAGTCCACATCATAGATAGAGCCAAGCTCATCATAGCGGTCAACGAAGTAAATATGGCTGCCACCAACACCTTCAATGCCAGGAATATTTAACTCCATTGGGCCAGCATCAGAACTTAAAGGGCTTGCTCCCATACTGACAGACCTGTCCATGGCATGTTTGGCATCGGCAACCCTGAGAGCAATCGCGCAGGCACATGAGCCATGCTTCTCCATAAACTCATGACTGAAACCACTGCGCTCGGCATTAATCAGAAAGTTAACATTGCCCTGTCGCCATAAAGTGATATTTCGTGAGCGGTGGCGGGCAACCGCTTTAAAGCCAAGAGAGATAAACAGCATCTCTAGATCGTGCGGATCATGGGCAGCGAATTCAACGAACTCGAAGCCATCCGTTCCCATCGGATTTAATTCTGTAATCAGTGCAGCATTTAACTTTCGGCGCAGCCCATTCATGGTGCCTCCGTTCGTTCTATTCTTTTTCGTTTGCAGTCGTCAGGTAAGTATAGATTTGGGTGACGGGAAGGCGTTGAAATTTTCTTAAAGTTGTGAGGAGTGGCTCAAACCACTCCTTAAAAACAAAACATTAAATTTTTTGAATCAGTTTCTGTTTACCAGAGGAGTGGAATAGCCCAGCTCCAGATCCCATGGGAAACGCAGCCATGTTTCCTGGGTAAATTCATAAACAGATGTATCCACCAGCTCTTTTCCAGCAGGTTTTACATAAAGCGTAGCGATATGGGAAGCCGGTAACCGTTCCCTGACAGAACGCAGGGTTGTTCCGGTATCAACAAGATCATCAATGACCAGGTAACCATCACCATCGGTATCAAGCATGGTGTCTTTCAGAACCCGGAGCTCTCCAATATGTTGTTCGTCATAGCAGGAGATGCAGAGAGTATCGATCAGGCGAATATTCAACTCACGGGCAACAATGGCTGCGGGAATCATTCCGCCACGAGTTACGGCAATAATCCCTTTCCACTCTTTTTTACTGAGCAAAAGCTGAGCCAGAGACCGACTATCACGATGCAGCTCATCCCAGGATTTGATCACATCATTGGTATAAGTGGTGTTGGACATAGTTATAGATATTGGTTTTGGGTGAAGTAAATCAGAAAATTTTACGGCTGACGCACTGAAAAGAACAGAACTGATTGGATGAGATCTGCGGCGTATCAGGTTATCCCGGCACATATAAGCGTAAGCGCAAGTTAAACCGCTGAAGTTACTAACCCAAGGTCGCCCCCCCCCTTAGACGAAAGTATCGATAACATCTGCGTTATACCCACTGTCAGGGTGTTCCACACACAGGTTTTGAGGCAGAATAGCTCACCTTTTTTTAATCCCCAGGGGAGTTTGCCCCAATAAACTGTGTGGAAGTAATGTCATGGAAATCTGGAGTGCGGCACTGACGCTTTGGCTGATTATGGACCCGCTGGGCAACTTGCCGGTGTTTATGTCAATCCTGAAAGCTGTTCCTGAAGAACGCCGATGCAAGATTCTTATCAGGGAGCTTATTATTGCCCTGATTATTATGCTGATTTTCCTGTTCTCTGGTGAAAGCATCCTGAAGATGATGCACCTGAGAACCGAGTCGGTCAGTATCGCTGGCGGTATCATCCTGTTCCTGATCGGTATCAAGATGATTTTCCCCCAGAAGAGCAATGGATCCTCATCAGAGGAATCAACAGAAGAACCATTTATTGTTCCACTCGCGACACCGTTGATTGCCGGGCCATCTCTTCTTGCTGCCCTGATGCTGCTGGCCAATCGCCAGCCCGATATGACACTTGAATGGACAGTCGCCACCATTGGTGCCTGGGCAGCTTCCTCCCTGATTCTACTTGCCTCCGGCAAGCTCTATAAGATTCTGGGAGATCGGGGCCTGACTGCTATTGAGCGCCTGATGGGTATGATTCTGGTCATGCTCTCTGTCCAGATGCTGCTTGATGGTTTTGTAGAGTACCTCCGTTAATCGGGAAATGTTTGTTTTTCGTAGCACAGAATTGTTACATTAACTTTTCATGCCTGTTGGTTACCAAAACCTGCAGGCATGACAAAACCCGCAGGGAAGGGGATCCCTGAAACAGCCTTGAGCTTAAAAATGCTGATCTTCAGCATTGATAAAAATCTGGCCTTGAGATTGCTGAGAAAAAGCACAGGGCTGGAAAACATTGAAAGCCTGAAAACAGCCATGAGCGAAGAGAATTTTTATTTGCTTTAGCGAAATGAAAATATCTCCGTGGTGAAAATAATAATAAAAAGGGAAAGACAATGAAGAAACTCCTCCAACTGGCGGGTGCCACACTGGTACTTGCTGCCACCGCAGATCTGGCCCAGGCCGCAACCCTTGATACTGTCAAAGAGCGTGGATATCTCCAGTGTGGTGTCAGCACAGGTGTTCCCGGGTTTTCCAACCCTGACGACAAAGGTAACTGGACCGGCATAGATGTGGACGTCTGCCGTGCCATGGCCGCAGCCGCCCTGGGTGATGCAGCCAAAGTTAAGTACGTTCCTTTAACAGCTAAAGAACGCTTTACTGCACTCCAGTCTGGCGAGATTGATGTTTTGTCTCGCAACACCACCTGGACCCAGACTCGTGACACGTCCCTTGGTCTGAACTTTGTTGGCGTCAATTACTATGACGGCCAGGGTTTTATGGTGAACAAGAACCTGGGTGTTAAAAGCGCTCTGGAGCTTGATGGTGCGACTGTCTGCATTCAGGCAGGTACAACAACCGAGCTGAATCTCGCCGACTATTTCCGCGAAAATGACATGACTTTTCAGCCAGTGGTTTTCGACACATCTGCTCAAAGCATTCAAAGCTTTGAAACAGGTCGCTGTGATGTGCTGACATCGGATCAGTCCCAGCTCTATGCCCTGCGCACAAAACTTGCCAAACCCAGCGATGCCGTTGTGCTGCCGGAAGTAATTTCCAAAGAACCTCTTGGTCCGGTTGTCCGTCAGGGTGATGACCAGTGGCTGAACATAGCCAAGTGGTCGCTCTATGCCCTGATCAATGCTGAAGAGCTTGGCCTGAACTCTTCCAATATTGATTCCAAGGCCAAGAGTAAAGATCCGGCAATATCACGCTTCCTCGGCAAGACAGGAACAGGTGGTAAAGGCTTGGCTCTTCCTGACGACTTCGCCTATCAAGTGATCAAACAGGTCGGCAGTTATGATGAGGTTTTCGAGAGGAACATTGGCTCCAAGTCACCTCTCCTGATCGAACGCGGCATCAATGCCCTCTGGACAGATGGTGGCATTGTCTACGCACCTCCTTTCCGTTAATACCAGCCGGTAAGCCCGGATTAACTCCGGGCTTACCTTTTTCTGATATTTGTAAGGGCTGGTGCCATGTTCAGGAAAAACACCTTATCTTCAGCAATGGCTGAAAGCGCCAGCATGCGCTTTTGGTATAACCCGACCTTTCGCAGCGTATTCTTCCAGCTGTTGTTTATCGGTCTGCTTTTTCTTCTGGTGGCAACAATTGTCAACAACACCACAGAAAACCTGGAGCAGCGGGGGATAACCACTGGTTTTGACTTTCTAAACCAGGAAGCTGGCTTTGGCATTCTTCAAAGCCTGATTGAATATGATGAAACCCACACATTTGGCAGAACATTTGTTGTCGGCCTGCTGAACACTGCGTTGATATCTGTTCTCGGTATTGCTCTTTCCACCATTGTTGGTTTTCTGGTTGGTATTGGGCGGCTGTCTGGCAATTGGTTGATAGCAAGGCTGTCGACTGCCTATATCGAAATATTCCGTAATATTCCTGTTCTGCTGCAGATACTGTTTTGGTATATCGCTGTTCTGAGAACTTTGCCGTCACCAAGACAAAGTATCGCCCTGGGAGACTCTATTTTTCTTAATCTTCGCGGGCTTTACCTCCCATCACCCGTGTTCCATGAAGGTCCAGAGCTGGTATTAATTGCACTGGCTTTGGCTCTTGTTGTCACTATTGGCTTTATACGCTGGAGCCATCAGAGACAGGAAAAAACCGGAAAATCACTGCCAAACTTCCGAATTGGTTTAGGGCTGTTGGTTGTTCTTCCTCTGATCACCTGGTTTGCTTCAGGCCAGCCGGTTAGCTGGGATACACCTGTTCTTAAAGGGTTTAACTTCAGGGGCGGGTTTGCAGTTATTCCAGAGTTGATTGCTCTACTGCTCGGCCTGACTTTTTATACCGCTTCATATATTGCCGAAAACGTTCGCTCAGGTATTGAAGCGATAAACAAAGGGCAGACAGAAGCTTCAGGAGCTCTTGGTCTTCATACAGGCCAGACGATGCGACTGGTGATTGTTCCACAGGCAATGCGGGTAGCAATTCCTCCCCTCGCAACCAATTACATGAACCTGATCAAAAACTCATCCCTGGCGACAGCCATTGGCTACCCGGAACTGGTCAATGTTTTTATGGGAACAACCCTGAATCAGACAGGCCAGGCTATTGAGATTATCGCTATGACCATGGCTGTGTATCTCACCATGAACCTTTTGGTTTCCCTGTTTATGAACTGGTTTAACAAACGCATGGCTCTCGTTGAGAGGTAGGCCGAGGCTATAAAAAATGGGTAATGGACAATGATTGTTAATCCCGAAACTATACCTTCACGGCCAGCACCGGCTTCCCGGCGGGGTATTATTGGCTGGCTAAGAGCAAACCTGTTTTCTTCTCCTTTAAATTCTCTGCTCTCCCTCAGTGGTCTTATCTTTCTGGCCTGGGCTCTCCCTCCCGTTGTTCAATGGGTATTTCTTGAAGCCAACTTTCTTGGAGAGAACAAGGATGCCTGTACCAGCGAAGGAGCCTGCTGGGTATTTGTCAGCGCACGGTTTCAGCAGTTCCTCTATGGTTTTTATCCAGATACAGAGTTGTGGCGGGTAAACCTGTTTTTTTTCGAGATGGCTGCTGTGCTGACCTGGGTTCTGTGGGACAAAATGCCCAAACGGCTTTGGGGAGGTATCTGGTTCCTGACCGGGTTTCCACTTACCAGCTTCTTCCTCCTCTATGGTGGTTTTGGACTCGAAACCGTTGAAACCCATAAATGGGGCGGCTTGATGCTGACTCTGGTGCTGTCACTGGTTGGAATGGTGATTGCTCTGCCTGTCGGCATACTGCTGGCCTTGGGGCGCCGCTCTGATATGCCTGCAATCAGTTCTTTCTGCACGGTCTTTATCGAGCTTTGGAGAGGAGTTCCACTGATCACTATCCTGTTTATGGCTTCAGTGATGCTTCCACTGTTTGTACCGGGCGATATTGAGCTGGATAAGCTTATACGGGCAATGATTGGTATCAGCCTGTTTGAAGCAGCCCTGATTGCTGAAGTAATACGCGGAGGGTTACAGGCGATGCCAAAAGGTCAGTATGAAGCGGCAGATGCAATGGGGCTGACTTACTGGCAGGGAATGCGGCAAATCATTATGCCTCAGGTATTAAAAATATCTATCCCCGGAATCGTAAATACTTTTGTGCAATTATTTAAAGATACAAGCCTTGTTTTAATTATTGGTCTCTTTGATTTACTCGCTGTTATGCAGGCAGGTATTGCTGATGTGAATTGGCCAAATGTTGCAATAGAAGGCTTTGTTTTTACAGGATTTGTTTTTTGGCTGTTTTGTTTTGGTATTTCAAGGTACAGTCAGTTATTAGAACGTAAACTTGATACCGGGCACAAAAGCTAGAGGGTGCCTTCAAAATAATTTAACTACAGGAACTTGCCCTATAGGAAAAATAATATGCAAGCTGAACTACAAAAACAAAAAAAATCAGCTGTTAATATTCCTTCGGAAGTAGAAACAGAAACAATGATCTCCCTGAAGGGAGTTAATAAATGGTACGGCGATTTTCACGTTCTTAAAGATATTAATCTCACTGTTAAGAAAGGTGAGCGTATCGTTGTATGCGGGCCATCCGGTTCCGGAAAATCAACCATGATTCGCTGTATCAATCGCCTTGAAGAGCATCAAGAAGGTGAGATTGATGTAAACGGGGTAACTCTCACCAACGATCTCAAGAACATTGAACATATCCGCAAAGATGTGGGTATGGTGTTTCAGCACTTCAACCTTTTTCCTCACCTGACAGTTCTGGAAAACTGCACTCTGGCACCGATCTGGGTTCGCAGAATGCCCAGGCAGGAAGCCGAAGCTATAGCCATGCAATACCTGGAACGGGTGCAGATCCCCTGCCAGGCCCATAAATATCCTGGCCAGCTTTCGGGGGGACAGCAGCAACGCGTGGCCATTGCCCGCAGTCTGTGTATGAACCCTCAGGTTATGCTGTTTGATGAACCGACATCAGCCCTTGATCCTGAAATGATCAAAGAGGTTCTTGATGTTATGGTCGAGCTGGCGGAAGAGGGGATGACCATGATCTGCGTAACCCATGAAATGGGTTTTGCGCGTACAGTGGCTAACCGGGTTATCTTTATGGATGGCGGTCAAATTATTGAAGAAAATGCGCCGGAGCCTTTCTTTAATGACCCCCAGTCAGATAGAACCAAGCTGTTTCTCAGTCAGATTTTGAGTCACTAGTTTAGGTTTGAGATTCTCGTTTTTCCTTTATCTCATGCTTCCTTTATCTCATGCTGTCGGGATAACACTGTGTGTTATCCCTGCTCCTGCTAATTCCAGAATGTGCCTTTGCACTTGCAGTTCTTATGACTTGTTCCTTCAACACCCTATGCATCATAAAGCACTTTACCGGTATACTCCGGTTCAAGAAGCACACCTGTTTCCAGCTCAAACACATCTTTTTTATACATTCCGGCTTTCTAGTAACTCTCTGAACGACACCGGAAGGATAGAGCGAATGCGTTCTGTTATCACCGCTTCATTTTTCTGCCAGAGAACGCCGAGCCAGATCACACTTAAACCAATCAGAGCCAGAGCAATCGGGAACAGCCAACTGTTTTCAAACACATCATAGGCAAGATGACCAAAGTACCCGCAGCAACCAAACGCACCAAAAACAACAAACACTTTTCTTACAAGAATTGCACCAGCCCCAATCAGCATGAGGTTTACGCAGAAGTACAGGAATTTGTTCAGCTCACTATTGGAGTCTTGGGAAGTAAGACCTCCCCAGAAAGCGATAACACCAAAGATATAGAGCCAGAAGGCATAGTCGAGAGTTTTACGGGATCGGATATCTACCAGAAATGCCAGAAGTATCATCCCAAAGCCAAACCAGATAGAAACAAGGCCACGCTCCTTCCAGGTGAAATCAAAACCATAAAAGAGTTCGGTCATATCCATCGACATATACCAGAGCGTGACAGCTACGGGCATCAGGATAAACGGGTACCGGTATTTCCATGTAACAACTGCCCCAATCAGCAGGGTACCGAGTTCCATATATATCCACAGAAACTTGATATACCTGTGATACTCGCGATAAACCATTTCATCAGGCCACCAGCCCATTCCTTGCTGGAAACCGTAAATAGCAAGAGGCGTCAGCGCCACAACAAATGCGGCACAGATTCCTGCCGGGATATGTCTTTCCCTATTGCCGAAGTAGTGGGTGAGAGTAAATCCTGTTATTGCATAGGTTAAACTGAGCCCCAAAATTCCCCAGCCTCCAAACTCTTCCCACCCAAGAGTCATAAACAGAGTGAGCGCACCTATAGCGAGCAGTCCACCGAAATAGTAGAGAACATGGGTAAAATCGAATTTGGGAATTGCAGAGTTTTGCTGCTGCAGGAAGTGGAAGAGGGGGGCTACCTGTTCCTGATGGAGAAGGCCTTTATCAGCGGCCTGTTTCAGTAGTGCTTTACTCACCGACACGAGACTGTCCCCCTCAAGACACAGTCTCAAACATTACCTGATTTACTGCTCTTGTGCCTGCCCTTTCTTTGCTTCATGGTTCTTGTAGTGGTGAACCCATAAATTTATGACAGCCGGGTTCTGTTTGACTAAATCTTCCAGTGCCTGATCAAAGGCTGATACTTTATTCCGTCTCTTATCTATCTCCCTTCGGAAGCGATTTTTTCGTGCACCTTTTGCTGCATTTTTTACTTTTTTCTTTTTAGTGCCCTTGGGTGTTTGTTGCTCTACCTCTTCAGGGGATATCACAGGTTGTCCAGTACTTGCTCCATGTCTATCAATTCCTGCCTGCTCAAGACTTGCTGGTATCTGCTTGAGTGCATTATTGAAAAACTTACCCAGTCGAGTCTTTTCTTTTGTTGTACCAGCTGCCTCAATAACTGATTTTCCCAGTCGGGCTACATAGAGGAATTCTTGAAAATCATATTTTCGTTCGATCCCAAAAGGCCACTCCGCTTCTTCCGCTTGTTTATTTCCATCCAAATACGAACAGTAATTCATCAGCTGTATATCATCACCCGCAGCATCCGTTGTTACTTCATTCTTTTGAGGAGGAGTAGCAAGCAACTCACATATCTCAATTTCCTGCTGAAGAGCTAAAGGCAGGGCCTCCTCCACATGCAGAGACCTGCTTACAGAAGGGTTCTCAACTGATAGCTCAGGCTCGTTCTCCTTTAACTCCAGTGAATGTTCTGTTGGAGTATCATCCTCATCAACAGACACATTACTTATAGAGACATGGGGAGTATCAGGGGTATCGATAGAAGTTGCAGAAAGAGAGCCCTCTTTCTCGTTAAGTTCCAGGCTGGTCTCTTCAGCTACTGTGTTGTCATTTTGCTGCTGAACGATTTGGTCATCAAGTTCAGGGGGGTCTTCCAACACAACAGGCTCAAGGAAACTATTTGGTCTTTGCAGCAGTGAGCTAGCTGGTGTTTCTTCATGGCTCACAATAGAACTTGGCTTATCTGCGGTTATCACACTTTTAACAGAACTTTCAGGAGCAATGTGGCGATTTAGAATGGGCTGCTCTTTTGGGGTTTCTGTTGTCGTTTCCCCTGCCTGAGGAGTAGCACGAGCAGTCTGACTAGAATCCTGATACTTAGGCTCAAACCCAAAAAGGACCATCACGGTATTTACAAAAGTGTGCCATGCCTCAACAACCGAAACCTTCCAACCATTAAAGAAACCTGTTTTCTGAGGTGCTGGACGCTCTTCCTGAGAGCCGTTCACACCTTGGATGCTTTGAAGCGAGGCGGGCCCTTTATCTTCCGATTTCATAGCTATCTGACGTCCTTGTCGCTGATAGAAGGAGTATAGGTAAAAACCTGATGCTGCAATTTCTATCAATGACAGCCAATCTGCACTTTCTATCAATGACAGCCAATCTGCATGGAAAAATCTGGAAAATGAGGGTAAAAGTATGGAATCATGCCCGACAACAATGATAATGAGATATGAAAATGTCCAATCTTGCAGGGGTACAGAGTTCTAATATTGAGGATTCCCGTGTTCTATTCCGGGTAGAGGAACATATTGCATACGTCTCGCTCAACCGTCCGGACAAGCACAATGGTCTGGATTATTTATTGTTCAGAGAGCTGATTGCTACAGCTAAAAAAATACGCAAAAACAAAGCTGTACGTGCTGTAATTCTGTCTGGAGAAGGTGATTCTTTCTGTGCCGGACTGGACTTCAAATCTGTCAGCAAAACTCCTTCGATGGTACCAAAGCTGTTTCTGAAACTTCCCTGGACATCCATGAATGCTTTCCAGCAAGTGGCTTATACCTGGAAGAGACTTCCCGTTCCGGTTATTTCCGCCATCCATGGCAACTGCTTTGGGGGTGGTCTGCAGATTGCTCTAGGTACCGACTTCAGGGTTATTCACCCCGAGGCAAAGCTCTCAATTATGGAAATTAAATGGGGACTGATTCCTGATATGAGCGCAACAGCCACCCTCTCAACACTGACCCGCTACGATATTGCCGAAGAGTTGACCATGACGGGTAAAGTTTTCAGTGGCCAGGAAGCTTTCAGCTATGGTCTTGCCACCCGGGTAACAGAGCATCCAATGCGCGAAGCCAAAGCCCTGGCCAAGCTGATCAGTGAGAAGTCCCCTGATGCTATAGCTGCCAGCAAGTATCTATATCGCAAAACCTGGAATGCAGGCCCGCGCCTTTCTCTCCTGTGGGAACGTCTGATCCAGATGCGTCTGCTCGGCAGGAAGAATCAGAGGATAGCCATGTCTAATGGTCTGGCTGGAAAAGACAAAGAACCGAAGCCTTTTGAAGACAGATCGCTGTTTTAATTTTTTTATTCACCCGTCACTTCCTTAGTAAATGGCGGGTGAATAAAGCACAGATCGTTCTTAGCGAATCACCAGCTTTGGATTATCTGTAAACACACCTGATACTCCCCAGCTCCACAACTCATCAGCACGGCTTTGAGAGTTCACTGTGTAACAGTAAACCTCATAGCCTTCATTTATCACCTCCTGAACCTGGGATCGCTTCAGCGGCTTCTGCCCAAGGTTAATAGCAACAGCCCCGACCTTTCGAGCCTGCTCCTGCCAGTCAACCGACAGTTTCTCAAAGAGGTGGGCAACAGGAATGGCAGGCATATGTTCATGAAACAGCTTCAAAGCATCATGATCAAAACTGGAAACCAGCAGCTTCCCGTCTGGTAAAGATTTCTGTTTAAGAGCCTCCACCACAGGCAGTACCAGCTTATCCACAGGATGTTTATGCATCTTGATTTCCAGGTTCAAACCCATACCCAGCTCTGACAGAAGATCAATGACCTCCTTAAGAGTGGGTACTTCCTCACCAGCAAACTCTTTTGAAAAGCCGACTCCAGCATCAAGAGCTTTAATTTCTTCGAGAGTGGAGGAAAGCAGTTCTCCACTACCATTAGTGCATCTATTCACAGCCTGATCGTGGTGGATAACAAGTTGTCCATCACCAAGAAGCACAACATCCATCTCAACCCATTCCAACCCAAGGGCATGAGCGGTGCGAATTCCTGCCAGGGTATTTTCCGGAGCCAGTTGGGCTGCGCCACGGTGCCCGATAACGGCACTCATTCTCATAAAAAACTCTTCCTGTGTTAGGTTCTGTTGTGTTTGAGCTGTTGGAATATCCCATAACTGCCCACAACTTCCAGCGTTTCTGACCGTGACAGAAGTGCCGGGTGAGAACCAGGCAGGCCTTGCGGGACTTCCATCTCTCTTTCCTGATAATACTCTTTCCAGAACTCCATAACAGAGCCGGTGGCTGGATCCCGAAACTCCAAAGGCGTTTCCTTGAAGAACCCCTGGCTGCTGAGGTGTGGCTTGGAGCAGAAGTGAGCATATTGCCAAGCATCTATTACAAGAGAACTGCAATACCAGCTTTTTGTACATGGCATATATGTCTCGTTGTAGGGCATGCCAATACGCTTAACTGCCCTAGTAATGGCTGTTTCTATATGATCATCCCCGGCATCAGAAACACGGCAAACCAGAACCCTTGGCCGGCCAGCCTTATCCCTATGGGAGTTATCAAGAAAACGTTCAAGAGAGACTTGCCGGACACAGGGTGGAGCCGCCTCAATCAACTCTCCCTCTGCGACACAGAGAGCTACATGATCAATCACGAAGTTATGAACACCGGAGAAAATGCGGGAGATCGCAGCTCGTCCCGGCTCTTCAGAGGTATGCTGGAAAAGAAGGTCGCCAGGGCGAGGAGGGCAGGGGCCAGGCAAGTCAGGATATCTCATAACGCCATCAGCCCCCTTACGAAACCTACATAAGAACCAACCGAGTATCTGTTCTGGAAAGAGCTTTGACAGTTTTACCCCCTGAGCCAATTGCCCGAAGAGTGCGGAACCCTTCATCAATTACGGCCATCAGTTTGTCCAGAGTTTCAGCCTCGGCGTAGAACACGCCATCGTGGCTACCCAAGACATTATAGGCGGCGATAATTTCAGGGTGGTGGCCAAGCAACTTCTCAGTCAGATGCTTGCTGCCAATCTTTTGGTCAGTAAAGATCCAGGCACCTTTACCATTGGGGACACTGTGGGTATCCCGGGTCATCTCCTGGCCATACTTATCCATAACCAGCAGGGTTTCGGTGCGCTCGATAGGGTTAAAGCGATCTTCCAGCAGGTTGGGAACCTGATCTTCCATCAGGGTTTTCAGTTCATCCATACCACTTACAGAGCCATAACATATCAGGTCAGTGGGGCCGAGAGGGCAGTGGACCACCTCAATGGCACTGAGCTGTAGAAAGGCTTCCCGGATTTTGTGTACATCATTATCCCCGGCATCGACCAGAATCAAAAAACTTAATCGATCTGCTGGCATATCCTCTTCCCCGTACTGTCTTTTTATTCAGCTCAATGCTGCGCTGATGTTCTGATGGAATGATATTACATGGTTGAGGTGGTTACGAGCTTAATCAAATCACGCCTTGGGCCTGGTATACAGGCGCCCTACTTCTTCGCTGATTAGTTCCATCAGTCTGTTATATACATCTTCCATATTTGTTGCGGTGAAAACGTTATTTACACCTGCACAGCTTTGCAGATTAGGATCTGATTCAGCATCATAATTAATGCCAATAACAGCAATTTTTGATTGGACCTCTTTTCCATCCTTAGTTTTCTGAGAATTCAGTTTATTTCTAATTAAATCACAGTACTTTTTTTCTAACAGCTTTCTATGCCTGTTGGGCCTATTATCCATACCATCTGACAATATAACTATTAACCGCCTTTGGCTATCACCTAGCAATGCAATTTGTCCACCTCGAATAATGCCCTCATAAGAAGATGTTCCCCCTCTCGCATCCATATTCTTTAATGATTCGGATACAGATATTACATCTTCTGATAGAGGTGCAGTATAAAAATTACCATAATAATAATCTGTGCACTGTTTTGCTTTTGGTGTGAACATTTTCTTTATTGTTTCATCATAATCAATGTACCAACCTTCTGGATTCGATTCCCTATACTTCCATATAAGATTCTCAATGTAGCATTTTTGTCCTGCCGTCTTATCCATCGTATACCAGTTAAACGGAACAACTGCTAAAGAGTTGTTTTCATCCCCAGCCTTAAATATCTCAAGTTCCTCGGCTATTCCTTCAACAACCTCTTTAAGCATATTGATTTTTTTTCTTCCATGCCACAACCAAGTCATAGAACCAGAAAAATCTGTGATTAATATTACATCTACTGTTGTTCCCTGGTACTTCCTGGTCATAGCATGCCCAAGGGCGCTGACATCCTTGCCAAAACCCAGCTTTTTGTTGAAAGAAGGAAACAGACTGTCGTATGTAGCTTCACCAACTACTTCAAACTGGAAATAACGGCGGCCATCAGGGTCTGGATCACAACCAGGTGTACCAGTCGGTTCGCAGGCGGTATGGGTAACTTGTTTGATTTCTATCCTGCTGGCTCCTGGTGTTAAATATTCCAGATAATCCTGAGCGATAGGCTGATAAATTGAGGGGTTATCGCTGCCTCTGGCGCTTAATGCCAGAGCTGTTACCTCTACAGCATCTCCCGCACGTGCCCTGGCCCGAAGAAAGTGCGCACCATCCATGCCCAAGGCAATAAACATAAAAAGAATGGGAATCATAATTACGAACATGATGGCGGCAACCCCACGTTGACGCCTCGTAGACGGGCTGCGTTTTTTCATGATTATCTCCCCAACATTAAGGAGCTGGCGGCAACCCTTGAATAGTCGCTGCCATCCCCCAGCGCATTACCGAACCAGTTATCCCCCCGGTAACACAGGGTTACCTGGTACAAAGTCGCCATTCGCCCCCAGGATGTTTCGATGTGAAGCTTTGGTTGTGTACTTAACCTGTGTGCTGGTTCGCACTCCAGTGTTCCGCGTTTAAAGCTCACGGGATCTTGATCAAAGCTACCGTTGCCATTTCTAATAAACCGAAGCTGTTCCAGATGCATGGCAAGCCTTTGCCGATCAAAACCAGACATACTTCTACCCATGGAGTTGCTGATGATATTGAACAGTGTATTGACCTGATTATCATCAACTTGATCACTTTCGTTATAAAGTTGGGTCCTTTCCTTAACGACATTGACCGCAGAATAGCTGAGTCTCTGCAAATGTCCCTGCAGAGTCTGTTTGGATACCATGTCAGATATAAACGCCAGAATCATAGCGATAAAAACGCCAGCCAATGCCAGCTCTACAGAAAAAACCCCTTTCTGCCAGGAAGGCTGTGCGTGCTTACCAAAACTGATTAGTTGTTTGATTGCCATTTGAACAGCTCCCTTTCATATTCCTGGACGGTTATCACCTCTCTACTGATATTCATTGCCCCTGTGTTCTCAAACAAAAGCTGTGCGAATATTGGCTGATAAGGATACGACACCCGATAAACTGCTAACGGCTGGTTCTCTGGCGATCCTGCTCCATCACAAGCTCCTGCCGTGAAATCAGTATCACAGCCATTCAATGAACCAATATCCTTGAAGTACCTGACATCCACATCAAACTTTGATTCATCAATCAGACTTGACCAGACAGAGTCCGCCCCTTTGATTGTTTTTCTAAAGATCTGCCGGTAATCATCATACTCAGCCGTTCTGGCTACCCGACTGGCTTCTGCTACAGAAAAGTCAACTGTTGCTGAAACAAACCCCATATAGCTGACTTCTATCCAGTAAAATATCATCATAAAGAAAGCAAGCGCACCTATTGCAAATTCAATAGCCACAACACCTCTTTCCCATCGCATTTTTTTTTTGATATTTCGTTTAGTTTCCATTTTTTACTCCTTTGGTCGGAGCTTTATTTTGGATAGGCTATTTTTTATTCACCCTGAAAACCCTCATGTATGGCTTGACTGCCAGCCAGAGCCTGAAACAGAGCAAGCCTCTCTTCTTCTTTCTTTCCAGCACCAAATAGCGAGACAAAATCCTGATAACGCCCACTCTTGGCAAGAGAAAATGCCAAATTTGATTTTACCTGATCATCCGCTCTACCTGTTTTGAAAAACGTCAACAGTCTTTTTGCAGCGTTATGGTAATTTCCTTCAAGTATATCCAGCATAGCCAAATTATTTTGAACGACCATGTCATCAAGTAATTCTTTTCTGGCCTTTTCAAAATGCCTGCGAGCTGCCTGGTAATTGCCTTTGGCGGCCTGAACCCTCCCCAACTGGTTAAATACCTGTGGAGTTTTTGAATCAAAACCGTAGGCGGTGACCACTGCCTGTAAGGCTAAATCTCTTTCGCCGCTTGCCAAAAGAGCTTTGGATTTCAAAAGAAAATACTCTGCAGAACCGCTTTTATGTTCATTCACCGACTCCAGGTGGAAAAGGGCAGACTCATAATCCTCCATATGAACATAAGCTTCCGCTATTTGAATACGATATTTATCAGAAGTCTGGATATCATTATCTCCCACCTGGCCCATTTGTTTCTTATAAAGATCAATCAGCCCCATATAATTTTCTGTAACTTTCAGCAGCGCTTCATTATGCTCTTCAAAAGCACCTTCTCTAGGTGTCTGTGATTTCTCAGCATCTGAAAATTCCTGACCACTACCAGCAGATACGCACCCCTGAACAGCCAAAATTCCGCCAAGCAAAAAAACACGACACCATCTGTTTTTTCTCCCAGATTTACCCAAACGGACCACCATCACTTACCATCCTCATAATGCCTGGAGCTGTAATCAGAATAACAATCGGGAACATAATAAAAAGGATTAAGGGTACCGACATTTTCGCCGACAGCTTGCCAACTTTCTCTTCCAGCTCCAGCATCTGCACTTCTCGAATATTGGAGGAGAGGCTGGTCAGGACTTCAAAAATTGAACTGCCATACTGAAGACTTTGATTCAGCGTATAAACGAAACTGCGCATCTCATTTGATGGATACTGATCCAACAGCTCCTCCAAAGCCTGTTCAATACCGATAACGCGGGAACGAGAGTCTACCTGCCACATGATTCTGGCTAAACCTTTATCAAAGCCTTTTAGTTCATCGGAAAGGTATGCAATTGATGATTCGATAGTCATACCTGTCTGAATACATACGGCCATAAGGTCGACGACATAAGGCAATTGACCCGATACTTTGCGTACACGGTTTCGGCTTCTTTTCTGAAGCCAGATATCTGGTCCAATTATTACCACAATGAATGGAATCAATATCGCACCCACCAAGTCTGTAGAATTGACCAGTCCAAGCTCATTCTGAAAAAAATACCCGCTAGCAGCAATAACAGCCGCCAGGGTAAATTTTGCTGGTAGATACAGTGCTGCTACTCTGGAATTGTAAATGCCTGCCTGAACAAGGTTTCTTTCCACACTTTTACGACGATAAGAAAAACGCGCTTCAAGTGTTTCAAACAACGCATCCCAGCTGGTAACTGTGTAAGAAAGCCCCAGCCAGCGACGTGATGCCTGCCTGGAGAAGTAGCTGTTAATCCACATAACAGGAAGAACTGCAACCCCCAGAGATAGTAAAAGATACCCCACATCCATTCTTATCTCCCCCTCTTTACCTCTTAGTCTTTTTGCCGACTACTGACCAAGTCGACCTGTTATTATTCTTACGTTTGGGTTTTTCTCATCAGGAGCCAGATAATTGTTATGCCAATCACTTCGCTGGCCAGCACATAGTAGAGAATGATCTTTCCCGCCGGATCATAAAAAACAAAATGAAAGTTTTCCGGGCTCATCAGGTACATAAAACCCATAAAGAAAAAAGGAATTGCCGCCACAATTTTTACCGACATGCGTGCTTCCGCAGTCATTGCGCCTTTTTTCTTCTCTATAGCGCGACTGTTAAACATAACCTGGTTCAGCCGCTTGATAATCTCCTTAAGTTGTCCACCCCGGTTGATATTGGCTCGCAGGGTAATAGTAAAAAAATAGAACGGTGCATAGGGAAAGCGATGACAGGACTGACTCAAAACTTTCTCGGCAGGCTGGCCAAGCCGTAGTCGCTGCCCCATCAGCTTAAATTCTCTACCGACTGCCCCCTCCATTGAGTTTCCAACATAAATTATGGAGTGCATCAGGCTTTCTCCAGAGCTGACTGCCCCATTCAACAGGTTAAGTGCATTGGGAAATGAAACCTCAAATACTTTTCTGTCGTATATTTGCAAAATTCTGATAAATAGCAGGGATGTGATTAGAAATACCAAAGGCAGAAGTACCAGAATATACATGTCGCTCAGCAGGTATTTCTGCAGATAAATACTTGCCACAACAACCACCCCCAGGAATAACACACCCTTAAATACTGCGTGCCCACCAATACGGGCTTTGAGGTTTTCGATCCCTACCCTGATGCGAACTTTGAACGGCTCATCCGTAAGCATTTTGATATTCACAGCCTTGAGGTCAGCATCTTCGTCTGCATCATGAGATCCCGTTCCCTCCAAAAAGGCAAATGAGTTCTCTTTTTTTTCCATGCCCAAGGCCACAAAAACAAGAACAAGAGCCAGACCAATCATGACCAGATAGATCATCTTACAACCTCCCGAAACACTCTATTTAACTCTTCCTCCCTACCAAACAGACGGGCTTTCTTCTTGATAACCGAGCGACTTATCAAGCCTGGACTGAGATACTCCCCTTCAATTCTTTCACCTGCACGCACCTGAGCAGGCTCAAAATGGAAGATCTCTTCCAGAACAATATTTTCACTTTCGATCCCCATAATTTCACTGATGCTCACAACCTTCCGGCTACCATCAAACAGTCGTGTAACCTGTATAACCAGATCTATTGCACTGGCAATGTTGCGGCGTATTGCATCAAGGGGTAGGTTGGGAGCGGCCATCATCACCATGCTTTCCACCCGGGCCAGAGCATCACGAGGTGAATTAGCGTGCAGAGTAGACATGGATCCATCATGACCTGTGTTCATGGCCTGCAGCATTTCAAAGGCTTCAGGCCCACGGCATTCGCCAACGATTATCCTGTCTGGACGCATCCGCAGAGCGTTGATAACCAGATCGCGCTGATGAACAGCTCCTGTATTCTCAATACCAGCGTGGCGAGTTTCCATCCTCACGACATGGGGTTGCTGCAGTTGCAGCTCTGCTGCATCCTCAATGGTCAGGACCCGTTCGTTTTCAGAAATATATTGGGATAGAGCATTAAGCAGTGTGGTCTTTCCGGAACCCGTCCCCCCGGAAATCAGGATATTCAAACGGCAACCTGAAGCTATTCGGAGTAATCCAGCCATTTCTCTGGACAGGGAATCAAGCTCCACCAACCTGCCCAGCCCGATATCCATACGGCTGAACTTACGAATGGATATCGCTGTTCCATCAAGAGAAATTGGCGGAATAGCTATATTCACCCGGCTGCCATCTTTAAGGCGTGCGTCACACATTGGCTGGGACTCATCAACCCGGCGCCCAACAGTGGCAGCTATGCGTTTGGCGGTACTCAGCAGCTGGGCTTCATCAATAAAGGTTACGTCTGTTTTAATCAACAGTCCTTTCTTCTCGACGTAAACGCAATCAGGCCCATTCACCATAATGTCGGTGATTTCCGGGTCATCAATCAGGGGTTGCAGGGGGCCAAGCCCCTTGATTTCATCAATAAAGCGACTTACAAACTCCTGGCGCAGTATAACAGGCGCGGTAATTGCCTCTTTTTCAATTAACGCATCCACAGCATGGCGCAACTGGTCACGTAACCGTTCATCAGACAGATTTGTAACAGCTTCTGCATCCAGTGCATTAAAAATCTTGCTCCTTAGTCGCAGGTAGATAGCCTGTGGTGCGTACATAAGCCCTCCTTTTCATTATTTTTTCAGAGCCAGCGCATCAATTTACGTTTTCATTCGAGCTGTTCTTTTTTGCTTTTTGATCAGCCTTGTTTATACATCTGCTGTTGGTTCTGTTTTGTTTCTTATGTTTTTATCTTTAATATTGCTTTTTCCTTTCCTTCTAAAGAAAGAAAATACTCCACCATTAACAACAGGCTTGCCGACAACCAGCCTGGCTAAATTAATGAATGGCCGAGTTAATGGTGTTTTGCTGCTTACAAACCTTTGACCAGATGTCAAAAACTCTTCACATTGTTTGAAATAAGGAATATGAATATCAACTGGACGCTGCAGGTACTGTTCAATTGATTCCTTTTCTACACTGTCTTTCGGATTGCAGTGGTTTAGAACAAGAATTGATCGAGCGGGGTTGGATAATACTTCATTCACCCGATTAAACACCTCCAGGAACTGTCTAGTTTCAAAAACACTGCTTAGTGTAGGCTGTACAACAATAATCACACAGTCCATTAATAGACAGAGCCATTTCGGCTGAGGATAAAATTTTACCGAAGCAGAATAATCTTCAAGAATGAAGTTTGCGTCATTGCGCAGGGGCTCCAGGACATTATTGGTATATTCCCGCAGCTCATCCCCCCCTCCATTTTCAATTTCAAAACCAAGGTAACTGATCTTCTTGTCTACCTGGCTGAGCTGACTTTGAGCCCCAACATGATCAAGAATATTACCCAGTGTATGATGGCGTTGAGCCTGCTCACTGATAGGCATACGCTCTAGATCTCGCTTGCCCAGCATTATATGCATGGCACTTCCGGTATAACCGTGATCCACAAGAATCACCTGCTGCTGAGTTTCCTTCACCAGTCCGTGGGCCAGCTCACAGGTAATCATGGTACAGCCGCTGCCTCCCTTAGGCCCCACCACCGCCACACGTTTTGCCAGACGTGAAGACTGCGGCCCCTTGCCTTGCTGGAGGTCTTCCTGCAGCTCGTGAAGAAATGCGGCTACATCTGTTTTTTCCGCCGGCCAGTAGAGATAATAGAAACCAAGATGTTCCACCGTGCGCAAAGAAGTTATGGTGTTCTCGCGCCCTATCAGAACAACACGGGTCTGATGGGAGATCAACGGATGAAGAAGGCGGGCCAGATTCACCAGATCCTCCTTGATTTCCACCAGAACCAGAGGGCTCTCCACGCCGGTAATTACATCAGTTATATTGCTGTCGGTGCATGGGTGACAGAAAGGAACCTCCATGCCTTCATATTTCATAGCCTCTTCAAGCTGGTTTCTGCACTCTTCTGTCTGGTAGAACAGAGTGCAGCTCGCTGCCGTAACTTCTCTTTTTTTCTTTTGTCCGGTCAGACCTTCCAGTGCAAGCATGGCTTCACTCCTTAACCTTTAATAGTTGTTCAGGGTGAGCCGCCTTTTCCGGATGAACCATCATCTGCCAGCGGCCACTTTCCACATAACAGCCAAACAGCATCGCCCGCTCTGATGATGTGTTATATACCTCACAGGCAGGAACCTGAACGCCCTCCGGGGTCACTGTTATTTTGGGGTTCTCATAAGGCTTAAAGCGTCCAAAACAACCTGTAAGCATCACCACAGCTACAATCAGCAGAGACTTCCTAGCAATTAATTTCATTACTTGAATCCTCCACTCTTCATGATTTTCTGAGCTTCTTTTGACTGAACCTGTTGCTGATAGCGCTCTTCGCCGCCCCTGCCAGGCAGGTCCAACCGGAAGTAGCGCAGCAGGGTGTTGGTGAAATTATGCCGTGGCACCTGCACAGTGCCTGTAGGTACAGGCTGCACCAGGCTGACTGTCGCGACAATAATCAACTCACTCTTGCGTCGCTCGCTCTCTGTGTGACGAAACAGGGCACCGATGACTGGCAGGTCTCCGATAAGTGGAATTTTCGCTAATGCCTCACGGTCTTCAGAGTTCAAAAGCCCCCCAAGAACAAAACTTTCACCATCGGCCAGCTGGATTGTGGTCCTTGCTCTGCGTGTCTTAAAGGTTGGTATGCTTAAAACAGTGTCCTTGTACGTTGAGTCTACAGCGCTGACCTCTGGCATCATGGAGATCTTGATCTTGTCATCACTCAGCACCTTGGCAGCCATTTCCAGCCGGATACCAAACTCTTTGTATTCCACGTTATAAGACTGGTCGTTGTAATAAATAATCGGGATCTCACCGCCAGCCAGGAAAGATGCTGTTTCACCAGAAATGACTGACAAATTAGGCTCTGCAAGAACCTGCCCGACGGAATCATCATCTATTGCTGTGATGTAACGGGCTATATCCTGTGAATTAAAACTACGAAGGGTTGACTGGAACAATTTGCCATTACCAAGAAAGTTGGCACTGCCGCCAGTTGATACCATGGTTCCCCACTTCACCCCTAGTTGACGAATGAAGGAATGGGATACCTCGGCTACAGTGATCTTGACGTTAACCTGCTTGACTTCAGACACTTTGATGTTATTAACCAGCCAACGGAACCGGCGCCGAGTCATGAAATCAATTTCAAGTTCCTGACTCCCCAGGTCCCAATTGATCTTATAATCCTCATACTCCTTACCCAGCAACTCACCAATCAAGTAATAGATATTCTGACGCAGCTCTTCCGAAGGCACTGTTCCGGTTAGAACAACCTGATCACCAAGATTAGTTATATCAATATCGTGTTCAGGAAACCGGATAGCCACTTGCTGGCGAATATGAGCAAGGCTCTTGTTGACGACCAGAGTCTTGTTATCAATTGTCTTACCTTTTTCATCCAAAACCACCAAGGTAGTACTGCCAACCTGCTTGCCGTAAATAATAAGCTGGTTACCCCGAACAACCTGATAATCAGCGATTTCTGGATTAGCAATAAAAACGGTATCGACAGGCGTTTGATATTTCAGGGGGGTAGCCTCATTCAACCCAAGATTTATGATCCTGGTTGCGGCTGTGGCGGCTCCACCAAAAAGCATTAGCAGACTAAAACCAAGAATAACCCTCTGAACAGGCGCAGCCGTCAACACCCGCCAGAAATATCGGTTTCCAAACTTCATATAGCCCCCTGCCCGCAAGCCTTTTTATTTTTTCTATTTGTGCTGGGTTCAAGCAATAACTGCCTGAGCAGTGTCTGGCATTGCAGCGATTTTGGTTTTGATTAATTTACAATCTTTTCAATTCCGCGCAATTCGGTAACAGATGAAAAATCTGGTAAAACATCCCCGGCCCGTATCTGCGGTAAAGTTCCATCTGTGGTTTTGTGGATATCAAGAACACCCATGCGCTTAGCCAGCATTAGCTGTGAAAGCTCTTTTCGAGTTAGCTCAAGAACTATAATGGTGCTGGCTTCCTCTCCTGTCATACCCTTGCCATCCGGGCCAACGCGTAAAACCTTTCTGGCCTTCAAAAGGGGAGCAACACTCAAACCTTCAAACTGATCAACTGCATCTTTCATCGCCAGATTCTGATTCAATGAAGAAATCATCACTACATCAACTTTATCTCCGGGCGAAAGAATCAATGGATAGCCGTTACTTCCTTTGAATTCCAATGGGTAGGGAATCATACCAGGCTTGATAAGAAGATCGATATAGTTGGGATGATCAGGTTGTACCACCTGATTTTCAGTTACAATAGATCCAGCCTTCATAGGCGAAGCAGCCAGACTGCCTTTTACCAGAGTAAACCGTTCTTTACTGGTAACCCCGTACTTTTGTGCTTCGATCTGATCAATAATTACAGGAAGTAGCCGTTCGGAGGTTATCTCTTCGCCCACCTGCACTGTTTGCTTAACCCGCCAACTGAGAAATTGTTCCTTTTGCGTCTGCATTTCGACATTTTCTGGCTGTTCTGTTTTTTTTGCTAACAACCCGTAAACACCACCAGAAATAAGAACAAAAGCGAAAGTGAGTAGTATACGACGATTCATTTCCTACATCCTTTTGTACTTGGCACCTCTGTACAAACCGTATGAATAAAAATGCGGGATGTAGCCAGCAAACCTCATCATCCATAGCTCATGGCGCATAGTTTTTTATCGATAGAAGCAGCAATACCCACAGCGCATATTCAGCAGCAAGCACTACGCTCATCGATAACAAGATCACCAGAAAGCAGCTATTTCTTCATATATAATCTGGCGCCCCCTGTATGCATTCCGTCAAGATCAAGCAGGATTCTTCAATGCTGAGTAACTCTAAACAACCTTTCCTTACATTCACCTGACATTGGTATTTTAGTACCATCAAAGAAATGGAGAGATAGCAGAATAAACCAAAACCTTGGTCAATATGTACCTACTCAGGAGCTTGTGCAGACTTGTTAGGACAAAGAGCTAATCAGTTCTGTGGTTTCAGGAAGAATCCCACGCCAGATAGAAAATGATTCGGCAGCCTGTTCTACCAACATTCCCAGACCATCCAGTGTTTTAGAGGCTCCATGTTCCTGTGCCCAGTGGTTAAATACCGCTTGCTCTTTTCCATACATCATATCGTAGGAAACGGTGGTGTTTTTGATGACTGATGCAGGCAGGGGAGGGAGGTCACCCTGTAAACTGGCAGCGGTTCCATTAATGACCAGATCAAACATACCAGTAACCTGCTCAAACCCAGACGCTGTAACTTTTCCAAGATCGCTAAACAACTCAACCAACTCTTCAGCCTTAGAGACCGTCCGGTTAGCGATCACGATCTCGGCTGGATTTTGTTCCAGCAATGGCTGCAAAACACCTCTCACAGCACCGCCGGCCCCAAGCACCAGAACCCGTTTTCCCTGAACTGTTACTTTGTGGTTACGGGTTATATCCCTGACCAGACCAACTCCATCTGTGGTATCTCCCCAAAGCTGGTCTTTGTCGTCTTTCCAGAGTGTGTTCACAGCACCAGCCCGCTTGGCCCGTTCAGTAAGCTGGCCAGCCAGCTCCCAGGCCTGTTGCTTAAAGGGCACTGTAATATTCAGCCCTTTTCCCTTGTTTTGTTCTGTAAAAAACTCACTGACAGCCTGGGCAAAACCATCAAGCTCAACGTGGATGGCTTTATATTCAAGCTGCTGTTTGGTTTGGGCTGCGAATGCAGTATGGATCTGTGGTGATTTGCTGTGGCTTATGGGGTTGCCCATTACGGCGTATTGATCCATTTTTCTGTCTTTATTCCTGTTTCATTATTACTTTTTACATTCCCACATTAATGGAAATGCCACACCCGTTTTCTTATGTGCTTTTCTCTGCCTGCATGGTTTCCAGGATGCTCAGTATTCTTTCCATAAGCTGCCGGTCTGATGCTCTGTCCAACCTGACTTCTGCAAGATCTGTTTTAACTCCGGCGAGATCTGTCTTGACACCTGCAATATCCTTCTTGACATCTCTGAAGCCAAGAGAGAACTCCTTGAGGCTTAAGTCCACCTTTTCCCGCCATAGCCTTATCTCTCTGAACTCAATACTGGTACGTTCAGAATCGAGCTTGACGAACTGTTCCAGTCGACACAACCGCTCATTGATCTGTTCTGTTTGGCGAAGGTATTCAAACTCTCTTTCATCAAGGGTTGCTGACTGGCTCATAATACCTTCACCATTGTTTATTTTCTGAGCGATCTAGTTTAGCAGGCTAAATCCACTTCTCTGGTTTCAGATAGTTGTCGTAGAGTTCTGCTTCAGCAGTTCCAGGCTCCGGTTGCCAGTTATATCTCCATTCAACTTCCGGCGGCATGGACATAAGAATTGATTCCGTTCTGCCACCTGACTGCAAGCCAAATATCGTTCCCCTGTCGTAAACCAGATTAAACTCAACATAGCGGCCACGTCGGTACTTCTGGAAGCTTTTTTCTCTTTCTCCCCATGGCGTGTCTTTACGTTTTTGGATTATTGGGAGATAGGCCTTCAGGTAGCTGTCTCCAACACTGCGGATAAAGGCAAAAGTCTCTTCAAAGCTCCATTCATTCAAATCATCAAAGAACAACCCACCGATACCCCGGGGCTCATTACGGTGTTTGAGGTAAAAATATTCATCACACCATTTTTTGAAGCGTGGATAGACGTCATCACCAAAAGGTTTACAGGCCTCACTCGCTACCTGATGCCAGTGCTGGCAGTCCTCATCAAAACCATAATATGGCGTTAAGTCATAGCCACCACCAAACCACCAGACGGGTTCGGCGCCTTCTTTCTCTGCAACAAACAATCGAACATTGGCATGTGAAGTGGGGACATAAGGGTTTTCAGGATGCATAACCAGAGAAACACCCATAGCCCGAAAACTGCGACCAGCCAGCTCTGGGCGGCGAGTACTGGCGGTTGCAGGCAACGATGCTCCCTGCACAGAGGAGAAGTTCACTCCTCCCTTTTCAAAAATACTACCCCCTTCGATAACACAGGCTCTCCCACCGCCACCACCTGTGTGTTCGGTAATATCCTCCTGAAAAACAGCTCCACCATCGGCAGCAGCAAGTTCTCTGCAAATGGTTTCCTGCAGGTTTCTCAGGTATTGCTCTACAGCTTGAGTATCAATTTTATTCTGGCCGCTCATTAACTGCCTGCCCTTTAGGCTATTTCTAATGGGATTGCCTGCATCCTAACATACAGGTACAAATATCGTTGCTCTTAGCTCTTACCTCTGCAGCTCAAACTCCCCGATAACAGGCATATGATCCGACAAGTCCATAACTTCCTTTGACCAGACCCGCCCCTTTATCAATGAAACAGCCGGGGAGTAAAACATATAGTCCAGCGTTTGATCCAACCCACACTCTTTTATCAGTATCTGGGTAAACCAGTTGCTTCTATCTGCTCCGGTTGCATCTTCAACTGATGGGATGGCTGAGTATTGATCAGTCAGTTTTTTGAGTTCACTTTCAGGCTGGTACCAGTTCTGCCCTTGAGCACATATGTGCTCGTACTGGCCTGGAGGCAGAAGATTAAAGTCTCCTCCGGCTATCCACAACTTGTTCTCCTGAGTCATCTTCTCAAACAGACCAGAAACCAGGCTGACCTGCTTTTGCATGGTATCGGTTCCTTGGGCAAAAGCATCCAGATGAAGGTTGAGAACAAATAGACTATCTCCATTCGAGAGGGGAATTCTTGTTTCCAGAACAGCCCTGCGATAATGGAGATACTTGATGTAGTTCCTGGGTATCCGAGGCAAATCAAACCGCACCGTATCACTAATACGATAACGGCTTAGCGTCAGAAGGTGCTGCTCTGAAGGGCGCTTATTTGCAGGAAGGAAAACCTCTTTGTTCAGTCTTGAGTACGCTGTTGCAGCATAGCAGGGGTATATTTCACCCAGCTTCTCCATCAAAAGCTCAATCTGATCCTGACCTGTACGCTCATCCCGATCAACCTCCTGAAGCAAAGCGATATCGGGGTTCTCTTTCCTGATTGCTTCAGCAATCTCCGCTGCAATTTTATGCTGGCTTTCAATATCTAGAGGCGACACTGTATCAGGACCATCCCAGAAGTTATAAACACCTCCAGTCATAAACTGGACGTTGTAGGTGATAACTTTCAGGGGTTTATCTATTGGCGCTTTTTCTGCCCACGCAGGGCATCGGAAGTGAGTAGGGGTGTGCCAGTCATTTTCTGTTTCTTCTGCAAAGGCTGCAGCAGAAAAAATAACGTACAAAACCACAGCCTGCTTGAACAGAGGCAGAAAAGATAACGCCTTCATACTTTGATACTCACTCTTTGCCGAGTATTGATCAACAAATCGTAACCAGTAAGCAGCGTTACCTTTCTGAAGCCTCAGGCTACCAGCAGGAAACGCAGCACAGCGTCATATGTTTTCGCAATGCTGCACGGAGTATAGATAGGGCAGGAGATTAACTTCTTAGAACTTTGCCCGTGACAAGGTCACAGATTCGTGAAGGAGATGTCTGCTCTCCCGTCTTGCCTGCAACCACCATATCAACCTCTTCTCCCAACTCTGTACTTACTGCGAGATGGGTTGTGTGAGCCGGCTCTCCAGCTCTGTTGGCAGATGTTGATACCAGTGGTTTACCCCAGCTTTGGCAAAGCTGCTGTACAACTGGGTGGGCACTGACACGCACAGCGACTGAAGAATGCTGACCACGAACCCAGTCAGGCACCCACTTGTTAGTGTCAGGAATTAACCAGGTCACTGGTCCAGGCCAGGTTTCAACCAGAAGCTGATGCTGCTGATCAGAAAGAGACTCAAGCAGGGGCGCTACCTGCTGCTTGCTTGCTGCTACCAGAATTAATCCTTTCTCAACAGGTCTTCTCTTGATTTCAAGAATGCGTTCGACTGCCTGTTGATTCCATGGGTCACAACCCAGCCCCCATACGGCTTCTGTGGGGTAGGCAATAACACCACCGCCGGATACTGCCGCAGCAGCATGATTGTAATCGTCAATCATCAGTCGTTTAGTGAGCCTGTATTACTTTTTCTTGGTCAGAAAACCTTTCTCTGAGACTACGATCATTCTTGTTATCGTGAGTTTGAGAAGGTCTGCATCTGACAGGGCAATTAAAACTATAAGAAGGTGAATACACTGTCCAGAGTTGATTGGTTAACATCTTTCCACTCCACCGGGCACAGATTTTACAAACCCATCTAGCTCAAGCTGGAAAAGCAACTCGGATACTTTTCGCCCATCCATTCCTGTTCTGGCAATTATCTCATCCTGGTGACATGCTTCAGAACCGATTAGAGATAGAATGTGCTGCTGGTTAGGACAGTTTGGCAGCTCATACAGTTCAACATCACTTCCAGCAGAAATGGTTTGATGATTTACCAGAACCCCCGACAACTCTTCCAGAACCTGTTCGGCGTTTTCCACCAGACAGGCTCCATCTCTGATCAAAGCATGGCAACCTTTTACACTAGGATTATTCACTGAGCCGGGCATGGCGAATACCTCCCGCCCCTGCTCAAGGGCACACCTTGCTGTCACCAGCGAACCGCTTGCCATGGCAGCTTCAACCACCAGTACACCAGAACTTAACCCACTGATTATTCGGTTACGGCGCGGGAAATGGCCAGCCTTGGGCTGCGTCCCAAGCGGGAATTCTGAAACCAGCGCACCCTGCTGTTGTATTTGCTGGGCTAACTTTTTATGCCTGACGGGATAAACAATATCTACTCCACAGGCCACAACACCTATTGTTTGGGCACAAGCCTCAAGCGCTCCCTGGTGGGCTGCCCCATCAATTCCACGGGCTAAACCGCTTGTGATTGTTATACCCGTAGCAGCAAGGTCATGACATATTTCTCTAGCTGTTTGTTGAGCTGCCAGTGATGGACTTCTGCTACCAACAACTGCCAGCTGTTTTGATTTAAGAGTCTCAATGTTTCCTTTGATATAGAGCAAAGGAGGGGGATCATGAATATTCTTGAGAAGTTCCGGATATTCACCGTCTTCCAAGCTCAGAATATGGTGATCGAAAGAAAGCCCTAACCACCCTTTGTCCTTCTCCATAGCCATATATGTTAGTGAATTTTGCCCACTCAACTGAATAGCTCGAGCCACTCTTTCAGGAACAATGGTTCGAAGTCTCGAAAACCCAGCCTTCAGCACTTCCAGAGGATGAGAGTAATGGTCAAGCAGCGCCTGATAACGACTTGTTCCAAGACCGGGGATGTGGAAAAGTTGTAACCAGGGCTCAAGCTGCCGCCAGCGTTTGTTAAATTCGTCACACATGGAGACGAACTATAGTCCAATGTTTTAGAGTGGAGAGAAATCAGGGGGCTTTTAGAACGTCCCCTGTTGCCAGCGGTTGAGTTGCCTGCATAACAACAGCAAAGCTGACTTTTGAATAGGTTCGATAAATCATAACAAGGCCAACCCGCTGAGCAGGCAATTTCAGAGTCTGGCCAGATCTCTTATCTTTTGAATTTCTGCTGCGGTAGATGGCAAGAACATCCCCATCTTTCATTCGATCTTTTGACCCCAGATTAACTACAACGTTGTTAAAAATTCCAATATTGTGTATACCACCAACTACATCAATGATGACGCCTTCTACATAGGGGTTATCCGGAGTGTCGGGGGAAAAAGAAGTCGCCAGCCGTCGCTCTTCAGAGACCAGCAGCCTGTCATTAACCCGAACTTCCTTCGTGGCCTTGGTCACAAACATTGTTGCCACATCATTCTGCAGCCCTTTCATTGTCAGTGACCCAACATGCTGCATAAGAATGCCAAGCTCTTCCCCTGTTTTCGGATCTTTATAAGTTTCCCCCGAGCGGAATGCTCCGTACTTTCTATCCCCCCGAGAGAAATCTCCACGGGCATACAGCGTATCACCAGCACCACTTATGACTCTTTCCTGGCCATTAGCCAGCACCCTGGGAGCCTTTTCGATTGCATCCTGGCTATCCATAACCCGGCTAACACCCAGAAAACTGTGGATGGCATCAAGAGGGATGGCGGGAATGGCATCAACCAAAGGGGTGGAACGTACTTGTGGGGTCAGCTTTATGGTTCGACCCGGAATAACCGTTTCTTCTTTCTTGCGGGTTAATGTCAGTTTAAGTTCACTCCCTATCTTGATAACCCGGATAGTATCTCCTGGATAAATCAGGTCAGGGTCCTTTACAGAAGGATCAACCTCCCAAACCTGCCCCCAGCTCCAGGGGTCATGCAGAAAGCGACCGGCAATTCCCCAAAGTGTGTCTCCTTCAACAGCAGTATATGAAGCAGGTCGATCATCACGAAACAGGCTCTCTCCCAAGGAGGATGTCGCAACACAGAGCAAAATAAAACCCAGCAGCGCGTTTTTCATTATTTGATGCATCCCTGATTAGCTTATGCGCTTTTCCATATCTCCATATTAGTCACTGAATGCAGCTCTGTGCGCCCTGACAAATTATGTTTTTCTTCTTTGGGTTCTTTCCATAGTTAAAGAACGATAAGCATCGTCCTTCTGTTGTTGTGTCATTTTAGGGGGTCTTGGTCGCAGCACTCTGGTATTTTCCTCTTCATCCTCCATACTCTCTGGCTCTGAAGGTGTTCCTGAAAGGTAAGAAATCTCTTCCTCAGAAGCCTCCATATCTTCTTCAGCCCTCTCTTCGCGGAAGCGTAATAATTCACTGATAGGATCTTCCTCACCACCCTGATGACGGTCAGATTCAACTGGCGGTTCATGAGAACTGGTTGGAGGCTCTTGTGGAACAGGGCTGACTGGAGCCGGTAGAGGTCTCTGGGGGTGATTCACGACAGGAGCTCTATTCCACCAATGTTTAGCGCCTCTGAATGGAAGGGCAACTCCTTTCAGGGCGGCGCAAAATAGCGGCCCTGCTGACATCTGCTGCAAGCCTAGAGCCGTCCACCCCCGTCCTATAGCTTCAGTAACTGTTGTTAACTCAAGGATATGTAAACTTGCCCCATACCCCAAAGCAAACGTTGCTCCCGCTGTAGTCAGCAGAGTTGCTACCGTTTCACCAATTTTTCCCTTTTGAATAGACTGCATGCTGCCCAGGGTTCCTGCTGCTAAACCAGTTGCAATGTAGAGAAAGCCCCTTGCCTGAACGGGAAGCATCATCCTGACACCTTCCAGAACAATCATGGTGCAAAGGGTTCCATCAATATTCTTAAAGGTTTCTTTAATAATGTCCGGAGATTCCAGATTAATCATTATTCCGACAGATTTGCCGACAGCATCACCCAACATCATTCCGACAACTGGAGCGCCAACACAAAATCCAGCAACTCCCCCGACAGCCGCCCCTATTACTCTGCTTAACTGCGTGTGATTATTACCATCCCCATAAACCCCATCATGGATTCCAGCAGTAGCACTGGCAAGACCAGCATATGAGACTGCCGCCATTGGCTCCCCTGCAATCTGGCCTGCTCCAGTCGTCAGCCCCCCCCTGATCACGGCACCGGTTACGACCATGGCTGCAGTATCAAGCTTACCGCCTGTCTGAGCAGGTATAGAGGTGTTGCAGAATTCTATCCGCCGGTTTCCCATGCACGCATCGGCAAGCGCTATATTCGGGTTATCATAAATCCCATTTTTGCTCTTCCCTCCCGGAGAACAAACATCCATTTTGGCATCAGGCTTGTAGGGAGCAAAAACATACCAGTGCCTGATATCTCCCCCCGTTAGAAATGGCGCGACATATCCCTGAGAAGACTGATGCTCGACAATCATTCCATGGGTGTACTTTTGCGGCCTTTGGGTGAGTTCCTTGTAATAAAGAAATGCTGCATCCTCAAGGCTCGCATCATCCTGGCTGTCAAAATAGTAATAGAACCCCGAGGGGGTTAAACCGGGATTTTCTTTATGATTGGCAGCAAGTCGTAGTTTTGCTGCATTCATATAATCGCCTGCTTCTGCAGCTTTCTGTTCAGCCCCTCTAATCTCAGCAGCCGAAAAATTGCACCTAACCAAAGCATCAATAACATCAGCATCCTGCAAGTGCGTAACAGCCAGTATAAGCAGACTCTGATGCTCAAAATCACTGGTTCTCTCGACAAAACAATCAAACTGACTTCCTGTAAACGCCATGGATGTTGTGGAGTAATAGGCTTGCATTAGTGGTTGCAAATGCGCTTCAAGCTTTGCACAAAGGGCCTTCTTATCCTCTATGGATTTCAGCACCGTCTCATCACCACCAAGAGCCCTGACAAGTTTTGGCCGGTTTTTGTGTTCCGCTGCCACCTTGCAGGCTTTCGCTGCACGGGATTTAGTTATGTGCTTTCGGTATTTGAGCAGGTTCCTGATTTTCCTCTCACTCCAATGCCTGTTCTTTAAGGTTTTCAGAAGAAGCTCATTAGCTGCCTCCGGGCTAATTTTTTTGCAGGACCACTCCAGTATTTGGCCCGTAGTGCTGTGGTAGGCGTTCGCAAACCCATCAGCCCATAACCTCTCAGAGTCATATCCTGATTTTCTGGGAAATATCGAGCAGGCTTTATTGGTTGCAGCTCGTATTACTCTATGGAGAGGATTCTGGGAATGCTGGACCAAGGGTCTGCTGAACCCCATCAGAGACCAGTCTCCCAGACGTTTAGGTTGATGTTGTTGGATTTGCGAAGACATAAGTAAGAGCTCATATTCTTAACAGCGCTCGCAAAATACCGACAAGGATATGCCGTAACACTAACAACTGAGTTACCTCCGATAACAAACTCTACATATCTACATTGACAGTCACTCTAACCAACCAAAGATAGAATTACGGATGCCTGCCCAATACTCTTGCCGTACAATAAAATGATTTGGTTATATAAAGCAGAGCTGAAATAAGACATGGCAAAACTCGAAATTCTGGAATTTCCTGATCCCCGTCTGCGTGAGCCGGGCAAGAAAGTAGAAAAAGTTGATGATGAGCTGCGCGCAATTATCGATGATATGTTTGAAACCATGTATGCCGCTGATGGATGTGGCCTGGCAGCGACCCAGGTAAATATTCAGAAAAAGCTGTTCATCATGGATCTGTCTTCAGAAAAGGAAGAGCCTCTGGTCTTTATCAACCCAGAGATCACCGCACTGACAGAAGAGCCTTCAGAGTTTGGTGAAGGCTGCCTGTCTGTTCCCGGTTTTTATGAAAACCTGGACCGCCCGAACCGCATCAAGGTAAAAGCCCTCGACCGTAATGGTGAAGTGTTTGAGCGTGAGTTTGAAGGTCTGGCCGCAGTCTGTGTCCAGCACGAAAATGACCACCTCGACGGCAAGCTGTTCGTGGATTACCTCTCCAAGTTCAAGCGTGACCGTATCCGCAAGAAGCTGGAAAAAACACAACGGCTGTCTACAGGCCGCTAGCCCCAAATATAACCGGTATCGGCTCCTGCTCTGCGGGCAGATACCGGTTTTTTTTCCATATCCCGCAGCTTTCCCTTTTTTGCCTCTACAGGCGATAATTATCCTCTTAAGTCTTTTTCAGCCGGAACATCATGAGCAAAGCCCTGCGTATCGTCTTTGCCGGCACACCCGAGTTTGCCGCTATTCATTTACAGTCTGTGCTCGAAAGCGAGCATGAGGTTGTCGCCGCTTACACCCAGCCAGACCGTCCGGCTGGCCGTGGGCGCAAGCTGACCCCCAGCCCAGTTAAGGAGCTGGCCCTTCAGCATGACCTTCCTGTCTACCAACCTAAAAGCCTGCGTAATGAGGAGGCCCAGCAAGAGCTGGCAGCTCTGAAGCCTGATCTGATGATTGTTGTGGCCTATGGTCTGTTGCTGCCACTGGAAGTTCTTGATACTCCGGTTCATGGCTGCATCAATGTCCACGGCTCAATCCTTCCCCGTTGGCGTGGGGCGGCACCTATACAGCGTGCTGTGGCTGCTGGGGATAAAGAATCCGGTGTCACCATCATGCAGATGGACAAAGGTCTCGATACCGGCGATATGCTGCTCAAGGTGACCTGCCCAATCAATAACACCGATACCAGTCAAAACCTCTATGACCGTTTGGCAGAACTGGGTGGCCCGGCTCTTCAAAAGACACTGAACATGATCGCTGAAGGCTCTCTACAGCCAGAAAAGCAGGATGATAGCCTCGCAACTTATGCCCACAAGATGACCAAGGAAGAAGGCCAAGTCGACTGGAACAAGTCGTCCTGGGAGCTGGATTGCCAGATCCGGGGCTTTAACCCCTGGCCGGTTGCCTGGATGTTGCAGGATGCCAGCCAGCCTGAGAAGCGCACCCGTATCTGGGAAGCACAGTCTCTCGAAGAGCCTCTGGATGAACAAGCGACAGAGGCTCCTGGAACAATTCTTCAAGCCAGCCGTGACGGCATTGATATTGCCTGCGGCAAGGGTGTTCTACGCCTGAAAAAACTGCAGCTCGCAGGAAGCAAAGCAATGAATGTTCTGGACCTGCTGAACAGCCGCAGCGAGATGTTCAAACCCGGCGTGGTACTCAGCTAATGGCAGCACGAAAGCCTTCTGTCAGGCTCAACGCAGCACAGGCCCTGGCAAGGGTTATCAAGGGCGAGTCTCTGGGAACAGCCCTTCCAGCGGTGGAAGAGACGTTTGAGGGTCGTGATCTGGCCCTGCTGCGCCAGCTTTGTTACACGACTTTGAGACACTGGTTTTCTCTTAATGCCAGACTTGACGCGTTACTGAGCAAACCATTGAAAACCAAAGATTCAGAAGTTAAAGCGTTGATGCTTCTGGGTTTATGCCAGCTCAGCCATATGCGAATCCCTGAACATGCATCAATCAGCGAAACCGTAACTGCAGCAGGGAACCTTAAGAGGAAGCCTTGGGCTCGCGGGCTGGTTAACGCCGTTCTTCGTAACTCACAACGCGAAGCTGACACCCTGCAAAGTTTGTCTTTGGATAATGCAGAAAAATGCGAGTTACCTGCCTGGCTCTACGGAAAAATTGCCAAAGCCTGGTCAGACCAGCTTGATGAAGTTATCGCGGGGACTAACAGTCAGGCCCCTATGACATTGCGAGTGAATGCCAGAAAAACGTCCCGGGAAGACTACCTGCAAGTTTTGAAGGAAGCCGATATTTCTGCTGAAACCTGTCAGTATTCCAGACATGGTATTCAGCTCGAACAGGCTACTAACGTAAGTTGCCTGCCTGGTTTTTCTGACGGCATGGTCAGTGTTCAGGATGAAGCCGCACAGCTTTCTGCAGATATGCTGGAATGCCAGCCTGGTAACAGGGTGCTTGATGCCTGTGCAGCCCCTGGCGGCAAAACCTGTCATCTTCTGGAAAGCACTGCAGACCTCGACATGACAGCGCTGGACCTGGAAGCGGCGCGCCTTGAACGTGTTGCAGAAAACCTGGAACGCCTTCAGCTTCAGGCCAAGCTGGTTCGGGGAGATGCCAGCAAACCAAAATACTGGTGGGATGATAAACCGTTCGACCGTATTCTTCTGGATGCTCCCTGTTCAGCGACAGGTGTTATACGTCGCCATCCGGATATTAAGCTGCTGCGTCGCCCGGAAGATATAGTTCAGCTAGCTGAACTGCAGGGCAGAATCCTTGATACCATGTGGTCGCTATTGAAACCTGGAGGCACCATGGTTTATGCCACCTGCTCGATTCTTCCGGAAGAAAACAGTAAACAGATTAAGAGCTTTCTTGCCCGCACGGAAAATGCAGTGCAGGATACGCCCATAATGGGCTGTGGTCTGGATACCGGTTTTGGTATGCAACTGCTTCCAACAAAAGGCATGCATGATGGATTTTTCTACTGCCGTCTGCGTAAGCAGCCCTAAGCTGCCCGCAGTACCTGCAATAGAAAAACTTGCAAAGGGTGTGCGGAGAATAAGTTCTCCGCACTTTCCTGATTAACAAGAACTGAGCTTTCATGAAAATTATCATTCTGGGTGCCGGCCAGGTTGGTGGCACTCTGGCCGAGAACCTGGCCAGCGAAGAAAATGATATTACCGTTGTCGATATCAACACTGAGCGCCTGCGGGAACTGCAGGACCGGCTGGATATCAGAACTGTACACGGTATGGCCTCTTTTCCGTCTGTATTGAAGCAGGCCGGTGCTGACGATGCCGATATGCTGGTTGCCGTCACCAACAGTGATGAAGTGAATATGGTGGCGTGTCAGATCGCTTTCACCATGTTCCACACACCAACCAAGATTGCCCGTATCCGCCAGACTGCGTACCTGACCCGAACCGGTCTGTTCAGCGAAGAGGCGTTCCCTGTTGATGTTTTGATCAGCCCGGAGCAAGTGGTTACAAACCATATAAAGCGCCTGATAGAGCATCCGGGGGCATTGCAGGTTCTCGACTTTGCCAATGGCCGCCTGCAGATGGTGGCAGTTAAGGCTTACTATGGCGGACCATTGGTTAACCAGGAACTGCGCACCATCCGTGACCATATGCCTAATGTGGATACACGCTGTGCAGCAATCTTCCGCCGGGGTAAGGCCATTGTTCCAACAGGAAAAACGGTTCTGGAAGCGGATGATGAAGTCTTCTTTATCGCCGACCGTCGTCATATCCGCGATGTAATGAGTGAGCTTCGTCGACTGGATGAAGACTACAAACGCATTATTATCGCCGGTGGCGGTAATATTGGTCTGCGTCTGGCTCAGGCTATTGAAGACCGTTATAACGTTAAAATCATCGAACGTGATTTGAGCCGCTGCCACCAGCTCTCTCAGGACCTGAATCGCACTATAGTCTTTAACGGTAACGCTTCTGACAAAGATCTGCTGCAATCGGAAAGCATTGAAGGCACAGATATCTTTATCGCGCTGACCAACGATGACGAAGCCAATGTAATGTCTTCCATGCTGGCCAAGCGTCTCGGTGCCCGTAAGGTAATGGCTCTGATCAACAACCCTGCCTATGTTGACCTGGTTCAGGGTGGTGAGATTGATATCGCGATTTCACCCCAGCTGGTTACCATTGGCAGCCTGCTGCGTCATGTTCGCCGAGGTGATGTTGTAAACGTTCACTCTCTGCGCCGCGGGGCTGCAGAAGCCTTTGAGGCTATTGCCCATGGTGACAAGAACAGCTCACGTGTTGTTGGCCGAACCATTGATGAAGTCGAGCTTCCCGCTGGAACGACCATTGGTGCCATTGTTCGTGATGATGAGGTGCTGATCGCGCACGATCACATCATGATCGAAGCAGGTGATCACGTTATCTTGTTCCTGACAGACAAGAAGCGTATAACCGAGGTAGAGAAGCTGTTCCAGGTTGGCATAGCTTTCTTCTAAACAGAAAACTTCAAAACAGAAATACAACGAGGAGCCTGCAAGATCAGGCTCCCGATATAGCAACAGCCTAGGGGGCGTTCTCAATTAAATATCGACTCAGTGACTCTAAAAGCAGCCAGATGTTAGAAGGGCTTGTGAAAATCGTAGTTATTCTACATTGAGCAAGCCCGACGCAGCAGACGTTTGTGCCCTCTGGGTATGGCCGCTTTTAGAGTCACCCGCAGGGCGCTTTCGAGAGTTCCTGTAAGCTTCGTTGTAGCGCCTTGAAAGGCAACGAGCATTCCTGCGGCACTACGCCTCGTTACAGAAACTCTCGAAAGCGCTGAGCTCGATGTTTAATTGAGAACGCCCCCTAAAGCTGAAAACAATAATGAAATGATTTGAGTAACGGGGCTTTCATCCGTTACCGGGGGAGTGAAGCCGATAATGCATCCATCGGTGATCTTGCGTATTTTGGGGGCGCTGCTTGTTCTGTTTAGTCTGGCCAGTCTGCCTCCGGTATTCGTTGCCTGGCTTTACCATGAGCCAGAGATAGCTCTTTTTTCCTATACGTTTGTTGTGACTCTCTTTACAGGGCTTGGTGCCTGGCTCCCTTTTGCTCATACCGAACACGAACTCAGGCCCCGTGATGGCTTTTTGATTACTGTTCTTTTCTGGCTGGTGCTGAGTCTGTTTGGCTCCATTCCTCTATTGCTTATGGAAACACCAAATCTTGATTTTACTGATGCTTTCTTTGAATCCATGTCAGGCCTGACTACAACCGGTGCCACTGTTATTACCGGGCTGGAAGAGTTGCCGAAATCCATTCTTTTCTATCGCCAACAGCTGCAATGGCTTGGAGGCATGGGCATTATTGTTCTGGCCGTGGCAATTCTTCCTATGCTTGGTATTGGTGGCATGCAGCTTTACCGGACGGAAGCTCCGGGACCAATCAAAGACAGAAAACTCACTCCGCGAATTGCAGAAACAGCCAAAACGCTCTGGTATCTCTATCTTGGAATAACCACCATCTGTGCCGGTTGTTACTGGCTGGCTGGTATGAATTTGTTTGATGCCATCTGTCATAGCTTTTCCACTGTCGCGATAGGTGGATTCTCGACTTACGATGCAAGCATAGGCTGGTTTAACAGCCCGCTGATTGAAGGGATAGCTATTTTCTTTATGGTGATATCAGGGATGAACTTCGCCCTGCATTACTTTGCCATTCAGAGCCGTGATCCTTTTTATTATTTTAGGGATCCTGAAGTACAGGGGTATCTGGCCATCCTTGCAGGAGTAGGTTTTATATCGGTTGTTGCCCTCGATATGACCGGAACCTATACCGACTGGGAAGCACTTCGGTATGGCGTTTTCGAAGTTGTTTCCATTGCCACAACAACGGGGTACTCAATCTCGGACTTTTCTCTATGGCCAATCTTTCTCCCCATGCTTCTGTTTCTTACCAGTTTCTCTGGTGCCTGCGCCGGATCGACCGGAGGGGGAATGAAGGTTATTCGTATCCTGCTTATCTTCAAGCAGGCATCCCGGGAGTTAAAGCGCCTGATACATCCCAATGCAATCTTTACCGTCAAACTTGGACGCCGAGCAGTGCCGGATAGGGTAGGGGAGGCTGTCTGGGGCTTTGTTTCCGCTTATATTTTCCTGTTTATCATTATGGAGCTGGCGCTCCTGGCGACAGGGCTGGATCTGACCACAGCCTTTTCTACCGTTGCTTCCTGCCTGAACAATCTTGGCCCCGCTTTGGGTGAAGCCTCAGCTAACTACCAAAGCCTGCCAGCTACAGCAAAATGGGTTTTATCATTTGCCATGCTGCTTGGTCGCTTGGAAATTTTCACTTTGGTTGTGCTGTTCTCTCCCATGTTCTGGCGCCACTGAAAAACACTGCCAGACTGGATTTATCCAGTGACTTCTACTAAGACTTTCATCCCTTCCGTCAGAGCCTTATGCAATACGGCTCATTAAGAATAACTAGGGATGAAATGAGGAATTGTCGATTTAGGCAGGGAAGAATAACCTGCAATGGAAAAGTGCTCAGGCATATCTTGCCAAAGACTCGTGCCTCTCCGCTATTTTATAAAGCACACCTCCTATGTTTTTTATTTATCTTTCTTATAACCCCTTCTTATCAGCTTGTACTGGCTGGAATTGGCCAAACATCACCTATTTCATCCCTATCGCACCCAAGCTCAAGCAGCACAGATTCCAGTAGTGATAGCGACTCCGCCTCAGGCGAAGATAACGTTAACCCAAAGCCTCAAGAATTATCGCCTTCTAATAACCGCAGAGAAGATCTAAGGCGCATATTTGCAAGTACAAAAGCTCCCCCCCCAAAAAGAAGCCCAATGCATACTACGGCCTGTCCGACTCTCCCTGTGCAGCAGTCTTCAGATATTTCTTTATTGGATGATAAAGAAGAACACAATTCATATGATGAAAGTACTTACTCAAAAAATTTGGGTGTAACAATTTCTCTCGACCGCATTTATTCTGACGAACCATTATTTTTAAAGGTTCACATACCGAAATACATCTATGGCAAACTTAAAAAACAAAAAAAGAAAAGCACCAAACCAGTTAAACAAGTTTTCGTCGTAAGCAAAGAAGACAAGTCGAAAACAACCACCCAGAGAACATCAAGAAGCTCTCTTCGCGCACAGTTTATAAGATCGACATCTATAGAAAGTGATTCTGGCCTTGATTCTGAATCAGATTCAGAAGAATGGATACCAACCACCCAAAAAAGAAAAACAATAATTATCAATGACTCAGGAAGTTCTTCAGATGAAGAATCCAGCGACGATGAATGTATAAGTGTTCAAGCAAATTACAAAGGCCTTGCGTACCACCCCTATAACAAAGAAAAGTTAAAATCAGTTCTGGAAAGCATGATCAGAGAAGGTATGAATGATAAGGGATATTATAATGAAGATAGGATGTTTAGTGATTGTGAGTGTGCCAAGAGTCTAAATTCCGGTAGATATGGCATGCCACCTCAACTAAATAAGTATACCCATTGGAATGCACCTGCCGTTCGAGATGCAATACAAGCCTTAGAAATAGATGATACAAGGAACTTAGATGAGAGAAGACGGACTAAACGTATTACTCCAGAAACTCTGAAGAAAAGGTTTGATACATATTTGAAGGCTGGCAGTAGGAAATCAACCCCAAAGAATGGGATATTACCGGGTGGCTACAATGCCGATGGAAGAATCGCATACCTCTTTAACAAGTGTGGACTTCCTGTTCCCAAAGCTTTGACTTACGTGGAAACTCAAAGAAAAAAGAAACAGCGTTATAACCCAGATAAGCTGAAAGATTTAATTGAAAAGGCAAAGCCTGAAGGAAAGAAAGTAAGATGGACAGCTCTTCGTATTAGGCTTGCTATTCAATACTACCAGATACATGATCCTCGTTTAGAGCAACACACAAGAAAGAAAATTAATCTTATAGAACGTGCAAATGACTCAATACCTGCATTGAAGCTACTTCTCCTTGAATACCTTGTTGACTATGGGCAGTCTCATACTGATTTTGGCTATGTGGCCAAACGTCTCGATGGAAAAGTTTTTGTTCCAAAGGTTATTAGAGAAGAACGAGGTATTACTGAAGAAACAATGGAATGGAATCCCTTATTAATACAGACAGCTGTTGAGATTTTTGAGTTTCATAAATACGATCATTTAGTCAGGCAGCGTTTTGTTCGTAAAGATGAATTAGTTCAGGGGATGCGAGATGGCGAAGTAAACGACGATAGGAGAATACTATATGTTAAAGAGTACCTGCTCGCATGCCTTGAAGATATGATGCTATTGAAAGCACCCAACATTTATACCCGTATAGCGAGCCGTATTCGAAATTTGGGGGTGGAGTTTCCAACAAAAATAGTAATAAGAAGCGATTTTACAGGTACAAATTGGACAGCTGGCTGGGTTAGGGCAGCTTTTAATGCATTTAAGATAAAAATTCCAGTTAAGGTAAAAATACAACGCCGTTTCTGGATAAAAAAAATGAGGGAGTCACCAGTTAATTCTCCCGAGCACAATCAAGCAATCAGGGACTACGTAGAAAGCTTATCAAGCACTAGAACTTATAAGCAAATAGCAGATAACTTGAATGACCTGGCCAGGGGTAAGGACTGTAAGGTTGATCCTAAAAAAGCCATATACATACCTGTGCTTTATGGCGGGTCACCGCCGGACAGACATCTATCCTGTCACTGGATGAGCTATAACATTGCACTGATCATGGGAAATTTCAGTGAAGGAGGACATACACGACCAGATCTGATAGAAGTTATTCGGGACGAATCGGCCGAAATGCCAGAAAGGCTTCTTGCGCTTAGCCAATATATTGATCACATCAAATTCTTTTTTTCGATGAATAATCCCAAACCTCTCGGGAAAAAGGCAGAGAAAACTGGTAGCACACTTGGTTGGGAAAGAAACCTTTATAAACGCCTCAAAGACACATTGAACCAAACTGGCATTTTTATTCCTCAACAGGTCTTACATGATGCCAATGAAACCGTATCTGTTTATAAACCCATGTGGTCTTTACGCATGGCTGAAATTGCGGATCAGAAATTGGGGGAGTATTTGTACACTCATGAAGAAATGGGAAATAAAGAGAACACTTACGAGGATGATATTGACGACAATGAGCTTGATCTGGATTTAGATATTGAGGACGATCCAGCGCTTGATACATTAGATGTAGATGTAGATGTAGATGTAGATGTAGATCTTGTACTTCCTAAACGGTCTAACTTCACTGTATATACTATCCCAAAACTTTCAGACAAAAATATGGCTTTTGTTGAAGAAAAAGCAAAGGTTGCTACCACCACTGAGTTACCAAAAACTGATACAAAAAAAACCAGCTACAGGCCGTTACAACTCAGTACCAAGAGCTCTTCAAATACTCACTCTCACAGGTCTTCACAGTCGCATAGATGCTGCTCAAGCTCTCATCAGGTGGATAAAGAAAGAACCCATCGCGCAGAATCAAGATACCCACCCAGACACCGGCACCTCAGCCCAACCACAAGAGCAAGGAATAAGCTTAGTCAGTACCACCAGCCATTAGGAAGCTCAAGCTCCCATTTTCGCGAGAAGAGTCATTCAAAATATGACCACCAAGATCATTCTTTCCGTCATATTTCAAGTGACAGGCATAGTTCTTCAAACCAGTCTCAACAGCCCCCCCTGCAAACAGACTACAAATATTTTTTTGAACCGATTTCTCCTTGATCGGAGTTTCATCCTTAAAAAAGGAAGAGCATGCCCCCTTCCTTTCTTTTGTTTTATAAGTTCTACATCAGTACTGACGGATATTTGCAGTATTACCCGCTCCGCCAGTCTGAGAGATGGAGGCATAAGCATTGCTTCCGGTCTGCTGAATCATGGCCACGTTCATGTTTTCAGCTGAAGCACCAATACCCGCCTGAGCAACTCTTGCCCGCAGACCAGTACCAGTCTGCTCAACTGTTGCCTTGTTAAACCCACCAGTCATCTGGTCAACGGTCACATCCAGGTTGACACCATCCTGGCTGGCAGATGCCCAGTTATCGTTACCATCCTGATTCATGGTCACAAGACTATTGCTGGTTGTAGAGGTCTGGGTCATCTGAGCATAGTTATTTTCACCACCCAGGTTCAGACCAGCATTGTTATCGGTACCTGTCTGGGTAACGTGCAGAATGCCGAAATTACCAGTCTGGTTAATGGTGTAAGTCAGGTTTTCACCATTCTGAGAGATAGATGCGGTGTTATCATCACCCTGCTGGTTAATCACAGCGTTGTTGCCTGCACCATAACCACTCTGGGTAATATATGCAGAGTTACGATCACCATCTTGAGTGATCATTGCCAGATGGTTTTCGCCTCTTTGAGTAATAGTTGCAGAATTACGGTTGCCAGCCTGGTCAACATTAGCTGTCTGTGCAGTTCCATTTTGAGTGATAACTGCATAGGATGAATCACCATCTCTGGAAACAATAGTGGCCTGATGCAGAGAACCAGTCTGGCTAATCACGGACTCAACCCCATCAGTATTAAACAGATTGGTTTGAGTAATAGAAGCAGCTACGTTCGCAGTTGTGGTCTGGGTGATTATTGCATTCACACCATGAGAATTGCTCTGGATGATAGTCGCATCACCACCCGCACCGTATTCACTGGAATACTGGTTAATCGTCGCCGTTGCATTGCTTGAACCGTCAGTCTGCCAGATGTTGGCAGCATACAGGTTGGTACCGTAAGCCTCTTGCTTGATATTACCAGTGTTGTCATTACCAACCTGGGTCACATGGGCTTCCGTACCAGGCTTGGTATGCAGCTGCTCAATCTTGACGTTGTTTCCTTCACCTGTGCTGGAGATAGAAGCTGAGCTGCCCTGGGTCCAACGACCACTTGGGTCTTTCTTTTGCAGAATTGTACCGGTGTTACCACCACCAACCTGTGCAATTGTGGCTGAGCTGTTGGTTGTCTGCTGAATCTGCTCAATGGTTGCAGTATTACCGCCACCCTGAGACTGGCTGATAGACGCAGTTATATTGTTGGAACCACCTTTCTGCTTGATGGTCGCATCATTTCGAGATGCGGAAGAGCCGCCGCCCTGGTTGATACGAGCTGAAACACCTCGAACATTATCCTGTTCGATAGTTGCTCGGCCACCATCACCATTGATAACAATCTCAACATTACCATCCAGGTTTGAGACATTATTTTGGAAAACAGAAGCCGTGTTGTCGTTACCAGTGACAGTAATTCTGGCTTCAGCATCCTGAGCGTCAGTCTGTCTCTGGGTAATAGTAGAGGTGTTGCCAATACCAGCCTGATTAATGGTGGCAATGCTGTTTGAGGTGTTCTCAATCTGGTCAATGGTAGCAACGTTGCTTCCACCGACTGACTGACTGATATTTGCTTCCAGGTTAGTGCCGCCACCGCTCTGGGTAATTGCTGCACTGTTGCCTAACTCAACTGTTCCACCGCTCTGCTCAATCTTGGCGGCCACGTTGCTGACATTTTCCTGAGCGATATTAGCTTTGATGCTGCCATCACCATCAATAATTACCTGGGCTGTTTTATCAGCACCGCTTTTCGTCCCATTTACGTTTGTCTGGGTGATTGTGGAGTTATTGTTGCTCCCGTTGATCTGAACATCAGCGCTGACATCCCGGCTGTTTGTCTGAGTCACATTGATGATGTTGTCGATCCCGGTGGTTAAAGTCACTGTTGCAGAAACTGCTTCACTTCCACCAGCCTGATGAAGAGTTGCCCGGTTGTTATCACCGGTCAAAGACACTGTTGCACTTGCATCAGCTACTGCTTCTTGAGTGATGGAAGACACGTTTTCGAGACCATTCTGAGTAATCTCGGCATTGTTGGGTTCGGCGTATGCCGTCGAGCTTGCCAGCATTATTGCAGCTGCGATTGGTGTGTACTTCTTCATTCTTATCTCGTCATCAGTTGAACTGTGTAATCTCTACGCTCTGGTTACCTGACTGAGTTATATCGACGGAGAGCCCTACACCTATCTGGGTTATAGTGGCCGAGTTGTTTTCTCCGTACTGAGTAACATTTGCGCTGTTGTAGCTGCCTACCTGGTTGATGGTTGCGGTATTCCCGTATCCTGCCTGACCGAGGTAAACACTGTTGTAATCTCCTGTCTGATTCAGTATCGCTGTGTTACCAACGCCCGCCTGCCAGACAGTAATTGCGTTTTGATAGCCAGACTGTGATGCAGCTATTTCGTTTTCCTGCCCTTGCTGCATGCTGCGGTAAAGGTTTCCATCACCGGTCTGTGTCAGATTGAGATTGTTGTCAGAGCCATCCTGCCAGGCTTTGCCAATGTTTTCGGTTGGGTCAGGGATCTCATTCCAGCCTTCCAGCTCGTTCCAGCTGTCCAGATCTTCCCACCCACCGGCATTTGCCAGAGAGCTAAGCATGATCAAGCCTGTCAGAACAAGTTTGTGCACCAATGGTCATCCCGAACTTAAAGCCTATATGTATCCGGTTACTATTCTGCAAAAAGCAGTACAGCCAGACATCGCCAATGTGGGTGAAATCAGTTATGCGGCTGCCTCACCCAAAGGGGTGATCTGCACTTAGCAACAGGGTCAGTTTTATTCTTGTGGTAGCCGGAAGAAGATGGTTAGAATTTTTTTGTCGTTTTTATACCATGCTGACAGGCCCATTACAGAGATGGTGATGCTTCCTGCATATAGGCCTGAATTACCGGATTATTCATATCTTCAGGTTTCCCCAGCCTCCAGGAATTATCTTGAATTCCTTCGGTGATCATATGAATAACTGCTGCCTCTATTGCCGACATGACCAGCATCTGTACAGGTTCATTATTCGTATAACCGCCTTCGGTCTCCAATAGCCTCTTGTACTCTATAAATCGGTAGATACCCGCCTGCAGCTCGTGGGAAAGTATTGTTTTTGTGACATTAACACTGTGCAAAATTTGACCAGAATAGATATCGACGGCACGGAGGTTGATAGTCACCTGATCCTGCCGGTATTTCCCCGAAAAACCAATACCAAAGTACTTGGCTCCCACTCCACCTGTACGGGTGTTGCTTTCATAGGCAATGATTCCCCCTTCCAGCAACACACTCGCGGATGACAAGGGGGGGAGGTTGGCGTTTTGCACTTCCCTCTCTTTATTGGCGGCACGAATAATTTTTCGCTCAGTCAGAACATTCTGTAGCCCTTCACGCTCAAGGGGAATAAACCAGCCAGAGTCCTTGAGAGCCGTATTCAGCATTGCTGTTGCCCCCTGGGTAACAGCCGTCGAGAAGTTGCTGGCAGGAGCAGGACGATACTGCCCGGTCTGATCCTGAAAACCATACACCGCAGCAATAATTTTGCCTGCCGGTTTGGGAAGGGCCTTTAAATCCTGAAAGGTTGAGCTTCGTGGCATCAGGGTCGGTTTTTTTCCACCCAGAGGTTTTCCGGTAACAGGGTTACCTGCACAGCCACTTATTAGAGCTGCGATAAACAACATTGTTAGTATTCTTTTTACTGCAAGAACCATCTTTTACACAGCCTTCATATTCCTGATGTGCGACCTAGTTAATAAGCCCGTTAACAACAATTTCAGTACTCTCTCCGGTATTTTTATCTGTTGTCTGAACAACAAGATCGCCACTACCTCCCTGAGTGATCACAACCAGAAAGTCATCGGTTTCCAAACGACCATTGTTGTTTTTTCCTTGCCCAAGGTCCGCCAACATTTGACTTAACAGCCGGGATTGCAGAGAACTATTAAAGCGATCAAGTTCACTGGTCTGATTGAAGCTATTTGAAGATGATTTTGCTTTGGTGTCGTTTTGCGCCTGAGCGCCACCCAAAAGATAAGCCCCGTTGGCCGGGTTTCCCCCGAAAGAAGGGTTGACCGGGGTATAAATCAATTCGCTGGCTTGAGTGAATGAGGCAGCGACTCCTAGTAAAAGCGATATAACTGATGATTTGCCCAAACTACTCTCCTCGGGAACATCAAATCTGAAATTTAGAACTCGTCTTTTGCCAAATCCGGGTTGTTATCAAACAAATTTGATAACTGAATCATTTGTAGCTTCTGTTCCGCTGCATTGACAGCCAAATGGGCTTTAGTTTCGATGTCTGTGCGAGCGGGACTTAAGACAGTCCCATAGATTGGTTTTCTGTTGTAAACGATAGCAATCTGGCTGCCTCTCAGAGCACTGGGAAGCTCTCTAACCACCAGGTTTCCAGGAACAGACTTATCCTGTTCCCACCATAGCCTTGCGAACTCCCGATAAAAGCGACGTCCAGGCGGGGTTAGGGTTCGGTCAATAACGAGACCTTTTAACCCATTATCGGGTTCATCTCTTTTCAGTACAGGATCATCAGAGACAGCTGAAAGCGGCAGCAGGAATATAAGTGAGAAGATCAGTACTTGCTTGATAACACACTTCATCCAACCCCCGCAGACGACCCTGGCAGGTTTTCCTTTACCCAGATTGTCGCTTGGGTTCGGTTGTTGATATCCAGTTTTCTGTAGAGGTTTGTGAGGTGGGTTTTTACGGTGTTCTTACTAAGGCACACTTTGTCCGCAATCAAAGTATTACTCGCCCCGGTTGATACCAGTTTTAGAATCTCCAGCTCTCTGGGTGTAAGCTCATCAAGACGGGCATCAGCAATCATATCTTCAAACTGATCACTCTCAATCTTACGGTGCTGCTCAAGAAGCTCACTCATTATCTTGCGGGACAGCCAGTATTCGCCATCCATCATCCGGTAAATACCTTTTACCAGTGTTTCAAATGAATCATCCTCGTAGAACACACCCTTAATCACTTTGCAGTCAGAAATAATCTGCATGTCCTGATCTTTCTTGGTATTAATCAGGGCAACGGTGACATCTTCAACACTCTCGGATATATGTTGAAGAATTCTGGTGAACTCATCGCAACCCAGTGATGCCTTATCCACCAACACAATATGACCAGACAAAGCACCCAGGTTAGATTCGATCAGGGAAGGGGGAAGAGTGAAAGCCACAAACTCATGGCTGAGACTCTTCTCAAGCACAGATGCCTGTAGGTTTTTCTTTGTCAGGAGATATACAGAACTCACCATCTGATGCTCCGCCTATGACGCCTATGCTTCTCTTACAATCCATCCCAGAGTAAGTCAGAGTCCCTAGCAGCGTGCAGGTATACAAAACCGGCAGGCATACTGGCGCATATAGCGGACACCCAGTTGAACGGATACTGCTTAAAAAACGCCCAACTTACAGAGCATACTCTATATTTGTCAGCCTGAATTTACAATCAGCTCAAAGGTCACTGTTCTAATTTATGCTCAATATTTACATTTATATACTTCCTGAAACCACACGGAGTTCGTTTATTCCCGCAAAGAAAACGATTTCCTAACTTATTTATTGCAAATTACTAAATCACATAGCCAACTTTTCTTTTTCAATGTGCTTGCTTAGAACCCTCCATATATCAGATATATTATTAAGATTTTTTCTCTGATTTTTACGTGTTTATGAACTTCAAGGCATATATCTTTCAATTTCTATGGACTTTCCCTGCCACTCTCTACAGGACTTCTAGGGTATAATCGCTACATTCTTACTTGTTCAACTTGCTTTATAGAGCTTTGGACCTAACTCGAGGTGGTACTGTGACCAATCAGAATGCGCCAGATGTCAGTACTTTTCAGGGACTGATACTCACCCTTCAGGAATTCTGGGCAAGCCACGGCTGTGTGGTGATGCAGCCTCTGGATATGGAAGTCGGGGCCGGCACATTCCACCCGGCCACTTTCCTGCGAGCTATCGGACCAGAAAACTGGAACGCTGCGTACGTTCAGCCCAGCCGTCGTCCAACAGACGGCCGTTATGGTGAGAACCCCAACCGTCTGCAACATTACTACCAGTTCCAGGTTGTGATGAAGCCCAACCCCGCCAACTTCCAGGATCTGTATCTGGACTCCCTGAGAGCCCTGGGTATCGACCCACTGGTTCACGATATCCGTTTTGTTGAAGATAACTGGGAATCCCCAACTCTGGGTGCCTGGGGTCTTGGCTGGGAAGTCTGGATGAACGGTATGGAAGTCACCCAGTTCACTTACTTCCAGCAGGCCGGTGGTCTTGAGTGCTATCCGGTTACCGGTGAGATCACTTATGGCCTTGAGCGTCTGGCCATGTATATCCAGGAAGTCGACAGCGTTTATGACCTGATTTGGGCCCGCGGCCCACAGGGCGACGTGACTTACGGTGATGTTTATCATCAGAACGAAGTCGAGCAGTCCACTTATAACTTTGAACATGCCGACACCAAGGTTCTGTTCGAACAGTTTGACTACTTTGAGCGTGAATCCAGGCGCCTGGTTGAACTTGGCCTGCCGCTGCCAGCTTACGAGTTCACCCTGAAAGCATCCCATGCATTCAATCTGCTGGATGCCCGCCATGCTATCTCCGTGACCGAACGTCAGCGTTTTATTTTGCGTGTTCGCACGCTGGCTCGCGCAGTCGCTCAGGCTTACTTTGATGCCCGTAAGAAACTGGGCTTCCCTCTGGCCGATGACAAAATCCGTGAAGAGCTTCTTATGAAAGATGAAAGCATGAAGCAGGAGAGCAACTGATGTCCACTCAGGATTTTCTGGTAGAACTGGGCACTGAAGAGCTGCCCCCAAAAGCTCTGCGTAAGCTCTCTAATGCTTTTACTTCCGGTATCGTCACTCGTCTGGAAATGGCCGGTCTGAAGTTCAGCAGCTACACACCTTATGCAGCCCCACGCCGTCTGGCTCTGCTGATCAATGACCTGGAAACAAGTCAGCCAGATAAAAACAGCGAGCGCCGTGGCCCAGCTGTACAGGCTGCCTTTGATGCCGATGGCAACCCAACCAAAGCCTGCCAGGGCTTTGCCCGCTCCTGTGGTGTTGAAGTCAGCAAACTTGAGCGCCTCGAGACTGATAAGGGTGCATGGCTGGTTTATCGCTCTGTTGAACAGGGTAAATCGACAAAAGATCTGATTCCGGAAATCATTACGGCTTCTCTCGACGAGCTGCCAATTCCCAAGCGCATGCGCTGGGGCAACAAGCGTACAGAGTTTGTGCGTCCTGCTCAGTGGCTGGTCACGCTCCTTGGTGAAGAAGTTGTTAATTGTGAAATTCTTGATCTGAAATCAGGTCGTGACAGCCGTGGTCATCGTTTCCACTTCAATCAGAATGTCACCATTAACAAGCCTTCTGAATACAAGTCCCTGCTGAAAGACACCGGTTACGTTGTTGTTGATTATGACGATCGCCGCCAGACAATTCAGACTCAGGTGAAGGCGGAAGCAGAAAAGCTTGGCGGCGTTGCCGTTATTGATGAAGACCTTCTGGATGAAGTTGCCTCTCTTAATGAATGGCCCTCCGCGCTGACAGGCCACTTTGATGAAGAGTTTCTGGAAGTACCGGCTGAAGCTCTGGTTTCTTCCATGAAAGAACATCAGAAGTATTTCCATGTGGTTGACCAGAAAGGTCAGCTGATGCCTTACTTCATCACCATCACTAATATCGAAAGCAAGAAGCCTTCCGAAGTTATCTCCGGTAATGAAAAGGTTATCCGTCCACGACTGGCTGACGCCCGTTTCTTCTTTGAAACAGACAAAAGGACGACTCTGAACGCCAATCGCGAAAAACTGAAACCTATCGTCTTTCAGTCAATTCTTGGCTCTCTTTATGACAAGACAGAACGTGTCGCACTTCTGTCGGCGTTTATTGCCGAGCAGGAAGATGGCAACAAGGACAATGCTAAAAGAGCTGGCGAGCTTTGTAAGTCTGACCTGGTTTCTGAAATGGTTCTGGAGTTCCCGGAGCTTCAGGGAATCATGGGCATGTACTATGGCCGTCACGACGGCGAGCATGACGACGTTAGTCGTGCACTGAACGAACAGTACATGCCACGTTTCGCTGGCGATGAGCTGCCTGCATCTCTGACTGGCTGCTCCGTAGCTATCGCTGACAAGATTGATACCATTACCGGTATCTTTGGTATCAAGCAGCCACCGTCTGGCAGCAAGGATCCATTCGCACTTCGCCGTGCGACACTCGGCGTACTTCGCATTATTGTTGAGAAGAAACTCAACCTTGACCTGCGCGCCCTGATTAATGAATCCATTGCCTGCTACAAGGAGCAGGGTGTAGATCTGCCTGCGGGTTCTGATCTTGCGGATACTGTTCTCGACTTTATGCTGGATCGTTTCCGCGCCTGGTATCAGGATGAGAAGATCGCAGTTGAGGTCTTCCTTGCTGTTCGTGCGCTCAAGCCATCCCGTCCTTACGACTTTGACAAGCGTGTTCGCGCCACTGCTGGCTTTATGGAGCTTCCTGAAGCTTCTGCCCTGGCATCTGCCAACAAGCGTGTATCAAACATCCTTGCCAAGGGTGGTGATATGGTCATTCCTGACAGTGTCGACAGCGCATTGCTGAAGGAAGCTGCAGAAAGGGATCTGGATATTGCTTTGGCTGAGTGTCGCAGCAATGTTGAGCCTCTGCTGGCTGCTGGTGAATACAACACTGCGATGAACAAGCTGGCGACTCTCAAGAACCCGGTTGATACATTCTTTGATCAGGTTATGGTGAATGCAGAGGACGAGCAGGTGAAGCTGAACCGTTATGCTCTGCTGAAGCAACTTCATAACCTGTTCATGCATGTTGCAGACATTTCCCTGTTACAAACGAGCTAATCGTTACAAAAAGGCTCAGAATGCCAACAGATACTCTATAGGATTTCTGGATAATGGCATGCTGAGCACAGGAGGGCACAGCCCTCCATAAGAAAAAGTGCGGCTACGGCCGCATTTTTTATTTATTATTTCCCCCTTAAGCCACTCTATGGACATCTATTAGATGAAGTTGATCATTCTCGATCGCGACGGCGTTATTAACGAGGATTCAGACAATTACATTAAGTCGGTAGATGAGTGGCAGCCAGTTCCCGGTAGTATCGAGGCTATAGCCAACCTTTCCAAAGCCGGCTTTACCATTGCAGTTGCTACCAATCAGTCCGGCCTGGGCAGAGGATATTACTCACAGCAAACGCTCAATGATATGCATGGCAAAATGCTTGGACTTGTAGAAGAGCAGGGCGGCAGCATCGCGTGCATTAAGTTTTGCCCACATACTCCTGTTGATAACTGTGATTGCCGGAAACCACAGCCTGGGCTTGTTCGTCAGATAGAGAAGGAGCTTGATGTCAGCTCTGCTGGAGCCTGGTTTGTTGGGGATAGTGCCAAAGATATCGAAGTAGCCCGTTCCTGTGATTGCCTCCCTGTGCTGGTAAAATCCGGAAAAGGTATGCGAACTCTGAGCTCAGGTATGGGTCTCAACGATGTTGCTATTTTCGATAACCTCCTTGCGTTTTCGAAGTCTGTTATCAGGGACTGAGTAAAGATGAAAGAACTGCTGCTCTGGCCAAGAACCATACTGTTTTACATTGTGATTACCCTGTGGACAATTCTGTGGTCCATATTGATTATCACAACCGTTCCTTTTATCCCCAAGCATAAGTGCCACCCTTTCTTTGTCAGGAACTGGGCGATTGTATCTATCAACTTATGTCGCTATATCTGTGGTATTACATGGCGTGTAGAAGGTGTGGATAACATTCCTGATAAACCCTGCATTATTGCCAGTAACCACCAGTCCCCCTGGGAAACTTTCTTTCTGCAGGTTCTGTTTTCGCCTCAATCCACAGTGATCAAGGAAGAGCTGCTTTCAATTCCTTTCTTTGGCTGGGCTTTCAAACGCTTATCACCAATCCCTATCAACAGGAAGGATTCCCGTTCAGCTATCCAGCAGGTGATAGAGAAGGGCACCGATAGTCTGAATGAAAATTACTGGGTACTGATCTTCCCTGAAGGCACTCGCCATCGCTGGCCAAAACTTGGCAGGATCAACCGGGGAACAGCGGCTTTGGCAAGACACTCGGAGGCCTGTGTTCTTCCACTTGCACATAACGCAGGACGTTATTGGCCCGCTGATAAGTGGTTGAAGCGTCCTGGTGAAATTACAGTTCGTATTGGACCAGCCATCTCCTCAACAGATAAGAGCACTCTTGAGCTTACAAATGAGATCAAGGATTGGCTCGGTACTTACCTTCCTCATTGAGCGTATGATGACCCCTTTTCCAATCGAAGGGGTCACATCCTTTGCTTGATCAGCAACAGCTTTTCTCGATCACTAGTTAGCTCCCTTAATTGCGTATGACAAATCTCTTCCTGCTCAAGAAGATGATTCATCTCGCCTGCTAAATATGGATAAGCTCTTATAAAATTATCCACTTCTTCAGCGTTGCGACATCCTTCCTTATGATACTCCTGTGTAGCTTCATACACTTTAATTTGTGTTTGAGTTTCAGCACTTCCATCTGGAGTTTCTTCAGTGCATTCACCGTTTGCACTGGCTTCAAAACAAGCGACTTGAATCTTGTCTTCGTATTCACTTACTTTCTCGATATCTTCATCCCAGTTTTGTTGGTTTTCTACCTTCATTTTTTTGAGGCTCTTCTCGTCAAAATCTCCCTCAAACCAATCTTCATCCCTAAACCAATCTTCAAGATCGTCCCTGCATCGTTTTAAGGCTTTATGCTGCTTATCAGAACTCTCTTCAAAGCCTTCAAGCTCTGCTTTCTGTAACTGAATAACTCTGTCGCACACCGCAACCTCACCCTTGTATCGACTTTTTACATAACGAACACCTCCAGACAAGAGTGGTGTTCCAACATTAATAGCTGCCTCAACCCCTATTGCTGGCAACAAGCCTGATGACATATATACACTGCCTACAATCAAGCCGTGGACCACCTTTGATTCTCCTGAGCTATTCCTCTTACGTGACTCAGCGCATCCTCTTTTGAATTCATCCAGGAGGAAATCTGATGTGACTTCATACTTATCCAGCAGCTTTCTATCCTCATCTGAGAGCTGCCTGCCGACAGCTCCAACAGAAATCTGTGCAGGATGATGTTGAACCTGATACTGCTGAAAGGTTCTGATTTGGTCGGGTTTGGTAGGTTTTCTTAAAGGCTGGCGCTGAAGCTGTTCTCTTCCGGTTAGCACCTGCCCATCACTCATATTAAACATATCGCTATCCTTGCTATATATATTCCTTTGTACAGCTTTTGACAGCAATTTCTGTTTTTTTCCTCAGATTATTAACAACCTTGTTAGATATTCTGACCACAAAAAAACCGGGCTAATGCCCGGTTTTATAAGGATTAATTTTTACTTATTCCATTAGCTTTTCAATTAAGCCAATTAAAATGTGGATAACTTTAATATGGACTTCCTGGATCCGGTCAGCATACCCGAAGTGAGGGACACAGATCTCAATATCCGCCATTCCTGCCATCTTTCCCCCGTCCTTGCCGGTCAGGGCAATAGTCTTTATTCCCTTGGCCTGAGCTGCTTCAAATGCCCGGATAATATTGCCGGAGTTTCCACTGGTGCTGATTCCCAGCACAACATCTCCAGAACGACCAACAGCTTCGAGATAGCGGCTGAAGACGTGCTCATAGCCGAAATCATTGCTGACGCAGGACAGGTGGCTGGGATCTGAAATCGCAATTCCAGCGTAACCAGGTCGGTTTTCCCGATAGCGCCCTGTCAGCTCTTCAGCAAAGTGCATGGCATCACAGTGAGATCCACCGTTGCCACAAGACATCACCTTACCACCCGCTTTGAAAGATTCAGCTATCAGCTCTGCCGCATTTTGAATCTTTACTAACTGGTTTTCGTCAGCCAGGAACTTGCTCAGGACTTCCTGTGCTTCATTGAGTTCTGACTTGATAAATGCCTGAAAATCACCCATTTACATCAACCTGTTATATAAAAGAGTCGGTCAAAACCGGCTCTTTTTCATTATTAAACGTCGAGGTTAGCAACCTTCAAAGCGTTACTCTCAATAAAGTCACGACGAGGTTCGACCGCATCGCCCATCAAGGTGGTGAAGATCTGGTCTGCCGCAATAGCATCTTCAACACTAACCTTGAGCATACGGCGGTTAAGAGGATCCATAGTCGTTTCCCAGAGCTGATCAGGGTTCATTTCACCCAGACCCTTATAGCGCTGAATGCCATGGCGCTTGGTAGACTCATTCATCAGCCAGTTCAGAGCTTGCTCAAAGCTGTCAACCGGTTGATTTCTCTCACCTTTCTTCACGAATGCACCGTTCTCAACCAAGCCGTTGAGTTTCTCACCCAGCTTGATAATGGCGGCATAATCATTCGAGGAGAAGAACTCCTGCTGGAACAGATAAACAGTTTCGAGGCCATGAGCATAGACTGTGACTTCTGGAAGATAGCTGTGCATCTCAGGATCTTCGATCAGGCGCATACTGATCTTGTCACCGTTGGACACTTTGTTTACCAAGGTGTCATTCAGCTCATTCACCCATTTCTCTACGATCGCTCTGTCTTTCAGATTATCTTCTGTCAGCTTTGGAGAGTAAATCAGTTGTTGCAGAACCTTCGCTGGATAGAGGCGTGATAAACGTTCAATAATTGCTTGAACGCTTCGGAACTCATAAACCAGAGATTCAAGCTGTTCATCCGCAAGCCCTGGAGCATCTTCATTTACATGCAAGCTTGCGCCTTCCAGCGCAACTGTAGTCAGGTGTTCTTGGAGCGCTTCATCGTCTTTCAGGTACTGTTCCTGTTTTCCTCGCTTCACTTTGTACAGTGGAGGCTGGGCAATAAAGATATGCCCACGTTCGATTAGATCCCGCATTTGCCTGAAGAAGAACGTCAATAACAGTGTCCGAATGTGCGCACCATCGACATCAGCATCGGTCATGATAATGATACTGTGGTAACGTAACTTTTCTGGATCGAACTCTTCTAAACCAATGCTGCAACCCAAAGCTGTAATCAAAGTACCTACTTCTTGGGAAGAGAGCATCTTGTCGAAACGAGCCTTCTCGACGTTAAGGATTTTCCCTTTCAGCGGCAGAATGGCCTGAGTTCTACGATCGCGCCCCTGCTTGGCTGAACCGCCCGCAGAGTCACCCTCCACTATGTACAGTTCGGAGAGGGCAGGATCCTTCTCCTGGCAGTCAGCCAGCTTTCCTGGCAGACCGGCAATATCCAGAGCACCTTTACGACGCGTCATTTCCCGGGCTTTACGGGCAGCCTCACGGGCACGGGCAGCATCCAGCATCTTGTTTACAACAAGCTTGGATTCCTGTGGGTTTTCGACCAAGAACTCGGATAGGGCCTTACCCATCTCCTGCTCTACCGCTGTCTTCACCTCGGAAGAAACCAGTTTATCCTTTGTTTGAGATGAAAACTTGGGATCAGGTACTTTTACCGAAATAATGGCAGTAAGGCCTTCCCGGGCATCATCGCCAGTTGTGCCTACTTTCTGCTTCTTGGCTATACCTTCAGACTCAATGTAATTATTCAGAGTTCGAGTCAGGGCAGAGCGGAAACCAGCCAGGTGGGTACCACCATCCCTGTTAGTAATGTTGTTAGTAAAGCAGTGGATACCTTCCTGGAAGCCATCGTTCCACTGCATGGCAACCTCAACACCTACGCCATCTTCGTGCTGCGTGGAGAAGTGGAAAACTTTATTAACAGCTGTTTTATTCTGATTAAGGTATTCAACAAACGCCTTCAGACCACCTTCATACATAAACTGGTCTTCACGGCCATCTCTCTCATCCTTCAGGTTGATGCATACCCCTGAGTTCAGGAAAGAGAGTTCTCTCAGCCGCTTGGCGAGAATATCGTAGCTGTAGTGGATATTGTTGAAGGTGTCTTCAGAAGGCCAGAATGTGACAGCAGTACCCGTTTGATCCGTTTCACCAACAACGTCCAGGGGTGCGCGGGGAACACCATGATCATAAATCTGCTGATGTACCTTACCGGCCCGGCGAATGGTCATCCGGAGCTCGCGGGAAAGGGCGTTTACAACGGATACACCCACGCCATGCAGACCACCAGATACCTTGTAGGTATTGTCGTCAAACTTACCGCCAGCGTGCAGAACCGTCATAATAACTTCTGCAGCCGACACGCCTTCTTCTTCGTGGATATCTGTTGGAATACCACGACCATCATCCCGAACGGTTACAGACTCATCTGGATGAATAATGACATCTATTGCTGAGCAATGACCCGCCAGGGCTTCGTCGATTGAGTTATCAACAATCTCAAAGACCATGTGATGGAGACCGGTTCCATCATCCGTATCTCCGATATACATACCAGGGCGCTTCCGGACTGCATCCAGCCCTTTTAACACCTTGATATTTGATGCGTTGTAAGTTTGATCACTCATTCCGCCACTCTCCAATAGAACCGCGCATATCCAACCGGTGACGATCTGTCCATGAAGATATTTCCCGGAAATATCTTTTCGCTCATGGCTGTCTCTTCCCGGTCCAGCTGGCAGCGTTTGGTTAAGTTATCCTTCGTCTACACATATCAGGGCAATACAGCAGCCCCGGCAGACCTTAGATGCTGCTCCAGATCTTCGGCGGCATCTTCAATTAGCGTTCCATGTTCTACGTGGAACATTTTTACTTCTGTATTCGGACTCCATATGGAGCCCAGAGAATCTTTTTCTACACAGGTTATAAACACCTGTGAATTCATTGTTTCGAGCAGTTGACAGAGTCTCTGCCGGTGCTGGAAATCGAGCTCAGATGGCAGGTCATCAATAAGATAGACACAACCATGGTTATTAAGGCTGGAGAACAACATTCCCTGGGCAAGTTTAAGAGCACAAACAACGATTTTCTGCTGCCCCCTGGATAGGCTGTCTACTGCAGCCACACCTTTGTATCTCACCCTTATATCCGCCCGATGAGGACCCCATTGGGTATATCCGGCTTCTGAATCACGGGAAAGCGACCTTATCAAAACATCTGAAAGATCACTCTCTTTATCCCAGCCTCTCTGGTAAGTCAGCTGAACACCTTCAACACCACAGAGGTTCTGAATTGCTTTATCGAACACCGGATTGAGAAGATCGAAGTATTTTTTCCGAAATTCGTCAATAAGTTTGCCATTTTGAGCAAACTCCTGATCCCAGACTTCAAGCAATGAACCGCTTATTTTACCATGACGGAGCAATGCATTCCGCTGTTTCATTGCTTTCTGTAATCTTTTCCAAACATCCAGGAATCGATGTTCTACGTGGAACACTCCCCAATCCAGAAACTGGCGTCGATCTTTGGGTGATCCTTCAAGCAACCGAAAGGTATCCGGGTTAATAACCTGCAGAGGAAGAATAGAGGCAAGGGAAGAAGTGAGTTTGTAAGATTCACCATTTATCTGGATTCGAAAATTCGACTCAAGATCACGACTTACCCCAATAGACCAGTTGGCCTTTTCGCTAGCCACCTTACCAAAGACAGTGGCCGCAGGCTGGCCATTCCTTACCACAGGCTTAATTCTCAACGACCGAAAGGAACGAGCCATACCCAGAAAGTAAATGGCTTCCAAAATACTGGTCTTACCGCTGCCATTGGCACCATGGATAATATTAATGGTCGGGGAGGGGAGGAGTGTTACGGATACCAGGTTTCTAATATCCGTAACCTTAACTGTCTGCAATGAGGACATTACAGACGCATGGGCATTACAACGTAAACTGAATCACTGTTCTCAGGCTCTTCAATCAGAGCACTGCTGTTTGGATCAGAGAGAATCAGCTTAACTGCATCACCACCAAGAACAGAGAGAACATCCAGCAAATAGCTTACGTTGAAGCCAATTTCGAGAGAGCCACCGTCAAAGTTTACAGTTACCTCTTCCTCTGCTTCTTCCTGCTCTGGGTTGTTCGCCATGATCTTGACAGTATTCTGATCCAGAATCAGGCGAATACCACGGTATTTCTCATTGGAGAGAATAGCCGCGCGGTTCAGGGCAGAACGCAGGGTCTGACGATCGCCTATAACAAACTTATCTCCGCCGCGGGGCAGAACACGCTCATAATCCGGGAACTTACCGTCAACAAGTTTGGAGGTGAAAATAAAATCACCTGTGGTCGCGCGGATATGGTTGGCACCGAGAGTGATATTCACAATCTCTTCACCTTCAGTCAGAAGACGCGCCAGCTCCAGAATACCCTTACGGGGAACGATGACTTGGTGGCGCTCCTGCTGGCTGATATCAGCATCAACGGTGCACATGGCCAGACGGTGGCCATCGGTGGCAACGGAACGCAGGGCATGCTCACGAACCTCCAGCAGCATGCCGTTCAGGTAATAGCGAACATCCTGCTGAGCCATGGCGAAACCAGTACGGTCGATCAGGCGACGCAGGCGAGACTGATTCACGGAGAAAGAGAAAGAGCCAGACTCTTCTTCAATGCTCGGGAATTCATTGGCAGGCAGAGTGGACAGAGTGAAGCGAGAACGTCCGGAACGGAAAATCACTCGCTGCTCTTCTACCTGGAAGGTAATCTCGCTGTCTTCCGGGAGAGACTTACAGATATCCATTAACTTCCGGGCAGGAACAGTAATCTCACCACTTTCTGCTGGTTTATCCAGATGTACACGGCCAACCAGTTCTACTTCCAGATCGGTACCGGTCAGAGACAGGGTGTCGCCTTCAACTACCAGCAAGACATTGGACAGTACGGGCAGTGTTTGCCTGCGTTCAACGACTCCAGCAACCAACAGCAGTGGCTTAAGCAGGGCTTCCCGGTTAATGGTAAATTTCATTGTTTCCTTTCTCGCCTCTAGCTAAGGAAATTCGTCAGTCATTGGATAAGTTAACTGGTGAGTGACCGAAGCAGATTCTTGTGATCTTCGGCTATTTCACTATCCGTTTCACACAGTTGTTTCACCTTGCGACAAGCGTGTAACACTGTTGTATGGTCACGCCCTCCATAGGCGTCACCAATTTCCGGCAAACTGTGGTTTGTCAGTTCCTTCGACAGAGCCATGGCAATCTGCCTTGGGCGGGCAACAGAACGACTGCGCCTCTTAGACAGTATGTCCGAAATTTTAATCTTGTAGTATTCCGCAACAGTTCGCTGGATATTGTCAATACTGACTTGCTTATCCTGTAAAGCTAACAGGTCTTTCAGAGATTCACGAATCAGGTCAATATCAATTTTGCGACCCATAAAGTGGGCGCTGGCAATCACTCGTTTAAGAGCACCTTCCAACTCACGAACATTGGAGCGAATACGTTGTGCAATAAAGAAGGCTGATTCATGGGGTAAATCAACTTTAGCCTGCTCAGCCTTCTTCATAAGAATGGCAACGCGGGTTTCCAGTTCCGGCGGTTCAACCGCAACTGTCAGTCCCCAACCGAAACGTGATTTCAACCGCTCTTCAAGACCGGATATCTCTTTTGGATAACGGTCACAGGTCAGAATCATCTGCTGACCACCTTCAAGCAACGCATTAAAGGTATGGAAGAACTCTTCCTGAGAGCGCTCCTTGCCAGCAAAAAACTGGATGTCATCAATCAGCAGTGCATCAACAGAACGGTAATAACGCTTGAAATCATTAAAAGCGTTCAGCTGTATTGCTTTCACCATGTCAGCAACAAAACGCTCTGAATGCAGATAGACAATCTTGGCATCAGCATTTTGTCGAGCCAGGGCGTTACCCACAGCATGCATAAGGTGGGTTTTACCCAAACCAACACCGCCGTACAAAAAGAGCGGGTTATAAGCAGCCCCAGGGTTCTCAGCAACCTGTCGCGCTGCTGCCAGTGCAAGCTGGTTTGATTTACCTTCAACAAAGGAATCAAAGATAAAAGTTCGGTTCAGAGAACTTGTATGCTTGATACTTCCTTCCACTTCCACAGTGCGTTCCTGACGGGGACGCGGAGGAGAGGAAGGGATTGGCCGGGATTCAGCATACCCCTGTTGAATTCTGTGCTGAGCAACAGGTTCCTGATCAGATGCAACGGAAATAACTGATTGTGAAGAAACAGGTTCCAGATTATCAGCTTTTTTCCTTAGCGGATTATCAGAAATCTGTCGTCTAACTGGCGCGTGAGTAACACCGCGTTCATTATCACTGACTTCACCTTCACCAGCCAGTTCCTTTTCCAGCTCAGCTGCGGTTTTTGTGGATCTGGAAGAAGAGAGTGCCTCACTCTTGCTTTCAGAAACCGGCAGCGCTTGATGACTGGAAAGATCCAGATTGGTCTGGCCATTATGCTCAGGCGAGTCGTCATGGTCTGTTTGACTGAGACGGTTCCTCAAAGAAGCCGAGCGAGAGTTTGCCGATGACAACGTGGAAGAGCTGCTACGGGAATTGCCTGCAGCAAGGCTACGTCCTCTGGACGACTGCCCGCGAAAACCACCAAAAGAAGGCCGACGGTTACTGACCCCAAGAGCAATCGCTGGAGGGTTACCGTCTGACAGTTCGACTAAAACTTCTTCGATACGAGGCAAGTACTTGTCTTTAACCCAATCGAGGACAAACCGGTTTGGCGCCAGAAGACACAACTCATCGTGGTCTGCCATGACTTTTAACGGGCGCAACCAGGTATTGAATTGCTGTGAAGGCAATTCATCCTGAAGGATTTCCATGCACTTTTGCCAGAGTTCACGAGGCACTGGGATAACTCCGGTCATTGAACGACAGTTGTCTATATAAATATTGATAGTTACACCATTTTATCCCGTTAAGAAAATGTTATCCACACCGTTAATAACGATGTTTGATGGGAATATTAATTTTTTATTACTTTTTTCATGTAGTTAATGACCAGGCATAACACCGAAAGGGGATGAGAGGAAATATCACAACCTGTGGATATCTCTGTGCAAAACCACCTGAACAATTACTTAGTAAAAAGATAAATATGACCAGAAAGCCCATGATAGAGGGCTATTCCAGCCCCGTAATCTGTGAACATTTCACAAACCAGCTAAATGAAAACCGAGGGTTCGTGGTTACATTTTTGGAGAAAAATGGTACGAATGATCCAAAAATAATTGTAACAGCCCGTTGATTTCCACCAACCCATGTCAAATTGTGTGCCCCATATACATCTTTTAAATTGACGCTATTTCCTGTATTCCCTAAAATTGCGCGTCATTTTCCTTTTTCATAGTTTCCGAGTGAAACACCAAGGGTAGATATCACCATGAAAAGAACTTTTCAGCCTAGCGTTCTGAAGCGTAAGCGTACTCACGGTTTCCGTTCCCGTATGGCCACCAAGAATGGCCGTGCCGTTTTGGCTCGCCGTCGCGCCAAGGGCCGTAAGCGTCTGTCCGCTTAATAGCTCTCAGGCCTGCATATGATCTTCGGGTTCAGCCGTAACCTTAGGCTGCTGAAGGCATCTGAGTTCAAACGGGTCTTTGACAAAGCTGAGATAAAAGTTTCCGACAAAAATCTTCTTATCCTGGCAAGAAGGAACACCCTTGGTATTCCTCGACTGGGTCTGGTCATTGCCAAAAAGAACATTCGTACTGCGGTTGCCCGTAACAAGGTCAAACGCATTATCAGGGAAACATTTCGACTGAGTCAGAACAGTCTTCCGGAGCTGGACTATGTTGTCCTTGCTCGGAAGGGCCTGGGTGAACTTGATAACAGGCAACTGCACAGCCTGCTAGACAAGCAGTGGTTGCGCGTTAAAAAAAGGTCAGGACAACGTGATACGAGCCAAACCAGGCCGGGCACCAAAGCTCCTGCCAAGGCACGAACCCCTGTAGATTAATCCTCCGCAGGGGTTAGCCATATAAAAAAGGTACAGAACATGTTTAATCCGCTCAGGTCTTTAGTTCTGTTACTGATAAGGGGTTACCAGTACGGAATCAGCCCCCTTATGGCCAGCCACTGCCGTTTTTCCCCTTCCTGCTCCTCCTATGCCAGGGAAGCCATCACCGTTCACGGGCTCCTCAAAGGCGGTTATTTCTCCTGTCGACGACTTCTTCGCTGCCATCCGTGGCACCAGGGAGGCTACGATCCTGTACCTTCGTGCAAAGGCAGTCAGACAATGAATAAGGCGGAACCGGACACTACCAACCGTTTCGATGGCCATTAAATCATGGATTTGCAACGCACCCTCTTAATCGCGGGTCTGGTTGTTGTGGGATACCTGACGGTGCTGCAATGGAACCAGGACTACAATCAGCCACCAGCTGTCAGCCAGACTGAAGCCCAGCTTCCGGCAACCAGTGCTCCTGCTGTACAAAGCACGTCAGCAACCTCTGATGCTCCAGATCTTGCTCAGGATTCTCTGCCTGACACCAACGACTCAGCGCCTTCTGCTGAACTGGTCACTGTAACCACCGACACCCTGATCATGACAATTGATACCCGTGGTGGTGACATTGTCCGTATCGAGCTTCCAAAGTATCCACGAGTCAAAGGCCAGACAGAACCTTTCGTACTGCTGGAAAATACCGCTCATCGTACTTTTATCGCCCAGAGTGGTCTGACCGGCGCAAATGGTCCTGACCGCCTTGGCAAGCCTGTCTACAACTCAGCCAAAACATCTTACTCCCTGGGTAACAGCCAGGAGCTGAATGTTGACCTGACCCTGAAGGCAGATAATGGTGTCAATATCACCAAACGCTTCGTCTTCACCAAGGGAACCTATCAGGTCAAGGTTGATTACCGGATTCAGAACAACAGCGACAGCACCTGGAGAGGGAATTTCTACAGCCAGCTGAAGCGTGACAACACTGAAGACCCAAGCCGTGAAATCAGCAGCTCCGGTAATATCAACACCTATCTGGGTGCTGCTGTTAAAACCGAAGAGAAGCACTACGAGAAACTGGATTTCTCTGATTTCACTGACTCTCCCTTCAAGGAAAAGGTCAAGGGTGGCTATGCCGCTATCGTGCAGCACTACTTCGTAACTGCCTGGGTGCCTAACCAGAACCAAGTAAATACCTTCCAGACTCGTGTTTACAAGGGCGATAACATAATCAGCGTGGTCGAGCCGACTGTTGAAGTTGCTCCCGGCCAGACAGAGACTGTTGGAGCCACTCTTTACGCAGGTCCAAAGAACCAGGAAGTACTCGAATCTCTGGCTCAGGGTCTGGATCTGACCATCGATTACGGCATGCTGTGGTGGTTTGCCAAGCCACTGTTCCTGCTGCTCAGCTACATCCACTCCGTACTGGGTAACTGGGGTTGGAGCATTATTACCCTGACCATAATCGTGAAGGGTCTGTTCTTCCCGCTGTCGAAGGCCAGCTACACCTCTATGGCCAAGATGCGCAAGATCTCTCCGAAGATGCAGGCTCTGAAAGAGAAGCATGGAGAAGACAAGCAGGCGCTGTCCCAGGCCATGATGAAGCTGTACAAGGATGAGAAGGTCAACCCAATGGGTGGCTGTCTGCCAATCCTGGTTCAGATGCCGGTATTCATTGCCCTGTACTGGGTACTGATTGAATCTGTGGAACTGCGCCATGCTCCATGGCTGGGCTGGATTCACGATCTGTCCCAGATGGACCCCTACTTCATTCTGCCGCTGATCATGGGTGCTTCCATGTTCGCACAGCAGCTTCTTTCTCCAACACCTCCTGACCCCATGCAGGCTCGTGTGATGAAGCTGATGCCGGTGATCTTTACCTTCTTCTTCCTGTGGTTCCCTGCCGGTCTGGTACTGTACTGGGTAACCAACAACCTGCTGTCCATTTCTCAGCAGTGGTACATCACCAAGTCAATCGAGGCCCAGGACTGACCAGGTTCATCTGATTGACGAAAAAGCGGGCTTATAGCCCGCTTTTTTTTTGAGGGGACACTATCCCGCCACCCTTCCGGCAAATACTCAAGATAGCGAGGAGATATGCCTACCATAAAGGCTACTAGGGAGTTGCTGAATCCAGGGAGAGGGGATGAAGATTTTGATTCCAGTCAAAAAAGTATTTGGAAGCCTGAGAGATTTTGCTTCAGATTACATAATCAAACCAATCAAAACCCTTTGGGGCAGACTTGTTTCTTCATCATCGGGACAACGTAATATTCCCAAACCAGATAATCAGACTCACATGCGGGTCAGGAGGACTCTGAGAAGAAGAAGAACCACACATAAAACTCCCACGGAAACCATAACTCAAACACCTCAAACATCCCCAAGAAGACATACGAAACCTTCACCTCCTCCTTTCGAAAGGCCGCAAACCCAGCAGCAAGACCTTATTGATCTAAGTGATCCACCCCAATCTTCACATCAGCGCGGGAAATCTGAGGATGTCCTATTTATGCCTGTTCAAGGTGGACTGGCCGCTTCATCAAGCCCGTTACCCGAAAATGAAGATGTCAGAGATCATATAACCTTCGAAGAGAATTTCTCATCTGAAGACAAAGATAACAGTTTGTTTGTTCCTACAAGCTCAAAGGGTTTAACAGCATCTGTACCCCCAGCATTTGCAAGTGATGTTACAGAAGGTATTCCTGACTTCAATAAAACACCTTCTATCGAGCCTTACAGCGATGCAGCACCTACAGGATTTCCACGAAAACGCTTGTCTTCAACAAGTTCAGAAAGCTCTTCCTTATCAATATTTGAGAACAGAAAAAGCTCTACCGGCAGTCAAGACTATGACCCAGAGGATAACGAGTTTTCCAGTGATGAAGGCGATAGCGATGTCTTTTCTCCACCATTGTCACCAACTCTCTCACCACTGCAATTAGATAATGAACCTCGCTTTCGCAATGATTCCCTGTCAACTCCAAGAAGTACTTTGTCCAGTCTTTCTGAAAGAGAGGGCTTCTCAGAGGATTATTCAGATGACTATCGGGCAACCACTGATGATAACGCAGAAAGTGACCTGGAAGCCTATCCCCAAGCATCTCTAAGAGATTATCAAGAACCGCCAAAATCTATAAGAAAGTTTTCATATGACTCTATAGATGAGGCTGATGATTTTCCTGCAAAACAAGAGCATAAGAAAAGAAACAAGCCACAACATTTCATGAGATCACATAGTGTCCCAATATCATCAGATGATGAAGACAGAGAAAATACTAGTGGTAATAATGATCTTCTCCAATCTCTTAGCGGCATTAAGCGCCCAGTAAAAAAGAGAGTTCACCAAGAACTGCGCAGAGAGCTAGATGAAATAAAAGAACAAGTTGATGATGTCACCAAGGAAGAAATGCAACGTGAGATAGACCAAATCGTAATGCAATCCCTTGGACCAGCAATGCGCAGAACCTTAGCCGAACAAGGTCTTATAAGTGCCGATAAATCAATTGTTGTGGATTCAGTATCCGATAGTGGAATAAGCAGTGATGAAAATATTCATACAGATTCACATGAGAGTATCAAAGTTCAGTTTGTTATTGTTAATGAAGAAGGAGGCGATAGTGGCATTGATTCTGGTACTGAAGTTAGCTCTAACTCAGACCAGGAAATAGATGACTCAAGTGATAATGAAGTAAAAATTTTTGTTAAGTCATCAGGTAATAAAGAGGCTCTTATTGCCAAATACTCATCTTCTGTTGATAAAATACTGAAAGAAAACAATGTTCCAAAAACAGAATGGGAATCAGTAAAACATAAGGTTCTCCACGAGTTATCTTCAGGTAATGTATCAAAGGCTGATCTCAAACAAATAGTTACTCAGCAAGTTCAAAACTATAAATCATCTGCAGAAATGATGATGCAAAATACGGTCACGCTAATGGCGGGCAGGCGCCCAACAGGGCCTATCAAGCCCGAGGATATCCTCGACCTACAAAATAGACAGCCACATGAACAAGCACCTGTTACCTCCGGTGATATAGCAGCACTGGAAACTCTCGCCCAAATAACTCCCCCAGCCATTGCTTGTTGTGAGTACAACCCTCATACGAGTGGAGATGACATTAACATCACTCAACAAATTGCAGAAACAGAAACAATCCTATCTGAAGTAAAATCTAAACTAAAAGCATTCACTGATTTAGGTAGTGGAACATCTGCTTATTGGGGAGGGCCTGGAAATTCCGACGATCATTACAATATAAAAACCAGCGTCTTCGAAGACCTTCAGCAAATGGAAACCAAACTAACCAACAAGCTTCAGGCATTAGAGCTCTCCAGGAAAGGAGACTTCAGACAACTTAAAAATATCGCTCCCTCCGTAGATTTATTTGACAAAGTTGCCCTAGAGCTATTAGAAGAAAAAATTTCACAAACCTCAGAAGATCTTGAATCACTGAATCAATCACTGAAAAAGCAAAGATTCCTTTCTTTTTCCTGGTCCAAGAAAAAAGCAAAAATCGCTATAAAGGAAACTTTATTGAAAGAGCTGAATAAAGCTCATCAAAAAGTTCAATCTGCACGTGATAAATGCAAACTAACTCCAAACGACGACGGTATTGTTATCGATGCAGTAAAGCAACTTAAGAAATATGAAAAAGCTATTGCTGAGGCTATGGAGTCTGTAGACCTAAAGGAAGAATACGAGCTTAGTAAAACAGAGATGTTAAATGATACATATACTGAGTCTCTAGAGGAAGACATTCCTCTGCAGGTTGATGGAGCATTCCATAAAATTCATACAACAGCGAAACCAGCCCATGAAGCAAGATTTACCCTCGAGGGAGAAGATGGCGAGATAGAGCCACATAAAACTCCATACGGCGGGACAATCAGAAACTCAGCAACCAAATATGATCCGGATCATGCCCGTAACTTTTATATTCAGAAAACAGTGGATGAAGCCGGAAATGTGATTGAAAGAGTCTTTCGCCTCGGAATTCCAACTCGCTTCTGGGATGACCCCATCAAGCGAGAAGATATAGAAACAGTCTGGAAAGAAGTGTTTGTTGCTCAAATTTGTGAAACTCATGCAGATATTCCCGGATTTAAAGATGCTGTAGATAAAGGTCCCGAACACGCAGTGCCTCTACCAATGTCTTATACATGTCTACTCAGTCCGGATATGTTTAGAAAAATCACAGGTCTCCATGAAAATGAGCATATGATGGCCGAAGAAGCCATCGAAACACTGCTGGAAATGGAAGACAAGCCCATTGAACTTGAAATACGCGATAGCCAGAGTGGAGAACTTCACACAGTGTGGGTTAAACCAGATTCTGTTGCTTTGATCATGCCCCTGAATCAGTTGGCATTCTCAAAAACACAGAAACACCTTTTGGGAACCTTTAAGCTAGCAAACAAGTACAACAAAAAAGCAGCAATAAAAATGTTTGGTGACTTTGGCAGGAAACCCAAAAAAGGTAGAGATACCGAACATCTGGGCGGATCAGTAGGGCAGTATCTCAATGATCACCAAAAAGATATATCTCCTCTTGAAAGAGAGCAAATCATTGCCATCTCTACCGAAATGGCTCGGGTTATCCACAACAAGCTCTACCACAAGGGTGGAGCCAGACCAAATTATCTGGGGTGGCTTCAACAGGAACTCTGTCGTTTAACCAATCGCAACTATGTCACTGGCTGTAAGAGCGGTAAAGACAGAACAGGGAATGCCTGCACGGCAAACACTGTCGAAAGTGCCGAAGCTCATTACAGACTCAAGGCTGCAATAGAAGAAGGGAAGAAAGATCCATCCATACCTGAAATTATGAACTTCGGAACAGATTTGCAAACCTCAGAGAGAGTTCTCAACATGAATACAGCTCTGTTTCTAAGTCCAAGCATGGGTATTACCAGAAACTGCGTGGGCTTCTCAGGCCTGAAGTGTGACGACACGGCTCTCGGCGTCAATAGCCCGCAACTGGTATACGTCAAGAACTGATTCTCACTCCCATCTTGTTGGTATTGGGCAAAACCACGACTTTGCCCAATACCCTCTGCTTCATTAGACTACCGTCCTTTCAAATAATCCTTTCAGACAGGTCATGACCCATCAGGACACCATCGTCGCTCAGGCGACGGCCCCCGGCCGGGGCAGCGTTGGCATTGTAAGAGTCTCAGGCTCAAGAGCACGAGATATTGCTGATATCATCACAAGGCAGAAGTTGACGCCACGCCACGCCCATTATCTCCCTTTTCTGGATAGTGAAGGGAACACTATTGATGAAGGTCTAGCCCTTTATTTCCCTGGTCCTAACTCTTTTACCGGCGAAGATGTGCTGGAGCTTCAGGGACATGGTGGCCCGGTTATTATCGATCTGTTGATAAAAGAGATTACCAACCAGGGGATTCGACTGGCACGGCCAGGAGAATTTTCCGAACGGGCCTTCCTGAATGACAAGCTGGATCTAGCCCAGGCCGAGGCAATTGCAGATCTGATAGACAGTGCCTCGGAAGAAGCAGCCCGCAGTGCAGTCCGTTCCCTGCAGGGTGCTTTCTCGAAAAGAGTTCACGAACTGACAGAAGAGCTGATTCGCCTACGCATCTACGTGGAAGCAGCTATCGATTTTCCAGAGGAAGAGATCGACTTCCTGTCTGATGGCAAAGTTTCCAAAGATCTGGAACAAGTTATTACCAACTTATCCACAGTATTCACCGAAGCCAGACAAGGAACACTGTTGCGCGATGGTATGACTGTCGTGATCGCAGGACGCCCAAATGCCGGGAAATCCAGCCTGTTGAATGCTCTTTCTGGTAGGGAGTCGGCCATTGTTACAGATATCGCGGGAACAACAAGAGATGTTCTCCGTGAACATATCCACATTGACGGCATGCCTCTTCATATCATTGATACTGCCGGTTTGCGGGATAGTGATGATATTGTCGAGCAGATTGGTGTAAAACGGGCTTTTGATGAGATAGCACAGGCAGACCTGGTTCTGTTGATGGTCGACAGTACAACCACAGAAACCACTGAGCCCCATGATATCTGGCCAGAGTTTGTGGACAGATTACCTTCCGGGGAAAAGATAACTGTTATTCGCAACAAAATAGATCTGTCAGGAGAAGCCGCCGGTTTCACTGAAGGCGAATTTCCGGTTATCCGCCTCTGCGCCAGTTCAGGCAAAGGGGTTGATAGCCTTCGCGAGCACCTGAAAGCCTGCATGGGTTTCACCGGAACAGGTGAGGGAGGCTTCAGCGCCCGCCGCCGACATATCGATGCTTTGGAAAAAGCCAGGGAAAGCCTGGAACAGGGTAAAGCCCAGCTTCAGGGAATGGGAGCAGGGGAGTTACTTGCAGAAGATCTGCGCATGGCTCAACAGGCTCTCGGAGAAATCACCGGAGAGTTTTCCAGCGACGATCTTCTTGGACGCATTTTCTCCAGTTTCTGTATAGGAAAGTAATGCACAAGTAAGTACTTCCTACTTCCAAACACTCTGTAAGAGAAAGATTCTGCAAAGAAACTTTCTCTTTTTTATGCGCAAGTAATTCACAGGAAAACCTCCCACTTATCCTTTCCCACTGATCACTCACAGGATAATGACTCTGTGGAAACAAGTGCTGAAGCAAGCAATCACAAGGGATTAGAAAAACTACTCACAGATAAGTGTTAACAGATTCTGGATATTGCGATGTGGATAAAATGTGAAAAAGTCCCTGTTTACAAAGCTGAAGATAACCCTCTGGAAATGGCAGGGATAAAATTGTGCGCAATAATCCATGTGTATAAAGAGCCATTTTAAACACAGCATAATCCAAGGAAAATCCAAGGCTGATAACGGTAAATATACAAGGTTATCATTCTCGCAATCCCTTGATATCAAAGAGATAATTTAACATTTCCACAAAAAAGGCCTTCCTATATAACAAACAAAAATAATAATAAGATAAGAATAAATATATATATTCATATTTTCTTATCTATAAGAAAAAGAAGAGTTAATAAGTAAGTTAAAAAGGTTAATCAGTGGTGTAGGTGTTTTTCCACAGGAGAGGACTGTTTTAATTTATTCTGCAACCTTTATACTCTCGCGGCTCTCTATCAGCCTCTCATTGCTTATCAGCTTATATAGAGATAAAGAATCAAGTCAGGAGCAACATCCGTAGTCCGGAGGAAAGAATCACGTGGATTTTCCAGCACGCTTTGATGTGATCGTTGTCGGTGGTGGTCATGCAGGTACAGAAGCCGCACTGGCATCAGCACGAATGGGCGCCAAAACCCTGCTGGTCACTCATAACATCGAAACTCTGGGTCAGATGTCATGTAACCCTGCTATTGGCGGGATTGGCAAAAGCCATCTGGTAAAAGAGATTGATGCTCTTGGTGGAGCTATGGGCAGAGCAACCGATCTCGGTGGTATCCAGTTCAGGGTTCTGAATTCACGAAAAGGCCCTGCTGTCCGGGCGACACGGGCACAGGCTGACCGGATTCTCTATAAAGCTGCCGTTCGTGAAATTTTGGAGAACCAGAGTAATTTATGGCTATTCCAGCAGGCTGTTGATGACCTCATCATGAATGGGGATGCTGTCAAAGGTGTGGTTACCCAAATGGGTCTTCGCTTTGAAGCTGAGCAGGTGGTACTGACAGCTGGAACCTTCCTGGGCGGATGTATCCACATAGGCATGCAGAACTATGGTGGCGGGCGGGCTGGAGATCCTGCTTCCATTAGTCTGGCTAAAAGGTTACGGGAACTGCCTTTGCGGGTAGAACGTCTTAAGACTGGTACTCCTCCCCGTATTGATGCCCGGTCTGTGGATTTCTCTGTTATGCAGGAACAGCCCGGTGATTTCCCAACTCCGAATATGTCCTTCATCGGTAAACCGGAAGATCACCCTCGACAGATCAGCTGTTTTATTACCCATACCAATGAGCGCACTCACGATATTATTCATGGTGGCCTTGATCGCTCTCCCATGTATACCGGGGTGATTGAAGGTGTAGGACCGCGTTACTGTCCATCCATTGAGGACAAAATCCAGCGCTTTGCTGACAAGAACTCCCATCAGGTCTTTATCGAACCGGAAGGGCTGACCACTCACGAGCTATATCCCAACGGGATATCCACAAGTCTGCCTTTTGATATTCAGCTTGATCTGGTGCGTTCAATCCGTGGTATGGAAAATGCTCATATTGTTCGTCCGGGCTATGCCATTGAATATGACTTCTTTGATCCACGGGATCTGAAACCTTCACTCGAGACCAAGGTTATTGATGGTCTGTACTTTGCGGGTCAGATCAACGGCACGACCGGTTATGAAGAAGCGGGTGCCCAGGGCTTATTGGCTGGTCTGAACGCTGCCTTGCGTTCACGTGGTGAAGAACCCTGGTGCCCTCGCCGGGATGAGGCTTACATTGGAGTGATGGTGGATGACCTGATTACCAATGGCACCTCCGAACCCTACCGCATGTTTACCAGCCGGGCAGAATACCGTCTGATTCTGCGGGAAGATAATGCAGATCTGCGTCTGACTGAGAAAGGGCGTCAACTTGGCATGGTTGATGACGAGCGCTGGGCTGTATTCTGTGAAAAGCGTGAAGGTATTGCCCTGGAAGTTGAACGTTTGAAAACAAGTTACGTTCATCCCAAAACTTCTGAGGCTGAGCAGATCAATCACAAGCTGGAAAATCCGGTGTCCCGCGAGTACAGCCTGATGGAACTGCTTAAGCGTCCCGAGCTGAACTATCAGGATATTGCCGGTTTGAAAGGTCAGCCTGTGGATAACCGTCAGGTTGCCGAACAGGTTGAAATCCAGAGCAAGTATCAGGGTTACATTGATCGTCAGACGGAAGAGATTGAAAAGCTGCGTCGGAATGAAGAGACCAGGCTTCCGGAAGCCATGGACTACGACGATATCTCCGGTCTTTCCAATGAGATCCGCCAGAAACTGAAGGATGTTCGCCCGGCTACTCTGGGGCAGGCGGCTCGAATCCAGGGAGTCACTCCGGCTGCCATTTCCCTGCTGCTGATTCACCTGAAAAAGCGTTCAATGACAGGAAAGATTGAAACCGCCTGATATCCACAGACTGATATGTATAAAAAATGCCGCGTTTCCTGATAGGGAGACGCGGCATTTTCATAGTAGACTGCACGGTTTCGAAGCTTTACAGTCAAGGCGTGGCATCTGTGAAAAATCTGGAAGTAATGCTGCAGTTGGGTGCAGAACAAATGGGGATTAACCTTTCCCCCGAGCAACTGGCCCGGCTGCATCGTTATGTTGAACTGCTGGCCAAGTGGAACAAGGTGTATAACCTGACCGCTGTTCGTGATCCAAAAGAGATGGTTTCCCGCCATATTCTCGATAGTCTGAGCATTCTTTCTCACGTAGAACGTCTGACCAATCCTGGCAGCCGCTTTATTGATGTGGGCTCAGGTCCTGGCCTGCCGGGTATTCCTTTGGCGATCATGCTGCCGGACAGGGATGTATCCACTCTGGACTGCGTGGGTAAGAAAACACGTTTTCAACAGCAGGTCTGTGCCGAACTGGATATCACCAATGTCACAGTTCTGAATGAACGTGTGGAAAAGTGGCAGCCGGAACAACCTTATGATCTGGTGATGTCCAGGGCGTTCAGTTCTTTCAGCGATATGATCAAGGGAACGGATCACTTTTTGAAAAGTGATGGTCTCTGGCTGGCCATGAAAGGCATCCATCCCGATGTGGAACTGAAAGAATTAAAGAGTTTCAGACCCGATATTTCTGCAAAAGAATCATATTCACTGACGGTTGCCGGTTGTGAAGGACAGCGGCATCTTGTCATACTGGAACGAATGGATAGGACGCAGGCAGTTTAGGGGAGCCGCGCTGATGGGAAAAATCCTTGCGATTACCAATCAAAAGGGTGGTGTTGGTAAAACGACCTCATGTGTCAACCTGGCAGCCTCTCTCGCTGCAACCCGACGCAAGGTACTGCTGATAGACCTTGATCCTCAGGGTAACGCCACAATGGGCTGTGGGGTCGATAAACACGATCTGGAGTTGTCGGTCTACGACGTGCTTGTGCACAGAACGCCGGCCCAGGATGTTATTGTGGCCGCTGAAGAGGCGGGAATTGCTGTTCTGCCATCCAATGGCGACCTGACAGCTGCGGAAGTTGAGCTGCTGGAGCAGGTGGACAGTGAGTCCAGTCTTCGCCAGGCCCTGGCATCAATCCGGGATGAATATGACTTCATTCTGGTTGATTGTCCGCCGTCGCTTAATATGCTGACGGTCAACGCACTGGTGGCAGCCGATGGTGTGATTATTCCCATGCAGTGTGAGTATTATGCTTTGGAAGGCCTGGCGGCACTGATGGAAACTGTCTCCGGAATCGCGGCAACCAAAAACCCCGGGTTACAGATCGAGGGGCTGCTGCGAACCATGTATGACCCCCGTAACAGTCTGACCGTTGAAGTATCCCGTCAGTTGATTGGTCACTTTGGCAATAAAGTGTACCGTACAGTAATACCGCGTAATGTTCGTCTGGCCGAAGCCCCCAGTCACGGACTGCCGGTAATGAAATATGACAAGCATTCCCGGGGAGCTGTGGCGTATCTTGCTCTGGCCGGGGAACTGATTCGCCGGCAGGAAGCCGGCAAGGTCCGGAAGACTCCGGAACCTGAAACTGCCATGAGGTGAAACGGCGCGTGGCCAGAAAAAAAGCATTAGGCAAGGGCCTGGGAACACTACTGCAAAGTGCCCGGGTTGCTGAAGAAATCGAACAGCTGCAACAGCCGACCACAATTGAACTTCAAACAGTACGTGATCGTATGCTGCGTGAAGTTCCTGTGGAACATATTCAGCGTGGACGTTATCAACCACGTCGCGATATGAGCCCGGAAGCACTGGAAGAGCTGGCAAGCTCAATTCGCAAACAGGGTGTGATGCAGCCCATCGTAATTCGTCCTGTTGGCGGAAATGGCGAAGAGAAGTACGAAATTATTGCCGGTGAACGACGTTGGCGTGCTACTCAGCTGGCGGGTCTGGACAAGATCCCGGCGGTGATTCGGGAAGTATCTGACGAGTCCGCCATTGCCATGGCGTTGATTGAAAATATCCAGCGTGAAGATCTCAATGCCATTGAAGAAGCAATGGCTCTCGCGCGTCTCAAAGAAGAGTTCGATCTGACCCAGCAGGAAGTTGCCGAGGCTGTGGGTAAGTCCCGGGTGACAGTCACAAACCTTCTGAGACTTCTGACCTTGCGGGAAGATGTTCGCAAGATGCTGGAGTATGGTGATATCGAAGCTGGTCATGCCAAAGCCATTCTCGGTCTGGATGGTGCCAAACAGCTTGAGGCTGCCCGTACTGTTGTTGCCAAATGTTTATCTGTTCGGCAGACAGAAGCTCTTGTTCGCAGAATCCAGCAGGAAGATATTGCTCCGGAAGAGCAGAAGAGGGTTGATCCCAATATCCAGAACCTGGAAGAAGATCTTTCCAAAAAAGTTGGTGCCAAGGTTTCCATCCGGCATACAGCTAAAGGGAAAGGGAAACTGGTGATCAGCTATAACACTCTTGATGAACTGGATGGGGTTTTGGCTCATATCCAGTAATGCCTGAAGTATTTTATGGAAAGCGGATGGTCCCACGCTATCCGCTTTTTTTAATCGCTAATGACAATTGGTTTTTCCGGGGTTGTTTCTGTAAGGTCTATTACCTCTGCAGGGGGTGGTTCTAGGGCTTTTAGTGTTATTTCCAGATCGCAAAAATAAATCAGGCTATTGAAAATATTGGTTCTTGTCCTGTGATATGGATAATCGCTTGTTATTTTCAGATTTGTTCCCCCGTGCAGTGATAAGCGATCAATTGCCCAAATTACAGCGACACCACAATCGTTTGTTCCTGCGTTTTGCGGGGGTGTCTCTAGGTTTTCAATAGTGAATCTGCTGAAATCTTTCGAGCAGCCGGTGGTGTTGTTTTTCGTTTCTAACCATTTATGAAACAAACGGGCTTGAAGAATGCCTGTTGGCGTATCTTGTTGTTCGTTTCCTAGTGCGTGGTCCAAATCTCTTAAAAGTATTTTTTCCAGATCGCTTGTAAGCGGGCCTTGTGAAGGGGCAGGCTTTGATAGAAGACTATCCAGATAGTAGATTTTTTCTTTTGTGATATCTGCCACCAGAAGGATCCAGTGACAATTATCAACGTTTACTGGTAAAAAAATTTTACCAACACCTTCAAGCTGAATGGGTTTTTTCTTACTCCTTTGAGGTTCTATTTCAATATGTCCTGTGTAAAGAAAGGGCGATAGATAAATATTTTTTGGCTGTAGAGAATAGTATTCCTGCCGTTTTTCACATAAAGACATGGAAAGTAATAGTAATGAATCTGTCAGCTCTACCCCCTTCTTAAGGTTCAAAATATCCTCTATGGGACATTCTGAGTAAAGAGTTGATCCATTGCATACCAATTTGCATTCCTCTTTTCTGTCCAGCGCTGACGTTATGAAATCAAGTCTCTGTTGGTTTAGCTCTAATTGGTCATTAAACAGAAAGTCAAAATTAATCCCTGGTGCGGGTAAGACGATATTCGAGATTGAACACGAAGCATCTGATGGGTCTATCTGTATACATTCTTTGGGTCTTTTGTGCTCACTTGTTTTGACACTCGTTCTCAGAGGTCTTTTTCGTGATAGTGATGTATCGCCAGTAGTCCCGGTGGTACTGTCTGTTGTAAGTAAGGAGGCTCCCTGATTTATTGACACAGTTGAACCGAAAACATGTGGTGGGCTATGCGGAACTGTTAGTTCTGGCTGTGATTGATAGCTCTTCTGTTGATCTGTCTGGCTGACTGAATCTGAAGTTCTTTCCATAACCCCACCTGAAATTTCTGCACAAAAACTAGTCCGATTTACTGAAGGCTGGAATTATGAGGTTAAAGGTTGATCAATTCCCTAACTATTTAGGCATTACTGGTAACAGATTAAATAAACTACCTGTTTTTATTCGGCTTTCCGTATTATGCAAAGATGGTTGAACGTAGGTAATAATACCCATATACTTGCCACGCCTGACAGCCTCACACAAAAAAGGCTATAAGAATAACGGCATAAAAGCATACGAAAAAAATAAGAGCAGTTGCGCAGATTTGACTAACAGAATTGTCAGTAATTTTGTGCAGGACAGACAGAGGTATGAGGCGGGCTTGATGCAATATCCTCACCTGCAAAAACCAGCGATACATCGAGTAATTATTGTGCAGTCAGTGATGACTGTGCTGCTATCTGCAGTATTTTTTTTAAATAACACAACTGCAGGTCTGTCAGCCCTTCTTGGGGGGCTTATCTGTTTGATACCGAATACCTACTTTGTGGCCAGGACGTTTTCACGTTCCGGCGCACGAGCGGCAAAAATAATTGTAATGGACTTTTACAAGGGTGAAGCGGGGAAGTTTCTTCTTACTGCTTGTGGCTTTGCTCTGGTCTTTGCTCTGGTAAAACCGCTGGATTATGCGGTGTTGCTGGGCGTTTTTGTTTTGGTGCAGGCGGTCAACTGGTTTACGCCGGTGCTGCTGAAAATCCGGATAAGTTGACGGGAAACGATTTATGGCAGCAAATACAGCCTCCGGTTATATCCAGCATCACCTGCAGAATCTGACTTATGGTCAGTTGCCAGCAGGTTACGAGCGCAGCGATGGCTCGGTACTGAATGATGCAACCTGGACAATAGCTCACAGCGCTCAGGAAGCTTCTGATATGGGCTTCTGGGCTATTCATGTCGACAGCATGCTCTGGTCTGTCTTTCTCGGCCTGATTTTTCTTTTAATTTTCCGTTCAGTCGCAAAAAAAATTACCAGTGGTGTACCCGGTGGTTTGCAGAATGTGATTGAAACCATTGTCGAGTTTGTTGATACCAGCGTGAAAGAGAGTTTTCATGGCCGGAATCCGGTTATCGCTCCTCTGGCATTGACGATTTTCTGCTGGGTCTTCTTTATGAACCTGATGGATCTGATTCCGGTTGACTGGATTCCCGGACTGGCCACTCTGGCCGGGGTTCCCTATATGAAGATCGTGCCAACCACCGACCCTAATATCACGATGGCCATGTCTATCAGTGTCTTCCTGCTGATGCTGTTTTACTGGGTCAAAGTCAAAGGATTTGGCGGTCTGTTCTCTGATCTGGCTCTGCATCCATTTACCAGTGACAACCTGGTAATCAAGACCATTCTTATCCCGGTGAACCTGCTTCTGGAGACGGTTTCCCTTATCGCCAAGCCAATCTCTCTCGGCCTGCGACTGTTCGGAAACCTTTATGCCGGTGAACTGATTTTTATCCTTATTGCCATGATCGGATATCTGCAGCTGCCCCTGCACTTTGGCTGGGCCCTGCTGCATGTTCTGGTTATTACCTTGCAGGCATACATCTTCATGACCCTGACCATTGTTTATCTGAGCATGGCTCATGAAGATCACTAAACAGCCCTGAGCGAAAATGCGAAGCATTTTGGTGGGAAACAGCCGTCATAAGCGGCGCTTAACTCTAGTTACTTGAAAACAAACAAACCATCTGACGATTGGAGTCTGGAGGAAATATGGAACTGGTAGTTGGTCTAACCGTCATCAGTGTTGCAATCATGCTGGGTCTTGCTGCGCTGGCCACTGCAATCGGCTTTGGTATGCTGGGTGGGAAATTCCTGGAAGGTGTTGCACGCCAACCTGAAACTGCTCCCATGTTGCAGACCAAGATGTTTATTGTCGCCGGTCTGCTCGACGCTATCCCCATGATTGCCGTAGGTATCGCGCTGTTCTTTACCTTCGCCAATCCATTCATCGCGCAGGTGCAATAAGCCTGGGTTAATGGCTGATCATGTTTTTTGACTGTTTGGTCTTCCGGCTCTTCTGGTGCCGGAAGATGCTGATAGCCCAAACATCAGAAAGCAAAACATTAACTGATTTGCGAGAGGTGATGGTGTGAACATCAATGCGACCATTATTGGTCAGACAATTGCGTTCGCATTCTTCGTGTGGTTCTGCATGAAGTATATCTGGCCGCCCATTATTGGCGCCCTGAATGAACGTCAGAAAAAAATAGCAGATGGGCTGGCTGCTGCTGATCGCGCTACCAAAGATCTGGAGCTGGCTCAGGCTAAGGCAGTGGAAGAACTTCACCTGGCTCGTGAACAGGCTAAAGAGATTCTTGAGCAGGCTAATCAGCGTGCCACTGTGATTGTCGAGGAAGCGAAGGGCGAAGCCCGCAAAGAAGGTGAACGCCTGATAGTGGCAGCCCGCGCTGAAATCGATCAGGAAGCCAACCAGGCTCGGGAAGCTTTGCGTGCCCAGGTTGCCAGTATTGCTGTGGCAGGCGCTGGCAAAATCCTTGGCAAGCAGATTGATGAAGCAGCCAACAGTGAACTGGTAGAACAGTTGGCAGCGGACCTTTAAGACGGAGGCGACTATGGAACTGACCACTTGCGCCCGTCCTTACGCCAAAGCTGCGTTTCAACATGCTCTTGGCCAGAACGCTCTCGATAGCTGGCTGGAGATGTTGAAAAGTGGCGCAGCCGTGGTTCGGAATGACAAAGTCAATGTGTTGCTTGGGATGCCTTCCCTGACAGCCGAGCAGAAAGCAAATGCCTTTATTGATGTGTGTGGCGACAGTTTGAGCGACAGTGGTCGTAATTTTGTCCGCACACTGGCTGATAACAAGAGATTGACCCTCCTGCCACAGATTGCCGAACTGTTCGAAGCTCTCAAGGCCGAACAGGAACAAAGTGTTGATGTAGAAGTTCTTTCGGCATTCCCTCTTTCCAGCGAACAGTTAGAAAAACTGGGCGGGAAGTTAAGGAGCAGGCTGAGTTCTGAGGTCAGGCTGGTCAATACGCTTGACCCCGAACTGATTGGAGGCGTTGTCATTCGTGCTGGCGATCTGGTGATCGACAGTAGTATCAAGACAAGGCTGGAAAAGCTGGCTGATGCAATGCTCTCGTAAGCAGCCATAAACAGCCATGAGCGGTATAAGAACGAATTCCTAAAATTGGCAGGCAGGTTTGGCATGCAGCAACTGAATCCTTCTGAAATCAGCGACATTATCAAGAGTCGGATAGACAGCCTTGATATTTCTGCTGAAGCCCGCAATGAGGGCACAATCGTCAGCGTTTCTGACGGTATCGTACGTATCCATGGTCTCGCTGATGTTATGTATGGCGAGATGATTGAATTCTCCGGCAATGTTTTTGGAATGGCTCTTAACCTGGAACAGGACTCTGTGGGTGCCGTTGTTCTTGGTGATTACAAAGGCCTGGCGGAAGGACAGAAAGCCAAGTGCACCGGACGCATTCTGGAAGTGCCCGTTGGCTCAGAACTTCTGGGGCGGGTGGTCGATGCTCTTGGTAACCCTATAGACGGCAAAGGTCCAATAGAAAGCAAAAAGACAGCACCGGTTGAAAAGGTTGCTCCTGGCGTAATTGCCCGTCAATCGGTTGATCAGCCGGTTCAGACTGGTTACAAGGCTGTTGATGCCATGGTTCCCATCGGACGTGGCCAGCGTGAGCTTGTGATCGGAGACCGTCAGACAGGTAAAACCGCTCTGGCCATTGATGCCATCATCAACCAGAAAGACACCGGCATCAAATGTATCTATGTTGCCGTGGGCCAGAAGCAGTCTTCGATCGCTAACGTGGTACGTAAGCTGGAAGAGCACGGTGCGATGGATCATACAATCGTGGTTGCAGCTGGCGCTGCTGACCCGGCTGCCATGCAGTTCCTGGCACCATTTGGTGGCTGCTCCATGGGAGAGTACTTCCGTGACCGTGGTGAAGATGCCCTGATTATTTATGATGACCTGACCAAGCAGGCCTGGGCATATCGTCAGATATCCCTGTTGCTTCGCCGTCCTCCTGGTCGTGAAGCTTATCCAGGTGATGTCTTCTATCTCCATTCCCGTCTGCTGGAGCGCGCTGCCCGAGTAAACGCTGACTATGTTGAAAAGCTGACCGGCGGCGAAGTGAAAGGGAAAACAGGTTCACTGACAGCCCTGCCTATTATCGAAACTCAGGCTGGTGACGTATCAGCATTCGTACCCACCAACGTAATATCTATTACAGATGGCCAGATCTTCCTGGAAACAGATCTGTTTAACGCTGGTATTCGTCCGGCAATGAACGCGGGTGTTTCTGTATCACGGGTAGGTGGCTCGGCCCAGACCAAGATCATCCAGAAGCTGGGTGGTGGTATTCGTCTGGCTCTGGCTCAGTACCGTGAACTTCAGGCCTTTGCACAGTTTGCATCAGACCTGGATGAAGCGACCCGGAAACAGCTTGAACATGGGCAGCGTGTCACAGAGCTGATGAAGCAGAAGCAGTATAAGCCTCTGTCTGTTGCAGAAATGGGTGTTTCCATTTACGCCGCAGAAAAGGGCTATCTGGAAGATGTTGAACTGAACAGGATCGGCGCTTTTGAAGATGCCCTGCTGAGTTACGTGAACAGCCAGCATGCAACCCTGATGGCCAAAATTAATGAGTCCGGCAGTTACAGTGATGAGATTCAGGCGGACATTAAGGAAGCCATCGAGAAGTTCAAAGCAACCCAGACCTGGTAAAGGGAGCGGATTGCTATGGCAGTCGGAAAAGAGATAAAGACGCAGATAGCGTCGATAAAGAATACGCAGAAAATCACCTCCGCCATGGAGATGGTTGCCGCTTCAAAAATGCGTAAGGCTCAACAGCGTATGGAGCGTTCACGCCCCTACGCTGAGCGTATCCGTCAGGTTGTTGGTCATATAGCCAATGCCAACCCCGAGTACCGTCATGATTACATGATTGAACGGCCGGTGAAGCGGGTTGGCTATATCGTCGTTTCAACAGACCGTGGTCTTTGTGGTGGTCTCAATACCAACCTGTTCAAGCGCACTGTGGAGAATATGAAGCAGTGGCACGACAAGGGTGTTGAGATTGATATTTGTGTAGTTGGTAACAAAGCAGCGTCATTCTTTAACAGCTTCGGTGGCAATGTTGTTGCGGCAATGAATCATATGGGGGATTCCCCAAACATTGCTGACATGATCGGCGGTGTAAAGGTGATGCTCGATGCTTATGAGCAGGGACGAATTGATCACCTTGTGATTACCTTCAACCGGTTCGTAAATACCATGGCTCAGACGCCGGTTTGTGAACAGCTGCTACCCCTGCCACCGGATGAAGATGAGGCTCTTAAGCATCCCTGGGATTACCTGTATGAGCCTGACTCCAAGTTGCTGTTGGATCAGTTGCTGGTGCGCTATATCGAATCCCAGGTTTATCAATCGGTGGTTGAGAATAATGCCTGTGAACAGGCGGCCCGGATGGTTGCGATGAAGAGCGCCACCGATAACGCCGGCAACCTGATCGATGAGCTGAACCTTGTGTATAACAAGGCGCGCCAGGCTGCGATTACCCAGGAACTTTCCGAAATCGTAAGCGGCGCAGCGGCCGTATAGGACAGAATTTCAAGATAAGAGGTGAGGATGCATCATGAGTAGCGGTCGTATCATACAGATCATAGGCGCCGTTATCGACGTCGAGTTCCCACGCGAGGAAGTCCCTCAGGTATACGACGCCCTGAAGGTAGATGGCAAGGAACTGACCCTGGAAGTACAGCAGCAGCTGGGTGACGGAATTGTTCGTTCCATCGCGCTGGGCTCCACAGAAGGTATCAGCCGTGGGTTGGTAGCCAATAACACCAATGCTCCGATCAAGGTTCCAGTCGGCACCAGTACACTGGGACGCATTATGGATGTTCTTGGTGACCCTATTGATGAAAAAGGCCCCATTGGTGAAGAAGAGCGCATGCCCATTCACCGGGAGCCACCCAGCTATGCTGATCAGGCAGCCACCAATGAGCTGTTGGAAACCGGGATCAAGGTTATTGACCTGGTCTGCCCATTTGCCAAAGGCGGTAAGGTAGGCCTGTTCGGTGGTGCCGGTGTTGGTAAGACCGTAAACATGATGGAGCTGATCCGGAATATTGCGATTGAACACTCTGGCTTCTCCGTGTTTGCCGGTGTGGGTGAGCGAACCCGTGAAGGAAACGACTTCTACCACGAGATGACCGATTCCAACGTACTGGATAAGGTATCCCTGGTGTATGGTCAGATGAACGAGCCTCCCGGCAACCGTCTGCGTGTAGCCCTGACTGGTCTTACTATGGCAGAAAAATTCCGGGATGAAGGCCGCGACGTGCTGTTCTTTGTGGATAACATCTACCGTTATACTCTGGCCGGTACAGAGGTATCAGCTCTCTTGGGGCGTATGCCATCGGCGGTAGGTTACCAGCCGACACTGGCAGAAGAGATGGGCGTACTGCAGGAGCGGATTACATCAACCAAGACTGGCTCCATCACCTCGATTCAGGCGGTATATGTACCGGCGGACGACCTGACTGACCCATCTCCGGCAACCACCTTCTCGCATCTGGATGCGACCGTGGTACTGAGCCGGGATATCGCTTCCAAGGGTATTTACCCTGCGATTGACCCGCTGGACTCCACCTCTCGTCAGCTGGATCCACTGGTTATCGGTCAGGAACACTATGATGTGGCCCGTGGTGTACAGACAGTATTGCAGCGCTACAAAGAACTGAAAGATATTATTGCGATTCTGGGTATGGATGAATTGTCCGAAGGAGACAAGCAGACTGTAGCCCGAGCTCGTAAGATTGAACGTTTCCTGTCGCAGCCATTCTTCGTGGCGGAAGTGTTTACAGGTTCACCTGGTAAGTATGTGTCCCTGAAGGACACCATCCGGGCGTTCAAGGGAATCCTGGAAGGGGAGTATGACGCACTTCCCGAGCAGGCGTTCTACATGGTTGGCTCAATCGATGAAGCGATTGAGAAAGCCAAGTCCCTTTAAACCGATAACATCCGGCCTCTTTTTCTGAACACTGTTTGAAAAAAGAGGTCTGAACAGGAGGGACATACCATGGCAGTGAGTGTTCACTGTGACATAGTCAGTGCAGAGGATGACATCTTTTCCGGTCTGGTTGAGATGATCGTAGCAACAGGTACAGAAGGTGATCTGGGTATAGCTCCTGGGCATACACCTCTTATTACCGGCTTGAATCCCGGGCCTATTCGCCTGATTAAGCAGGGTGGTGAAGAGGAAATCTATTACCTTTCTGGCGGGTTTCTGGAAGTTCAGCCCAATCAGGTTAAGGTTTTGGCTGATACCGCGCTGCGTGCCAGAGATATGAATGAAGCGGCGGCAGAAGAAGCCAAGAAGCAGGCGGAACAGGCTCTGGCTAATCAGCAGGGTGAGTTTGATTACAGCCGTGCGGCGACTCAGTTGGCAGAGGCTGTTGCCCAGCTTCGTACTCTACAGGCTATTCGTAAGAAATTGGGTAAAAAGTAACGATAGCTTGAGAGCTGAACACCGTTCATATGAGCTTTAACACTGTTCAAAATTTAAACGGTTAGTTATTTCAAGCTATAAAGAGAAACCCTTAATACCGGTTTTTGGTATTTGAGGGTTTTTTGTATGTGAGAGTATTAATTGTGAGCTTGAAGGTGGATATTTGAAGTTCAGCAAGGCTCAAGTAATTTCTGAGTGCCTCAATAAAAATCTAGGACAGATTACACAAAGAGCAGAAGGTCACTTAGGGCCACTCTATTCCAGGCCTCTAAGAGGTCGTTGTGGATAATTGCCCGTTACTGACCCAGCTCTTCAAATAGTTATCCAGCAGAGAATCAATCATCTGCTCACCACTGGTATGCTTTTCAGAGATAACCCCGCCTCCAGCAGCAAGAAGACAGATTCCATGAACACCAGCCCAGATAACACGTGAAGCAATGTGAATATCCTGAAGTTTCTTTCGCCCTTCAATTCTGCTTAGTTGTTCTGTAAACAGAGCAAAAAGACGGTCTATACGCATCTGGTGCCACTCAGGAAGAGCTTTGTGAACTGGTATTCGGTGTTCAAAGGCCAGTTGCCAGCGGTGAGGATATTTGCGGGCAAAACCCAGCTGAATTCTGGCCAGCTTTCGCAGCGCAACCTGTGGATAAACCTCCTCCCTCACTGCAACGTTAGAGAGCAAATGCAGCTCATCCAGAGTTTCAGCGTTTGCAGCAAGCAAAAGATCACCGTAACTGCCAAAACAGTTGATAATCGTTGCGGGCGAATAACCAATAAGCTTGGCAACCTTTCTCAGGCTGAGATCCTGTGAGGGATACAGGTTCAGAAAATCCTTAACGGTTGCGAGAGCCAGGCGCTGAAGTTCATCTTTACTGTGATCATTCCGGCGAGCCATATCCTTTGTCTCTTACTGGAACAGTTTATGAATACTGTTAAATATTTACAGCCTGTTAACTCAACAGTGTTCAAATCAGTTTGGAAGCTCTACGGAGGGGGAGTCAAGAAAATGGTCGAAAAACTACTGAACAGTGTTTAGTTAAATCGGAAAGAACCAAACACTGTTCGAACTGCAAATGAAAAACAGTGTTTGGTATGTTCCCTTTGTAAACGGTGTTCAGGATAACAACCTAAACAGTGTTAGATTTCATCTTCCGGCACCTCTCTTTCTTTGAGGTCTGATAATGTGAGGACCTTGATCATTGATTCAAAGTTATTCTTGAAAGAGAATACTGTTACATTCACCTGCGCCCCAATATTAGCAACAGCCTTTGCACCAATACCAAGACCAACACCAAAATTGTTTGGCATCAACTGTCTGTAACTGGAAACCTTACCTCCAACCAGCTTGGCACCCTCAACTTCGACACTGGCCCTTGGGGTGATAGAAACCGGAAGGGAGGTATAGTTGACTTTGTCATCCCATCCATAACTCATTCCTCCACCAAGGTAGGCCCCCACTCCAACACCATGATCAGCAAACGGGCGAAGCTCTATCCAGCTTTCTCCTAAGGTGCTGCTGCAGTACGCAATTTCAGCCCCGGCAGCCCAGTTAAGTTTCACCAGAGCCAAACTCCAGTAAGCACCAACCTTGGAGCAGCTATATGTTGGGTTAATAAACTCATGAAAGAGTTTCTTGATGGCAGGAGCTGTATCCAGGTTGTTAACAGATTCCTCATAAGCAATCTGTTCCTCAGCTACGGCTGTCTCAAACATCTTATGGTAGGTTCTGCACTGGTTGGTATGTTGAGCAATCTGTTCTTTGTCTTCCGGGTTCTCAATTGCGTACTGAAGACTATTGGAAAGATCAGCTAATACCTCAAAGCCTCCTGCTCGGTTGTAGAGAATATCCTTAGTACAGTCCATCAGGTCATGGATATCTCCATTTGCCTGAACACCTGCAGTTGCAAGGCACAGAGACAAACACCCAAAATAGTTTTTGATATTATTCTTCATTGCTGTCACTCAAATTCACCGCTTAGGAGGTGCGAACATTAAAGAAATAATCCAGTAACAGCAGTAACATTTTGGTCAAAAAGTGTACAGTAATACTGTGCAAAAAGTGATCAATTGTTTCTTCTTGCAGGTATTTTACACAATCCCTGAGAAGGTATATCCAAAGCAGCATTAAATCGGGCTGACATATTCTGAAACGAAATCAATGCGGTCAGCTCCATGATTTCCTGTTCAGAAAAATATTCTTTTAACCCCAAATGGAGCTCTTCTGTTACCTGGCACCCTGAACCAGACATAGCTTCTGTCCAGGCCAGTGCGGCTTTTTCCTGGGGAGTAAAAACATCGCTGTCTTTCCAGTTATCTAGTTCCGCCAGCTTTTCTTCACCACTGTGTTCTTTGGCGAGAGTCTGTCCGTTCAGGTCGATACAGAACTCGCACCAGGTCAGTTTGGCTACATAAACCTGTATCATAGCTCTGAGGACGGGAGAGAGAGGAGAGGATTTGTGGCTGAGCGCTCCCCAAAGACTGGCAAACAAGACGAAAAAGCGGGGGCGTCTGGACCATACCAGAGCTGGCTGAAGAACCTGGCCGTAGCGTTTTTCCTGTTTATTAAAAAACCAGCGCAGCCAGAAGGGTAGAGCTTCTCTATCTGCAGGTGTAACTCTCATGTAAGACCTCTAAGCAAGGGGATATCATTCCAGTTCCTTGCTTATGCCTGTAATTTGCTCACGAATCAAGCGTCTGGTCTTGATAAAGAACTCGGGATAGCGCCAATTATCCGTGTTAAGAGATAACCACGAGCGCCAGGAAACATCGCTTATTTCGTCCGGATTCAGGGGGGAAGACTCCACCGCGATAGGTTTACACCTATAGAGTTGAAAGCCATTGGAAAACTCAGCCAGCATTTCATGAACTGAAACCCGGATGCCTGTCTCCTCAAATGTCTCTCTGTAAGCAGTACAGCGCGCTGTTTCACCTTTCTCAGAGGTGCCACCCGGAATAGTCTGTTTACCGGATCGCCTCATTGTCACAATGACAACCTCATCCTCTTTGGTAATCAAGCAGCCTGCATTAGCTGGTTGATATTCATCTGTAGAATAAGGGCAGCTATCCAGAGATGGTTTCTGACAACCAGCAAGAATAAATGTAATGGGAAGAAGAGCTGCTAGAAGGGAGAAAGGTATCATCGTTTTGTAGTTGTTCATGGATTCTGCGCCGGTCGCTTTATGTAAGAGGACAATGACCTTTGACCTCTCTCCATCAAAACAGTTCCCTAACTCCCTGAAAAAATAATACAGAACCAAGGCTGAACAGGGATAGGTAACAAAACCCATAGATGATTTTCTGAGAGAGCCGATTCAGCAGGTAATAACCCAGGAAAACGCCCGCTGGAGCCGCCGGAACCAGGAACAAAGAAAACACAAGATTGCTGAAATCCAGCTGACCCAGCCAGCTATATGCCGCAACCTTACTGAAATTCAAGCCAGCAAATATCCATGCCTGAGTACCCATAAGCAGATGGCTGCTCAGACCGAGAGGTAGAAGATATATGGAAAGTGGAGGTCCTCCGGCATGAATACCAAAACTGGTAAAACCGGTAAGGCATCCCCAGAAACTGCCTTTAACTGCTGATGACTTGCTTCTGGAAGTTGAGTTTCTCTGTAACCACAGTAACAGGCAAAAACCAAGAGAGACCAGCCCAATCAATAGCCTGATGCTGGCATCGGAAAGCTGGTTAAAAATCATTGCGCCAATGGCGACACCAACAATCCCCGCAGGGAGGCAGTGGATGAATGCTGGCCAGTAAATCTGTCCCCTGAATTTCCACATGGATATGAAATCCATTAAAAGAAGGAGCGGTAACAGAACCGCAGCTGCCTGAACCGGATCCATAGCCAGAGACATTAATGGAACAGACAGGGAGCCAACAATGCTTCCAAGCCCACCCTTTGCCATACCGTTAATAATGACAGCAAGGAAGGCTAGAAGGTAAACAACAATATCCATGCTTTCAGGCATGCAGCGAGTTTCCTGCCTGTTGATGAGATCATAAAGAGTGCTTGTATTCCCCAGGAAATGAAAGAACACGCTCAACAAAATAAAAGTGACTAAACCATCAACACTTCTTACTTTTATCTGTTTCCCCAAACAAGAAGAAGGTGGTTCAAATGTTTGCCGGGCGTATATCTGGATTACCCTTGGGGCTCTTTACTGCATCTTTCCTTATTCTCTGCCTGGCGCATGTCTTTGGAACATTGCCTGCCGGTTTACCGGGAGCTTTGGCTTTTACGCTTATGCTTGGAGGCATTCTTGGGTATGTGGGTGACAGGATTCCTGTCTGGAACAAGTATATTGGTGGCGGCCCTGTTCTGGTATTTCTGGGCGCAGCATGGATGGTTTATGCTGGCATTCTTAACGAGGCTGAAGTTAAGTCAGTCACAAACCTGATGAAGAGCAGCCACTATATTGACCTGTTTATAGGTATTTTAATTGTTGGAAATATTCTTGCTTTAAAACGGACTCTTCTGATTCAGTCTCTTATTGGATATATCCCAACCATATTAATCGCGCTGGCTATGGCGACTCTTTTCGGGATATGTGCAGGAACGCTTGTTGGAATACAGATGGAAGATATTCTGATGCTTTATGTTCTTCCGATCATGGGAGGGGGAAATGGCGCGGGTGCAATCCCGCTTTCGGAAATATATGAATCTGTGACGGGTAATTCCCGGGAAACCTATTATTCAAAAGCCGTTTCAATTCTCACCATAGCCAACATTATCAGTATTATTCTGGCTGCATTACTGAACAGGGTTGGAAATATATACCCTCTGTTCAGTGGACAGGGACAGTTGGTTCGCAATGGTCTGCGAGACTTAAGAAGTGGAGCAGGCAGGGAAAGTATTGCACGGGAAGATCTTCTTGGAGGCCTGACACTTGCCGTTGTTTTCTGCGTTATGGCTGAAGTGTTTTCAAAAGTATTACTGCCGGGTTGGGGAAATATCCAGATTCACCGTTATGCCTGGCTGGTCGTGCTTGTTACATTGCTGAATGTTTCAGGAGTTATTCCAGAAAACCTGAAAGCAGGAGCAAAAAAAACTGCGGACTTTTTAAGTAAAGAACTGTTGTGGGTTCTTATGGTTGGTGTGGGAATCGCCTACACAAACCTTGGTGAAGTCATTGAAGCCATCAATCCCATCACTTTGTTTGTAGCAATATTTATTGTCGTTGGCGCAACTCTTGGAGCTGCGTTTGGAGGGAGACTGTTTGGTTTCTACGAGATCGAGTCAGCCATCACTGCCGGATTGTGTATGGCTAACCGGGGCGGTTCCGGTGATCTGGAAGTTTTGGCGGCATCAAAACGGATGAACTTGCTTTGCTATGCCCAGATATCCTCACGACTGGGGGGAGGAATTGTTCTGGTTATTGGCGCTGTGATATTTGGTGCTTATGGGTAATACCCTTCTTGTTTTGAAGATCAGGAAACAGTTAGGCTCAGCTCCATTGAAAATATTGCAAAATCATCGGGATTAAATATGGCGCTGAAAGCCACTATCTTCAAAGCCAGCCTCCAGGTGGCGGATATGGATCGTCACCATTATCAGGACTACAACCTGACTATTGCCAGGCATCCCTCTGAAAATGATGAACGCATGATGATGCGTGTTTTGTCCTTTGCCCTGAATGCTGGCGATGACCTTCAGTTCACCAAGGGCTTAAGTACTGATGATGAACCTGACCTGTGGGAAAAGGATCTGACTGGAGCGGTTAACCTGTGGATTGAAGTTGGTCTGCCGGATGAGAGACGTATTCGCAAAGCCTGCAATCAATCCAGGCAAGTGATTATTTATGCTTATGGTGATCGAGCTGCCCCAATCTGGCGGGAACAGAATGATCCTACATTTAAACGGTTTTCAAACCTGAAGGTGAATTTTGTGTCTGGAGACCAGCTATCTTCCCTGGCAGAGCATACTGAGCGAACGATGAGTTTACAGAGCACAATTCAGGATGGACATATTCTGGTTTCCAGTGATTCCGGCTCTACCGATATCGAACTCCAACACTGGGTTTGATACAAATAGATAAAAGCGAAAGGGATAACGGTCAAATTTGCAGAAGAGTTGAGAATATGTCGGAAAATACAGGGATGTATGTACGGCTGTTACTGAACTTTTAGGTTTTACTTGGAAGTTTGGGGAATATAGCCTGAGGTTCCCCCAATATACACTTCTTATAAAACTGGCGAATAATTCACCTTTGGTTTAGTGAATTTTACCTGCTTGTGGTATCGTTACCCGTTTCGCCTTTTGTAACAACTGGCAGTTGTTTACAAAAAACGTAGTCTGAATGGCTGAGCGATAGCCAGGCAATCACTGTCTGTGGCGATCTACAGCCCGTTATTCATCTATGAAAGAACACCATATGAAAAGCTACCACATCTATGGAGTAGGTGCGGCTTTGGTTGATACTGAGATTGAGGTTGATGATACCTTTCTCGCAACCAACGGAGTGGAAAAAGGTCATATGACCCTGGTCGATCAGCAACGTCGAGACGAGCTGATGGAGGCGCTGAAGGATCACCTTGTACACTCCTGCCGAGCAAGTGGCGGTTCAGGAGCAAACACAGCGATAGCAGCCAGTTACTTTGGAAGTAACGTGTTTTACTCCAGCAAGGTAGCAAATGATGATTTCGGGCAGTTCTACCTAAAGGACATGAAAGAAGCAGGAGTCACAACCTGCAAATTAAATGGAAACAATGAAGGCATTACCGGCAAATGCCTGGTTCTGGTCACCCCCGACGCAGAACGTTCCATGAACACCTTCCTCGGTATCAGCGAAACCCTCTCCACAAATGAAATTGATGAAGATGCTTTGAAACAGTCAGAGTACATCTACATTGAAGGCTATCAGGTCACTTCAGAAACTGGTCGTGCTGCAGCTATTCATGCCCGTGAGCTGGCAGAAAAGCATGGTGTAAAAACAGCCTTAAGTCTTTCTGATCCTGGAATGGTGAAGTTCTTCCGCGAAGGTCTTGAGCAGATGATCGGTGATAAAGGCGTCGATATGCTGTTCAGCAACCGAAGGGAAGCGCTGTGCTGGGCTGAAACCGATGACCTGGATGAAGCTATTGAGGCAATGAAGAAAGTTGCCCGCGCATTTGCAATTACTCTCGGCCCAAGAGGTGCGATCGTATTTGATGGCGAGAAACTGTTGAAGATCGAGCCTTATCCCGCAGAACCTATTGATACCAACGGTGCTGGCGACTCTTTTGCCGGTGCGTTCCTGTATGCAATAACTGCAGGCTACAGTTACCAGCAGGCTGGTGATCTGGCTAGCTGTGCATCTGCCAACGTTGTTTCCTCCTACGGCCCCCGCCTGTCCCCAAAAAAATACACCGCTATTCTGGAAGAGATTCTGGGCTAAAAACTATTATCTATAAGCAGTACTGTCTGGTTAATGACGTGTGATGGTATTGCTTATAGAAAGACAAACCTGAATAAAGAGGGGGTTATTCCCTGATAAAAAATAATTGGTGTGTGACTGGAGTTCTGAAAAGAACTTGAGTGATGTGGAATGTTTGCTTGTGGTTAAGGGTCTGATTTTCCTTATCAGACCCACAATCCATGTTCCCTGTTTGTAGTCATCCTGGCTATCGGTCTTTCCCTGACCTGAACCTGCTTTCCTTGCAGGTTACGTCCTTGGGATGCAGAAGGCGATCCGTGCCATTTCCTTGTCTCGTACTTGAAACATAACTGCGAAGCGGAGAATATCTCTTTGTACAAAACCTGAACAGTCGTTAACCCCGCCTGAAATAGCAGGCGAATTCTTACAAGCTTTCAGGCTCCTACCGCTAATAGTTTCGGTTATCAGCTCTAACAAAAGGTTACACAAATACTTACCGAAGTTCTTATGTGTTTCCTCCAGGTTATTCATCTTCATCTTCATCTTCATCTTCATCAAACGGGTCAGTGAGAAAACCAGAGGCAAATTCATCCTCCATATTAATCGGATTAGTTGGGACGGGTTTGGTTGTAGAGGCAAGATTATTACGTTTCAGCCATTCGCAAATATCTGGTACCTGCATCCTGAAACTATCTGGGGAGGCTTCATACCACGGCTTGAGGCTCCTAAGCTCTTTGTCGAGTTCTGAGCTGTCAAACGCCTTACCTTCACTCTCAGCCAACTTATTCATGAGAGCTTTCAAAGCACCTGAAAAGCGATCCAGATAACCTTGAAACTGTTCAGCCAGAACCATCTCACTTAGTACGATGTAACCGGGCAGATCAATATCATCTTCATCATCTGTTTCCAGATAAAAACCATTTTTCTTTAAGGCTGATATTGCTCTATAGAGGCTCTGCAGCTCATTTTTGAATTGTTCATCCCCCTTCTCCGCACCTGCTCTTAGCTGATCAATTCGAGCCTGGGCGACAAGCCTCAGGGGTTCTGTGAGGTAAGAGTCTGCGCGTATTCCCTGGGAGCTTATGAGTGCAGTTTTTTCTTCTGGAAACTCGTTTTCATCCAAATTATCCAAGTCATAGTCCCGGTCTGTAACAACGACCCGATAACCATTATTAATCATAAAAGAAACCAAATTACCCTCAGCAGAGTTAGCTGTACCTTGGTCAAGAAGTTGGTTAAGAGACTCTTCAGCCAGCATGAGTGTTTTGGGTGTTGTGCCATAACTTTTTAAAACTGGAAGGCCATGAATACTCTGATGGAGAGATAATGAAGCTTGCTGATAACTATTTGATGAATCAGAAGAAATAAGAGAATCTTGCTGAGCGACACAATAAAGAGGAAATGATAAGGACACCACTGTTGCAATAATAGTCAGTAAATTATTAGCTTTTGGCATGAGATTCTCCAAGATCAACAACTAATTTGCCTCATATTGAAAGCAAATTGGTAATCCAGATTAGCTCATCTTTATTTAATGGTTACTTGAAAGATTTAGATTACTGTAACTTTTTGTTCTTAATAAGTATGACGGTTTGATCTCTGGGTACTAGTCTTGGCTTGGTTACTTGAGCAGGCTTGGGTATAAGTATGAAGATAATCAGGATCAGGCTGTTAGCAAAGGTTATATCTGTAATCTGGTTATTGCATGCTGTCCCTGTTTTTGCCGGAGTAGAAAATGAACCTAAGAGTACACCTCCCTCTTCAATTCCTGATAAAACAAAAAAAGATAAAGTACCGGCTCCTGAGAAACGATATGTTGTTATTGAGGAAAGTGACATATCACCGCAAGAAAAGGAAAGAGCAGAATTTTTACCCCTGCCTCTTGTTGGGGAGTACGATGAAATAATAAGGAGAGTCACTCCAAAAGGAAGTGAAGCCGTAGATGTAAAACTATTGGCAGATTATTTACTTGAAAAAAGTAAAGATCACCCGATATGCAGAATGAATACCCACCCCTCTAACTGTATGTTGAGATGGCTTCTCACAACGGTATCAAGGGAATCATGGTTATACCCCTGGCTTACATATCTTAAAGACAATATGTGGGTCTGGGACTACGATATTGCATCAGGAATTCTTGCAAAGTCATTTGGTACCCATCTCGTCAAACAAGACATTTTTACGATGGTGAGAATAATCCTTGGGGAGTTCTCTCTATTTGGAACAGATGCAGGTGAAGTTCATACTGGTAAACGTCAGGTGTTTAAAGTAGCTTTTGGCCCACAATCTCTAAAGTTAATAACCTCTCAGCTTGATAAATTTTCTAAACGGTTTGTAAGTCAGTTGAGCGACTCGCTTACCGGCTCTAGTATAAGGCTGGAAGTTGGTAAGTTTTTGATGTCATCAATTATCAGTACGGTTTTTGGTTTTGATGTAAGTGCCGATGAACATCGAACGAAATTTGATGAAATAAGAGAACATTTTCAAGGGGTTGTTGAGGCTTCAGTTAAGTTACCTTTCGATTATGGTTTTCAAATGAGGCCCAGAGCTATGCGTGATTCTTACCTCAGGCAACACTATGGGGCGATTTATGATAAAAAAATCCTATTGCTAGAAGATATTAAGTGGTTGGTAGAAACAGCAAAATCTAAAGGTGTTCTGGACAACATTGACTATATGGGAGAAGCAGAAAGTGGAGAGCCTTTATTACGTGCTGTTGTTCGAAATGCTGGGGGGCACGATAAACTGACAGAGGAGGATTATCAGGATCTACTAAATCCAATGATTGCAGGAACAGATACTGGGTCGTTTTTTCAGATGGCTGTTATATCAGAGCTTGCAAGAGACAGGGAGTCATTAGAGAAAATAATAATAGAAATGAAGCAGGTTTTAACAAAGTTTGGCGTTCCTATGACTGGGTTTGGTTCTCATGAGTGGACAGATGATCAAATGACAGAAGAAAACATGCCAACACTTCATCTTCTGATAGAGAAAATCTTAATGGAGTTACCACCTGTTCCTGTCGATTCAAGGAGAGTAAAAGATGATTTTGTTATTTATTTTCTTGATCGGGAAGCAACCAAAAAACAACCTCAAGGAAGAAGGGTATTCAGAAAGCTCTTTTTAAGAGCAGGGGAAACTATGACGCTTCCAATTTATTATCTAAACCCAAGAGAGGGATCTACAAACCCTCATATATCACCAGAGTTAATGGGGCTGCCTCTCAAAGAACGTGTTAAATACAAACATACCTTTGTTAACAGAAGTCAGTTTCATGCATGTGTAGGGCAGCACTTCATAAGAAAGCTTGAAAAGCTGCTTATTCTAAATTTGATTTCTTCAGGAAGGAAACCTGTACTCGAACAGGAAATTGAGCATTTTGAGTTATCGTTTAAAGGCACTATTGCAATAGAAGATGACCTAACTATTAGATTTGAGCGGTTGAGTTTCGACGATATTCCAATCCCCCCTCAACATCAGGAAGAGGAAATGGAAGCTGAAATAGAAGATGAGGATATGAATGAACTTACAGGCCAAGTTGAAAGGTTGTCTTTAACCTCCTCCACTAGCTCTACAGGAACCCCCACAGCGCATCAAACACAACCTGTTGCGACCTTGCCACTTCTGGAGCCTCCAGAACAGTAGCAACAGGGTAGTTTTCTGAAGCCATGGAAATCATGGCAACCTTGGGCGGGTAGATAGCAATATAACTGGCATCTACCGGCCCATCTGTTTTCAGCCACTTCCGCTCTGAGTACTCGGCATCTTCACCGCCATCACCGACTGCAATCACGCGGACTTTTATCTTGCGACGAATACGCTGAAGGGTGTAGTTCGGGAAAGGCCGGTAGAGGTGATGACGAATACTTTTTGTGGAGAAAACACAGTATTCCTTATCTGTTTGCTGGCCGACAGTTGCCAGAATATCCTTCAGCACCGTCTCAATCCCATCGTCACCCTCATAAAACCGGACATTGCCAGCAGAGAAGTCCGGCTTCAGGTGATGCAGGCCTGGAATAATATTTGTTTTCAGGGAATCGATCGTTCCTTCCAGGGCTGATTTTTTCTCTTCAGCGAGAAGTAAAAGTTTGTCAGGGTCTTCTGCACGAAAGACACGACGTTTTCCTTTTGGGGCATAACTGATCAGCCCCCGGGCTGCCATCTGCTTAAGAGACTCGTAGGTTGTTCCCCTGTTTATCCCGGTGTGACTGGCTATATCGCGGATTGAGGAAGGGCCAAGCTGGAACAGAGCAAGATACAGATTGATCTCTCTGTCATCCATTCCTAGTTGTTTGAGGGCGCTGAGATCCATAGAGAAGCAGACCTTTGTCAAAAAATTAATGACAAAAACTATTGTTATCTGAAAATAACAGATTACATTGTGTAACGCTTGAGAATAATGTGTATTTTTGAAATATCCCAGTAGATAGCCTTTGAAGTAAGGTGCTGAGAAGTTATTGCTGGCTGACAGGGTTTGTCAGCCATGAATTGACAGGGTTGCATTTTACCTGATGGGCTCAACGCCCGCTCAAGGTTGTTTAATTGTCTCTGTCAGGCAGGTTTGCAGAAGTACTTGCCTTATAAGTTTGCCGAGTTAGTTTTACGGCTCTGCATCAGGCTTTTTCCACTGAAATCGCTTCAACTCGTATCTGAGTGAATCTAGTGGAAAGTGTCTGGGCTGAGCCATTTTTATTTTTCATAGCCGACCGCCAAGTATCAGCATAACGAGCCTTGGCTGGAAAGAAGCCGGTGGTTGGAAAGGATACGAAATGAAAACCGAAGTAATTATTCTTGCTGCTGGCCAGGGAAGCCGGATGAAGTCCTCGTTGCCCAAGGTTCTGCATCCCATTGCTGGTCGCTCCATGTTGGAACATGTTATCGGTTCTGCTGAACAGACCCTTGACGGACAGGAAGATATCCATGTTGTGATCGGACATGGTGCTGATACGGTTCGAGAGAGACTGGCACATTTTCCGGTGAACTGGGTTGAGCAGACAGAGCAGCTTGGCACTGGGCATGCTGTTATGCAGGCAGCACCTGCCTGCTCCCAAGCTGATGTTGTACTGGTTCTTTATGGCGATGTACCAATGATTCTGCCAAGCACATTGCAATCTCTGGTATCTGCTTGTGATGGCAAAAACCTTGCTTTGCTGACAATTGATTTGGCCAATCCCAGCGGTTACGGACGTATTGTTCGCGACACTATGGGAGCAATTCAGGCCATCGTAGAAGATAAAGATGCCACGCCTGAGCAAAAAGCTATTACCGAAACCAATACAGGTATCATGGCGATTCCGGGCAAGCGTATGGCTGAATGGCTGAACAATCTGAATAACAATAATGCTCAGGGTGAGTTTTACCTCACGGACATTGTTGCCATGGCTGTTGAAGAGGGAACCAGCGTCGTTAATGCGCGCCCCAGCAGTGAAATGGAAGTTCAGGGTGTAAACAACCGTATGCAGCAGGCTCAGCTTGAAAGATTGCTGCAGAAGCGTCAGGCAGAACAGTTAATGAACGACGGTGTTACTATTCTAGATCCTGCCCGCCTGGATATCCGAGGCAGTCTCGCATGTGGCAATGATGTGGTTATTGATATCAACTGCATTTTTGAGGGCGAAGTAAAGCTGGAAGATAACGTCCAGATCGGCCCCAACTGTCATATTCAAAATGCTGTTATCAAGGCTGGTTCTATTATAAAAGCCAACTCTGTTATTGAAGATGCTGTTGTTGGTGAAGACTGTGATGTTGGGCCTTTTGCACGTCTGCGTCCTGGCACCCGCCTCGAAACCAAAGCTAAAGTCGGTAACTTTGTAGAAACCAAAAAGGCTCATATTGGTGAAGGCAGCAAAGTTAATCATCTGAGCTATGTTGGAGATGCTGAAGTTGGCGAGGGTGTAAACGTGGGAGCAGGAACAATCACCTGTAACTACGACGGTGCCAACAAGTTCAAAACAACAATTGCTGACGGTGCCTTTATTGGTTCCAACACAGCTTTGGTTGCCCCGGTGACTGTTGGTAAAGATGCAGTCGTTGGAGCTGGCTCCACTGTGAATGATGATGTACCAGACGGTCATCTGGGTATTGCCCGTGGCAAGCAGCGCAATATTCCAGGTTGGAAGAAGCCGGCTAAAAAGTAATTCGCAATAACCCTTTATATAGGCAGCAATTCACAATTACTGCCTCGATTGAAGCTTCTGGGATTTAAGGAAAACATTCTATGTGTGGCATTGTTGGTGCGGTAGCGCAGCGTGATGTGGCGCCTATTCTGATCGAAGGATTGAAACGTCTGGAATATCGTGGCTATGACTCTGCAGGTCTGGCTGTTATCGATCGTCATAGTGTTCTCGGGCGTCTGCGCCGTATCGGCAAGGTGAGTCAGCTGGAAGATGCGCTGAATCACGAACCTGTTCGTGGCGGTACTGGTATTGCTCACACACGTTGGGCAACTCACGGTGAACCCTCTGAGCGCAACGCCCACCCACATATGTCTGGCGATATTACCGTTGTTCACAACGGTATTATCGAGAATCACGAAGAGCTTCGTGCAGAGCTGAGAGGTAAAGGCTACGTTTTTGAATCTGAAACAGATACAGAAGTGATTGCCCACCTTATTCATCATGAGCGCAAGAGTTCTGAAACCCTTCTGGAAGCCTTGCAAAAAGCAGTTACTCAATTGGACGGTGCTTATGGCACAGTCATTATGGATCGTAATGATCCCGATCTGATTGTTGTTGCGCGTTCCGGCAGCCCTCTGGTTATCGGTCAGGGTATTGGTGAAAACTATGTTGGTTCAGACCAGCTGGCTCTGCTGCCTGTTACCCACCGATTCCAGTATCTGGAAGAGGGTGATGTTGCAGAAATTACCCGGGACAAGGTTTCCATCTTCAACTTTGCCGGAGAACCTGTTGAACGCGAGCTGATTGATAGCGATCTTGATCACCAGGCCGGTGACAAAGGTGAGTTCCGTCACTTTATGCTCAAGGAAATTTTTGAGCAGCCTCAGGCTATTGCCAGCACTCTGGAAGGTCGCCTGACAGATTCTCATGTCGCAGTTGAAGCATTCGGCCATAACGCACGGGAAATCTTCGAGAAGGTTGGAGCTGTTCAACTGATTGCGTGTGGTACCAGCTACAACGCCGGTATGGTTGCCCGTAACTGGTTTGAAGATCTGGGGATTCCCTGCCGTGTTGAGATCGCCTCCGAGTTCCGCTACCGCCGTGCATTTGTTCCTGATAACTGCCTGTTTGTGACTATTACCCAGTCTGGTGAAACGGCAGATACTCTGGCAGCGCTGCGTCTTGCAAAAGAACAGGGTTTTATGAACTCCTTGACAATCTGCAACGTACCAGGCTCTTCCATGGTTCGTGAATCCGATATGGCATTTATGACCCGTGCCGGTGCTGAGATTGGTGTTGCCTCCACCAAGGCGTTCACAACTCAGCTGACTGCACTTCTGATGCTGGTGACTGCCATTGCGCGCAGCCGTGGTCGTATGACTGAAGAGCAGGAATCACAGATTGTCAGTGATCTGCGAGGTCTGCCCCATGCTATTAATGAAGTGCTGGAACTGAAAGATACAATTACTGAGCTGTCTGAGGACTTCGCTGACAAGCATCACAGTCTCTTCCTTGGCCGTGGAACCATGTATCCTATTGCTATGGAGGGTGCACTGAAGCTGAAGGAAATCTCCTACATCCACGCAGAAGCTTATGCCGCTGGTGAATTGAAGCATGGACCTTTGGCACTGATCGACAGTGATATGCCGGTAGTGGTTGTTGCCCCTAACAATGAGCTGCTGGAAAAACTGAAGTCCAATATGGAAGAAGTGCGCGCCCGTGGCGGACAGCTTTATGTCTTTGCAGACCGTCATGCACGACTGGTTGCCGGTGAAGGTGTGAAAGTGATTCCTCTGGGAGAGATCAGCGATCAGATTGCTCCGATTCTCTACACTATTCCTCTGCAACTGCTCTCTTATGATGTGGCACTGATCAAGGGAACCGATGTTGACCAGCCCCGTAACCTGGCAAAATCTGTAACCGTTGAATAGAAGCATCAAATATAACTAAGAAAGCCTGGGAGTGTCCCAGGCTTTTTCTTTTCTGAAAAAAAATGCTTAAGCCAAATATTTCAACACAGCTCTGGGCGGACCCGGTTCCTGTGACAGGTTGTCAGATATTGCAAAATGAAGGTTGAGCGAGCTGACCCACACATGAGTTTCCGGGGAAAACTGTGAAGGGTTATTTAGTGTGGATGCCGGTATCGCAAGGATATCCTGCAAAACCTTTAGTTCAGTGAAAACCGTGGTGCCACATATAGAGCAGTGATGCTCAATCATAGGTTTTCCAGATCCCCCAGTGTCTTTGAACTGTTGACTTTGACCAGTAATATCCAGCTGCTCTTTTTTAACCATTAGAAAGCCAGCGCAGGGACCACTGGTGCGCTTTTGGCAGGCATGGCAGTGGCAGAAGCCACTAAGCACAGGTTTACCTGAAATTGTGAACTGAAGTTGGTCGCAGCGGCAGCTTCCAGACATCTGACTCATGACATCATTCTCTTATTCTTCTTGGGAGGTCAGAAGTTTACCTTGCCATTTAACGGCCTAACACCCCCCTCTATAACACTGCTTTCAGCTAATACATCACCACATTGTTGTTTAGCAATCTGGTATCAGATCAAAACATCGCTAACTTGCCATTGAATTTTAAAAACACATATGTAACATGCAAATGATAATGTTTATCATTAAGTTTTGCGTTTGGTGCTTCGATGAAAAAAACAACTGTTCTCCTCGCCGGTACTGCCTTAACAATGGCTTCCTTCTCTTCTCTGGCTGCAGAGGAAGTTAATGTTTATTCCTATCGTCAACCGTTTCTGGTTGAACCTATGTTTGAGTCTTTCACAAAAGATACCGGCGTTAAGGTGAACGTTGTGTTTGCCAAGAAAGGACTGGATGAGCGTCTGGTTCGTGAAGGCAAGTACAGCCCGGCTGACGTTGTACTCCCAACGGATATCAGCCAGATGGTGAAGTTGGTAGAGAAAGGTGTGACCCAGCCTGTACAAAGCGATGCGATCAACAAATCAATTCCTGAGCAGTATCGTGACCCTAACGGTCACTGGTATGCTCTGACACTGCGCATCCGTAACATCTACAGCGCCAAGCGTAACGGCAAGCCTGAAGATATCTCCTATGAAGATCTGGCAAAGCCTGAGTTCAAAGGCAAGGTCTGCACCCGCAGCGGCAAGCACCCATACAACCTGTCTCTGGTTTCTTCCATGATCGCCTATAAGGGTGAGCAGCAGACCAAAGCCTGGCTTGAAGGTGTGAAAGCTAACCTCGCACGACGCCCACAGGGTAATGACCGTGCCCAGGTAAAAGCCATCAAGGAAGGCGTTTGCGATTACTCTCTGGGTAACAGCTACTACTTCGGACAGATGATGAAGCGGGACGATCAGCGTGAATGGGCTGAATCTGTTTACATCAACTTCCCCAACCAGGGTAATCGTGGCGCAAACGGTAACGTGAGTGGCATGGTGATGGCCAAGCATGCTCCTAACAAAGCTAATGCACAGACGTTAATGGAATATCTGGCTGGTGAGAAAGCACAATCAGTTTATGCTGAAGTGAACATGGAGTACCCAATTAACAAGTCTGTACCTGTGTCCAAAACCGTTGCAGCCTGGGGGGATTTCAAAGCTGAAGATATGTCTCTTGTTCAGATCGCTGCCAATCAAGCTAAAGCTCAGAAGCTGATTGATGAAGTCCAGTTTGATCATTAATGAAACATAATCTTCCTTACGCATGGAGAGTCGGCAGCTGGCTGCTGGCTCTTCTTCTCTTCCTTCCCGTTATTGCTCTTATTGTTGAAGCCTTTGCTCCGAGTGGAGATATCTTCAACCACCTTTGGCGCACAGTACTTGGCAACTATATTGCCAATTCTGCTCTGCTGGTCGCAGGTGTTGGTGTTCTGGGAACAGTATTGTCTGTCCCTGCAGCCTGGATTATGGCCCGTACAGATATTCCCGGGCGAAAAGTCCTCCAGTGGTTGCTCATATTGCCGTTGGCCATGCCAGCCTATGTGATTGCCTATATCTACACTGATCTTCTGGAATTCTCCGGACCCATTCAGGGATTATTGCGTCATGTAATGGGGTGGGAATCTGCGGCAGATTACAGTTTCCCAGAAATCAGAAGTTTGCCTGGGGCTGTGATAGTTCTTTCCCTGGTTCTCTATCCTTATCAGTATCTTCTGGTACGAACAGCATTTCTGGAACAGTCCCAAACTCAGGCAATGGCGAGCCGCCTGCTTGGCTGTACTCCTCTTCAGAGTTTTCTTCGAGTTGCCATTCCCATGGCCCGCCCGGCAATCATCACAGGGCTTGCCTTGATGGGGATGGAGACATTGGCTGACTTTGCCACCGTCAGTTATTTTGCCGTGCCGACGATGACTACGGCTGTTTATGACACCTGGCTCGGCTACGGAAGCTTAAGTGCGGCAGCAAGATTATCAGCACTGATGCTGCTTGCCGTTGTTCTCCTGATCTCAATGGAAAAATACAGTCGCCGTCGCCAGTCTCTGTTTCAAAGAGATTCTGGTTACGATAAGGCATTGCTGATAAAACTCAGTGGCAGTAAGAAGTTTCTGGCTCTGATATGGTGCTGGATGCTTGTCGTATTCGGGTTTGTCCTTCCTGCGTTTATGCTGCTGAAGTACCTGCTCAGTTTTTATAAAGTCAGCTCGATCTCAGATCTTCTAGTTGATGGCACCAACAGCCTTATCGTGGCTGGAAGTACTGCCCTGGCTGCTGCAGCCGCGGCCATTCTCTTTGGTTTTTACCAGCGTTTTCAGCCTGGCATGGTTTCCCGTATTCCCGGGCGGCTGATTTCAACTGGCTATGCTTTGCCCGGAACAGTGCTGGCTATAGCTGTTTTGATTCCTTTGTCTTTGGCAGACACAGGAATTAATGAACTGCTTATAGCTTTAGGGCAAAAACCGGTTGGCCTGGTTTTCAGTGGCTCAATCTTTGCTGTGGTGCTTGCCATGGTTATTCGTTTCTCAGCAATAGCTGTCGGGAGCGTTGAGGCCAGCCTGGAACGAATATCTCCTTCTCTCGATATGGCAAGCCGTACGCTGGGGTGCACTATTCCAGGGATGGTGCGGCGGGTTCATCTGCCACTTATGCGCAAAGGCATACTCACAGGTCTGCTTCTGGTTTTTGTTGAAGCCATGAAAGAACTGCCAGCCGTACTGCTGTTAAGGCCTTTTAATTTTGAAACGCTGGCGACATCTGTCTTTCAGTATGTATCGGATGAAAAACTGGAGTATGCCGCTCCTGCCGCAATCGCTCTGGTTGTCGCCGGATTAGTGCCGCTGATAGTTATGAACTGGTCTATGGATAACTCCATGGGTTCTAATTCCCCAGAACCATCACCGCAGCAAACAAAGCAACAGGAGGCGGGGCATTTTGAGTGCGCTTGATATTAAGGGATTAACCTGCAGTTATGGTCTGACCAGGGTTATTAGCGATCTCAATCTCAAGATTGCTAATGGTGAAATCATCTGCCTGCTGGGGAAGAGTGGTTGCGGAAAAAGCACGCTGCTTAAAGCCATATCTGGTTTGCTCCAGCCTGAAAATGGAAGTATCACTGTTCACGATACTCTGGTGAGCTCTTCTGAAATGATGGTTTCTCCCGAGAACAGAAACATTGGTATGATCTTTCAGGATTATGCTTTGTTTCCTCATCTGGATGTTTTCCATAACGTGGCTTTTGGGTTGAAAGGGCAGCCTCGCTCAGACATTAAAAAGAGAGTGCAGGAAATGCTTGAGCTGGTAAGCCTGGAAGGGCTTGAGAAAAGATATCCTCACGAGCTTTCCGGAGGACAGCAGCAGCGGGTGGCCATAGCCCGTTCTCTTGCAAGAAAACCTTCTCTTCTTTTGCTGGATGAGCCTTTCTCCAACATCGACAGCGAAGTACGCCAGCGACTGATCAGAGATATTCGTCAGATCCTGAAACAACAACATGTTGCCGCATTGTTTGTAACTCATAGCAAGGAAGAGGGTCTGGATTTTGCGGATTCAGTTGCCACTATGGAGCAGGGTCGTATACGGCATGTGACCACAGCAAAAGAAGTTTCCTCCATATAAAAAAGGCCATGCTATGCATGGCCTTTCCAAGTAGAGAAAACTGAAAACGGGTAAAGTTTACGCCGCTACAGCCTCCTTGAGAGGCTCTTCACCCTCAGCAGTTTCAACAGCTGTGTCAGTCAGCTTGTGCATGTTCTCAATTTCCATGGAAGTCATGTGGCCGTAGTCTTCACGCATGTACACGAAAGTCTTGTACAGCATGTAGGAAGTGAGAAGGAGCAGAGGTAGTGCGAAGATCAGAATTGCAGCCTGCATGGAGCCTACCGGCGCATTTACCGATATAAACACAGCCGGGATAGCAACAATTACCAGACACCAGAAAATCTTCAGAGCGGTAGCCGGGTTATTGTTCTTATTCAGTTTCTTCTGTGTCTGACAGGCCACTGTAAATACGGAACCGTCCAGGGTGGTTACCAGAAGCAGGAAGGTTGCAACGATAAACAGGCACAGAATTATTGAAGAGAGAGGAAGCGTATTCAAAGACTGAACAATGGACTGGCTGGCCTGACCGTCGGAAACCATCTGGCTGATATTCACCTTACCGTCCAGCTGCGTCTTCATCATGAAGGAACCTACGATGGAGAACAGCGCTGCAATACCGGCAGTACCACCACCAATCATGCAGACGATAACTTCACGGATGGTGCGGCCTTTGGAAACCTTGGTGGTGAACACACACATCAGCGGAATGAAGATCATCCAGTAAGCCCAGAAGTAGGCAGTCCAGTTCTGTGGGAAACCAGCTTTCTCAATAGCGTCTGTGTACAGACTCATCTTCACAAAGTTGGAAGCCCAGATCGCGATGGAGGAACTGGTGTTTTCCAGGATGAACTGGGTTGGACCCATGATCAGGATGTAAACCGCAAGGGCAACAATGCAGTAAGTGCCGTAGCTACTGATGTTCTGCATACCTTTCTCAATACCGAGGAAGGAGCTCATGATCAGCAGAGCTGCAACAATTGCTACCATTCCCAACTTCAGCGCCAGCGTGTCTGCAATACCGGTCAGCAGAGAAACCGCAGCAGAAATAATGGGAACACCCAGGGAGAGAACGATAATCAGGCCGAATACCAGGGCGATCGGGTAAGTGATATCGATGATGCGTGCAACAACGGAACCGGAGCTGCTGTTACCCATCATGTTTTTCACAATATCACTGATCTTGAGAGAGCCTGATTTACGGATATAAAACGCATACATAACCGGAATGGCTGTAATCGCGTAAATCGCCCAGGCAGTTATGCCCCAGTGGTGCAGGCTGTAGGTGACAGCCCATTCGTGCGCCAGGGTGCTGCCGGCTTCAATGGCGAATGGAGGAGTCTTGATATAGTAAGACCATTCCAGGAAGGCCCAGTAAACAGTACCGGAACCAACACCCGCCAGCGCCATCATGGTGATGTAGGCAAAGGTAGAGAACTCGGGCTTCTCATTACCCATACGGATGCTGCCGTATTTACTGAAGCAGAAGAAAGCGCCAATAATCACCAGGCCAAAGGCATACCACAGGATTGGGGTACCCAGGTTACTGGCAATCAAAGTAAAAATATCACCGGCAACGCCAATGGCGGTTTCAGTGTTTGTCAGAAAGAACCAGGAGATCGCACTCACAATTACCATTGAGACCGCGATCGTGACCTTATCGAAATTTCCGCTCGTCTGTGTCGTCATGTTTAACTCCTATGCATTCACCCACTTCCCTGTAAGCAAATACGGGGACAGCCTTTTGGTAGTTATTCGATGATGTAACTCAGAATGGATGCGTCACGTACCGCAGCCCAATCCATCTCAACGCCCAGACCATCGCCTTCAGGGGCGTGAACAAAGCCTTCTTTGTCGGTGCGAATCACATTCTTGGCACCGTACTCGAAGTTCTCGTAAGGGAATGCCTGCTCGAAGTACACACCGTTGTTGTGTGCCAGGGCCACATGCAGGTTGGCCGCCTGGGTAATGGTGTAACCCCAGGATTGGATTTCCAGAGGCTTGCCGTGAGCTTCAGCGATAGCGAAGCACTTGTTCAGAGGAGTAATACCGCCGCAGACAGTGGCGTCCTGACGAACATCGGACCACATGTCGTTTGCCAGAGCATATTCAACTTCAGGCAGGGTCAGCAGGCAGTTACCGTGGCTGGAAATTTCGATATTGGTTTCTTTAACCAGCTTCTGGTAAGTCTTGAAGTCGTAGTCGGAGCAGGGCGCTTCGTACCAGTACCAGCCCAGTTCGTCGAGCAGTTTGGCCATCTTCAGGGACTGCTCGCCGTTGTAGTACATGGCAGTGTCGAGCATCAGCTCAATGCCGCGCCCCTTGAAGTGTTCATCAACAGCCTTTACCAGAGGAACATCTTTCTCAAAGACACAGTGACAGTGCAGCTTAACGGCAGTGAAGCCTTCATCAATACACTTCTCGATGAAGTCGAAGTATTCCTGATGGCTGTGGAACAGAGGAGTAGATGCGTAAGACAGCATCTTGTTGCGAGCGCCGCCCAGCATCATGTAGATAGGCATGCCGAACTTCTTACCCTTGATATCCCAGGCGGCGATATCGAAAGGAGATTTGGCAACCAGGCCACCCCAGGTGCAGCGACCCTGCAGCCAGGTATGGAACTGCTCAGTCATCAGAGCGTTCTTGCCGATCATGCCGGGAGTAACGCTCTTCATGGCTTCCAGCACACACTTGTCGAAGTCTTCTTCGGTGTAGCTGATGGTTGCGCCAACACCTTCCAGACCATCATCAGTGATCAGGCGAACGATGTTGTTGGTGTAGTACAGAGGCTCCTGGTCATCCGCCCAGGGTACTGGGTCAGCTTTGCGGTCAGCGACAGCGTACAGTTCAATTCGTTTTATATTGCTTTGTTTCACTCTTATACTCCAGGTCGTGCTGGGAGAGATCTCCCGATCCAGCGGCGCAACTCTGTGGAAGGGGGGGCGTGAACCGCTGGCGAAAAAGAGGTCTTAAAGCGCTCAGATGTGGCTGCCTGCAGCCACCATCTGATCTCTAACGTCCTTGCCACTCAGCTCACGGAAGCTGATGTTGTTTTTCAGGGACAGCACACAGGCCTGACCGGCTGCGTGGCCATATTCAAAGGTCTGTGCGGTAACACGGGCAGAAGCGAGAGCTTCGTGCTCTGCAGAGAGACAGCGGCCGGCAACAATGATGTTTTCGCCAAACCTGGGCAGCAGTGTGCCGTAAGGTACGTCGTACCAGTCTTCAATCAGCCAGTGCAGTTTGGGTTTGGTGCCGGAGTGCAGTTCGATCGGCCAGGGGCTGCGGCAGATGCTGTCTTCATATTTACGACAGTTGACGACATCGTCGTTGCTGAGCTTGTCGACACCTTCAATAGAACGGGTCTGGCGGATACCAACTTCAACACTGGTATCAACCACGTAGGATTCTTCACAACCTGGAACAAAGTTTTTCAGGAAACGGGCATATTCCCGCATCTGCTTACGGCCGAAGACTTCAGCTTCAGTGAAATCAACCGGATCAATTACGTTCAGTACACGTCCATCCTGTCCGGCCAGACGGGTTGCGTTGACCATCAGTTCGCCAGGACGTGTGGTTGGGAAGATCCAGATTTTGTGGCGGGGCAGGGCGTATTCACCGGAGGCGTTCAGCTCAAGGATCTTGGCGGTCATATCCGGTGGACAGATGGTGTCTTCGCCGTAGTAATCGAGGTAGGTGTTCATATCGACACCACCCAAGCGGAAGAACATGGTGGGATTCTGGATAACACCGTTATCCCCGAAGAAGTATTCACCACCTGCACGGGCAACAACAGCAGCGTCGCCGCTGGCATCAATAATGCGTTTTGCCAGAATAATGGTGCGGCCGGCGTTGGATTCAACGACAACACCTTTATAGGTTTGGTCATCCATGACCACGCCTGTTACGGCGGAGTGGTAAAAGATTTCTACCCCAGCTTCCATTAGCATTTCATCTGCGACTTCACGCCACATTAAAGGGTCGTGGGTTACGGTGAAGGTTTTGCCGTAACGCAGCGGTTCGGTGACACCACCCTTTGCTTTTAAGTTCTGACGGAACTCTTCGGTGAATCCGAATACAACCTGTTCCGGGGCTTTAGCGGGATCATCGCTTCCGAGATACATGCCACAGATTGTGCCGGACATACCGGCTACCGCTGAACCGCCACAAAAGCCATATTTCTCAATCAGAGCTGTTTTCAGTCCGTTGCGGCCACAGGTTGTTGCGGCTGCCACACCAGCTGAACCTCCGCCAACAACCAGAACATCCAGCTCCCGCAGTACCGGCAGGTCTGAAATTTCGTTAAGCCGGCTTTCTAGTTTCCAGCCTTTCATGACAACCTCTTATTCTAAAATGCATCTGATATATCAGTGGTGTACAAATAATATTCTGCTGGTCGTATCAGTGGCTTGACGCATATCAACAAACGAGAAAAGAGGACTGGTTAATGTCTAATCGCCTTGGAGTGGAAGGCTCTTTTAAAGCGTTTAGTCGTTTGAAACTCGGGACAGGAGTTAAGAATTCGTGAATCCCTATGATGCAGTCGGGCTGGTAGGTGTTATTACGTACCTCACACCTTTCGTTTTGGTGCAGATGAAAAAGATGGAACCGAATGAACTGTCTTATTCGCTACTGAACCTGTGCGGCTCTTCATGTTTTCTTATTTCTTTGACCAATGACTTTAACCTTTCAGCAGCCATTGCTAATACAATATGGGTCTGCTTCAGTTTGCTGGGGATTTTCCGTTTCTTTAGGGACCGAACCAGAGAAAAGCAACTGCAGGTCTCCTAGCGTTATCTGGCACGGCAGGTAGTAGTTGTGCTGTCAGAATAAATAAACCTGTATGGAACAGCTGCCATACAGGTTGGCATTGTGATTAATTGAGAATTTATGGGTCCTGAAAAGTCGTTGACAGATATTGCCTGTGAACAACTGGAGAGAATGATTGTTTTCCAGGAGTTGAAACCAGGCATGATGTATTCAGAAAAAAAACTGGCAGAGCTGATGGATGTCGGGAGAACACCCGTCAGGGAAGCTCTGCAGAAACTGGCGTGGGAGCAAATGGTGGTTATCCACCCTCGCAGAGGAATTCAAATACCGGTTGTTTCTGTTGAAAGTCAGTTGAAGCTTCTTGAAGTGCGGCGTCCACTGGAAGCTCTCTGTGTGAAGCTTGCTGCACAGCGGGCCACACTGGAACAGAAAGCTGAGATGAAAAATCTGGCTGATGGCATTATGCAGTGTGCCAAGTACCATGAAGACGAACACTTCATGGATCACCTGCGCGGTTGCCATGAAGCGCTGGTTGAGGCTGCCCGAAACGAATACATCAGCAAGGTTATGCGCCCGCTGCAGGGACCATCCCGATTGTTCTGGTTCCGTCACCGTGAAAGCAATACCGACCACCCGGCCAGTCTGCACGCCGCGATCATGAACCGGGTTGCTGCTGGTGACAGTGAAGGTGCTGAAGATGCATCAAACACCCTGATTCAATATCTGTCTGACTTTGCTGTTGCCCGCCTGAGGATGTGATTTTAAGTCGACCGACATTGGGGCCGTTGGCTTGCCTAAACAAAAGCTGAAGCTATAAATACAAAGCAAAGTGGCAAGCCATGGCTTCTGGTCATCTGAATGTCGGTGGATGAAAACTCTGATTTCAACAAAACGGCAAATGGGAATCATCTCTGTCCCGATTGTGATCTTCTTCTCAGTTATGATGATCTGCTTCCTGGTAATGCCGGGAAAACTCTTCGCTGCCCCAGGTGCCACCACCACTTTCGCTGTTTGAGTGGCTCTCTTTCTACATGTCGCGCTTTAACTCTGTCCGGGTTGATTCTCTACATTCCTGCCAACCTGGAACCCATTCTTGAGATTGAATTAAGCGGTCAGCCTAGTGCTAATACTGTGATATCGGGCGTTGCTGCTCTCTGGGAAGGAGGGCTTTTCCTTGTTGCTGTTGTGGTGTGTTTATTTGCATTGGTTGTTCCCCTTCTTCGGCTGGTTATTCTGGGCTTAGTCCTTCTTCCTCAAAACGTTTTTGATCGTGAAACCGGTTGTTCCCTGATGCGATGTCATCACCTTCTACATGGCTGGGGGATGATGGATATCTTTTTGCTGGGTTCTCTTATAGCAATTATCAAAATTCAGGACTTTGCCGAGGTTATGCCTGGACCTGGAATGCTTTGCCTGGGCCTGATGATGTTTATGGAAATGCTGGCTTCGCGAAAACTGCCTGTTGAACAGCTGTGGGCAGGGTTTAGTCATGAATAAACCTGCCCGCATTTGCAGTACCTGTCACCTGACAAGTATCACCAGCAATGCATTTTGTCCCCGTTGTCGACAAAAGCTCTATGTTCGAAAACCGGACAGCCTGAAAAGAACCTTGGCTCTACTTTTGAGCGCAACTCTGCTCTATATCCCTGCTAATGTGCTTCCCATCATGATCATCGAAAAAATGGGACAGGGGAAAAGCGACACAATCATGACTGGAGTTATAGCTCTGGCTGGCAGCGGCATGGTTCCTATAGCGATTGTGGTCTTTGTGGCAAGTATCGTGGTGCCGCTGTTCAAGATTATTGGGATAACCCTTTTGCTCCTGCATGCTTCGGGTTTATGGCATGGCAACACATTAAGGCTGCAGAAACTCTACCGCTTTATTGACTGGGTTGGTCGCTGGTCCATGCTGGATATTTTCATGATTTCCGTACTTATCTCTTTGGTGCAGTTCCGGATTCTGAGCATCTATGCGGGGCAGGGAGCAACAGCTTTTGCGGCTGTTGTCGTATTAACCATGTTGGCCAGTCACACTTTTGATTCCCGTCTGCTTTGGGATAGATGGCAAGCCCATGAGTGAATCATTTCAGACAGAAGAAGAGGGGAAAAAGTGGTCGCCGGTATGGCTGATGCCAATCATAGCCTTGATGATTGCAGCCTGGCTGGGCTGGAAAGCCTGGGAAGAGCGGGGGATCACAATCAAGGTCGTCTTTATTGATGGCAATGGTATTGAGGCTGGGCGAACTCCTGTCAGATTTAATGGCCTGCAGGTAGGAAGAGTTGAGTCGGTAAAGCTGAAACCTGACCTAAAAGGGATCACTGCAAGAATACAGATGCAGAAGGAAATGGAGCCATGGCTGACAAAAAAGACCCGGTTCTGGCTGGTGCATCCGGAAATATCCATGGCTGGAATAACCGGATTGGATACGTTGCTTTCCGGTAACTACATCACTCTTAAGCCTGGGGCGGGGCAGTTAACCCGGGAGTTTCAGGCGCTGGAAGATGCTCCTCCCCTGGCAGAAGGAAAGGAGGGACTGCATATCAGGCTGCTAGCGGATGATGCCAGCTCTCTGATACCGGGAAGTCCAGTTTACTACCGGCGAATTGCCGTTGGTGAGGTTGAAGAAGTAGCTCTGGCCAGCAAAGGGCATATGGTTCGTATTGATGTCTACATTAAGCCTGAGTACGCAAACCTTGTTCGCAAAAACAGCCGGTTCTGGAACATCAGTGGCGTTCATATCAGTGGTGCCATATCTCGCCTGCAGATCCAGACAGACTCTCTACTTTCAATTCTGAAAGGAGGCATCGCTTTTTCAACGCCAGGGTGGGAGCCGGAGTATGAGCCTGCTCCCCAGGGTGAAAAATTTCATCTCTACTCCGACTATGACTCGGCAAAAAGCGGTATTCCCATCCAGATAGAGTTTCCCCTTGGCTCGGATATTGTGCAGGAAGGTGCGCGCATAATGTTTCATGGCGTTGAGGCTGGGATGGTAAAAAGCTATTCGATCAAGAACGACCTGTCTGGTTTTATTGTTGATGCATCCATGAATCCTCAGGCTCATCCGGCACTGGTGAAAGGAACATCATTCTGGATTGTTGAACCAAGAATAACTCCCAGGGGCGTTGAGGGAATGGATGCACTTCTGTCAGGTCGTTATGTCGCAATGGATGTGACGATTGAAGCTATTAGAAAAGGAGAGCAACTACGGACGTTTGCCGGTTCAATGTCTCGGCCTGCGATTGGGATAGATACACCGGGCCTGCACCTGAAGTTGTTTTCAGATGCGCTGGAGGGAATTTCTGAAGGGAGTGAAGTCTGGTTGAGAGGGATCACTATTGGCAGTGTCAGTAGAGTCAAGCTTCACCCTGATAAAACAAAAATGCAGGTAGAAGTCTCTGTCCATATAGAGCCTGAGTATCAGTCATATATTCGGGAAGGTATTCGGTTCTGGAAAATAGCAGGGTTTAGTTTTTCTGGAGGTTTGTCAGGCTTTGAATTTACCAGCCGCCCTCTGGACTCAATGATATCGGGTGGGATCAGCTGCGATATCCCCAACCTGAATGCCGGGCCTATTAACCACGAAACCAGTTTCACTCTTTATCCAAGCAAATCAGAAGCATTTAACAAAGGCAGAAAAATTATCCTCTACAGTGGTGATTTGGGTTCTATTCAGACTGGAAACCCGGTTCTGTATCGGGGTGTACAGGTTGGGGAAGTGGCAGGAACCCGGCTGGCCAACCCTGCAGACCGTGTTGAGATAGAGCTGAATATTGAAGACGATTTTGTTCCCCTGGTCACAAAGTGCAGTCGTTTCTGGAATGTCAGCGGAATTGATATTGATATCGGTCTTTTCCGGGGAATACAGGTTCAGACTACTTCCATTCTGTCCCTATTACGTGGAGGAATAGCGTTTGCTACCCCTCATTGTGATAGTCCTGCCCCCCAGGGAGCCACATTTGTTCTTCATGACAAACCCAAAGGAGAGTGGTCAAACTGGAATCCTCCGATTGAGTTGAAAAAAGATGCTCAGCTCTCCAGTCTGTCTGCCGATAAGTAACCCTCCTGTTTATGATTTCAGGAACTTTAAGGGAGAGATAACGGTCAAATATCGTCTCCCGAAAAAACTTTCATAAAAACATCAAGATACGGAGTCACCTTTTATGTTGACCAAGCTAGAAGAAAAGAAAAGCAAGCAAGGCAACCGTTCCTCGTCCCTGTTCAAGTTTGGGACACTACGAAGAAAAGTTGCTGAGCAAAAGAAAGGAGGCCAGCAGTAGCTGGCCTCACTGTTTTCAGCTTCAGAAAAAAGCTTTCCTGCACGAAATTTTATAACCTTGTTCTTCCAGTCTTCTGCAAACAGCACCGGCAATCAGACTGTGTGCTTTGTCTGTCAGATTAAAGCCGTCGTAAAAGTAGTACTGGTTGGGTTTGTTGCAACGGGCAACAGTTCTACCAATAAAACGGCTGGCAGCACTGAGTGAAGAACCATCCTGGACAATGGTATCTGTCAGCTGTGTTTTCTTGCTCATAGATGGAATCTTTAAAACGGTATGTGTTGGTGAACTTCTTTCTTTGTGCTCGGCCAGCCTCAGGCAGGGTTCACTTGACAGGTTGTTTTTTCTGATAAGTTCTGAGTGGTTGGCTTTGTCTGAAATAAGCGTGATAGCAACACTTGGAAAGGTGTCCATTAAGCGTCCGATCATATCTTCGAGCAGGTCGTTATGGCGGTTGACCTTTTCCTGAATATCCTGCTTTCGGCTATCCAGAAAGTTTCGGGTAGAAGGGAACTGCAGAGGATCCTGCAATTCGGTAATCAAAAAGTGTTGGGCATTATCCCGGGCTATTAGTTTTTCTATTCCATCCCTGAGGCTATCAATAACATCCTGGGGATCAGCCTCATCAATAACGTAGTCATCAGCGCCGTAGCTGATCACATAGAGTGTTGATTCTGGTTCCCTAACATCCGCGTATTCACTGCGGTCGCCATAATCTTCGACCATAAACTCAAAGCTGGGAGGAATACCGTCTTTAAGAAGGTTTTTAAAACGTGACTGTCCTTCCGGAGTCATGTTGTCTGCAACCTGCCCCCAGAAACCTTCACGCTCAGATGAAGAGGCTCCCTTTTTAAAGAGGGTTGAAGCGATGGTCATTCCCATATCAATGTTTGCCAGCAGGGCGCTGAATGAAATCATGTCATCTTCAGAAAGGCGCTGGCGGACATGGCTTCCGGCATAAGCCATGCAGACAAAGTCACTCTGTTTATCCGGATCAAGCCCAAGCTGCTTTGCCAGAACTTCTGCCCAGACCCTTGAGCCATTAGTGAAACGGCCTGACTTGTCGTAAAGCTTTCCTGGAGGAAGTACCGGTAAACCTATTGATGGGTAAAGCCAGAGAATAGCGTTCAGAAGGATCTGCGAGCGATCAATAAATAGATCAAGGGGACGGGAGAGGATGTGACCTAGCCCCGTCTGGTTTAATAACAATGATGCCCCGGTAATCGCCATAAGACGTTTGGAAACGGTGTAGTCAGCAAGAACAGGAATACTGTCGAGCCAGAAGTCCCAGCCGTAATACCAGATGGGAACCCAGGCGATGGAAGTCATGGCAAGGGACGATGCAGCATCAATAACATCCGGACCATGATAACGGATGTCCTGCCTCAGGCGGGATGGTTTCTTTCTTCCGGCAAGTTCATCAAACAACTCCCGCGTATTTCCGGTGTCACTGTGTGCATTTCCAAAGACAACCATATGTTTGATGGTGACAGGAGAAAACGGCTGATCATCTGACCATGCAGGTACCAGGAACCAGAGGGTGAACAATGTCACTAATACAGAGCGTACAGTTGTCATGGCAGCCTTCACCTGAAAAACGCAGGACAGTGTAGATAGGGTGCGCACGCTGTCTCGTTGAATCGCTATGCTGGTTAGATAAAGACTAAATAACGGAACGACTCGTGAGAGCATTCGTGAGAGCACTGCAGGAGTGCCCCTCCTGCGGAGGGCGAGCGGAAATTCTCGACTTTGACGTGTCAGGCGACAAGCTCTGGCAGGTTTCCTGCGGGAAGTGTGGTTTGGCAACTGAAATGGACGATGAACGCGCTATCTGCATTCAGCATTGGAACAGGCGTGATGGTGAGGAAAAACTGCGTACCAAAGTCACAATTCTGGGTGTGCTTGTTCCTTTGGGAATGGCGATGTCTTTTCTGGTGGGATTATTGTTTGGCTTACTGGGAGGGGGGCTTTAACAATGCCGCAAGCTTGCAGCATTGTTAAAAAAAGAACCCGATCAGAACAGGCTTATGCAAACTTGTTCAGGCAACTGATCAGCTTTTCGGTTTGCGCAAGGGTTCCAATCGTTATTCTCAAACCAGGATTTCCATCCCTGTCAGCTTTTGGCCTGACAAGAATATTTTCCTTAATCAGTTCTTTATTTATATCTTCCGGGTTTTTAAAGAAGATCCATAGATAGTTGGCAGAACTGGGCCAGAAAGTAATGTTTCTTTCCTTAAGCCAGCCTTCCAGCATCGGCTTTGATTTGTTCATGACTTCGCTGACATAGCTGTGCGTGTATTCAGGGTGATCAAGCGCCGCCCGGGCAGCAACAAGTGCTAACTGGTTTACGTCATAGGGGCCTCGGATATTCAGCAGCGCAGAAATATTTTCTGCGGCAGAAAGAACGTAACCAAAACGAATAGAGGGCAATCCCCATGTTTTGGAAAAGGTTCTGGTAACCAGAATATTTCTGTGCTGCTCCAGAGCGTCACTGACGGTTGCGCGGGTGTACTCGAAGTAGCATTCATCTACCAGAACCGTGCAACCTGGAGCAGCAGAAGCAATTTTCAGAATATCTTCCCGGCTGACTTCAGTACCGCTAGGGTTGTTTGGATTGGAAATAACAATCACTCGGGTTTTGTCAGTAATAGCTGCCAGAACTTCCTGGGTGGGAAAACCATTTTCTCTGGAATACTGGGGTTCAATAATGTGCAGGTTTTCTACTTTTGCGCATTGGGTGTACATGGCAAAAGAAGGCCCTGGAATAATTGCTTCATCCCCTGCAGAGCATGAGGCACGAATAATCAGATCAATACCCTGGTCTGAGCCGTTGGTGATCATGACCTGTTCCGGATTGACACCACAGTAATTTGCGAGCTGTTCTGTGATATCGCCATAATGGGGGTAGGTCTGCAGTGAGCCACTATGAATATAATCAGTCAGTGCCTGTACTACATGTTCGCTGACAGGAATGGTTCTTTCATTAAAATCAAGCAGGGTGTGACGCTGTGGACTGCGTCCTTCCAGGGGCGGCCTATATGCACCCATCTGACTTAAGTGTGCCTTGAAAATACTCATTATTGGCTCGTTGTTGTGGTTCTATCTGGACAGGCAGATTGTTGTAATGCGTGAGGCCAGTAACTGCATCATATGCATCATGATGCAGTATTGCCAGCCTGGATTAAGGTCCTTCCGCTGGGGGAACAAGAGGAGGGTTGGGGTTAGGATTATTCAATGCCTGCCTTTCAGCAGCGGTAAGGCGGGAGTTTTCAATTTCGTGACGGTTCGCATTAATACGAAGATCAATAGCAGGCTTGTTTAGAGCGGTGCTTGGTGTTTCTTTTTTGGGTTTATTGTTTTTCTTCTTCGATTTTTTCTGCGGCATGATGTTCTGCTTGCTCTTTCCACTGTTAAGAGCCTTTCTCATATCATTCAATTGATCTGCATGCTTAGGGTCAGGCTCCTGACGCGTCAGTGAGAAGGATACGCCTCCTCCTGAAAACTCTTTGGTAATACTACCGGTTAACATGGGCTGGAAGACCTCAGCCCAGTCAAACAACTTGCCCTTGGAATGTGCCTCAGCTTTACCTAGCTCAAATACTTTGCTTCTGTGCAGCACATAAGCACTGTAAAGCTGGTGATCTGGCATATCTTTGAGTTTTTTATCCAAGGCTTTTTGAGCAGAAGCTTTCAAAGGCTCAAGGTATCTTGGAAGGTGGTGAGGGCCGATTTTTCCAGTTAACGGATATACCTGAACAGACTCTGTGGTGTTGGGAAGTTTGACTTTGATAACACACCCAAGAGCTGCCGCGAGCTCAGGGTGATCGACAATCTTCGTGATAATCTCAAGCTGATCCCTTACCCAGAGCTCATCAATAACTGATTTGACCTGATTCTTTGCTTCTTCAAGGGTGGTACTGTCATCTTCTGGGGGGGCTAATTTGCTTGTAAGTGGTGCTTCTCCAGGCAGGGCGGAGGGTTTTCTGTCCTTTAAATTCTGTCGAGGAGTGGGGTTGTTGTTTGGTTGGGCTGCAGGTATTTGTTTTCGGGCTTGTTTGTGTTGCCTGATGTTTTTCCGACCTGCAGCCGTGTTTGGGTCGAAGTTGTTCTTGTCATTGTTGTTTGGAGGTGGGTTAGGAATATTTCCTGGACCTGGAGGGGTTACTCCACCGGTTGGTTGACTCATTATGGCTGCTCCCCATCCACAAGATCTATGACGGTAAAGTCGCTGATATCATATTTATCCACATTGGAAGAAAGCGGGACGATAAAAGCTTTTTGAGCAACCTTCCCTTTATAAATGGTTCTGAGCTTCAGAACAGGCTTTCTTCCCTTCAGGGCGATATAGCTCAGTACATACAGATCTGGATCTGGAGTAATAGAAAGTGCCGGGTCAGTCAGATACTTACCCTTGACCAGTTGAACGGCATCTCCGGCAAGGGATTCTGCAAATATTCCGTCGGAGTGATAGCTCAGGGCCACAAGAGACCGCTCGGATTTCTTCAGCTCAGGATATTCCCCCAGAATGGGCTCATCGCTGAAAACCACTTGAACACCGATAACGGCAACATAGGGTTCTCCCTGCAGGTTTTGATAAACCAGTGTTGCCGAGAAGTTTGATCCTGGAAATTGCGGTTTATCCGGAGTGCTTTGACATCCGGTAAAAAGAAAAACCATCAGAAAAACAGGTAGTAAGCGGTGCATTGAGGTAGTCCTGTCAGTATGACCCTGGTCAGCCTGAGGCTGGCTTTCCAAGATCATCGGCAGGGAGTGGGTGAAGTAGAGGGAAATTGATGCAGGTATAGCAAATAGCCATACCTGCAAATGGAATTATTGAGCTGGGGTTGTCAGACAGGCGCTGATTTTGAGGGCAATAGCTTCCAGGAACCGCGGGTAAGACATCGGATCTGAAGGCAGATATGTAGCGAGAGGATCAAGCTCAGCAACCCTGACATTCAGGCCGTTGATAACGTTGTCCAGATAAGCCGGTTTGAACTGAGGCTCCCTGAAAATACAGGTGTTTCCTTCGGTCTTAATTTTTTGGCGAATCTCGGCAATATGGCGGGCACCAGGCTGAATCTCCGGGCTTATGGTAAAGACACCAGCCACTTTCAGGTTGTAATGGTTGGTGAAATAACCCCAGGCATCATGAAAGGTAAAGAATCCCCTGTCTGAAATGGGTTTGAGAATCTGCTGGTTCTTCAGATTTACGGCTTTTAGCTGCTCTTCGAACTGATATAGGTTGAGCTGATAGATATCAGCATGCTCTTTATCCCCGGCCTGAAGGGATCTGGTTATGGTCTTTGCAATGGCCAGGGCATTGTCCGGTTCCAGCCAGATATGAGGGTCATGATTGCCGTGGTCGTGGCCTTCGTGAGCATTATGGCCGGCGTGTTCATCACCATGCTTATCCTCTTTTTCTGAGAGTTTCCTGACTTTGACCCCGGGAGCATCCATTACGGCCAGAACGGAGGATGCACTGGAAAAGCGATTAAGTGGCTTTTCCAGAAAACGTTCCAAGTCTTCACCAATCCAGAAGACAAAATCAGCATTAGCGATTTTGCGAACATCTGATGGCTTCATGCTGTAATCGTGAGGAGATGTTCCCGGCTGCAAAAGCAGCTCTGGCTCTGTTACACCGGAGGTTATCGCTGCAGTAATCATCTGCAGGGGTTTTATGCTTACCAGTACTTTGGGAGGAGCGCTGAAACCTGGCAAAGAAAGGGCCAGAGTGGCTGTAAACAGGATGGTTTTCTGGAAGATATACCGCATATCCGACTGCTGATTAATGTTTTTGAATTGTTATGTTATTACACTTCCTTTGAATGGCAAGAATTGGTTTCTACGTCTTATATGGTTTCTATGGAGATCATTATTATCATGGCCTTTCTGATGGCTTCAGCCATCGTTGCATACACCATTATCAATGGAATAGGGCCAACCCCAACTAATGGGCGAGTTATTCGGCAGCTGGATAAAATACTCCCCGAAAAGGCTGACGGGGACGTTATGGATCTGGGGGCAGGCTGGGGCAGGGTTGCAATCTACCTTGCGCGAAGGTATCTCGATAACCGGGTACTGGCCATAGAGAACTGTCCTCCGGTCTGGCTTGTCTGTTGGATAAGGGCAAAATTATCGGGTAACACCAACCTGACAGTGAAGCTGGGAAATATTTATAAGGAAAGTTTGGAAGATGCCGGGCTGGTGTACTGCTATCTCTATCCTGGCGCGATGAAGAAATTAGCTCCCCAGCTACGATTCATGCCGCCAAGGAGCGTAATTATCAGCAATACATTTTCACTGCCTGACTATGAAGTCGATAAGACCTGTCAGGCAAAAGATGTGTGGAAAAGTCCTCTCTATCGCTACAGGTTGTCCCAGTAGTTGTCATCTGACATGGCTTTCAGGCGCTTTTTTTCAGCACGATCTTCAAGTGCACGACGAATATAAAGTTGTTTCTGTGATGCTTTTTCCGGCATCTCGGTTGTCGTCTCTCCAGTGTTGAGATCGTACTGATCGTCCTGTTGTTCATTCTTCTCAGCAACGGCTGTAGCCATGATGATTCCCTCTCTTCATTATTGTAATTTTCAGCTCATGGCTGTTTGAGGAAAGTATTGCCTGTCCTTCCTCGGACAACTTCAAACTACTGTCAGTTCACCCTTAGACTGCGAAGGTTGTGTTTTACATTTTCCAGCTGTTTTGCAAGTTCCGGGCCACGGGAACGTGCGACACCCATCGCCAATATATCTATCACGGTCAGATGAACGATTCGTGACGTCAATGGCGTATAGATATCAATGTCCTCGGGGACATCAACGGCAATAGTGATATCTGAATGTGATGACAAGGGAGAATTGCCCGGGCAAAGGGCTATTACCTGGGCACCCTGCTTTTGGGCAAGTGTTACCATATGTAGCAGTTCGCGGGTGCGCCCTGTCTGGGAAATTGCCAAAACGGCGTCGTCCTTATTCAAGGTTGCAGCAGAAATTGATTGCATATGCGGGTCTGAATATGCGGCAGCATTCACCTGTAAGCGGAAAAACTTGTGTTGTGCGTCAGAGGCGACAATGCCTGAGGCACCGAAACCATAAAACTCGATGCGCCGGGCACCACTGAGAACCTGAATGGTTTTCTCAAGCGTCTCACTGCAGATACTGTCCCGCTCTTCAAGAAGACTATGGACTGTTGCGTCAAAAACCTTACGGGTCAGAGTGCGGGTGTCGTCATTGTCGGCAACTACAAAACGGGAGAAATCATTTCCCGCAGCCAGCGTTTCAGCAAGCCGCAGTTTGAAATCCTGGAATCCTTTACAACCCAGAGCGCGGCAAAAACGCACGACCGTTGGCTCACTGACTTCGCAATGAACGGCCAACTCGGCAATACTGGTGCGAACAACCCCGGCTGGATTATTTTCAATATAATCCGCGATTTTCTGCTCAGAGCGTGTCAGTTGTGCACGCCTGGCTTCAATTTGTCTCAGCAGGTTTATTATTGGCATACCTGCGCTCGTCACACTCCGGCGATCTGTTGTTATTGTCCATGAGCTAGCACTCTCGCCCCCTTGACTGCGAAAATTCTTTTTATTTCCACTCATGGCTTTCTGGTGGGATTTATACAGGAAAATACGGTTTTCCACTACATATAGATTAACGATGTTCCGCTGTAGTTCATATATGTTCTGTTAATTTTGCAGATAATCTGAGGCAAAATGACAATAACTGGATAAAACACAGCTCTATTTTCGTTACACTTGCGCTTTGATCATTTTGCCCAGAGCGCACATATGGACGTCACTGCAATTCTCGATTCCCTTAATGATGCCCAGCGGGACGCGGTAACCCTGCCGCTTGGTTCCGGCCTGGTGCTGGCTGGTGCTGGCAGTGGCAAAACCCGTGTGCTGGTACATCGCATTGCCTGGCTGGTACAGACTGAAGGTTTGTCGCCCTGGTCAATTATGGCGGTAACCTTTACCAATAAGGCTGCTGCAGAAATGCGGGGACGAATCGAGGAAATGCTGGATATGCCGGTACGCGGCATGTGGGTGGGAACATTCCACGGTCTGGCTCACAGATTGCTGCGCGCCCACTGGAAAGAAGCCGGGTTGCCGGAAAACTTCCAGATTCTCGACAGTGATGATCAACTGCGCATTATCAAACGCATCATGAAGTCCATGGGGCTGGACGATAACAAGTGGCCGCCCCGTCAGGCTCAGCATTATATCAACAGCAAAAAAGACGAAGGCCTACGTCCGCAACACTACGAAGCTGGCTATGACATGTTCGAGAAAACGATGCATGGCATCTACCTGGCCTATGAAGAGCAGTGTCGTGTACTGGGTGTGGTCGACTTTGCTGAACTGTTACTTCGTTCCAATGAACTCTGGCTCGGCAACATCGAGTTGCGCAATCATTACCGTGAACGTTTCCGTTACGTGTTGGTGGATGAGTTCCAGGATACCAACTCTGTTCAATACGCCTGGCTGCGCAACCTGGTAGGCGACCAGGATAACCTGATGGTTGTTGGTGATGATGATCAGTCAATTTACGGTTGGCGTGGTGCCAAAATCGAAAACATTCTGAAGTTTCAGGATGACTTCGAGAAAGCCAAGATGATCCGGCTGGAGCAGAACTACCGCTCAACCGGCAGTATCCTGAAAGCAGCAAATACATTGATTGCCAACAACCCTGGCCGGCTCGGTAAGGAATTATGGACTGATGGTTCAGAAGGTGAGCCAATCCATGTTTATGCCGGTTTCAACGAAGTGGATGAGGCCCGCTTTATTGCTGACCGTATCCAGGATGCCACCTCCAAAGGCATGGACCGCAGTGATATCGCATTGCTTTATCGCTCAAATGCCCAGTCCCGCGTTTTGGAAGAAGCTATGTTGCGCTCCGGCATTCCTTACCGGATTTATGGCGGCCAGCGCTTTTTCGAGCGGGCTGAAATCAAAAATGCCATGGCCTATCTGCGCCTCTCCAGTAATGCTGATGATGACACATCTCTGGAGCGGGTTATTAATGTTCCGCCTCGGGGTATTGGTGAGAAAACAGTTCAGGCTATTCGTGATGTAGCCCGAGATGGCAGTGTTTCCATGTGGCGTGCAGCGCAGCAGATGATTACCCAGAAGCTTCTTCCAGCCCGGGCCTCAAATGCGGTTGCCGGTTTTGTGGAGATGGTTGAAGGTATGTCTTCATCCGGAGATGATCTGCCGCTGCATGAGTTTGCTGATCACTGTATCCAGATGAGTGGCCTGATTGAGCTCTACAAGAAAGAGAAAGGCGAAAAGGGCCGGGCTCGTATCGAAAACCTTGAGGAACTGGTTTCGGCCTGTCGGGAGTTTGATCCAGAAGAGGCGTTCGATACCGATGAACAGGAAGCCATGTCCCCATTGGATGCCTTCCTGGCCCATGCAGCTCTGGAAGCGGGTGAAACTCAGGCAGACCAGTTCACCGACAGTGTGCAGATGATGACCCTGCACTCGGCAAAAGGTCTGGAGTTTCCGCTGGTATTTATGGCTGGAATGGAAGAAGGCCTGTTTCCCCATAAGATGTCCATGGAAGACCCTGACGGCCTGGAAGAGGAACGGCGTCTTTGTTACGTAGGTATTACCCGGGCACGTGAACAGCTGTATATGACTTACGCTGAGAACCGTCGCCTTTATGGACAGGATACTGTTAATCGTCCATCTCGCTTCCTTCGGGAAATCCCCCGTGAACTGCTGGATGAAGTGCGCCTGAATGCCAGTATCAGCCGTCCAGTAACGGCAGCAAGGCGAGCCATTGCCAGTGCTGATGTACCGGGAACCGATCTTCGCCTTGGTCAGCGGGTTTTCCACGAAATGTTTGGAGAGGGCGTTGTTCTGAACTTTGAAGGGCAGGGAGCACAGGCCCGTGTTCAGGTGAACTTTGATAATGAAGGCAGTAAGTGGCTGATGGTGGCTTACGCCAAGCTGGATGTCTGTTCCTAATGTTTTTATTAGCAGGAGTGGCTAATAACCACTCCTGCAGCTTTGAAAGTTGGCTTTGATAAGCCTGAGCAGATAGTATGTCTGCGTCTTCTATGGCAAAAAATGCCAAGAATAAAAACGATCCAATACGAAGACCCGATAAAAAGAAGAAGAGGAACGAGGCAGAGATGAAACGTCGTCAGATACTCACTGCGCTGGGTGTTGGAGTATTAAGTGCAGCACTGGCAGGCTGCGGTGGTTCCAATGAAGAATCTACAGTCACATCAACAGATAGCATAACCCCAAAACAGAAAACCTATAACTGGAAACTTGTTACATCCTGGCCCAAGAACTTCCCCGGCCTGGGAACTGCACCTGAGCGTTTCGCTGATATGGTCACAGAGATGAGTGGCGGGCGGCTGAACGTAAAAGTTTACGGTGCTGGTGAGCTTGTTCCTGCTCTTGAAGTCTTTGACGCCGTGCAGAATGGCACAGCTGAAATGGGGCACAGTGGAGCCTATTACTGGAAGGGAAAGAACCCGGCCACACAGTTTTTTACCGCCGTACCATTTGGTTTGAATGCTCAGGAAATGAGCAGCTGGCTCCACAATGGGGGCGGTATGGAACTGTGGGACGAGCTATATGCCCAGTTCAACCTCAAGCCTTTTGCCGGCGGCAGCACGGGTGTTCAAATGGCTGGCTGGTTTAACCGCAAGATCGAATCTCTTGAAGATCTTAAAGGTCTGAAAATGCGCATTCCCGGTCTGGGTGGTGAAGTCTTGAAACGCCTTGGCGGTTCACCCGTTAACGTTCCTGGCGGTGAGTTGTTTACCGCCTTGCAGACTGGCAGCATTGATGCGACCGAATGGGTTGGCCCCTACAACGATATGGCTTTTGGTCTTTATAAAGCCGCCAAATATTACTACTACCCTGGATGGCATGAGCCTGGTTCAACGCTTGAGTTCACTGTGAATCTGGAAGCATGGAATGCACTTCCGGATGATCTGAAAGCAATTGTTGAGGCTGCAACAAAAGCCACTCACCTTTCCATGCTGGATGAGTACACTGCCCGTAATAATGCAGCACTTCAGCAGCTGAAAAATGACCATGGTGTTGAGGTTCTGAAACTGCCGGATGATGTCTTGGCTGGTTTGCATAAGGTGGCAGATACAGTTGCTGCAGAAGTTGCAGCCAGCAACCCTTCTGCTGGAAAGATTTATGCCTCCTTCAAGAAATTTGCTGAACAGGCACAGGAATATCACCAGATTTCTGAAATGGCCTATTACGACGCACGTCAGCTATAGCTGGCAGATCTGGCAGGTTGCTGAATAAGCTACCTGCCAGAGCTTATGTTTTGATTTAAACCTTACCGCATGAATAACATATAAACAGCGAAAACCAGCCAGGTAATAGTGATAAACCAAAATGTCACAGGGTTATCTTTGCGACTGACTGATTCAAAGAGATGAGTGTGGCCACTTCTTATGTCTGGTACAACCATCAGAAAAATTAAGATGCCCCAAAGCCAGTAAATTCCAAAAACAACAGCGGTAATAATTGACAGCATGCCAATCAAGGCACGCCACTTAACAGTCTTCAACAACAAACTCCATTCACAGCTTTGGGTACACCTTTCAGGGCCATGAAAACTTTACCACACGAAAGAACGTGCTCTCTTGGTTTGCTAGCAGAATCTAAAAATACATCGCATTTTCAGGGCCAATATTCCTGATTCTTGCAGATTTTCTCTTCGCAGCTCTTATCCATCCGTTGTATTTCCGGTGATACCAGTCGGCACCTTCTTCCAACTCCCTTGCGGTCATGTTCTTGGGTTCAAAAACTGCATTGCTACAGTCGTATTTTGACCAGTCGCGCGTGAGCAGACGGCCTTCTCTTTCCATTTGCTCAAACAGGGCCGTTCCGGGAAATGGCGTCACAATCGCAGCCGCACAGGAGTCCAGCTCGATCTCATCCACAAAATCCAGTGTCTCTTTGAAAATATCCGGCGTGTGCTCATCAAAACCAAAGAGCATCGCAGAGTCGACGGCTATCTGATATTCATGCAGTTTGCGAACATTCTCCTTGGCCTTGTCGACCTTGATAAAGTTCTTTCCACAGGCTTTCAGCGCTGCCTGACTGGGAGTTTCGATACCAACAAGAAGGTAGAAAAGGCCTGCTTCAGCTGCAGCTTCGAGAATGTCGTCGTACTGAGCCAGATTGAGTGTTGCTTCAGCCATCCACTTAACATTAAGAGGTTTAAGGGCCTGAAACAGTTCCATTGCATAATCGCGGTCAGCAATCAGGTTGTCTGCATGCAGTTCCAGATACTCGAGGCCTGACGCCCTGATCTCATCAATGACTTCACCAACCGGACGGCGGCGGAAGGTGGGAAAGAACTTGTGAACAGTGCAGTAGGTACATTTAAACCTGCAGCCCCGTGACACCATGACAGAACCCATTCCATCGTATGCCTGCATGTTTATTGCTTCATGGGGATAACGCTCCATGTTGACCATGGAGGGTGGCTCTGCATTTTTATAAATCTTTTGGAGTTGTCCGGCACGTAAATCCCTGAGAACAGAAGGCCATAGTAAGTCTTCCTCTCCTTTCATGACCGCATCGGCATGTTCCAGAACTTCTTCTGATACGAATGATGCATGCAGGCCACCAAAAACAACAGGAATCCCTTGTTTGCGGAAATGATCTCCCAGTTCATAACCACGGTAAGCATCAGGGGTCGACATAAAGATGGCGACCAGATCTGCTTTTTCTCTCAGGTTGGCTGAGCCCTCAGATGTTTCATCTGTAATTTTCAGATCAACATCTTTAGGAGTGACCGCAGCCGCAGAGTAAATGCTCTGGGGAGGAGCGGCCATAAAGCCTTTATATTCCTTGAACAGGCTGTGCTTTGTGGATGCCTTGATAATATAAACTTTCATTTTCAGCGCCTCCCCATAGTCACTATTTGGCCAGATAAATCATGGACAGGCTTTCACTGTTGCTGCCCTCTTTGATCTCAATGCTGGCCTGTGAAAAATTAGGTATGTTTTTCCGGCCTGCTCCCTTGCTAAAGGCATAACCTTCCCTGGGGTTGGCTCCCTGCATGTTAAGCACACCATCTTTATTCTCATCATGGTGAACCATCAGTGCATACCTTCCCGGCCGCAGGTTTGAAAAGCGAAACTTCATCGTTCCGGACTTCGATTTTTGGACAATAGATGACTCGGCATCAGGGAAAACCTGCTGCTCAAATGCACTGGCATTATCGAATAACGACAGAGTCACGGTTCCATTGCTGTTCTTGATGTCATTAAGCTGGATATCCAGTACAGCAGCTTGTAAAGAAAGTGGGATGCAGGCAAATACAAACAGGGCCAGGTGACGAAACATTAAATACTCTCCAAAAATTTTTCGCGTTTAATCCGGTTTCCAGCCAGGGCTTCGCAGCAAATAACCAAACACTGCTGACAGGCTTTTGGCTTTGCGTAAATCTTTAAACAGGCCTGGGAATTCAGAAAATTGGACGGTAATAGGGTTCTTGCTGGTCATTGGGGTTGTTAACCCATAAGCAGGGACTTCTTCCTCTTTCTGGAAGGTGCCAAACAGGCGATCCCAGACAATCAGAATTCCACCGAAGTTCTTATCCAAATACTTTTTGTCTGACCCGTGATGAACTCTATGATGCGATGGGGTATTAAAAATCCATTCCAGCGGACCAAGCTTCCCGATCATTTCATTGTGCAGCCAGAACTGATACGCCTGGACAATAACTTCTGCAGAGAGAACCAGTATCGGATTGAAACCCATCAACACCAGCGGCAGGTGGAAAAACATGGGTGCAATGGGGTCAAACAGGCTGAACCGGAAAGCAGTGGCTGTATTCATGACGGGTGAGCTGTGATGCACGGCCTGAACCATCCAGAGTAACCGGATTTTGTGGAGAGCGTAGTGCTCCACGTAATAGGTCAGGTCAGCCAGGAAAAGCACCAGAATAATGGAGTGGGTATCAATCGGCTGTTTCCAGGGGACGTATTCATAAACCGTGAAGAACAACACGACCGTGCCGGAAAAAATCATGATTTCCGCAAGGTAATAGGGCACTTGGGTAAACAGACTGGAAAGAGTTTCCAAAAAGCGGCTTTTATTCAGTCGGCGAGTTATTAATTCATCTGCGAGTTCAAGAAAGAGAAACAGAGCAGCGAAAATCAAAACCCACTCGTAAATGCCAAAAGACACATACTCAATATATTCGAGCCAGTCTGTTTCAGTCATTGAGAGACTATCCTCACCTAGTAATAGAAATATGCGTCAATGTACTCAGGCATCAGGGCCCATAAACCAAGAAAAACAAACATCGCAACCAGAAGCAGGCAGTAACAGGCTTTGATAAAAATGTTGTGTTTGGGAAGAGCCATCGTTTTCACCTACCAATAGAAGCAAGAGACAGCGACCATTAGCCAAACCACGATCAGGCTCCAGTAGGCGCAAAAGGCTCGTACTTGCGATGGTATTCCCTGTGCAGCCATACGCTTCCGCTAAACAGGTCCCATGCAACCCAGAGCATGAGGGCTATACCCAAGTAATAAGTCCACGACATGATAATTACCTCAAAATAAAAGAGTGTCTGACTCTGTTTCCTTCAAAGTGCTGACAAGTTTGGTCGCAGCTTTATGAGCTGGCGGGCGATAGTGGTCGTCCAAGTCCAGCGGTGTCAGGGAATCCAGATTTAAGTACAAAGAAACAATGCCAAAGGCTGTATTGTGGATGTCTTCCTTGCTGGCAGTAGAAAAGTCTCTTTGGAGAATTTTTTCGATATCACCAACAAATTGTTGAAACCACTTCTGCATAGCCTTTTTGAGAACGTCATCTCGTACGGCTGCAGAAATCAGCGAACTCACAATCAGCATTGTTTCCGGTTGTTCGTCTTTATAAAAAAACAAGCATTGAAGAAGCGTATCCACAGCATTGGTTTCAGGAAGCTGCTCAATTAACAGCTGCCACTGCAGGTCCGACTGTTCAATAACTCTGGCAGCCAGGCTGTGTACAAGATCAGTGCGGTTGCCAACAAAGTGTCTGACAAGACTGCGCTGCAAGCCTGACTCTTCAGCAATCCGTTCTAATGAGCTGCCGTCCAGCCCATAGCGTGCAACGCACTTCTGAAAAGCCTGCAGAACCTGTTCGGTGCGTTCTTCTTTCAAACTGGGACGAGGCATATCAAACTCGTTTATTGTCACATATGACAATTTATAGTGCCTGCTTAGTTTATTGTCAACTATGACAATAAACTAAGCAGGGCTATTTCTTGGCAGAATCAGCCTTTGCGAAATAGTCGATTTTATTGATTCAAAATGACCAGATTTACCTGAAGCCGGGTAGGTCCAAGGTATCTACTGAATGAAATCCCATGGATTTCAGGGCTGAGTCATAAGGTGCTTCCTGGGATGTTAAGGGATCAGTGAACAGCGCTTTATGCAAAAGTGCCGGACTATCACCATTCAGCTGGTTTTCCAGAAGGCTCAACACCCTTCTGGCAATAGCTTCACCTGAATCCACCCAGTTAATTTCTGGTGCACAGAGGTTGAGTTCTTCTTTTAGCAGAGGGAAATGAGTGCAGCCAAGAACAGCCTGATCAGGAATTTTCTCAGCTTCTAAAAATGGAGAGATGATGGACTTAATCTTCTCCAGGTCGGGAGCAATCCCCTTGAGCTTGTTTTCAGCTATCTGTACCAGTTCGGTTGTGCCGACCCGAATGACTTTGCATTGACTGGCAAAATCATGAATCAAATCATCAGTGTATTGGCGCTGAACTGTGCCTGGTGTGGCTAGAAGGCCGATGCATTGATTCTCTGAGAGGTTCGCTGCTGTCTTTATCGCAGGAACAACACCAACGACCGGAATAGGAAGTTCTTCCCGAACCCGGGAAAGAGCGACTGTACTGGCAGTGTTACAGGCAATCACGGCCAGAGATGGCTGAAATTGTTCACAAAGAGTTCTCAAACACAGGCTGACCCTTTGAATCACTTCTTCCTGCGGGCGGGGGCCATAAGGGAAGCCTTCATTGTCGGCACAGTAAATCACCGGAAGCCTCGGCATTATCCGGTTGATTTCATTGAAGATTGTCAGGCCGCCAGCTCCGGAGTCCAGCATTATGATGGGAGACACAGGCACTCCACGCCAATTAACAGAACGGGCATTTTAGCGTGCCTGAGCAAACCGCCAATACGGAGATACTCATTGCTGTTCTGCATTCGCCTGGCAGGAGAGACACAAGGGAGTCTCAGGTCTGACTTTCAGCCGTTTGTAACCAATCGGTTCATCACAGGATCGGCAATAGCCATACTCTTCATCATCAAAGGAAGACAGAGCTCTCAAAACCTGCCTGAGACGGATTTCACACTGTTGCTTCCCGGCAACAGCCATGCTCTGCTGCTGAATGGCATCAATGCGGGATACTCTGCCCACAGCCTGCTGATCAAGACTGACGACCTGTGAGGATTGTATTGCCTGTTCCAGCTGCTGTTGTAACTGAATCTTCAGCTGTTCAAGGTCTGCCTTAAGCTCATGACATTCTTCGGGGGTTAATTCATCCATCCCTCTATTTTCCTGCTCATATAATTTCTGGAAACAATCATACTCATATTGGAAGGCTGAGAGAGGTAAACAGGTGGTGAAAAGTTGATCTGAGTATATATTGTGATCAGATAACTCCCTTTTTTGAGTCATTTGTTTGCATTTTCTCAGTAGTTCGGTTAATTCATTCCTCCCTTAAACAATCTGGTTTTGTTGTAGATGCTTTCCTTCCCGTTTGATCGTCAAGTGCTGGAAACCTTTCCAGAGGAAGCTCAACCACTTCTTAATACCCTCGTCTTTGAGCAGGCTTGTATGCTCACAGCTGAACAGGCTGATGAGTTAGCCAGTATTCTTTCCATTTCAATTGATAAACTTCCAGAAATGCTGTTACCCGTTGCAGCAGCAACTGCAGTTGTTCCTGTTTCCCATTTCCATGTTGGTGTTGTTATCCGTGGTGGCAGTGGAGCTCTGTATCTTGGCTCCAATATGGAGTTTGATAAAACCTTCCTGGGCATGTCTCTTCATGGAGAACAGTCAGCAGTAAATAACGCCTGGCTGCATGGCGAAACATCAATTATTAATCTGGTTGTGAATGCTGCTCCATGTGGCCACTGTCGTCAGTTCCTGCATGAGATCGGAACTTCCGAACAATTGGATGTAAACATTGTTTCCTCTGCTGGTGAAAGCAACCGTTCTCCTTTAACTGGATTCCTGCCATCAGCCTTCGGTCCAGTTGATCTGGGCGTTGATGGAGGCATTCTGAGCTATGCCAAGCAAACTCTTAAGTGTGAAGAAAAGAGCGAACTGGTACAGCTGGCACTTGAAGCTGCTAACTCAAGCTATGCACCTTACTCCAAAGGCTTTGCTGCTATTGCGCTGGAAACAACAGATGGTGTGAAAGTTTGTGGTCGTTATGCAGAAAATGCTGCCTACAACCCAAGCCTGCAGCCAATGACTTCTGCAATTGCTCATCTGCGCTTTGCATCGCTGGGTAAAGATGTAGAAATTAAGAATGTCGTTCTGGTTGAAACTGATTCTCCGGTTAGTCATGCAACACACCTCGCTGCACTGCAGAAGACTGTCCTGAAAGATGTAACCGTACAACGCTACCTGGCCTCTTGAGTAGAGACGCCGGGTGGGGCACAGTAAGTCAGATCAGGAACCGCGAGAAAGGTGACAGGTGTGGGACAATATGATGTTGTCATAGCGGGGGCCGGAATGGTCGGTGCTGCAATTGGTTGCGCACTGGGACAGGCCGGAATGAAAGTGGCTCTTGTTGATCCTGTTCAACCCGAGGCATTTAACCCTGAATCAGTGCCTGATCTTCGAGTATCAGCATTGAGTCCTGCGTCAGAAGCATTTCTACATAAGTTAGGTGCATGGAATCATATAAGGAGCATGCGTCTTTGTCCTTATCGAAGAATGGCCGTATGGGAAAAGCTGAAAGAGCCTCTTTCCACGCGTACAGTTTCTTCCCGCTTTAATCAGACAATGTTTGACTGCACGGAAGTCGATACAGATCGGCTTGGATATATTGTTGAAAACAGGGTAACCCAGCTCGCACTTCACAGTGTTATGGAAACCTGCAGCAATATTGAACTGTTTTGCCCAGCCTCTCCCCGGAAGCTATCACTCAATCAGTCTCTACCAACACTCTCTCTGGATAATGGAGAAGAAGTAAAAGGAAAACTGATTATCGGTGCCGATGGTGCCAACTCATTTATTCGCCGTGAGGCGGGTATTGGTTTATCCAGTGAGGACTATGAACAACGTGCGCTGGTTGCGACCGTTGAAATCCCGACAGGGCCACTGGACATAACCTGGCAGGCATTCACTGCAACAGGTCCGCTCGCTCTTTTACCTTTACCCAATATTGGGCATAAAAGTTATGCCTCCCTCGTCTGGTACAATCAGCCTGAAGCAGTGGCTGATTTAATGGAAAAAACAGACGAACAGTTTTTAGAAGCTGTCCGCAAACAATACCCTGAAGAGCTCCCTGAGATGCTCAAACTAAATGAACGCGGATGGTTCAAGTTAACTCGTCGACATGCCTCTACATATATAAAGAAAGGTGTAGCGCTTGTTGGTGATGCTGCCCATACCATTAACCCGCTTGCCGGGCAGGGCGTTAAACTCGGGTTTCAGGATGCAGAATGTCTCACTGATCTGTTAATTAATGCCTGGGAGAACGGGCATGACATCAGTGATAAGTCCATTCTCGAAAACTACGAACTCAAGCGTCGTCCTGAAAATAGAAAAATGCAGCTGGTGATGGATGGTTTCTATCACTTATTCAGTAATGAAAACGCACCTCTGAAGTTTGTCCGCAATATTGGACTCACCGTTGCTGGTCACTTCCCCTATGGCAGAAAGAAAGTCATGCGCTACGCCATGGGTTTGGAAGAAGCTCCCCGCTGGCCTTTAGGTTGATTCGGGTCATAACCCGCAAAACTCTATATAAGTAGAATCACAGTCGAGAGTGCGGGAATAGCTCATCCGGTAGAGCATCAGCTTCCCAAGCTGAGGGTGGCGGGTTCGAGTCCCGTTTCCCGCTCCATCTATCCCCCTAATTTTCCTACAGATTATTTTATACGTCAGCGGTCTGGGGCACATAAGGGGCAGGGAGTTATTGTTCAGGCGGCTTGCAGCGGAATCTGTCGAAGATATTGAGCTGTTGCTTTCCTGGTATTAAATGATTCCATGAATCAATGGGTAATAAGCATCCTTTGCAAGTCTCTTATCAAAAAACCTACTTTTTGTTAGCAACACTGACATTATTCATTGCCTTAGTGAACCTTGAGGAATTCCTATTGCCTACCTAGTTCTGAAACCCATGAACTAAGCAGGTAAACACTATGGACGCAGGTCGAATTTCCCCATCAGCATCTACGGATAAGTTAGCTATACAATTAACTGCCCCTCAACCTAGCTCTGCTGTGAGTAGTGGAGTAACAGCTGTTACACCGCATGTGAATATCCCTCAAGGCGAATGTGATTCCTCAGTGTTGAGTGCCGGTGAACGACCTGTAGAGATCATCTCCCATGATGGAGGCAGCGATGATGGCAACGACGCAGTAAAGCCGGACGAATCAATAGGCAAAAATTATGATGTAACTAAAGATTCGGAATTTATGTCACTTACTCGAGAGCAACAAGTAAGGGTTGTGAGCTATGAATTGAGTGATATCAGGGAATTATGCGGGGAAATGACTGAGTCACTTGTTGCTTTAAGCGATAGAGTTGTAAAATTACAAGAAGATTTACTAATAGACATCAAAGACCACATGTCTTCTTCTGATAGAAAGAAAATAAAGAAAATAAAGAAAAGCCTCTCTACTTTGAAAAACTATGATGGTTCCCTCGAAACAGAGAAGAGAAACCTCAGCAAGTCAAAAACAAAATCGATATCAGTTAGCTCCATACCGACACTATTTAAAAGGCAATCGAGTGATCCTTCGGATATTAAAGAGGACTCGAGACAAGGGGGAAGGTGTTTATCATCGGAAAACATAACATATCGGCAACCGTTTCGACGAGGTACCGTGTCATCATCATTCCTAGAACGGTATAGAGGTTCTAGCTCGAACTCCTCATCAGAAGGTAATTCTCCTGTAGGTCATCATACTCGATCTTTACATGTGAGATCATTATCGAACCCTGACGAGCCAGTATCCGGTGAAGGGAGTGATGCTTTAAGTTCTGGTGCACCTCTAACCTCTGACACGCGATCAGGATCAGGATCATTATTAGAACAAGTAGTACCACTTGCCCCTATAAGGGAAAGGTATCTTTCTGAGTCATCTCAACAATCTCAGGATTAACAATAATAATCATTTAACCCCCTTAGTCATCGTCAGGGTGGCAGTAAAGGGGTCGCATCCCATACAGCGGTGAGAAAGATCCAGAACAGCCACCAGAACCTGCAGAAAACAAGGACTGCTATCTGCTTATGAACACCGTCAATGTTGTGCGTGTATCAGATGATGCACCAATAGAGCTTCTGGATATCAGCATCGAGCTGGATATCGATTCATTCACCTGGCGACTACAAGGCACCGTGGCTAATCGGGCGACACTAATGTTGATTGAACCGGATGCGACAGACACCAAAGATATCCGGGTCACCATCAACGGCTGGAAGTGGGTCTTTGTGATCAACAGGTACAATGCCCAGCGCAGCTTTAATCAAGAAAGGTACACCGTACAGGGCGAAAGCCGAACAAGATTATTGACGGAGCCATACGCTCCCCCTCGTACCAAGACAGGAGCCTCTACCATCAATGCAAAACAGACTGCAGAGGCCGAACTCAACAACACCGGGTTCACTCTGACATGGGATACCAGCAACTCCGGCGATACACCGGACTGGATTTTCCCAGCAAAGGTCTTCAGTTATGTGGATCAAAGCCCGATGCAGGTTGTCGCAAAGATTGCGACCACCGTTGGTGCAGTCATAGTATCTACCACAGCAAACGACAATATCCTGGTACAACCACGGTAAAAATTCAGCCCTTGGGTGTGGGGCGATGTGGGGACACCTATTGATCACTCTGTACCGGAAAGCATGATGCTGAATATGAGCGTGGAATGGTCACCTGAACCTGCGTACAACGCCGTGTATGTCTCCGGTACCTATGAAGGTGTGGCTGTGGAGGTCACCCGCAACGGCACAGTTGGGGATGAACCAGCACCGGATATTGTGGAGAACTGGCTGGTGGATGTGGCAGTAAATACTGAACGTGGCAGAAATCTGTTATCAGAAGGAGGTCAGCAGGGAGTGGTCAGTCTCGACATTCCCCTGACCTCGACAGATGAAGAGCCTGGTCTTGTTCTACCGGGAGAGTTGGTGGAGGTTATGGTAACACCATCATGGGTAGGACTTTGCCTGTCTACCAGTATTCAAACACCTGGAAGTGGTACAGGCCGGGTTATCCAAACATTAAGTGTGGAGCGACACTATTAATGGCGACTACAAACCCGTGGAAACAGTTTTCCAGTCTGCTTCCCAAATCATCTCGGGTGATTGGAACCGTTAGCAGTCACAACGCTAATGGCACAAGCACCTTAACTCTGCGCAATGGCTCCACTTTCACAGCTAAGGGACAGGAGGTGCCAGTAAACAGTAAGGCGCTGGTAGAAGGTGGGGTTGTTGTCAGGCAAGTACCGACCCTACCCTTGTTTACTTCCGGGGTGTAGAGGGTGAACTTAAGGAGCTGTTGTGGGGCAAGAGAGGGGAAAGCAGGAGCTGATTCGGGCAGGTGGAGGCTGATATGTATCCATCCTATATATGGGAGCAGCTCTTTGATATCACAAAGAATTAATGGCTTGAGTCTGCCGATGTCTGCTTTAACCTTCTTATATATATGGTTGTAGAAATATGGCTAGATGGAATTCGAGTCCCGTTTCCCGCTCCAGTTTCCTTTCCTGTTTATTCCCTTCAAACATTGTTTCCCGAATTGGTAAAAGTGCTTATCGGTAAAGCCTTGAACTTAATCCGGATCACCCTATAATGCCGCCTCGTTGTCACAGACGGCTCAGCCAGAAGGCTACGGAATACCGAACGTTGACAGTAACGGGA
>NZ_JAMFLX010000010.1 GCF_023502345.1 Parendozoicomonas callyspongiae
TTTTCAACCTTGATTCGCTCAAGGCTGTGAATATAAGGCCGATTGTCTTATATTTAACCAGTTTTGCTTGACGGCAAAAGAGCTTTGGAACCACCCGATCCCATCCCGAACTCGGCAGTGAAACGAAGTATCGCCGATGGTAGTGTGGGGCTTCCCCATGTGAGAGTAGGTCACCGTCAAGCTTCAAATGCAAAAGCCCAGTGAAGAAATTCACTGGGCTTTTTCATTTGATCTTTGATAGTGCGCTAGTAGCTCGAACATGGAAACGTAGCAAAGCTACCCATGTGACAAAAACGCCTGGAGCGTTTTTGGACAGCCGAAGGCTGGTCCCGCAGGGGCGAGGGCAAGGAAAGCCCGAGCAAAGTAGGTCACCTTAGGCAATTAAGTTGATCAAAGGTTTGCACAAAAAGTTTGCAGGCCAATAAATGTAAGTTGATTTCAAAGGTTCTGGATCACTGCCCATAAGAACTAGCCCCAGAAGAAAGATACTCCAATTCCTCAGCAGTACTTTCCCGCTCCAAAGCCTTATTCCGATGTGGAAACCGTCCAAATCGAGCAATCAAATCCCGATGTTCAACAGCATAATGCACTGAGCTGTTGATATATTCTTTTCGCCCTTCAGGAACATCCTCGGCAAGCTGCTTAAAAGCCCTTATACAAAGCTCCTGATCAGAAAGCTGCTCTGAGTGCATTAAAGGCATATACAAAAACTGCCGTTCTGTAAAAGCCAGTTCTTTATCCCACCCTTTGTTAATAGTATCTCTTGCCAATTCCTGGGCTCTTTGGTCACTGGAAAAGGCTGCAGCTGTTTTCCTATAAATGCTGCGAGTAAATTGATCCAGGAGAATAATTAAAGCCAGTCGACTCTTTGGGTTGCTCTCCCACCCAGTAAGTTCACCGTAAACAGCATTATGCACTAAGTTGCCAAATCTGGAATTAATATCACGATCATCATCTGGTTTGCCTCTAAACCAGAGGCCCAATCGATCTTCCTGTGGGAAACCGTCATGCAAAGGTCCAAACCAAAAGTCGAGAACGGGCTGGTAATCAGGTGAGGGCATATCTGCATGACCTTTTGTATTTGTTAGCAGCAGAGAAAGAAGGACAAGAATAACAGAGGTAGGCCTTCGAATTGCTGTATCCACTGTTATCTCCTCTGTTGGCACTATATTATCTCGCTATCAAGAGTTATAGATGTTGCCTTATGGAAAATCTATTGAGGTTGCTTGCGGACGGGCGCTTCCATTCCGGGGAGGAGCTTGGCTCGGAACTGGGTGTCAGTCGGGCAGCAGTATGGAAGAAGCTGAAGGCGTTATCGGCCTTGGGGCTCGAGCTGGATGCCGTCAGGGGGAAGGGTTACCGGTTACCTGGAAATATTGAACTTTTAAATAGAAATATCATACGGGAAAGTCTTCCTGATGATATGCGGAAATCGGTAGGCGTTCAGGTTGAGCTTTGTACTCGCTCGACAAATGATGATGTAAGAAAACTGTCTGCAGCCAGTGAGCCTTGGCAGGTCTGTATGGCAGAGCACCAAAGTCATGGAAGAGGAAGACGAGGGCGTACCTGGCAAAGCCCTTTTGGAGCCTCATTATATTTCTCAATGTTGTGGCGGGTTGATGGTGGCTTGGCTGCACTTGAAGGTTTGAGTCTGGCGGTAGGCCTTGCCGTGGTGAAAACTTTGGAGTCCTTTGGAGCCAATGGTTTAAAGCTGAAATGGCCGAATGATGTGCTGGGAAATAATAAAAAGCTGGCAGGGGTCTTATTGGAAATCAGTGGTGACCCAACTGGTTCCTGTGAAGTCGTTATTGGTATCGGAATTAACCTTGCTCTGAATCGTTCCCAGCTGGAGACGATTGATCAGCCTGCTACGGATGTTCGGGAAATGGTTGGCTTAAGTGTCAGCAAAAATGAACTGGCTGGCCGGTTAACCTCAACTCTTATCGACATGCTTAAAACATTTAAAGAGTACGGCTTTACACCGTATAGAGATGAATGGATGTCCAGAGATGCCTTTTCCGGGCAAAAAGTTGTACTGAATATTGGGGGGAATAAAGTCACTGGTGTAGAGGCCGGTGTTGGCGAGAACGGGGCGCTTTTACTAAAAACTGCTGATGGTATTCAGTCTTTTTCTGGAGGGGAAATATCCGTCCGCAAACTATGAGAATACTGGATATAGATGCGGGTAATACCCGGGTGAAATGGCGCTATCTGGTTGATGGGAAAAGTCATAAAGCTGGAGCGTTTGCTAACGACTCTTCAAACGCTTTGGTTGAGATGATTGCAGATTCTGTGGATGGGGCAGTCGACCTGTGCAGAATGGCATCTGTCAGGGCGCCAAAGGAGCGTGAGTCCCTGCGGGCTTCTCTCGAAAATGTTTTTGGTGTTTCTCCTGCTCTGCCTGACCCGGAAAGCGGTATCGGAGGTGTTCACTTTCCTGATGCTGACCCCTGTCGCCTGGGGGATGATCGCTGGCTGGCCATGTTGGGAGCCAGGAAGCACTATCCGGATGGGCCAGTTGTTGTTATAGACAGTGGAACAGCATTAACACTGGATGCCGTTGATGCGAATGGGGTGTTTCAGGGAGGGCTGATCACTCCAGGTGTGAACACTATGCTGAAGTCCATGGTAGATGCCGCTGATCTTCTGGTGCTTCCGGATGAGAAAGAGTTCAGCCGGTCATTGGCAAAAAACAGTGTGCAGGCGGTTTTGAATGGTGCTTTGTCCATGGCTGCTTCGCTGATCGAGCGGGAGGTTCAGCGATTTAACAGTCAGGCGAGAGTGGTCTTGTGTGGTGGTGATGCGCGTATGCTGGCAGAGCAGATGAATATTCCGGTTGAGTATTGTCCAGAACTGGTTTTTGAGGGGTTGGAAGTGGCTATACCGGTTAAAGGGATGCGATGAAATGATAATGCGCTGGGTCTTTGTGGCTTTGCTGATTCTGAATGGTGGTTACTACCTTTACCTGCAGCGGGCTGAGGAGCCACTGTCGGCAGAAAATGCTAATAGTGGTGAGCAGGTTTTAGAGGGGGAGAACGGAGTAACCACGATTACATTGCTTTCGGAGGCTGTGGCTGCTGGGAAAGCTCAAAAAATTGAGCAGCCTGTAAAGGTGGCAGAGAGTGAGGCAGTAAAAGCAGAACCAAGGTTGTGCACATCTATAGGTGCCTTTAAGGAAGAAAGCGAAGCGCTACAGATTCAGCAGCGCTTGATGGCTTCCGGTATCGGGAGTGAAATCAAACCTGAGAAAGTACCGGCAGCATCAAATTACTGGGTTTATATTCAACCATTGCCAGACCGTAGTCGTGCAACGCAAAAATACCGTGAATTAAAGGCGCAGGGTATAGACAGTTATCTAATGACTGATGGCGAAATGAAAAATGCAATTTCGCTTGGTTTATTCAGTAAAGAAAAGCTGGCTAATAGATTGTTGGAAAAACATCAGAGTCGTGGTGATGATGTCGCCTTGAAAGAAGTTCCAAGATTTAAATTTGAGTACTGGGTGCATATTAAACCTGAAGACCGAGAGCTCTTTGGTAAGGAGCTCTGGGATGGTTTAAAAGAAAGTTATGAATTTGCCGAGAAACACGACAATTTATGTGAAGACGGTATTGCAACTACCCGGTAGTTCCCATAGAATGCGCCTCGCGCTGGTGAGGCAGGTGTCGCAAACAGTAAGCAGCTTCTTCAAGTGATTCAGAATGAATCTGGTCGAAACGTCTAACTGTTTGAAAGTGAAGAAAATCTTCACTTGACAGCGAAACGCTTCAAGTTAAAATAGCGGCGCAAATTAGGTGGGGTTCCCGAGCGGCCAAAGGGATCAGACTGTAAATCTGACGCGAAAGCTTCGCTGGTTCGAATCCAGCCCCCACCACCATCTCTTCAATAAAGTTGCAAAATGTTGTAACTTTGTAGAGCGGCCTGGGAAGTGCGTGCTCGTCGGTTATGAGCCTCATTCCTAAAGGACGATCGGCGGGTATAGTTCAATGGTAGAACCTTAGCCTTCCAAGCTAATGATGCGGGTTCGATCCCCGCTACCCGCTCCAAATCTTCTCATGAAGCTCTTATAGCTCAGTCGGTAGAGCGCATCCTTGGTAAGGATGAGGTCACCAGTTCAAATCTGGTTAAGAGCTCCATTTTTCTAAGGGGTAGATGCATTTGCATCTACCCCATTTGCGTATGTGCGTTGGTCACTCAGGTGGAGGTCGCTATGGCTAAGGAAAAATTTGAACGTACAAAGCCGCACGTAAACGTCGGCACTATCGGTCACGTTGACCACGGTAAAACCACTCTGACTGCTGCACTGACTCGCGTTTGTGCGGAAGTATTCGGCGGCGAAATGAAAGCCTTCGATCAGATCGATAACGCTCCAGAAGAGCGTGAGCGTGGTATTACCATCTCTACTGCGCACGTTGAGTATGATTCCAAGGAGCGTCATTACGCTCACGTGGACTGCCCCGGACACGCTGACTACGTTAAGAACATGATCACTGGTGCTGCTCAGATGGACGGCGCTATCCTGGTTTGTGGCGCGACTGACGGCCCTATGCCTCAGACTCGTGAGCACATCCTGCTGTCTCGCCAGGTTGGTGTACCTAAGATCGTTGTCTTCCTGAACAAAGCAGACCTGCTGGCTGAAGACTGTGGCGGTGTTGGTTCCGAAGAATACGCAGAAATGCTGGAACTGGTTGAAATGGAACTGCGCGAGCTGCTGGATACTTACGAGTTCCCAGGCGACGACACTCCAATCATCCCAGGTTCCGCTCTGATGGCCCTGAACGGCGAAGACGACAACGAGCTGGGTACTACTGCTGTTAAGACGCTGGTTGAGACTCTGGATACTTACATCCCTGAGCCTGAGCGTGCTATCGATCAGCCATTCCTGCTGCCTATCGAAGACGTATTCTCCATCGCTGGTCGTGGTACCGTTGTTACTGGTCGTGTAGAGCGCGGTATCATCAAGGTTGGTGAAGAAGTTGAAATCATCGGCATCAAGGACACCACCAAGACTACCGTAACTGGTGTTGAAATGTTCCGTAAGCTGCTCGACGAAGGTCGTGCAGGTGAGAACGTTGGTGCCCTGCTGCGTGGTGTTAAGCGTGAAGAAATCGAGCGTGGCCAGTGCCTGGTTAAGCCTGGTTCCGTAACTCCTCACACCAAGTTTGAGTCTGAGGTTTACGTACTGTCCAAGGATGAAGGTGGTCGTCACACTCCATTCTTCAAGGGCTACCGTCCACAGTTCTACTTCCGTACTACTGACGTAACCGGTAACGTAGAACTGCCAGAAGGTGTTGAAATGGTAATGCCAGGTGACAACATCAAGATGGTTGTTACCCTGATCTGCCCAGTAGCCATGGAAGACGGTCTGCGTTTCGCAATCCGTGAAGGTGGTCGTACTGTTGGCGCCGGCGTTGTAGCCAAGATCATCGAATAATCGGTGAACTACCTGTCATTTTACGGGAAATGCGGGTGGTTGAATTTGCCTTGGGATCGTGTATAGTACGCGCTCCCAAGGCTAAATGAATCTATCAAGATATTGGCTTTGAATCAGTAGGCTAGTAGCTCAATTGGTAGAGCACCGGTCTCCAAAACCGGGGGTTGGGGGTTCGATTCCCTCCTGGCCTGCCAGATCCCTTCCCGGATGAATTCCTGATCTGAAGAGATAATCTGGATGAGTGGTAAAACGGACGTTGAAAGCGTAAGTCGCCTGGATGGGCTGAAATGGGCTGTTGTTGTAGCACTTATCATTGCTGGAGCGGTAGGGAATTCCTACTTTGGCAGTGAGTCCATTCTATATAGAGCAATTGGTCTGGTTGCAGTTGCGACTGTAGCTGTTGGTGTTGCTCTGCAGACTGCTAAGGGTCAGGTGTTCTGGGGCTTGCTCCGCGATGCCAAGGCTGAAGTTCGTAAGGTCGTATGGCCGACTCGCCAGGAAACGGTGCAAACCACAGTTATCGTGGTTTTGGTGGTGCTGTTGATGAGTTTGGTTCTTTGGGGTTTGGATAGTCTGCTAGGCTGGATCGTTAGCAGCCTGATTAGATAAGGACAGAAGATGGCTAAACGTTGGTATGTCGTCCATGCCTATTCCGGGTATGAGAAGCAGGTGATGCGCTCGCTGAATGAGCGAGTCAAGCTGTATGGCATGGAAGATCTGTTTGGCGAGATTCTTGTTCCTACAGAAGAAGTTGTAGAAATCAAGAACGGCCAAAAGCGCCGTAGTGAGCGCAAGTTCTTCCCAGGATACGTTCTGGTGCAGATGGAGATGAGTGAAGACTCCTGGCACCTGATTAAAGACACACCGCGTGTGCTTGGCTTTATTGGTGGTACTGCTGACAAGCCTCAGCCGATCACTCAAAAAGAAGCTGATATTATTCTGCAGCGTGTTCAGGAAGGTGGTGACAAGCCACGTCCGAAGACGTTGTTCGAGCCCGGAGAGATGGTTCGGGTTATCGATGGACCTTTTGCCGACTTTAATGGTGTCGTGGAAGAGGTCAACTACGAAAAGAGCCGTCTGCAAGTGGCGGTTATGATCTTCGGCCGTTCTACCCCTGTTGAACTGGAGTTCAGTCAGGTAGAAAAAGGCTGATAAAGCCGGGCGAAGATATGGCTCTTTTTGATAAGGATTTGTCGAGCCTCGCACTTTAATAAGTGTGGGGCTTTTGTTATCCGGGGTTCATCCCTGGTATTGGGGAGCTGCTATCTTGATCTGACTTTGGTCGGGGAGGAATGGCAGCGTTTGAACCCTCTAAGAGGTTAATATGGCTAAGAAAGTACAAGCTTACATCAAGCTGCAAGTTGCAGCTGGTAAAGCAAACCCATCTCCGCCTGTTGGTCCAGCTCTGGGTCAGCACGGTGTTAACATCATGGAATTCTGCAAGGCGTTCAATGCTAAGACTCAAAGCATGGAACCCGGTATGCCAATTCCGGTTATCATCACCGTATACAGCGACCGCAGCTTCACCTTCGAAACCAAGACTCCGCCTGCATCCGTGCTGCTGAAGAAGGTTCTGAAGCTGAAGAAAGGCTCCAGTCGTCCTAATACTGAGAAGGTTGGTACCGTTACTCGCGAACAGCTGCTGGAAGTTGCCAAGATCAAAGAACCTGATCTGACTGCTGCTGACGAAGATGCTGCTATCCGTACCATCGCTGGTTCTGCCCGTTCCATGGGCCTGAACGTGGAGGGCATCTAAGATGGCAAAACTGACTAAGCGCGCCAAGATGATTGCTGAGAAGGTTGAAGCTGGTAAGGCTTACTCCTTCGAAGAAGCTGCCAAGCTGCTGGCTGAAATCTCCACCGTTAAGTTCAAGGAATCCGTTGAGGTTGCTGTGAACCTGGGTGTTGATCCTCGTAAATCCGATCAGGTTGTACGTGGTTCCGCTCTGATGCCTGCCGGCACTGGTAAAGACGTTCGCGTTGCTGTGTTTACTCAGGGCGCAAACGCTGAAGCTGCTAAAGCTGCTGGTGCTGACATTGTAGGTATGGATGACCTGGCTGCTCAGGTTAAAGCTGGCGAAATGAACTTCGACGTTGTTATTGCTTCTCCTGATGCAATGCGTGTTGTTGGTCAGCTGGGCCAGATCCTCGGCCCTCGCGGTCTGATGCCTAACCCTAAGGTTGGCACTGTAACCCCTAACGTTGCTGACGCTGTTAAGAATGCCAAAGCTGGTCAGGTACGTTTCCGTACTGACAAGAATGGCATCATCCACGCTAGCGTTGGTAAGGTAGACTTCGAAGCGTCTGCTCTGAAGCAGAACGTTGAAGCTCTGCTGGCTGAGCTGAAAAAGCTGAAGCCTGCTTCCGCCAAGGGTGTATACATGAAGAAGATCTCCCTATCTTCTACCATGGGTCCTGGCCTGACTATCGATACTTCCTCTCTGGAAGTCTGATAGCAAAAATTCGTAGTTGCGCAGTTGCTTGTCGAAAGCGTATTGCGCAACTACAAACCATCTTTGGGGTCCTCGGATTTCGAGGGCTGTCAAAGATCGCAGGTGTTGAATGAGCTATATCGATTAATTCGATGCTGTTAGTTCAGAAAGCTTAATTTCCTGCGTAGACGGTGAATCGATTGTCTGACAATTCGGCCCTTCACCGTATTAAGTGTCCACTGGAACTGATGCAGAATGCACGGTTCGGTGAACAACACTTTCCCAAACTGGAGTAAAGCCCCATGGCGTTAGGTCTCGAAGACAAAAAAGCGATTGTCGCTGGTGTCAATGAGGCTGCCCAAAACGCTCTGTCGGCTGTAATCGCGGACTACCACGGTCTGACCGTAGAACAGATGACCACTCTGCGCAGCGAAGCTCGCAAGAATGGTGTTTATCTGAAAGTTGTACGGAATACCCTGGCCAAGCGCGCTGTTGAAGGTACTGATTATGAGTGCCTGAAAGAAGCGCTGGTAGGTCCTACTATCCTGGCTTTCTCTCAGGAAGATCCGGGCGCTGCTGCCCGTGTCCTGAAAGATTTCGCTAAGGAGAATGACGCCCTGGAAGTCAAGGCTCTGTCCATTGGCGGCAAACTGCTCGGTGCTGAGCAGATTGACGTTCTGGCCAAGATGCCGACCCTGGATCAGGCGCGTGCGATGCTGATGAGCGTGATGATTGCACCTGTGACCAAGCTGGTTCGTACTTTCAACGAATTCCCAGCCAAGATCACCCGTGCAGTGGCAGCTGTTGCCGACGAGAAGAAAAAAGCCGCTTAATTATTTATTTCGGCTTTCTGATCGTTTTTAACTTATTTTGCCTGGAAACAGGCGACAGGTTTTACCCTGACAAATTCCGGAGATGAGAGAAATGGCTCTGTCCAAAGAAGATATCCTGAACGCAATCGCTGAAATGAGCGTAATGGAAGTTGTTGAACTGGTTGAAGCAATGGAAGAGAAGTTCGGCGTTTCTGCCGCTGCTGCTGTTGCTGCTGCTCCTGCTGCTGCTGGCGATGCTCCTGCTGCTGCTGAACAGACTGAATTCGACGTTATCCTGACTTCCGCTGGCGACAAGAAAGTTAACGTAATCAAGGTTGTACGTGCAGCTACCGGCCTGGGCCTGAAAGAAGCCAAGGGTGTTGTAGACGGCGCTCCTGCTCCTCTGAAAGAAGCTGTGTCCAAGGACGAAGCTGAAGAACTGAAGAAGCAGCTGGAAGAAGCTGGTGCTTCCGTAGAAATCAAGTAATTTCTACGTTGCAAAAAATTAGGCTTGTTGCATAATAGGCCGAATGGCTGGTGCCTCTTGGTACCGGCCTTTTTCCGTTGTGATGGTTGTCTTTGTTTGGAAATTAAATCAATAGAAGACATTCTGATCTTGTTAAGCTAACCTCGCACGTTGACTTAACAAAAATAACAACGGCACGTATCTGGGAACAGATACAGCCAGTTTATAACTGGTTGCAATTATTTGTGCTCTGGTCAACTTGGTTTGGCGGTTCAGGATCCACGCAGAGTGGGTTTATTGGGGGTAGGCACTCGGCTTGCGACTTTTACGAGTGGTTTCATGACAGTACAGATGACTTCATGTTCAACGGAGTACCGTGGGGCAGGGGTCTTTTTCTGCATGAAAAAAAGCTGAATTATTTGCCCTTCTTTAGGTCCCTGAGTGAGAACTTGGTCCGCGGTTTGAGCCGAAAAACCAAGTTTACCGGAGCACCGGTCGTGAGAACCTCGATATCGTAAGATAGTCGGGATTTTCAGGAAAATAGTGAGAGGCTACCCGCCCTCGAGACAAGGTCGTGGCCGAAGCCGGCACGCACGACAGATCCGCAGGTGACCTAGCTGGGGAACGCTGATGGCTTACTCGTATACAGAGAAAAAACGTATCCGTAAGGATTTCGGCAAATTGCCGCAAGTCATGGATGTGCCCTATTTGCTGGCAATTCAGCTGGATTCATATCGGAAGCTTCTGCAAACCGATACGGGTCCAGAGGGACGTAACGATATTGGATTACACGCGGCTTTCAAGTCCGTGTTTCCTATTGTCAGCTATTCAGGCAATGCCGCATTGGAATATGTGGGCTACCGCCTGGGCACTCCAGCATTTGACGTAAAAGAATGTCAGTTGCGCGGCGTAACTTACGCTGTGCCTCTGCGCGTTAAAGTGCGACTGATTATTTATGATAAAGAAAGCGCCAATAAGGCGATCAAAGACATAAAGGAACAGGAAGTCTACATGGGCGAAATTCCGCTCATGACAGATAATGGTACCTTTGTGGTGAATGGTACGGAGCGGGTTATTGTATCCCAGCTACACCGTTCACCTGGTGTGTTCTTTGACCACGACCGTGGTAAGACCCATTCTTCCGGTAAGCTGTTGTATTCCGCACGGGTCATTCCTTACCGTGGCTCCTGGTTGGACTTCGAGTTTGATCCCAAGGATCTGCTCTTCGTTCGTATTGACCGTCGTCGTAAACTGCCTGCGACTATTCTGCTGCGAGCTCTGGGCTTCAGCAGTGAACAGATTCTGGATACTTTCTTTGAAAGTAACACCTACAAGCTCAGTAGCAATGGCGTTACCTTCGATCTGGTGCCTGAGCGTCTGCGCGGTGAAGCGTCCAGCTTTGATATTAAAGACAATGACGGCAACGTTATTGTGGAGATGGGTCGTCGTGTAACTGCCCGTCATATCCGCCAGCTGCAGAAAGCGAATATCAGCACTCTGGAAGCTCCGCCCGAGTTTGTTCTGGGTAAATACCTCGCCAAGCCGGTTATCCACTCCGCTACAGGTGAAATCCTGGTTGAGTGTAATACCGAGCTGACCATGGAAGTTTATGAAAAACTGCTGGCTGCTGGTGTTAAGTCTGTTGATGTGATCTACACCAACGAACTGGACTGTGGTTCTTATGTGGCAGATACACTGCGTTCTGATTCCACAACGAATGCCATGGAAGCGTTGGTAGAAATCTACCGCATGATGCGCCCTGGTGAGCCGCCTACCAAGGAAGCGGCTGAACAGCTGTTCCAGAACCTGTTCTTCACCGCTGAGCGTTACGATCTGTCCGCTGTTGGTCGCATGAAGTTCAACCGCCGTCTGGGCCGTGAAAAAGACACTGGTCCTGGCATCCTGGATAACCAGGACATCGTTGAGGTTATGCAGACTCTGGTCAGCATCCGTAACGGTAAGGGTGTGTGCGACGATATTGACCACCTGGGTAACCGTCGTGTCCGTTCCGTTGGTGAAATGGCAGAAAACCAGTTCCGTGTTGGTCTGGTTCGTGTTGAGCGTGCTGTTAAAGAACGTCTCTCCATGGCTGAATCCGAAGGCCTGATGCCTCAGGATCTGATCAACGCCAAGCCTGTTGCAGCAGCTATCAAGGAATTCTTCGGTTCCAGCCAGCTGTCCCAGTTCATGGACCAGAACAACCCGCTGTCTGAGGTTACTCACAAGCGTCGTGTTTCTGCGTTGGGCCCCGGTGGTCTGACCCGTGAACGTGCAGGCTTCGAAGTTCGAGACGTACACCCAACCCATTACGGTCGTGTATGTCCAATCGAGACCCCTGAAGGTCCGAACATCGGTCTGATCAACTCTCTGGCAACCTATGCCCGTACTAACGCATATGGTTTCCTGGAGTCCCCTTACCGTCGCGTTGTCGAAGGCAAGGTAACTGATGATATTGATTACCTGTCCGCTATCGAAGAAGGCGAATATGTAATCGCACAGGCATCTGCAACGACTGACGATAACGGCAACCTGACTGAAGATCTGGTTAACGTACGTCACCGTAACGAAGTAACTCTGACCGGTCCTGAGAATGTTCAGTACATGGACGTATCTCCCCGTCAGGTTGTATCTGTTGCAGCATCCCTGATTCCATTCCTGGAACACGATGACGCGAACCGTGCATTGATGGGTTCCAACATGCAGCGTCAGGCTGTACCAACCCTGCGCGCTGACAAGCCGCTGGTCGGTACCGGCATGGAGCGCAATGTTGCCCGTGACTCCGGTGTTTGTGTTGTTGCCCGCCGTGGCGGTGTGATCGATTCCGTGGACGCCAGCCGTATCGTTATCCGTGTCAACGATGACGAAGTGCAGCCTGGTGAAGCGGGTGTCGACCTGTACGGTATGACCAAGTACACCCGTTCTAACCAGAACACCTGCATCAACCAGCGTCCTCTAGTTAAGGCTGGTGATCAGGTAGCCCGTGGCGACATCCTGGCTGACGGTCCTTCCGTTGATATGGGTGAGCTGGCTCTGGGTCAGAACATGCGTATCGCGTTCATGCCCTGGAATGGTTACAACTTTGAGGACTCCATGCTCGTATCCGAGCGTGTGGTTCAGGAAGATCGTTTCACCACTATCCATATTCAGGAACTGACCTGTGTCGCCCGTGACACCAAGCTCGGCCCTGAAGAGATCACTGCCGATATCCCGAATGTTGGTGAGTCCGCGCTGAACAAGCTGGACGAAGCCGGTATCGTTTACGTGGGTGCGGAAGTTGAAGCTGGCGACATCCTGGTTGGTAAGGTGACACCTAAGGGTGAAACCCAGCTGACTCCGGAAGAAAAGCTGCTGCGCGCGATCTTCGGCGAAAAGGCTTCTGACGTTAAGGACACCTCTCAGCGTGTACCAACCAGCGTTAAGGGTACTGTTATCGACGTTCAGGTATTTACCCGTGACGGCGTTGAGAAAGATACCCGTGCTCTCTCCATTGAGAAGCATCAGCTGGATGAGATCCGCAAGGACCTTAACGAAGAGTTCCGTATCGTTGAACACGATACCTTCGCCCGTCTGTCTGCAGCACTGGTAGGCCAGAAGGCTGACCGTGGTCCGAACCTGAAGAAGGGTGATGTAGTTACTTCTGACTACCTCGAAACTCTGGAGCATGAACAGTGGTTCAAACTGATCATGGCCGAAGAGAGTCTGAACGAACAGCTGGAAGCTGCCCAGAAGCAGCTGGCGGAGCTGCGTGGTCAGCTGGACGAGCGTTTCGAAGACAAGAAGAAGAAGCTGCAGACCGGCGACGACATGGCACCTGGCGTGCTGAAGATCGTCAAGGTTTACCTGGCTATCAAGCGTCGTATCCAGCCTGGTGACAAGATGGCGGGTCGTCACGGTAACAAGGGTGTTATCTCCATCATCATGCCTGTCGAAGACATGCCATATGATGAACACGGTAACCCTGTTGATATCGTACTGAACCCTCTCGGCGTACCATCCCGTATGAACGTTGGTCAGGTTCTGGAAACTCACCTGGGTGCAGCGGCACGTGGTCTGGGTCACAAGATCAATGTAATGATCGAAACCCGGCAGGCGATTGCCAAGATCCGCAAGTTCCTGAACGAAGTCTACAACGTTGTAGGCGCAGGTATGGACAAGGAAGAACTGGACTCCTTCTCTGATGAAGAGATCCTGGATCTTGCCCGCAACCTGTGCAAGGGCGTTCCCATGGCAACACCAGTATTTGATGGTGCCAAGGAAGCTGAGATCAAGGCGCTTCTGCGACTGGCAGACCTGGATGACAGTGGTCAGGTCTCCCTGTACGACGGCCGTACCGGTGACCGCTTCGAGCGTCCGGTAACTGTCGGCTACATGTACATGCTGAAGCTGAACCACCTGGTAGACGACAAGATGCACGCGCGTTCTACCGGTTCCTATTCCCTGGTAACCCAACAGCCTCTGGGCGGTAAAGCCCAGTTCGGTGGCCAGCGATTCGGTGAGATGGAAGTGTGGGCACTGGAAGCATACGGTGCCGCTTACACCCTTCAGGAAATGCTCACAGTCAAGTCGGACGATGTTGCAGGTCGTACCAAGATGTACAAGAACATCGTAGATGGCGATCACCGTATGGAGCCTGGCATGCCAGAATCCTTCAACGTACTGGTGAAAGAAATTCGCTCGCTTGGCATCGATATTGAGCTGGAAACTGAGTAATTCGGGCTTAAGGGTTAATGATTCGACGGGCCTCGTGCCCGTCGGCTTCTGCGAGGAGAAGCGATGAAAGACTTACTTAATCTGCTGAAATCCCAGGGACAGTCGGAAGAATTCGATTCTATTCGTATCTCCCTGGCGAGCCCGGAGATGGTACGTTCCTGGTCTTACGGCGAAGTTAAAAAGCCGGAAACCATTAACTACCGTACGTTCAAGCCAGAGCGTGACGGTCTGTTCTGTGCCAAGATTTTCGGCCCCGTAAAAGACTACGAATGTCTTTGCGGCAAATACAAGCGACTGAAGCACCGCGGTGTTATCTGTGAAAAGTGTGGCGTTGAAGTTGCACTGGCCAAAGTGCGCCGTGAGCGCATGGGTCACATTGAGCTGGCTGCTCCAGTTGCACACATCTGGTTCCTGAAGTCTCTGCCGTCCCGTATCGGTCTGCTGCTGGACATGACTCTGCGTGATATCGAACGGGTTCTGTACTTTGAATCCTATGTCGTTATCGACCCGGGCATGACGACTCTGGACAGAAGTCAGCTGCTGAATGACGAAGAGTATTATGAAGCTCTGGAAGAGTTCGGTGATGACTTTGATGCCCGCATGGGTGCTGAAGCTGTTCAGCATCTGCTGGGTGATATCGATCTGAAAGAAGAGATCGATCAACTGCGTGAAGAAATTCCGCAGACCAACAGTGAAACCAAGATCAAGAAGCTGACCAAGCGTCTGAAGCTGCTGGAAGCTTTCTATCACTCAGGTAACAAGCCTGAGTGGATGATCATGACCGTTCTGCCGGTTCTGCCGCCAGATCTGCGTCCTCTGGTTCCTCTGGATGGTGGTCGTTTCGCGACTTCCGACCTGAACGATCTGTACCGTCGCGTTATCAACCGTAACAACCGTCTGAAGCGTCTGCTTGAGCTGAACGCTCCTGACATCATCGTACGTAACGAAAAGCGTATGCTGCAGGAGTCTGTTGATGCCCTGCTGGATAACGGTCGCCGCGGTCGCGCCATCACTGGTTCCAACAAGCGCCCTCTGAAATCCCTGGCCGACATGATCAAGGGTAAGCAGGGTCGTTTCCGTCAGAACCTGCTGGGTAAGCGTGTTGACTACTCCGGTCGTTCCGTAATTACCGTAGGCCCAACTCTGCGTCTGCATCAGTGTGGTCTTCCTAAGAAGATGGCACTGGAACTGTTCAAGCCTTTCATCTTCGGCAAGCTGGAAACCCGTGGTCTTGCTACCACTATTAAAGCTGCCAAGAAGATGGTTGAGCGCGAAGAGCCAGTCGTATGGGATATCCTGGACGAGGTGATCCGCGAGCATCCGGTTATGCTGAACCGTGCTCCAACCCTGCACCGTCTTGGTATCCAGGCATTCGAACCTGTACTGATCGAAGGTAAGGCAATCCAGCTGCATCCGCTGGTTTGTGCGGCGTACAACGCTGACTTCGACGGTGACCAGATGGCGGTACACGTACCTCTGACTCTGGAAGCCCAGCTCGAAGCCCGTGCCCTGATGATGTCTACCAACAACATCCTGGCACCTGCGAACGGTGAACCAATTATCGTACCTTCCCAGGACGTTGTACTGGGTCTGTACTACATCACCCGTGATCGTATCAACGCAAATGGCGAAGGTCTGGTATTCAAGGATATCTCCGAAGCCCTGCGTGCATACCGCACTGGTGCTGCTGATCTGCATGCCCGCGTTAAGGTTCGTATTTCTGAAACCGTTAAGGATGAAGATGGCGAGCTGCATACCCGCAAGTTCCTGGCAGAGACTACCGTTGGTCGTGTACTGCTGTGGGAAATCGTGCCAGATGGCCTCCCATTCGACCTCGTAAACCAGGCAATGAAGAAGAAGGCGATCTCTCGTCTGCTGAACGCCTGCTACCGTAACGTTGGTCTGAAAGAAACTGTTATCTTCGCTGACCAGATGATGTATCTGGGCTTCAGCTACGCCACCATCTCTGGCGCTTCCATCGGTGTTAACGATTTCGTTATCCCTGCTGAGAAAGGTCAGATCATTGATGAGGCGTACAACGAAGTGCGTGAAATCGAAAACCAGTTTGCTTCCGGTCTGGTAACCCAGGGTGAGAAGTACAACAAGGTTATCGATATCTGGTCCCGTGCCAACGAGGTACTGGCCAAGCGCATGATGGACAACCTGAAGACTGATCTCGTTATCAACCGCGATGGCGAAGAAGAAGAGCAGGAATCCTTCAACAGCGTTTACATGATGGCCGACTCCGGTGCGCGGGGTTCCGCAGCCCAGATTCGTCAGCTGGCTGGTATGCGTGGTCTGATGGCCAAGCCAGACGGCTCCATCATCGAAACACCTATTACCGCGAACTTCCGTGAAGGTCTGAACGTACTGCAGTACTTCAACTCCACTCACGGTGCTCGTAAGGGTCTTGCGGATACCGCACTGAAGACCGCAAACTCCGGTTACCTGACTCGTCGTCTGGTTGACGTGGCTCAGGATCTGGTTGTTACCGAACATGATTGTGGTACTGCTCACGGTCTGGTCATGAATCCGCACATTGAAGGCGGTGACGTGGTTGAGCCTCTGGGTGAGCGTATCCTGGGTCGTGTTGTGGCTGAGGACGTTTACGTTCCTGGCACTGATGATATCGCAGTTAAAGCTGGTACCCTGATCGACGAGAAATGGGTTCGCAAGCTGGAAGAGCTGAACGTTGACGAAATGGTCGTGCGTTCACCGATTGCCTGTGAGACCCGTCACGGCGTCTGTGCTATGTGTTATGGTCGTGACCTGGGTCGTGGTCATATTGTTAACCCTGGTGAAGCTGTTGGCGTTATCGCTGCTCAGTCTATCGGTGAGCCGGGTACACAGCTGACCATGCGTACCTTCCATATCGGTGGTGCTGCATCCCGTTCTGCTGCTCAAGACAACATTACCGTTAAGAGCAAGGGTTCCGCTCGTCTGACCAACATCAAGACAGTTGAGCGTAAGGATGGCAACCTGGTTGCTGTTTCCCGTTCCGGTCAGCTGGCCATGATTGATGAGTTTGGTCGTGAGCGTGAGCGTTATAAGCTGCCATACGGTACTGTTCTGTCTGTTAAGGATGGCGCAACTGTTGAAGCCGGTACGATCGTGGCGAAGTGGGATCCACATACCCACCCAATCGTGACCGAAATTGCTGGTAAGGTTCGCTTTATCGGCATGGAAGAAGGCATCACCATCAAAACCCAGACCGATGAGATCACCGGTCTGTCCAGCATTGAGGTTATCGATCCTAAGGATCGTCCTGCCGCTGGTAAGGACATCCGTCCTGCTATCGAGCTGCTGGATGAAAATGGTAATGAGCTGACTCTGCCAAACAGCAACAACCCTGCCCAGTACTTCCTGCCTGCCAACGCACTGGTGAGCTTGAAGGATGGTGAGCAGCTTGAGGTTGGTGCGATCCTGGCGCGTATGCCTCAGCAGTCTTCCGGTAACAAGGATATCACCGGTGGTCTGCCACGAGTGGCCGACCTCTTCGAAGCCCGTAAGCCGAAAGAACCGTCCATTCTGGCGGAAATATCCGGTGTTGTTTCCTTCGGTAAGGAAACCAAGGGTAAGAAGCGTCTGGTGATTACGCCGACTGATGGTGCAGACCCTTACGAGGAGCTGATTCCGAAGTGGCGTCAGCTGAACGTGTTCGAGGGTGAAAACGTTGTTAAGGGTGAAGTGATCTCCGATGGTCCTTCCAACCCGCACGACATCCTGCGTCTGCTGGGTGTATCCGAGCTGGCCAAGTACATCGTTAACGAAATCCAGGACGTATACCGTCTACAGGGCGTTAAGATTAACGACAAGCACATTGAAACCATTCTGCGTCAGATGCTGCGTAAGGTTGAAGTTTCCGATTCCGGTGACTCCACCCTGATCCGTGGTGAGCAGATTGAGTACACCAAGGTGCTGGAAGTTAACGATGAAATGAATGCAGCTGATCGCTTCCCTGCGAAGTACGATCGCATTCTGCTGGGTATCACCAAGGCATCTCTGGCGACAGAATCCTTCATCTCCGCGGCCTCCTTCCAGGAGACTACCCGCGTACTGACCGAAGCAGCGGTAACCGGCAAGTCCGACCACCTGCGCGGTCTGAAGGAGAACGTTGTTGTGGGTCGTCTGATCCCGGCTGGCACTGGTCTGTCTTACCACGCCAAGCGTCGTGAGCGTGAGCAGAGCGCGGCTACCATGACAATTTCTGCTTCCGATGTCGAAGCAGCACTGTCTGAAGCGCTGAGCCAGGGCGATATCTAATCGCCCGGCTTCTGCCGTCTATGAAAAAGCCAGTCATCCGACTGGCTTTTTTGTATTTGATGTTTGAGTTTGTAGAGGTCTCCTTGTGGAGCGTGCAGATAAGTTACTTGTCGCCAGAGGTTTGGCGGAAACCCGTACACGTGCGCAGCGCCTGATTGATAGGGGGCGGGTTGAATTCACAAAAGCCGGTCAGTGGCGTGTACTTGATAAGTCAGGGTTGAAATGTCCTGAGGAAACAGAGTTTCGGGTTCAGGCTGACGAAGCTGATAATTATGTTTCCCGTGGCGCGCTTAAACTGCTGGGGGCGCTGGAAAAAACGGGCCTGGATATTTCAGGTTTTAATGTTCTGGATGTTGGGCAGTCGACAGGTGGTTTTACCGACTGCGCATTGCAAGCTGGAGCGAAGAAAGTGGTTGGTGTCGAGGTGGGGCATGACCAACTGGCGCAAAGGCTAAGAGACGATGATCGTGTTATCTGTCTTGAAGGTGTGAATGCCAGAGAAATGCCGGGAGAACAGTTACTTGATCATATCGATAGTGATGGTTTTGATGCAGCTGTTATGGATGTGTCGTTCATTTCGCAAACTAAAATTTTGCCTTCTTTGGCTCCGATGCTGAGAAAGAATGGCTGCCTCTTAAGTCTGGTAAAGCCCCAGTTTGAAGTAGGCAAAAAAGGCCTGGGTAAGGGCGGTATTGTTCGGGATGAAAGCCTGTATCCGGAAGTGGAAAACTTGATACGAAAATCTGCCGATGAAGTCGGGCTGTCAGTTGAGTATTACTTTGACAGCCCAATTAAAGGTGGCGATGGAAATCGTGAGTTCTTTATTTGCTGTCGCAAACTTTAGCGATTAAAGAGGGCAGTTCACGAATACTGCTAAGTTCGTGATAAGTCTCTTTCATGGCAGCATCGGTTGTAACTTGCTCATGCTGCCAGGTGCTTTCATAGGGGATATGGACGCCTGTTCCGCCAATTCGGGCGATAGGCAGAACATCAGATTTTAACGAGTTGCCGATCATCCAGAAGTTTTCCGGTTTGATCTTATGACGCTTCAATAGCTTCTCGTAGGTTTCGTCGTCTTTCTCTGAGACGATTTCCACGGCATCAAAATGATTGGCCAGGCCGGAGCGGGCAATTTTGCTTTCCTGATCAAACAGATCACCCTTGGTGATTAATACCAGACGGTGCTCTCTGAGTGTAATAAGGGTATCTTCAACGCCTTCCAGAAGCTCAATGGGGTAAGTCATGATCTGCTTGCCGAGATCGATGATTTTCTGGATTTCACTGCCGGGAATGGTGCCTTCAGAGAGTTCAATGGCACTCTCAATCATGGAAAGGGTAAAGCCCTTGGCACCATAGCCAAAGATATGGAGATTTTTGATTTCCTGCTGATACAGGTGTTCCATAAGATCGCCACCCCGGAAATAAGGGGTGAGAATTTTCATCATATCTTTCTCGGCTTCACGAAAATAAGGTTCGTTGGGCCAGAGAGTGTCGTCTGCATCAAAAGCGATAACGGGCAGATTAGTATTCTTCATTGGGTGGGTAGTGCAAAAGGTAAGCAGAAAACCTCATTATATCACTCATGGGGGCAACTCCCTGTATGGAAATCCTGCAGGGAAATATAAATTATTGTGGTTACATAACCTGTCACTGTTTAATAGGGTGACAAAACGAAGGTGTTGGAGTTGAGATGGGATCTAAGGCCAAGCTGGGATTGATAGCCTGCGTAATCCTCGGGGGAGGGGTTATCGCCTTGCCAGGGATATCAGGAATTGTTGCAAATAACTTTGTTGAGAATGACCTGAAAGCAATGGCGGAGTCATCGAGCTACTCCATTGCAGAAATGAGCCTGGATAGAGGGTTTTCGTCAACTCAGGTAAGCGTTGTTCTCCAGGGGGAAGGGTTGAGAGAGTTGAACCAGGAATCCATTGAGATTACTGGAGAGCTGAGTCATAGCGGTATTGCTGGTTTCCCTGAAATGGTGTCCGGGCAGTTTGATGTGACAGTTATTCAGGGGAGAGGTAAAGATCGACTTGAGCTGGCAGGCGATATCGAATCATCCCTGTCTTGGTTGGGGCGTGAGCAGGTGGCTGTGGATATGTCCCCGGTTATTTTTCCTGTCGACCCCGAAAGTGGCTCATTGGTTGCTATTGATGAATACCGTGTTAGCTATGACAGTGATAACAATCAACCTGATGCCTATAGTCTGCAACTCACGGATATCAATCTGCGGGTTGCAGAGGCTGGCTATGAGGTCGCGACGATTGATATTGCGCCCTCTGCGTTGAAGTATTCTCCGGCAAGTAGAGAGTGGTTGCTGGAGGCTCCGGAGCTGGAAATGGGGGTTCCCAATGAGGCGACCAGAGTAACGGTCGAAAATGTAACTGTGGGCGGGAGTGAGAAGACCGTTGGTGGAGTGGCCTCCAGCGAGGGTTTCTTCGAGACGGGCAAAATGTACCTTTCACCGGAAGGTGAGTCTCTGCTGGAATCGGTCAAAGCGAAGGCTTCGCTGGAGAATATCAGAGTATCTGCGCTTGGTGAGTTGCTGAAAGCTATTGATGGTGCCGATGCAGCTGGACAAAAGAGTACACAAACCGCAGTTATAGAATTGTTACAGGATCTGCCTCGTTACTCACTGGATGAGCTGATGGTTGATACTGGTCATGGCTCAATCACCATGAATTTCGATGTCGCTGCTACGAAAAATACCGCTAAGGTAGTGCAGAGCTTGATTGATAATCCGCCCCAGAATGAAGTGCAGGAATATCTGGCTGCACAAAATGTCCTCAATAACGTTCGATCATCCGCCAGGGTCAAAGTGACTGAAGAGCTGATTGGCTGGGGGTGCGATATGGTATCAGCCATGCAAACACAGGATCCCGTGCAGCTCCCCATGATGGCCGGTGCCTGTAAAGGTTTGGTCGATGGTGGGCATTTCCTGAATATGGCCTGTGTCCAAAGTGGATGGGAATGTGCTGAGAAAATGAAGAAAGTGCAGGCTGTCTGGGAGAAAGATCGCTCTCTGGAGCTGATTCTTGATGAGGGGCGCATGACGCTCAATAATGTGGAATTCGATGCACAGGGCATGTTCTAAGAAGCTTAAGGGCCAAGCCGCCAGAGTTTGATAGGAAGCTGGTAATGTTTGATGACTTTTCGGGCTGCATGGATATGATGTGTTTCTCCGGGAGATTTTAGAATCAGAACAATGCCCGCTTCCAGTCCTGTCAGAAGGGAATAATGGAGTGACTGTCCGATGGCTTCAGGCCATTTTCGGGCAAAATCCATCTCGATTGCGTGGGTTTTGGTCAGGCAGTCAACCCGGGGGCCCTGGGGTAACTCATGTTCAACCTTTCCTCCTTTTCCTTCGCACCAGACCTTTTGATACCAAAATTCTCTGGCGGCTTGTGCGGGCTGGGCTGCGTGTAATAACAGGGTGACGAAAAGGAAACAGGGTACTCTGCTCATCAATGTATATACTCTTCCGTGATGTGTCTTAGTGTAACCCACCAGAATTGGGCTGATCGCAGGTGGCTGTAGGCAAGGCTTTACAAAGGCTTTTCTTGACGGGGATGTGCGCTCTCTTTAAAATCCTGTGCCTTTTAGTGTGCCCGGCTTTTGCGTGTTGCTCAAAAGCACATAAAAACAGCCTCAAAGCAGAAAATACCGTTAGCGGGATTTTTGCCGGAAAATGGGAGCACTTAAGACTGGACGCAAGTCCGGTTTTTTTGTGGCCGCGACACCAACTTCCTCTGGGTGACGCGACCCTTTGATTGTTTAGAAATCGGAGAGTGTGCCTAATGGCAACCATTAACCAGCTGGTACGCAAGCCGCGTAAGCGTAAGGTCGCCAAGACCGACGTTCCTGCGCTGCAAAGCTGCCCTCAAAAACGTGGCGTGTGCACCCGTGTATACACCACTACCCCTAAGAAGCCTAACTCCGCACTGCGTAAAGTTTGCCGTGTGCGTCTGACTAACGGCTTCGAAGTGACTTCCTACATTGGTGGTGAAGGTCACAACCTGCAGGAGCACTCTGTGGTCCTGATCCGTGGCGGTCGTGTAAAGGATTTGCCCGGTGTTCGTTACCATACCGTTCGCGGTACTCTGGATACTCAGGGTGTTAACGATCGTAAGCAAGGCCGTTCCAAGTACGGTACCAAGAAGCCTAAGTCCTAATAGGGCCTGCGCTTCCACCTCCACGCCAGTGTTTCATTAAAAGCACTTAATCAGTTGTGCTAGCTAATACAGCGGCTGGCAGGCTTTGATAAGAAGTCGTGGATGGAAATCAGATTTTTTAAGCATCTGGTTATTTTTGAAGAGTAAGGCCGAGTCAAAGCCTGATCTCGGACTAACCTGAAATCGAGGACATTTTCATGCCTAGAAGAAGAGTTGTCGCCAAACGCGACGTGCTGCCGGATCCTAAGTTCGGAAACAAGGTTCTGGCCAAGTTTATCAACCACGTAATGATCAGCGGTAAGAAGGCCGTTGCAGAGCGTATCGTTTACGGTGCACTGGACAAGATCCAGGAGCGTTCCGGTAAGGATCCTCTGGAAGTGTTCGAGGCTGCTCTCGAAACTATCGCTCCTATGGTTGAGGTTAAGAGCCGTCGTGTTGGTGGTGCTACCTACCAGGTGCCAGTAGAAGTACGTCCCTCCCGTCGTATGGCTCTGTCCATGCGTTGGTTGGTAGACGCTGCACGTAAGCGTGGCGAGAAGTCCATGGACCTCCGTCTGGCTGGCGAAATGATGGACGCTGCCGAGAAGAAAGGCGCGGCTGTCAAGAAGCGTGAAGACGTGCATCGTATGGCAGAAGCTAACAAAGCATTCTCCCACTACCGTTTCTAAACGATTTTTCAGAGGAATTGAGTCGTGGCCCGTAAAACCCCGATACGCCGTTACCGTAACATCGGTATCTGTGCCCACGTCGACGCGGGTAAGACCACTACCACGGAGCGTATCCTGTACTACACTGGTCTGTCCCACAAGATCGGTGAAGTTCACGATGGCGCAGCTACCATGGACTGGATGGAGCAGGAACAGGAGCGTGGTATTACCATCACCTCCGCTGCGACCACCTGTTTCTGGCGTGGTATGGATGCCCAGTTTGACGAGCATCGTGTAAACATCATTGATACTCCAGGACACGTTGACTTCACTATCGAAGTAGAGCGTTCCCTGCGTGTTCTTGATGGTGCTGTAGTAGTACTGTGTGGTTCTTCCGGCGTGCAGCCTCAGACTGAAACCGTATGGCGTCAGGCTGACAAGTACGAAGTACCTCGCATGGTATTTGTAAACAAGATGGATCGTACTGGTGCTGACTACATGATGGTAGTTAACCAGTTGAAGGACCGTCTGGGTGCAAATGCTGTACCTCTGCAGATGACCATCGGTGCAGAGGACGAATTCAAGGGTGTTGTTGACCTGATCAAGATGAAGTCCATTATCTGGAACGAAGCTGATCAGGGTATGACCTTCGCCTACGAAGATATTCCTGCCGAGCTGGCTGATCAGTGTGCCGAAATGCACGAATACCTGGTTGAGTCCGCTGCAGAAGCTACCGAAGAGCTGATGGAGAAGTACCTGGAAGAAGGTGAACTCTCCGAGGAAGAAATCAAGGCCGGTATCCGTCAGCGGACCCTGGCTAACGAAATCATCCCTGTCTTCGGCGGCTCCGCATTCAAGAACAAGGGTGTACAAGCCGTTCTGGATGCTGTTATTGAATTCATGCCTTCTCCTCTTGAGGTTAAGGCAATTGAAGGTACTGTTGGTGAGAACGCTGACGGTGAGCACATCATGGAAGAGCGTCCTGCAGATGACAGCGCTCCTTTCGCTGCTCTGGCCTTCAAGATTGCTACCGACCCGTTTGTTGGTACGCTGACCTTTGCTCGTGTTTATTCTGGTGTTGCAACTTCCGGTAGTTCTGTAATTAACTCCGTGAAGTCCAAGAAGGAACGTATCGGCCGTATGGTGCAGATGCATTCCAACAACCGTGAAGAGATTAAAGAAGCGCTGGCTGGTGACATTGTTGCTCTGATTGGTATGAAGGATGTAACTACAGGTGAAACCCTGTGTGATCCAGCTCACCCAATCGTACTGGAGCGCATGGAATTCCCGGAGCCAGTAATCTCCGTAGCTGTTGAGCCTAAGTCTAAGGCTGACCAGGAGAAGATGGGCATCGCACTGGGCAAGCTGGCTCAGGAAGATCCATCTTTCCGTGTTAAGACTGACGAAGAAACTGGTCAGACTATCATCTCTGGTATGGGTGAGCTGCACTTGGACGTTCTCGTCGACCGTATGCGTCGTGAGTTCAAGGTTGAAGCGAACATTGGTAAGCCTCAGGTTGCCTACCGCGAGAAGATCAAGTCCAGTGTTGAAGCCAACCACAAGTTTGCCAAGCAATCTGGTGGTCGCGGTCAGTACGGTCACGTTGTTGTTGAGTTCTCTCCAGCGGATGACGGTGAAGAAGGTCTGGTATTCATCAACGAAATCGTTGGTGGCACCATTCCTAAGGAATACATTCCTGCGGTACAAAAAGGTATCGAAGAACAGATGCAGAATGGCGTTATCGCCGGCTACCCTCTGTTGGGTCTGAAAGCTCGTCTGTTTGATGGTTCCTTCCACGAGGTTGACTCCAACGAGATGGCGTTTAAAATCGCCGCATCTCAGGCTCTGAAGAAGTACGCGCCACAGGCTAAGCCTGTGCTGATGGAACCCATGATGCAGGTTGAGGTGGTAACACCTGAAGACTACATGGGTGATGTTATGGGCGACCTGAACCGTCGTCGTGGTCTTGTTCAGGGTATGGAAGATACCCCGACCGGTAAGACTATTAACGCTCAGGTTCCACTGGGTGAAATGTTTGGTTATGCAACTGATCTGCGCTCTGCTACTCAGGGCCGTGCTACTTACACTATGGAGTTTGCAGAATATGCAGAAGCTCCAAGTAGCATCGCTGATGCGGTGATCAAGGCAAACCAGGGTTAATTATTTCAGACTCGCTAGAAGGTAAGTGAAAAATGGCTAAGGAAAAGTTTGAACGTACAAAGCCGCACGTAAACGTCGGCACCATCGGTCACGTTGACCACGGTAAAACCACTCTGACTGCTGCACTGACTCGCGTTTGTGCAGAAGTATTCGGCGGCGAAATGAAAGCCTTCGATCAGATCGATAACGCTCCAGAAGAGCGTGAGCGTGGTATTACCATCTCTACTGCGCACGTTGAGTATGATTCCAAGGAGCGTCATTACGCTCACGTGGACTGCCCAGGGCACGCTGACTACGTTAAGAACATGATCACCGGTGCTGCTCAGATGGACGGCGCTATCCTGGTTTGTGGCGCGACTGACGGCCCTATGCCTCAGACTCGTGAGCACATCCTGCTGTCTCGTCAGGTTGGTGTACCTAAGATCGTTGTCTTCCTGAACAAAGCAGACCTGCTGGCTGAAGACTGTGGCGGTGTTGGTTCCGAAGAATACGCAGAAATGCTGGAACTGGTTGAAATGGAGCTGCGCGAGCTGCTGGATACTTACGAGTTCCCTGGCGACGACACTCCAATCATCCCAGGTTCCGCTCTGATGGCCCTGAACGGCGAAGACGACAACGAGCTGGGTACTACCGCTGTTAAGACGCTGGTTGAGACTCTGGATACTTACATCCCTGAGCCTGAGCGTGCTATCGATCAGCCATTCCTGCTGCCTATCGAAGACGTATTCTCCATCGCTGGTCGTGGTACCGTTGTTACTGGTCGTGTAGAGCGCGGTATCATCAAGGTTGGTGAAGAAGTTGAAATCATCGGCATCAAGGACACCACCAAGACTACCGTAACTGGTGTTGAAATGTTCCGTAAGCTGCTCGACGAAGGTCGTGCAGGTGAGAACGTCGGCGCCCTGCTGCGTGGTGTTAAGCGTGAAGAAATCGAGCGTGGCCAGTGCCTGGTTAAGCCTGGTTCCGTAACTCCTCACACCAAGTTTGAGTCTGAGGTTTACGTACTGTCCAAGGATGAAGGTGGTCGTCACACTCCATTCTTCAAGGGCTACCGTCCACAGTTCTACTTCCGTACTACTGACGTAACCGGTAACGTAGAACTGCCAGAAGGCGTTGAAATGGTAATGCCAGGTGACAACATCAAGATGGTTGTTACCCTGATCTGCCCAGTAGCCATGGAAGACGGTCTGCGTTTCGCAATCCGTGAAGGTGGTCGTACTGTTGGCGCCGGCGTTGTAGCCAAGATCATCGAGTGATAGCTGGCTGTTATCAACAGCAAGTTAAAATCGTTTGATCGAAAGGCCTCAGGTTGATGCCTGAGGCCCTTTCTTATGTGAAAACAGCTATGTGAAAAGGGTAAGTGCTATTTGGTGTTTTGTTGACAGAGGTGTTGACAGCACTTAAAATGCGCGCTCCTTTTTCATCTGCCCGCCGTTGAGTGGGCAGATTTCGTTCTTTAAACACCTATTAGGTTATTAAGATGAGTCAGCAGCCTAAAACTCAACAAATTCGCATTCGACTCAAGGCTTTTGACCATCGCCTGATCGATCAGTCCACGCAGGAAATCGTTGATACTGCGAAGCGTACTGGTGCGCAGGTTCGTGGTCCTATCCCCCTGCCGACCCGCAAGGAAAAATTCACCGTATTGATCTCTCCGCACGTTAACAAAGACGCGCGTGATCAGTACGAGATCCGTACTCACAAGCGCCTGCTCGATATCGTCGAGCCCACCGACAAGACAGTTGATGCTCTGATGAAGCTCGACCTGGCTGCAGGTGTGGAAGTTCAGATTAGCCTTGGCTAATAATTCAGGCTGGAATTGTTCTGAGTTAGTTCTCCGAACAGTTCTTGCTTGTGTAACGCTCTGGAATGGGCGGCCATAGCGGGTAATAGCCCCGTACACGTAAGAGGTAGACTATGTCTAGTCAAGAAAACGGCAAGCTGGGCCTTGTCGGTAAGAAGTGTGGCATGACCCGCATCTTTACCGAAGAAGGTGCATCCCTGCCCGTTACTGTTATCGAAGTAGAACCTAACCACATTACTCAGATTCGTTCTGAGGAAGTGGATGGTTACCAAGCCGTTCAGGTTACCACTGGCAGCAAGAAAGCTTCCCGTGTATCCAAGCCTGAAGCAGGTCATTTCGCCAAAGCTGGTGTTGAAGCTGGTCGCGGTCTGTGGGAATTCCGTCTGGACGGTGAAGCTGAGCTGAAAGCTGGCGACGTCCTGACTGTAGAATTGTTCGCAGCGGGTCAGAAGGTAGACGTAATTGGACGTTCCAAGGGTAAGGGTTTCCAGGGCGGCGTAAAGCGCTGGAATTTCCATATGCAGGACGCCACTCACGGTAACTCTCTGTCTCACCGTGCACCTGGTTCCATTGGTCAGTGTCAGACTCCCGGTCGTGTCTTCAAAGGCAAGAAAATGGCGGGTCACATGGGTGACGAGCAAGTAACTGTTCAGTCCCTGGAAATCGTTCGCGTTGACGCTGAGCGTAACCTGCTCCTGATCAAGGGTGCGGTCCCTGGTGCCACTGGCGCTGATGTTGTTATCAAGCCTGCCGTTAAGGCCGGTGCCGCGGCCTGATAGGGGATTTGAACATGGATCTGAACGTAATTGGTGCAGACGCCCTGAAGGTTTCCGACGTAACCTTCGGCGTTGAATTCAACGAAGCCCTGGTTCACCAGGCCGTTGTTGCCTTCATGGCAGGTGCTCGTCAGGGTACTAAAGCTCAGAAGACTCGCAGCGACGTAAGTGGCGGTGGTCGTAAGCCTTTCCGTCAGAAAGGTACTGGCCGTGCACGTGCCGGTACTATCCGCAGCCCACTGTGGCGCGGGGGCGGTGCTACTTTCGCCGCTCGTCCTCAGGACCACAGCAAAAAGCTCAACAAAAAGATGTACCGCGGCGCGCTGCGTTCCATCCTGTCTGAGCTGGTTCGCCAGGAACGTCTGGTTGTTGTTTCTGAATTCAAGGCAGAAACTCCCAAGACCAAGGCAATGGTTGCCAAGCTGACTGAAATGAATGCTTGCAATGCCCTGATCGTATCCGACAGCGTAGACCAGAACGTTTACCTGTCCGCTCGCAATATCCCTCATGTTGATGTTCGCGATGTGCAAGGTATTGATCCGGTAAGCCTGGTTGCTCACGAAAAAGTGATCATGACTGTTGACGCGGTCAAGAAGTTCGAGGAGATGCTGGGATGAATCAGGAACGACTGCTGAAAGTCCTCGTTGGTCCCCACATTTCCGAGAAGTCTTCGGTTGTGGCTGAGACTAACAACCAGTATGTGTTCAAGGTAGCTACCGACGCAACCAAGCTGGAAATCAAGAAGGCTGTCGAGCAACTGTTCGAAGTCAAGGTCAAGGCAGTAACTACTGTCAACGTGAAGGGCAAGACCAAGCGCACCATGCGTGGCCTGGGCAAGCGTAACGACTGGAAAAAGGCGTACGTTTCCCTGGATGCTGGTCAGGAAATTGACTTCGCGGACGCTGAATAAGGAGACAGACAATGGCTGTTGTTAAGTGTAAACCCACTTCTCCGGGGCGCCGCTTTGTAGTCAAGGTCGTTAACCCTGACCTGCACAAAGGTAAGCCCTACGCTCCTCTGCTCGAGAAGAAGAGCAAAAGCGGTGGTCGTAACAATGCTGGCCGCATCACCACCCGTCACGTTGGTGGTGGCCACAAGCAGCACTACCGTGTTGTAGACTTCCGTCGCAACAAGGATGGCATTCCAGCCATCGTTGAGCGTCTGGAATACGATCCAAACCGTACTGCGCACATCGCCCTGTTGAAGTACATGGACGGTGAGCGTCGTTACATTATCGCACCGAAGGGTGTTAAAGCTGGTGATGAGCTGATCTCTGGTGTTCACGCTCCTATCAAAGCTGGTAACACTCTGCCGCTGCGTAACATCCCTCAGGGTTCCGTTATCCACTGTGTGGAACTGAAGCCTGGCAAGGGTGCACAAATGATGCGTTCCGCTGGCACTTCTGCTCAGCTGGTTGCACGTGAAGGTGCCTATGTAACCCTACGCCTGCGCTCCGGCGAAATGCGTAAGGTTCTGGCTGACTGTCGCGCAACTCTGGGTGAAGTATCCAACGGCGAGCACGGTCTTCGCTCTCTGGGTAAGGCTGGTGCCAAGCGCTGGCGTGGTGTTCGTCCTACCGTTCGCGGTGTGGCCATGAACCCTGTGGATCACCCACATGGTGGTGGTGAAGGTCGTACCTCTGGTGGCCGTCATCCTGTTACTCCGTGGGGCGTACCTACGAAGGGCAAGAAGACTCGCTCCAACAAGCGTACTGACAAGTTCATTGTCCGTCGCCGCACCAAGTAATTTGAGAGGATAACATCGTGCCACGTTCACTGAAGAAAGGTCCTTTTATCGACCTGCACCTGTTGAAGAAGGTGGAGGACGCGGTAGGGGCTGGCAACAAGCGCCCGATCAAGACCTGGTCTCGCCGCTCCATGATCATTCCGCAGATGGTTGGTCTGACCATCGCGGTTCACAACGGTCGTCAGCACGTGCCTGTCTATGTCTCTGAAGAGATGGTCGGCCACAAGCTGGGCGAGTTTGCAGCCACCCGCACCTATCGCGGTCATGCTGCAGACAAGAAGGCCAAGAAGCGCTAAGGGGTATTGAGATGAAAGAAGTAGCTGCTACGCACAACGGCGCTCGCATTTCTGCCCAGAAGGCTCGCTTGGTTGCAGACCTGATTCGCGGTAAGAATGTTGCAGAAGCTCTGGACATCCTGACTTTCAGCACCAAGAAGGCTGCTGTTCTTGTCAAGAAAGTACTTGAGTCTGCTGTAGCAAATGCTGAGCACAACGAAGGCATGGACATTGATGAGCTCAAAGTCAGCACTGCTTTCGTAAACGAAGGTATGACTCTGAAGCGCATCAAGCCACGTGCCAAGGGCCGTGCTGATCGCATTCTGAAGCGGTCTTGCCACATCACTGTGAAGGTTGCTGAGGTTTAAGGGAGCGATCAGATGGGTCAGAAAGTACATCCTACAGGCATTCGCCTGGGTATCGTTAAGGACCATACTTCCGTATGGTACGCAGAAGGTACCGAATACGCTGACAAGCTGTATGCCGATCTGCAGGTTCGCGAGTACATCGAGAACAAGCTGAAGAATGCATCTGTTAGCCGTATTGAAATCCAGCGCCCTGCACAGAGCGCTCGCGTTACTATTCACACTGCTCGCCCCGGTATCGTTATCGGTAAGAAGGGTGAAGATGTTGAAAAGCTGCGTCAGAAGCTGAACAAGATGATGGGTGTGCCCGTGCACATCAACATCGAAGAAGTACGCAAGCCTGAGATCGATGCCAAGCTGGTAGCACAAAGCATTGCTGGTCAGCTGGAGCGTCGTGTAATGTTCCGTCGTGCCATGAAGCGTTCCGTGCAGAACGCCATGCGTCTGGGCGCCAAAGGTATCAAGATTCAGCTGTCCGGCCGTCTGGGCGGTGCTGAAATCGCACGTACCGAATGGTACCGCGAAGGTCGTGTGCCTCTGCACACCCTGCGTGCGGACATCGATTATGCCACTTACGAAGCGCATACCACCTACGGTGTTATTGGCGTGAAGGTGTGGATCTTCAAGGGCGAAGTTATCGGCGGTGTTCGTGAGGAAGAGAAGGAGCAGAAGAAGCCTGCTCGTCGTCCTCGCAAGAAGCCGGCCGCTAAGAAGTAAGGAGTTATAACGATGCTCCAACCTAAGCGTACTAAATTCCGCAAGCAGATGAAGGGCCGCAACCGTGGTCTTGCTCATCGCGGTTCTAAGGTCAGCTTCGGCGAATACGCATTGAAAGCTGTTGGCCGTGGCCGTATAACAGCCCGCCAGATCGAAGCGGCACGTCGTGCCATGACTCGTCACGTTAAGCGTGGTGGTAAGATCTGGATTCGCATCTTCCCTGACAAGCCAATTACCAAGAAGCCTCTCGAGGTTCGTCAAGGTAAAGGTAAGGGTAGCGTTGAGTACTGGGTAGCACAGATTCAGCCGGGTCGTGTCCTGTACGAAATGGAAGGCGTATCCGAAGAGCTGGCTCGTGAAGCTTTTGCTCTGGCTGCCGCCAAACTGCCTTTGCAGACAGTTTTCGTTAAGCGGGGTGTGATGTAATGAAAGCCGCAGAGCTTCGTGAAAAGTCTATTGAGGAGCTGAATGTTCAGCTTCTCGATCTGCTGCGCGATCAGTTTAACTACCGTATGCAGCAGACTACTGGTCAGCTGAAGCAGACTCATCTGCTGAAGCAGACCAAGCGGGACATCGCCCGCATCAAGGCGATGCTGACTGAGAAGGCAGGTAAGTAAAATGTCTGAGACCAAAAAAGTCCGTACACTGACCGGTAAGGTCGTGAGCGACAAGATGGACAAGACCATTACTGTCCTGATCGAGCGTCGCGTTAAGCATCCGCTGTACGGTAAAATCGTAAAGCGGTCTACTAAATTGCACGCACACGACGAGCAAAATGAGTGCCGTATGGGTGACAAAGTCACCATCCGCGAAACTCGTCCTCTGTCCAAGAACAAGTCTTTTGAACTTGTTTCCATTGAAGAGCGTGCGACTCAAATCTAAGGCTATACCGGCCTTTAGGGCCGGCTTTGAGTCTGCAGTTTGAGGAGAACTGGTAATGATTCAGACCGAGACACAACTCGAAGTAGCAGATAACAGCGGTGCCCGCCGTGTTCAGTGCATCAAAGTACTGGGCGGCTCCCATCGTCGTTATGCTGGTATCGGTGACATTATTAAGATCACCGTAAAGGAAGCAATTCCTCGTGGTAAAGTGAAGAAAGGCCAGGTAATGAATGCCGTGGTCGTTCGCACTAAGAAGGGTGTTCGTCGTCCTGATGGATCTCTGATCCGTTTTGATGGCAATGCTGCGGTTCTGCTGAATGCACAGAACCAGCCAATCGGCACCCGTATCTTTGGCCCGGTGACTCGTGAGCTGCGCGGTGAGCAGTTCATGAAGATCATCTCTCTGGCACCAGAAGTGCTGTAAGGAGATAGACCGTGAAAAAGATTCGTCGTGACGATGAAGTAGTAGTCATTGCTGGCAAAGATAAAGGCAAGCGTGGCAAGGTTCTGAGTGTTAACATCGATGGTCGTGTCCTGGTTCAGGGCGTGAACATGGTGAAGAAGCACCAGAAGCCTAACCCGATGCTGGGCCAGCCTGGCGGTATCGTTGAGAAAGAAGCCCCTATTCAGGCTTCCAACGTTGCCATCTGGAACTCGGAAGCTGGTAAGGCTGACCGCGTTGGTTTCTCCATCACTGATGGTAAGAAGCAGCGTGTGTTCAAGTCTACCGGCAACCCTGTTGACGCTTAAGGGGCTGGTGAAATGGCAGAACTGAAGAAAAAGTTCCGTGAAGAGCTTGTACCTCAGCTTATGAAAGAGCTGGGTCTCAAGAACGTGAACGAAGTACCCCGGATCACCAAAATCACCCTGAATATGGGTGTTGGTGAAGCGATTGGCGATAAGAAAGTTATTGAGCATGCTCTGAGCGATCTGACCAAGATCGCAGGCCAGAAGCCTGTCGTAACTAAAGCTCGCAAATCTGTAGCCGGCTTTAAAGTCCGTGAAGGATGGCCGATTGGCGTGAAGGTAACTCTGCGTAATGAGCAGATGTATCAATTCCTGCAACGTCTGATCGATATCGCTCTGCCCCGCGTGCGTGACTTTCGCGGTGTGAGCGCCAAATCATTCGACGGTCGTGGCAACTACAGTATGGGTGTTAAAGAACAGATCATGTTCGCAGAAGTTGATTACGATAAGATCGACACTCTGCGTGGTCTGGACATCACCTTTACCACTACTGCCAAGACTGACGACGAAGGTCGTGCGCTTCTGAAAGCGTTCAACTTCCCTTTCCGTAACTAAAGGCGAAGGTTTATGGCTAAAGAATCCATGAAGCAGCGCGAGCTCAAGCGACAGAAGCTTGTTGCAAAGTTCGCACAGAAGCGCGCTGAACTGAAAGCTATTATCAACAGCCCTGCCAGCAGTGAAGAAGAGCGCTGGGAAGCAACCGTGGCCCTGCAGAAGCAGCCACGTGATGCATCCAAAGCGCGTCTGCGTAATCGCTGTCGTCTGACTGGTCGTCCTCACGCATACCTGCGTAAGTTCGGTCTCAGTCGTATCAAACTGCGTGAAGCCGCCATGCGCGGTGACGTTCCTGGCCTGACTAAGGCCAGCTGGTAAGGTCGCTGTAGGAGAGCAAATATGAGTATGCAGGACCCGTTAGCAGATATGCTAACTCGCATCCGTAATGCCCAGATGGCAGAGCACGCCTCTGTCGTTATGCCTGCTTCCAAGATCAAGGCGGCTGTCGCCCAGGTCCTGAAAGATGAAGGCTACATCACTGACTACAAAGTAGACGGTGAAGTGAAGGCTCAGCTGACTATCGAGTTGAAGTACTTCGAAGGCAAGCCGGTCATCGAACAGATCAAGCGTGCCAGCCGTCCTGGTCTGCGTAACTACGCAGCAGCGGCTGACCTGCCTAAGGTCAATGGTGGTCTGGGTATCGCTATCGTTTCTACCAACAAGGGCGTGATGACTGATCGCGCTGCCCGTACTCAGGGCGTTGGTGGCGAAGTTATCTGCACCGTATTCTAAGGAGGATCGGAATGTCTCGTATCGCGAAGACCCCGGTTGAACTTCCTTCCGGTGTAGAAGTCAAGCTGACTGCTGACCACATTGCCGTTAAAGGCAGCAAGGGCCAGCTGGAACTGAACATTCATCGCGCTGTAGTTGTAAAGCAGGACGGCAACGTTCTGACTTTCGAAGCTCGTGATGGTTCCAAGCAGGCTCGTGCCATGTCTGGTACTACCCGCGCCCTGATCGACAACATGGTAACTGGCGTATCCGCTGGCTTCGAAAAGAAGCTGCAGCTGGTAGGTGTTGGTTATCGTGCGCAGGCTAAGGGTAAGACCCTGAGCCTGTCTCTGGGCTTCTCTCATCCTGTGGAATACGCACTGCCTCAAGGTGTAACTGCAGAATGCCCATCTCAGACTGAAGTAGTCGTTAAAGGTATCGATAAGCAACTGGTAGGTCAGGTTGCTGCTGAGATTCGTGACTACCGTCGTCCTGAGCCTTACAAAGGTAAGGGTGTTCGTTACGCTGATGAGATGGTTCGCCGCAAGGAAGCCAAGAAGAAGTAACGGTTAGGTTAAGAGGGTAATACCATGAGCGAAAAGAAAGTAGCACGTCTGCGTCGCGCCAAGCGTTCGCGGATGAAAATGCGCGAACTTCGCGTAGCTCGCCTGACCGTTCATCGCACTCCGCGTCATATTTACGCGCAGGTGATTGATGCTGAAGGCGGAAAGGTACTGGCTGCGGCTTCTACCGTTGAGAAAGATCTGCGTAGCGAAGCTACCGGTAACGTTGAAGCTGCCAAGAAAGTTGGCGTTCTCGTGGCCGAGCGCGCTAAGGCTGCCGGCGTGGCAAAGGTTGCCTTTGACCGCTCCGGATTCAAGTATCACGGTCGTGTCAAGGCTCTCGCGGACGCAGCCCGTGAAAGCGGACTGGAATTCTAAGGAGTCGGGTCATGGCTAGAGAAGATCGCAAAGATAAGACTAACGACGAAGGTCTGATCGAGAAACTCGTTCAGGTTAACCGTGTTGCTAAAGTTGTAAAGGGTGGCCGTATCTTCGGTTTCACCGCGCTGACTGTAGTCGGCGACGGCAAAGGCAAGGTTGGCTTCGGTCGTGGCAAGGCGCGTGAAGTGCCAGTTGCCATCCAAAAAGCTATGGAAGCTGCCCGTCGCAACATGATTCAGGTTGACCTGAATGGCACAACCATTCAGTATCCTGTGAAAGCTGCCCACGGTGCTTCCAAGATTTACATGCAGCCTGCTTCTGAAGGTACCGGTGTTATCGCCGGCGGCGCAATGCGTGCCGTACTGGAAGTTGCTGGTGTCCAGAACGTTCTAGCCAAGTGCTACGGTTCTACTAACCCAGTTAACGTTGTTCGCGCGACCTTCAATGGTCTGAAGAGCGTACGTTCTCCGGAAGATGTAGCAGCCAAGCGTGGCAAGACTGTCGAAGAGATCCTGTGAGGTTGACATGGCAGACAAGAAGATCAAGGTAACACTCGTTAAGAGTGCCAACGGTCGACTGAAAAGCCATAAGGCCTGCGTACAGGGTCTTGGCCTGCGTCGAATCGGTCACACCGTGGAAGTAGAAGATACTCCTTCCGTGCGTGGCATGGTAAACAAGGTTAACTACCTTGTTCGCGTCGAAGGAGAGTAAGATGAAACTGAATACTCTGTCTCCGGCTGAAGGTAGCAACAAGGCTGGCAAGCGTGTCGGTCGTGGTATCGGCAGCGGTCTGGGTAAAACCGGTGGCCGCGGCCACAAAGGTCAAAAGTCCCGCTCCGGCGGCGGTGTGAAACCAGGTTTTGAAGGCGGTCAGCAGCCACTGCAGCGTCGTCTTCCAAAGTACGGCTTCACTTCCCGTCTGGCTCGAGTAACTGCAGAAATTCGCCTGGCTGAGCTGGCCAAGGTTGAAGCTGACGTTATCGATCTGGAAGCCCTGCGTGCTGCAGACCTGATCCACGCCGGTATCAAGCGTGCCAAGGTGGTCCTGTCTGGTGAGCTGAGCAAAGCTGTCACCATCAAGGGACTCGCGGTCACCAAAGGTGCCCGTGCCGCTATCGAAGCAGCTGGTGGTAAAATCGAGGACTAAATGGCTAAACAACTACCTGTCGGAAATCAGAACGGGCTGAGTGAGCTTTGGGCTCGTGTACGCTTTGTCTTCCTGGCGATCCTGGTTTACCGGATCGGGGCACATATCCCTGTTCCCGGAATAAACCCGGACAGACTGGCACAGTTGTTTAGTCAGAATGAAGGGACCATTCTTGGTCTCTTCAACATGTTCTCCGGCGGTGCGCTGGAGCGCATGTCTGTTCTGGCTCTCGGCATTATGCCCTATATCTCTGCGTCTATTATTACGCAGCTGATGACAGTGGTCAGCCCACAGCTCGAGCAGCTGAAAAAGGAAGGTGAAAGCGGTCGGCGCAAGATCAGCCAATACACTCGCTATGGCACAGTGATTCTGGCTCTGTTACAGGGCACTGGTATGACTGTCGGTCTGGCAAATCAGGGTGTGGCTTTCAGTGCTGACATCAGTTTTTACTTTGTGGCAGTTGCCACCTTTGTGACGGGTGCCGTGTTCATGATGTGGCTCGGCGAACAAGTCACAGAGCGAGGTATCGGTAACGGTATTTCGATTCTGATTTTCGCAGGTATTGTCGCGGGATTGCCGGGCGCCATTGTGCAGTCCTTCGAGTCAGCCCGTCAGGGTGATGTAAATATCCTTGCGCTGCTGGTGGTTGCCGTACTGGCCGTCGCCGTCATCGCTGGTGTAGTCTTTGTGGAGCGCGGTCAACGTCGCATTACAGTGAACTACGCCAAGCGACAGCAGGGCCGCAAGGTGTTTGCCGCTCAGAGCAGTCATCTGCCTCTGAAGGTGAACATGGCCGGTGTTATTCCCGCCATTTTCGCTTCCAGTATTCTGCTGTTCCCAGCATCCATCGCCCAATGGTTCGGCCAGGGTGAAGGTATGGACTGGCTGCAGGATATTGCCCTAGCATTGGGTCCTGGTCAGCCGCTGAACATTGTCCTGTTCTCGGTTGGCATCGTATTCTTCTGCTTCTTCTATACTGCTCTGGTCTTCAATCCGAAGGACGTAGCAGACAACCTGAAGAAGTCAGGAGCGTTTATTCCCGGTATCCGTCCGGGTGAGCATACAGCTCGTTACATTGATAGCGTTCTGACCAGGCTCACCATGGTAGGTGCGGTTTACATGACAGCGGTTTGTCTTCTGCCCCAGTTCCTGGTGGTGTGGGCAAATGTACCTTTCTATCTGGGTGGTACTTCCCTGCTGATCGTTGTAGTCGTAGTTATGGATACTATGGCGCAGATTCAGTCTCATCTGATGTCCAATCAGTATGAGTCCCTGATGAAAAAAGCTAATCTTAAGGGTTATGGTTCCGGCGGCCTGATCCGTTAAGACCGTAACTCTGCCGATAGTGGAGAGAACCATGAAAGTTCGTGCTTCAGTAAAGAAGATCTGCCGCGATTGCAAGATCATCAAGCGTAAGGGTGCTGTTCGCGTAATCTGCAGCAAAGAGCCCCGACATAAGCAACGTCAGGGTTGATATACGCTCGGGTTTTAAACCTAAGTCGGCAGACCGCCTGACCTGTTTTGTAACATACTTTGTGACAAGCAGGCCGGGCAGTTGATTTGTTGGGGGAAGGCATGTATTATGCACCCCTTTTTCGACCTGGGTTTTTACCTTCGCGTTGCAATTAGGCGAAACTCACGGAGACGATTGAATGGCCCGTATTGCTGGCGTCAATATTCCGGATAACAAACATACTGTTATCTCTCTGACCTACATCTATGGTGTTGGTCAGCACACTGCTCAGAAAATCTGTGCAGAGACTGGTGTAAACCCATCTGCTAAGATCTCCGCTCTGAGCGAAGATGATATCGAGAAGCTGCGTACCGCTGTCGGTGTATTCACCGTCGAAGGTGACCTGCGTCGCGAAATCAACATGAACATCAAGCGTCTGATGGATCTGGGCTGCTATCGCGGTCTGCGTCATCGTCGCAATCTTCCGGTTCGTGGACAGCGCACTAAAACTAATGCGCGTACCCGTAAGGGCCCACGTAAGCCGATTCGTAAGTAAAAACAACTGGATCTTCCAGTCGTCTTGATACAGGAACAATTCTGATATGGCAAAGCCAGGTATTCGTTCACGTAAAAAGGTGAAGAAGACAGTTGTGGACGGTGTCGCACACATCCACGCTTCCTTCAATAACACCATCGTGACCATTACCGACCGCCAGGGCAACACCCTTTCCTGGGCCACCTCTGGTGGTTCTGGTTTCCGCGGTTCCCGTAAGAGCACACCATTCGCTGCTCAGGTTGCTGCAGAACGTGCAGGAAATGCTGCCGCTGAATACGGTCTGAAGAATCTTGACGTTTGTGTTAAGGGACCCGGCCCAGGCCGTGAGTCTGCTGTACGCGCGTTAAATGCATGCGGTTATAAGATCACTAACATCACCGATGTTACCCCGATCCCACATAACGGCTGCCGTCCGCCCAAAAAGCGTCGCGTGTAAACAGGAGATTCGGTCAAAATGGCAAGATATATTGGTCCCAAGTGCAAACTGTCTCGTCGCGAAGGCACCGATCTCTTCCTGAAGAGTGGTGTACGTCCGCACGAGTCCAAGTGCCGCGCTGAAGTTATTCCTGGCCAGCATGGTCAGCGTCGTGGTCGTCTTTCCGACTACGGTGTTCAGCTGCGTGAAAAGCAGAAAGTACGCCGTCTGTACGGTGTGCTGGAAAAGCAATTCCGCAATTATTACAAAGAGGCTGATCGTCTGAAGGGCGCAACCGGTGTAAACCTGTTGCAACTTCTGGAAGGTCGCCTTGATAATGTAGTTTACCGTATGGGCTTTGGCTCCACTCGTGCAGAAGCACGTCAGTTGGTTAGCCACAAAGCCATCATAGTAAATGGTAAGACAGTCAACATTCCGTCCTACCAGGTTAAGCCTGGTGATGTTGTCGCTGTCCGCGAGAAGGCCAAGACTCAGCTGCGCATCGGCGCTGCTCTGGATCTGGCTTCCCAGCGTGGCTTTGCCATCTGGGTAGAGGTGGATGCCAAGAAAAAAGAAGGCACTTTCAAGGCACAGCCTGAGCGGAGTGATCTGTCAGCCGACATCAACGAGAATCTGATCGTCGAGCTGTACTCCAAGTAAGGGATAGATAACTAGGTGGGGTGTTCATCCATGCAGAACTCGGCTACAGAATTTTTGACTCCTCGTCACATCGACGTTGAGGAGCACAGCCCGACGCGCGCCAAGATTACGCTGGAGCCGCTGGAGCGCGGTTTTGGTCATACTCTGGGCAACGCATTGCGTCGTATATTGCTGTCCTCAATGCCTGGATGTGCTGTTGTCGAGGCCGAGATCGACGGCGTACAACATGAGTACAGCACTGTTGAAGGCGTGCAGGAAGATGTCATTGACATTCTCCTGAACCTGAAAGGGCTCGCAATCAACATGACTGGCCGTGACGAAGCAACTCTGACTCTGTCCCGCAAGGGCGCAGGTATCGTTACTGCCGGTGATTTGCAACTGGATCATGACGTAGAAATTCTGAATCCGGATCACGTTATCGCTCATATGAGTGAGAAAGGCGATCTCAACATGAAGTTGCTGGTTCGTCGTGGTCGTGGTTATGAAACCGCTGATCAGCGTCGTTCCGATGAAGAAGAAAGTCGTTCCATTGGTCGTCTGCAGCTGGATGCTACCTACAGCCCGGTGCACAGGGTTTCCTATGTTGTTGAGCGTGCGCGTGTAGAACAGCGTACTGACCTCGATAAACTGGTTCTTGATCTGGAGACCAACGGTACTCTGGATCCTGATGAAGCCATTCGCCGTGCTGCGACCATCCTGCAGCAGCAGCTGGCCGTGTTCGTGGATCTGGAAGGTGACGCAGAGCCTGAGCCAGAGCAGAAGGAGGACGAAGTCGATCCTATTCTGCTGCGCCCAGTAGATGATCTGGAGTTGACTGTACGTAGCGCCAACTGCCTGAAGGCAGAGAACATCTACTACATCGGTGATCTGATTCAGCGCACCGAAGTAGAGCTGCTCAAAACCCCGAACCTGGGCAAGAAGTCCCTTACCGAGATCAAAGACGTTCTCGCTTCTCGTGGTCTGAGTCTTGGCATGCGCCTCGACAACTGGCCGCCAGCAAGCCTGAAGTCTGACGACAAGGTTTCAGCTTAAACGACCAGGCAGTACTGGTAAGGATTAAGAATCATGCGTCATCGCAAGAGTGGACGTAAACTCAACCGGAACAGTTCTCATCGCCAGGCGATGTTCAAGAACATGACTGCTTCCCTGGTTGAGCACGAAGTGATCAAGACTACTCTGCCCAAGGCGAAAGAACTGCGCCGCGTAGCAGAGCCTCTGATCACTCTGGCTAAGGAAGATTCCGTAGCCAACCGCCGTCTGGCATTCAGCCGCCTGCGTAACAAGGCTACAGTTGGTAAGCTGTTTACTGATCTGGGCCCTCGCTACAAAGAGCGTCCTGGCGGTTACATCCGTATCCTGAAGTGTGGTTATCGTCAAGGCGATGCTGCTCCTATGGCATACGTTGAACTGGTTGATCGTCCTGTTGCAGTGGAAGCTGCTGACGAGGAATAAGATCTCCAGATCTAGAAAAAACCGGGCTTTAGCCCGGTTTTTTTGTGCCTGATAGCTTTTACTAACAACGTTGTTAGGTATTCTTTCAGGATTTTGCCTCCAAAATTGAATCTATACTCCGTGATTAGCTTTCTGGAGTGGATGGTTTGGAGAATAAAGAGATAACGGATAAAACGAATAAAGCACATTCTAATAAATCTCTAAAGCGGCAGAACCCAATAACACTGTATGAAACAGCCTGGGTGATGGCTCTGGCAGGAACGGGGCTTGGTGCAGGAGTTCTATATCTTCCGTTTGCCATAGGTGCTGGCGGGTTTATACCAATAATTGTTCTCACGCTGTTCAGCATCCCTCTTGTATATCTCAGCCACCGAAACTTATCCCGGGCATGTCTGGCTCCAGAGTTATCTGACTCAGATATCCACAGTTTAATTGTAGGCACATTCCCTCCGAAGATCTCAAGGGTTCTTCTGGCTGTTACATTCTTGTCTGTTTTTCCAACGCTCCTGATTTATGCAATTGGAATAACCAACATCACCGAAAGTTTTATTGGCAACCAGCTGCAATTACCAGTGCCTGATATTTCACTGTTATCGGCATTCTTGATTTCTCTGCTGGTAGTAATTTTGGCAGGTGGTGAAAAATGGTTGTTGAGGGTTGCCAGTGGAATGGTTACCCCACTGACGGTGATTATGCTCTGCCTTGCAGTTTATCTTATTCCTTTCTGGAATCTGGATAATTTGCTGTATGTACCAGAGCAGGCTGAGATATGGAAAGTCATTCTCTTTGGCCTTCCGGTGATTACTTTTTCTTTCTACCACGCTCCAATGTGTTCAATCATGGCCAGGGGATATCGGGAAAGAAATTATTCCTCTAATGACAGCTGTTCTCGTACGGACAAGATCCATTTGCTCAGTACCGTTCTGCTGTTTGTTGTCATTCTTTTTTTTGTTGTGTCCTGTCTTTTATGTCTTACCCGAGCTGAGGTGTTGGCAAGTCAGCATAGTAATCTTCCTATTCTTTCTGTTCTGGCTAACAAATCCGGAAACCCCTGGTTTGCTTTTGTTGCGCCTGTTATCGCTTTCTTATCTATATCAACATCCTTTTTCGGCTTCTTTCTGGGTTCTGTTGAGTTAATAAACGTACTGTTGGTGAACGGTGTGAAAAAACTCACAGGAGCAGAAGTCGTAACCCCCAAAGCTGTTCATAGGGTCAGTATTCTCCTGGCATTTTTAGGCTGCTGGATATCTGCTATTGGTAACTGGAGTATTCTCGATGCGATAGTAGGACTGGTCGCTCCAATGATGGCCATAGTCGTATTTTTTATTCCACTTCTGGCCATATACCGGCTGGCAGGATTAACAAGGTTTAGAAACCCGACAACAGATATGTATGTTCTGATTTCAGGGGGCGTGGTGGTGTTCAGTTTTATACTCTCTCTTGGTACAGGTTCCTAGGTAACGATAGGCTGGTGTACTATCTGTGATATGATTCTCCCGTTAAAGTAGCCCGTATCTGAGAAGGTTTTCTTCATAGTGCAGTTGGTGAAAATTCTTTCCCTGTAACAATTAGAATCAGAACCTAAGACAATTATGAGCATCACATCTTTTCACCCTCCACGTCGTACGCTGATGGGACCAGGTCCGTCGGATGTTTATTCCCGAGTCACTGAAGCTTTGTCCCGTCCAACAATCGGACATCTGGACCCTATGTTTGTCGGAATGATGGATGAAGTGAAGCAGCTTCTCCAGTATGCATTTCGTACCCAGAATGCACTGACGCTTCCCGTTTCTGCCCCCGGTTCAGCGGGAATGGAAACATGTTTTGCAAACCTGGTTGAGCCAGGTGAAAAAGTCATCGTCTGTATTAATGGCGTTTTTGGCATTCGAATGAAGGAGAATGTCGAGCGTTGTGGCGGTGAGACGGTGATTGTTCAGGGAGAGTGGGGCCGCGCTGTTGACCCTGCAGCTGTTGAAGAAACACTGAAAGCACACCCTGATGCTGTCATTCTTGCTTTTGTTCATGCAGAAACCTCTACCGGTGCGCGCAGTGATGCTGAGAAACTGTGCGCGTTGGCGCGCCAGCATAACTGCCTCACCATCGTTGATGCCGTCACTTCTCTGGGTGGCAGTGAGCTTGAAGTTGATGCCTGGGGTATTGATGCTATTTATTCCGGCACCCAGAAGTGTCTTTCCTGTGTTCCGGGTCTTTCACCTGTCAGCTTCAATCAGCGGGCTGTGGATAAAATTCAGAACCGGAAGACAAAAGTGCAAAGCTGGTTCCTCGACCTCAATCTGGTTATGGGATATTGGGGTAAAGGAGCCAAAAGAGCTTATCACCATACTGCACCTGTAAATGCGCTCTATGCTCTGCACGAGGCTTTGGTCATTCTGCAGGAAGAAGGTATCGAGAACTCCTGGAAGCGCCACCAACTGCATCACAATGCTCTCGTTGCTGGTCTGGAAGCTATGGGTATGAGTATGGTTGTACCGGCTGATGAGCGGCTGGCACAGCTTAACCTGGTGACAGTTCCTGAAGGGGTTGACGAAGCTGCAGTTCGAGCAGAACTTCTGGAAGCCTACAATCTTGAAATTGGTGCAGGCCTTGGTGACTTTGCTGGCAAAGTGTGGCGGATTGGTCTTATGGGCTGTGCTGCAACCAAGACAAATGCACTGTTCTGCCTGGGCGCTCTGGAAGCTGTTCTTGGAAAGAGCGGTGGTTGCAAAGCTGCAATGGAAATCTATCAAAAGTAGATTTGAAAGCTGAGGTGCTTGATTCAAGGCACCTCAACTTATGTTTACTGAAATTGAATAGCTGCGGGCTTCGCAATCATTAGAAAAAACTATGCGAAGCTAAATATTCTGCTTGTCAGTTATTTCGATATGTTTTGGTGTTTTGTGTGTTGAACTACCTGAAAGCTCAATAGACAGGATAAAAAAATGCTTCTTGATACACCTATCTGCGACTTTGGCTGGAAAGCTCCAGACTTAACCCTGAAAGACCCTGACGGCAACAGTTTTACCATGACGGAGTGTATGGGTGATAAAGGCTTGCTGATTATGTTTATCTGCAACCATTGCCCCTATGTGCAGGCCATCAAAGAACGGCTGGCGGAAGATGCAGCGGCTTTGATGAAGGAAGGTTTTGGTGTGCTGGCAATTATGTCTAATGATTACCAGAACTATCCTCTGGATGCTCCTGAACATATGAAAGAATTCGCCCGGCAGAACAACTTTTCATTTCCCTATCTGATTGATGAAGATCAGTCAGTGGCAAAAGCCTACGACGCTGTCTGTACTCCTGACTTTTTTGGTTTCAACAGCCAGGGAGAACTTCAGTATCGGGGCAGAATTGATGATGCCAAGATGGGAAATGCTGCAGGTCGTACGCCGGAGCTTTTGAATGCCATGCGTATGGTTGCGAAAACAGGGAAAGGGCCCGCTGAACAAAAGCCCAGTATGGGATGTTCGATTAAATGGCGCTGAGTTAATAACTTGCAGCTGCTTTTTCCTCTGATGTCAGACGTTGTCCCATCTTTATCTTAAGACGGCAAGGATTCGTGCTGTTGGCACAGTCATAGAATTCCTTGCTGAGTTGTTTAAGGTGGGTCAGTCTTGGGTGCTCTCTATAAGTGTCAGAATAAATATGCCCCAGGGTTGAGCATAAAGATCCAGTGATCCATGTGATTTCCGGTGATAACTGGCGGGTTGAAACCACTTTGCCAGGAGTAAGTGTGACTTCCTCCAGCTCAGTGCCTTCCAGTCTGAGAAGCTGTGAGAGCCCTCTCAGGGAAAGCTCTTCTGCCATCTCCCTTAACCGGGTGCGCTCAGCTACTTGGCGAGCAGTGTGGTTACCAACTGCTTTTCTTACAAAAAGAGCATCAGAAGCCATGCATTTAGCTATCCAGGCGTTGAGCTGCATGGTTTTGGCCATATGAAGATCTGTTGGGCCATGGAGTGTTTCTACTTGTTGATTAGCTCGCGTATAGTGACGGAATCTTACCAGCCGGTTTATTTCATATAAGTGGCGGTTAAATGTGTTTCTGGAACCTTCACTGGCTGGCGGCGTAGTTATAACAGCGCGATAAGCGGCTAGGGGAGCCTTTGGGCATGGGGTTATTGCATGTTGTGGTTCTTCATCGAAACTATCGGACGATCCCTCCTCAAGCACTTGAGAAGGACCAGCAGAGGCTGGTTTGCTTATAGTATTCGGTCGCGAAGAACTGGGAGAGGATTTAGTGGTTCTACTCTTGTTTTTCTTTCCTTTTTTGTTCCTTCTCCGTCTTTTAGTTGTGTGTTTCCCAGGTACAGGACGTTGAGAGGAGGCAGGCATTGCGGCAAGCTGATTAAGTTCCTCTTCCAGATTGAGTGCTTCATCTTCTTGCCCATTGGCTATAAGGGCCGCATGATATCTTTGCAGAGACTCAAATGCGGATTGCCATCTCTCCAAATTGCAGGCAAGTCGGACAGGAGCTAACCCTGAAGTAATTGGGTTTTGTTCGGCAGCATCTTGATAATGTTTTAAAGCTAGTTCTTTCTGGCCGTTAAGCTCTGACTGTTTTCCTTTAAACCAAAGCTTCATTGCTGAGTTATCAAGGAGCGACAGTAAGGAAATATTTTTTGGTTTCTCCTCAATAATGGCAATAATTGATTTAAACAGATGAAAATAATGGGGCTTAATTTGCTTGACCAGATCAAGCAGTTGATTCCCTTTGCTGGTATCTTTAATGCACTCAATTCCAAAATATCGTGCAAGAGCTCGTTTACATAGTATGCGAGCTATGTCGTGAGCCAGTTGCCCGTGAAGTCTTCTGTCATCAGGGTTTATGCCTAAAAGTAACTGCTCCTGCTGAAGTGGACGGCGTAGATCATGGGACAGACTTTCATCAAGGTCTTTAAGGCGGCGAAAATAGTCAAGCCCTTTTTCCAGATCGACATAGTTCTCTGAACCCAAATAAATTCCGCAGTAAAGCAGGGCCAGGTCAAACTGGGCCTCAGGTTCACCAATTTCTGCTGCCAGCTTAATTTGCTTGAATAGCTCTTCTTCACCTTTAGCAAGGTATATACATAACTTGGCTTGGTAAGAATGAAAGTCAGAAAGGCATTCTGAGGAAAGTTCGTCATATGGGATGCTGTCTAGCAACGCCTGGATATTTAGAAGAATATCTTTTGGTATGGTGGTAGGAAATGCTCTTTCATAATCTGGAGTACCCATGACCTCAATGGCATCCAGGTATCCACCTATTATTTGCATCTGAAGATGCCAGTCTTTCTTTAAGCTTTTCCTGAAAGTTGGTGATAAAAGAAAAGTTAGAAGGCCAAAAACATTCTTAATGTTTTCTAGATGCTGATTAATCATTTCACCAACAGAGAATAAATATTGATCCAGCAAAATTAATGCTGCATTCATCTCATCAGGGTCAAAACTACCGTCCTCGCACGAGCTCATAAACCATTTCTGAAGTTGTTCTCGGATGACTATCAGCTGTAGTGGGGTAAAGCGAATATTTGAACTGGCTTCAATAGTCTCGGGTTTGCCTGTTTTTGAAGCCGTCAGGTTTGATGCAATATCTTCAACTGAAAGCCAGCTTTCCCCCAGTGCTGTTGATGACTCTTGAAGCTTTCTTATTATTCTTGCTTTTCGAAATAACAAGGATTTGTTATATGTCTCGCTGTGATAATCAGCCAACTTATTTGCTTCACCCAATAAGGCCTTAGGGCTGGATAAGCTCTTTGGGTGAGAGCCGGCCTTTTCTAGGGCAGTTGATGCCGACGAAATGGCGGGTGTTGTGGGTATTTTTGCTGCACAGGCCATGGCTCAAAGATCCTTGGAATATCTTTGTTCGACCATGGTTTGCAGGGAAAGACAGGCGGATATAACAGGCTTGTCACAATTGGCAACCCCTGTAGAGGGGAAGCAAGGGGAGAGTTTTCTCCCCCCTAAAGAAAAGAACGATGGTAATTAAGCTGCTGCAGTATCTGCTGCTTTAAACATCGCCTGATATTCATCTTCAAAGAAGAACTTCTCTTCGCCGAAAGCTGGTTCCAGCTGATCCAGCCAGGTGGCCTTCTCGTCGTATTTGGCGAAGAACGGACGGTAGCACCACTCAGGGTTACGGCCCTGCAGGAAGCGCAGGCAGAACACCTTCTCGCCGTTGATGTCGGCAATACCGGTGATCTCAACCTTACCCGGGCCAGCACTCATGGATGGGCCACGAACGGTACGACCCAGGCCAGACATACGGGTAATGGCCTGACGGTAGATCTCGTAAGCTTCAGCCAGAGGGATCTCGAAGTAGTGTTTGGCACCAGTGTCACGGGCTACGAAGAAGTAGTAAGGCACGATACCCAGAGACAGCTGGGTCTCCCAGTTCTTCACCCAAACATCAGGATCGTTGTTGATATGACGGGTTAGAGGAGCCTGTGCGCGGATCATGGTGCCGGTAGCACGGATACGCTTGATAGCTTCCTTGCAGACGTCAGTCTTCAGTTCCTGATAATGGTCGAAGTGCGCCATAAAGGCCAGCTGCTTGCCAGATGCAGTGATCTTGCTGAACAGAGCCAGCAGTTCTTCGGCATCATCGTCGGAAACAAAGCGGTATGGCCAGAAGGTCAGAGTCTTGGAGCCGATGCGGATGTTCTTGATATGGTCAAACTCTGGAGCCAGCAGAGGTTCCAGGTATTCCTTCAGCAGACGGGTCTTCATTACCAGAGGGTCACCGCCGGTGAACAGAACGTCGGTTACTTCCGGATGTTGTTTCAGGTAAGCGTGCATGGTGGATGCTTCGGTAGCAGCCATCTTCAGCTCATCATCACCGATAAACTGTGCCCAACGGAAGCAGAAGGTGCAGTAGCTGTGGCAGGTCTGACCCTGGCTTGGGAAGTACAGGGCAGTTTCACGGTACTTGTGCTGCATGCCGGAAACAATCTTACCATCAACCATTGGGCGGTTCAGAGCCAGCTGACCGGCAGGGTGCGGGTTCATGGAGTGCTGGATTTTGCGGGCAGCTTCCTTGATCTGCTCGGCAGTTGCGCCGTTGCGATGCAGTTTGGCCATAGTGTCGAACTGTCCGGGCTGCAGCATACCTTTCTGAGGAAACATCAGGCGGAAAACGGGATCGTTAGGCACGCAGCTCCAGTCGATCAGCTCGTTAACAACATACTCGTTGACCCGAAAAGGCAGCACGCTGGCAACAACACGGATATCAAACTGCATGTCTTCCGGCAGAGCAAGAAACTGCTCAATACTGTCAAGGTTACGCTCGGTGTACACCTTGTAAGGGCGGCGCTCTTCGGTAGATGCGATGAGATGGACTGCGTCGTTGTTACCGTGCATCTATGCTCCTGAAAAAGTTGTGAAAGTGAGTGCACCCGGAAAGTCGGCCTGCGGGGCCATGGGCATGAAAAAGGTATGATGTTGTTTCGTTGAAGAGTGTATGGAGATCAAGGTTTACTCTCAATGCGTTACACCCGCAACTGAGGCATTGTCATATTCGGAATTGATAACTCATGACTGTGAATTATCACAATCATGAGTTATCAATAAGGGATTGGCGTGCTTGAATGTGGTGACTCTGGAATGAGTTTCGTTTTTTTGGGGGTGTAAGGCCGTTGCCTGTGATGGTGAACGGCGGGCTTATCCATACACTGCTGAATACTTTATTTGTTTGTTGGGGGAAGAATTGGAAGAGGCAACGAAACGGAGTTTGAGTCGTCATCCGTGATTATATCCCCCCAGTGCCGGTGCTGTTTATTGAGTTGGGGGATCAATTGCTGGGCATTGTTTGAGATACCTTGAAGACCTGTGAGTGGCTTATTTTCATCTACTTCCGGTGAGGCTGGGGCTTTTGTTTTCACTGCTCTCCATGCAGGACGCTCAACCCCCCCCAATGAGCTGACTGGTAATTTTATACTTGCCATCGGTTACCTCATCTACGTATGAGTTGTATAGATACACCCCATAAAGCTGGAAGTCAGAATCTTCCACAGGTTGTACAAACTCAAAATGGAGTTCTTTGACAGTGTTACGATATAGAGTATCAACACAGTCTTTGAAAGTGACTCTCTGGGCTGCATGAAAAGAAACGTCTTTCTGGGCTTTCTTCATGTCTATCATGTCTAGCCTTTTGTCTTTTCGGAAGACTGTGTCCTCAGCATCTTTCAGAAAGCTGTTAGTGTCCTGAATTTTAATTGGGGGAGAGTATCTTAAAAGTTGAAATTCATTCCGTGGCATCGTGCCCAGTTGAACAATCTGTCCGACATACTCCAGAAGTGTCATCCAGCTGACGATTTGTGGAGAGGCCATGTTTTCCTCTTCATATCCACTAGCTTGCTTCATACTTTGAAATAATTTATCAGCTGTTCCTTGCTCAAAAGACATGTTTTCAATAGTCAGGCTTTCTTTTGAATGTTTCATAGTGGTTACTCCAACACTTGGTTGAAAGGTAATCACTATTGACTGGCCTGCAGCACTCCCTGTTCCTTGAAACTCTGTTGAGGGAAATTCTCCATAGCTGCCTGAAGCCAGTGATGAAAGCAGGAATATAGGAAGAGTAAAAACCCAGCGGGTTACAGGTTGCATTCTGTTCACTGGAACCCTCAGGTAGTCATGGCAGAAATACGGCTACCGAGTATAGAGCATACTAAGAAAGCGTTTTTGTTCGGTTCAATACATGGTTCAAAAAATGCCCGGTATGGGAAACGGGGTTTCTGGCAATATCTTCCGGAGCGCCGGTGGCAATAATTTCACCACCGCCATCACCACCTTCCGGGCCGAGATCGACAATCCAGTCTGCGGTCTTGATCACATCCAGATTGTGTTCAATAACCAAAACGGTATTACCATGGTTCCGTAGACGATGAAGAACTTTCAACAGCAGCTGGATATCCTCAAAGTGCAGACCAGTGGTTGGTTCATCAAGAATATAGAAGGTCTTGCCTGTATCCCGTTTGGACAGCTCTTTTGCCAGCTTGACCCGCTGAGCTTCACCGCCTGAGAGAGTAGTCGCGTTCTGGCCCAGGTGAATATAGGAAAGGCCTACATCCATCAGGGTTTGCAGTTTGCGTTTGAGAGCCGGGATGGCATCAAAGAATGGCAGTGCTTCTTCAACAGTCATCTCCAGCACTTCATCAATGCTCTTGCCCTTGTACTTCACTTCCAGGGTTTCGCGGTTATAGCGTTTGCCCTTGCAGACATCACAGGGGACGTAGATATCCGGCAGGAAATGCATTTCCACTTTAATAACGCCGTCACCCTGACAGGCTTCACAGCGTCCACCTTTGACGTTAAAGCTGAAGCGGCCGGGTTTGTAACCACGGGAGCGCGCTTCCTGGGTACCGGCAAACAATTCACGAATAGGTGTGAAGATGCCGGTATAGGTTGCCGGGTTGGAACGTGGTGTACGGCCGATCGGGCTCTGGTCGATATCGATACACTTATCCACATGCTCCAGCCCATCGATGGTTTTATGAGGAGCAGAAGTCAGCGTGGTTGCACCATTAAGCTTCTCAGCCAGGATGGGGTAAAGGGTTCCATTAACCAAAGTTGATTTACCTGAGCCGGAAACACCGGTCACACAGGTCAGCAGCCCAAGTGGAACTTCCAGTTTGACGTTATTGAGGTTATTGCCTGTACAGCCGGAAAGCGTCAGTAGACGTTTTTTATCAACAGCATTACGCTGTTCAGGAACCTCTATACGGCGGGTGCCTGAGAGATATTGGCCAGTGAGAGATTGATCACAGGCCATAATATCTTCCGGCGTTCCGCTGGAAATGATCTTACCACCATGGACGCCTGCACCCGGGCCAATATCAACAACATGATCAGCGGAGCGAATGGCATCTTCATCATGTTCGACGACAATGACCGTATTACCCAGATCACGCAGGCGAATAAGCGTCTTGAGGAGGCGATCATTATCACGCTGGTGAAGGCCGATAGATGGCTCATCCAGGATATACATCACACCTACAAGACCGGCACCAATCTGGCTGGCCAGTCGAATACGCTGGGCTTCACCGCCGGAAAGAGTTTCGGCACTGCGGTCTAATGTTAGATAGTTGAGACCAACATTATTAAGGAAGCTAAGGCGATCCTGGATCTCTTTGAGAATCTTGGAAGCAATCTCACCTTTCTGACCAGTCAGATTCAGTGATTCAAAGTGTTTAAGAGCCCCTTCAACCGGAAGACAGGTTACCTGAGGTAGTGTGGTCTCTTCGATAAAGACATTACGGGCTTCTTCCCTCAGTCGCGTTCCCTTGCACTTGGGGCAGGGCTGAGTGGCCACGTATTTGCTGAGCTCTTCCCGCACAGACTGGGACTCGGTGTCCTTATAGCGACGCTCAAAGTTGGGAATAATGCCTTCAAAGCGGTGGCGTTTTTTATAGATGTCACCACGGTCATTGATATAGCTGAAATCAACCAGTTCATCCCCAGAACCATGCAGGATAATGTTTTGATGTTCTGCTGAAAGATCATCAAACGGAGTATCAATATCAAACCCGTAATGAGCCGCCAGTGACTTCAACATATGGAAGTAATATACACTGCGACGATCCCAGCCACGGATAGCACCTTCGGCCAGGGTCAGCTCCGGGTGTTGAATAATCCGGTTGGAATCAAAGAACTGTTTCATACCCAGACCATCGCAGGATGAGCAGGCACCGGCCGGGTTGTTGAAAGAGAACAGGCGCGGTTCCAGTTCGTTCAGGCTGTAACCACATTCTGGGCAGGCAAAGCGGGCGGAGAACACCATGTCTTCCTGTTCACCATCCATAAAGCTGATAGTGGCCAGACCGTCAGCCAGTTCCAGTGCGGTTTCAAAAGATTCTGCCAGGCGCAACTGCAGATCGTCCCGAACCTTAACCCGATCAATAACCACTTCAATAGTGTGCTTTTTGTTCTTCTCCAGTGCCGGTGGAGTATCCAGATCAGTGACTATGCCGTTAATTCGGGCACGAATAAATCCCTGAGACTTTAGTTCACTGAATACATGCAGATGCTCACCTTTGCGTGCCCGCACAATCGGAGCCAGCAGCATGATTTTGGAGCCTTCCGGCAGGGCCAAAGCCTGGTCAACCATCTGGCTGATGGTCTGAGCCTCCAGAGCATGGTGATGTTTGGGGCAGCGTGGAGTACCAACACGTGCAAAGAGCAGACGAAGGTAGTCGTAAATTTCTGTAATAGTTCCCACGGTAGAACGTGGGTTATGGCTGGTGGACTTCTGCTCAATGGAAATCGCCGGAGAAAGACCTTCAATATGGTCAACATCCGGTTTTTCCATCATGGACAGGAACTGCCGTGCATAGGCAGACAGCGATTCCACATAGCGACGCTGACCTTCCGCATAGAGAGTATCGAAAGCCAGAGAGGATTTACCTGACCCGGAAAGGCCTGTGATAACAATCAATTTATCCCGGGGTAAGTCCAGATCGATATTTTTAAGATTATGAGTGCGCGCGCCGCGTACGGTGATCGAATCCACAGGATGACTCCACTTTAGAACCGGTCGATTATAAAGCAGAGGGACGTGTGAATCATTGAATTATATTCTATCGATTCAAAAGAGCTTGTTAATGATTGCCTTCCAGAAGCCTTGCCAGTTCGGGAATACAAGAGCCACAGCTGGTTCCCGCTTTCAGTTTCACATACACAATAATTATTGCTGTACAGTTGCTAATGTGGCCTGTTCGACTGATAGTATGCCGCACGGGAAATAACAAACTGATCAGAATGAATTCATTAGAAGTACGGGCGGCATCATCACTGTCCCTTGTTTTTGCCCTGCGAATGCTGGGTCTCTTTATGTTACTGCCGGTTCTGGCGGTTTACGCTGATGAGCTGCGCGGTGCAACTCCTGCACTTATCGGTCTGGCTATTGGTGCTTATGGCATCAGCCAGTCTCTGTTACAAATTCCTGCCGGGCTTCTTTCCGACCGCATTGGTCGTAAGCCAGTTATCATCGGCGGTCTATTAATCTTTGTTGCTGGCAGTCTGCTGGCGGGTTCCTCGGATACCATAACCAATATTATCGCCGGGCGTTTCCTGCAGGGCGCAGGGGCTATTGCAGCGGCGGTTACCGCCTTGCTGGCTGATCTGACCCGGGAAGAGAACCGCACCAGAGCCATGGCCATGGTAGGGATAAGCATCGGTCTGTCTTTCTGTGTGGCTATGGTGCTTGGGCCTCTTTTGGTTCAGCAATGGGGGCTTGCAGGATTATTCAATATTTCAGCAGTGATGGCCGTTGGTGCTATTGCTCTGGTAGCCTGGGCTATTCCTACCCCTGTAAGACAGAAAGCTAACCGGGAAACTGTTGCGACACTGTCACAGTTACGGGAAATTCTCGGGCACAGGCAGCTTCTTCGCCTGAACGCTGGTGTTTTCACTCTTCACTTTGTACTGATGCTGCTGTTTATGCAGCTGCCTCTGGCCCTGCAGAACCTGGCTGGTCTACCAAGGGAAGAGCACTGGTGGGTATATCTGGTGACCATGGTGATTTCCTTCTTTGCCATGGTGCCCTTTATTGTTATTGGCGAGAAGAAGAGAATGATTCGTCCCATTATGATCGGGGTGGTCACACTTCTGTTTATTGCCCAGGGAATGATCTGGGCTAACCAGTCTAACCTGGCATGGCTGGTGGGCAGCGTACTGCTGTTCTTTATGGCTTTTAATTATCTGGAAGCCACGATGCCTTCAGTGGTGAGTCGAATTGCTCCGGCAGGCAGTCGCGGAACAGCCATGGGAGCCTTTGCAACCTGTCAGTTCCTGGGTGCGGGCCTTGGGGGAATAATTGCCGGTCTGGCTTATCAATTATGGGGCGGGACTGGTATCTTTGTGGTTGGGGCAATTGCGACTGCCATATGGTGGTTATTGTCTGTTACTATGAACAATCCCCCCTATGTTAGCAGTATCGTGTTAGACCTTTATCCGGTGGTACCTTCTGAGGCTAACCGGATGAGTGATCGTCTGGCAGCGGTGGCAGGCGTTAAGGATGTAACCCTGATCGTAGAAGAGCAGACTGCCTATCTGAAAATTGATAAGCAGCAGCTTGATGAACAGCATTTACGCCAGTATGGGGACTGGTAAACAATGAGTCAGATGAAGGACGAGGAGTTCTCCTTCCTGAACTGGTTGTTATAGAACCGGATGCTTCCGGGACTTTGGATTATCAAAAATATGGGAGAAGCCAATGGCTCGTGGTGGTGTTAACAAGGTCATACTGGTTGGTAACCTCGGAGGGGATCCGGAAGTTCGTTACACCCCGAACGGCAGTGCGGTCACTAATCTGAGCATTGCGACCAGTGAATCCTGGCGTGACAAGCAGACTGGTCAGCAGCAGGAACGTACCGAGTGGCACCGTGTAGCCATGTTCGGCAAGCTGGCAGAAATTGCCGGCCAGTATCTGCGCAAGGGATCAAAAGTTTATATCGAAGGTAAGCTGCAAACCCGCAAGTGGCAGGATCAGCAGGGCCAGGATCGTTATTCAACAGAAGTCGTTGTTGATATTAATGGCCAGATGCAGATGCTGGATGGTCGCCAGGAAGGTGGCAACATGGGATATGGCCAGCCTCAACAGGCGGCAGCTCCTCAGCAACAGGCTCCACAGCAGAATCAGGGCTACGGTCAGCCTATGCAACAACAAAAGCCTGCTCAACCGCAGCAGTCTCAAGGATATGGCCAGCCTCAGCAGAACCAGAACCAGAATCAGGGTTATGGTCAGCCTCAGCGTGCTCAGCAGCAACAGTCGGCTCGCCCTCAACAGCAGCCTCAGCCAGCCCCTGCTGGTGGTTTTGATGATTTCGATGATGACATCCCGTTCTAATTAAAACGGAATATCATCCTCAAATTCAAAGCTCTACCTCTTTCAAGAGGTAGAGCTTTTTTTATGGCTTTTCTCTGGCGAAGATGATGCTGTACAGGCAGGTTTAGGTTGCCTGCCATCCCATGGACGGTTTAACCAGGCATTGATGCCGCCTGCATAACGATAGACTTCCTTATAACCCAATTTGACTGCCCAGGCTGCAGCGCTGTGGCTTCTGTCGCATGCCGTTCTTCCACAATAGAAAACGACAGGGCGTTCTTTGTCGGCTCCCAGCATGCCCTTGAAGTCCTTAATGGTTTTCCCTTCCATCAACTCAGTATCCCATTCATTCACCGGAGCCGGGCTTCTCGGGAACCAGAATGAAACAGCTCCTTCGATATGATGAGCCTCATAGCGCGGCAGAGGTAGTGTATCAACGATAAGGCAGTTTCTTTTTGAGTTGATTAACCCCTCTACACCAGATGTGGTTATTAACCGGTACCCTCCCTGGTCGGCAAGCTGGTGGGTTTTTACTATCAGCTGATTAATATCTCTTTCTGAGGGAGAGAGAGTCGATTCTGTTGTACAGCAACCTTGAATACAGGCTAAAGCTGATAGCAAAAGGAAAACCTGCCAAAAAGCGTTATTTGATTTGATTCCAACATTGTTGCTTCTGCAGATGCTCATTCCCTCCATGAAGATCCTCTCAACTTGGCCACTCAGTAGAAAGAGAATCAGGCTAGATCATTTTGCGGGAATTTCTTCTCTCGACTAGGCTATCCGGTGGATGGTGCATGGTAGCTATGCTGATTGAAGCTATGCCGGTTGGTCATGGCGTGGGAACGGGCGCGGTAAATGACAAGGATAGAGAAGTAGATGATAATTCTGGCTGGAAGTAGTTCATGTGGCAATCGATCCGCAATAAAGTTGTCCTGTTCACCATCATTCCCATAACGCTTCTCTACAGTGTTATTTTCGCTATACACATAATTGATTCTTTAAAAGTCTCCAAAAGCAGTGTTGAAGAGTTTATGGAGCAGCAGGCTGGCCATTATGCTGGTCTGCTGGATAATCAGCTTCGCTTTATTGAGTCTTTTGGCGATTTTCTTTCCTATAACCTTAAAAATGAAACGCCGGGTTCTGAAGATTTCTTCGAGCTTATAACTGGGTCATTGAAAGATAATCGGGTGCTCCATGCCATTCTGGTCGGAGCGTCTGATAAGGGGCTCATTTATCGCTATGAAGATGATAGTCTGCAGAAATATGAGTGGCAGAACTATCAACAGGGGATATTTTCAGAAAATCAGTGGGGTTGGAGCCTGCCATTTGATGACCCTAAAACAGGGCAGCAGGTTGTTACATACCGTGTGCCAGGCGCAGATAATCTTTTCTTTATCGTTTTGGTGTCGAGTTTCATCGACCTTTTACAGCAAGATAACCCCAGAAAGCTTCGTTTCGCGATTGTCGACAGGGAAGGTCGTTTTGTACATTCCGATATGCGTTCAACCAAGCCGGACAAGTCCCTCTATGAAACCGCTGAGCGTATAAACTCAGCATCACTCAAAGAACTTCTGAATGGCCCTGTTCATGATGGCAAAAGAGGCGTCGCGACAATCTTTTTTCGTGACTGGCCATCATGGTATTTCACCAGTCCGATTACTCAATCTGGCTGGATTTTGCTGACTCATATCCGGGAAACCAAGGCTTTGGCGTCTGTACGTCAGGCAGCCCTTAACAGTGCTCTAATGCTGTTTGCTGCCCTGTTGGTGGTCAGTGCTGTTCTTCTGAAGATATCCGGCTTTATTACTCGCCCACTGGTCAGGCTCGCCAGAGCAGTGGATCATCTGGGTGATGGTCACTGGCATTTACCATTTGCTCATAAGTCTGATGATGAAACCGGAAGATTGGCCAGAAGTATCTCAGCCATGGCTATAAGACTGGAGGAGCGCGATGAAGCGTTACGTGAATTACGGGCCAGCAATATTAGCCGCATTGCCGAATGTTTAAGGGGTCATTACTTCTATTACATCCTGGATGACAGAGGAAAGGTGACGTTTGTCAGTTCATCCGTTGCCCAGATTCTCGGTTACTCACCCCAGGAATTTATGGAGAAAATTGCTGATATGTTCTCCGGGAAGATGGAGCATCGGGACATCCGGCGGGTTATCAATACAGTCCTTCATGGAGAGCTACAGGACGAAGCGATTCAGATCGAGTTTCCACATCAAAACGGCAGCGTACGGACTATAGAAATTATCAACGTCCCCGTTATTGAGCCTGGAGGCCGTATCAGCGGAATAGAAGGCATGGGTCATGATGTCACGGAGTTGATCAGTGACACCAAGAAATTCCGTGGGCTACTGGAATCTGCACCTGATGCCATTGTGATTACGGACAGGGATGAGTTGATAACAATGGTCAATGCCAGAACAGAAGACATGTTCGGGTATAAACGGCAGGAGCTTCTCGGAAGGCCTCTTGCCATGCTGGGTAAGAAGCGAGCAGGGTTTTTATTGCCAAGAGAACGGGACTTTCTTCATGAGGGTTCTACGCAGTTTGGTTTTGAAACTGTGTGCCGACGTCAGGACAGCAGCTGTTTTCCGGCAGAGGTGACTTCAAATCCTCTTGAAGTTGAGGGGGGAACTCTCATAACCATTGCTGTACGTGATATATCTGATCGCAAAGATACAGAAAAGGATTTGCGTCTGGCTCGCGACAGGGCAAGGGCTGCTGATCAGGCAAAAAGCCAGTTCCTATCAAATATGAGCCATGAGCTGCGAACGCCGCTTAATGGAATTCTTGGCCATGTTCAGTTGTTACTTCGAACAGAAATCCTGGGTAAAAGCCAGAGGGATAGTCTGGAGACTGTGGAAGACTGTGGTCAGCATCTGCTTATGATCATCAATGATATTCTGGATCTGACAAAAATTGAGACAACTGGTGCGCAGGTTCAGTTCCAGCCTGTTCGGCTTAGGCCGGTGCTGGACAAGGTGTGTCGTATGTTACGCCCACGGGCCGAACGAAAAGGACTTTACCTTGCTCTGGAAGTTGATGAAAAGCTGCCTTCAGTGATCCTGATGGATGCCACCAAGCTGAGACAGGTTCTGATTAACCTGATGGGAAATGCAGTTAAATTCACTAGCCATGGGAAGGTTCAGCTCAAAGTTCTGGCGAATGGTGATCAGGTTGTGTACATCGTCAGTGATACGGGTATTGGTATAGAGCAGGACGAGCAGGATCGGATATTCGCACCATTCCAGCAAATTGAGTATCCGGATCATCCTGGAGGAACGGGCCTTGGCCTGGCAATCAGTCAGCGACTTGTGACAGCTCTTGGAGGGGCGCTAAAGGTTGCAAGTTCCCCGGGTTTCGGAAGCCGGTTTTATTTCTCTCTCCCTTTACGAAAGGCTGTTCTGAATGAAGATGTTGAGGCCAGTGCTGCAAGCCTTGATGCTCGCTGTATGCGATTGCTGCCAGGGGAAAGTGGCCGGGTTCTTGTTGCAGATGACAGCCGCATAAACAGGGAAATGCTTGTACGTCTGCTTGAAGATGCAGGTTTTGAAACCCTTGAAGCAGTAAATGGCTTGGATGCTTTGAATTCTATCCATAAACATCAGCCTGATCTTGTTCTTTTGGACATTCGTATGCCGGTTATGAATGGTATGGAAACTGTCCAGAAACTCAGGCGACAGGGAAACCCTATTCCTGTTATTGCAGTCACAGCTAGTGTTGATCCGGCCCAGCGGGAACGCTTCGAGACACTTGGATTCGATGGATATGTAGGGAAGCCATTTCAGGTTGATGATCTGTTTCGCAAGATTGAAAGTGTTTTAAATATCCACTTTGTGTGGAAAGAGGGGAAAGGCAGCAAAGATTTTGATTTGCAACTGGGTGATCCCCCCCCGCATCTGAAACCGTTGCTTAAGTCGCTCCAGGAAGCTGCAGAGGTAGGAGATATTGACAGAATCAGGCACCTGGCATCAGTACTCCAGGAAGATCCTGCCTGCGAGCAATTCGTTCCAGCACTGGAAGACTTATGCCGGACATTTGCCTTTGATCGACTGGAACACTTTTGCAGGGGGGCTGTTAAGTTGCCTAAAGACTGTGAAATAAGCGACGATACGCAAAAAAAACCAGACAAAGAGTAACAACACTAAGTGGTGCATAAGGCCCTAAAAGCATGAAGGGAGTGGGCTTGGTCATAGGGGTAATACTACCCGATGCAAAAATGTGTTCCGGATAATACCGGGCTTTGACTTCTCCACGATGGTTAATTTCAGCAGCTACTCCCTTTTCACTGTAGCGAAGTACGGGACGTCCAGTTTCCAATGCTCTGGATTGGTTGATTCTGAGCAACCTGTCCTGAAGAACTTTACTACTTATGGAGACGTCATAAACAATAATGGCTTCTGCCCCTATGACCTTACTCGAAATGAAGTACGGGGTAAGGTCGTCTGAATTTCCGGTGATCATTATTCTGTAAGCATCAACAGCAGGGTGACGAAATGTTGAGGGATTATGAACTGGCAAGCCTGCTTTAAAAACATCTGCGGAAGGAATGTGATCATAGGCACAGGTGCATCCATCTCCTTCTCCAAAGGTACAATAATATGTCGGGCAGTTTTTCTGATCTGACTTAAACCTTGCAAGGAATGCTGTGTTTGAGTAACTATCAAGCTTGGAAAGGTACTTGGGCCAGTTGCCATTTACATCTCTTGAGAAGGTATTCCCAAAAATAACAAGCTTTGGAGAGACTGTACCCAAGGTTTTATTCAGTGATGATGAAACCTGGTCAGCATCAATTCGGGTTTGCATTGCATAGCTGAATGGGCGCTTGTCATAAGAGACAGTCCATTCATGATGGTTACATAGAAAAGGTGTAATAAGAGTAAGAATAAGCGTGAGTACAAGTGAAATAACATGACGTGGATGCTTTTTGGACAGCTGGTAGAAAAGACTGCTAAGTAGGCTTGCTGCCAGCATTAAAACAAAGCTACCACCAAATGGACCCATTATTGGAAAAAGACTATCAGATTGAAAACCAATAGTTGAATAGCCAGCAATCAATAGCGGTGGATAGGTTAATGGTATAAGGCTGTACAAAACCTCATAAATCACCCACAGGCAAGCAAATAAGATTGAGCTTCCAATTGAAAATCTTGCAAGATTTAAGACCTTACGACAGGTAGGGTAGAATCCCAGGATCAATATTATTGATAGGATAGGTATAAGAAGCTGCTGTAGGACTATCTCTAAAGTTTCAGCAATACTTTGATGCTGTGGTAAAAGAATTTGGTGACACAAGAACCAGAACTGTCCTGTAATTGTATATCCAAAAGCAAACCCAAGAATGGCAATGGCAATGCTACGCATACCATCCAGTTGGGTTCGCGAAAAAAGAAGAGATGCTCCCAATAGTGATAAAAACGAAATATCTACTGGAGGGAGCCCCAGAGGCAGTAGGATACCGGCAGTTAATGCCAGAGAGAATTCTGTTAACTTTGGGTAGTTGTTTAAGGGCATCGGCTATGAGTTTATATCCATAAAAAACTAATGGTCTTTATGATTTCTTGCGATATGTTCTGAGATGATTTATCCGTCGTATCGTTATTACGCAATAATTCCATGCCTGATAGAAACAAGGAATATAGTCCAAATGCAGAAAACTGTTGAAAAAATTGGGATAAATAGAGCTGTTTTCAACAGTTATAACTAAACTGCTATCTCTGTGGTAGATTGCGCGAATTATGAGGGTAGTTGGTGGTATGTTCTCTGCGTTTTCGCATACTGTTGCTTATTCTCCTCGCATATGCTTCTACAACTGCATATGGGGAATATGGTCAGGTACTTGGTCTTAACGGTTGTGTTGAAGTCATGACCAATTCGTACGATTATTTAATTGAGCATGCAAAACCCCATGCCAGTATCAGCTCTGGTGAAAATTACGAACCTGATGGATGGGTGCGTTTTGCCATTTTAATGGACAATGAAGAGACCACAGGAGTGGCTATTCAAGAGTATGGAGCCCCTACAGAATATCAGGATAAATATAACTTCAAGCTTGATAAACAACATTCATTTACTCCTGCACCTTATAATACCTACTCCATAAGTGAGCTAGCTTCAGCCTCTCCGGGGCCACCCTCCTTGGCTGCTTCCCCTGCTGTGTTATCACGAAGTGTGTCACAGGAGAGTGAGCTGAGGGCTATGAAGATGAAAGGGCATGTCTGGGTAAGAATAAAAAATAAGAAATCTGAATGGAAGGAATCTGATCTTCCGGCGCTGTCATCCGACAAACGGAAAAAGAAGTCTCTGGTTTGTAATACATATTTTGTCCAATCAAAAAGTGTAGATACAGATAGTCTGGAAAGTGCAAATGCAGAAACGGTTAGAGTGGAAAGTGCAGAAATATGTTGTGGTGTGGAGGAAATAAAAGATCCCAATTATGCTGAGCTATCACTGGGAGTGCCACCACCAGGAGATCAGGATGAAATAACTGCAATGAACCGGGAGGTTTCTGAATTTATTGAGGCGATTGAGAAAGAGGCTGTATTCCCTTCAGGTCCCTTCAAAAATGGGGAGACGTTTGATTTTTCTTTTGGTGGTCCGGCTAAAATCACTATTGTCGGTTCGGGAACAAGCACAGTTGTATTTAAAATTGATGTCGGGAAAGAGTGTAAAGGGCTACCAGATAAGTACCCACATGTTAATGAAAGCGCGCTAGATTCTGTGAGAACATTTCTACCAAATTTGGCATTAAGACGAATTGTATTGCCAGATGAAACTCAGGCACGTTCATTTTATTTCCATCAGCGTGCTCATGAGGTTTATTTGAAAGAAAATGGTGTAAATTCATTAGAAACCCAATTTCTTAAAGTCGGAAATGTTGTCTATATCGTTCAGCCTCTGCTTGTAAAAGAGAACTTGCTTGATTGGTACTTTAAGAAGGTTCTTTTGGGGAAAAAACCAGATGAAAAAATCACAGTTTTAGGACAGGAGCTGACAGCAAGAAAATTTTTAAATCGCATCACTGAAATAATACTGAATGATGTTCGTGAGCTATCTAAAAAAAACAAAAAGCACGAAGATCAGTCTATGCCACCTGGTAGGAAACAAATGCTGGCCGGATATGTTGATGCAAAATATGCTAATTACGCCATAGAAGTGGAATCTGGCCACTTTGTTCTCAGGTATATGGATCCATACCCAGTTCATCTTAAAGTATTTGGGAGGCACCCAACAGAAGATAATGGTCGTACTCCCTATACTGTATTTGATACTTTTTTCCATGATAATAAATCTGATGATGCACTTGTTTCAGAAGGAATGGTAAAAAGGTATTTAAGAAAATTTGAAGGTTACTCAGATGCTAAGGCAATTGTTTTAAAGTTAGCTAGCGATATTATTGATACAATTTACGATAAGGATGAATGTGAATCTCGTTACCACTTTGTTTGGGAAGATCTAAAAGAAGAAAAAAGTGATAAATATAAACTCTTGAAGATGGTTTTTGATGAGATAAAAAATGTATGTAATACCACATTTCCTGGTGAAGTTGATCTTGACACTTTAGAGGATGATGCAATTAATTATTGGAAAAAGCGCATAAAGTCAAACATGCTTTTGCGTTTGGGGCTCCATTACAGTAAACAGGTGAATTGGGACCACTTTATAATAACCAAGTCATCTGAAATAGAAGAAGCTAAACAAAAAGCTCTAATAGAAGAAATTAGGGAGTTACGTGATGGTTTTATGTTGTCACAAACAAATGATGAAGAGGAATTAGTTCGTTGGGCTGATGGACTGCTTTTTAAAGACGGCAATCGCCTTCATCAGTTGGCAAGCGGGGCTGATGAGAAAAAGTTCAACCCGGATCATGTTCTTCCACTTCTCAGGGGAGTTGTGAAAACATTTACAGAAAACAGGAATTACAGGGATTTTAGTGCAGGTGTGGTGGAATTACCTGAGAAAAAGGATACTCCTGCTGTGACTGAAAAAGCTACCGCTACAGGTGCTACAAACACTCCAGATGTTGTAATTACAAAAGTTGAAAAACCTGACTTGAATGGAAAAAAAGTGCCTGTAGCCTCGGTCGCACCTGTTTCTTCATCACGGCACCCCTCCTTTGTTATTCCGAGTCATCGACCGGCAGGGGTTAAGCGTAAATCTGATGGTGCAAATTCACTTACATCGAAAAAACCAGTGACCCCTATTTCTCCCTTTTCCGTAGGCGGGGTAGATTTGAAAAAACATCCAAAATCTGTACAAGAAAATTCAGTTCAAAATGAATCAACAGAACAATATAGGTCATATTATGGTTATCTTGAGGCACTTGCCTGTCCGCCTACTTTAAGTGCTGACACAGGGCAATTATGGAATATGAAGTGCAAGCCGAATAGGCACTTACTACCTGTATGGAATGTTGGACAATTTAAGCCCCCTTTACTTCGTATGCAGGCAAGATCTTATGATAACTATATGGAAAAAAACGGGGAGGTTCGTAATTGTGGAATTATTATTACGCATGGATTTTGGCCGTTAGAACCTAGTGCAGCTGAAGATAATACGAATCTTTCAAATGGGGAAAGTTACAAAGCTGATTTTGAACCATTTACATCTGATGGGTTAGTGAAAACTGGTCCATGTAAAGGTCGCGCCTTTGGTTCTGAAAGTTTATTTGGCATTTTTAAAGAAAATCAACGCTTGCAGGGTTATTGCATAGATGCTCATCTTTCTTGGATGATTGGTGTTATGCCACATAAACAAAAAAAAGATTACCAAAAAATTTTAAATGATTTTAAAAAGCATGAATATTTTTTTAATAGTTTAATCCAAAAGATACCGCCAAAAAAAGGAGGGTACACTATTGCTAGCCCTACAAACCTGATGGTTTTTCTTGAAATATTGAGGGGGCTCGGTGATAAAAGATTAAAATTTAACAGCTCTGAAGCAGAGTATTTTCTTCAAATGTTATCAGCATCGTTAAATATGGATATCTTTATTTCAGAGGTAAATGGAGTGCCAGCTAATAAAACAGATGAAGTGAAGAAGGAAGAAGTAGTTACTCGCCTAAGAACATATGAGTATGAAAATGGAGGCCTTTGGGCTGTGCGCTACGCAGAGAAAAAGAAAGAGGATGTAGAAAAAGAAATTACAAACGGAAATAATAAGTGGATATGGCTTGAAAGAACAATAAGAGATCAAACGGATCATTGGGCGTTTATAAAGGATTACCGCTCACAGCCAAAAATTGAAAAAAAGGATTCATCGGTAAGCCCTTCTGGTAATTGTTCACAGCCCGTGGTTTCTCCTGAAATGAAGAGATCACAGACATATACCCCGGAGAGGGTTACAGTATCTGCAGTTTCCTTAATGGGAATACGGTCACCGCTTTTCTTTGATACAAGAGGCAAGAGACCTGATCAGCTCGTTATAGGAACTGTTGAGGATGAAGATGGCAACGATTACGTTGGAGGATCGCCCAGAAAGCAGCAGTGCATGACATCCTGGAGCCCACCTAAGACACCAAATACCCCACCAACGCCATTACAGATGCATTCACCTCCTATTACTACAGGGCCCAGCAAGATGTAATGAAAGCCTCTGGTAAGTTGAATGTTGTCTATTCTGCAGACGCATATCCCGCCTGAGCAGGAGAGTCTGTATGATAGGTAATTTCGTTGTAGGTGTTCATAGTATTAGAGGGACGCCACTTGAGGTTATTGGCCAGGGAGTTATGCAACGGCTGGATCAACTGGATATTGATATTCGGGATGTGACCAAAGTTGCAAGTATACACCTCAAGAAGTTTGATCCTGCTTATGATGAATTTGCCAGAGTTCATGATGTTCCGTTTGTCACCTGTGATGCTGAAGCATTATGGTCAGTATCTGCGCCTGCTCAGGGGTGCATGGGGCTGGGCTGGTTCAGTCCGGCTGCAGTAAGCGAGCGGGCAGCCCTTTTTTTTAGTGAAGCCCGTCAGCTGCTAGCCCCCACATTCCTTTTTCAGCTTTGCTATGGACAACATTATGTAGTGGTTTCTATCTGTAGGGATTCTGTTAGCCTGTAGATTGGCGAATCTTCATTCTGGTTTTTTCGTAAATTGCACTGTAAATGGCGCAAATACTGAGCTAGTGCAAAAAAAACGGGAAAACATTGAGGTAGCCTGTGCGCGACAGATAGAAAAATAGCTGCGGAAGCAAAGGCCCTGCCTTTTGTAACGAATGACAGTAACAGGCCTTTGTAACAGAAAAGCTGCCTTTGAGGGCAGCAGACAGAGGGGAACGTTGTCAGGCAGCCCCGGGGTGACCCGGAACCGAAAACGACCAAGCTGGCGGATAACAATTTACCCGACCTAGAGCCATCAGTGGGAGATAGGGTTTCTTGAATCTGGTTATGCTGAATTGAGGGATTCAGCTTCAGACTTCGATCCTAGCTCTATCTCTGTAGTGAAACGTGCAGAGCGGGATAACAATAAATGAGTGCTAACAAGACCATGCTGGACCTGTCTTCCTACGGAATCAAAGACACGACGGAAGTTGTTTATAACCCATCCTATGAGCAATTCTTTGAAGAAGAAACAAGGGATGATCTGGAAGGTTATGAACAGGGGCGAGTCACCGACTCCGGTGCCGTTTCAGTCAACACTGGAATTTTCACCGGACGCTCTCCTAAAGATAAATATATCGTCCGTGATGATACAACCCGTGATACTGTCTGGTGGGCTGATCAGGGTAAAAACGATAATAAACCTATCCGGCAGGAAGACTGGGTTTACCTGAAAAATCTGGTGACCCAAGAGCTGTCAGCCAAGCGTTTGTTTGTTGTTGATGCTTTCTGTGGTGCTAACCCGGATACCCGCCTGAAAGTCCGTTTTGTCACTGAAATTGCCTGGCAGGCTCACTTTGTCACTAATATGTTTATTCGTCCTTCAAAAGAAGAGCTGGTTGATTTTGAACCTGATTTCGTTCTGCTGAATGGTGCCCGCTGTGTGAACCCTCAGTGGGAAGAAATGAAGATGAATTCCGAGAATTTCGTTGCCTTCAACCTGACTGAGAAAATGCAGGTTGTTGGTGGCACCTGGTATGGTGGTGAGATGAAGAAGGGTTTGTTCACCGTGATGAACTACTTCCTTCCTCTTGAAGGAATCGCTTCCATGCACTGTTCAGCAAACGTTGGTAAAGATGGCGATGTTGCGATTTTCTTTGGTCTCTCTGGTACTGGTAAAACCACCCTCTCGACTGACCCCAAGCGCGCTCTGATTGGTGATGATGAGCATGGTTGGGACGATGATGGCGTCTTCAACTTTGAAGGTGGCTGCTATGCCAAGACCATCAATCTCAGTAAAGAAGCCGAACCTGATATCTATAACGCGATCAAGCGTGATGCACTGCTTGAAAACGTAACCGTCAGAGATGATGGCAGCATTGATTATGATGATGGCAGTGTGACTGAGAACACTCGGGTTTCCTACCCGATTCATCATATCGAAAATATTGTTAAACCTGTTTCTAAAGGTACTCATGCCAACCGGGTTATCTTCCTGACAGCTGATGCATTCGGTGTTCTCCCTCCTGTGTCCCGCTTGACTCCAGATCAGACCCAGTATCACTTCCTGTCAGGATATACGTCCAAGCTGGCTGGCACGGAGCGTGGAATTACAGAGCCAACACCAACCTTCTCTGCAGCCTTCGGTGCGGCTTTCCTCGCTCTGCACCCAACCAAGTATGCTGAACTTCTGGTGAAACGTATGCAGGATGTAGGTGCTGAGGCCTACCTGGTAAATACTGGCTGGAACGGAACCGGCAAACGTATCTCCATTCAGGCAACCCGCGCCATTATTGATGCGATTCTGGATGGATCTATTGATCACGCCGAGACTGTTAAACTGCCACACTTCGATCTGGAAATGCCTGTGTCTGTTTCTGGCATTGAAGACAGTAACATTCTTGACCCACGTAATACCTGGTCATCTGTTGCTGATTGGGAAATGAGAGCGCGTGATCTGGCCGGCCGCTTTATCACTAACTTTGAACAGTATACTGATAATGAAGCGGGTGAAGCTTTGGTTGCAGCAGGCCCACAGGTTTGATGCTTTCAGGCTAAAGCCCATATAAACGTATAACTCTAACGGCTCACTCAGTGGGCCGTTTTCTATGACGCTTTTTTGCAGGTAGTCATATAGAAAGATAAAACCCTGTCATTTTCAATAACTGACCCGTCATGGCATAAGGGAATTTAACTGCGGTACAGTCAGCACCACTTTTTTGCCGCGCTTCAGGTTATAGTGGTGTCTTGATGAATTTCTGTAGCAGTTACATGTCTGACCTTTGTTGTCCCCTTTGTGGATGCTCCCATACTGATTCCTGGCATCAGGACAAGCACCGTGAATATGTTAAGTGCCGCGAATGTGAACTGGTTTTTGTTCCGCCAGCCTGGCACCTTTCCCCTGAAGATGAGAAGTCTTACTACGATCTTCACAACAACAATATTGATGATCCGGGGTACAGGACATTTCTAAACCGGATGTATCAACCTGTTGCTGAACGTATTGATTCCGGGGCCTGTGGGCTGGATTTCGGCTGTGGCCCAGGCCCGGCACTGGCAACCATGTTTATGGAAGCTGGCCATCCAATGGCCATTTTTGATCTCTATTTTGCCAATAACCCGGAAGTGCTGGAGAAGCGCTATGACTTTGTAACTTGCACAGAGGTTGCCGAGCATCTGGTTCAACCTGGGGAAGTGCTTGCCCAGCTTCTGGACCTTCTCAAGCCCAAAGGTATTTTGGGAATAATGACCAAGCAGGTAAAGAATCAGGAAGCCTTTAAAAACTGGCATTACACGCGTGACCCAACGCATATCACATTTTTCAGCCGATCGACATTCGAATGGTTTGCTCGCCAAAACAACTGCCGTGTGGAGTTTATTGGAGCTGATGTCATTCTTCTTACCCGACGTTGACCTGTGATAACTGAGGAAGTAACAGGCGTCCAAACAAGCAGTTATATCAAAACTGCCTATAGTTACCTGCAAGCAGCCATGAGCGTGCAGCGTGCCCTATGGGTAAAATCCTTTTTTTATCACCCGGAGGGGGATGAAAAAGGGATTTCCATGGTAAGGAAATAAGTAGAAATGAGCAGGGCTGGTATGAGGAAAAGCGACATTCTTGGCATGGGGTTAATGGTGTTTGCCTTTTTTCTAGGGGCCGGAAATCTGATCTTTCCTCCCTGGGCCGGACAGCAGGCGGGAGAAAACCTCTGGCTAGCTTTGATTGGTTTTCTCGCCACTGATGTTGGTCTTTCACTTCTGGCCATTATTGCCATTGCCATGGTTGGAAGTCCTGAGTCTCTGACCCGTGATATACCTGGTGTTCTCGCGCCACTGTTCTGGATAGCTGTTTATATAATTATCGGGCCGGCTTTTGCCGTGCCCAGAACTTCAATTGTGGCGTATGAAGTTGGTGTTCTGCCCTGGATTTCTCAATCCTCAAGTCTCTACCTGGCTCTCTATTCGTTGCTTTTCTTCTCAGTCGCACTCTGTCTTTGTATTAACCCAGGAAAACTGGTCAATATCGTTGGAAAGGTACTGGCACCGGTTCTCGCTGCAGTGTTGGCCGCTCTGTATATGGCGATGTTGCTGCAAGCTCCTGCCGAGTTTGGTGAAGGTGTTGGCCAGTGGAAAGAGCATGCCATGCTTGAAGGGGCAGTACAGGGCTATCTCACTATGGATACCCTGGGGGCTCTGGCGTTTGGAATCGTAATTGTTGCAGCAGTGAGGCGATATGGTGTTTCTGACCACCGTCTGGTTGTCAGGCACGCCATTCAGGCTGCCCTGATTGCCGGTGCCGGGCTGAGCCTGGTTTATCTTGGCCTGTTTTATCTAGGTGGAATGAGTCAGGGGCTGGTTACAGACGCTACCCATGGTGGGCAAATTCTTGCCTATATGGTCACACACCTGCTGGGTCCTATGGGCAAGGTGGCTCTCTCATTGGTTATCACCCTTGCCTGTCTGACAACGGCTGTTGGAGTAACGACATCCTGCGGTGATTACTTTCATCATCGTTGGCCCAGAATCAGCTACCGTTTCTGGGTTTCCATTTTGTGTCTGGCTTCAATGGTTGTTGCCAATATCGGCTTGGAAACGCTTTTGAAGCTATCCATTCCAGTTGTTATTACCCTCTACCCAGTGGCCATTATGGTGGTTGTGGCGGGTATTCTAAGAAACTGGATAACGCTTTCCCGTGGAAGTATGCAGGCAGCTCTGCTTGTTATTATTCTTTTCAGTAGTATTGATGGTTTGAATGCTGTCGGGTTCCTGAAAGGAATAGAAATGACCGACCATATTCCTCTGTTTGATAATGGTCTGGGCTGGCTCCTTCCGGGTTTGAGTGTACTGGTGTTTGGCTGGCTGATACGTTCAGTGGCTGAATTAAAAAAACGGGGAAATGTGGAAAGTTGATCGTATTTCACAGAGATTAAAAAGGCAGCCATCGGCTGCCTTTTTAATGAAGAAGCTTTCTAGTTGGCAGAGAGCTTGATAGTGTCAGACTCTTCATCTGATTTTTGATGATTGCCAAGTAAGATAATTTCCACCCTTCGGTTGCTGGCATCGTTGGGATTTTCAGGATCCCTGAGCTGGCGATCAGCCATGCCAACGACCTGCGTTATGCGTTCAACCGGGAAACCACCTTCAACCAGGGCGCGCCTTGTTTTCTGGGCTCGCGCTGAAGATAAGTCCCAGTTATCGCGTCTGGATGCGCTGGAAAATTTGGTGGCGTCAGTATGACCAAGAACCATGATGTTACTGCCTGTCTCCTCAAGCCGTGGGGCGAGCATAATCACTATCTGACGATAAGCAGGCATCAAGCGGTCGCTACCACGCGCGAACATCGGCCGTCCTTTCAGCTCCCTGATTTCAACTCTCAAGCCTTCAGGGGAGTGAGACACCTGCAGGGCTTCTGATATCTTTTCTGGCAATGAAACGGTTTGCTGCTCAATACGTGCAACCAGTTCTTCATACTTGCGCTTTTCCAGTTCTTTCAGCTGGCCATCAGAGTTAAGCTTTGCTGTCGCTGCGGCCTCAAGTTCAAGCTGGGCAATGCGTACCTTCTCAACCGCCAGCTTAATCTGTTCTTTATTGCCAGGGGTGCGAAAATATCCAGCGATACCGGCTTTCTGTTCCGGGGTTGCCGTGTCAGCCATCCACATGAAAATAAAGAGTGCAAGACATACCATGGAGAAGTCTGCGAGAGCATTCTTCCATTTTGATCTGGGCTTAGGGGTTCTTCTTCTTATTCCCCGCTTAACAACAATTGTTGTCGGGCGCTCCTTCATTCACGGCTCTCCGCCAGCCAGGCTTCCAGCTGAATAAAGCTTGGGCGAATTTCGGAGTAGAGGATTCTGCGACCTGCATCGGCAGCTATCGCTGAAGGTCGACCGCTGACTTTAGCCAGAAGTGAAGCTTTCACACACTCATAAAGCTGGATTTCATCACGCACCGAGTGCGTGACAGATTGAGCGAGAGGGCTGATCAGACCATAGCAGAGCAAAATGCCGAGGAACGTTCCCACAAGGGCTGCCGCAACATTCATACCCAGCAGATAAGCTGGACCATCCATAGACTGCATGGTCAGTACGATGCCCAGTACCGCTGCAACAATACCAAAACCGGGCAGACTGTCGGCAATACGCTGAAGTGCATCGGCAGGGCGGTGCAGATCGTCGGCCATTGTCGTTAGCTCGTGATCCAGAAGACCTTCCAGTTCATGAGGTAAGACCTTGCCAAGCGTAACCAGACGAAGGTTGTCACAGATAAACGCAGTCAGGCGTTCATTTTCCAGAATGCCGGAATCCATAAACAGAATACTGTTTTCTGGTTCTTCAATGTGTGCTTCCAGTGCAGTGACGCCGGCTTGCCTGCGTACTTCGAATAGCTTAAACAGAAGTGTTAGAAGATTCTGATAGTACTCGGCCGGGTAGTGGTTAGTACCGCGAATAGCTTTGCCAAGGTGGCGCATTGTGTGGCAAACCACGTGCCATGGATTGGCAATCAAAAAAGCGCCAATACCGCCACCTGCAATAATTAATATCTGGGCGGGTTGCCAGAGCGACAGGAGCTGACCGTCAGCTAAAACAAATCCGCCGAGCACACTGAAGATCAGTATGGCCAACCCGGTGATTTTCAACATAGATGGGGAGATCTCTTGAGGTTTGAACCTGCAATGTGCAGGTTTTTACTAAATGTGCGAATACAATGTGTTGTTTCAAGACAACAAAACGCGTATTCCATGAAAAATGACAGTGATTGCTCAATGTTCAGACATCTTTTGGCTCAGAGTTGCCAGTGCCTTTTTACGAAGCTGGCAGATACGGGCTTCCGTCAACTCGATAATGAGAGCGATCTCCTTCAGGTTCATCTCTTTCTCGTAATAAAGATGAAGGATCAGCTGTTCACGTTCTGGCAGCGTCTGGAGTGCACTTGCCAGCTCCTGGGAGTCTGCTTTTTTCAGAAGTGGGCTGAACGGTGTTTCTTCCGTTGAGCCCAGTACGTCCCAGCTGTCACCCCGGTCTTCAACAAGTGTATCCAGGCTAATACTGCTTGCCGCTTCGAGCCTGGTTTCTGCTTTTTGGACGACTTCCAGAGGCATATTGAGATGTTCGGCAACATCGCGAGTTTGCACAGGACGGCTCAGTGATTGCTCAAGCTCATTCTTGGCTTTGCGAATCTGTTTACCCTGCTGGCGCAGTGTGCGGGGGCACCAATCACTACGGCGCAACTCGTCTACCATGGCACCCCGGACACGTGTCAGGGCGTAGGCATCAAATGGAACACCGGTTGTTGGGTCATACCGATGAGCCGCTTCCAGAAGTCCGATAAATCCGGACTGGATCAGGTCATCCACATCCACCATGCGATCCAGTCGATCAGACAAGTGCAAAGCTATACGTCTGACCATGGGGGCCTGGGCGTTCACCAGATCCTGAATGGGGTCATGGGTGGTTTCCGGGGTTCCCGCCCCTGTTAGATAGGCGTGAATTGCCGTTTTTGTGTAACCACTCATAGAGCGATATCTCCCCCGTTACTGCACCACAAACTCGGTAAAGAGAACTTCATCCAATGCTTGAACTCCTGCTTTTTCCTTCAACAGGCGATCCAGATCTTCAAGCGCTTTAGCCCGAATGACTTCAAAGCTATTGTTCTCGGAAAGCGAGGCAACAGACTCCTTACGGAGGTCTTCAATCAACCGGTTTCGGAGCAGTGGCTTGAATTTTGGAAGCTCTTCATTCAACTCGATATGACGAGTCACCAGAACAGGCTGCACCTTCAGGTAGTGACGGGGGGTGCTGCTCTCGAGGTTCACGATGATCGTATCAAGAGGAAAATAAAACGGGTCTTCGACCATTGTCCGCGTATCACGGAACTGGGTAAACCAAATGGTTGCGCCTGTCAGGACTACCAGAATGGCGGTCATGGCTTTGTAGGCTGATCCTTTACCTTCTTTTTTCGCGTCTGCCATTTCAGTTATCTCCGCCTGTTACTCAGGCGTATGTGCTAAAGAATAAATTGCTGGATACAGAGCCGGGCTGTGGACTCTGTTCTTCGAAATCATCACTGGTACTTGTATCCGAGTCGGATGCCGAGTGAGCCAGGCCATCGCTGTGCCAGGTACCTGATTGTTCTGATGCGTGCTGCCCCTTGTGCTCCTGTCCGGAGGAGACGTCAACATCTACCAGATTCATATTGGAATCCCCCAGGTTGGCACGAAGGCGTTCAGCCTGGTTTTGCAAAAGCTCGCGCACTTGTGGGGATGAAGACTGGAAGTGAACGCTCAGGCTGTTCTCATCAATCTTTAAACGAATGTCCAGAGTTCCCATGGAGGGAGGATCCAGGCGCAGACTGACTTCTTTAATACCATTTTCGCCCTGACTCATACGCAGCAGGCGCTGGCCAAGATCATCCGGCCATTCCGGGTCACTAAGCATGGACAGGGAAGGCTGCGCTTCAGGACGTGCCTGTTGTGCTGCAGCTGTTTGTGCACTGCCCTGAGCTGAAGCAACAGACTGTGTGCTTTGTGCTGTTGCAGCTGCTTGTGCATAAGTTGCCTGTGACGTTTCAGCCACCGGTTGTGCGTTTGGTGCGTTTAGACGGGTAACCAGCTGCTGAATATCAAGACTGGTTTTGGTTCCTTTGTCTTCGGCCTTCAATTGGGGAACCAGAACATCTTCAAGATCAAAATGCTCTGTATGGGTATCCTGTTTGAATGCTTCAGGGTTTTCAGCACTCTGAGCCGTTTTTTGAGCAAGTAGCGGGTTTTGGTTTGCCACAGAAGTTTGTTGAGCCAACTTGGCAGTTAACTCAGTTGCTTTCTGCTCAATCTGACTTATGGAAACAGCTTCCTGAGTCTGTTCAGTAACGGCATTCTTAACTGCTGCTGCAGCATTCTGGGTTACATGGTTCTCAGGAGTATTCTGCTGTACTGCGTCTGTGGTTTTTGGGGTACCACTTTCTGCTTTCCAGTTAGCCTGAGTTTCAACCATATCCTGAAGTTCGGTGACTTCATTCTCTGCAACTTCTGATGAAGGTTCAGTTGGTTCCTCAGTCTGATCAGTTTTATCGCTGATCGGCTTCTGAGTGTTTTTTTCAGTCTTTGGCTGCTCGTTATCCAGCAGTTTGTCAAAACCATCACTGGTTTTACTTTCTGCGGTATCTGACTGGGAGTCAGACTTCTGTATAGAGTCTGCCCCTTTGCTCTGATTAAGAGAGGTTTGATTGAGAGGGGTTTGGTTGAGAGAGCTAATCAAAGACATGGTCAATACTTATTCTATTTTCCTGCGCGGTTTTCTGTCTGAGAGCTTCCGGCTTGAAAGCACAGCGCGTAAGCATTTAAGGCTCCGCGTTGCTGCCGCATGCTTTCCATCTTTTTACTGAGGTGGAGGCGACGCTTCATACACCAGGAACGCATGGTCTGGTAGTGGTTCTGGATTCGTTCGATTTGATCCCTGGGAGGGGTCTCATCAATGGCCTTGTAGCCTGCAAGTATGTCCTGAAGAGCTGTATCCAATTCCAGAAACTCATCCCAGTCGCGCTGCTCAAATACTTTCTGCAGCGCAACTTCAATATCATTCAGCTTTTGGGAAAGATCAGCCATTGGAGGCATGCTCCAGCTGATCCCAGGCAGACTTGATATCTCTGATAATACCTGCGGCATCTTCGATTTTTTGTTTGTCGTTCTTGAGGCTGGCCTGCATCAGGGTGTCGCTGCAGAACTCATAGAGCCGGGACAGATTAACGGCAACCTCGCCACCAACTTCCAGATCAAGTGCGCTGCGCAAAGCTCCAAGCAGTTGAAGAGCCTTTCCGATATGGTTGCCTTTCTCTGCAATATCCTTGCGATCAATTGCCCCGCCAGCACTGGCGATATGATCCAGAAGTTTTTCAAACATCATTTGAACCAGGCGGTAAGGACTGGCAACTGCAGCGCGATTTTGAACCTGATTCTGGGTGTAGGCATTCATTGCCTGTTGGTACTTCATGTTATGCCTTGATTCCTGAGTACTTGTTACATCATCTTCTGCAGGTTTTGCATGGAGGTATTCATTTGCTTGACAGCAAGATCCATCGCATTTAGTTCGTTGAAGTAGCGCTGGTATACCTCTTCGGCACGTTTATTTACTTCTGTCCATTCATTTTTGATGTCGGTCTGTTCTTCTTTCAGCCGATCAAGACGCTCCTTAATGAGACCATCTTTTTTGGGGGTGTATGTAGAGCTGGAACTGTCATCCGAACTGGATGACTGAGTTCCAATAAACACTTCAACAGTTTTCATCAAAGTATTTAGGGAAGCATCAGTTCCAACAAACAGATCTACCACTTCGGATGGATTATCCTTAAGAGCTTTATCGAGAATTTTATCATCGACTTCAAGGTCACCATTCTGTTTGGTAATTATTCCGACACTTGCCAGTGTTTTAAAGCTACTGCCTGGAACTTCAGATGTAAGAGCTGCACGCAGCTGGCTGTTTAACGAGTTAACAAGAGTATCACTGGCTAAAGGAGGTCGGCTGGCTGTTTCGCCTGGTTCAGCAGGTTCAGACTTTGAGACCGAATCAATGACTTTACGTAATGTGTTATAGCTATCCACCAGAGATTTGATTGACTTCTTCATCTGGTCAGTGTCAGTGGAAAGGTTAACGTCAATGGGGTTGGCAGCATCTGTTTTCTTCAGAAGGTTCAGAGTGACGCCTGTGATTGCATTCTCAACAGTGTTTGATTGAGATTCCACTGCAATGCCATCAATTGTAAATTGGGCATCTTTAGCAGGGTTGATATGGTTGGTTGCGTTATCAGCAAGAGCCTGAGAGCCAATCTTGATGCTTGTTATAGCCTTCTCAGTGCCAGTTTCTCTGCTTGTTAAAGTTAACTGGGCGCCATTGGAACCGGTAACTATAGATGCATCAATCCCTGGGTTATCACTGGCGTCATTGATCTTGTTCATGACATCAGTAAGGGTGTCATCGGCATCAATGGTTATTTTGAAGCTTGTTCCACTATCCATCCCTGCGGTTTTGATTTCCACTTCTCTGGATGTATCTCCAGTACCCTCCAGAACAGGGGTTTTGCTGGATGTGGTTTGCATGATATTCCACTTGTCTTTTTCAGCCAGTTGCTGAACTGCAATCTGGTAACTATTTGCGACAGCGGTTTCATCGTATTTTATGGTGAAGAACTTTTGGTCATCGTCACTCATATTGTGCTTCAATGTGCCGAAGCTTTCCGGATCAGACAGAGTCTTCAGGCTGGAATAAAACTTGTCTAATGCAGAATCCAGCTGATTGAGAGCCGCAACCTCTGCATTGACTTTGTTTTCTTGTTTGGTGAGCTGGTCGCTCTTGCCTGCAAGGTTGGCTTTGGCCATCTGTTTGGCCATACCTTGAATATCGAGCCCTGTTCCCGTCCCGGGCATTGAGATAGACATATAACTTCCTAAATATCCAAATCGTCTGAGTCACAGGGCCAGTTCAAAACAAAGGCCGAAATCAGAGTATTAATGAGCTGTTCCAAAAGTGATGGCAATTTATGTGCCATCAACACTCCTGGTTGAGTAGCTGGCCATTATGGTCAGAGTCTCTCTCCAGTACCTTACAGGCATCTTCAAGAGTAAGCTGATGAACTGTATGAGTTTCAGAATCTTCCAGCAGAAAGCGAACATCATCATCATGTCGCACCAGACTGACATTCAGATTGCTCCTGAAGTGTCTGCGAAGCCGACCCAGAAGAAATCCCAACAGTTTCTCTTTCTTCCGGAAGGATATTTCCGGCCACATTTCCGCTATGATTTCACGCTGTCTTCTATTAGCTGTCGCGACAGGTGTCTGTGCAATTGCAGCGCGAACACGAGAGTGTTTATGGATGTTCAGTGGAAGAAGAGGTTCATCGCCCATAGTTATCAGCATCCGTTAACTGGTCAAGGAATCGGTCTAAGACGAAAGGTTCTTAAAAGAAGATAACGAAGAGAGTGAGTGGTTGCTTTCGTTGTATGAAAAAGCCGGGCAAAAACCCGGCTTGAGGAAAACCAAAAGGCTTGCCAATTAACGCAGCAGTTGGGCAGCGTACTGAGGCATCTGCTTGGCCTGGGACAGTACAGTGGAGCCAGCCTGCATCATCATCTGCTTGCTGGTCATGTTGGTGGTTTCCTTGGCGAAGTCCACGTTCTTGATGCGGCTCTGGGAAGCCGTCATGTTAGTAGTGATGCTGGACAGGTTATCGATGGTGGATTCCAGACGGTTCTGGGTAGCACCCAGATGCGCGCGTTGGTCATCGATGCTGGCAAGGGCAGAATCAAGCTTGCCGACAGCTGCTTGGGCCGCAGTTTTACTGGTGACATCCAGACCTTTAGTAGTACTGGCTACAGCGGTAGCACCAATGGCTGTGTCTGGGCCAGTGCCTGCAGTAATCTTTTGAGCATCAGTTGTCATTACTGCGTTAGCAGAAATCTCAACCTTTTGCTTGGCACCAACAGCACCTTCAGTATATGTAACATTGGTTTCATCAGTACCGAGGGCTTTTGCAATCTCTGTCTTGAGCTCTGCAGCAGTCTTGCCAGTGGTTGAAATGGTAATGTCATCTTCATCGCCAGCGGTAGCACCAACCTGGATTTTAATATCGCCATTGGTGTTCAAGGCGGCAGCCTCAGAGCTCTTGGCAGTACCACCTACTTTGTAATCATTTCCATTTACTTCAAGGCTCTCTGCATCAATGTTAGTCAGAGAGAACTCGATGGTTTCATTGGCATTAGCGCCAACCTGGAAGCTGAAAGTCTTTTGGCTTCCCTTGGAACCATCAGTACCACTCAGAAGGTCAATGCCTGCAAACTCGGTTTTTTCTGCAACACGAGTAATCTCCTGAGCCAGCGCATTCATCTCTTTCTGCATGGCCATACGGTCTTTTGCAGTATTGGTGTCGTTGGCAGACTGCAGGGACAGATCACGCATGCGGTTCAGCATATCGGTGACTTCAGTCATGGCGCCTTCAGCAGTTTGAGCCATGGAGATGGCGTCGTTGGCATTACGCTGGGCAACATTCAGACCATTGATTTGAGTCTGCATGCGGTTAGAGATCTGCATACCAGCCGCATCGTCAGAAGCGGAGTTAATGCGTAAGCCGGTAGACAGCTTGAGCATGCTGCTGCTCAGACCGTTCTGGGTATTGTTCAGGTTGCTCTGGGCAACCATCGCAGTGGTATTGGTATTGATGGTAATCATCGTCTGACTCCGTAGTATTTTATCCGGCGCTCAGGCCAGTACCTCAGGAGTCGGTACATAAGTACAAATAATTAAATTGAACTGGGTGTGACGAAAAGGTTTGATCATTACATTTATCAGGGCGAGTAAAAAATCAAAACCGGGCTTAAGCCCGGTTTTGATTCTCTAGAAGATTTTCGCCTATTAACGCAGCAACTGAGCTGCATACTGAGGCATCTGCTTAGCCTGGGACAGGACAGTAGAGCCAGCCTGCATCATCATCTGCTTGCTGGTCATGTTGGTGGTTTCCTTGGCGAAGTCCACATTCTTGATACGGCTCTGGGAAGCCGTCATGTTAGTGGTGATACTGGATAGGTTATCGATGGTAGATTCCAGGCGGTTCTGGGTCGCACCAAGGTGAGCACGCTGGTCATCAATGCTGGCAAGAGCGCTATCCAGTTTGCTAACTGTGGCTTGTGCTGCAGTTTTGGTCGTAACATCAAGCCCTCTTTCCGTTGAAGCGGCAGAGGTGCTGGTGATAGCCGTGACTGCGGCTGCTCCTCCAACCTTAACGGAAGTTGCATTAACATCCATTACTGCATCTTTGGCAATGGTGATGGACTGCTTGGAAGAAGTACCGCCAGCTGCGTAAGTAATCTCACCGGAATCGATGCCCAGCGCATCTGCCACTTCATCTTTGATTTGGGTGTCAGTTTTGCCATCAACCTTGACGGTAATATCGTCACCACCGGTTACTGCAATAGTAATGTCTTGTCCGTTACCGTTAGCGGCAGCCTCAGATTTTGCACCAGTGGCATCTGTTACAGTGTAATCTGTTCCGGAAACTTCCAGGCTCTCGGCGTCAATATTGGTCAGAGAGAATTCGATAGTTTCGTTGGCGTTAGCACCAACCTGGAAGCTGAAGGTTTTCTCGCTGCCTTTGCTGCCGTCAGTACCACTCAGCAGGTCAATGCCTGCAAACTCGGTTTTCTCAGCAACTCGAGTAATTTCTTTTGCCAGAGCGTTCATCTCTTTCTGCATGGCCTTACGGTCTTTTGCAGTGTTGGTGTCGTTGGCAGACTGCAGGGACAGATCACGCATACGGTTCAGCATGTCGGTGACTTCAGTCATGGCACCTTCAGCGGTCTGAGCCATGGAGATAGCATCGTTGGCATTACGCTGGGCAACATTCAGACCGTTGATCTGGGTTTGCATGCGGTTAGAAATCTGCATGCCGGCCGCATCGTCAGAAGCGGAGTTAATACGCAGGCCGGTGGACAGTTTCAGCATGCTGCTGCTCAGTCCATTTTGGGTGTTGTTCAGGTTGCTTTGGGCAACCATCGCAGTTGTATTCGTGTTGATAGTAATCATTATCTGACTCCGTAAATTTTTCCAGCTCTCAGGCCAGTACTTCAGGAGTCGGAACAAAAGTACAGATAATTAAATAAGGTCGAGTGTAAATAAATTGTTTGATGGAGAGTTATTCAGAAAATACATAAAACAAGGCCGAGCATAAGCCCGGCCTTGTTTATTAAGTGCGCTTGGTTGCTGATTAACGCAGCAGTTGAGCAGCGTACTGAGGCATTTGCTTGGCCTGGGACAGAACAGTAGAGCCAGCCTGCATCATCATCTGCTTGCTGGTCATGTTGGTAGTTTCCTTGGCGAAGTCCACATTTTTGATGCGGCTTTGGGAAGCCGTCATGTTAGTAGTAATGTTGGACAGGTTGTCGATGGTAGATTCCAGGCGATTCTGGGTTGCACCCAGATGTGCACGTTGATCATCGATGCTTGCCAGAGCTTTGTCCAAAGCTTCAACGGCTGCATTGGCATTGCCGCGGCTGGAGATATTCAGGCCTTTTGTTGTGCTAACTACGCCAGTGGATACAGATGTAGCTGTGTTTGCACCGTCACCGGCTTTAATCTTCTGAGCGTCAACAGACAGAACTGCACCAGACAGGATTTCAAGCTTTTGCTTGGAAGTAGAGGTACCAGCAGTGTAAGCAATTTTGGACTCATCAGTGCCCAGAGCTTTTGCAACTTCAGATTTAACTTCAGCCTCAGTTTTACCGGCAACAGAAATAGTAATATCGTCATCACCGCCGGCAGCACCTACTTCAATAGTGATGTTGCCGTTAGTGTCATTTGCAGTAGCTTCAGAGTTTTTCGCAGCGGCTACGGTGTAGTCCTTGCCTGCAACTTCCAGACTTTCTGCATCAACATTGGTCAGAGAGAATTCAATAGTTTCATTGGCATTAGCGCCAACCTGGAAACTGAAGGTTTTCTCACTGCCCTTGCTGCCGTCAGTACCGCTCAGCAGATCAATGCCGGCAAACTCGGTTTTTTCTGCAACACGAGTGATTTCAGTAGCCAGAGCATCCATCTCTTTCTGCATGGCTGCACGGTCTTTGGTGGTGTTGGTATCGTTGGCAGCTTGCAGAGACAGGTCACGCATGCGGTTCAGCATATCAGTGACTTCAGTCATGGCACCTTCAGCTGTCTGAGCCATGGAAACCGCATCATTAGCATTACGCTGGGCAACATTCAGACCGTTGATCTGAGTTTCCATGCGGTTAGAGATCTGCATGCCGGCCGCATCGTCAGAAGCAGAGTTGATGCGCAGGCCGGTGGACAGCTTGAGCATGCTTGCATTCAGGCCGCTTTGGGTGTTATTCAGGTTGCTCTGGGCAACCATTGCGGTGGTGTTGGTGTTAATAGTAATCATCGTCTGACTCCAAAAAATTTTGTCTAGCCATCGGGCCAGTACCTATAGGAGTCGGGTTTGTGGCTTTGATTTTAAATTTTTTAAGTGAGTTTCTCGAAAATCTTTAACCTCGTACTGTGATTACTTACTCTTGTTGACAGCCCCCGGCTATCAGCAATTGGTTAAGAGTTTGAATGTTGCAACCGGGGGGAACCTGATTTTTGGTAGCGGCTCTAAAAACAGCTTAGCGTAGAGAGCGAGAACGACTGCTGTGTCAGGTTTGCTATGTAGATCTTACAATTATTTTTGACATCTGGTCGATTTTTTAAAGCCAATGAGCTGAGGTTTAACCGAGGCACCTCCTCAATTGATATTGTCGAGAAAAGTTTATCACTTCAGCAGGCTCATAATCTGGGCATGGCTTCCCAGTTTCATTAATACTGTATTGGCATGCAGGCTTTTCAGATATTCCTGATTGTGATCGGCGCTGCGGGACATTGAGTGCACAATTCCAACCAATAACTCTTTATAGTGACCTGGCTCAGCAAGCATCTGCAAATAGAAGCGAATCAAAATATATTTCAGAGTAAATTCAGCATATCCGGCCAGTAATTCTTCTCCAGTTTTGTGGCAGATATCACTGGTGTACAGCCAATGAAGCATCATATTCACGAGACCATGACCACAGTCTTCTATGAGTGGAGTATAATGCTGCTGCCGGTCGGCAAGAAGCTGTTCCATATTGACCGAGCCATGTTCCCCAAATTTTTCCTTCAAGTTATCAACAAATTGCTGGTGATATCCTTCAAGAACCTTGTTGTGCTTGAAGAATTGAAGTTTCTCCATCAGCTGTTTTAGAAGATGTGCCTGCCCTTTAATATTTGGAGTGGCTTCCGCGTACATACGATTTAATAATTTATCTTCACGCATCTGGAAAAAAGTCTGGCACGCGGCAAGAATGTCACCACTGTTCTCTCGCTTAGCAACAAGACTGAATAATGCACCCAGGTGGAACAATCGTTCATCTGGACATTCCTCTTCCCCAAGAACAGCCTGAAAAGCAGTTTGACGAAAAGCATCAAAATGGTCGGGCACATTATTGTATGTAGACAAAATCAGACCGGATTCGATCTTTGCTTCCGGGTCGGTTTCAAACATCATGGCAGAAGGGTCGAGAAGAATTTTTCGCGCTGCTTCCGGGCAAGAAAGACTTAGACTTGGTTCGATTTTGCCTGTTAGGGATTTAGTCTGACGAGGATAAGTTTTGCACGTTGCAGAAAGAAGTTTTTCACCATGATTGCAGTGGATATAACAGGTGCCATCTTTATTTTGCAGAGGGCAGGAGCTGTCAGACTTCAGGTTAATTAACCGGTATTCATGGTCGGTCTGCTGCCGGGGGCGGCTCATCTGGTTGCGGGTGATATCACGAAGAACGGGATCTGTGCTTTTTTTGTAGATTTTATACGTTTTCTTGTCGATAGTAATTCGCCAGCTCTGACAGCAGTGATGTTCGCAGTTTGGGCCAATGCAGGAAAAGTCGCGATAGAATTTTGGATATAGAACCTGATTTTGGGAAGCGGGCATCGGTACAGCTCATTTCGAATAAATGCGCATATTCAAAGCAAGAAACAAGCCATCATAATGGTGAGAGTTGAACCTTTTTACCCGTTGGTGAAATGCTGGCGCATAAGAAATTCAAGCTGGTCAAAACGTCCCTCCAGTTGACTAAACCGCTGGTCAATATGAACTCTTAGCTCCTGTTGTCCCTGTTCCAGTTTTTCCAGCCGATACTCTGTTCTTCCCTGATACTCCCTCTGCTCCTTGAGAATAAGACTGATGACATCCTCCACACCATGCAAAAGTCTGTCGTACTCTTCCTGGTGCCTGGCATAAAAATCAGCCAGCTTTTTAAAATCCATACCAGTAGCACCGCCTGTTGTTCTTTTCTGCAGGGGAATGAGTATAGCTCCCGGTTGACCTGCCTATGATGAAACCTGTACAAAAGCGCGCTTTTGAAAATATTTTATAAAACTGGCTTTAAAGCTTGGAGTGTTTGTATGTCTCAAGTAGATCTGCTTGAGCTGTTTGGTTACGTGGCTTCGGTTATCGTAGCAATCAGTTTGACAATGAGTTCCATCGTAAAACTGCGTTGGTGGAACCTTTTGGGTGCAACCTGTTTTGGTACTTACGGTTTGTTGATCGGTGCGCTGCCTGTTGCTCTGTTGAACTACTTTATTGCTCTGGCCAATATCTACTATCTGTACAAGATGTACACCGAGAAGGCTCACTTCCAGGTTCTTCCGATTTCTACAAGTGATGTTTATCTGAAAGAGTTTGTCCGCCTGCATGAAGGCGAAATCAAGGAATTTTTCCCTCCTTTCGGTCTGCGTGACAATCGTGATTACATCTCCATGATGATTCACCGTGATCTGGCTGTGGCGGGTATGTTTATTGGCCACAAGATTGATGGCACGACGCTGGAAATGGATCTGGACTTTGTTCTGGCGCCGTATCGCGATATGAAGCCTGGGCAGTTTATTTTTAAAGAGAGTACAGATATCTTTAAAAAGCACGGTATCAAAAAGGTTGTCTCTGCCCCTGGTAGTGAAGGCCATACAACATATTTGACTAAGATCGGTTTTGCCATGAAGGGCGACCGTTTGGAGTTGGATCTGGCTTAAATGACCAAACCCTGGAAATAAAAAAGCGCAGAACCTTTCAGGTCTGCGCTTTTTTATTCTTTGCAGTCTAATTACTAAACGTAATTGAATAAGGATAGCTTGATAGTGCTGGAATAGCTTTTTTGAGCTGCAGTCAGCATCGTCTGCTGGACGCTTAGGCGCGTCGTCGCTTCAGCAAAATCCAGGTCTTCCAGAGAGCTTTGCATGGATTTGTTGGCGAGCTGCTTATCTGCATTTGTTGTTTCTGCAGCTTTTAATGTATTCACTTCAGCACCAATGGTGGTGATGGACTCGTTGACACTCTTCTGGGCTTTATCAATATCTTTAATGACTTTGTCAACAGCTGCCGCATTATCGGTTGATGGGTTCTTCAAAGCTGCGATAAATGTATCCATTTCTTCAAGAAATTCTGCGCTGCTCCCAAAGAGCTGCTCAGAGGTAACTCCAAGGCTGGCAGATTGAGAGTCACTGATTTCAATCTTTCTGGTTGAACTGGAGCTGTTATTATCCCAGCCAGAAGCCGCTTTCTTGATGGGGGCGGTATCGCCTTTAGTACCACCAAAAATGTATTCACCACTGGAAGACTTGGTGTTTGTAAGATCTGCAATGGTTTCAACGACCTGCTCAAGTTCTTTGGCGATGGCTTCCAGATCTTCCTGGGATTTACTGCCATTTTTAGCTGAAATCGCCAGATCCCGGGCGCGGTTCATATTATTGTTGATATCTTTCAGTGCCGTTTCCTGATTGGACAGCATGGTGGTCGCTGATTTGATATTGCTTGACCAGACTTCCAGCTGACTCAGGTCGTCATCCAGTCCCATCAACTGGGAGGCTGCGAAAACGTCATCAGAAGGTGCAAGAATGCGCTTATTCGAGCTCAGCTGCATCATTGTTTTGCTGACACCGGTCGATGCAGTTTGAATGTTACCGCTCATTGAATTGTGCAACTGCATAGTGCTGACGCGCATATTTGATTCTCCTTATCTCAACAGGCTCAGACCATGCTCAACACGGTTTTGAACATCTCATTTGCAGATGAAATAACTTTGGCATTGGCAGAGTAAAGCTGCTGGAATACCAGCATGTTAGCGGCTTCTTCGTCGAGGTTGACACCGCTTTTACTCATCACTTTATTCGTGGCTTCCTTGAAAACCGTTTCACTGGCTTTGTGGCTGTTCTGGGCACTGGCGCTCTTGCTGGCCACTTTGCTGACGATGCTGTTCCAGTCTTTATTAATCGATTGATCATTCTGTACATCAATCATCTTCAGCAGGTTGGCATTACTGCCATGCTCGTCAGCCTTATCAGAAAATGCCAGCTCTTCCGGAGCAGTGATCTCCACGGTCATCTTGCCGTTTTCATACTTGAGAAGATCTTTACCGGCATTGCCCTTGGCATCAAAGCCATTCTTATGCTGAGTATTAAGTGAAGTCACCAGCTTTTGGGCCAGATCATCCAGTTCTTTCTGTGCATCAGCCAGAGTGCCATCACGAAAATCAACCAGGCCGCCGATAGCTCCACCGGGCTCATCAATTTTTTTTGTGGCAACCCCTGTGTCGATGGCAACAAATCCACCTTGGATAACCACTTCGCTGGTTTCAACGCGTGTCACCAGAGGCTCGCCAGAGGGCATGGTGATGGTTGCAGTTTTGTCGTCTTCAATCAGAACTGAGACATTGAGGTGCTCAGATAACTGTTGGATAGCCTTGTCGCGCTGGTCCAGCAGATGCCCTGGAACTTCACCGGCAGTATCAGCTTCGGCGATGGCTTTGTTGATGCTTGCTACATCCTCAATCAGACTGTTAGCTTCACCAACCAAAGACCCCATCTGATGCTGGATATCATTTTTTTGCGTATCCAGAGAGTTGGACAGACTGTTAAAACGGCTCGCCATATTGTTGGCACTGGCCAGTACTTCCTGGCGGAAGGCGTTGTCCATGGGGTCAGCACTGGCTTTGTTCAGGTTGCCGAAAAACTCATTGATAACTGGAGAAAGACCTGTTGAGTTGCCTGCAATAGTTGTTTCGAGACGTTTGGCATGACTGGCATCAGTCGTGTTGTAGCCCAGAACAGTGGCCGAGCTCCAGAGTTCCTGTACGGCATAGCTTTCACTGATGCGCTCAATCTGGGAAATATAAACACCGCCGGTTTCCGCAGAAGTAAAGTTGGCAACCTGTCGCGAATAACCAGCTACACCAGCATTGGCAATATTGCTGCTGGTTGTTTTCAGTGCGGTTGATGCGGCGGTCAGGCCGGACACACCGTTATAAATCATGCTCATAGAGGCGGTCTTAGCTCTTGTATAGAGTGCGGTATTAAGTGCTTTCTGCTTAAGTCAGTAGTCGTCTGTTAGCGAACTGACTTAAACAGATACCTTGTTCTGAGGACGTAAAGGTTATTCCTCAACACCTTTTTCTGAAGTCCCTGTAGGTGTGCTTTCGCTGGGCTGGGTCTTACCCTGGATCTGCTCAACCTGAGAAACCAATTGATCAGCGACGCCAAGGGTTCTCTGGCTGGCCATTTCCAAAGCCAGCTGGCTGTCATAGAAGCCCTGGTAGAAGCGGGTCTGGTCGCTGGAGAATGGATTGTCTTCCGCCAGAGTTTCCGTAGCCTGCCGCATGCTTTTCAGCATCTCTTCAACCATCATCGCCTCAAACTGAGTGGCAGCAGCCTGAAGTGCTTCCGGAGAGTTGCTGTTTCCCTTGAAGACTTCCATGGACTTCGGGTCAGCAGCCATCTTTTGCGATGGCTGCTGAAAAGGCTGAGATACTGAATCGGGAAGGTGACCTGAGTTGCCGTTATTTATCTGCATCAGATCACCACCAACTCGGCTTTCAGGGAGCCAGCTTCCTTCAGAGCCTGAAGAACTGCCATTAGATCGGCAGGTGTTGCACCAACACTGTTTACAGCGTTTACAACTTCCTGCAGAGAGTGGCTTTCGGGCATCATAAATAGACGGCTGTTGCCCTGTTCAACTTGAATATCAGACTGGGGAGTTGTGACGGCCTGGCCTCCAGAGGTGAAGGAATTAGGCTGGCTGACATTAGATGATTCCTGAATGGAAACAATCAGATTGCCGTGGCTCACTGCCGCTGTAGTCACACGTACATCCTGGTTCATAACCACAGTACCGGTACGGCTGTTGATAACGACACGTGCTGGTGGGCGTGATGATTCAACATCCAGGTTTTCCAGCATGGCCATAAATGTAACCTTCTGACCACTGTCTGCTGGAGCTGAAACAGTGATAGATGCGCTGTCACGGGCTTTGGCCGCAGATGGCCCCAGCAGTTCATTAATACTGCGAACAATATTGCGGGCTGTGGTAAAGCTTGGGCTGCGCAGGTTGAGAGTAATGAAATCCTGGCTGGCAAAGTTGCTGGGAACTTCGCGTTCAACAGTTGCTCCGGACGGGATGCGACCTACAGTCGGAATATTTACGGTCACTTCAGAACCGCTGTTGCCTTCAACTGAGATGCCGGAAACAACCAGGTTACCCTGGGCCAGAGCGTAAACATTGCCATCGATACCTTTCAGTGGCGCAAGCAGAAGGGTGCCGCCATTCAGGCTTTTGGCATCACCAATGGACGACACGGTAATATCTATCTTCTGCCCGGGGCGTGCAAAAGCGGGCAGAGTGGCAGTGATTGAAACTGCTGCCACGTTCTTGATGTTGGGGTCAGTCCCAGCTGGAAGCTGAATACCCAGCTGGCGCAGCATATTGTTCAGGGACTGACTGGTAAACTTGGTCTGTCGGGTTTTGTCGCCGCTGCCATCAAGACCAACAACAAGACCATAGCCAACCAGCTGGTTGCTGCGAACACCGCTGATATCAACAAGATCCAGCAGGCGTTCAGCTTTTACCTGGGTGCATAACAGAAGAAATAGCAGCGGAAGGATTCTTTTCATAATACTCATAATGCTGCCTTACATTGGGTAAATCGGACTGTTAAAGAAGCGATTCAGCCAGCCTGGGTCGTTGGCATCGTTGAGCGGACCAGCGCCGGAATACATGATGCGGGCATTAGCAAGACGTTTTGAGAGAACAACATTGTTGGGGCTGATATCTTCTGGACGCAGTATGCCCTCAAGGCGGATATATTCATCGCCCTGGTTTAACCGCAGCCATTTCTCTCCCACGATCCGCAGAGAACCATTTGGGTAAACTTCGGCAACTGTGACAGTAATATCACCCTGAAGCTGGTTGTTCTGACTGCTGTTGGCTTTACCTTCGAATGTCCGGTCTGTACCAATAGATGTGGCCCAGTCTTTCAGCGAGCCAAACAGGGTTGGTGCTTTCATTCCAACAGAGCTGTTCTTGTTGAAATCTGTTCCTGAGCTTTTTTTGGAACTGGTGCTCTCATCCAGGCGGACAGTCAGAATATCGCCAACCCGAAAAGCCATTCTGTCTTCAAACAGATTATTGGCATAGGTTGGGTTGTACAGGCTGCCGTTATTGGTTGTCTGTGTCTTGACAAGAGGAGGCTGTATTGGTGCCCAGCGCTTGGTATCTGGCTGTGCATCAGGCTTTGGAAGAAGACTGCAGCCAGACATCAGGCTGGTAGCCAAGGCCAATATTATTGCAGCTTTTATACAGCCTTGAGCTGGAAATGCCCACCTCGAAAAATGAGAGTATCTGGGGCATTTCAAAGGTAAAAAACGTCTTGCTGAAAACATGCTGATGAAACTTCTCAGTTTTTGCTATCGGCCGACTACAGAAGAGTCAGCCAATAGCGAAACGGGTTATTACAGAACCTGGTTGGTGTACTTCAGCATCTGATCAACGGAAGACAGAACCTTGGTGTTCATCTCATAGGCACGCTGGGCTGTCACCATGTTCACCATCTCTTCCACCATATTCACGTTGGAAGCCTCAAGGGCAAACTGGCGAACTGTGCCGAGACCGTCCTGGCCAGGCGTTGCTTCCTGGGCGGCACCACTGGATGCTGTCTCAGCGAACAGGTTTTGGCCCATGGCACTCAGGCCGGCTGGGTTTACGAAGTTTACCAGCGTGATTTGTCCCAGCTCCTGCGGTGCAGCCTGTCCGGCAATCGTGGCTGAGACAGTGCCGTCCTGACCGATGGTGACTTTTGTAGCTTCTGCCGGAACTTCAATACTTGGTTCCAGACGGAAACCATCAGAAGTTACGATTTCACCATTTGAGTTCAGCTGGAACTGACCATTCCGGGTGTAGGCATTGGAGCCATCAGGCATGGCAACCTGGAAAAAACCCTGGCCGATAACGGCAAGGTCATATTGGCCGGTTGTGGTCTTGAAGGCACCTGTCGAGAAGTCTTTGCTGGTACCAACAACACGAACACCGGTACCCAGCTGCAGGCCGGTAGGCGTTTCGTTGTCCTGTGTGTTGTTGCTGCCAGGCTGCTTCTGAATCTGGTAGAACAGATCTTCAAAAACGACATTGTCAGCCTTGAAGCCAACGGTATTAATATTGGCCAGGTTGTTGGAAATTGCGGACAGCTGGGTGTTCTGTGCGCTGATGCCTGTCTGGCTGACCCAGAGTGATGCGTGCATGAATCTTTACCTTTTTAACCTTTTCTGATCAGGCGATCACCGGCTTCGGCCATCTGGCGAGCGGTTTCCATAGTTTTCAGTTGCATTTCAAACTGGCGGCTAAGCGACATAAATGAAGCCATCTCTTCCACGCTGTTTACATTGCTGCCTTCCAGGGTGCCGGAAGCAACAGAGACAGATTCGCTGGGAGGAAGAGGGGCATTATTCTTTGTGCGAAACAGACCGTCGGTTCCTTTTTCAAGGCGGCTTTCGCTGAGAGCCAACTTCAGCTGACCGACAGTTGTGGTCTGGCTTTTGGGGTCACCGGAGCCAAGAATGCTGATAGTGCCATCAGGACCAATCTGAAGCTGCTCATATTCCGGAACACTGAGGGGGGCACCATCCACTCCAAGAACAGGTTGGCCTCTGCCTGTTATTAACAAACCTTCCTGAGTCACGGAGAGTTGACCGGAGCTGGTGTAAGCCTCTTTGCCGCTGCTATCAAGAACGGCCAGCCAGCCACCATCCTGAACAGCAACATCAAGCTCCCGGCCTGTACTCATCATGGTGCCGCTGGAGGTGTCGGACCAGGTTCCCTGGACTTCTGTGAATACACGGGTGGGAAGGCCTTCGCCTTTCACATTCCGGGCCATGATATCGGCAAAGTCTGCCTTATAACCGGTGGTATTTACGTTTGCCAGATTGTTGGAGTGCTGGCGCTGTTGGAATAATGCCCGGGTGGCGCCGCTCATCGCGGTATAGATCGCCTTATCCATAGTCGTCTATCCGTTTATATGGCGTTTATCAGGGTCTGTGTCATCTGGTTACTGGCCGAGATGGTTTTTGCATTGGCCTGATAGCTGCTCTGGGCAACAACCATATCAACCAGCTCAGCAGTGCTGTCGACGTTAGAATTTTCCAGAGACTTGGATTTGATAGATCCGGCGCTGCCTTCCCCAGGAATGTGGGTGATTGGGTCGCCACTTTCAATAGTTGCTTTCCAGCTGGTGTTGCCGGCATCAGCCAGCGCACCCTGGTTAGGGAAGGTTGCAATAGCGACAACACCCTGCAGTTTGGTTTGACCGTTGGAGTAAGTGGCGAAGATCTCACCTTTATCGGAGATAGTGATGCCGGTATAGCTGCCAGGTGCATAACCATCGGCTTTGTTGGTGTTGACGTTGAAGTCGCTGCCATACTGGGTTATACCTGTGAGATCCATTTTCAGGTTTAAGGTGCCTGCTCCTCCGGCTGGAACAGCAACGCTGATAGGGCTGGGGGCGGTTGAAGTGAGCTTACCGTTGGCATCAAATGTCAGAGTGGCGGTGGCAATGTCTGATGCACCGTTGTCGGCACGGTAATGAACTTCCCAGGTGTTGGCTGGTGAATCTTTTTTGATGTAGTAACTGGTAACAGTATGAGCAACGCCCTGGGAGTCATAGGCAATGGTGCTTGTGGTGCTGGTATAGGTGTTTTTATTTGACGGATCTAATGGAGAAACTGTTACAGCTTTCGCACGGGCATCAAGATTTGCCTTGAGTGTAGCGACAGAACTGGCTTTGGCGGCTTTATCACTGGTATCAATGTTCAATTCTTTAAGGCTGCCTGTGATCGGGTTGCCGTTACCGTCAACACCATACCCTTTAACATTCAGCCCCTGAGAGTTAACAACATTGCCATCTTTATCAATCTCAAAGTTACCCGCACGGGTGTACGTTGTATTGCCGCTTGCATCAGAGGTGATAAAGAAACCATTTCCCTGGATAGCCATATCCAAAACACTGGATGTGGAGTTCAGGGCCCCCTGTGCGTAGTCAGTGGATACATCAGAAACATAAACGCCGCCGCCAATACCAGTTGATGAAAAAACATCAGCAAACTGGACGTTTTTCGATTTGAAACCAGTGGTATTCGCGTTAGCAATATTATTACTGATAGCGTCCAGCTTGGAGGAGGCAGCGTTCAGGCCGCTGATACCATTATTGAGTGCGGGCATTTGGTGTTCCTTGCACGAATACTTTTATGAAAATACCTTTGAAATTCTCTCAAGGTGACGGTAAAGGTATTTCCTGTTTATGGCCGTTTTTACACTTGAGCCTGCCACTCTGCCATGGCCAGAGATGCAGGGCTGGGGGGAAGGGCATGATTTGATGTTGTTGTGTTTATGTCTGATTTGACGATGCCTGAGTCTTTTAAGCCTTCATACTTATTAAGCAGCTCGCGGTTGAAAAAGCTGTTAATTTCAGATTTTGATTGGCTCTCAGGCTGAGCGCTACCATTCAGGCGGGTAATGTAAGACAGGGGAACAAGGCCAATATTATCAACTTCAATCAGAACCTCTTTCCCTTCGCCTGGAATAACAACACCAGTTACCTTGGTATCCTGAATGATGGCGGCTTCAGTTTCTTTACCGTCGACCGTAGCTATTGCTTTCAGGGTGTATTTGCCAGCTTCCAGATCTTTGTTAAGGTCAGCAAGATCAAATTCGACCTCTCCTGATTTGGTTTGCTTACCGATAGGAAGGGTGTCAACCACTTCGCCATTCTTATTGAGCACTTCAATCTTTAAGTTGTCTGCCGTTGTTGGCAGCAGGACTTTGCCTTTAACTGTTTCGCCTTTCTCAATATTAATAACGTTGGCAAGCACGGATACATCCTGCCCAACCAAAGTTGATGCATACAGGGATTGGGAAGAGTACATCTGGCTTCCCAGTTCTTTTACTGCATCCTTCATATCTGACATAGACTGAATCATGGTCAGGTCAGACATCTGTGAAGTCATTTGTGCACTGTCCATGGGCTTGGTTGGATCCTGATACTGCAGCTGAGCCATCAGCATCTGCATAAAGGCATCCGAGTTCATGGATGTTACAGAGTTTGTGCTGGAACTCGCTTGCTGAGTATTGGGGGCGTTAACGTTATTAATAGTTGTCATCAGGCAGCCTCTTATTATTTACCAAGTGTCAGCAGGCGTTCCTGCATGGCGTTGGCACTGGCCAGAACTTCAATGTTGGTCTGAAAGCTACGTGAGGCGGACATCATGTCAGCCATCTCTTCTACTTCGTTTACGTTGGGGTAGTAAACGTAACCTTGGTCGTTTGCCATAGGATGGTCAGGTTGGTAGCGGGTTTCCAGTGGCGCGTCGCTTTCCACAATGTCGGTGATCTTTACGCTGTAACCGGCATCCAGGGAAGAAGACGTCATCAGGTCATCCTGAACCTGTTCCATAACAGCTGAGAACACAGGCTTGCGGGCACGGTATGTGGTTTCAGGGCTGGAGCCGGCAGTCTCAGCGTTGGCAAGGTTACTGGCAACGGTATTCAGACGCTGGCTTTGTGCAGTCATGGCTGAGCCAGCAATGTTGTAAATATTATTCAGTGACATGGTTTTGGGTAGAAAGCTCGGATAAGTGATACTGCGTTATTAACCGTTAATGGCCTGTTCCAGACCCCTGAATTTCTGGTTCAGAAAAGTAAAGCTGGCTTCCCATTGAGCACGGTTCTCTGCCCAGGCAGCCTGTTCTTTTGAAAGCTCGACAGTATTACCGTCTGCAGAAGGCTGGGTTTCAGTGCGCTCTACAACTTCGGGTGCAACCGGACTGTTTACCTGCTGGATGTGGAGTTCATTTCCCTTTGCGAGGGATAGCTGCTCACGGGCCTGTTCCAGTGCCTTGCTGAAATCCAGATCTTTCGCGGTATACCCAGGTGTATCAACATTGGCGAGATTACCGGCAATGACTTCTGCACGTTGAGAGCGGAATTCCAGTGCCTGTTGATGGAGCCCCAGATAGTTGTCGAAGCTGATAGCCATGCGCTTCCCGATTCCATTAAATTTTTTTCATCACCATGGGTGCCGAAAAAATGTTTTCGCTCATGGCTGTATACGAGAAGCATTAGAGCAATGTATATGCCAGCTTTTTCAGGCAGCTGTTCAGGTAGCTCTTCAGGAAGACCTAATAGTGACTTGTGCCGTTGTCAGAAGGGGGTTGTGACTGTAGTTTGTTTGGCCTTTACCATGGAAAGACCATTTTCACCGCTTAAATAGGGCAAAAATGGTCTTTCCATGGTAAAGGCTGCTTGATATTCCCTTGCCGAAAACGTTTCTGATGAACTCGTGACAAAGAGGGAAATAAACGACACTTGCGGAATTTTATTTCCGCAGGAATGGACTTGCGGAAGCATATGATGAAACGATTTCTTTCCAGTTGGCTGATTTTTGTACTGTTAGCGGCGGGGGCTGTGTCGGCGGATACTGCTTCGAAGGAAGCCACCGAAAGGATGTCCCGTGATATCACTGGCCGTGTGACCAAGATGCTAAATAATAAAGCGTCCATGCTGGCTGGAAATCTCAAGGGAAGCAGCTGGAAGGTCGAGGTCTCCAAGCTGACAAATCTCAGCCGCCTGGAACCGTGTCAAATGGGTTTTGCGCTTGAGGATACCCGTCAGGGAAAGTCAGGCCGGCAGCGTGTAAAGGTGCGCTGTGAAGGGCCACGTAACTGGTCTGTTTACGTCGCCGGTGATATTCAGATTCTTGCCAAGGTTCTGGTTGCTTCGGAACCACTCTCTTCGGGATCTCGTGTTGGCACGGGCAGCGTTTCGCTTCAAAAGCGTGATATCAGTGATCTGCGTCGGGGATACCTGTCGGATCTGGCGTTTCTCAATGGGAAAGTACTCAAACGACGCATGAAAGCGGGCGATGTGCTGAACCCGGGAATGTTTGAGGTGGCGCAGGCTGTTAACCGGGGTGACAGTGTACAGATTCGAGCAGGCAAAAATGGTCTGATCGTTACCATGCCGGGAAAGGCTCTGGAAGATGGTGCTGCCGGGGAAAATATCCGGGTCAGAAACTTGTCGAGCGGTAAGGAAATTGTCGCGACAGCTCAAGGGAATGGTATAGTAAGTATCGGCTTCTGATTTATGCTCTATTTCTAGCCAGTGAGTTTAATTTTTTCATAAAATTAGCGACTCTTAATATACCCCATGGGAGTTTGGGATTATTCAGGATTAAAGCATGGCTCCAACCCGTATTACTGGTTCCGTTTCCGATTTCACCATTGAGCGTATGCGTCGCTCTGAAACAGGGAAAGTGGCCAACAACAAAATATCAGGTTCCGATAAGGACAAGCTGTCTATCAGCACGGATGCGGCTACGCTGCAGAATGCTGAGGCGCTTGCCAAGTCTGCGCCGGATGTCGATATGGATAAGGTTGGAGAGATCAAACAGGCCATCATTAATGGTGAGCTGAAAATCGATTATGAAAAACTGGCACAAAAGATGCTCGACTTCGAGGCAGAAATTGGAGATATCCTCGGAGATGAGTAATGCCGGCGCGAATAATCGCCTCGATTGCCAGTGATCTTAACGATCTCAACAAACTCAAGCCCCTTCTTGAACAACAGACAGACAGTCTGCGCAGCCGGAATATGGATGCCATTCCTGTTCTGGCTCAGTCCATCTCAAACCTTGTACAGAAGCTGGATCGCAATAACCTGAAGCGTGGTGAAGTCCTTGTGTCTTTAGGCTTCACTGCTGACAGAGAAGGAATGCACGGTTTTCTTGAGCAACATCCGGAAGTTAATGAAGACTGGGTCCGGATGGCACGACTTGCCAAGGAGTGCCAGAGTACAAACGCTGTTAATGGCCAGCTGCTGCAGATGCAGCAGGAACTCACTGAAACCATGCTCAAACGTCTGAACCGGGACGTTGATAATGTTGGTTATGCCAAAGATGGCACTGATGGCCGTCTGGGTGAGTCAACATCTCTGGGTTATGCCTGACATAAGCACTGGTATCAGTTATAACATGGGCAGCTGTTTCACCTACGGGATCTTATGCCATGGATATCAACCTGACCCTCAACGAAGCCCGGGTTATTGGCTGCCTTCTGGAAAAAGAGAGTACCACTCCAGATCAGTACCCTCTGAGTCTTAATGCACTGGTGAATGCCTGTAATCAGAAGAGTAACCGGGCTCCGGTACTCTCTCTGACGAATGCTGAAATCATGCAGGCATTAAACAGCCTGATGGAGCAACGGATGGTCAGTGAAGACAGTGGTGCCAGGGTCAGCCGTTATCGCCACAGGTTCTGCAATACCCAGTTCAGTACCCTCCAGTTTTCCGAACAGGAAAGAGCCATTGTCTGTGTCATGCTTCTTCGTGGACCTCAGACTCCTGGAGAGTTGCGCAGCCGAACTGGACGTATGGCTGAGTTCAAGGATGTAAAGGAAACAGAAGCCGTACTTATGGGGATGGCTGATAAGGAGTTGGTTGTTCAACTGCCGCGTGAAGCTGGAAAGCGTGAATCACGGTTTGCCCACCTCTTTTCAGGTGATGTGGAAGTTCCAACAACGGCAGATCTGGTTGCTGATGATAAAGCCCGTATTCGGGAACTGGAGCATGAGATTACTGTGTTGAAAGCAGAAGTTGCCCGTCTTCAGGCAGAGCTGGAGGCACGCTCCTGAAGAGCACTACTCCGGAAAGAGGCTTGTTGCAATCCGCATAAGCAGATCGCAACAAGTGGTAGGGGGTGTTCACACGATAAGGGCCTGAATTCTCTGCATAAAGTCATTCAGGTTGGTAGCGTATTCAGGGGAACCCTCAACGTTGACATACTCCCGGCCCACGGCTTCAACAAACTCCATATCGCCCAGCAAAACCGGCATCGCCCCTTCTATTCCTTTGAAACGTATATGCACAAATGGTCTGCGGCGGGTGTAAAAACCTCTTCCTGCTTTGGTTTTCCCTGCTTTGACCCTTAAATACGCGGCAATATCCTCATCCGTATCTGTGACAGACAGCTGATAGATACGGTCTGGCTGTTTACCTGTCCATTTCTGCATATCGGAATCACCGCCCTTATTGTACTGACTGAGAGCTGTGGTGATCATGTAAAGGATCATTTTGACTTTGAGCTGCTGTTTATCCGGGTCTTTGGGGCGGGCATCCGGCATCAGGATCTTCATGGCCAGAAGCAGGCTGATAACTTTAAATAGCAGCACTGGCTGGTTCCACCCTTTAATCGAAGGGATAACCGGCTTGCCTGCCATAAAACCATTAAATTTTTCAGCGCTTTTAAAGGTGAGAGTTATATCCGGCTGGCCTTCCATGGAACTGTCTACGACAGGAATACCATCCTTAAATACCAGATCGGTGCCAAGAATACCTTCCCCTTCCCTGACTATAAATCGAACTCTGGCATTAACCTCTTCAAAGCGTGAAGACATTTTTGGATCGTCAGCTACAACGACTTTCATAACCGGAATCAGTGCATTCAGAAATATCCTGGTAGCCAGAAGTGCTCGTTCGTGCTCTTTCGATGCGCTCATGGTTACACCTCGTCTTCCCAGTCTTCATCCTCTTCGAAGTCCTGGCCCATAACTTCACGTACCCGATCGATAATGCCGTTGGTATCGAGTTTGTAGTAGGCATAAAGATCTTCGGGATAACCCACCAGGGAGAACTGGTCATTCAGGCCGACTTTTTCGAATGCACAACCCTTACCACTGGATGCAATCACATCGGCCACGGCACTACCCAAACCACCGAGAACGGTATGTTCTTCAAAGGTGATAATTCTGCGAGTTTCGAGAACGGCCTTCATGATGGCATCTTCATCAAGGGGCTTCAGGGTATGAATATTCAGTACTCTTACACTTAAACCGTCTTCTTTTTCCAGAACCTTGGCAGCTTCACCTGCCTGCAGAACAGTCATCCCACAGCAGATCAGGGTGATATCCGTGCCTTCATTAATGGTAACGGCTTTGCCAATTTCAAAACCGTAATCTTCATCCTGATACCAGGTTGGCTCAAAGCCTCTGCCAACACGAATATAAACCGGGCCTGGCCAGTCTATGCAGGCACGCACAGCATTGGCTGTTTCAATACCATCAGCTGGCACAATCACGGTCATATTTGGGAATGAGCGCATAATTGCCAGGTCTTCCTGGGCATTGTGAGTGCTTCCGGCTGTGCCAAAAGAGATGCCACCATGTGTCGCAATAATCTTGCAGTTGAGGTTCTGGTAACAGATATCGGTACGAACCTGCTCGCAGGCCCGCATGGATGCAAAGGTTGCCATGGTGGAAACAAAAGGCGTCAGGCCGGAAAGTGCCATACCGGCTGCAATACCAAACAGGTTCTGCTCTGCTATACCGACGTTAAAGAATCGATCGGGAAACTTGTCGCCGAAAATACCAATCTTGGTGGACTTGGCCAGATCGGCAGTGACGCCAACGATATCTTTGTGCTGTTCGCCAAGCTCACACAAAACATGGCCATAGATTTCGGCCTGGGTCATTGAGTTGGCGTCGTATATGGTCCAGGTGGTGCCTGTCACTTCGCTCATACAATCCTCCTGATATTATTATTTTTTTATCGCTCAGGGCTGCTGTTCTTTATCCACAGATGCATGGGCCCGCCCTACCAGAGTCGAGTCCAGACTGCCGTAATGCCATTTCACATTGTCTTCCATAAAGTCGACGCCGCGGCCTTTATGAGTGTGAGCGATGATGATGCAGGGACCTTTTTCCCCTGAGAGCGATATATCAATGGCTTCGGCAAGTTCTTCGAAGTTGTGTCCATCAACTTCCAGAGTGTGGAAACCAAATGCTTTCCATTTGTCGGCAAAAGGTTCGAGACTCATGATGTCTTCGGTGGGGCCATCAATCATCAGGTTATTACGGTCGATAATGGTGACAAGGTTGGTCAGGCCATAATGAGAGGCTGCCATTGCTGCTTCCCAGTTGGAACCTTCATTGCACTCCCCATCGCCAAGAACGCAGTATGTCTTCCAGATTTTTCCTGCTGTTCTTGCACCAAGGGCAAGACCAACAGCCATTGGGAGGCCATGTCCAAGAGATCCTGTAGAGGCATCAACTCCGGCAATTTTGCTGGCATCCGGGTGCATACCGAACTTGGAGCCAAACTGGTTGAAGGTTTTCAGCTCATCCAGCTTGAAGTATCCACGCCGGGCAAGAACAGAAACGAAACCGATACCAGCGTGGCCTTTACTGACAATCACACGATCACGGTCTTCGGTTTCAGGATTGGATGGATCAATATTCAGGTATTTGAAGTAGAGCAGCACCAGAATTTCCAGCATGCTCATGGCTCCGCCTATATGGGCGCCGCCAGCCCAGGCTGTTACATTGATAATGTCGTGCCTGAGCTGCTTCGCCTGATCCTTCAGCTCTTTGATGTCACTTGGTGCTAATGGCATTGTTCCCCCGGATTCTGTAGTTGTTTTATTTAGGAACGATAAGAAAGATGATCGGGCCATGCCGGTTCAGCTTTCAGGTTAATTGAGTCGAATAAAAAATACTGCCGAAGGAGGAAAATGCTTCGTTAACGTTAATGCTGTCGTCATCAAAACGGCATAACACAGTATCAGATTTCACTGGTAATAAATTGCCAAAAGTATGCCTGAGTGCGGCATGCCCGGTTATTGGTTATGCAACGGCTGCTTTCTTCAACCTTAATGGTGAACCATCCATATAAAGGCCATTCCAGCCCCTGCGAGAAAATTCGCGCAGGTTCGGGTGATCTTCCCCGGTTGGGTTACCAAGTACATCGTCGCGATAAAACTCGCCGAAACACGTCAGCGTCTGCCGGGCACTCAGGCCGTTCAGTAAAGCAAATGCGAAAATTTTGCAGGTTCTGACATGTTCTCCAGGAGCATTCTTGTGCTTCCCGCAGTGGAACTCGATGGGCGAAAAGTCGTAGTTATTATCAATGACAGCGATGGTATCAGAAAACCTAATACTCTCCGGTTGTTCTGACAGCCGGGAAAGAAAACCTGTGAGATTCATGGTCTTATATCCTGCTGTTGTGTTGTTATTGTGGTTTTTATGCACAGACATAATAAACCCGTAATGAGCAAGAATAGAAATGCATTTTGTTGAGAATGTCAGGTTCTTTTGACCTGTGTTCTATATGTCAAGACATCGTCTGTCGGTTGTTATGGGTAAGTAGGTGTACGGATGCGTTATTTCAGTGTTGCTGGCACCTCTGACCTATACTGCCTGCTCTTTTAGGTAAATCCCGAGGGCTGGTAGAGGGGAGGGCATCGTCGTGTTATCCCGCTTGAATCTGCATTACGGTTTTGCAGGGTTTCGACAGGCTGGCAGTATGTTGTTATACCTGTTTATGCTGTTGCTACTGATCGTTGCCCAGCCTGCTCTATCTTTTCCAAAACCTGGGACAGTTATCACTGTTCAGTGGTGGGCCCCCGGGAACATTATTCTGCGAGTTACTGTCAGTGAGGAGCAGGCAGCTCAATTGCAAGATGTCCAATCGGCTATCAGACCTGTTGTTGCGGGAAAAATAACGGATAACTATTCACTTTCTCATGTAGAACCTGTTCTGGATTCAGGGCGCACGCATCTGCTTAAACTGGCTCTTTTGGGTAAAGGACATTTGCATATTCTATTTACTGAAACGTTGTCTGTAGCTCCAGCCGTTGCAGGAAAATCCCCTGGCGGCGGGATTGCAATTACGATCAACCGACAGCAGGAAGTTTTTGAAAAAAAGTATGGTCCTCGAAGTGACTTTCATGGTGGTATGCCCAATTTGACAGAGAGTGAGTGGGTAAAGCATCCAGACTCTGGAATAGATATTTATAAAATCCTTAATATGCATAGAATGCTCGCTTCAGGAAATGCCTTTGTTGATCAGGTTGTAGCTTTTGAATTAAAGGATAACGTGTTGAGTTCAGGAGTGCCTGAATATATTGATTTGGCTTTTACCAAAGCGAAAGCTGCATTAATTTTAAAAACAATTGATCAGAAAGAGTCAGACATTAATGTGGAAAATAAAGATTTACTTGAGCAAATAGAATTGCTTCAGTTAGAAGAGTTGACTGCCCCATCTGCTGCGCCACCATCTTCAATCCCTATTTCCTCAATCGCATTTAGTGATCTTTTTCAAGCTCAGAAACGATCTATGACATCTGCTTCAGGCTCTCAAGGCGGACATGCAAAAGGGGAGTTGTCAAAGAACAAAGGCAGGAAGGTAGCATCAATTGAGGAGACCATAAAGAATCTTAACCCAAGTCATCCTTTAGTGAAAAAGGTAAATACGGAGAGCCTGGACTTAATGTCAAAGAGCTACGGTCAAGTATCCGTAGATTTTATTTCAGAGTTGAATGCTTTACTGCCCGGTCAAGCCTCTTTGGATATGAAATTAAGAAATGTTCTCTGGATTTACTTTCTACATGCCGCCAGAGTTGTGGGAAGCAACACTATCGAAAAGCTCCCGGGTCTGGGGAAAAGTGGACCGGATAAAGAAACAGTCGAAGCCTTTTTCCGAAACCCGAAATACAAATGGCCTTCTGCAGCTGGTTTGAGTGTTGCAGAAGATGCGGATGATGGTGTCGATGTTAAGGAAATGGAAACAGAAGCTGAGGATCATGCTGATGCTATGGAAGTGGTAGTGGGAAGGCTGATAGCAGAAATTGAAAAAAAGAATGATAAAGGAACAAACAACCTTAAAGCTGAGCTCTTTTCTTTGATACAGATGATGTTCCTCAATCATAGTTGTGAATTGTTGAATGAAATTGAGGTAGGTACAGCTTTTTTTGCAATACGTCTGGTACTTATTAATGGAGGGAAACGGACACCGATGGAGCTAAGAATATACAAAGCTTCTGAGGACGATATGGATGGTTATGAAGACGCGATAAAAGGAGTTAAATCGTATACTGATAAAGGAAAGTGGTTACCCGTACCGAAACCTGTTTCAACATACAATGGTGGTGGAGTTCATATCCAGGTAGTCAGTCCTGAATACGGTTACTATGACGGCTCTTTGAGAACGCTTGCTGATCGCGTGGCCTCGCGTGAAGTCCCTATCCCTGAAGCTGTTCATTTCATTAAACATACCCTCGACTCATTATCCCGAATGCATAAGAAGAAACTACTGATTAGCTATTTGGGAAAAGAGCAAATCCTTCGTAAGTATTCTGATGGAGGACTGGAAAAAATTTTTTTTGTTGAACTTAAGCCTGGGTTGATGTCAGCTGAAGATGTTGAAGAGCATGAGTATCTGATTCAGCGCGATGTTTTCCAGTTAGTAAAATTATATTACTTTTTAAGAACCAGAGAGGATCTCGAAAAAAACATTGCAACCATCAAGGTACTGGATGGGCGGTTTGTTGATGTAGGAAGCCTTGGAAGTGTGTTTTTTAGCAATCCTCAAGACTACCAGAATATCTGGCGTACTTGGGTGATGGCATCATCGAATAGCCATGTAAGGGTTGATAATGCTGACTTTGCCTTGCTTCAAACATTTTTCAGAGAAAAGTCTGGATGGGGATGGAATGCTGCTGAAGAAATTTCCTTCCAGTTAATGCCGCTTCATTATCATTTTTCTGGTCAGGGAAAAAGAACATCAGGAATAGCATCCGGTTCGGGTGTACTGTCAGCTGGAGGGCCTTATCCTCATTTAAAAACACCACTGGATCTGGTTGATCCTCAAAAACTGCCCAAGACTGAATTCAAACCCATTAGGCAAAAAGTTTCTCGGCATCCTTATCGGCTTACATGTCCTAAAGACCATCCTCTTAAGATGCGTGCAGTCAGTGCCAGTCATGCCCAGTACGGGGTGGGTACTGTTTGTGATGGCTGTAAAGCCGGGGGAGACGAGACTCTGCTAAGGGTGGGGGATGTTATGAGTTGTATTCAATGTCAGTATGACTTGTGCGGGCCTTGTGTGGCAGGCGCTGCAAAAGTCTGGGCTCTGCCTCCTGAAGTGATATGCCCGAAAGAGCATCGTATGAAACTGTCACTTCCCGTTGGTGGGGTGAAATGGCGTATCTGTGATGGCTGCAAACAAGACATCTTACCCTGCCACCACTATCGCTGTGAGCAATGTTACAGTGATTTTATGCCGGGGGGCTCCAGTTCCAGGGTTCATGGTACAGATTACTGTTTAAACTGTGCGTTCTGGAAGTCACTGGAGCAGGCTGGAGAGAAAAGCAGGACTGGGAAAACATTGTCTGTTATGACAATAGGGCAAAAAGGTCAAAGACAATGTCAGGATTGTAACAGCTGGTGGAAGGATTCCTGTGTGCTGGTTGCCGATGATGAAATGGTATGCGCACCTTGCATGGCAGAAAAACTGGCATGGTTTGGCTCAAAGTCGGCAAAATATACTCCAGGCAAGCCAGGCAGAAGCACTCTTGACTGAAGAGTAACTGCCAGGGCACTTACATGCCCTGGCTATCAACGTTACTTTCCACAGACCTTTTTAACAAGCTCAGCGGCCAGAGTATTTTGCCCAACAGACTTCTTGTTTAAAACGGATATCAACATTTCCAGATTTTTTGGGAAAGGATCGATCGAAAGCCATTTTCTGTAAACTCCAGTCAGACAGTTATGAGTATTTTGAGACTCGTTCAACTCCTCTAAATACTTCCAATCCACGCCTAATTGTATGCCCATCCCCATCCAACTTGTTGCCACATTTGCATTCTCAACAAGCCATCCCAGATGCTCGTCAGTGAGAATGACATCCTTGGCTTGGCCTCCTCGAGGGCAGAAGGGGGCAACCACAGGCAGCAGTGCGGGAGCACTGGGAGCTAAGTTTACGGGAGGAGCACATTCAGGAACATGCAGTAATTCCGAACTGCTTCGAGCTATAGTGTGGGCCATAGTCACCATTTTACATTTGGCCTCCATAGCATCAAGAAAATCTCCCAGAGTGCAGTTTTTTACTTGCAGAAAGTGAGCGTACATTTTTTGCACTCTTGCGTCGATCTTCGAACAATCTGCTTCTATTACCGCCAGTTTCCGAGAATCCAGTCCTAACGAAATACCAAATGTATACCAATCTGTTCCCACGTTTGCATTTTGCAGCAACCAGGGTAAATGCTTCATCTGCAACTGATAATCAGGGTCTGGTCGTCCCTTGAGTAGATCAACGGCTTTTTTTGGTTCTTTTTCTTTTCTTGAGGGCCGGATCGTGTAGGGTGCTGTCATTGCATTGTGAGAGTGACCCCATCTGCCTGCAGGGCTATAAGTAGAGGCATCATGTGAGCTGCTGCTTTGGTGCTTATAAGGGGAAGCAATAACTGATTCTGTGAGATGGGAAGTGGCAGCAACCGAAGAGAATGACCGCTGAGGTTGCATGTAAGTCTGCGGTTGTGGTCGCGGTTGTGGCGTGTTTTTGGACTTAGCCAAAAGTGTATTCGCTTCCCCAAACAGGCTTATGGAGGGATGACAGAAAACAGTGATGACCTGTCCGAGAGTAATGTCAGGGTATGAACGGCAAATAAGATTTAACAAATCTAAACCGCGCATATTCTTACAACTACGGTTCTTAGTGATGATTTTATTCAGGTCCGCCAAAGAAACACCCAGCATGGCTCCTATCTTGTACCATTCTTCGTCAAGTCTGGAAAATGGTTCTATAATATTTTGCCCTTCGCAGTTATTGCGGGGTAATTCGCTAACAGTACAAGGCAGGCGGGCCTGATTCTGCAAATGCCACTCACTATCTTCCAGCGTGCCATCATCTTTGAAACATGAAGCGGATATACCACTTAATATTAAAGCCGACCGCAGTTTTTCCAGCGAGGTATCAGGGGAAGAGCGAGTCCATTTATTGAACACTTCCATGGCAGGGCAAGGGGGGGCACCCCGTTCAATGATTTGCAAATCGCTTTTATTCAGTTCAAGGGCCTGTCCGAACTTCTTCCAATTGAGTTCTGCATCATTCCCTGCCAGTAACGTCATTAGGGCACGTAGTTGTTTTGAGTCTTCAGGAATTGGGGTATGCGGTGCAGGCGCAGGGTGCCCCGTAGCACCTGGACCTAGGCTGCTTGGTGTTAGACGTAGCATGTTTTTCTCCTTGATTGTTGAATTTGCTGTGTAAGGTTGGAGAAAAAATTAGCATGACAATTCCCGTAATGGCCTAACTCAGTGGCCACCGCATCTAACGGGTCAGGATGACACTGAACACATAAGGGTTATAGCGGATACTGTCTCTGACTGCGTGGTATATCCTGACCGCCTGTTGTTCAGGGTCGGTTTCTCGACCTGTGACTCATTGAGCCCAACTCTGGATGGTTGGATGATCGTAGTCAAAGAAAGATGTTGCAGTCAGATACTTCTGCATGATGAGCATCCCGGATGTCTTTTGTTGCCAGTAGAAAGAGGGATAAAGAGAGGAATAAAGATGGAATTTGAGTTTCGAAGAGATGTAACCGGAGAGCTGCAGGCCAGTTTTTCCATGGGGCATGAAGCGATCGCGGCCTGGCTGCTGGAAGAAGTTGGCAAGAGAAAGGCTGTTTTACCTGAGCTGCACAAAGCCATTGAGAAGCTTCAGAACCGTGAACTCTGGGAATACAGCCGTGAAGGGGTTGAGTACAGTTTGAAGCTGAACCGCAGCGAAGCAGAAGTTTATAATTCCAGAATCGATTTTGAGAATGCTGATGATGAGTTTGATGGTCTCGGGGAAGAAATAGATTTCTATGACGATGAGTCACGGTCATCTTGTGGGCTGGATGATTTTAAAAGCATGCTGCTTGAGTGGGAGCAGTTTGTCAGGCACTAAAGTTTTTTTGAATAAAGTGGTCAAACACTTGTAAACAAAACTGTAAAAAGCGTTGATAAAGATGCTGACTACCCGCAAAAATCAGTGAATATCATTATTTCTCGCTCTTCTCCTCAACTGGGTCATACCTACATGAGATTCAGTGTTTGTTAAACGACAAGCCTCCTCATAACTTGGAGGCGGCGGCTGGATTCCATAAGGTGGTTGGCTGTGTAAATTTGGTCGAGTTTGGGTATTCGTTCTTTCATGACTTCTCATCTGTACAGGAGATGTAGTTGTAGGTTGATCAGCTATGTTAGTGTCATATTCTTTTTTTAAAAATTTATAATATCGATGTCCTGCTTCTGCACCAGCTCCACAGCCAACAATCAGTTCCCCTAACAAGGCGGGGGAGCTGTGTCCTAAATAGCACCCGGTAATCAAACACGCGGCACTTGAAGAAAAACTGCATGTGTTCATTAATATATAATCTGCTAAAAGTGGCCTTGTTCTAAAAATATCTTTAACGCGAGAATCATCCAAATCAATCAATGCATTATGACAAGAGATGTTTTTTACAGATTTACCGATAAAATCAGCAGCTTTACTATAAATTATGCCAGCTATTCCGGTAGTTGAGCTGGTTGTCACTATTCCACTGTCATTAGCTTGATGATTTATGGCCATTTTTTCTCCAGAGTATATCAATACATGCCCATCGCTGTCTTAAATATTGAGTGCTTGCTTCCATATTTTGACTAACAACGCAGAAAGTGTGTGTAACATAAGTTTTTATTTTTATTATGTGGCGGGCTAATTATATAAATACAAGAAACTTTTAATTTTTATAACGGTCGTAAGTATGCCGGTGTTAAGTGAGACTTTTAATGGATAAGGAGGTTTGTAATGGATCCTATAGCTATTACAGCGCAGGGAAATGTTTTAAAAGTTGGAGTGTCAAAAGGAGGCCCCTCGCAAGAGGTTAGAGAAGTATTTTGTCGACTGGCAACAAAAATTAAGTGTGAAATAAAGTATATTGAATCTGATTTTGGTTGTTTTTCAACACAACTGAAGGAAAGGGAAATAGATATTTCTGCTCATGGGGTTTCAAAAATCAATGAAAATGCTCCCCTCGAATCCTGTGTTGCTTCTGATTCTTATCTAGCTGTTCAAAGAGGGTTCTGTGTAAAAAGTGATTCTCAATATGCTAAAGCTGGAAAGCTGGACGAAGACGCAAAGATTGCTGTAGTAGAAGCAACAACAGCCAATCAGGATCTTGAGAGAAATTATCAGCTTTTTCTTAAAAATAGACATTTCGTAAGATCAATATCTGAAGGTAGAAAATTGTTGGATGAAGGGACTGTTGATGCTGTTGCAGAGGGATATCTTGGATTCAGGCATAATCCAGAGGATGATATAAACCTCCCAATGATTGATGTTCACCCGATGGATTCTGCTAAACCAGATGCCGAATACCTGGTATTTTGGGTTCACAAGGATAAACAAAATATAATTCCAGCATTAAACTCCATAATCGGAGAATTCGACGGGAATATTTTCAAAAATAGAAAAGTTTTAACTGGAAATAGTAATTCCCCCCGATAGCTTTAAATGTAAAGGCTAACAAAAGGCCGAAATATCTACGGGCTGAAAACAGTTTTGTTCAGCATGATTCTGGCCATCTCGTCGATCTGCTTCTGCTCTAAACGGCTGGCGGCAAGCTGTTCTTTCTGTTGATAGCGTTCAATCAATACTTCTGTTTTACGCTTGTTCAGCTGTGCCTGTTGCAGCTGATCGGCTTTACGGCGCTGCTGGGATTGTTGAATAGCAACCTGCTGATTCTGGTGCAGAATGACTTTGTCCAACTGTTCGTTGAACATCTGTGCGTTGTTAAGTGTTAAGCCGTTGCGAACAGTACCGCAGTCAAGAGGGTTATTGTTCCGGAAATGATTCAGAGCCTGCAGGCGCTGCTCTTCTTCAGCCAGTTTGCGGGCGCTGGCCATGGCCTGACTTTCAGCTTTCTTTCTCTGTTGCTCCTGGATATTCAACCACTGCTTTAATCCTTTTGAGTGTCTCATCCTTAACTACCCTTTCTATCCGCATATGGATGTCAGCTGGTTCAGACTGGACTGCCAGTCTGAAGACTCTTTCATACCCTGCTGTAACAAAGCCGTCATGGCAGGCTGGTTGCGAATGGCTTCATCCAATGCCGGATTGCTACCACTCTTATATGCACCCAAGGTCAGCAAGTCTTTGTTCTGCTGATAAATGGAATACTGTCGCCTGAAACTATTGGCAGCCCTGATATGATCCGGGCTGGCAACTTGAGGCATAACGCGGCTGATGGATGCTTCGATATCTATTGCCGGGTAGTGACCTGCTTCTGCCAGACTACGGTTCAGAACAATGTGGCCATCAAGTATGGCTCGAGAAGCATCAGCAATTGGGTCCTGCTGGTCATCACCTTCCGACAGAACGGTATAGAAAGCTGTTATTGATCCACTGCCGTCCCGGCCATTACCGGCGCGTTCTACCAGCTGGGGAATCAGACTGAACACAGAGGGTGGATAACCTTTGGTTGCTGGTGGTTCACCAATGGCCAGAGCGATCTCCCGCTGAGCCTGGGCGTAACGGGTCAGGGAGTCCATAAGCAGCAGAACATTACGTCCCTGATCTCTGAAACCTTCAGCTATACGGTGACACATCAGGGAGGCGCGCAGGCGAAGAACAGGAGATTCATCCGCAGGAGCTGCAATTACAACTGAACGTGCAAGACCCTCCTCACCGAGGGTTTCTTCAACAAATTCCCGGACTTCACGTCCCCGTTCACCAATCAGTCCAACCACAACAATATCGGCAGTTGTCATCTTGGTCATCATACCCAAAAGAACAGATTTACCCACACCACTACCGGCAAACAGACCAAGACGCTGACCCTTGCCGACACTGAGCAGGCTGTTGATAGAGCGAATACCGACATCCAGAGGTTCGGAAACTGGACGACGCTGGAGAGGGTTAATCACTTCACTCTGCAAAGGAAGGGTCGGACCGGTCTTGATGGGGCCTTTGCCATCGAGAGGCTCAGCGGCACCATTAAGAATTCTTCCAAGCAGCCCGCGTCCGGTAGGAACCTGGATATCTTCACGAATAGGGATAACCGGATCACCAGGGCCGAGGCCTCTGGCACGATTCAGTGGCATCAGGAACAGGCGGTCACGATCAAAACCAACAACTTCGGCTTCCACCGGTGCACCCTGGCTGGCGCGAATCATACAACGTTGGCCGGTTTCCATACGGCAGCCGATGGCTTCGAAGGTCATACCTGTTGCCCGCAGGAGTTTACCCTGCAGTTCAGCAACCTGTGCATGTTCCAGCCTGTTGATGCACTTTTGGTAGATATCCGTTAGCCGGTCAGGCTTCATTCCTGAATTCCTCACCAAAGACTTCTATCAGAGCCTGCAGGCTTTGCTCCAGTCTCAGTTCAAAGGAAGCATTAACCGCATTCTGACTGGCTTCGACATAGCAGCCGCCAGCATGCTGGTTGGAATCGACATGAATATGCCATTTGGCGTTGATGCTGTCCTTGAATTTTTCAACGCGCTCTCTGTCTGCCGGATTGAGAATGATGGTTGGAATCTCATCACTGTCAGTGGGCAGCATGCGTATAGCGCCAGAGATGGCGCGGTTAATGGTATCAGGCTGAAGTTTGAGTTCAGTCATCACCACTTTGCGCGCCATTGCGCTGATCAGTTCCTGCAAATCTTTAAGCTGTCGTTTATCACGGGCACACTGCCAGACGTGCATTTCCCGGTATAACTCTTTCAGCAGAGCAATCTGGTGATCAACTTCCACCTGGGCTTCGTGTATCCCGTTACGGTAGCCTTCAGTGTGACCAGCCTGCTTACCTTCCAGGTAGCTGGCATCATAGATTTCCTGATGAACGACAGGGCGCAACTCTTCCTTCAGGGCTTGTATGGCTTCTTCCCGGCCTCGGGCAAATCCTTCCCGCTGAGCCTGAGCTAAAGCGTGCTGACGCTGCTCAGGTGTTTCCCGGATTAAGCCATCATCCTCCTGATCTTTTTCCGTAACAGGCTGCCAGCGCTCAGTCACCGCTTTTACCAGGTTTTCATTCTTAACCCAGAGGCGAGTGATGGCATCATCCTGTTTGTCAGGAAAAAGCGGTCGCGTCGTTTCCTTCATCAAATAACCAGCTCATCGTTTGCGTGCAGTTCAACCTGTTCATCTGCTTCCAGACGACGGGCCAGTTCAAGAATCTCATGACGGGCATTGCGTACCAGGCTCATACGGACAGAGCCAAGTCCTTCGATTTCCTCTTTCAGGTACTTGGAAGCACGTTTACTCAGGCAGCTGAATACTCGTTCCAGACGCAGTTCAGGAACACCCTTAAGGGCAAGAGCAAGCGTATCCTGGGATGCATTTTCAATAATGACGGTAAGGTTGGCGAGGTCGAGACCGAGCAGATGTTCGAAGTTGAGACGAAGGTCATTAACTTCGCTGGCCAGTTCTTCATCGGATTCCTTGATGCCGTTAAGCAGCCAGGTGCCATCCATATCGTCCATGTAGTTGATCATCTCTGCCAGGTGACCAGCACCATGAATTGGCTGGGAATCGCTGGCACCTGAATCGAAAGAGGAGATCAGGTCGGCAACGGTATCCAGAGATGTCAGAGGGATGTCTTTCAAACGAGCCAGACGGTTGGCCAGATCCAGACGGGCAGGTTCCGGCAGCTGGGCCAGAACTGCGGAGCCTTTATCCGGAGACAGGCAGGCCAGAACCACAGCCTGAAGCTGTGGTTTTTCATTTCGAATCATAGCCAGGATTTCTCCGGCCTCAAGCCAGAGCAGACGCTCAAGAACAGGATTGCTCTCAATGGATGAGGAGAACTTGAGAAGACTCTTGGCGCGGTCTTCACCCAGTGCTTCCTGCAGAGTCCGGCTAACGTATTCTGAACCGGTCAGCAATGAGCTTTCATCACAGGCTCCCAGCAAGGCTTCGGATGCCTGGGCCAAATCTTCACGCCGCACCACCTGGATATTTTCCATGGCACGGCTGAGGGTCATGATCTTATCAGGCGGCATCATTCGAATAACGCTGCCTGCAGCCTTTTCCCCAAGGCCAAGCATCAATAGTGCTGCATGTTCCAGCGGGGAACGTGATGATCGGTAAGAGTCGTCATACGACGACTCTTCCTGGATTGTTATTTCTTCACTCATTGTTTATCAATCCATTGCTGCAGCACCATGGCAACCTGTTCAGGGTTGTTAATGGTCAGCTGACGGGCACGTTCGATAGTCTTGTCATGCGGATGAACAGCGATAACCAGTCCGGCTTCAGCCGCATCCTTACTTTCTTCAGAGGTAAGAGCCTTCTGGCGGGCCTCGGCTTCCTTACGCTCTTTTGCGATCTTACGGCGGTAAGACTGTATTCGCAGCAACAGCCCGAGGAAGAGCAGGACAACAGCAGCCAATCCACTAATGACGTACTGAGAGTTCTCGCCCTCGAAGATCATATACCAGGGATTCGGATCTTCTTCCTCAAACTTTGAAGAAAATGGCAGACTATACAAACTAATTGTGTCACCGCGGGTGTTTTCGATACCAACAGCATTGCTGACCAGGTTGGTCATGGTTTCCAGCGCTTCCGGCGTCCAGCCATTATCACCTTCTGCGGCAAGGCTGTTGACAACAATACCAATGCTCAGCTTATCCAGACTGCCTGCGGTTTTGGTGTTACGACTGATGGTTTTATCTACATCGTAATTTCGCAGGGTCTTTGAGCTGGAGCGACCAAGTTTGTTGTTTTCAGCAGCATCGGCAACACGGTTGCTTTCTACGCCGGGAACGCCTTTGGCTGGAGCCGCAGTCTGTTCATCTGTAGACAGACTCTCACTGCGAACCACCTGGCTTTGAGGGTCATAGCTTTCCTTCACAACTTCGCTGGAGTTGTAGTCGATATCGGCTGTGACCTGAACGCGCAGGTTGCCCGGGCCAACGACAGGCTCCAATAACGCAGTAATCCGGTGGGCGAGAGCGGCTTCACGTTTGCGGGTATGTTGTTCCTGCCATTCCGGAATGCTGTCCGCAGTACTGGCTGAGAGCGAATTACCGTTCTGATCCATGACCGAAACATTATCCGGTTCCAGTCCTGGCACACTTCCTGAAACAAGATTCACTATGGCCTGTATCTGTTTCTCTCTCAGGCGTGCTCCCGGATAGATATCCAGAAATACAGACGCTGTGATTTCCGGAGTTTCCCTCATAAACGAGGTGCGTTCCGGTATTGCCAGGTGAATCCGTGCATTACGGACGGCGCTCATGCTTATAATGGTTCTGGCAACTTCGCCTTCAAGACCCTGCTTGTAGCGGGCCTGTTCAACAAACTGGCTTCGGCCAAGTTCACCGTTGGGTGAGAGCAGTTCCATTCCGGAGGGAATATCAGGAGTGACACCATTGGCAGCAAGTGTCATTCGAGCCTTGGGCAGCAGGCTTTCATCGACAAGAATCTGGCCGCTGCTTGGGTGCAGGGTGTAGGGAATATTGCCTGCGGTCAGGGTATCGATAATATTGGCAGTGTTATAACGCTCCTGGCTGCCAAATAAAGGACGCAGGTTCTCCTGGCCACTCCAGAAGAACAGGGTAGCGACAACAGCGATAATGGCGGCAGTTATGGTGAGAACCAGACCTCGCCGTTGTTTTAGTCGGGGCAACAGTTGGTTGCGAAAGTTCGTACGCAGCTCATCGATGCGTTCACGCGCTACTGGCATCGCAGCTGATGCTGATAAGGACGGCATTTGTTCAATGTCTCCGTGACCCGAATGAGCCGTTTCGGGTATTTACGCTATCGATAATGAGAATCATACGGGCATGTTGAAAACAGTTTCGTAGGCGGAAACAACGCGGTTACGCACTTGCATCAGCCCCTGAAAGGCCAGGCTGGCTTTCTGTCCGGCAATCATTACTCCTGCCAAATCGTCACTGGCACCGGTCTCATAATCGGTGCGCATCTCGTCTGCATTCATCTGCAGATCGTTCACGTGCTCCAGAGCCTGCTTTAAGTAGGTTCCGAAGTCCTGTCCCTGAGTATCTCGCTTTTCAATGCCTTTGGATTCAAGCGAGGCAACATCAATATTGCTGAGCGATGATAGTGCAATTTTGTTGTCAATCATGGCTGTCTTTTCCTACAGGAAGCTGTAGCTTTTACTGCTAATAGTCTGAAGTCGGATGAGTCTGATATAAATAAAATCAGGTTTCGATTCCGAGTTCCCTCATGCGAGCCAGTTTATATCGCAGCATACGGGTGGTTATACCGAGTTCCGCTGCGGCATCACCTCTGTGACCGTGGTGTTTGGCCAGGGTCTCAAAAATGACTTTGAACTCGGCTTTTTTCCGGCTATTCACCGGTAAATCATCAAAGCTGACTGGTTCGGGATTTGTTTCCTCATTCTTGTTCTGCTGTCGGGTTGCGAGAGAAACCGGAAGCAGCAGGTCAGTAGCCTCAATTTGGTTTCCTGCACTCATCACACAGGCGCGCTGTACGACGTTATCAAGTTCTCGAATATTGCCTGGCCAGTGATACTGTAAAAGACTTGTTTCGGCATCCGGGCTGAACTTTTCCGGGCCGCTCTGTCGTGTGCTTGCATGGGCTTTAAGCAGGTGTCGTGCAATAGGCTGAATATCACCTGGTCTTTCGCGAAGAGCAGGGATATGCAATGGAATAACATTTAGGCGGTAGTACAGGTCTTCACGGAAGTTACCTGCTCTTACTTCATCTGCCAGATCTCTGTTGGTTGCGGCAAGGATGCGTACATTAACACTAATAGGGGTGTGACTGCCCAGCCTTTCTACTTCACGTTCCTGAATAACCCGCAAAAGTTTTGCCTGCTGTGGCAGTGGCATCTCTGCGATTTCATCAAGGAACAGTGTTCCGTTGTTTGCCTGTTCAAACTTGCCCGTCTGACGACTGGTGGCACCGGTAAAAGCACCTTTTTCATGCCCGAACAGTATGGACTCAAGCATGGTGTCCGGCAGTGCAGCGCAATTGACAGCAACAAATGGGTTAGGGAATCGGCTGGAATGGCTGTGGATAAAACGGGCAAGGACTTCTTTTCCTGTTCCGGATTCACCGGTTATCAGTACGGTCGCATCACTACCGGCTACCCGGGTGGCCATTTTCTTGATTTGAAGGCTGGCCGGGTCTTCAGCAACCCAGTTGTTTTTTGCTGTAGCTGGTGTGACGCTCTTGAGCTGCCGCAACAAACGGGCCGGTGGAAATGGTTTGACCAGATAATCCCGTGCGCCGGCTTTCATGGCGGCAACGGCTTTTTCAGTGTCTGCGTATCCAGTCATAAGAATAACCGGGAGGTCGGGGTTATTCTTGTGAACGCGGGTCATCAAGGTGTAGCCATCATCACCGGGGAGGTTGATGTCGCTGACAACGGCATCAAAATTATGGCGGGCGCAGATAGTCATGGCCTGTTCGGCACTTTCTGCAACGCATGTCTTATATCCGGCCAGGCCGAGAGTGTCGGAAAGTGCTGTGCGTAAGTTGTGATCGTCCTCGACAACCAGTACATGTTGACTGTTCATGCAGCCTCTCTGGATGAAGTTTTTGTCAATGAAGACTGCAGAGGTAGTTTTACGGTGATATTAAGTCCGCCCAGCTCCCGCCCCTTACTTAATGACAGAGTTCCGTTGTGCGCTTCAATGACTAGCTTCACAACCGGGAGACCTAAACCGGTTCCGGTTGGTCTGGTGCTGTAAAAGGGCTGCATGACTTGCCGTATTTCGCTATCCAAAAGCCCTTTTCCATTATCCTGTAATGATATTGTCAGCCACTCCTCATCGCAGGAACAATTCAGATTCACTTCTGATGCACCGGCTTCCTTTGCATTATTGAGAAGGTTGCTGAAAACAGAAAACAGAGTATTTCTGTTACATAACACAAAAAGGCTCGATTGAATCTGGTCAGTGTTCCAGATGATCGCGAGATTCTGCCAGTTTGGATTATTGCAGTTTTGTTTTAGATCATGAATTAAACGATTTACACAAATAGTGTCGTGTAATATCCGGCCTCCCTTGGCAAATAGCAGAAAATCGCTGATTTTACGTTCAATTGCTACCAGTTCTTGATGTAATGTGGTGAGAGCGTTTTTACCTGCAGCACACAGTTTGTCTTCCTGAAGCCACTCCAGATTACCTGCATGCAGCATGGCTGTCGTCAGCGGTGTCCTGATTTGATGTGCCATCGCTGCCAGCATTTGACCCATACTTGCCATACGCTGCTGCCTTCCCAGTACTTCCTGTAACTGGCGAGTGGCACTCATATCCTGAAGGATGACAAGCTGGCCGGATCTGTTTGGGAGAGGGCAGGTGCTGACATGGATGCTGCGGCCGTCTCTGAGAAAGACTTCATTGCTGTCATTGTTCTTGTGCTGAAATTGTTCTCGTACAGTTTGTGCCCAACGGGTTTCGCTGGGAGGCTTGCCTATGATTGCTTCAGCGGATGGATTGACATGCGCGACAAAACCCTGCCGATCAAGAAGAACCAGCCCAAGGGGGAGAGATTGAAAGAGCTGGGGGTGCAGGCCAGCGGCTTGCAGATCCATATTGTTCTAGCTCCAGTTCAAATTTGGGGGGGTGGAACGGGGATCTTTTCGCATCAACTTGATTTCAACCCGCCGGTTGCGAAGTCTCTTTTCGAGAGTGTTGCCGTCATTGACCGGATAGCGGGAACCATGCCAGCGAACGGGCAGTAGCATTTTGGGATCAATACCAGCCGCGATCAGATATTCACGGACCTGTTCGGCCCGTTTTCTGGACAGAGTCAGGTTGATGTAGCTCTTGCCGGATCGATCTGTATGGCCGTCAATCTGTATGGATTTGATGGTTTTGTCATAAGTCAGGTAATCAAGAACCAGCTCTAGTTTTTTGGCTTCAAGGGGGCTGACTTCAATGCTGTTTACTTTAAATAAAACTCTGGTGTCGTTTATGTAAGAAAAACTCACAGGAGGGAGTGCGTTGCGACAGGTATTGAATTTATCCATATGAGTGCCTATCGCGGTAGCAGGAATCTGCTGTGTCCAGATCTGGCCTTCATCACTGGTTAAATTGATTTCAGCCCATTCTCCATTTTTCATGGCATCAAGAAGCTGTTGAATGCTTTGTGAGAAGACAAGCTCGGAAGCAGGTGCTCGATCGGTATATGCAACAGCGCGTGGAGATGTTTTTTGCCAGGGAGCAGGAATAATTTTCAGTTCGCTCTTGCTGGTTGATCGGTTTCTGAATGGCATATTAAGGCTCAATACAGGCTTATGGCCTGCATTGGCAATAAATGAAATACGGGATTTTTCAGACAGGCTGGCTTCAAGGCGGCATTGTTCTTTGCCGCTCGTGACCTTCCAAAGTAGAGGGTTGCTGTCCTGGGCTTGGGTAATACCTGCCCCAGTTGCGGCTAGTAGTAATATGAAGGTGAGGAAGCGCATTCAGTCTCTGGCCTTTTAGGTGTTGTGCACAAATCTTTTTTTTACTGCATGTCAAATGCTGTAAAAAAATGTTGGCTCATGGCTATTTGCGTTAAGTTATAAATATCAATGCAACTGCTAATAATTCGTAGATGTACGGATGAAGGGGGTATATCGAAATAATATTATCCCGCTGCATGGTGCGCTGTTTTAAAGATTTTTCTTGTCAGGGATGCAGGAGAACTCGTAAGTGGAAATAATCATCACGACGGCGCATTGAACAGGCGTTCTTTCTTTGAAGGAATAATCTGCCTCAATGTCGGGTGAACGCCAGATTTAACTTGCTGACTATTAGGTCAAATCCTTGTGATAATCTCATCCGCTGAAAGTGGGGCCGGTGACATTCGCCCTTGTAATCTGTTTGAAGTCGGCGGTCGTATGGCTGATGTCCGGCAGCAGGCTATGGAGCTGAGCCATGTCTGTGCCCGGGCAGTCAATGAATGCCTGACCAATATGACTGGTGAAGGTGTTGAAGTAACTGCAGAGTCTCGTTATCCAAGTACTCTGCCTCGCACGAAAAAACGCCATGTGACATCGTTTCCCGTTAAGACAGGTAGCAGTGATGAAGTCGGACTGATCCACCTGGACAATGCCCTGTGCTGTGCTCTGCTGGAGCGAGCATGTGGCGGCGAAGGCGAAATAAAAGACAGTATTGACCTGCTGACTCATGCCGAACATCGCTTTGCCATCCGCCTGGTGAACCTGGCCGTTGAGATGATCACCAAGTCACTTGGGCTGAAAGAGGCTCTGACTATCAGCACAGAGCGTGATTCAGACAAACAGACTGCAGCCAGCCACAACTATCTGTTAATGGAAATGACAGTAACAACAGATAATTTTTCCGGCGTGCTGTCTATCTGGCTTCCTGGTGAAATTATCAATCCCAATCTTGAAAAAGATGAGAACGCGGTCAGTACATTCAAGAATGCGCTCTTCTCAGTGCCTGTACCGATTACTGCCACCCTTAGCCGCCAGAAAACCACACTTGGAAAGGTTATGGCGCTTAAGGTCGGCGACACATTACCCCTGAATCTGCCTGGTATTGCCGATGTGCACACAGGCAAGAGAATGCTCTGTCAGGCCAGAGTTGTGACCAGAAATGGCCAGCTTGCGATTGAGCTTGAAAGCGAACAGAAAACTGAAGAGGAAGCCGTAGAATGACGGAAGCAACTGCACTGGCCCAGGAAGAAGAAACGGGAATTGTTTCTCCTGCTTTTGAGGAAACTGTTGCTGAGCAGGTCACCCCTGATCTGGGTGTCATCCTCGATATTCCTGTTGTTATGTCTCTGGAAGTTGGCAGTACGGAGCTGACCGTAAATGAGCTGCTGTCCATGGGCAGTGGTACAGTCATTGAACTGAACCGCCATACTGGTGATCCGCTGGATGTGAAAGTGAATGGCAAGCTCGTCGGTCGTGGTGAAGTCGTAGAAAGTAACAGCCGTTACGGCATCCGCCTGACTGAAGTTGTCAATGTGAACGAGCGGTTAGGCCCTCTAGGCTGATGCTTCGCTTCATTCTTGCGTGCTTGGCTTTTCTGTCGGGCACTGTTGGTGCTGTAGGTGACTCTGCTGAAGGTTTGAAAAAGGCAGAGCCTATGGTCAGTGCATCGACCCAGTTTCTGAATATTGCCGGTATGCTGGCAGTTGTCCTCATATTAATCGTGGCAATGGCCTGGCTCTCCCGCAGGCTTATGACTGGCAGCCTGAAAGCGGGACGTCATATCAAGTTGATGGAAGTTTTTCCTCTCGGGCGAAATGAAAAAGTCTGCCTGGTCAGAGTGCAGGGAAAAACACTTCTGCTTGGTGTCACTGCACAAAACATTTGTCGTCTGGAAGACTGGGACGACTGGCCGGAAGAAGAAACAGAAGCTTCAAAAGTTCCACCCGGTGAATTTCAAAAAATCCTGTCCCGCCTGGTGAAGTCATCGTGAGGTTAAATGGAAAGGCTGCAGCGCTTCTGCTGTTAACCGCATCACTCCTGTTGCCGGAACTGGCTTCTGCCCAGAATGTCCCCCTGCTCAATGTGATCAGTGATGGCAACAATCAGGAATACAGCACCACATTGCAGATTCTGATTCTGCTGACTGGTTTGTCCTTCCTGCCGGCCATGCTGATGGTGTTGACCGGTTTTACCCGAATTATCGTGGTGTTGTCATTAATGAGGCAGGCGCTGGGTCTGCAGCAGACACCTCCCAACCCGGTTCTTGTTGGTCTGGCGCTGTTCCTTACGGCTTTTATTATGATGCCGGTTTACGATCGCATTGACGAGGTGGCTATACAACCATGGCTACAGGAGGAGCTGACTCTGAAAAATGCTGCCCTCGAAGCCAGTGTTCCCTTGAAAGAATTTATGCTGCGGCAAACCCGTCAGACTGACCTTGCGCGAATGTCTGATGTGTCCGGTATTGAACTGCCAGCAAATCAAATGGATACACCATTTCGGTTAATGGCTCCGGCTTTTATTATCAGTGAGCTGAAAACGGCTTTTCAGATCGGCTTCCTGCTTTTTATACCTTTCCTTGTTATCGACATGGTTGTCGCCAGTGTTTTGATGGCGATGGGTATGATGATGCTTTCACCTCTGGTTATCTCTCTACCATTCAAGCTAATGCTGTTTGTGCTGGTTGATGGTTGGAGCCTTATCACGGGAACGCTGGCTGCCAGTTTCTGGTAGCCCTGCAGTTAATGAGCAGTGGTAAAGGGATGTAATAGCGAATGACTCCAGAAACAGTTGTCGATATTTTTCGCGAAGCCCAGAGCCTGATCGTGATGATGGTTCTGGTGCTGATAGGACCAGGATTGGTTGTTGGTCTGGTTGTGGCGATTTTTCAGGCTGCAACCCAGATCAATGAACAGACACTCAGCTTTCTGCCTCGATTGGTGGCAACTCTTATAACCATGGGACTGGCTGGGCACTGGTTGATTCAAAAGCTGATGGAGCTGACCCAGAACCTGTTCTTCCAGATACCCTCGTTAATCGGGTAGCTTTATTTATGCTGCCCCTGCCATTCACGCTCAATACTGCAGACCTGACAGCTCTGGTTGGTCAGTGGTTCTGGCCAATGACCAGAATTGCTGCGGCAGTCTGGGCGATGCCGATGTTTGGTGGCTCAGGGTTACCTAAAAAAGCGCGCCTGGCTCTAGTGTTGTCTTTAACATTTCTGATTTTCCCAAATGTTGGCAATATTCCGGTTACCGAACCTTTTTCTGTGCAATCTCTCCTGATCACTCTTCAGCAGGTTGGAATTGGCCTTGCCTTTGGCTTTATTCTCAAGCTGTGGCTGACGGTTTTCACGATGGGCGGTCAGATTATGTCGATGCAGATGGGTTTGGCCATGGCGGTTATGAATGATCCGGTCAATGGTGCAGGTACGGCGGTGCTGGGTAAGTGGATACAGACGCTGGCCATGCTGGCATTCCTGGCAATGGATGGGCATCTGGTTGTTTTTGCGGTCTTGCTTGACAGCTTTACCACTCTGCCAATTGGTATCGGGTTTCCAAATGATTTCTGGATGGATCTGGTAAAACTGGGTAGTTGGTTGTTTGCAAGCAGTCTTCTTGTTGCGTTGCCGGTTGTTATCAGCATGTTGCTGGTTAACCTGGCCTTTGGTGTTATGAATCGTGCTGCGCCCCAGCTCAATATTATTGCTCTGGGTTTTCCCATGACCATGATGTTTGGTATGGCCACTGTTTATCTGGCTATGACCAGTTTGCCTGGGATGCTGGTTAATCTAACCACGGAAGGCCTTATTTACTTGCGTTTACTGGTGGGTGGCTAGATGGCAGATACTTCCCAGGAACGCACAGAACAACCCACGGAGAAAAAACTCCGAAAAAGTCGTGAAGAGGGGCAGATTCCCCGTTCAAGGGAAGTACTGTCGGCTGTACTGATTATGAGTGCCGGGTTCCTGATGCAGTTATCGGGTCCGTATGCCGCTGGTCAGCTGGAAGGTATTTTGCGCTACAACCTGTCGTTTGGTCGAAATGAAGCCTACGACCTGGCTTATATGTTTGTGCACCTGAAATCTTCTGCATTAACGGCGGTTATCACTGTTGTTCCTTTTGTTGCGATACTTGCGGGTGCTGCAATTGCCAGCTCCGGTCTGACTGGTGGTTTTCTGTTTGAGACAAGCCTTCTACAGCCCAAATTTAACCGCATGAATCCCGCTCAGTGGATTGGCCGGGTTTTTTCGGTCAAGGGCCTGGTTGAAGTTGGCAAGTCCATGCTGAAAATCATCCTGGTCATCGGTTGTCTGCTGTTTGTTCTGTGGAAGCGTTATCCGCTGTCGCTTTCTCTGGGCAGTATGCCGATTATGCAGGCAATATATGAAGGTTGCGGCATTCTTGGCTGGACTCTCCTTGCATACGGCAGTGCTCTGCTGCTTATTGCTTTGATTGATGCCCCTTACCAGATCTGGGATAACAAGCAGAAACTGATGATGACCAGGCAGGAAGTTCAGGACGAACATAAGGATGTGGAAGGTAAGCCGGAAGTTAAGAGCAAGATACGCCAGCTGCAACGGGAGATGAGCAACCGCCGCATGATGCAGTCTGTGCCGGAAGCAGATGTTATCATCACCAACCCGACTCATTACTCCATCGCCATAAAGTACGACCTTGAGCGTGCATCAGCACCGTTTGTAACAGCTAAAGGCGCTGACCAGACGGCCTTGAAAATCCGGGAAATTGCCCGTGAATGTTCGCGGCCAATTGTGGAGGCTCCACATTTGACCCGAGCGATTTATTACTCCACCAAAGTGGATCAGGAAATTCCTGCCGACCTGTACCTCGCTGTTGCCCAGGTGCTGGCTTATGTCCAGCAGCTGGATATGTATCGCCGGGGACAGGGTGGCAACCGACCTCCCGTAAGGCCTGGATTTAAGGTTCCGGACGAGTACGACGACGAAGGTTGGAAGAAAAAAGTAAAACCAGACCCTAAAGACGAACCCAGTAAAGACTGATTGAATGAACCATGAGTAGTACAACAACAGCCTCCCGAGACTGGCTGCCATTAGCCAAGCGCTATGCTGGTACACCTGTATTGCTGATGGCAATGCTGGGTATGGTGACCTTGCAGCTTCCACCATTCCTGCTGGATATGCTGTTCACCTTTAATATTGCACTGTCGCTTATTGTGCTGCTTGTGGCTGTTTATACCCTGCGACCTCTGGAGTTCAGGGTATTTCCAACCATTCTGCTGATAGCAACATTAATGCGTCTGGCTTTGAACGTAGCTTCGACACGTGTCGTCCTTTTGTATGGACATAACGGAGGGGAAGCCGCTGGTAAGGTGATTGAAGCTTTCGGGAATGTGGTGATCGGCGGCAACTATGTTGTTGGTATGGTGGTCTTTGCCATCCTGGTAATCATCAACTTTGTGGTGGTTACCAAAGGTGGTGGCCGTATCTCGGAAGTGACGGCCCGTTTTACCCTGGATGCGATGCCTGGTAAGCAGATGGCAATTGATGCCGATCTGAATGCCGGATTGATCGATCAGGACACTGCCCGAACACGGCGGGAAGAAGTACGCCAGGAGGCCGACTTTTATGGTGCAATGGATGGTTCTTCCAAGTTTGTGCGTGGTGATGCCGTTGCTGGTTTGCTGATTCTGGCTATCAACATTATTGGTGGTGTCCTGATTGGCACCATGCAACATGATCTTTCTTTTGGTCAGGCTTTTGAGACATATGCACTTCTGACCATTGGTGATGGTCTGGTTGCCCAGATTCCGTCACTGCTTCTCTCAACAACCGCCGCCATTATGGTAACCCGGGTTTCCGATGCTGAGGACATGGGTTCGCAGGTGACCAGACAGATGTTTGGTTCCCCACGGGCGCTGACCGTGTCTGCCGGTTTGTTGATCGTGATGGGGCTTGTTCCTGGTATGCCTCATCTGGCTTTTCTTGGCCTGGGCAGTATTTCTGCTGGTGCAGCTTACTGGATGAGCCAGAGGGCCGCTACAAAAGGTGAGCAGGACGAAGCCAAGAGTATGACCAGCTCTGTATCATCGTCATCCGATATGGCAGAGAACCGTGAACTGTCATGGGATGATGTACCGGTTGTGGATATGCTGGGTCTGGAGCTGGGTTACCGCCTGATAGGTCAGGTTGATCGCAAGCGTGGTGGCGAGCTTCTGGATCGAATCAAGGGCATTCGAAAGAGCCTTTCCACCCGGCTGGGCTTTCTCGTTCCGACTGTTCATATTCGGGACAACCTCAAGCTTCAACCAACAGCCTATCGCATAACCCTAATGGGGGTAGGTGTTAGTGAAGGTGTCGTTTACCCTGAAAAGTTGATGGCCTTGAACCCAGGGCAGGTATTCGGTGACCCTAAAGGTATCAGCGCAATTGATCCCGCTTATGGTCTACCGGCTGTCTGGATTGAAAAGGATGAGCGTGATGAAGCCGTTGCCCTTGGCTGGACGGTTGTTGATACGGCTACGGTTGTCGCAACTCATGTTAGCAAGGTGATGGAAGATCACTCCCATGAGCTACTTGGTTTTGAAGAGACTCAGAAGCTGGTGGAAAAACTCACAGCCCTGGCACCAAAGATGGCCGAAGAGCTGATACCGGGCAAAATGACAGTGACTACTCTTCGTGCGGTTCTCCAGCAGCTTCTGCTCGATGAAGTACCACTGTCTGATATTCGCACCATTGGTGGCGCGCTCTTAGATGCAACCAACAGATACACACATCCTGTTCAGCTGGCGGGTGAAGTTCGGGTTGCTCTTCGTCGTACCATTATCGACAGTATTGTTGGTATGGAGCCAATGATTCCGGTGATTACCATTGCCCAGGGTCTGGAACAGTTGTTGCTTCAGGCTTATCAGAAAACCCAGCAGGCAGGTGCTGGTACCAACTTTGCGCCGGATGCTATTCCACTGGAACCCAATATTACTCAGCAGCTGCAACAGTTTATGCCGGATGTAACCCGTCAGATGCTGGAAAGCGGCAAGGCACCGATACTGCTGGTTGCGCCACAGCTGAGACCATTGATGGCTCGTTTCGCCCGCCTGTGCGCACCTGAAATGAAAGTGCTGTCTTACAGCGAGATTCCTGATAATCGACAGGTTGATGTAGCACTGAATCTTGGTTAATAGAAGCAGCCTCGGCAATAATGGCTTGCCAAGGCTGAAAATGATTTACATTAGATTATATGAGCCATTTTTTAAAATGGCTCAACAAGCTCCTCGGGAATTAACCCCTCGAGTAATTGTTCAATGATTTCATCATGCTTTTTTATCGTTCTTCTTTCCTGGATTGATATACTTTGATGTGCTTCGTGGGATGCTGGATAAAATTTAGCAGGGCTTGCATGTTCTAAATAATTCGGCTCGCGTGTTTTTTTCAATCGATCACTGTCAAGCTCTTCTTGCCCTAAAAGTTTTAACATACCCTGCTGGTGAGCGTGAATAATAGTGGGTAATGGGTCGGTACCATCCTCGCAGATGAGCGGGATTTTATTCACGATTTCTAAATTCCACCCGGCATCCAGGGATGGTGCTATGCGTGCAAGAAGTGGAAGTACCTTTGTCATCACATGCATGGTCTCATCATTTCTATCGGCAAAGGGAGCCGCGTACAGTATTGTGCTACGTAGTAGTTCTGCGATGATGCTGCCAAAGTTCGTGTCACCATATTCTACAAGTTGTATTGCAGCCCTGTGGAGGAGTGTTTCCAGAACTACCGAGTCTTTTCGGTCTAATGAGGGTGTTGACGCTAGTTTGGTTTCTTTATTAATGCCTTTGAGAGCTTTTGCTTGTTGGAAATCGTCAATATGCTCAGGTAGTGGTATGAGCGTCTTTCCTTCGTTATTGAGGAAAAGTTTGCTGCTGAGAAGACTGGGGGGGTAAGAGTGTTTGTCATCACTAATATCCCTTAGTAAATCAGAGGCCTTTTTTGTGTGCTTGCTTAATTGTTTGAATTTTTCTTCATTAAAATCAAAGTAATGGATCATGTATTCATTTTGATGACCAGTCTTCTTTGCTAAACGAGTTAAAGCATTATTCAATTCATATTCGTTGGTAGGATTATGTATGGATTTAAGCGGAAGGCGTGATAATAATATTACAACTTGGTCAAAGGTGTAATGTTCTTCTTCGATAATTTTGGCAGTTGTGGAAATTTCGGAAGTTTCTTTCGCGCATAAAATTATATTAATAATATGAGATAATGCTGTTATGTGCAGTCTTGATATATCACTGTGAAGGTAGTCAAGGTCAAAAGAAGGTTGCTGCTTACGGTAGATCTCAAGCAAACTGATAATTGCAGAAGTCTTGTGGAGTGGCAGTTCAACATGTTCAAAGATGAGCTGCATGTTGGCTTTCATAGTTTCTGAATCACCGCTTTCTTTGTATGAATACTCAAGGTGCTGAAGATCCTCCGGGAAAAATAACTGAAACATAAGTCTACGCCTTTCATGTGCTAGTAGAGCAAGAGTTTTCGGTTTTTCGGCAGGCTCATTCTCTCTTTCGTTATTATCGTCATATAGGGAAGCGGAAGCTTGGGGCATTGATGTGGTGTGCTTCTCTGAGGTGAGCTTGAACAATGGATTTAACAGCTCTATCATTACGTCATCAAATCTTGATAGTTCTTTTGTTTCAAGTTCTATCAGAATCTTATCATTGTGTAAATCACATGGTCTAAGTGGGAGTTCCAGTTGATAATCATAAGCTAGCACTTGCTGTAATGCCTCAAATCTTTCTAGTTGTAATAGGCTTCTTGTTGTTGATTTACTTGAAAAGATTACGTAGTTCCCTTTGAGTACATCATGGCTGTATTTGATTTTGGGGCTGTTATACGAGGAATGCACAGATCCATGATAGGTGTCGAGAAGTGATATCATCTGCGCTGTTACTATTTGTGTTTCTTCATTTTTATTTATGAAATCATACCCGTATTGATATCTCGTTTCATGTGGGACTTCGTGTCCCAGTTTTTCTAGCAGGGTTGCTTCCAGAGTATAAACAGAACTTAATAGCGATGATTGATCCGAGGAATCAATGGTGATTGGTGAGGCTTTCTTTGCCTGTGATATAACCATCTCGTCAAAAGAAAGATGACTATTGGCGAAGCCAACCAATTCAGCAAGATTCTCAGCGACCAATACTATGTTAATGAGAAGACTTAATGCTCTTGAAGTGAGATAGGCTGGATCAAAAGTGGAGCTTCTGAGGGGGTGTTGATTATGAAAGCTTTCCAGCAGCTTTAAGATGGTTGCAGTTTGGTGAACTGGTAATAAAGCTATATTTTGAACCACCTGTTTGCCACTTTCTGTACGGGATGCTTTATCAATGTCACTGATGATTCCGGGAAAAATAGCAGTGAGCGTCAGCCTGCGTATATCCTCATTGTTAAGGACAAGTTGTGGCGCTCTTTTGACAACATTCACCGCATAACTCGTTTGAGATGTACTGGCTAATAGTTTTGGGCTTGTTTTTCCAGAGGAAAATGCTGACCTTTTGATCTTTACGCTCGCCAGACTGGCTAGAATGGTTTGCAGGGATGATCTGGCTTCGGGGAGTGATTGTAATAGTTCCTCCTCATCTAATGAAAACTTTCGAGTTTGGGGGGCGGGCTTTTTATCAGTAATAGGAGGTGGTGCTGAAGATGAGCGCACATCACTTGAGGAGTCTTTTTTTCCATGTGCAAACGCGTTAGTGGTCAGAGATAGAATAACAATAAATAATGTTATGAGACTGAAACAGCATGGCCTGCTTGATTTGCGCATCAGCGTCTTACTCCTTCTGTTGCTTTAGTTCATCAATTCATCTATGAGCTGGCAGTGTGAAAAAGTAGACAGGTATTGCTAAATGAAAAGTTTTATCCCATGAGGCACGAGTTCCAGGCTGCTGCTGTTAATATTATTTGACTTTGATAAAAGAATAGTGTGCTTCAGGGTGACCGTAGAGCCTTTTCTAGCATCTTCAGAGCCGTTTTTGAAAAAAAAGTTCTTCCGCCAAGTAACATGGCCAGGCACTGAGCGGAAGAAATGCTCTAAATGGTTTTTCGATGGAGGTAGGCCTCCTTACCTTTCTGGAGTTACCCCATGCAGGCGCTGTTTCCATTCATCTGATGCCCCTATTAACAGGGCCGTAATATCCTCATCCAGATCTGGCAGGATGATCCGTTGTTCAAGGTCACGCAATTCCTTTTGATGACTATTATTCTCGGGTGTTAATCTAATGGAGTCACCTGAGTCGTTATGGATATCGTCGGGTAGCGATTCCTGTGACAGAAGTGAAACGGCCAGGACGCTTCCTGCTTTTATACCTTTGGTTAAATCTTCCTTTATGTGTTTGTTATCGTCTTCAAAGCTTATCAGGTTATTCTCATCCCAAAGCATTGGCGGAGGCAGATTAAATAGCAAGGAAAGAATCTGAGACATGACTAACATGGTTTCCCTGTTTTTATCAGCGAACGGGACAATGGTCAGAACAGGTTCCAGCAGAAGTTGAGTTAAAGATTCACTTTTTTCTGTGCTGCTTTTTTCTGTGTCGAGTAATTTAGCGGCTACCTTTTCTAAGATAAACTCCATAGATGGTATGGCAAGTGATGCTGGTAGTGGGTATACGGTTAGCTGCAACTTATCACGGAAAGCCTGCAGTTCCTCACCCTCAAGTTCGCCCATATTGAAGTCAGTTGGCGAAATTTGAAATATTTCTTTTGGTGCACATCGCAGGGTTAGCGGCTCTGTTGATGGCGATGCATCCCCGCTCGACCCAGCAGGGCTTTGGGGGTAGGTCACTTCTACTATATTCTCGTCCCTGGCTGTCTCGAGGGTTTTCGTTAATTCTTGGTTTTGGGATGATTCAGCTTTAAGGCTATCTATCAACCTCTCTTTGTGTATAGAACGTTTTAGGAAATTTTGGCGGGTGCTATCGCTATTATCCTTTGTAACTGATAACCGATCACCTTTAATGCGTAACAGGCGAGCTTCAGCATTTGCCTTAGCGTTTTCAAAACCGCCTTCTTGAGGGTTATTCGGGTCAACGGTAAAGAGCGATAGGGCCAGCTCCTGGAATGACTTTTTAGACTTGCTCAGTTCCAGAAGCTGTCCTGATTCTTTGCTGGTCAGTATTGAGTTGATGGCCAAAAGAAGAGAGATGAAATCTGGCTTGGTATGCTCATCCTCATCCTCATGAAAGGTATTTGCCAGCCTTATAAGAGCCGCTGCCTTACTGACGCTAAGTTCAGTGGAATCAGTAGCTTTTTTGCTGCCCCGAGTTTTCCTGGGCTTACCCATATTGGTAACGACGTCTGGTATAAACAGGCGAACCATAAACCTTTGTATGTGATCCTGGTTTTCCATCAGGCTCCACAAAGTATCGGCGGTCTCCTCATTGCTTTGATAATCGCTTGTTTCATCTTTCATGCGCGGTGTTGCAGTTTCTTCCTGGTCATAGCCGCTGACACCATCACTATCATCGTTAGCGCCACCACCATCGGAGGGGGTTTTTGGTGGGCTTTTGTGAGCATATTCTAGGAGATTCTGAAGTGAATCATTTCCTGGGGAGGGAGGGAATAAATTTGCATCTTCATTACAATACAGAGGAGAATCTCTGTCTTGGGCTGATGTATCTGAGATCAGTGATGGCGGGGTCTTAGGGTTCTTGGGCTGCAGGGGGGGGGATGCGGAAATATTATCCTCATCTGATGAATCTGTATTATCAGTTTTGGCTTTTTTGAGTGCTGGCGGTGCAGTTGGGGATGCTGGCGGCTTTTTGGATGGCGATGCAGGAGGAGTAAGAGAGTAAGCGCTGGGGTTGTGAAAAGCATAGAGAATAGACGCCGACAAGAACAAGAACCTGAGGTGTTTGGATTTGAGCATAGCAAAAGCCAACTGACAGAAATCGACAGACCTCAAAGGTAGACGCTATTGGTTATATTTGTAGTCTCTGTAACTGGAAATAGTGTGCGAGTTTGATTGTTTATTCATTGGTAATAAAAGAAGGGTGAATTAATACCTATTTGATAGGTGGTTATTGGTACGTGTCAAATACGTGGAGCTATGTAGTTAATACGATAATTAAAACTTATTAAATTACTTTGGTAATAAAACTAATTTAACGAGGTTCTTGATTATGAGTTGCTTAGATGAAAATGATTCTTAATTAGCGAATCGTTCTCGAGTTTTGTTAAGAATCTGTTACAACAAAAGTTTAGTGCGCAATTTTTTTTGAGTCTGCAGATAGCCATGCCTTACAGAGCCAAACGATAGAAAAGTGCCTATTTTGTACGTTTGATAATCCATAACTAATAAAAATAATAGTATTCGGTCGCGTATTTTTTTATTTCAAACTCTGTTCGTGACTTATATCAATTCAACAGAAAAGAAAATAATCAATAATCTTTGAACAATCTCAAGTTGTATCAGTCAGTACCAGTTCTTACTTTTGTTAAGTGCGCTTAATTCAGGTGCGTGTCTGTTAATTTGAAATTGTATTTCCCGCAATTAACGGATGGCCTCTGGAAGGAGAGCTTACCTTGGATGCCAGCTTGACTATAACCAGTGCCACAGTATTTATGGCAGCCCTTGGTGGTTTGCTTGCTGTTTTGTTGGTACTGGCAAATAAACGTCTTTATGTATATGAAGACCCCCGTATAGAAGAAGTAGAAAACTTGTTGCCAAGTGCCAACTGTGGTGCCTGCGGCCAGCCCGGCTGTAAAGCATTTGCAGAAGGTCTGGTGGAAGGTAAATTCTCTCCTTCTCAGTGCACTGCCAACAGCGCAGATATGAACGGCCTGATCGCCTCCACTCTTGGTGTCGGTTTGGGTGCCCAGGAAAAGAAACTCGCACGTCTGGCCTGTGCCGGCGGTAACCACGTTGCCTGGCAGCGTGCCCGCTATAAAGGTCTGGATGGCTGCCGGGCCGCCGATATTGTAGCCGGTGGCGGTAAAGGTTGCAGCTGGGGTTGCCTGGGTATGGCGGACTGTTCCCACGCTTGTACTTTCGATGCCATCTCTATGGACGACAACGGTCTTCCTGTTGTTGATGAAGAAAAGTGCACTGGCTGTGGTGACTGTGTGACAGCCTGTCCCCGTGGTTTGTTCTCCATTCATCCCGAGAACCACAAACTCTGGGTTGCCTGTAAAAACCTGGAGCATGGTGAAGCGGCTGAAGCGGATTGTGATGTGGCCTGTAACGCCTGCACCCGTTGTGCTGCTGATGCGCCTGCCGGCGTCATCGCGATGACCAATAACCTCGCCACTATTGATTACAGCAAGAATGACAAGCTGACCCGTCAGGTAACCGATCGTTGCCCAACCGGCGCGATTGTCTGGCTGGATAAAGGCAAGGTCCATAAAGGCGAAGCTGCCCGTAAGGTACTTCGTAAGGATGCACTGCCAGTAGCCAGATAGGGTTGCTGGTATTTTTTTCGGCTTTCTGCCGGGAACCCGTCCGGTGAATCGGTCACCCGGGGGCTGGCAGAGAACCTTCAATTAGCTGCAAAGTCTGCAGCTCAGTTAACTCAGGTAATGACCGTGAAAAAAGAACCTGACCATCAAGTCGCTAATAATGTGAAGTACCCCGGCAAACGCATGGCGATGGACGGCAACACTGCCGTTATCATGTGTGAGCGGGAAGCTTCCGACGCTGCTGGTGCCTATCCAATCACGCCATCCACTCAGATGGGTGAATACTGGGCAATCGAATCCGCCAAGGGTCACGTAAACGTTGGCGGCAAGCCGCTGATCTTCGTTGAGCCTGAGTCTGAGCATGCTGCTGCCGCTGTTACAGCCGGTATGGCCATGTCCGGTCTGCGTGCCACCAACTTCTCCTCCGCCCAGGGTATCGCGTATATGCACGAATCCCTGTACGCAGCGGTTGGTAAGCGTCTGCCTTACGTTCTGAACGTTGGCGCACGTGCGATGACCAAGTCCACTCTGAACGTACACTGCTCCCACGATGACTACCACTGTGTGGACGACACTGGTTTCTTCCAGCTGTTCGGTGCCACTGCACAGGAAGCGGCTGACCTTAACCTGATCGGTCGTAAAATTGCAGAAGAGTCCCTGACTCCTGCCATCGTTGCCCAGGACGGCTTCTTGACGACTCACCTGATCGAGCCTGTTATGGTTCCTGAACGTGAGCTGGTTGAAGAATTCTGTGGTCGTCCAGACGACATCATCGACTGCCCAACTCCTGCCCAGAAGATGATCTACGGTCCTAAGCGCCGTCGTGTACCTGAGCTGTGGGACGTTGATAACCCCATCGTAGCTGGTCCTGTACAGAACCAGGATGCATACATGCAGTCTGTTGCTGCCCAGCGTCCTTACTTCTTCGAGCACATCCGTGAAATCACTGATCGCTGCATGAAGGAATACGGTGAGCTGACTGGTCGTCATTACCAGCGTGCTGCTTTCTATAAGATGGAAGACGCTGAGTACGTTATCGTAGGTCAGGGTTCCATGCCTCTGCAGGCCAACGCCGTTGCTGATTACATGCGCGAGAAGCGTGGAATCAAGATGGGTGTTGTTAACCTGACTATGTTCCGTCCGTTCCCAGGTGATCTGCTGGGCGCTGCACTGAAAGGCCGTAAGGGCGTTTGTGTACTGGAGCGTACTGACCAGCCTCTGGCAGAAGATCTGCCAATCATCCGTGAAATGCGTGCAGTTCTGACCAAGTGTCTGGAAAATGGCATGGCTCCAGAAGGTAAGAAACCTTACCCACTGTACGACAGCTTCGCTGCTACCGATGCTCCTCGCATGTATTCTGGCTGCTACGGCCTGGGTTCCCGTGACTTCCAGCCTGAAGGCGTAATCGCGGCTATCGAAAACATGCTGGACGATGGCGCGCAGAAGCCATTCTTCTACCTGGGTATCGACTTCGTTCGCGAACAAGCTGCCAACCCTAAAGACGAAATTCGTCGTCAGGAAATCCTGGACGCGTACCCACACGTTAAGGAACTGTCCCTGAAGGGTTCTGAGAACCCTAACCTGCTGCCTGAAGGTGCTATCACCGTACGCATGCACTCCATCGGCGGCTGGGGTATGATCACCACAGGTAAGAACCTGTCCATGACCCTGTACGATCTGCTGGGTTATGACATCCGTGCGAATCCTAAGTACGGTTCTGAAAAGAAGGGTATGCCGACAACTTACTACCTGTCTGCAGCTCCAGAACCTATCCGCATCAACTGTGAGCACACCTACGTTGACGTGGTAATGTCTCCAGATGCGAAAGTATTCAGCCACTCCAACCCGCTGATGGGTCTGAAGGAAGGCGGTACTTTCATCATCCAGAGTGAAGAAACTGATCCAAACAAAGTTTGGGCCAAGATTCCTCGCAAGTTCCAGCAGGAGATCGTTGATCGCGGCATCCGCGTATTCTTCATCGACGGCTTCAAGATTGCCCGTGAAGAAGCGTCCAACGTTGAACTGCAGTTCCGTATGCAGGGTAACGTATTCCAGGGCTCCTTCTTCGCTGCTTCCCCTCTGATGGAAAAAGCCGGTCTGGATGAAGAAGGCCTTTTCAAAGCTATCGAAGGTCAGCTGCGCGCCAAGTTCGGTCATAAAGGCGAGCGCATCGTAACCGACAACATCCGTGTTGTACGTCGTGGCTTCGACGAAGTCGTCGAAATCACCGAAAAGGTTGTTGGCGTATACGAAGAAGCTGTACGTAAGGAAGAGAAGCTGCCAGTTATGCTGAGCCGCTCCCCTGAGTCCAGCAACCCACAGAGCTCTCTGCACGACTTCTGGGATAAGGTTGGTTCCTTCTACGTGAAGGGTCAGGGTAACGACAACCCAGCCGATCCAAACATGTCCATGTCCCTGATGCCTGCCGGCACCGGTATGTACCGTGACATGACTCAGATCCGCTTCGAGTATCCAAAGTACATTCCTGAGAAGTGTACTGCTTGTGGCGACTGCTACACCGTATGTCCTGACAGCGCACTGCCTGGTCTGGCCAACACGCTGGAAGAAGTCTTCAAGACAGCTGTTGATCGCATCGAAACCAAGGGTATGCCTACCCTGTACCTGCGTCGTGAAACCCGCGCCCTCGAGAAGCGTGTTCGCGCCCTGGTTGACCAGCAAGGTGAAGCAGCCAACGTTACCCGTCTGATCGATCAGGCTGTACTGGAACGTCTGGCTGACGAATCTGACGAGAAGAAGAAGTCCGGTCTGGAGAAAGAATTCGCCCAGTTCCTGGATATCGTTGGTGACTTCGGCTTCGCTATCACCAAGCCTTACTACACCAACATGGAGAAGAAGCAGAAGGGCTCCGGCGGTCTGTTCTCCATCACTCTGAACCCAATGACCTGTAAGGGTTGCATGGAGTGTGTTCGCGTATGTAGCGAAGGTGCCCTGGTTGCAGAACCTCAGACTGAAGAAGACGTTGCACGTATTCGCAAGAACTGGGAATTCTGGAACGACCTGCCAACCACTGGTGCCCAGTTCAACCGTATCGACGATCTCGACGAGAAGATCGGTGCGCTGGAAACCATGCTGATGAACAAAGACAGCTACATGGCGACTGTATCCGGTGACGGTGCGTGCCTGGGCTGTGCAGAAAAGACTGTTATCCACCTGTTCACCAGTACTGTTAGCTCCCTGATGCAGCCTCGCGTCAAGAAGCACCTGGCTCAGATCGACCAACTGGTTGCCCAGCTGGAAACTCATGTTCGCATGAAGCTGGCCGGTGACGTTGACTTCTCCGATACCTCCGCTGTTGCCAAGGCTATCGAAGAGCACAAGGGCCACGACCTGACTCTGTCCGGTCTGACCGAAAGCATGGGTCAGAGCTCCGACAAGGTTATTGATGCCAAGTGGCTGCGCTGGGTTACCCAGCTGATGGAAAAACTGAAGCACCTCAAGTGGTTGTACACCGATGGTAACCACGGCACTGGTCGTGCGTTCATGGGTGCTACCAACGCAACTGGTTGTACTTCTGTATGGGGTGCTACCTACCCATACAACCCATATCCGTTCCCATGGGCCAACCACCTGTTCCAGGACAGCCCATCTCTGGCAATGGGTATCTTCGAAGGTCACATGTGCAAGATGGCAGACGGCTTCAAGCTGCTGCGTCAGGCTGAGATCGAACTGAAAGAAGGTTATGACTTCGCCAAGCACGACGAATTCATGACTCACTTCAACTGGAGAGATTTCTCCGATGAAGAATTCCACCTGTGTCCTCCAATCGTGGCGATCGGTGGTGACGGTGCGATGTACGACATCGGCTTCCAGAACATGTCTCGTCTGCTGGCCTCCGGTCACCCACTGAAGGTTATGGTTCTGGATACCCAGGTTTACTCCAACACTGGTGGTCAGGCCTGTACTTCCTCCTTCGTTGGTCAGGTTGCCGACATGGCTCCTTACGGCAAGGCGAAGCCAGGTAAGATTGAAGAGAAGCGTAAAGAGATCAGCCTCATCGGTCTGGCTCACCGCACCTCTTACATCCTGCAGAGCTCTATCTCTCACACCACTCACCTGCTGGAAGGCTTCATCGATGGTCTGAACGCGCGTCGTCCTGCGCTGTTCAACATCTACTGTGTATGTCCTGCAGAACACGGTGTGGCTGATGACGTAGCCAAGACTCAGGCCAAGGTTGCTGTTGATTCCCGTGCTTACCCACTGTTCAGCTACAACCCTGAACACGGTGACAGCATCATCGATTGCTCCAGCCTGGAAGGTAACGCCGGTCTGGACAAGAAGTGGCTGGAACAAACCATCCGCTACGTTGATGAGCAGGGTGCTGAGCAGAAGATGGTTCTGCCTCTGACCTTTGCTGACTTCGCCATGACCGAAGCCCGCTTCAGCAAGCACTTCAAGAAAGTGCCTGTAGAAGCTTGGAATGACGACATGATTCCTCTGCACGAGTTCCTGGAACTGTCTGTAGAAGATCGTGATGGCCTGTTCCCATACGTTATGGGTACCGACAAGAACAACCACCTGGTACGTGTACTGGTTGCACAGCCAATGGTTGATTCCTGTGAAGAGCGTGTTCACTTCTGGAACCAGCTGCGCAGCATCACTGGTCAGGACGTTAAGAACGCCATCAAGGAAGCTGAAGACAAGGCCCGCGCTGAGTTCGCCGGTGCTGCGACGTCCGCTATCCAGCAACTGGCCGGTGGCAACGTTTCTGCAGTAGCCAGCGCTTCCAGCATGATTCCTGTTGCCGCAGACGCTCCCGCTGCAGCTGCTGCACCTTCCGGTGACGCAGTATGGATCGAGACTGGTGAGTGCACCGCATGTGACGACTGCATCAATATCAACTCCAGCATCTTCGGCAAAGCTGACGACGGTACTGCTTTTGTAGCCAATGCCCAGGGCGGTCCTTTCAAGGATATCGTGAAGGCGGCTGAGAAGTGCCCAGCTGGCTGTCTGCATCCCGGAGCGCCTATGGATATGGGCGAAAAGGATGTTGAGAAGCTGATCAAGCGTGCTGAGAAGTTCCAGTAATCTCGCTTGAGGTGCTGACTCTGCTTTTTCGGAGTCAGTGCCGGTAACGAGGTTTATGTTTATCCGCGCCTCGGAGCTGTCCTTGCTCCGGGGCGCTATCAGGCCATCCATGGCCTTTGAAAACATAAACCCCGCCACCGGCACCTCTTGCATTGGAGTTGCCGTCAGAAGGCAATTCATTTTGTTGGTAACTTCAGGATTGTCCTTATGAAGAAATCTCAGAAAGGTTTTCTCCAGATGTTCGGAGGCAAAGGCCGCTTCCGTCACGGTATTCATCCGGAGGAACACAAAGAGCTAACTGAGCACAAGGCTATTCGCCGCATTCCTTTCTACAAGGAAATGGTGTTGCCTCTGTCTCAGCATCGTGGCGCGCCTGCCAAGCCCATCGTGGTTAAAGGTCAGGACGTGGTACGTGGCGAGCCTATCGCTGAAGCTGGCGGTTTTGTATCTGCGCCGCTGCACGCGCCTGTTACCGGTACTGTTGTTGCTGTCGACAGACTGGTCCCAATGCCGGATGGCAAGAAAGGCCCTGCGATTATTATTCGCACATGGCCGTCTTCTACCCAGGAAATCCTGTATAGCAAAACTGTTGATACCGATGCGATGTCTGACGACGAGCTGGTACAAGCCGTACAGAATGCTGGTGTCGTAGGTCTGGGCGGCGCCGCCTTCCCGACCCACGTGAAAATGAAAGCCCCCAAGGGCAAGAACATTACCACACTCATTGGTAACGGCTGTGAGTGTGAACCCTTCCTTACCTGCGACCACAGGATCATGCTCGAGTACGCCGAGAACATGATCAAGGGTATCCGTCTGGTTATGCAGACCAGCGGCGCCACCAAGGCCATTATCGGTGTGGAAGACAACAAGATGGACGCTGTCCATCGTATTCGCGAGGCGATTGCCACAGCGTCTGGCGACAACAGTGATATTACCTGTGAAGCCGTTGCGACCTGCTATCCGCAGGGCGCAGAAAAAATGCTGATCAAGAGCCTGCTGGATCTGGAAGTTCCATCCGGTGGCATTCCTGCTGACATCGGCTGTGCTGTGTTCAACGTGGGTACCCTCGCCCAGATCGGTGAACTGGTACCCGAAGGTCGTGGTCTGGTTGAGCGTATTGTGACTGTGAGTGGTCCCGGTGTTTCCAATCCTGGTAACTACCTGGTACCTGTGGGTACTCCACTGCCTTACCTGCTGAAGCATGCGGGTGCGATTGAGGACCCTGGCATGGTAATTCTGGGTGGTCCGATGATGGGTGCCGCTGTTGCGACAACTGACATCGCCTGCACCAAGGGTATTACCGGTGTTCTGGTATTCGGACAGGAAGAGCTGCCTTCTCCGGAAGAGCAGGAAGAGATGCCTTGCATCAACTGCCGCGCCTGCGTGGAAGCCTGCCCAATGTTCCTGAACCCAAGCATGCTGGGTCGTCTGTCACAGAACGATCGTTATGAAGAGATGGCATCCAGGTTCAACTTGTGGGACTGCTTCGAGTGCGGTTGCTGCGCGAACGTCTGCCCATCCAACATCCCTCTGACTCAGCTGATTCGTGTCGCCAAAGGCGGCCACATGCAGCGGAACAAGGACTAACGGCAGGATTACTGAATAATGTCTGGACATCCCGATTTTCAAAAAAGAGTGTCTATGAAAATCCGGACCTCTCCGCATCTGAAAAAGACGCTGACGGTCCGGCAGATTATGGACAGTGTGACAATCGCACTGCTGCCAGTAAGCCTCTGGTCAATCTACCTGTTTGGTCTGAGTGCTTTCGCGCTGCTGCTGACGACAACGCTGTCCTGTGTTGGTACTGAAGCCCTGTTCAACCGTCTGGCTGGCAAGCCTGCCGACTCCCGCAAGGGCTTTTGGTCTCGTGAAAAGAGTGTAGTGATTACCGGTCTGCTGCTGGGCCTGACTCTGCCACCTGGCTTCGCGCTATGGATGGCTGCTCTGTCTGGCTTCGTAGCGATTGCCCTGGGCAAGGTGCTGTTCGGTGGTCTGGGTCAGAACCCATTCAATCCGGCTCTGGTTGGTCGTGCTTTTGCACAGGCTGCGTTCCCGGTTTCCATTACTACCTGGACTCCCGGCTTCCTGCCTGAGCGCTTCAGCTCCTTTATTCCATCTACCCTGGCAGCGCCATTTATGACGCCTGCTGATAGTTCAAGCTGGATCAATGCCCAGATCGACGGCTGGAGTGGTGCAACCCCTCTGAAAGCGATCGGTGGTGGTGGCGACTTCGCCAGCGTTTCTGATCTGATGTTTGGCACCATCTCGGGTTCCAGCGGTGAAACTGCTGCCCTGCTGATCCTGCTGTGCGGCGCATGGCTGGTATGGAAAGGCGTGATGGGCTGGAAGATTCCAGCGGCCGTTATGCTGGGTACTGCCCTGACCAGTCTGCCTTTCTGGCTGATGGATGCATCTGTTTATCCTTCTCCAGTGTTCATGCTGTTCTCCGGTGGTCTGATGCTGGCTGCAGTGTTCATGGCAACCGATATGGTTGGCACGCCGCTGACTGAGAAAGGTATCTGGATCTATGGCCTGATGATCGGCGCCCTGACCGTCATCATCCGTCTGTTCGGCTCTCTGCCTGAAGGTGCGATGTATGCGGTTCTGATTGGTAACGCCTGTGCGCCTCTGATCGACAGCTTCACCCAGCCGACCGTTTTTGGTTCACAAAAGCGCGCTGCTCGCAAGCCGGTGAAGGAGTAAGAGAATGAGTGAAACGATTCCTGCCGTGAATGTTGAGGACGAAGTAGTCGTTCCTGCACCACCCAGTTTTGCCATGTTCCGTACCCTGGCTGTGATTGCCATGCTGTCCGGTCTGTTCGTGGTATTGATTGTGCAGTGGGCTAACCCCTACATCGCTGCCAACAAAAAAGCTGCCACCGAAGCTGCGGTATTCAACGTGGTACCTGGTGCAAGCATCAGTAAGACCTTCATCCTTGAAGGTGACAAGCTGGCTGTTGCACCTGAAGGCGCGACCGGTACTCTGGTTTACGCCGGTTACGATAATGCCGGTTCCCTGATTGGTATGGCGATTCCTGGTGTTGCTACTGGTTACGCTGGTCCGGTTTACGTGATGTTTGGCTACAGCCCTGCAAAGGAAGCTGTGATCAAGTATCAGATCCTGACCATGACCGAAACTCCGGGTCTGGGTGACAAGGTTGTAACCGACCAGAAGTTCCTGGCCAACTTTGACAATCTGGTTGCCAAGCTGAACGACGCTGGTACTGCACTGGCTAACGCCATCAAGACTGTACCTAACAAGTCCAAGCAGCACCCCTGGGAAATTGACGCAATCAGTGGTGCAACCATCACTTCAACCGCCGTTGGTAATGCTATTAACAGCAGTGCCCAGCAGCTGTTGCCTGTGATCGTCAAGCAACTTCCTCTTATTAGAGAACAAGGGATCAAAGCGGAGGGCGCCAAATGAGCATGCCCAATCAATATGAGCAGGTGACTGCGGATACCTTCCTGAGAGGTCTTTGGGAAGAAAACCCGGTATTCGTCATGCTGTTGGGTATGTGCCCGGCACTGGCGGTAACCAACTCCGCGATTAATGCAATCAGTATGGGCCTGGCGACCACCTTCGTACTGGTGATGTCCAGCGCCCTGATCTCCATCTTCCGGAATTTTATTCCGAAGCAGGTGCGGATTGTTGCTTACATCGTCATCATCGCGACCTTCGTAACCATCGTTGACTATCTGATCCAGGCTATCAGCCTCGATCTGTACAACGCACTGGGTGCCTTTATCCAGTTGATCGTGGCGAACTGTGTCATTCTGGGCCGTGCCGAGTCTTACGCTTCCCGTCAGAAACTGGGTGCTACTATCGTGAACAGCTTTGGTTCCGGTATTGGTTTCACGATTGCGCTGCTGAGTATGGGTGCTGTACGTGAGATTCTGGGAGCTGGTGCTCTGTTCGGTGTAGGCATTATGCCTGTCGGCTTTGAACCATGGGTTGTTATGGTTCTGCCCCCAGGTGGATTCTTCGTTCTGGGTTGCTGGCTGATTATCTTTGCGTGGAACAAAAAGCGTAAAGAGCAGGCTCAACTCGATGGTGCTGTAGCTGGAGGGCAAGCCTGATGGAAGACAGTCTGTTTAGCATTTTTATGAATGCAGCTGTCGTCAGTAACTTTGTACTGGCGATGTTCCTCGGTATCTGTCCGTTTCTGGGTGTATCCAACAAGGTTGATACGTCCCTGAACATGGGCATGGCCACCACCTTCGTAATGGTGGTGAGCTCCGCAGCTGCCTATGCGATTAACCTGATCCTCAGCGACCTCGGTATCGAGTTCCTGCGCCTGATCTGTTACATCGCGGTTATTGCATCTTCTGTACAGCTGGTAGAAATGGTGGTTAAGAAGTTCAGCCCGGCCCTGTTCCAGGCTCTGGGTATCTTCCTGCCGCTGATCACCACGAACTGTGCGATTCTGGGTCTGACCCTGTTCCAGACCTCCCGTGAGTACGATTTCATTCAGAGCCTGGTATTCGCTCTGGGTGCCGGTGCCGGCTTTACCCTGGCACTGCTGCTGATGGCAGGTATCCGCGAGAAGCTGGAACTGGCCAAAACTCCCGATATCGCTCAGGGCGCTGCAATGACCCTGATGATTGGTGGTGTTCTGTCTCTGGCCTTTATGGGCTTCGCTGGTCTGGCGTAACTTGTAAGGTTGACAAGTATCGACACATTTTCCATCACCGTTCTGCCCTCTTGGGTGGTGGAAAATGTGTCAACACAATACTCTGTTAAGAGCGACGTAGTTAAGAGCTGTGCAGATAAAAGCTGATGATTGAAAAATATCTTATTGCTGTTGGTGTGATCTTTATGGCTTCGGCCGGTTGGATTACCGTCCAGCACTTGTATCGCAGTTTTGCCAACAAAAACCCCCAATGCGGCCCGTTCCGTGATGATGGAGGCAACAGTATGTGCAAGTGTTGCGAATCAAAACAGTATTGTGTCACCCGGCATGCCTGATAGCTTCTCCGCGCTTTAGAAAACTATTTGAATTATTCATCAATCCTGGCGATTAAAACTTACTCATACCCTGGCTTATCTTCATAAAGCCAGAGCTTTCCTGACCTGCGCACAAACCATGATCCAGTTTCTCCCTTTGTGCTGGTGAAGCTCTTTTCTTATCTCGTTAGTTAGAAAATCTGACACCTTGATTACTGATAGTTATTTTAATCAGTGATTTGATAATTGCTGGCAAAGTTTTGATATAACCAGCATGTTAGAGGGGCGTTATGAATCCAAAAATATCAAATAATGTGGCAATAAGTCTTTACCGTTCGCATTTGAAAAGTTTTGAAGGCAATTACCATAGTGTTCTGATAGAGCTGACAAGAAAGGGGAATAAAAAAGAATATGATGTTCTTACTACAATCCCGAAGTCGAAAATCAATGAATGTACTGTTTGTCAATATTTACCCGTTGATCCGGTTTTATACTGTAGTTCAAGTGATCGACACATACTTTGCCGAGAATGCCACAAAAAGCTGCCGGAGGATAACAAGGTATGTCCAAATTGTCGTTCACCTGATAAGCAGGATGGTGACGGTAAAATCAATAAAGAACAGGAAGAATTATTCAATAACATCGAGTACAGCTGCCCCGCCGGGTGTAATGAAACAATGGGCAAGGCATTATTGGAAGCGCATTTTCCAGATTGTGAGAAGTTCAGCTGTATAATCTGTGGGCTTACAGGCAATATTGAAGAGATAGAGAAGCACGAACCTGAGTGTAAGATCCCTATGGAAATGTGTGTTTACTGTGAGGGCAGTTATCCGTTTGATGGATTTATAAAACACCAGTCAGAATGTGAAAAGTTTCCTTTAACAACCAAGCTCTTTGATGGGACAACAATAACACTACCCAGAAAGCAAGCTCGTGATGTTAGTATTGTTACAGAAATATGTGGAGCGAAGAGCCCGATTGTCAGGGTTGTCGATGGTGATGGGAAAACCACGAGTTGTAGGCTATCGGACGAAAGCTGTCAGGCGATTAGAAATGGTATCCTACTTAGCTTCCATGCCCGTAAATCTACGGAAATTGTTCTGCCGACAGCACAACAAGAAAAAATAGGCAGTGAGGACAGGAAAGGCTCTGGTAGTTATAAATATGAAAAAATGGGGATATTTGGACAGATTTTCAATGAAGATTGGACTTTAAAAAATAATAGCGTAGATAGAGTTACTATATCGAGATTAGGAATTACAAATAACTATAGGGAAAGTGATCGAGCGGCTTTTATAGGTTGTATGCCTGTAAGAGTATTAGTTTCTAACACAAAAGAAGATGATCCTCGGCCATATTATTTAAAAGAACTCATGGTCTATCTCGGCTTCGATACAGGAACCGGCCCAGATCGCGACAGTAAAGAACTGTTTGTTGGTTTTGAAAGAAAGGTTTGTTCGGAAATTAATGACCATGTAGCGCTGGCAAAATTAAATCTTAGTGTAATGTTTGACGCAGGTGATTATTCTTATATTCAATTTGTGAAATTTAGTTTGTGGGAGTGGGAGCAATATGATAGCCATAGAGAGGAATTTGGACTTAGAATGATTAAAGCAGATGCAGATGTGAAGTGGTTGCCATTGAAACTTGACAGTGGTGATGCTGAAAAGTGTTTCAAACCGTCAGGTAGAAACGATGTGACTATTAAACAAATTCTTTCTTTGTAGAATCACTGCGCCGACCACCATTTTCGATAAGTGTATTGTGTCTCCATTCTTCTTAATTAACCAGTCTATTGTCATAATAACAAACAACTCTGACAATAAAGCAGACAAAACCTGAGTAAATTACAACTTGGTCAAGTCATAGTTAATATTTATTTACATTGGAAACTGAAAAAATGAATACAAGCAGTACGGATCGAACCACACCAGGAACGTTACCTGCTATACCTGCCATAACTTCTGGTGGAATGGTACCTGCTGCAACAGCAACAGCAACAGCAACAGCAACAGTGAGTGGGGTTGCCTCTTGGGCTGGTCGTGAGGTTGGGCTGGTACAACAACCGTTTGTGCCACTGCAACATTCGATACCACCGCACGGTTTTCCCCTTCCGTCATATGAGGAGGCAATCCAGCCAGGTCGGTGGAGAACAACTTGTGCGCCTCCTCTGGACTTTGGTTCATTTTACCCTCAGCCGACTCCATACCCAGCCGCGCATTCATTTTACCCTCAGCCGACTCCATACCCAGCCGCGCATTCATTTTACCCTCAGCCGACTCCATACCCAGCCGCGCATTCATTTTACCCTCAGTCAACTTCATACTCAGCCGCGCATTTATTTAGAAGCGATCAGACAGTTTCTCAGGAGCCAGCAATAAAAAGCGGTCGGTATGCTTCTGTAATCACTCAGGCGATACAGAGTTTTTCTGAGAATAAAGCAACCGTCAAACAAATTTATCAATACCTCACGAGTACATATCCGTATGAGGATAAAGAGTTAAATTTTGATGTAATTAGAAGCACACTATCATCGAACCAAAAATTCATCAAAACAAATCAGCGTGGAGGGAAGGAGGCTGCTGGTCAAGGGCGCTACTGGACATTGAGACACACTGCAGGGGCACAGGAGCCAGAACCTGAGACCGAAGATCTTAAAGAAGCTGGATTATATAGAAAACAAATTATTCTTCCAGTCGTCATTGATGCGATCAATGATCACGCGGAAAAAAAAGCAACAAGCAAACAAATCAGAGATTACTTGCTAACAAAATACTCATGCTATAAGAAAGAAAAATTGAGTGTTTGCCTGGGGATCTTGCTGTCAGCGTCTGACCAATTCGTGAAAACAGAAGAAAAAGGCGGAGGGAAGAGTTCTGATGGTCAAGGTTACTATTGGGTAGTAAGGAATTAGATTACAAGATTTTCCAAAGTAACAAACAGGCACCGCCTGACGTGAGACCCGCTGGCTCTTAACGCCATTCAATCCAGTAAAAAGCAGGGTTGGTGACCAGCGTATGCAGAAGAATCCGCAAGACTGTGGCTATTGTTAAACACCGGATATCTCAAACTGTTAAAAACGAGACATGTCTAACTGGAGTTAGCACTGACAGCATGTTAACGCCTATCACAGTACTTTGAAGGGTTGGATAGCAGGTGTTTTTCATGGCGTTGCGACAAAATACTTACCACATTACCTGGGCTGGCGCCGGGAACTGAGTGCCGATAAAGAACTTACACTGGAACGCCTGTGCGAAAAATAGCAAGTCATTGGGGCTATCAACCGTTGATGGGAACATAGCGATCATAGATACTGTTTGGCAAGAAATGATAATGGCTTGCAGTGTTAATGTGAAAGGTATAAAAACATATATAATCTAAAAGATAATTATTATAAAACCGAATCGTTCATCGATATGAAACAATTATTTCGCCTCATTCAACTAACCGTTTTAACCATATGGCTATTCATTATTTCTATAGTTGGTGCCTCTGCGGATCAGGAAATAAAACGGCTGGTTGTATTCGGCGATAGTCTTTCCGACGATGGCGGAAACAATTCCACCTGGTTCCTGCTAAAAACACTGAATGGCTTGACCGGTGAGTCGGGAATTAAGCATATGCAGCCCTGGATGCGGGGCTGGCTTGCAGAGCGAATTACAAATTACAATTGGTTCTGCGAGAACACTTCAATTAACTGTCCCAAGCATGAGATACGAGCTTTAAAAGCCCTGATAGCAGTGACTGAAAAGTCGGGAGCTATCCCGATTGCTCCTAGGGACCACTATTACCAGGGGCGTTGGAGCAATGGGCCTACCTGGCCCGAGTACTTTGCCGGAATGATCGGTCTTTCAACAAGTGATAAAACTGTTTACCGGAATGAATCCCATGCCGGGGGCTGGTCTTTGTGCCTGGGGGACAAAGCCATGGGCATTCAGGATTTGACCGGGGATATCAAGACTGTGGTTAAAAACATGGTGAATGGTAGTTTGATTCCTCCCTGTCTTGAGTTGCTGGTTAAAGCCTATCTGTATAGGCACGAGAAATTTTCTGAGAACGATCTTGTGGTCGTATTTTTTGGAGGTAATGATTATTTAAATCGTTTTCAGGCTCCTGAAAGAGTTATTGAAGCTCAAAAAGTCATTATTGAGACTGCGATTGAAAATGGTGCCAAGCATATTGCTTGGGCCAGTATGCCGGATTTGTCAAAAACACCAAGATACTATCGTGATGCTTTTAAACCTCAGACTGAGGAAATATCAAGACTGGTTCAGGAACATAACCGACTGCTGGAAGAAGAGTGGGAACTGCTGCAGATAGATTATAGTGAGGGAGGAGTAACAATCGCTCTGGTTGATACCAAGGAAATTTTCAGTGATATTCTTTCCAATCACCATTTGTATGGGTTATCGGTCACCGACAGACCCTGCAGCACAATTCCTGCTCCAGGGTTGGAAGACCCGGTTCCCAACAATGTTCATGAAATCGTGCTGCCAAGAGAAACAGCTGTTGTGACCACTGGTGAAGTCTGTCAAAACCCGGATGAGTACATGTTCTTTGACAGCGTTCACCCGACAACTGCGGCGCATAAGCTGATTGCCACCAAGGCCTGTGAAATTATGCGAAGAGAGGGGTACCGTTGCAGTTCCTGAAAAGGCTGACCTGCTTCGTATATCAACAACACCTTTGGCAATATTGTCTATTTGAAGGCTGCCATCAGCGCCATGGTCATGGAGCTGGTGGGTTGTCGTAGTAGCTGACTCATATCCAGGCTTATCTTCATAAAGCCAGAACTTTCCTGACCTGCGCACAAACCATGATCCAGTTTCTCCCTTTGTGCTGGTGAAGCTCTCTTTCTTATCTCGTTAGTTAGAAAATCTGACACCTTGATTACTGATAGTTATTTTAATCAGTGATTTGATAATTGCTGGCAAAGTTTTGATATAACCAGCATGTTAGAGGGGCGTTATGAATCCAAAAGTATCAAGTAATATGGCAATAAATTTTTACCGTTCGCATTTGAAAAGATTTGAAGGCAATTACCATAGTGTTCTGATAGAGCTGACAAGAAAGGGGAATAAAAAAGAATATGATGTTCTTACTACAATCCCGAAGTCGAAAATCCATGAATGTCCTGTTTGTCAATATTTACCCGCTGATCCGGGTTTTATACTGTAGTTCAAGTGATCGACACATACTTTGCCGAGAATGCCACAAAAATCTGCCGGAGAATAACAAGGTATGTCCAAATTGTCGTTCACCTGATAAACAGGATGGTGACGGTAAAATCAATAAAGAACAGGAAGAATTATTCAATAACATCGAGTACAGCTGCCCCGCCGGGTGTGATGAAATAATGGGCAAGGCATTATTGGAAGCGCATTTTCCAGATTGTGAGAAGTACAGTTGTAGAATCTGTGGGCTTGCAGGCAATATTGAAGAGATTGAGAAGCACGAACCTGAGTGTAAGGTCCCTATGGAAATGTGTGTTTACTGTGAGGGCAGTTATCCGTTTGATGGATTTATAAAACACCAGACAGAATGTGAAAACTTTCCTGTAATGACGGAACTCTTTGATGGGAGTAGAAAAAAACTACCCAAGAAGCATGTCCGGGATGTTAGTCTGGTTACAGAAATATGTAAAAAACGACGTCCGACTGTCGAGATTATCGACTCTGACGGGGAAGCCAGGCAGGGCAGGTTATCGGACGAAAGCTGTCGAGCGATTGGAGATGGTATTTATAAAAGCATTCTTGCCGGTAAATTTATGGAAAATTTGCCGACGATAGTACAACAAAGAATCAAAGACTCTGGTAGTTATAAATTTCCAAAAATGGGGCTATTTAAAAAATATC
>NZ_JAMFLX010000100.1 GCF_023502345.1 Parendozoicomonas callyspongiae
TTTGGCCTGGGCCCGAGGCAACGAGGAGGCGCATTGTACCCAACGGCACTTTTTTTTCAACTAGTCATCATCACCCCAATATTTTTTCGCAATTTGACGGTATATTCCCCCAGTTTCCTCCAGACACTCTTTGAGAGTTTCCAAATTCGCAGGGGCAATGGTTATAGATTCCTCAAGAGCCTCCATCAAAGTAACTGCATTCTGTAGATTCAGTCCACAGGCAGAATTCGATGTTATTTCTTTTTCCTCTTCAGTAATTATTTGGGCCAAAAGCAAGCTGTCTGCCACACTATATAAGCAATTCTCGATGAAATCTGATATAGAATTGATGGATTCCTTAAATCCCTTAACCACTGAATCCTTCTCTGCCAGTTTTGTGATATAATCACAGATCATTCCAGTTTGCCCTGCTTCTTTAAATGCACCAGCGATTTTCAGACAAAGATCTTTTGGGTCGTTACTGTTTTTGATTTTTCGAGACAACAAGCTTACAAGACGCTTAGCCAGATCACTCTTACTAGGAGTCCGAGTTTTTTTTGTTAAATCATTAACATCATCCGAAACTGCTTCCTGAATTAAGGATTCACTTGCACAGTGAGAAACAAATTTAGTAACATTACCGTTTTTTAAAGTTCTATGTAATTCCGGTGCAAGTATTTTAAAAAATTTAAGCTCAGGAGAAATCTCATCAACTTGTCTTCCCGCAAACGAACCCTTACCATCTTCACTCATCGTACCAGCATTACTTAGTTGGAATGCTGGGATTACAGTGCCTGACCCTGTATCACTCATTCGTGCTGCCATTTTTTTACTCCTTTGATAATTCTATAGGTTTTTTACTTTTTCATTTAATTCATCCATAATACTTTCTTCTTTCCATCCCTTGTCTTGTTTATTCAAGTGTCGCTACTGAATGCCAGCTTTTCATTTATAACTGCCACAATCAGCAGCAACTCTC
>NZ_JAMFLX010000101.1 GCF_023502345.1 Parendozoicomonas callyspongiae
TGGCGCTTACTTGTATATGTTTTGATCGCCCAGTTTGCCCCTGAAACTCTCAAGAAATTTCTCTTCTTCTTGTTTGAGTGGGTACTGATAAATATTGCCTTCTCTTATGTTTGCGAAGGCAAAATTCTCTTTGCTCCCATCAAATATAATTCCTTGAGTTGTAAACTCTGTAAGAACTCCAAGGTGTTTTTTTTGTTTTTTCTCTGAAAGAGTTTTTCTATGCTTGAGGACAAAATCTTTGAGTGTTTCTGCCGAAGCCTTTTGATATTGTTCAATAGTTTCGGAAATAATCATTTTTGCATCCGCATTGATTATATCTGTAATGTTTAGTGCAATCATTCCTCTGGACTTAGAGGATTTATCTTGTTTAAGTCTATTTGTTATCTGAGTATTTGCTGCTTTTACTCTTTTTTCTAGTTGGCTATATGACTTAAGTCTTTTACATTCAACATATAATTTTCTACCATCAATTGTAGCCACTAAATCAGAAACGCCTCTTAGATCAACAGAATAGCCTGCCCTTATGAATCTTGATGCAACTCCTAACTCAAAAGCAAAATCTCTTGACTGGTCTTTACTGCTTGCATTTCTGAATCTTTGACCTGATGTTGTTTTTTTTATGCTATCGATTATTTCGTCAGTAGAAAAATTATCAAAGGTTTCTTTAAGTCGAATTAATTCAGATGCTTCCATTTGAGCATTATTAAATATTTTAATGCTTTCTTCTGCAGGTGTTTTACCTTTGTTTTTTATAAAGTTCTCTACATCTCTTTCATATTCACCAAAGCGTGTTTTTTTATAATCAATCCCTAAACTAGAAATCCATTCACACGCTTCTATATAAGATTTTTCAACATCTTTACTGTGAGCAATGTAACGCTCACAACCATCATCAATATATTTTGGTGTACTACTCATATCTCTCTAATTTCTCGATGTTGATTGCGCCATA
>NZ_JAMFLX010000102.1 GCF_023502345.1 Parendozoicomonas callyspongiae
ACCCCAAACAGTTTGAAAAGTGTTTTTCGGATTGGATGAAGGCTTGTCATACAGCCACAGATGGTGCTGTTGTTGTTGCCATTGATGGCAAGACCCTTAGGCGTTCCTACGATACAGCTCAGAGCCGAGATCCTATTCACATGGTCAGTGCCTTTTGCACTGAAAATAGTGTTGTACTGGGCCAGGTAAAAACGGACGAAAAAAGCAATGAAATAACAGCGATTCCAGACCTTTTGGGCCTGTTGGAAATAAAAGGATGTCTTGTAACTATTGATGCTATGGGCTGTCAGCGTGCCATTGCAGAGAAAATAGTTGATGATGAAGCGGACTATCTCTTGGCAGTAAAAGGTAATCAGCCAAAGCTTCATGCTGCGTTCGAGAAACACTTTCCACTTCATAAAATTCTTTCTGGGGCCTTTGAGGAAACCTATGAGACAAAAGATAAGGGCCACGGCAGGAGTGAGCATCGCATTCACGTTGTCAGTGGAACCTTTGATGAATTTGTAAACCTTTCCTTTGACTGGAAGGGATTGCAGAAACTGGGAGCCGTTGTCGCTTTCAGACAGGTTGGTGATACACCTCAGAATATTGAAAATGTCAGTATCAGGTACTACATCAGTTCCGCCGAACTGACAGCGGAAAGTCTGGCCAATAGTGTACGAAGCCATTGGGCTGTCGAGAATAAGTTGCACTATGTTCTTGATGTCGCAATGAATGAGGATCAGTGCCGGATACGTCGTGATAATGGTGCAGAGACTCTTGCACGGTTTAGGCATGTAGCGCTGAACTTGCTCAAGAATGAAAAAACCGCCAAGGGTGGTATCAGAAGAAAAATGAAACGTGCTGCCATGAGTACGGAGTATATGGATCTTGTTTTGGCAGGTGCCCCCCTAGTTGAACATGATGCTTGATGCTACTGATACCAAGGGGTTTCATGATTTAGCCCTG
>NZ_JAMFLX010000103.1 GCF_023502345.1 Parendozoicomonas callyspongiae
TAACGCCTGCGTGTGGGGCGCCGTAGGCGTCCCAGGCAGCTTGCTGCCGTACACGACGCTCTTGTTAGGCGCCTACCAGATTGACGATAATGCCAGCCACACAACGATGCGCTTTTTGTGCAGCAAGCACGTTATTTATGGCTGGCCAGCCTGTAAACCTTTGGTGAAACCTGATGTTGATTGCCAGCCTGGCACACTATTGAAGGTTTTAAGAATAAACACCAATGTTTGCCTGATGCCGGTTGCACGATGTTTTTGCTGACGTTGGTTGCACGAAAACATTTGCTCAATTCTTGCTCGCCGCAAACCTTGAATGAGCCGGTAACACAGAATTTGATTGCGGCGTAACTGGAAGGGAATAACTCCGATGCAGCTCCAACGGCAGCTTGCACGATAAATAAGGCAGCTGCCCAAGCTCAATGTTGGCTTTGCCTCGCCTAACGCTCGCATGATGGGCGCCGCTTGCGGCGTCCAACCCATGCGCTTGTTACACGCGTTGTTGCAGGCGATGTTTTAAATTGCTGACGCTGGCATGGCACGAATGAAGCGATGACCAACTGTCAGGAAAACTGCGAATGTTTGCTGTACAACCAGAATACCCCAAACAAACACAAAAACTCTGTTGCCAGCTTTGGGATAGTGAACAGCGATGGTTGTGAAACCCGGATTCTTACACCACAAAAATACTAAAAACCTGCCATGAAACTTTGAAATAGCAGTCTGCACGAAACCTGGGTTGCACAATGTTTATGCTGGCAAAACTGGGAAGAAGCCCTGAAAGAGTTTGCAGGAAACACACGTTGAATTGCTGAACTTTCAGGAAAACGACGTGGTAAACTCAAAGCCTTATTGCCAGCTCCACGAAACTTATTTTTCTCTCGTTTGATTCTGATTTTGCAGGAGAAGAATTATTTAAACTCCCAACCGCGTGTAACGC
>NZ_JAMFLX010000104.1 GCF_023502345.1 Parendozoicomonas callyspongiae
TCTAACGCCGCCATCAGCCGACGCCGCAGGCGGTCGGCTGGATGGCCTTGTTATGTGCGTGATGTTTTATGTGATAGATACTGTTTTGAAAAGTATAAATAGGTTAAGCCAGATACTATTACTACTACATAAAACCAATGTAGTTTGAATGAAACTATCCATGTTGCAGCGCATATCGTTAGTGCCGCCAAAACAATTGAAATAGTGATAGCTACTTTATTGAGTAGAAACATACCTATTGCAAGAGCTAACATTGCTATGCCAAGCGGCAAACCAATATAAGTAAGGTGTGCTCGATAATCAGTGAAACCAAAGTTAAATATCCATACCACGCCAAAGAATAGAGGTACCATAGCGCAACAATAGATAAAGAATTTTTGTAAGATCTCGGACTTCATGGTTTATACAAAATTCTCTTGCTATGTGCATATTTACTGTTCTAGTAACTGGATATGCGATAGTTTCATTTGTTCAATAAAGTCATCGCCTATTTCTGGAAACCCAAAGACAAAAATTTCTGATTCTCGTACTTTGAAAATTTTGTACAAATAACTCGTGTTTTTATTTGCGATATGGACCTTCTGAAAAGGTCTTTGGCTGATGATGCTTTTGTTGAGATGACAATCTTCTAGGATATTGTATTGATCACCTGTTATATCAATAACTAAGTCATCTATCTCAAGCCAGTAGTGCGTAATATTTCGGTAGTATTTCGCTGCCGCACTGATACCAATAATTTTAATGTCGGGCCATATTTTTAGAAAATGGAAAGCAAGCAACATAGATGAAAGTTTACAGCTCATAACTGGGAAATCACTTCTTATAAGTTCAGTTTTTTCCTTGTCACATTTGTCGATAAGTTCCCTGAATATTATTGCTTCACATTTGATTTCTTGGATTGTTGGCACGTTGTTGATTCCTGGGAAGCACATAACGC
>NZ_JAMFLX010000105.1 GCF_023502345.1 Parendozoicomonas callyspongiae
ACGCCTTGCTCAGCGGAAAAAATGCGAGCGCGAGCGAGTAGTTTTTCCGATGCAGCAATTTGTTAGCTGTCCTTTGGAGTTGTTTCGTATACGATTCTATCGCCGTCCACTCGAAAATCATCAACAGGAGTTACTGTAAGATCCCCATTAATATGGAGTTCTTGTGCTTCTGCTTTATAGTTGACGATGCCATTTTTATTTTCTATGAGCTCCCAACTCCCGCCTTCATTGAGGTACGAATATTCATTCACTCCATCTCCTTCTTTCCTGATTTCAGAAAGCTCATACCATAATACTTTTAGCTCGCCAATCGCTCTCAAGCAAACTTCTTTAATCTCACTCAAATTCTCTGCGGTGACACTAGATATAGGATTTATTTGAAACCAGCGTTCAGAAGGCTCGCCTGAGTTTGATATTTCAAAGATACCTTCTGATGTGATAACAAACTCATTTTCAAGTGAGGAAAAATCGTATATACCTTTAAGGCTAAACCTAGCACCTTTGGATATACGTATTGCCACAAAACCTTTCCCTGAAATTTTTCCGAAAGGATAATAAGTATCTTTTTCTATAAAGTTAATTCCATCATGAAAAAGACTGTCTCGATAACTCTTTACTGCGGCTATCCCGCTGTTTGAATCACTTGAGTTATTTTTAAGAATTTCTTTTAGACGATCATTTTTCTCTAGATACTTCAAAGACTTCATGGCCAGTTGAAATACAGTGGATAATTTATTTATTGCTGTTTCGTAAAATATACGTTTTAATTTTGTATCATCTACAGAATCTATATTTTCAAGTAAGTACTCCACATCAGAAATGTTTATCCTGGCAAGTGCCTCAACATTAACTCGAACTTTAGAGTCTTGATTAGAAAGTGTGCTTGTTTCTGTGAATGCCATACAGTACCTCGATTTGGCCAGC
>NZ_JAMFLX010000106.1 GCF_023502345.1 Parendozoicomonas callyspongiae
GACTACTGAATCTGCAGCGCGATTATGGTGCTGACCGGCTCAATGCGGCCTGTGCCAGGGCCAGAGCGATTGGCGGCTACCGACTGAAGCATATTCGTTCCATCCTGCAATCCGGTCTGGACCAGATGCCACTGGAACCGGCAAAGCAGGCAGCGCTTTCCTTGGGTGACCACGAAAATATCCGTGGTGCCCAGTTCTTCCAGTAACCGGAGAGAAATAATGATTCCACAGATTATGACGCGTCTCCGGTCCATGAGACTGACAGGTATGGCGGATGCTCTCAATCAGCAGCAGGAACAACCGGGCACCTATGACGAATTAAGCTTCGCGGAAAGGCTGACCTTCCTTGTTGATCAGGAAGAAACCGAGCGCAACAACAAACGTCTGGCTCGCCTGTTGCGGAGTGCTCGCTTCAAACTCTCAGCCCGACTGGATGACATTGACTTCGAGCATCCCCGAGGGTTGAACAAAAGTCAGGTGGCCTCACTGTCCAGTTGTGATTGGCTGACCAGGCACAGGAATCTGCTGATTACCGGGCCTTGCGGTTGTGGCAAAAGTTATCTGGCCTGCGCCCTGGGACACCATGCCTGCCTGCAAGGTTACAGCGTTCGTTATTACCGGGTGTCCCGTTTACTGGAAGAACTCACTCTGGCTCGAGGCGATGGCAGTTACAGCAAGCAACTCCGACAGCTGGAGAAAACGGACCTGCTTATCCTGGATGACTGGGGTCTGGAACCTCTGACTCAGGAGCAAAGGAATGATCTTCTGGAAATCATGGATGATCGCCATGAGAAGACATCCACGATTGTGACCAGTCAACTGCCGACCAAGGAGTGGCATGCCAGCATCGGTGATGCGACTTTGGCTGATGCGATTCTGGACCGACTGATGCACAACGCTCACCGGCTCAAACTGAAAGGAGA
>NZ_JAMFLX010000107.1 GCF_023502345.1 Parendozoicomonas callyspongiae
ACATTAGGGGCGCAGCTTGCTGCGTCCATTAGATGTGCTTGTTAGCTGATTTTTAAATTAATTTATCTCTACACTCATTATTGTGAGAACCAACAGTGCTGAAATAATAACGCTGTAAATACTAAAGAACGTCACCATTATTATTCCGATTATATTCAGTTGGTTATCATTCATATCCTTCCATTCTTTTTTGAATAGAAACTTAAGAAGTGAAAGAGTAGTTTTTGTGTTGTTATTATTAAAGAGCCCTGGGGATCCCATCCTTTGATATTTATCTGGATGTTTCTTTTTAAGGGTTTTGTAAAGCATACTACATAAGAAAAACCAAATTAAGACTGATGGTGTTAGGGTAATTATTATATCTGGAGCTAAATCCTGAATTATTATATCTAAATTCATAGCATGTTATGGCTTATTCCATTAACTTCTGCAGCTAACGCCTAGCTTTGAGCCACCGCAAGCGTGCCAGGAGCAAAGCGACGAACCCCTTCGATTTGTTAGCTACGCCTACTTTGATAGTATTGGATTTTCACCATTTACCCATACATGATGGGGTAATTTGTTATTTTTCAGACAGATCTTGTTCCCAAACTTAGAGGAAACAGGGAAATATACACAATCATTTTTGATTGAAGATGCTTGTTCACTTGTGGCGTACATTCCAATTAACTTTTCCTTACTCAAAAATACCACTCGTTTTGAAGCCCTCATGGCAATATCATTTTGGAAGTTGAAAAAGTTCGTGAAATTTAAGACCGTGACTTGGTTCTGTAACTTACCTACGAACGAGACTTCAACTTCTTTAGAGCAAGTAATGCTTTCCAATTGGCTGCAAATCAGCTTCTCATATCTTATCGCTTCCGCAACTGAGAACGGGGAAAAGAGTAACAGCAAGAATGTAAGATATTTCATGTCAACTCTTA
>NZ_JAMFLX010000108.1 GCF_023502345.1 Parendozoicomonas callyspongiae
ATGGAACCATAGGGGTTGCAGACTTGCAGAGTTTTGTCATAAGAGTTAGAAATCACCCACCCTTCGGGCGTGCTGACCATACATCTGACCCACCAGCTGCCACGCCCTTTCAGAGTAGCGACACACATATCACCTGAAGCCCTGGTCAGGTCCCAGATTTTCAGGATTCCGTTATCAGAGACCGAAACCACCCGCCCGTCAGGGTGGATGGACACCTGGCAGACATCCTTGCTGAGCCCTTCCAGAGTAGCGATACACTCCTGACCTTGCTTCTGGTCCAAGTCCCAGACTTTCAGGGTTTTGTCATCAGAGGCTGAGATCACCCGTCCATCGGGATGGACGACCACACATCTGATACTGTCATTGTGACCACTCAAGATGGCAATACACATATTAGCTGGAGCCTCCTTGTTCAGATCCCAGATTTTCAGCGTGTTGTCGCCAGAATTTGAGATCACCCGTCCATCGGGATGAACGACCACACATCTGATCAGCGTACTGGGCCCTTCCAGAGTGGCGACACATTCATGGCCTGCCAGCCTGGTCAAGTCCCAAAGTTTCAGAGAACCGTCAGTAGCACCTGTAATCACCCGCTCATCGGGGAGGATAGTCACGCTTCTGCCCCAATCGTTGCGATCCCCCAAGGCAGCAACACACTCCTGACCAGGCCTCCGACTCAGATCCCAGACCTTTATTCCGTCACAAGCGCCGGAGATCACCCGCCCATCAGAGAGGATAGCTATACATCTGATCAAGTTGATGTGCCCTGTCAAGGTGGCGATACACTCCTGACCTGGCTCCTTGGTCAGATCCCAGACTTTCAGAGTCTTATCACAAGAGCCAGAGATTACCTGCCCACCGAGCAGGATGGCCACGCATT
>NZ_JAMFLX010000109.1 GCF_023502345.1 Parendozoicomonas callyspongiae
TGTGTTGTTGCTATTTCTCTCGACATATCGCTGCGTGAACTCTAGGAGATCATCGTAATACTCTGGATCTAAATCAAGGATTAAATATGCAGTTGTGAAATCTTGCAAGCTCAAAGTTCTTTTTTTGAATTTCTCTTCGCCACGCGCGAACTTAAATGAAGTATTTACCAGAGCTTGCAGTTCACCCAAACTGAACATGTAAGAAACTAAGTTGTCTGATGATAAGTAAGCAGCACTATTGATACCAAACTCGTCAATTAGTTCTGATACCCTTGAATGGTGAACCTGTAGTTTTGTTAATATGCTAGCAAGATGTTCTCCTACATCTGAGTCTGCTGTTTGTATGCAACGACTAAAGATTTCTTTGTAATCTTCAGGAAGTACGAGTTCTTTATTTTCAAGTGGCGTTGTGAAAGCCCTACCTTTAACTTTTGGCCAGGCTTCTTTAACAATTAATGAAGAATTCTTAAAGTACCCTGTAAGTTGACTTAGTGCATGAGATAAAAAAGCCCTACTTGCGATGAAGTCACGCTGTCTCTGTTTGTAGTTATTGTAACGGGAAATATTAAAGGCAATTGTGCTCGATAAGAATGCTAGCATCCCCACATTAAGTGCTTGCCAGTTATGCCAAACAGAATGCACATGGCTCCAACTCCATGAGCTGGAAGCCCATGGGTAAATAAACATAGAAAAGATATAAGCTAAGAAGGCTGGTATTGCGGTGTAGTTTAAAACCTTTACAAAGGTATCAGGTTTCAATACTCCAAAATGTCTCAATGTTTACTCCGATGTTTGATAAAACACATAACGCCTGCTTCAGCCGCGCGCCGAAGGCGCGTCGGGTGGAGGGGCGAAGCCCCGGAACGAACT
>NZ_JAMFLX010000011.1 GCF_023502345.1 Parendozoicomonas callyspongiae
ACAGCAGGCGATATCGAATACTGCCTGCTGTCCTGGTTAGTGATGGATTGTTTATCAGTATTTTTCCGGGTGAATAATTACGTCATTCGCTGTATTCAGGAAGTCCGACTGGATTCCCTTCTCTTTGAGTACCTGGATAGCTACCCGTTGCTGCGAAGATCCCGGCTTCAGGTAGTAGTCGTACCCAAGCTTTCCACTTTGACCGGTGAAGGCATCAACATGCATGTTTTGGAATCTGTCAGGAATATGAGAGGCCAGAAGCACCGGTCTGGAGTAGTGGGTGGTACAGACGTTTATTGCATGAGGGTAGCCTGAGACAGATTTGAGGTATCCGTAAGTACCTGCTTCACCTTCTACCGGATTGGTGCTGCTGAAGATCTCATCCATGATGGCGAGACTGAACTGGCCTGGTTGCATTGTCTGTAATTTATCCATCAACTCAATAGCTCTCTGACTTTCTGCCTGGAAGCTGGACAGCCCTGCAGCAACCTCCGCACTGATATCCATATGGGTATGAATCAGAGAAAAAGGTGTTAACTTGAATCCTTCAGAAGGTGCGATGCCAAAGGTTTGGGCCAGAATGCTGGAAATTGCTATCCCTTCAATTGCGGTAGATTTACCCGCTGCGTTAGGGCCTGTAACAAGCAGGCTGCGAGGGCTGCCATTGCCAAGGTTAACCGTACTTGGAACTGCAATATCCGGTGGCAGGTGTGGGTTCCAATAGTTGGTCAGGTGTGCAGAAGGGGTTTGGGTTTCCTCATAAGAAGCGAAGGTCAGTTTGTTATTGCCCTCTTGATTTTCTTTTACGAAGTTGGCAACAGTTAACCATGCATCAACTTCGCCTGTGGCTTGAGTGATGGCAAGAAGCTGATCTTTATTATTTCGAAGCAGATTGATACCACGCTTATAGCGACCCATATTAGTGACGTAATACGAGAAGGCATCTGGTGATTTGTCTGGAGCACTGTCCAGCAGATTTGTTAACTCCTGAATATTAGGAGAGGTTTTAAATGCATTGAAATTGCTGGTCAGAGTTAAAGCGTCTGTTAATGCAGGATGCTTGTTCAATAGATCGGCGATCTTTTTGGCGGCACTCAGTGAACGTCCCGGGCGGCGGGCGCGCTCAAAGATAAAGAGGTAAGCATTCCTTTCTGCTTTGCTCAGCTGGTTAAGCTGATATGTTATCAATCCTTGTGCTACCAGCATGCCGCCTGCTAATGCGAGGTTGGTGTAGATGCTGTTTTGTGATAATTCTGCTTTTATAACCCTAGGTACAGTTTTAGGGAGCATTTTAAAAGCTGTCCATGCGTTGCCGGTCATTGAATATAGTTGTACATAAATGTTGGCGGATATTGCAGCTGTAGTGGATAGTGCAAGGTTGGATAGTTGAAATACATACCCAAGCTCTCCAAAGCGGCGTGAAACTTCAAATGCGGTACTGGAGCTAATAGGGAAAATAGACTGAGTTATGGATTCGATATCCTGCGCACGTGATGTGTTAATAATGTCTGAAGGGTCGAAGAGAGTGATCACACCATCCTCATCCCCCGCATATCTTCGCAGTAGAGAGCTAAGCTGGCTGCAAAGGCCGGGGTTGTCCAGAAGGTACTGTAAGGCTTGCTGCCTCAGCTTGAGCTGGTTGATATCATCCGTTGGTGTTATCAACGCATTGGCAAGCATGATCTCACCGGAGACGGATGCAGTTTGTCCGATGCGATTAAGCAGGCTTTTGTCAGGGTTAAGAGTTGTTCCCTTAAGCAGTTTTAAATCCTTGACAGCGTGATGGGTAAGAACCGTATTTGATTTGTCACCAGGCTGATCTTTCAGGGCAGAGAGCATGATTTCGCGCTTTTGCCGAGCCGTCAGGATGATTTCAGGGTGGTCAAGACTCTCTTTTAACGACATATCCTGAAAAGACAGGGCGCTATAGGGGTAAGCTTCTGGCAGATGATTCGAGATCAGCTCGTAACTGTTATCAATCCGCAAATCTGCTGCCACTGATGATGAAAGGCCCACTACAGATATTATGAAACCCAGAGTCTTCAGGATGTGTGAGCCCTTTGTGATTGTTTTCATAGATCCCAGCCCGATGATATTTGCCATCAAAATTGAGGGAGATTTCATTGAGATCCATTCCTCCCCCCTGACGAATAGGCTGAAAGAGTAGACGCAGATTCCGCAGGTGGCGGTACATTTGATGGTGTTTTGGTATGAATTTGTAAATGGCGGTGCAGGCTGGGAGGGTATTTCCAGACCATGTTTTTTTGAAGAAAAGTTATGTTTTCGGAGTAAATAGTGTACTGCGTAAAGGGCTTTTGATGCATCAGGGTGCAGTTAGGTGCCGGGAACAGGTATAATCATCTGATTTAGAAAGCCAGGATTAAAGAGAACGCCGGATGTTCCAGAATCTTTCTGATCGCCTGTCACAGACTCTCCGGGATGTCACCGGCAAGGCGAAACTGACCGAAGACAACATTAAAGATACCCTCCGCGAAGTTCGTATGGCACTGCTGGAGGCTGATGTTGCCTTGCCTGTAGTCAAGGAATTCGTAAACCGGGTCCGTGAACGGGCCATTGGTCAGGAGGTTCAGCAGAGCCTTAGCCCGGGCCAGATTTTCGTCAAGATCGTAAACAGCGAGCTTGTCGAGGTTATGGGTGCTGCCAACGATGAATTGAATCTGGCAACCCAGCCACCGGCCGTTATTCTGATGGCGGGTCTGCAGGGTGCTGGTAAAACCACCTCTGTGGCCAAGCTGTCCAAGTGGCTGCAGGAACGCAAGAAGAAGTCTGTGCTGGTGGCCAGTGCCGACGTTTACCGTCCTGCTGCGATCAAACAGCTGGAAACTCTGGCTGGTGAAGTTGATGCAACCTTCTTCCCATCCACCACTGATCAGAAGCCGGTTGATATTGCCCGTAATGCGATTCAGGAAGCTCGCCTGAAGCATAAGGATGTGGTGATTATCGATACCGCCGGTCGACTCCATGTTGATGAAAGCATGATGGAGGAGATCAAAGAACTGCACGCAGCGATCAATCCGATCGAAACCCTGTTCGTGGTTGATGCCATGACTGGTCAGGATGCTGCCAACACTGCCAAGGCGTTTAATGATGCCCTGCCGCTGACTGGTGTGATCTTGACCAAGGCCGATGGTGATGCCCGTGGTGGTGCTGCTCTGTCTGTGCGTCATATCACTGGCAAGCCCATCAAGTTCCTGGGTATGGGCGAGAAGGTTGAGGCCCTGGAGCCATTCCATCCTGACCGTATCGCATCCCGTATTCTGGGCATGGGTGATATCCTCTCACTGGTTGAAGAAGCGGAACGCAAGCTCGACAAGAAGAAAGCCGACAAGCTGGTTACCAAACTAAAGAAAGGTAAAGGCTTTGATCTGGAAGACTTCCGTGATCAGCTGCTGCAGATGAAGAGCATGGGTGGTCTTGGTGGCCTGATGGATAAGCTGCCTGGCATGGGCAATATGTCTGAAATGGCTCAGAACCCACAGGCCAACAAAATGTTCGGGCAGATGGAAGCCATTATCAACTCCATGACTCCGAAAGAGCGTCGCAATCCTGATATCCTGAACGGTTCACGCAAGAAGCGTATTGCTGCCGGTTCCGGTACCCAGATCCAGGATATCAACCGCCTGATCAAGCAACACAAGCAGATGGCCAAGATGATGAAGAAGATGACCGCTAAAGGTGGTATGGCCAAGATGATGCGCGGGCTTGGTGCCCTGAAAGGTCAGCTGCCTGGTGGTATGGGTGGCGGCATGGGCGGAATGGGTGGCCCTGGAGGTATGTTGCCTCCTGGTGGTGGTAAAAAATTCCCGTTTTAATTTCAGTTAAAGTCGCTGCTGAAAAGGGCGGTATCTCTAATATCTGCTGGTTTCCGGCAAGTAAAATTTGCTCGTCGGGAGAATGCAGAGATGATACTCATGAGCTCGGTTTGACTGTTTGGCGTAGTCTGGTGTGGGAAGCTTCGAGAGGGCGGTCCGGTTCATCCGTCACAACAGATTCTGAGGCGAGAGCTCTTGCATTTGGTTGCAGGCGGGTGAAACCTGGGCGCTTACACATGCCTTTTTGAATCAGTCTTTTATTTATATAATCAGGTTCTTGGCTTGCACTATGCTTGAGAGCTGAACCAATTATTAATCCACCCAGGCTGAAAGCCGGTATGGTAGCAAGTGGGGCAAATGGTAGGTAAGAAGTAGCTGGGTAGGTTGCAACTGCTCCCACGGCGGCTCCAGTCAGGGTCCATGAAATGTCCGAGTGGGAGGGCTCTGGTTTACCAAGAGTCACTTCTGGCTTTCCCAGCCTGGGGTTAGTGTATATATAAATGCTTCTGAGTATGGGGTGCGGCTCGAAGGAGCGTGTGTTTAATATTTTATAGGCAACGGTAGCGACTGGGGTTTCGGTGTAGGTAAAAGACTCCACTGTCCTTTTAATATTGACATTTATACATGACATGTAGACAGTGAGTTGCCTTGGGAATGCCGGATTGTAGTCATAAAGGCCTTCATAAAATAGTATCAAGCGACGGTTTGCCCCTCCGGGTTGTTCAAAAAACATCTTGCTGGGAAGTGGTTGGCTTTTTAATTGTGGAAGTAAACTGCCCTTAGAGTAGCCGCAGTGAGAGTAAAACAGTGCTTTTCCGGCTGTTTCTATCATCGATACATTACCAATGTCGAAGATGAGAGTTTTAAAAGGCTGCCAATCTTCCTGTGCTTCTGAGCTCGAGGATAAGTCGGGAAGGTCTGGATAGGGGGGGAGGTGCATTAATTTTAATGTTTGTAAGTTCTTTGTGTTATTCACATAAATATCTATTTCACATGCCTGAACCTTGCCTGCAAGGGCAGCCATTCCAATAGTAAATATGAGTGTGCAATATAGGTGATATAAGCAGCATTTTACTGAAGAGCCATGTGGTTGACTGTGAAACATGCGAATACTCTCTGTGGCAGTTAAGTGAAATAAGTTCGCCGGGAGAATCAAGTGATAATTCATTTTTTTCTTTTTCGACATGTGGTGCTGGTGGGAGGTGCGTGAGGAGGACTATCCGTCACGACAGGGTTTGGGGTGAAAGTGCTTATACCTACACCTAAAGCTGGGTAAGGGGTGATAGGGGAGGGGAACCTGCCTTTTTGAATTAGCTCCTGATTGATACGATCGGGGGGAGAGCTTTTACTTTGGCAAGCTAAGCCAGAAAATAATCCAGTCAGACCGTAAGTCGGTGTAATCATTCCAGGTTTTGTCAATCTGGTATGGGTTTTTATATTAATGCTACGGAGTTTGGGGTATGGGTCAGGGCGTGGGCCAGAGGGGGCTGTATCTATTTCGTAGGCGACGGTAGCGATTGGGAGTTCTGAGCAGGTAGTAGAAGATTCTGTCGTTCTTATAATATCGATATTTTTACATGACATGAAGATAGTGAGTTGCTTTGGATATGAAGGGTTGTATTCATAAAGGCCTTCATAAAATAGTATCAGGCTACGGTTTGGCCCGTTGGGTTGTTGGAAAAACATTCTGTCGGGGAGTCGTTGCTTTCTTGGATAAAAATGTATACTGCCGCCGGAGTGATGGTTGTGGGAATCAAGCAGTGTTTTTCCGGCTGTTTCTATGAGCGACATAATGGCTAAGCTGAAGATGAGCTTTTTAAAGGGGAGCCAATCCTCTAGAACTTCTGAGGCCAGGCTTGGAAGATCTGGAAGGGGGGGGGATGGCTCAACCTTTAATTCCTGTTTGTCCTTTATACCGTTTACATAAATTTTTATATTATACGCACAAGTCTGGCCAGCAAGACCAGCCATTCCGACAGTAAATAACAGTGTGCAGCCTATGTTACGCAAACACCATTTTACTAAAGAACAGCGTGGCTGCCTGTAAGGCAGTTGATCGGAAGGTATATTGATAAGGGACTCAGCTAGTCTGGGGTGGTTCTGGCAGCCTGAGTTGCATTCATTCATTTTTTGGCTTTTGTGGAGTTATACGCGTCCGCATAGGTTGAGTCGCGAGAACTACTTCGTCACCCTCAACGGGTTCTGGTGCGGGAACGCTTGCGCACGGTTGCTGGCCGAAGCGAGGTTGTGTTGTAAACCTGCTTCTTTTAACCAGTGTCTGATTCATGGAAGAAGGGAACCTTGGCCCCCTAATAGCTTTTAGGCGATCATTTTCCCCCCACACTAATCCACATAAACTAAAACCCGGTATTGCAATGAGTGGAATAGATGACGCGTGAGGAACATATAGGTATGCCACTGATGATGTTAATGCCCCTATACAGGCTCCGGTCAGGGTCGATACAAGGGTTGGTGTAAGGGTTGGTGTAAGTTGGCTGGCAGGAGTTTCTGGCCCCGATGGAATCAGCACAGGCTTTGCCAGTCTGGGTGTCGTCAGTATGTTGATGCTGTCCAGTATGGGCTCATAATCCAACAAATCTGTGTTTGCGGCTACTGTATAGGCGATGGTTGCCAGTAGAGGTTGTGGGGTGGTATCAAAAGAAGGTTCTGTCATTTTATTAGCGTCTTCTCGTATGAGCGACATGTAGATAGTCAGCTTTTCTGGAACTGAATCGCTATATTCGAAAAGACCTTCATAAAATAGTATCAGTCGTCGTTCTTCATTGTCGGCGCTCTCGAAAAACATTTTGCCGGGAGGGGGCTGGTAGCGCCTTTGGCTTGGGCTGTTGTGGGAATAAAGTAGTGCTTTTGCAGCTGTTTCTATCGCTAAAATACAGTCGTTGTAGAGAAAATGTTGTATATAGCTTAGAGCTTGTATACCTGTTGGACGAGTTATGAGGATTGCAGTAAATAATACGGGGGATGGTGGCTGAAAATCTATATAACCCACTCTCCTTTCATCTGCGCGAATAGGTATTTCATACGCACAGGCCTGATCTGTAAAACCAGCCATCCCGGCAGTCAATACGAGTGCGCAGCCTATGTAACGCAGGCTGCTTTTTACTGTAGAGCAGCGTGGCTGCCTGTAATGTGGTTGGCTGGAAGGTATATACATACGCTGGAATATCTGGTGCTCAACTGGTCTGGGACAGATGCTAGTACAGCCTGGATGGCGTTCATTTGAGGGGATGTCTTTGGCGCAGATCAGTAGGTCCAACCGTGACAGTTGTATCTTCATCCGTAATAGGGGCTGATTCGGAAAAGCTGGTGTCTGGTTGCTGGCTTAGGGAGGGTTGCGTTGTAAACCTGCCTCTTTTAGCCAGTATCCAATTGATGGAAGAAGGGGGCCTTCTAATAGCTTTTGGGCGATTAAGGTCCCCCCACGCTAATCCACAGTAGCTAGAACCCACTATTGTAATGATTGGAATAAATGGTGAGTGAGGATGATGTAGAGCATATGGGTATGCTACTGCTGATGCTAATGTCCCTATACCGGCTCCGACCAGGATCGATTTAAAAATTGGTGTTTGGCTGGCAGGAGTTTCTGGCCCCGGTGGAGTCAGCGCAGGCTTTGCCAGTTTGGGGGGCGTCAGTATTTCGATGTAGCGAATTTTGAGGTGATAATCCAGCCAGGATGTGCCTGTAGCTACTGTATAGGCGATGGTTGCCAACAGGGGTTGTTGGGTGGTGTCAAAAGAAGGTTCTGTCATTTTTTCAGCGTCTGCTTGTAAGTATGACATGTAGATAGTCAGCCTTTCTGAAGCTGAATCGCTATATTCGAAAAGACCTTCATAAAACAGTATTTGTCGTCGGTTTTCCTGATCGGCTCCCTCGAAAAACATATTGCTGGGAGGGGGCTGGTAGCGCCTTTGGCTTGGGCTGTTGTGGGAATAAAGTAGCGCTTTTGCAGCTGCTTCTATCGCTAAAATAATGTCCGTTCTGAAGATGAATTTTGTAAAATTTCCAGATTTTATCTCCTCAGGGAGATGGGCGTTGGCTAAAGAAAATGATGCGGCGGATGGTGGCTCAAAATGTAACTGCCCTGACTTTATTCCATTTATGAAAACGTTTACGGTATGCGCACAGGCCTGATCTGTAAAGCCAGCCATCCCGGCAGTCAATACGAGTGCGCAGCCTATGTAACGCAGGCTGCGTTTTACTGAAGAGCAGTCTGGCTGCCTGTAATGCAGTTGGCTGAATGGCATAGGGATATGTCTGAATATCAACTGTCAAGGGCTGGATTCTAGCAGCCTGGGCGGCGTTCATTGTTTTTTTTGGGGGGGGCTTTTGCGCATCGTCGAAGAATGAAATCTGGGAAGTGCTTCGTCATCAGCAAAGGGTTCTGGTTCGGAAGCGTTTGCGCCTGGTTGCTGGCCGATGGGGGATTGTGTCGTAAACCTGCTTCTTAGAACAAGTGTGTGATTTATATGACGAGGGTTTCGCTTTTCATCTTTTTGGTAGCTTCTACCCCATAATAATCCACATAAACTACAACCCGGTATTGCAACGAGTGGAATAAGTGATGTGTGAGGGTTAAATGAGCTTGCTGCTACTGCTGTCAGTGTCCCTATACAGGCTCCGGTCAGGGTCGATAAAAGAGTTGTTCTTTGTTGTATGATGGGAAGTTCTGCCCTCTCTGGGGTGAGTACAGGCTTCAGCATCATGGGTGTCGTTAGTATGTTGATGCTGCGGATTTTGGGGTGATAATCCAGCAAGAATGTGCCAGCGGCTACTGTATAGGCGATGGTTGCCAGCGGAGTTTGGGTGGTAATAAAGGTAGGTTCTGTCATTTCTTGAGGGTTTGCCCGTATGCATGACATGTAGATAGTCAGCTTTTGCGGAGCAGAATCGCTATATTCGAAAAGACCTTCATAAAACAGTATCAATCGTTGGTTTTGCTCGTCGGCGCTCTCGAAAAACATTTTGCCGGGAGGGGGTTGGTAGTGCTCTTGGCTTGGGCAGTTGTGGGAATAAAGTAGCGCTTTGGCAGCTTTTTCTATCGTTACAATACAGTCAGTATTGAAGACAAAATTTTTAAAGTTTCCAGTATGCAACTTATCTGGAAGACTGATGTTGGGTAAAGTAAATGATGGGGAAGATGGTGGCTGAAAATTTAAAGATCCTGATTTTTCCCCATCTACATGAATAGGTACCTCATACGCACAGGCCTGATCTGTAGAACCTGTCATTCCGGCAATAAATATGAGTGTGTAGCCTATGTAATACAGGCAACGTTCTAGTAAAGAGCAGCGTGGCTGCCTGTAAGGCGGTTGGCTGGGAGACATATGCGTACACCTGAACATCAACCTTTTTGCCTTACCCGGTTAGGAAGCTAATTCTAGAACAGTCTGATGTGTTACGAGTGTGTGTTTAAGGCGTTGTGCGCCTGATATTTACTTTAACTCTGCGGGAGTTAAACAGGCTCGCCGGGTGAATTAAATAGGCGTGTTTATTGCGTGGTTTTTCTGTGGCGCGTGGAGTTGCCTGGGGTTGTTAAAGGGGGGGCTGTGTCGTCAGTGACAACAGGCTCTGAGGTGGAGGCGCTTGCATATGGTTGCCGGGTGATGAGGGATTGGGTTGTAAACCTGCCCTTTTGGACCAGCTGGAAATTGGTGTATTGAGGGCACGATTCTGGGCTATCATCGGTTTGGCAAAATTTACCAAGCGCTACAAAAAAATAAGCGCTACCCCCTATGAAAATAAGTGGGGCAACTGGTATGTAATAAGAAAATGGGTATGATGCTATTGCTGCTATCGTTCCTATCAAGGTTCCAGTCAGTGCCCATGGAAGCATATCTGGCCTTGAGTGGTTTTTGAGATTATGTGGAACGAGTTCAGGTTTTGTTAGCAAGGGTGTTGTAATTATATTAATGCTGATAACTCTGGGTGAATGGTTATCAAAGGTTCTGTCTGCACCTATTGTGTAGGCGATGGTTACGAACGGCTCTTCTGGCGTTTGGGTGAAAGGAGGTTCTTTTATCCATGCAGTTCCTGCCTGTATGCATGACATAAAGATAGTTATCGTATCCGAACTTGAATCATTGTACGTATAAAGACCTTCGTAAAACATTATCGACCGGATGCCCATGCTGGATTGTTCGAAAAACATTTTGTTGGGAAGAGGTTGGTGGTGTGTTTGGTTTGTGCTGTTGTGGGAATAAAGCAGCGCTTTTGCAGCTTTTTCTATCATTGAAATATTTTTAGGGTGGAAGACGAGTTCCTTAAAGCCAGATTGCTCTATCTCAGGAGGGTGATTGGTGGTGTTGTATGAGATTGATAGGGGGGGTGATTGAAGAATATTTATATCTCCTTGTGGTTTTTCATCTACGTAAAGAGATACTTCGTACGCACAAACCCGAGCCGAAAGACTCGCGACCCCGGCAATAAATACGAGTATGCGACATAAATACAGCATTTTCTTCCTGGGGAGTGGCTTGCCTGTCGGTAAGGCGGTTGACTGGAAGACATGTGCATACACCTGAATATCAGAACCTCAGTCATCAGTCAGTTGGGATTCTAGAACAGCCTGACATGTTATGAAAATGTCTATGTGATTGTTTTTTCTGTATCTCTGTGGAGGTGAAATGCAAATTCTGATAACTGATAACGGATTTCAGGCGGGGTTAATAATTGAAATCCCTTGTTGCATAAAGATGAAATTATCGTAGAATACTGCGCCTTTACGGGAGAAGGCCCGGGCCTTCGCTCGTCCAGTAAGAAACGTATCTTCTGATACACACTTGCCGGTTTCTGCCCGGGAATACAGAGATGGCATTTCGTCGTTTTGCCGGAAAGCTCTGTTTACACAGGAAGAGATATTCCATGGTAACTATTCGTCTTGCTCGTGGTGGCTCCAAAAAGCGTCCTTTTTACCACCTGACCGTGTCTGACAGCCGTAAGGCCAGCACTGGCCGTTTCATTGAGCGTGTAGGTTTCTTCAACCCACAGGCTCGTGGTCAGGAAGAGCGCCTGCGTATTGACACTGACCGTGTTAACCACTGGGTGGAAAAAGGTGCTCAAATGAGTGACCGTGTTAAGCAACTGCTGAAAAGCGCTGCTTAATGTCTGTTGCCGGTGAAACTGCGCACGCACCCCAGGATCTTCTGGTTATGGGGCGTGTAACGACAGTATACGGGATCAAGGGTTGGGTGAAGGTGTACTCCTTTACTGATCCTATGACCAATATCCTTAATTACCGGCACTGGTATCTGCGATACCCTAACGGCCAGACAGAGGCCGTTAAACTCGACAGCAGCCGTGTCCATGGCAAAGGGCTTATCGCTCTTTTCTCCGGATGCACAGATCGGAATGAAGCCCTGCGTTTTGCCGGTGCTGATATTCTTGTTAACAGTCGGGAGCTGCCAGAACCTGAATCCGGTGAGTACTATTGGTACCAGCTGGAAGGTCTGACAGTGATTACTCAGAATGATGCCGGTGAAGACATCAATCTGGGTAAAGTTCATCACCTGATGGAAACAGGGTCTAACGATGTTCTTTCGGTACGTGGTGCCCGTGGCAGCATTGACCGGCGTGAGCGTCTGATTCCCTGGATCGATGAGCAGGTGATACAGGAAGTGAACCTTGATGAAGGGTTCATTCGGGTCGATTGGGACCCGGCTTTCTAATGATAAACGGTTAATGTTAAAAGTGAGTATGAGGTTTGATGTTGTCACGCTCTTTCCCGATATGCTCAAAGCGATCACCGAAAATGGTGTCAGCGGGCGGGCAATAAGGAATGGGTTGATTGAAGTGAACGCCTGGAATCCCCGGGAATACACTCATGACCGACATCGGACAGTGGATGACCGGCCTTATGGCGGTGGTCCCGGCATGTTGATGAAAATTCAACCTCTGCGTGATGCAATACAGGCGGCAAAGGAAGCTGCAGGTCCTGATACAACCGTGATCTATCTTTCGCCTCAGGGTCGCAGACTCGATCAGGCGGGAGTAAAAGAGCTGGCCGAAAGGAAGAAGCTGGTATTGGTTGCAGGACGGTACGAAGGTATTGATGAGAGGCTGGTTCAAACAGAGATTGACGAAGAGTGGTCTCTGGGGGACTTTGTCCTGAGTGGCGGCGAACTGCCTGCCATGACCCTTATTGATGCCGTATCGCGCTTTGTACCGGGCACCCTGGGTCATCAGGATTCTGCTCAGGAAGATTCATTCGCTGAAGGCCTGCTCGACTGTCCTCATTACACTCGTCCAGAGGTATTTGAAGACAGAGAAGTTCCGGAAGTTCTGCTTTCGGGAAATCACGAGCATATCCGTCAGTGGCGACTGAAACAGTCGCTCGGACGGACCTGGCTCCGACGGCCTGACCTTCTCGAAGGGCGAGCTATGTCGGATGAGGAAGAGAGGCTATTGGCTGAATTTATCCGCGATCACCATGACGCGGACAATGACCGGACGCCAAACGCTAAATAATTGGTGAATGAGTCTGGATTTGAGTGAATTCTCGATTTTGACTTTTTTGGGAGCAACAGAGCAATGAGTAAAAACAAGATCATTCAGCAGCTTGAAGCTGAACAGATGAACAAAGAAATTCCTTCTTTCGGTCCTGGCGACACTGTCGTTGTTCAGGTTCGCGTTAAAGAAGGTAACCGTGAGCGTCTGCAGGCGTTCGAAGGCGTTGTTATCGCTAAGCGTAACCGTGGCCTGAACTCTGCATTCACCGTGCGCAAGATTTCCAACGGTACTGGCGTAGAGCGTGTTTTCCAGACTTACAGCCCTGTAGTGGCTGGCGTGCAGGTTAAGCGTCGTGGTGACGTACGCAAGGCCAAACTGTACTACCTGCGTGAGCGCAGTGGTAAGGCCGCACGTATCAAGGAAAAGCTGAACTAATCCAATACCAACCGCTTTTCGACAAAACGACGGGGAAAGGGCTGCCAGTGGCAGCCCTTTTTCTTTATGGGTTTTATGTATTGAGATTATGTAAGTGTTGAGCTCGCTCTGGCGACACGACCGGTGCCTTCGAGCTTGTAACTGCCTGCATCAGCGCCAATAAAGCAGGACTGGCCTTGACTGAGCTGCAAGGTTTCATTGCTGTGTGAAATTGTGAAGTATCCATCCAGACAAAACAGGATTTCCGCACTGGAAACCTGGAATCGTTCAGAAGCCTCTGTTGAATCAATCACGCTGAAAGCAAAGTCATTCGCCGGCACGGGAAAACGGGTTTCGCCGTTCTCTTCCGGCAGGGGGCTGGTTTTTAGCGCGTTGTAGGAAGATGTGGTGAATTTAATGGCTTTTAATAGTTCATCAATATCAACATGTTTGGGAGTCAATCCACCCCTCAGAACATTATCCGAGCAGGCCATGATTTCCATGGCGGTTCCTTCCAGGTAGGCATGCAGAGTACCCTCTTTAAGGAACATGGCTTCACCGGGAGCGAGGGTGATGATGTTTAACAGCAGTGGGCTAAGAACACCAATATCACCAGGATGGAAAACACTTAACTTTTGAACTTCCTGCCACGCGGGGTCTTTGCTTTCCGCTGCATAGCTCAGTGCCCTGGACATTAAATTCTGCTTTATCTGTTCTGGAAGTGTCATCAGTGACTGATAAAACTGTTTCAGATTGGCCGATTCTTCAAGCTTTAAAAGAGCCTGTTCGAGTTCCTGTAAATCAGCCATTCGAAACAGTCTGATAATCTCTTCCTGGGAGCGGAAGCCATTCATGGCCTTAAAAGCGGTCAGAGCATAAACCAACTCAGGTTTGTGGTTGTTATCCCGGTAGTTACGATTTGGTGCGTTGACTGGTATGCCTTCAGTATTTTCCCGGGCAAACCCTTCCAGTGCCTGTTGTTTGTTTGGGTGTGCCTGGATCGACAGGGGCTTGGCGACAAAAAGAACCTTGAACAAAAAAGGAAGGGCCGGACCAAACTGTTCGATGGAGCTATTACCTAGTAGCTCAGGTTTTCTGGCAAGTAGATCACAGAGAGTCTCCGAGCAGTTATTGACTGAAGAAGGGGCCTTGGGGTGCGCTCCCATCCAGATTTCTGCCAGAGGTTTATGGTCTGGATTATTGATGCCAAAAAGTTTGGTAACAGCATCAATGTTTCCCCACTCATAGTGCTGAATCGGGTTTTCCAATTTGAAGATGGACATATCACTGAGGTTTTGGGATTGGGATATAAGGTATTTTGCAGGAGAACTTGAATAAAGCCTATAGACAGAAGGTGGATTTGTCAGTCTCTCTCCTGCCTATTGGGCTTGGCATATGCGCAGTGCTCTTACCTCGATTACTGGTTTGAGGGAGGGCTTATTGGCTGGCCCATTTTAACCTTGGTTCCTGCCTGCAAACTTTTCAGCCAGCCATTGCACTCTTTTCCGAACAGGCAGATGACGGTTGATCCCAGCTTAAAGTCGCCAGCGTTATCACCTTTGGAGAAACGGTGATTGTCCGCCTGGTAGTCCTTATGGACAAGGTCATAGCGACCGTTATGTTTCCCATGAGGATTTTCAAGGCCGCCCCAGGTCGTCTCAATACTTGATACATTTATAGCCCCTACCATAATCATGGCCATAGGTCCGTGGTCGGTATCAAACATGGCAACCAGTCTCTCATTGTGGGCAAAGAGTTTGGGTTTGCTTCTTACTGTTTTGGGGTTTACAGAAAACAATTTGCCCGGGATATGTGTGGTCCAGAGCAGCTTGCCGTTTACCGGCATATGGAAATGGTGATAATCCGAGGGTGATAGATACATGGTTGTGAACTGACCGTTCTCAAACTGCTTTGCAGCCTCTTCGTCTCCACCAAGAAGCTCGGTGAGAGTATAGGTATGATCTTTTGCCTGAATCAGCTGTTCACCCTGGATTGGGCCAATCTGACCGATGGTGCCGTCAACCGGAGAGGCAATCTGTCCCTCTTCAGTAATGGGGCGTACGCCTTCCTTGAGATTGCGGGTAAAGAAATCATTGAAGCAGTCAAACTCGCTTGCAGAATGCCTCTTAGTTTCTTCCATATTGATATTGTGAATCCAAATAAAGCTGTTGATAAACAAATTCTTTAGAAATGGAATACGACAGTTGGCAAAAAGGCCGAATAGTCGTGAAAATGTGTGGTGTGGCAAAGCTTTTTGTGCAAGTACGAAGAGTTTGTCTGATCCATGGCTCAGGCGTTGTCTAAGCCAGTTGATACCAGGGATCTTGGTAATCCAGCTGGTTTTTTTTACAGATGCGGTAGGTTTAGTTTCGGTGACAGTCGTATCTGCCAAAACAGTTCTCGGTGTTTCGGTAGATTGAGTACTCTTCAGGCTTGTCTGTGTAGTAACACTTTGATTTTTCTTTTGCTCTGCTGAGGGGGTTGATGGCAGTGGAATGGCTCCGCCAGGACTATAACTTCCAGTTACTCTATTCATGGTTTCTCTCCCTGATTATTTGTAATTACCCAAACTTTAGAGAGAAGATTTCAAATGGGTTATTCAACAATGGTATGAATATGGGGGCACTTTCGACCAAGGTATAAATAGGGTAATGGAACTTTATTTAAACTCTGAGTTCATGTTTGAATAGCGACTTTCACTAAAGTCGTGGTAGGGATATGCCTGTAAGGGCGAATGCTGTAAAAAGGCAGGGACAGTTGCCCCCGAATCTTGCTGATTATCTGGAGTACCTCTGGCTGGAAAAAGGGCTGAGTGATAACAGTCGGCAATCTTACCGACGAGACCTTGCCCAGCTGTCCGGCTGGTCAGTGCTTGAAGGTGAGGAGCTGGTCTCGATCTCCCGGGACAAGTTAAGAGACTTTCTGGCCTGGCGAACGGAGCAGGGTTACAACGCTCGATCCATGGCCCGGATGATGTCGGCAGTCAGGGGGTTTTATGCCTGGCTGCATAAGAATGGCAAGATCTCTGAAAACCCTTCTCTTCAGATTGAATCTCCCCGATATGGTCGCTCGCTACCGAAAACCCTGACTGAGCAGGACGTAGAGTACCTTCTTGATGCTCCTGATCTTCAGACTTCTCTGGGTTTGCGGGATCGGGCTATGCTAGAGCTGCTATATGCCTGTGGCTTGCGGGTTTCTGAGCTTGTTGGCATGGAATTGTCGCGGGTGAATCTGCGCCAGGGTGTACTGCGTATTTATGGAAAGGGAAGCAAGGAACGGCTTGTTCCTATGGGGGAAGCGGCCTGTGAGTGGCTTGAAAACTACCTGGCCCATGGAAGAAGCCACTTTATGGGGGGCGCGCACAGTGATGTGCTTTTTCCGGGGCGGGGCGGGAACTTTATGACTCGCCAGACGTTCTGGCACAGAATTAAGAAGTATGCAGTGATTGCTGGTATCAATAAGCCGCTGTCCCCGCATGTTTTAAGGCATGCTTTTGCCACCCACCTGCTTAACCATGGAGCAGATCTGCGGGCGATACAGATGTTGCTGGGCCATAGTGATCTTTCGACTACGCAAATCTATACTCACGTCGCTCGACACCGGCTGCAGCAACTCCATGCGGAACACCACCCCAGGGGGTAAGTGGTGTGGGGATTGAGTGAGAGCGAATATTGCCGGAAGGATTCAGCTGGGAAGGATCAGAAAACTTCCCTGCTATTGTTAGAAAAATATCTCTGCAAAACAAATGAGGTTAGGAATGCGGAAAGGTCTGTGGGGCCGGTTTGGCGTAGTGTTGTGCCTGACGCTGATGGTGTCGGGATTCGCCAGGGCTGCTGAATCAAAGGATGCTCTGAAAAATGCCGAAACGGCAATTCGCAGTGGTCTGCTGAAGCTTAATGACAAGCTGCTGGTTGATACTGTATCGGATACACCAATCAATGGTGTCTATCAGGTGGTCATGAAGTCTGGTGAAGTGCTTTATGTGTCTGCTGATGGGCAGTATGTCTTTGGTGGTGACCTTTTGAAGATCGGTAAGAACGGGCTGGAAAACCTGACTGAAAAGATCCGCTCTGAACAGGTTCGGAAAACACTGGCTGCTCAGGATCCCAAGGATATGATCGTTTTCCCTGCCCAGGGTGAGCGAAAGAGCGTGATGTATGTGTTTACGGATGTTGACTGTGGCTATTGCCGTAAGCTGCATCAGGAAGTCCCTCAACTGAATAGCAAAGGGGTTGAGGTTCGCTACCTGGCCTTCCCAAGAGGTGGAGAAAATGCGCCAGCCTATTCCAGAATGGTATCAGCCTGGTGTGCCAAGGATCGCAAGCAGGCGATGACAAATCTGAAGAGTGGTCAGCCTATCGAAACTCTAACCTGTGATAACCCGGTACTGGATCAATACCGCCTGGGTGCTTCGCTGGGAGTGCGGGGTACACCAGCTCTCTATCTTGAGGATGGCCGATCCATTCCCGGTTATCAGCCGGCTGATGCACTTCTTAAATTGATGGGGATTTAATCCGCTTAAGCAGGCATCATCTTTTATTGTGTTCTTGTAGTCTGTCAGAGCGATTTTTGGTTCTGGCAGGCTTTTCCAGTGTCTTCTCCTCTCCCTAAGGCTATCGTGTCAGCATGGCTGACGCTATAATCTCCAGCACTCCAAAACTGTCAGCAAGCAAAGAGATATTAAAAATGCGACTGACTGTAAGAAAAAAACGCTGAAAAGAATTCTGATACGAGACACGGGGAGTTATCTTGAAGTCTGTTAATGTTGGTATCTGCGGTCTTGGTACTGTAGGCAGTGGTACAGTCAATGTACTTGTCAGAAATGCTGAAATTTTATCTGCCCGCACGGGATGCGATATCCGAATTACGCAGATTGGTGCACGTCGACCAAACCCAAGCTGTGATACATCAGAAATCTCTGTTGTAAATGATATTTTTGAAGTCGCATCCAATCCTGATGTCGATATTCTGGTTGAACTGATTGGCGGCTATGACACGGCTCTGAAGCTTGTTAAGGAAGCTATCAGCAATGGCAAGCATATTGTCACGGCCAATAAGGCATTGATTGCTGAGCATGGCAATGAAATCTTTGCTCTGGCTCGTGAGATGAATATTGTTGTTGCCTATGAAGCCGGTGTGGCCGGTGGTATCCCTGCGATTAAATCCCTGCGCGAAGGGCTGGTAGCCAATCGTATCAATTGGCTGGCTGGTATTATCAATGGAACCGGCAACTTTATCCTGACAGAAATGAAAGATAAGGGGAGCCCGTTCGCAGATGTCCTGAAGCAAGCTCAGGATCTTGGCTATGCAGAGGCTGATCCGACCTTTGATGTGGAAGGAATTGATGCAGCCCATAAGCTGACAATCCTGGCATCCAATGCTTTCGGAATACCGCTGATGTTTGATAAGACCTTCACGGAAGGCATCAGCAAGGTCACTCCAGAGGATCTTCAATACGCTGAAGAGTTTGGATACCGGATCAAGCATCTCGGCATCGCCCGCAACACTGATAAAGGTGTTGAGCTGCGTGTTCACCCCACACTTATTCCTGAGAGTCACCTGCTGGCCAGTGTTGATGGCGTCATGAACAGCGTTCTGATTGATGGTGATGCTGTGGGTCAGACCATGTATTACGGTGCAGGAGCTGGCAGCGAACCAACCGCATCAGCTGTTGTTGCCGATATTGCTGATATTGCCCGGATTATTTCGGCCCCTGAATGTGCTGTGCCTCCGGTATCCCTCCTGTCTGCGGGGCAGGATGTCAGTGTTCTTCCTATAGGGGAAATTGTTGCTGCCAGCTATCTGCGCATTCGCGCTGAAGATCATCCTGGTGTGTTGATGAAGGTCACTGAAGTGCTGGGGCAGCATGGAATCAACATTGATGCGTTGTTGCAGAAAGAGGCACGGGAGAGTGATGGTTGTGCGGATATCGCTGTTCTCACACACCACATCAGAGAGAATCTCCTGATGCAGGCGGTTTCAGAAATTGAAGAGCTGGAAGAAATAACCAGCCCGGTGGTTCATATTCGGGTTGATCATTTGGGCGGCTAGTAACGGAAAAAAGACATGAAATATATCAGTACACGCGGACAAGCCCCCGTTCTTGGATTTGAAGAAGTTATGCTGACCGGCCTCGCCAGTGATGGCGGGTTGTATATTCCTGAATCCTTACCGCATTTTACCAAGGATGAGATTGCCCGGTTTGCCAGCCTTGAGTATGCAGAACTTGCGATTGAGATTATCAGACCTTTCGTTGCCGATTTTCTTAGCGAAGAGAAACTTCAGGAAGTCGTTAAAGAAACGTACTCTGTTTTCCGTCATAAAGCTGTTGCACCACTGGTTCAGCTGGATACCAATGAGTGGGTAATGGAGCTTTTCCATGGTCCAACGCTGGCATTCAAGGATTTTGCCCTGCAGCTACTGGGGCGGTTTCTGGATGAATCCCTTGATCACCGGGGTGAGAAGGCTGTAATTCTGGGCGCAACATCTGGTGATACCGGATCGGCGGCCATTGAAGGCTGTCGTGCCTGTGAACATGTCGATATTTTTATCATGCACCCCCACAACAGAGTATCGGATGTGCAGCGTCGACAGATGACGACTGTTCTGGCAGATAATGTCCACAATATTGCCATCGAAGGGACATTTGATGATTGCCAGGCGCTGGTTAAGGCTAGCTTTGCCGACCAGGCCTTTCTTAAAGGCCATCGTCGTTTGATTGCGGTGAACTCCATCAACTGGGCCCGGATTATGGCCCAGGTGGTGTACTACTTCTATGCAGCGCTTTCTCTTGGGGCTCCTCACCGGGAAGTTTCATTCTCGGTTCCAACCGGTAATTTTGGCGATATTTTTGCCGGTTATATAGCCAAACGTATGGGGCTACCGGTTAAACAGCTGATTGTCGGAACCAATCGCAACGATATCCTTCACCGTTTCTTTGCTGATAACAGCTATAGCAAAGAGCAGCTGGAACCAACTCTCTCGCCCAGTATGGATATCATGGTATCCAGTAACTTCGAGCGCTTACTGTTTGACCTTCATGATCGTGATGGTGAAAAACTGCAAGCAGTTATGGCCGCATTCGATGAGAGTGGATCAATTTCCATTGATCCGGCACGCTGGGAAGCTGTGAAGGAACTGTTCGGCAGTGACCGGTCATCAGATGAAGAGGTTGTGGCAACTATTCAGCATGTTGCCAATGAGTCTGATGGTTATCTGCTTGATCCTCATACCGCTATCGGTGTTAAAGCTGCACGTGTCTGCCATAGCTCAAATGAAGTTCCCGTTGTCACCCTGGCTACAGCGCATCCAGTTAAATTCCCGGAATCTATCGTTCGAGCTGGATTGGATGAACCAAAACTACCTGAGTGGTTGTCTGATCTGAATGAGCGGCCTGAGCGCTACCAGGTGCTTGAAGATAACAAGGCAACACTGCACGGATATATTCAGGAAACTCTGAAGCTGTGATGTCGTAACTCTTGATTGTGACAAAAGAAAAGGGCTGCTATTGCAGCCCTTTTGATGTCTACACCCAGAATGAATCAGGCGTATTGACGCCTCTGATGATTTTGCTGGGGCTTGGGAGTCGCAAGGCGAACGCGCAGGTTGCGGTTCAGCAGCTTCTGACCGTCCATTTCCAGGGCGGCTTCAGCACCGTTTTTTTCGGCATACCGTATAAAGGCAAAGCCTCGGGACTTACCTGATTCCCGGTCGCGGATGAGTTTGATGTGATCAACGTTACCATAGCCTTCAAAAGCGGCGGAAAGATCATCTTCGGTGGCAGACCAGCTCAGGTTACCGATATAGATTTCCCGGTTGTCCATTAACGGATTCTCATTTTCTGATTGGAAGTGTCACTGTGAACTCACCCATCTGTGAGTCACATCGTCCTCTGCCGCGACCAATGGTTCTGTTAATCAAACCCCCCAGGTCTACGTGGGTTATCCCCTTGTGCTAAGTAAAACAACACACTAACCCTGCAAAGGTACTTAAATGCTTGCATAAAGAGGTACTCCGTACCAGTGCATGGTCGTACGTGATCACAGGAAAATGAGTTAAGCCTGACCCGTGTCAGTTTGTGGTTGGCATTTAGGTTCTGGTGGCGTAAGTTTGTGCGATTCAGTGGGGTGAATAAAAAGGCATTTCCCGCTCAAGGCTGTTTGGTAAGATATTCAAAATTCCATACCAGAAGACCAGATACTTTCATGTCGGTAACCATAACGCGACGAGCTATCAGTGATGAAACCAGTTCACACTCCCTGGCAGGTAATCTCCCTTCATTACTGAAGCGGATTTATCTGTCCCGGGGGGTCAGTGATGATAAAGAGTTGCAGAGAAGCCTGAAAAACCTTGAGAGCTGGCAGAGCCTGAAAGGAATTTCTGAAGCGGCTGCTTTGATGGCTGATGCTGTGATCAGTGGCCAGCGCATCCTGATTGTGGGTGACTTCGACGCTGATGGCGCAACCAGCTCTGCGCTTGGAACGCTGGCCTTGCGTGCCATGGGGGCTGCATGGGTTGATTTTCTGGTGCCCAATCGCTTTGAGTATGGTTACGGGCTATCGCCCGATATTGTCGAAGTCGCAAAAAACAGTCGTCCGGATCTGCTGGTAACAGTGGATAATGGTATTTCCAGTATCGAAGGCGTGAAAGCTGCCAAAGAAGCCGGAATCAAGGTGCTGATCACCGACCACCACTTGGCCGGTGAGGTTCTGCCCGAGGCGGATGCCATTGTTAACCCCAACCAGCCCGGCTGCGAGTTCCCCTGTAAAAGCACTGCCGGTGTCGGTGTGATCTTTTATGTTCTTTGTGCCCTGCGTACTGAACTGGATCGCAGGGGCTGGTTTGTTCCTCCCCGGGAAAAGCCCAATATGGCATCTTTCCTTGATCTGGTGGCTTTGGGAACAGTTGCTGATGTGGTGGGGCTCGACAGCAATAATCGCATTTTCGTTCATCAGGGTATCGGACGTATCAGGGCTGGGAAGGCCCGTCCTGGTATTCTGGCGCTGGCTGAAGTCTCTCGGCGAGATCCCGCGCGTCTGGCTGCTCCGGATCTTGGTTTTGCTCTGGCTCCCCGGTTAAATGCAGCGGGTCGGCTTGATGATATGTCTCTGGGAATAGAGCTTCTTATTACTGAAGATCCTAACCATGCCCGGCATCTGGCCAGTCAGCTTGACGGTCTGAACCAGGAGCGCAGGGATATTGAAGACAGTATGAAGGAAGAGGCCCTGCGGGATCTGGCCAGACTGAAGCTGGACAACACTGTTGATGGCAATACTAATGCTCTGCCCTGGGGCGTCTGCCTGTTTCAGGATGACTGGCACCAGGGCGTGATTGGAATTCTGGCATCCAGGGTTAAAGAAAAAATGCACCGCCCTGTTATTGCGTTCGCCCCAGGTAACGAGAGCGAAATCAAAGGCTCGGCCCGATCTATACCAGGATTTCATATTCGGGACGCTCTTGAAGCTATCTCCACAAAATTCCCTGGTCTGATTCTCAAGTTCGGTGGTCATGCCATGGCGGCGGGCTTATCGCTGAAGGAAAAGGATTACCAGACTTTTTCAGATGCATTTGATCAGGAAGCTCGCAGATTGCTGGTCAAAGCGCAGCTGGAAGCTTCTTTGATGACCGATGGTGAACTCAGTCTTACTGACTTGAATCTGGATACGGCAGAAATGCTACGGGAAGCTGGCCCCTGGGGGCAGAATTTTCCGGAGCCGGTGTTTGATGGTGTTTTTGATCTGCAGGAGCAGCGGCTTCTGGGCGGTAAACATCTGAAAATGATGGTGGTACCTGAGCAGGGTTCAGACTGGATTGATGGTATCTGTTTTAATGTGGACTCAAGGCGCTGGCCGGACACCTCGGTCAGAAAGGTGCGTCTTGTTTACCGTCTTGATGTTAATGAGTTTCGTGGACGGCGTAGTGTTCAGCTAATGATTGAGCATCTTGAACCGCTTTCTTAGATTCTTTTGGAAAATAGCGCCTGCTTCGTCGATAAATCAGGCGGATTGCGAAAAAACGACTATTTTGTCAGCACCCTTGTTCTGGTAAATTTACGCTTTTATTTTTGACTCTGGAAATCTGCATTTCATCACAGTGAATCTTAACCAGTATGCTGGTCAAAGAAGTCAAACTGTGTGGGGTTCAGGTTTCTTTGCATTTGGCTGAATGAAACAGCCTGCCACTGGAAAAAAGCAGCAATGGAAATCAATCCGATCCTGAATGATATCAAGGATATGAAAGAGCGTACTGACGTTCTTAGGGGGTATCTTTGACTACGCCAGCAAGAAAGATCGTTTGGTAGAAGTCGAACGGGAGCTTGAAGATCCCGCCGTCTGGAATGATCCGGACAATGCTCAGGCTCTGGGACGCGAACGCTCTCAGCTTGAGGAGATCGTGAAAACCATCGACAACATGGAGCAGGGGCTGTCCGATGCCGGCGAACTGTTGGATATGGTTGTTGAGGAAGAAGACGAAGATGGCGTAAACGATGTTGTCGCTGAACTGGAAAACCTGCGTGAGCAACTCGAAAAGCTTGAGTTCCGTCGTATGTTCTCCGGTGATATGGATGCCAACAATGCTTACCTGGAAATTCAGGCTGGTTCCGGTGGTACAGAAGCACAGGATTGGGCCAATATGCTGCTGCGCATGTATCTGCGCTGGGGTGAGGACAAGGGCTTCAAGTGTGAACTGATTGAAGTCTCTGCCGGGGAAATTGCAGGCATCAAATCTGCAACTATTCAGGTCTCCGGTGAATATGCTTTTGGCTGGTTGCGTACCGAAACCGGCGTTCACCGTCTGGTTCGTAAATCGCCTTTTGACTCGAATAATCGTCGTCATACGTCGTTTACCTCGGTCTTTATCTCCCCCGAGATTGACGACAATATCGAGATTGATATTAACCCGGCTGATCTGCGAATCGACACCTATCGTTCCAGTGGCGCAGGTGGTCAGCATGTAAACACCACCGACTCTGCCGTGCGAATTACCCACGTACCGACTGGCGTGGTTGCCGCATGTCAGAACCAGCGATCCCAGCACCAGAACAAAGACAAGGCCATGCAGCAACTGAAAGCCAAGCTGTATGAGCTGGAAATGCAGAAACGAACGGCTGAAGCACAGGCGCTGGAGGACAGTAAATCCGACATCGGCTGGGGCAGCCAGATTCGTTCCTACGTGCTGGATGATTCCCGCATCAAGGATCTGCGTACCGGTGTTGAAACACGCAACACTCAGGCAGTTCTGGATGGTGGTCTGGATCGCTTTATTGAGGCCAGCCTCAAGCAGGGTCTGTAAGCGGTTCTACTATTAAATAATTCTTTCAATAAAGCGGGGCAGACAGGTTCCGTTTTGTGATTTTCAGGTTTGAGTCAATGACAAACGAAAATGTGAATGAAGCAGCTGGCGAACAGCAACAGGAAGAAAATCGCCTGATCGCGCAGCGCCGCGAGAAGCTGAGCGCTATTCGTGAAGAGCGTAACGCTTTCCCAAATGCTTTTCGTCGTGAGCACTATGCTGCCCGTCTGCAGGAGCAGTACCAGGATTCTTCCAAGGAAGATCTGGCTGCGTCCAGCGAGCCGGCCTGCGTTGCCGGCCGTGTTGTTCTGAACCGTGGTGCCTTTATGGTACTGCAGGATATGACTGGCCGTATTCAGGCCTACGTTAACCGCAAGACTCTGAGCAAAGAGGTTCTGGCGGAAATCAAGACTCTAGACCTGGGCGATATTATCGGTGTTGCCGGTTCCCTGCAGCGTTCCGGCAAGGGCGACCTGTACATTGATATTGAGAAGTTCGGGCTGCTGACCAAGTCTCTGCGTCCTCTGCCAGAGAAGCACAAAGGTCTGGCTGATATCGAACAGCGTTACCGCCAGCGCTATGTGGACCTGATCACCAATGATCGTTCCCGCGAAGTGTTCAGCATCCGCTCCAAGCTGGTTGACGGTATTCGTCGCTATCTGGCTGACCGCGACTTCATGGAAGTGGAAACTCCCATGCTGCAGACCATTCCCGGTGGTGCATCTGCGCGGCCATTTATTACTCACCACAACAGCCTTGATATCCAGATGTTCATGCGTATCGCACCTGAGCTGTACCTGAAGCGACTGGTTGTCGGTGGTTTTGAGCGTGTTTTTGAGATCAACCGTAATTTCCGTAACGAAGGTCTGTCCGTTCGTCACAACCCAGAATTCACTATGCTGGAGTTCTATCAGGCTTACGCGGATTACAAAGATCTGATGGATCTGACTGAAGATATGCTGCGTACCCTGGCGCAGGATATTCTGGGAACCACCACCGTTGTAAACACTGTTCGCAATGCTGATGGAGAGGTGTCTGAGACCTACGAATATGATTTCGGCAAGCCTTTTGTTCGAATGACTATGGTTGAGTCGATCCTGCACTATAATACCGACCTCACTCGTGAGCAGGTGACTAACTTTGAATCTGCCAAGGCTGCTGCTGAGAGCCTGGGCATCACTGTTAAATCAACCTGGGGGCTGGGTAAGATCCAGACCGAGATCTTTGAAGAAGTTGCTGAGCACCGCCTGATTCAGCCGACTTTCATTACTGAGTATCCAGCAGAAGTTTCTCCGCTGGCCCGTCGTAATGATGATAATGACCATATCACTGACCGCTTTGAGTTCTTTGTCGGTGGTCGTGAGCTTGCGAATGGTTTCTCCGAGCTGAATGACCCTGAAGATCAGCATGAACGTTTCATGCAACAGGTTCAGGAAAAAGATGCCGGTGATGACGAAGCCATGCACTACGATGCTGACTACGTTCGTGCTCTTGAATACGGTCTGCCACCAACTGCTGGTGAAGGTATTGGTATTGACCGCTTGGCGATGCTCTTTACCGACTCCCCGTCCATTCGTGACGTGATTCTATTCCCGCATATGCGCCCTGAAGCATAAGCGACAGAATTTATTAGCTATGAATTGAGCCGCCTTTTATCACCTGGTGATAATTAAAGCTGTTACATCATGGCGGTTAAGATAATGACGTTCTGCGTCAGTCTTTTTTGAGGTCTGCCGGACAAAATCTGGCAGGCCTTATTTAGAGCCTGTTCATAATCTTATTGCAGGCTGCAAATGCCGAATAAAAGCACCTGTTTCTTTGCTTTTGCTCGTTACATAGAACCACTATGCGCCTCGCAAAACCATAGAAACAGGCACTTTTCTCGTCATTTTCGCTATCTGCAAAAGATTATGAACAGGCTCTTACAAGGCCGGTGTCAAATATTTTGCATCAGGCTGGTACCAGGAATGGGTTTTCATGTCATTATGAGTCCCGTGACTGGCGTTATGACAACCAAGGCAAGTACAAGGCATTTCCGATGGAAGCTAAGAATGAATTGGTCGAGTCAAATGAAAATGTCCCATCACTGAAATACCAGGGGCGCAAAACCAGCCGAGCGGGTAGTGAACAACGACGAAAGGCCATTCTTGAAGCGGCCCTCAGAATTGTCGTGCGTGAAGGTGTTCGCGGGGTCCGCCATCGTGCTGTCGCCAAAGAAGCAAATGTTCCTCTATCTGCCACTACATATTACTTCAAAGATATTTCAGACCTGATTACGGACACGTTCACTCTGTTCGTAGAAGTCGGCACGGAGAAATACAGGTCTTTCTGGGGTGAATCCCTTGGGCGTTTATCCGCCGCTTTAAAGAATATCCAAACATCACCAGAGAGCCGGCATCAGATGATTCGTGTGGTTATTGATGCAGTATTTCAATATGTCTGCAGTCAGTTGCACGAACATCGAGATTATCTTTTAGCTGAACAGGCTTTCCGTCTGGAAAGTCTGCGCAATGAAAAATTGAAATCCATTGCCTGCCGTCATTCAGAATATATGCAGTCCGATTTGATTAGCTTCCTGTGGGAAGCAGGATCGAAAGCGCCGGAACAGGATGCTGCTCTAGTTGTATCCGTTATTCTTACAGCAGAATACGAAGGGTTGTTGGGTTGTGATGGTCAGTTTGATGAAGGTCAGGTTTACCGAATAATCAGTCGTGGTATCCAGGCAGTATTAATAAGCGTGTTTGAACCTGCAATTACTGCACATTGATTGTGATAATATCGCCTTGCCGATTCAGACAATTGTGCAGGGCGATATGACAATTAATAATCAAATCAAAATTATTCTTACGGCAATTTTTTCCATTGCTATCACTGTTTTTGTGTTGGATAGCCAGGGTTTTATTCGACATTCATCCGAGCAGGACTCTCTTTATATTGCTGAATACTCTCTGCTGGCCAGTGCCCCAGGTACTGAGCAGTCGATTTCAGCCAAACCTTCTGACTTTTCGGCTTATTGTATCGAGGGGCGGCTGGTAATGAGAGGAGCTGGCAAGAAGGTGAGTGCTGATGTGTCAGGATTGCTGGTGGACAAGAAGCGACGTGCTGTAAACTGTTCGTTTTGATTATTCATCATGTCAGGAGTGGCTAATGCCCGAGGTTAAATTGCCGGATAGCTGGAAACACCGGATCCAGGATGAGTTCTCCAAGGATTACATGGTGCGTCTGCGATCCTTTCTGGTTGAGCAGAAACAAGCGGGCAAGATGATCTACCCCAGAGGCAGTGAATACTTCCGGGCCATGGATCTGACTGATTTTGAGAATGTTAAAGTGGTCATCCTCGGTCAAGATCCCTATCACGGGCCTGGTCAGGCTCATGGTTTGAGTTTTTCTGTAAAACCTGGCGTTCAGCTGCCACCCTCTTTGGTGAATATCTATAAAGAGCTGCAGGAGGATCTTGGCATTCATCCCGTACGACACGGTTTTCTGGAAAAATGGGCAAGCCAGGGTGTACTGCTTCTCAACAGTGTACTGACTGTCGAGCATAAGCAAGCTGCATCTCACCAGGGGCAGGGGTGGGAAATGTTCACTGATCGGGTCATCAGGGAATTGAATGACCACCGCGATCATCTGGTCTTTATTCTTTGGGGTAGTTACGCACAAAGAAAAGGAAGCGTTATTGATATCAGCCGGCACCTGGTTATCAAATCTCCTCATCCATCTCCCCTTTCGGCTTATCGTGGTTTCTTTGGGAGTCGGCCTTTTTCCCGTGCTAATGACTTTTTAGTGCAAAACGAGATGCAGCCAATCAACTGGCAGCTGGATGAAGTTGTGGAACAGGTGGCTGAACCAGCCTAGAGGGAGTCTTGCTGATCTGGTTAAGCGATTAGATGCGCAGCTTGCGATTCATAGCTTTGGTTAACTTGCTGCGCTTCTTTTGCTTGGATTTATTGCCTTTCTCAGTAGTAATGTCTTCAGAGTTCTTCAGAAACTCAGAGAGTTCTTTTTCTGCTTTCTGCCTTTTATCGTTACTGCCGGGAATATGTTCAAGGAACTCCTTACTGGCTCCTTCTTTCAGGCCTATTTCCTTGCGCAGTTTGCCGATTCTGGCGAGCTCTTTTTCGCCTTCTTTCAGCAGTTTTTCACTCTCAGCCAGAGTTTCATGCAGCGGATTGTTGCTCTCGGTAGCCATCAGATATTCCTGATAATTTCCTTGGCCTGGTTGTACTGCTGTTTAAGCACCTGTGAGGCCAGGGAGTTGGTCTGTTCGTATTTACCCGTCAGGGATTGAAGTTTTACCATGTCCAGCTGTGACGTACTGGTAAGAGACTCCTGGGTGCTCTTGATTTGCTCATTAAGGTTGCCGATCTCCTCTGGCGTCAGCATTCCTGCGCCACTGGCGTCATAGACTGTGATGCCTAGTTCATCGAGAAGAGCTTGTTCTTCTGGGGTTAGCAACTGCTGAACTGTTTTGTTTTCTGCAATGGCTTCCTCGTGAGTCCTTGCTCCCTGTCCCTCAGTGAGGTTCTTGAAGTCTCCGGAAATCTCTTCACCATCAAAATTCCAGTCATCGATTTGGTCACCCATTTTGAAGATGTATCCATCGTTGGTATCCGCATCCAATGCAGCACCGTTGAGTGTAGGTTGACCAATCTGGGGGGTGTTATCGGCAATGCCTGTGACTTCAATCGATTGGTTACCTTTGGTGATTGTCAGGGTGTCTGAATAGACATTCTTGTCTGTCCGGCCTTTGTCTATCGTGCCAACGGTGATTTTTGTACCATCATCTAGCACAAAAGTGGCGTCTTCCTGAAAGTCCCAATCTTTATTACCCCCTCTATCATGTTCGTTTACATGAGGGTCGCCCCAGACGGTTGTTTTGTTACCGTTCGCATCCACGAGAGAAAAGCTTTCGTCTTCACTGTGGATTTGAATCTTGTAGCCATTGTCCAGGGCGATTTCTTTCGGGTCAGCATCGTGATTAACAGTCCAGGTATTTTCACTGACCGCTGTTGTATTGATTTTATGGTTGTTCAGTTTGGACTGAATCTCGTTCAGTTGACGGATTTGTTCGTTTTTCTTGTGAACCTGACCGATCTGGTCACGAATCTGCTTATCAAGAATGTCAGAGCGTTCCAGCATAACAAGCATGTTCAGGTCACCGATACTGAGGGACTGATCATTGAGATCAACTCCCTGTAAACTGGCTGTCTGCTGTACGCCACCTACACCACCGTTAATCTGTGCCATATGTCAGCCTCTCGTTTAAATAAATCCGCCGCGACTTTTTTTCTTCTTGCGCGCGGTGGTTTTGGTGGTTGGTGTTTTGGTCCAGGGATCCTGCCGCCGGGCCTTACGTTCGGCCCTGATGTCCTTCCTTTTACTCATAACAGCAGTCTTTACTTCATTTTTTACTTCGTTTTTCCACTGTTTCATGTCATCTACAACCTGCTGAACATCTTCTTCTGAACCCAGCTTCATACTGACAGCTTTCTTCAAAAGGCCTGGCTCGAAATCCAGTTCTTCCTTGATCTTGCTGAATACGTTCAGCTCTTTTTTGGACTTCGCAATCAGCTCATCCATTTGGTCACAGAGAATCACGGATCTGGATTTGGTCTTCTTGCGATTCATCGTGGTCGAGACAGGCATAGCGTCGCTCCTGCTATGGAGGTTCTTCTTATGTCATCGTGAGATATTTGTGACTCTTTAGGTGAGTGGTTTATTCAGACCTTGAAAGATGGCTAAGGGGCTGGCCTAATGGCACGACTTCATCATCAGTATGAGAAGGCCTGAGAAATGACAAAAAAATGTCAGGTTGATTTTCAAACGTATTCATCCCGTTCCGGTCATGTTATCGGCAGAGCTACGCTGAATGCTGAATCATCACTTAATGCTTTAACTCTGGATATGATTCAGGGGCTGTATGAGCAGCTTCAGGAATGGCGGGATGATGGCTCAGTGGTCGCCATTATTCTGGATGGCGCTGGTGAAAAAGCTTTCTGTGCTGGTGGGGATATTCGCAGGTTGCACCAGTCTGTACTGGGTAGTGATCATGGCCCCAATGAATATGGTGAAACCTTTTTTGCCAGTGAGTACCGTCTTGACTACCTGATTCACACATTTCCAAAACCCATAGTTTGCTGGGGGGCTGGGATCGTTATGGGTGGCGGTATTGGGTTAATGGCTGGCGCTTCTCACAGGGTTGTTACAACGAGTTCAAAGCTGGCTATGCCGGAAGTCTCCATCGGTTTATTCCCTGATGTTGGTGGCAGCTGGATTCTTGGCAGAATGCCGGGCAGAACAGGCCTTTTCCTTGGTCTGACAGGTACACGAATCAATGCAGCAGATGCAATGTTTACGGGACTTGCTGATCGCTATCTGGCAGATGGTTCATTATCTGACGTTATTGAACAGTTCAAGGCTGTGAGCTGGGCTGGCCAAGGGCGAGAAGATTATCTGAGAATTGATGTTGCTCTTCGCCAGATTGAAGAACAGCAGGATAATGTTTTGCCAGCTTCTCTTGTCCGGGAATCTTTTGATGTTATTCAGAAAGTGACTGATGCAGGCTCACCCATGGAGATCCTTAGCAAGATTCAATCTCAGGATGGTGATTTCTGGCAAAGAGCAGCTGCGGGTCTTGAAAAGGGGTGCCCTCTAACCGCATGGCTTGTGATGCATCAGATTCAAAAGGCTCGCCACCTTTCTTTGGCTGATGTTTTTCGTCAGGAATTGAATATGGCCGTTCATTGCCTGAGAGGAGGGAATTTTGCCGAAGGAGTAAGAGCGCTGTTGCTTGAGAGGGGTTCCAGCCCTCAATGGGTTCCGGCATCACTGGTTGATGTTTCGCCAAAGACCGTTGAGGAATATTTTCATTCACTCTGGCCCTCCGAAAAGCACCCGCTAGGTGATTTATAAGTTGTTTGCAGGTGTAATTGATCTCAGTAGCGATAGTTATCGAATCTTTCATATACACTTGCGCCCTGCAGTACTGACCAGATTTTTTCCTTAATGAGAATTTATACAGAGCAGGTGGCTGACAAGGCCAGCCTGCTGTCTTTATCGAACCTGATAAAAGGCTGTTTCTTTGTGATCTTCAGCCTTGCTGTCAGCGTTGGAGCAGTTCATGCCTCAGCGACAGATTCACGTGATTCCGATGGCTCGACCGGGCAGTTTACAGATTCCAAAATTGTTGACTTAAATAGCAATGTGCTGACTTCAGAAATTCAGTTGACACCACAGGAAAGGAGCTGGCTGGAAAGACATCCAGTTATTCGCGTGGTGCTGGAAAAAAGTTTACCACCTGTGCAATTTATCAATGATGATGACCAGATGGATGGTATCGCTGTTGATTATCTTCAATTGATAGAAGAACGCCTAGATGTCAATTTTTCCTTTGAAGTCAGTGATGATGCCGATGACAGTCTCAAGCGGCTGCTGAATGAAGAGGCAGATATTGCTCCCATTATGATGGTGGGGGATAGAGGTGGGCAGCAGTTCGGTTTCAGTAATGTCTTGATCAGTATTCCATCGGTTGTTGTTACCCGCGATGTTGAAGAACAGGCACGCAGTATCCCCAAATTACAGGGACGTCGAATAGCTGTTCTTCCTGGAGATCAGTCCATTGGCTATTTCCGTGAGCAATATCCGGGTATTGAGCTGGTTCAGGCTAAAACGGCTGCACAGGCTTTGCACGACGTTTCCTATGGGCTGGTTGATGCCTATATCCTGAACCTGTCTTCGGCCAGCTATCTGATTGACCAGCTGAGTTATTCCAACCTGCATATGGATGGTGATAACGGCTACGTATTCAGTTTGCGACTGGCAACAACAGAAAGCTCCCAGATTCTTGCCGGAATTTTGAATAAGGCCATTCTTTCTCTCTCTGTTGATGAGCGTCAGAGCATTCATGACCGTTGGATCAATGTGAAAATGGTGCCATGGCAGCTACAGAAGAGTGCTGTTATTGGCCTTGTTCTGGTACTGATCACGCTATTGTTGATAGTGTACTGGAACCGACGTCTTGCCAGAGAAATCTCCGAGCGTCAGAGAGTTGAGGCTGTTCTTCTTGGAAGGGCAGAAAGTGACCGGGTGCTGAGCTCCATAACCCGGCAGTTTATGGATTGCTCTCTGGATGTTGCCGTACGTGAGACCCTGCAGACTTTAACTGTATTCCAGCGCTCTCAGTACACCTGGGTAGTCATGCTGGATGGTGAAGAAAACAGGGTCTCAATTCCGTGGATTGGCGGTGGGGAGACAACACCAAAGCTTCATTCTCAGCTTATGACTCTGGCGGATATAGATTACTCCACCCTCTGGAGTTCTTTGCTGAAGGGAAATGTCAGCCAGGTCCGGACTGAACAGCTGGATCAAATGGAATACCCAGATTTCCTGAAAATTCTTCAGGGAATGGGAGGGCGCTCCATTATCTATGTGCCGATGTTGCTCTCCGGTCAGGTAGTTGGCTGTCTGGCCCAGGTCAGTGGGCATGAGCGTGTCTGGAGTGCAGATGAAGTTATGCTGCTGCGCCGGGCCGCAGAGCTGATTGCGATCAGTTCATCCCGCAAGAATGCTGAGGAGGCTTTGCGCAAAAGTGAAGAGCGTTATCAGCTGGCAATGGAAGCTGCTTCTGATGGCTTGTGGGACTGGGATCTGCCGGCAGATCGCATTTATTACAGTACCCGATCCATGGAAATTCTTGGCTACAGACCCGGGGATATTCCTGGCAGCGGGGAAAGCTGGAGACGCTTGCTGCACCCTGAGGACCGTGAAGAGACAATGCGTTACCTCCACAGGGTCTTCGAGCGGAGTTCGGAACCCTTTCAGCTGGTTTGCCGCCTTCTGTGCAAGGATGGTAACTATGCCACGTTGCGATTGAAAGGTAAGGTCATCTCCCGGGACAGAGATGGGGCACCATTGCGGGCTATCGGCACCATTATTGATATTACCGAGCAGCGGAAGTGGGAAAAAGAGCTAGCCATGGCCCGCTTCTCCCTGGACAGCGGTGGTGACCAGGTGCACTGGTTGCGAAAGGATGGTACCCATAAATATGCCAACGAATCTGCTGCCCGCGCCTTGGGATACAGCCGCCAGACCCTGATGGAACTGAGCGTAATGGATATCAACCCGGATCAGGATAAAGAGGGTTGGGATCAGTTCTGGGAGCAGCTGAAATGCATGGGGGTCTGCACCTATGAAACATTGCGAAAAACCAGCAGTGGTGAAGTGTTCCCAGTAGAAATTACCGCTAACTATATGGAATATGAAGGCGAGGGCTTTATGTTTGCAACTTGCCGGAATATCGCTGAACGCAAGGCCCAGGAAGAAGCGCTGCGGCAGGCGAAAGAAGCTGCAGATAAGGCCAGTCAGGCCAAGAGTGACTTCCTGGCCAATATGAGTCATGAAATCAGAACGCCGATGAATGCCATTATTGGTATGAGTCAGCTGGTTCTTGAGACCGGTCTCAACTCTGTACAGAAGGATTACATCACCAAGGTCTGTAATGCGGCTGATACCCTGCTGGGTATCATCAATGACATTCTCGACTTTTCCAAAATTGAAGCCGGCAAGCTGGTTCTTGAAGACGCACCTTTCAGTCTTTCCAAAGTGCTGGATAACCTTTACGGAATGGTCGCGATTCAGGCCCGAAACAAAGACATTGGTTTCTATATTCATCAGACTTCGGATATTCCGGAATGGCTTGAAGGTGATTCCCTGCGGCTGGGCCAGATACTGCTGAACCTGGTCTATAACGCCATCAAGTTCACACCTCATGGTGAGGTAAATGTCCGTGTTCAGTTGATGTATCTGACGGATTCCAGGGTGCGACTGGGTTTTGCTGTTGAAGATACTGGCATCGGTATCAGTCAGGATCAGCAATCCTTGTTGTTTGAATCTTTCTCCCAGGTAGATAGCTCGACCACGCGTCGTTTCGGAGGCACCGGACTTGGGCTGGCTATCTGCAAGCGCCTGGTGAAGCTTATGGGAGGTTCGATCCGGGTTGAGTCATGGCCAGGCAAAGGAAGTTGTTTCTTCTTCGAGGTTGAGCTGAAGACTTCCGAGCCGCCTGAAATGGTTTCTGAGCACTTACTGGGTTCTTTTCATTTGATTGAAGGGCACCGTCGTATTCTCCTGGTGGAGGATAATGAGGTAAACCAGCAGGTTGCGATGGCACTTCTGGAAAAGCTTGGGGCTGATGTTGAGGTTGCAGGAAATGGCCGGGAAGCGCTTGAGAGAGTTTCCCAGGAGAAGTTCGACCTGGTGTTTATGGATATTCAAATGCCGGAAGTGGACGGTTACAGCGCAGCCAGGGCGATCAGGCAGCTACCGGATTGCGTAAGTTTGCCGGTTGTCGCTATGACAGCTCATGCCATGGCCGATGACCGAAACCGCTGTATTGCCGCAGGTATGAATGACCATATTGCCAAACCTCTGGTGGTCGATGAGCTGAAAGCTGTACTGGCTCGTTACCTGCCAATGGTTGAGGGCGGAGACTTGCTGCCCACTGAGCCAGCTGCTCCAGAGCCAGTAAGCCATCTTCCTGATCAGCTGCCGGGAATTGAAACCAGACTGGGGTTGCAGAGGGTACTTGGTGATCAAAATCTCTATCTTAAACTGCTGGCGAGATTTTACCGGGACTATGCCGGTACGATTGATGATGTCCGCATAGCTCTCGAAAGAAATGACTATGACAAGCTGCGTTTTATAGCCCATAGCCTGAAAGGTGTTGCCGGTACTTTGGGAGCAACCAGAGTTGAGGTGGCGGCTTCTGCAGTCGAAAAACTGGCCAGGATTTCTGCTGGTAACGATATTCTTGAACCTGTCAGCCGCCTGGCCAAAGAGTTTGATCTGGTTATGAACAGCCTGGCCTCGCTTAAGGTGGAGACTCTTGAGTCAGCTCACCAGAGTGACTCTCTGGAAAGCCTGGAGGACAACGAAAACGCATACGATCTTGTTCTAGAGATGGAGCAGCAGTTGCAGTATGGCGATGCGGCAGCTTTGACGACATTCCCGAAACTGTCTAAAGCAGTTGGGGAACCCTGCAGGCAGATAGTCGAGAGGTTGGATAACAGCCTCGCAGAATTTGACTACGAGGCGTCTCTGGAAGCTGTCGCCGAACTTAAGGCTGAGCTTGAAGTGCAGGCAGTTGAGTCCGCTTAAACTTCGTAAGGAAGTGCTTGCAGGTTCAGGGTGGAACCTGAATCTGCAAGTGATAATGAACCTTCTTCCAGATCAGAGCTGCGCACGACGGCAAGAAGTTCTACCTTTTCTTTGGTCTGTAAGGCTGTGACCACTTCTCCACTCTTGCTGCCATTGCTATTCATAACAGCAGCACCAGTCTCCGGAACCTGATTTCCGTCCAAGGTAAAACGGTATAAGTGGCTCTTCAGTTTGCCCAGATATTTCATGCGGGCGACGATTTCCTGACCGGTATAACACCCTTTGCTGAAGGAGATTCCTTCCAGTGCTTGCCAGTTGAGGTGCTGAGGGATATAGGTTTCCCGAGTGGCTTCGGTGACCCAGGCAACACCGTCCAGAATATCCTGCAGGTGCCAGTCTTCAATTGGGCCGAGCTCAGTTTTATCTTGCAGCTGTTCAAGAAGAAGTTGTTCAGAATCAGGGTTTACCCAGATCTCATAACGACTGCTGTGGCCGGGCACAGCATGAATAAAGCCGTTGTTCCAGCTGATAAAAGATGGGCCGTCTGGAGCGGATATCCCGGTCAGTGAGGTGATGCATTCGCCGGCATTCTCACCCTTAAGACCAAAGCGAATCCACTGGTCAGATGTCTCGTTGATGGAAAGGGTTCTGTAGAATGCAGCGTACTTGCCCAGGTGTGCTTTCAAGGCATCCAGCTGGCTATCAGGAAGGCTGATGGTCAGGTTGTCGCCAAATGCAAAAATCTTGAAGTTGGCAACCATTCTCCCTTTTGCAGTGCAGCAGGCTCCCAGGGTGTATTGACCATCCTGCAGCTTCTCAACATCGCAGGTCAGTTGTCCCTGCAGGAATTTGCGGTTTTCCTGACCTTCAAAAGTCAGTAGTCGTTCATGTCCCAGTCGGGTCAGTGCCAGAGCAGGTGTGTCAGTCATTGGAAACATCAATGTCCTGGTTGATTGATTTGGCCATGATAGAGGATTTGTCGCTGTTAGTCTCAATCCTTGCCGCCCGCAGTGTCATCTCTATAATGGATAACCTGATAATACCCATAACAAAAGGGATGGATGAATTATGACAACACAGGAAGAGCTGAACCGGTTGTTCTGGCACAGTCGGAGGGGGATGCTTGAGCTGGATGTGTTGCTTGTACCTTTTTCCCGAGAGGTTTATCCAGCTCTCAGTCAGGCTGAGCAAAAAAGTTATCAGGAGCTTCTAGCCTGCGAAGATGCCGATCTGTTTGTCTGGTTTATGGAAAAGGAAGTTCCAGACGATCCCCGTATTGCTTCTATGGTTTCCCTGGTTCTTGAGCGTGCACGAAGCCTCCCTGCCGTCCATTAATCTTCAACTGGGCCAATCTGTTTACTGGTTGCGATTGGCCCTTGCCGTTCATGTTTCAGCTGGTCTTTTTCCTCTTTTTTCTGCTGGAGGGCTGTGGTTCATCCTCCTTTGGCCTCTGCTTGTCCTTTCGTTTATAACACTTGCCCGCCGGGATTACTGGAGAGAAAGCGATACGGCTGTGACGTCATTGCGTTATTACCGTAACAGCTGGCGGCTACATAGCCGAAAAGGATGGATAGAAGCTGAGCTGACAGGCGAGCGGCTTGTAATCCCTTTCCTGACCATTCTTCGATTTCAGGAAAAAAGTTTAAGCGGTGGCAAGAGAAAATGGACCGTCGTCATTTTTAGAGATGCCGTTCATGATGAACCTTATAGACAGCTCAGGGTTTACCTGCTGTTGCATAGTTAAACAAGAGACTGCAATCATGTGAGGAACACAGGTTGCTGCATGAGGGTCAATATTGGTCAAGATCATGGTGAATGAGTCCATTCAGGGCATTGTAAAGAAATGGCATAACTAAACCGTTCAATGATTCGATTGCTTTATAGGATGTTTGCTAGAGTAAAATTTAGGGCTGACATGCACTCGGGAAAATAATTTGTAGTCCTTCTTTGTTTTCCTGGTTTTATTTCTGAAAAATGCCCCCAAATTGCTGTCAGTAGAGGCGTAAAATGCCTCAGAAGGAACCTGATTTTTTAACCTCTTGAAAAAAATGAAAAAATTTATGGAACTTTTTGTTAGCTCTACTGTCATAAGTGTCAGATCGGGGCAAATGCTTTTTGGCCTAGGCTATCAAGCTGGCCAGAAACATTGAGGGCAGCATATGGCAGATGCACCTGAAACCGATCAACAGCTGGTTGAGCGGGTTCGAAAGGGGGACAAGCGTGCATTCGACCTGCTTGTTATTAAATACCAGCACAAGATACTCGGTTTGGTGGGTAGTTATGTCCATGACTTCCAGGAAGTTCAGGATGTTGCCCAGGAAGCGTTTATCAAGGCCTATCGTGCGATGGGTCAGTTTCGCGGTGACAGTGCGTTTTATACCTGGTTGTACAGGATAGCTATAAACACCGCAAAAAATTACCTGGTATCCAAAGGGCGGCGCCCGCCGGATACGGATGTGGATGTCTATGATGCAGAAGCTTATGACAGCCCCTATCCACTGAAGGATCTCGAAACCCCCGAGAACAACCTTCAGAAAAGCCAGGTGGAAGATGCGATCTTCAGGGTGATCAAAACGCTTCCGGATGAACTGAGAACAGCTGTGACCCTGAGAGAATTTGATGGCCTGAGTTACGAAGAAATAGCACAGGTCATGGACTGCCCGGTTGGTACTGTCCGCTCACGGATTTTCCGTGCTAGGGAAGCCATCGACAGGGTTATTAAACCGATGCTCAGCAAGGTTGGTTAAGTAAACAAGCCGGCTGAGCAAAAAGTAGGTTAAACGCCGGATGCGTATTCAGCCCAATGGGTACTGGGGGATGAGTGAATCTGACAATTACCTGTGAGGTATCCTATGAGTGATGCCAGTGATAACGCCCATATGCGTCTGCGAGAGTCGCTGTCCGCCCTGATGGACGGTGAAGCGAATGAGCTGGAGATGCGCAGGGTGCTAGACCGGCTCGATCAAGACCAGGATCTCCGTGAAACGGCATTCAGTTACCAGCGGATTGGTGAGACTATCCGTAATGAGCAAAATGCATATTCCGGTATTGATCTCTCTTCATCTATCAGTGCTGCCCTGGAAGATGAGCCTGTACCAGCTGTAGAGCAACCTGCCCAGCAGAAAGCGTCTATCCAGACTGTAAGAAAAACAGGCCTGGCAGCTAACCTGGGTCGGTTTGCGATTGCCGCCTCCGTTGCCGTAGCAACAGTGGTTGGAGTTCAGACCTGGAATATTGCCTCCCGGACCGATAATGGCTTCGGAAGCGGAACGGAAGTGGCCAGTGTTACTGAGCCTGCAGGGTATCCAACTGGAAACCTGCCCTCTGCCGATATGTTCGGAGCACGAGGTCTTCAGGCGGGTCTTGGTATTTCGCAGACAAGTCTGACTCCAGAGCAGATGAGCCAGGCCCGGGGTTATGCTGATCGAGTTGCCCAGGAGCGTTTCCGGGCTTATATGCTTGAGCATGCTGAGCAGTCAACAGCTCAGTCCGGCAATGGCGTTATGCCATTCCTTCGTGCAGCCAGCTTCCAGCAGTAAATTATTATTTTGCCATTGCTCCCCGGGCGGGGAGTAAGAGTGCCTTAACCACCGGGATATTTTTGTATAGTTGTAGAAATATCCTGTGGTCAATCAGATGAGGCTTATGAGGAAAGGAATACTCCGTGCAGCTTGCTCTTCTATAGCTGCAATCATACTCGGAGCAGGTTTGTCGCTGGCAGCATCGGCTGCTCCGGCGGTTGTATCGACACCTGCTGACTGGCTGACCAGGATGGTCAGTGCACCTGCCACAAACAGCTATGAAGGTTTTTTCATTTATGAAAATGCCGGAGGGCTGACAAGTATCCGGATTTTTCATTCCGGTGTAGATGGCAAGGAGCAGGAACGCCTTGTCTATCAGGATGGCCCCTATCGTGAACTCCTTCGCCGTGGTGATCAGGTTGCCATGGTTCGGCCTGATGGTGATGTCAGCCGGTTCAGCTCTGATTCAACATCCCCTTCTGTCATTGAACGCCTTGGCTCTTACCGTGATGATCTGCGCCGCTCTTACCGGTTGATGTTTGGCGGTGACGACAGGGTTGCCGGGCGTAATGTTCTCCGTGTTGAAGTTCAACCCCGTGATCAGCACCGCTATGGGTATATTCTGTGGATTGACCAGGAAACAGGCGTCTTGCTTCGTTCAGAAATGCTGGGCGAGAAGGGCGCTGTTCTGGAACGTTTCCAATATATTCACTTTGAGCCAGCTCGCACAATAAGTGCCAAACAGCTGGAACCCTCCCGAGCAGTCACCTGGGAAGCCGCATCTAAACCGGCCCCGAAGCCAGCACCAAAAGATGAAGTGTCAAAGGCAGAGGTGCCTAAGAAGGAGATGTTAGCTCTGTGGTGGGAGACAGGCTGGATTCCAAATGGCTTTGATGTGACCAGTCAGAATACTGTGGACAGCCCGGTATCCAAACAGAAAGCAGACAGCATCCTGTTTTCCGATGGACTGGCCTCTTTCTCGATTTTCGTTGAGGAAGATCACTCCCGCGTCCAGGGCCCTGCATCCGAACAGATTGGAGCAACTTCTGCGGTATCAAGAATCTTCCGCAAAGGCGATGCCTATTATAATGTCACGGTTATCGGCGAGATCCCTCTGGGAACAGCTGAGAGAATTGCTGTTTCAGTGAAAGCTGCAGAGCAGGTTGCCGAATCGCCGTAAAAATTTTTTCGGATGAATCTTTTAGAGCGAATAAAACGTAAAGCCGGTTAAGGCTTTGCCAGAGAATTACAAAACATGATTGAAGAACGTGGTCGAGTTGTAGAAGTTGACTCGGCATTTATCTGGGTGGAAACCATTCGCAAGGATACCTGTGGTTCCTGTGAGGCCAAGAATGGTTGTGGGCAGGGGTTAATGAATCGCCTGCGACCATCCAGAGATCATGCCTATATCCGCGCTGTTAACCGTTACCCCGTCAAAGTTGGTGATGAGGTAACGGTAGCGCTTCCTGAGAGTGCTGTAGTGTCTGCCTCCTTCCTGGTTTACCTGCTTCCACTTCTTGCCATGCTGATCGGTGCTTTCACCGGTTCAGCTGCTGGAATGGAAGAACTCTGGGTGATTGGTCTGGGTCTTGGTGGGTTACTGGTCGGGTTTGGCGTTGTTCGTTGGTGGAGTAGTCGGGCCGATGTTCGAAAGCGCTTTGAACCAGTTGTGCTGCACTGGCATGTACCTCTCTCCTCATCCGTAGATACCTGACCGGGAGGTTGTCAGGTCCCTGATGTGATAAAAGTTAGTAATAACGGGAACACAATCTATGAAGCAAACAGGAATTCCCAGTCTTTATAAATCAGTGAAAGTATCACTGCTGGGCGCATTGACAACGCTATGTCTGTTCAGTCTTTTATCGAACAAAGTTATGGCAGAGAGTCTGCCAGACTTCTCTACTCTGGCTGAACAGTCTTCTCCTGCCGTTGTTAATATCAGTACTTTGTCGAAGCCCAAACGTGGTCGTAATGAAATGTACGGCCCCTATGGCGATGAGCTGCCGGAAATCCTGCGCCGCTATTTTGGTTTCCAGATTCCAGAAAATGGCGGACGGGGAGGAAATGCTCCCCAGATTGAGCAGCCTCAGCCTCAATCCCTTGGCTCTGGTTTTATTATCTCTAAAGATGGTTATGTGCTGACCAATAATCATGTGGTTGATGGCGCGGATGAGATCATCGTGCGAATGAATGACCGCAGTGAGTACAAAGCCAAGCTGGTTGGTGGAGATAAGCGTTCTGATCTGGCACTGCTCAAAGTTGAAGGCAAGAATCTGCCTACTGTCCGCATTGGTGACTCCGACAAGCTGAAACCTGGTCAGTGGGTGTTTGCCATCGGTTCACCTTTCGGTTTTGACTACTCGGTTACCAAGGGCATTATCAGCGCCCTGAATCGCAGTTTGCCTACTGAAAACTATGTGCCATTTATTCAGACGGATGTGCCTATTAACCCAGGTAATTCCGGTGGTCCTCTGCTGAATATGAGTGGTGAAGTTATTGGTATCAACTCCCAGATTTACACCCGCTCCGGTGGATTTATGGGGCTGTCCTTCGCGATTCCCATTGACGATGCAATGGATGTTGCACGACAGCTGCAGGAAAATGGACATGTCAGCCGTGGCTGGCTGGGTGTGATTATTCAGGATGTGGATCGCAGCCTGGCTGAATCCTTTGGTCTGAAACGCCCACATGGTGCCCTGTTGAGTCAGGTTCTGCCTGATGGTCCCGCAGGTAAGGCTGGCTTTGAGGCTGGCGATATTATTACCCGCTTCAATGGGCGTGAAATCAAATTCTCCAGTGATCTGCCTATTGCTGTCGGTCGGGCACCTGTCGGCAAAGAGGTTGAAGTTGTTCTGGTGCGCCGAGGCAAAGAAATCACCAAGAAGGTTGCAGCGGGTGAGCTGCCAGGCGATAAATCCGCTGGATCCAATGATGGTATTCGCAGCGACAATCGTCTTGGTATTTCAGTGACTGCTGTGGACGACGGAGTTCGTTCACGTCTCGGCCTTGATGAGAATGTGCAGGGTGTTGTGGTTACCGAAGTTTCCAGTGGTGTTGGGCGTGCTTATGGCCTGCGCTCCGGTGATGTAATCACTCACATCAATCACGAAGAAGTGAAAAACATGAGTGCTTACCAGAAGGTGATCAAGTCTTTGCCTGTGGATAAGACGATCTCTATGCGTTTGATTCGCCGTGGAACACCTGGGTTTATTACCTTCCGCCTGTCCGAGTAAGCCTGCATAGCGGCTTTCGGGCAAATACGGTAAACTTCGGGTTATTAATTTGAATTTTACCTGCCAACCCGCGAACTTGTTCGCGGGTTGGCGTGTTTGAAAGTATACAAACCGGAGATTGCGCTGGTGGTTGTTCACGACCCGGCGCTGAGTGACTGACGGTGAGCAACCTGAAAAATATTCGTAACTTTTCCATCATCGCCCATATCGACCACGGCAAGTCCACTATAGCGGATCGTTTTATCCAGGTTTGTGGTGGTCTGAGTGACCGGGAGATGCAGGCCCAGGTTCTGGACTCCATGGATCTGGAGCGTGAGCGTGGTATTACCATCAAGGCCCAGAGTGTGACTCTGGATTACAAGGCCAAAGACGGTGAAACCTACAAGCTGAACTTTATCGATACCCCCGGACACGTTGACTTCTCATACGAAGTGTCCCGTTCTCTTTCCGCCTGTGAAGGTGCGCTGCTGGTCGTTGATGCAGCCCAGGGTGTAGAAGCCCAGTCCGTTGCCAACTGCTATACCGCTATCGAACAGGGGCTGGAAGTTATGCCGGTTCTGAACAAGATGGACCTGCCCCAGGCTGAACCTGAGCGCGTTGCCCAGGAGATTGAAGAGATCATCGGTATTGATGCCCATGATGCCGTGAAGTGTTCAGCAAAGAGTGGTCTCGGTATTGAAGATGTTCTTGAGCGTCTGGTTGAGACAGTCCCTGCACCGGAAGGTGACCGGGATGGGGATCTCCAGGCTCTAATCATCGATTCCTGGTTTGATAACTATCTCGGCATTATCTCCCTGGTGCGGGTGATCAACGGTACCGTTCGCAAGGGCGATCGGATGCTGGTGAAATCCACCTGTGAAATTCACCAGATTGATGATCTGGGTATCTTCACTCCCAAGCGTGAATCTACCGGTATCCTGCAGGCGGGTGAGGTAGGTTATGTGGTTGCGGGTATTAAAGATATTCACGGTGCTCCCGTGGGTGACACCCTCACCCATGCCAAAACCAAAGATGTTGAATCTCTGCCTGGTTTCCAGAAGGTTAAACCGCAGGTTTATGCCGGTCTGTTCCCGGTCAGCTCTGATGATTTCGAGAACTTTCGCGAAGCACTGGAAAAACTCAGCCTGAACGATGCCTCCCTTTTCTATGAGCCAGAATCCAGTGATGCCCTGGGCTTTGGTTTTCGCTGTGGCTTCCTGGGTATGCTCCATATGGAGATCATTCAGGAGCGTCTGGAGCGGGAATATAACCTTGATCTGATCACCACTGCCCCTACAGTAATTTATCAGGTGGCAATGAAGAATGGTGATGTTGTTGAGGTTGATAACCCATCCCGCCTGCCAGATCCGGCCGGTATTGATGAAATTCGCGAACCGATATGCCGTGCCAACATCCTGGTGCCTCAGGACTATCTGGGTAACGTGATTACCCTGTGTGTTGAGCGCCGTGGTATCCAGAAGGATATGCAGTTCACCGGTGGCCAGGTTTCCCTGACCTACGATCTTCCCATGAGCGAGGTGGTACTGGACTTCTTTGACCGCCTGAAGTCGGTCAGTCGCGGTTTTGCTTCTCTGGACTATAGTTTTGATCGTTTCGAAGCAGCCAATATGGTGCGGATGGATATCCTGATCAACGGTGACAAGGTTGATGCGCTGGCGCTGATTCTTCACCGGGATAACGCTCACAGCCGTGGTCGAGACCTGACTGTGAAGATGAAAGAGATCATTCCGCGCCAGATGTTTGATGTGGCTATTCAGGCCGCCCTTGGTGGTCAGGTAGTTGCCAGAACAACAGTTAAAGCGCTGCGCAAAAACGTAACGGCCAAGTGCTATGGCGGTGACGTGAGCCGTAAGCGTAAGCTTCTTGAGAAGCAGAAAGCTGGTAAGAAGCGCATGAAGCAGGTAGGACGGGTGGAAATTCCTCAGGACGCGTTCCTGGCCGTTCTCAAAGTGGATAAATAAATCTGTCTTGGAAGCCTGTCAGGTTCTTGCTGCAGGCTTCTTCTGATACAGGGTCAAAAATAACGTTATGGATTTGAACTTTCCCCTGATCCTTGTGGTAGCGGTTTTTGCCACGGGTTTAATTGCTTTGCTGGATCGTGCTGTTCTTGCACCACGCAGAAAGCTGGCCGTGGCTCGCTATTCTGAAACTGTGGGACAGCCGGAGCAGGCAACAGTAGATGGGCTGAGTCGTGAACCGGCCGTGGTTGAAACATCCAAATCAATCTTCCCGGTACTTCTTATTGTTCTGGTGCTGCGCTCATTTCTGTTTGAGCCCTTCCAGATTCCTTCCGGCTCCATGTTGCCGACCCTTGAGATCGGCGATTTTATTCTGGTGAACAAGTATACCTATGGCCTGCGCCTGCCTGTGGTCGGGACAAAAGTTGTTTCCATTAACGATCCCCAGCCTGGGGATGTGATGGTATTTAAAGAACCATCCAACCCCAATATCAACTTCATCAAGCGTGTGATTGGTGTTCCTGGGGATACCATTCGTTATGTGAACAAAACCCTGTATGTGAACGGTAAGAAAATACCGGAGAGTTTTGTTGGTGAGCGGTTGGATGATTTTGATCCGCGGGTAGGAATGCGCCCTGTTTATCGTATCTATGATGAGACAATTAACGGCGTTACCCATGAAATCCGTAAGGATATGATGATTCCCAACCGCAGAGCGGAAGGTGAGTGGATCGTACCTGAAGGACATTACTTTATGATGGGTGATAACCGGGATCGCAGTAATGACAGTAGGTTCTGGGGGTTCGTTCCTGATAAGTATGTTGTCGGTAAAGCGGTATATATCTGGATGCATTGGCCAAGCTGGACGGATATTCCGAACTTCCGTAACAACGGTCCAGTAGAATAAAATACGGCTGAACGGCCTGTTCAAGCTGATCAGTGCGGTCAGCTTGATATTGCAGAAGTCATGGCAGTCGGCTTCTGTATAGTCATGAACAAAAGCACCGTGTTGTGAAACAGTTTATGGCCAATAACAATAAGAAAACAGGCAAAAATCTTCCCACGAGGCGAAGTTTTTTTGTCGTTTGAAAAAGGGAGATTGCCGCCGTGCCAAGAGGAATGCAGGAAGCTGAGAAGGGATCATCGGTGTTTCTGGGGCTGTGCTATACAGTGGCAGGAATATTGGTGGTTATGCTGACCCTGAAAGTGGTTCCGGTTTATATGGAGAATCATGCGATCGGTTCAGTGCTGGATTCCCTTGATCACAAATCGACAATTGACAGGTCGACACCCTTTGAGGTGAAAGACTGGATATTGAAGGGCTTTAAAATGAACGGCATTCGTGACATATCACCGAATGCTGTAAGGGTGCGTCGGAAAGGAGCTTTCCTGACGGCCAAAATAAACTACGAGAGACGTATCGGCTTTGTAGGCAATATCGATATTGTGCTTTCCTTTGAAAACAGCTGGAAAATCAAACAGCAGTGAAAGTTTCGCTAGATAAGCTGGAACGTAAGTTAGGTTACACATTTAATGACCCCGACTTGGCCGTTCTGGCGCTAACACATCGCAGTTACGGCGGACGTAACAACGAACGACTCGAGTTCCTTGGGGACTCCATAGTTAACTTCCTGATCGCTGAGGATCTGTTTCGGCGTTTTCCCGAGGCCCGTGAAGGACAGCTGAGTCGCCTGCGTGCCCGTATGGTTCGTGGCAAAACTCTGGCCGAACTGGCCCGTGAGTTCGGTCTGGGGGATTTTCTCCTCCTGGGTTCCGGTGAGCTGAAAAGTGGCGGTTTTCGTCGGGAATCTATCCTGGCCGATACAGTGGAAGCACTTCTTGGGGCAATTTTCCTCGATTCCGGAATGGATGCCTGCCGTGAGCGGGTTCAGGTATGGTACGCTTCCCGCCTGGAAACCCTGTCAGTGACGGATCAGCACAACAAAGATCCGAAAACTCGGCTGCAGGAGTTTCTTCAGTCGCGTCAACAGAAGCTGCCTGACTATGAGCTGTTAAGTGTGGAGGGCAAGGCCCACGACCAGACTTTCCGGGTCTCCTGTCATGTACAGGGTCTGGACAGCACGGAAGGCACTGGCAGCAGTCGTCGGGTAGCAGAGCAGCAGTCAGCACGCAGAGCATTGGTTGCACTGGGTGTGGAGGTGGAAGAATGATTGAACAGTCGGTATCTCAGGGACGATGTGGATACGTCGCAATTGTAGGTCGGCCGAATGTTGGCAAGTCTACTCTGCTGAATCGTATTCTGGGTCAGAAGTTGAGTATTACTTCACGTAAGCCTCAGACTACCCGCCACCAGATTATTGGTATCAAAACCGAAGAAGATGTTCAGGCTATCTACGTAGATACGCCGGGAATGCACCTCGGTGGTGAAAAAGCGATCAATCGTTATATGAACCGGGCCGCATCATCCTCTCTGGCTGATGTTGATGTTGTGGTGTTCCTGATTGACCGTGTGCGCTGGACTGAAGAGGACGAAATGGTTCTCGAAAAAGTCCGCCATGGTCGTGCACCTGTTATCCTGGCAGTGAATAAAATAGATCGCCTGACCGAAAAAGAAGGTCTGATTCCATGGCTTGATGAACTGTCCCGCAAGATGGACTTTGCCCATATTGTGCCTCTGGCAGCGAAGGATGGTCACAATGTTGATCGCCTTGAAAGGCTGGTTCACGGTTTCCTGCCTGAAAGCGTTCACTTCTATGGTGAAGACCAGATTACCGATCGCAGTTCCCGCTTCCTGGCCGCTGAACTGGTGCGTGAAAAGGTTATGCGTCAGCTGGGTGATGAACTGCCTTATCAGATCACTGTTGAAATTGAAGAGTTTAAAGACGTCGATGGCGTACTGCATATCAGCGCACTGCTGCTGGTAGAGCGCCCAGGGCAGAAGAAGATTGTTATCGGTGATAAAGGCTCCCGCCTGAAGACAATCGGCCGTGATGCCCGTCTGGACATGGAGAAACTGTTCGACAGTAAGGTTATGCTGAATCTGTGGGTGAAAGTTCGCAGTGGCTGGTCCGACGATGAGCGGGCTCTTGCCAGTCTGGGCTATAACGATCTGGCGTAACAGTTGGTTGTTAAGGTAATTTAAAATGCAGTTCTTCGGAGCTGCATTTTTATATGTTTTCTTTTTTATCTGATTAATTAAAAACTACGGAGCTGTTGTTGCTGACACGTTCTGTGGAACTGCAGCCAGTGTGGGTGCTGCATTCCCGACCCTACCGAGAAACCAGTTTAATTGTCGATCTGCTCAGTCGCGATCATGGCAAGGTGTCTGTAGTGGCAAATGGGGCCAGGGGAACAGCAACCAAAAAGGGTAAGCCTCGCAGAGGACAGCTGCTGCAGCCATTTACCGAGCTGCTGGTCAGCTGGGCAGGTAAAACTGAGCTGAAAACGTTAAAGGCTCTGGAGCAGGGTAAGGTTATCCCTTTAACTGGCTCCAGGCTATTTTGCGGCCTGTATGCTAATGAACTGCTGCAAAGGCTGTTACAGCCCTGGCAGCCTGTCGAAGATATTCCCGAGCTTTATCAGTGGCTGGTTAATCATCTACTTGATGATGATCTTCCCCTTGAACCTCTGCTGCGCCTGTTTGAAAAGCAGCTGCTTGAGTGTCTCGGTTACGGTCTGCCTTTGGGATTTGAAGCGGGAAGTGGTGCTGAGATGGTTCCGGACCTTTTCTACCGTTATGATCCTGAAAGTGGTTTTTGGCCCCTCTCGATTGCAGATTCTTCTGTAGAGAATGTAGTGAACTGTTTCTCCGGCGCGGTTCTGCTTGGTTTTGCTCAGAACAGTGTGCATAGTGACAACGCTTTGCCAAAATTGAAGCGCCTGATGCGTATGGCGCTGGCCCCTCTGCTGGATGAGAAGCCCCTGCGGAGTCGTGAACTGTTCAGGTCGTATACCTGAATCAGATCAATAGAGTTAACCGGGCAGTGATTTAGGCTCGGTGCGGTTAATTGAATTAATTGAAAGGTGTAGGTAGAGAATGATTCCTATCAATCGCGTATTGCTTGGCGTAAATATCGATCATATTGCAACTGTGCGTCAGGCTCGTGGCACCAATTACCCTGACCCTGTAAAAGCAGCACTGGATGCTGAAGAGGCGGGTGCCGATGGTATTACCCTGCACCTGCGCGAAGATCGCCGTCATATTCAGGATCATGACGTGTATCGCCTGAAAGATCTTCTGCAGACCCGTATGAACCTGGAGATGGCTGTCACTGATGAGATGCTGGCCATTGCAGAAGAGGTTAAACCCGCTCATGTCTGCCTTGTTCCAGAGAAGCGTGAAGAGCTGACGACTGAAGGCGGCCTGGATATCGTTGGTCAGGAAGCTCGCATCAAGGAGGCCTGTGAGCGTATGGCGGCAGCAGGTATTGCTGTTTCCCTGTTTATTGATCCTGATCCCGAGCAGATTGCTGCTTCCGCACGCTGCGGTGCTCCTTTTGTTGAGCTGCATACCGGTGCTTATGCTGATGCAGAAAGCGATGCAGAACGTAATGCTGAACTGAACCGTATTCGTAAAGGTGTGGCTTTTGGTATCGAACAGGGGCTGGTTGTCAATGCAGGCCATGGCCTCAGCTACCAGAACGTTGAGCCAATCGCTGCCATTCCCGGTATCTGTGAGCTGAACATCGGCCATGCGATTATGGCCCGTGCCATGTTCACCGGTTTGAAAGAAGCTGTGAAGGATATGCGTACTTTAATGCTGGATGCATCCCATTATCAGCAGGTAGCAGGTTAATCACTGAATGATTGCTGGCATCGGTACCGATATCGTAAAAATTCCCCGAGTCGAGAAGGCTTACGCCCGTCTTGGAGAAAAGTTTGCCCGTCGTATATTGACTGAGAATGAATATACGGTCTTTGCCGAGCGTAATTATTCAATTGCTTACCTGGCAACTCGTTTTGCGGCGAAAGAGGCGGCCTCCAAGGCACTTGGTACAGGTATCGGTAAAGTATCGTTCCATGATATCGAAGTCATCAGCTCGCCTTCAGGAGCCCCTGTGCTGCGATTTTCAGGTGAGGCACGTCAGCTGCAGACTGAGAATGGTATTTGCTCTCTTCATATCAGCCTTTCTGATGAAAAAGAGTACGCACAGGCCTTTGTTGTTCTTGAATGTGACTGATTGAGAATTGGCTGTTTGCTTCATTCTTCGTAATAGATGAAGAAGCAAACAGCTTTCGATAACACTGATCCAATTTGGGATTGGGAAATTAAGGCGTTAGAAAGGAGCGTCTTCAACCTTTTCTGAAGAGGTGGAAATTTCTCCAATCACTGTCCGCTCTTCTCTTTCCTCTTCGCCTCCCAGCCCTTCGACCAGTTCTTTGAGGAATGTGGACAGAGTTCCTGCCATCAAAGTGAAGTCAGCATCAAAGCGGCTGGCATCGTCTTCAGCATTCAGGGCCTCGGACTGTTCCTGAAGTTCATCGGTAAACTTCACGCGACGAATCAGGAAGTCATCACCCAGCACGCAGGAGATGGATTCATTCCAGTGCAGAGACAGACGGCTGACCTGCATACCTGTCGCGAGGTGGCCAGTGATTTCATCAGCAAGCAGATCCTGGTGTTTGCAGCGGATCACGCCACCATCTTCACCTATATCTTTCAATTCGCACTCGTCTCCCATCGCCATGGAACCAGGCATGGAGGATGCGTGGGTTTCCAGCCACTGGGTCATGATGGCTGCAGGGGAGTGTTTCAGGGTTGGCGGAACAACAGGCAGACTGCCCAGTGTGCTGCGCAGGGTGCTGGTTAGCTCTTCAGCTTTTCTGAAACTGCTGGCGTCAACAATCAGCCAGCCACTGCGGGTATCAATATAGGCTCTTGTAGAGTTGGACTTGCTAAATGCACGGGGAAGAAGATCAAGCGTGACTTCATCTTTGATCTGGTCTTTCTCTTTTTTGAAAACCTGCCTGCCCTGGTCGGCTTCAATTTGTTGTACTTTGTCGTTTACGGCATCACGTATAACGCTGGCTGGCAGAATTTTTTCTTCTTTCCGGGCGCAGAAAGTCCGGAAAGGACCGCTGACATGAACCAATGTTTCACCTCCGGGAACCGGGGAAACCCATCCGTAGGTCGACATCTCGGTTTTGCCGCAGGGGCGGAAAGTCTGCTCCGCAAGGCTTTTTTCCAGTTCTTCAGCCTTGATATCCAGTTCCTGGCTGAAGCGATAAAGAACGAGGTTTTTAAACCACATGTTCGACAGACTCCTGAGGTATAAGTTGCCCATCCTAACGTGATACCCCGAAGCTGTCGAAGTGAAGAGGCTATGAGCGACTTAATGTGATTGTGAAAAAAGAGTCGTCATGTCGACACGCCGCATATAAGTTTCGGAAATAACAGGACTATTTCTATTGCGTGTTAGGCATGATGCTGCTTATAATGCGCGCCGTCTCAACGACAGCCGAATACGGCAACAGCTTAAAGAGTCAACAGCTCTGCATGGTTGTAAATTGGGTGATTAGCTCAGCTGGGAGAGCATCTGCCTTACAAGCAGAGGGTCGGCGGTTCGATCCCGTCATCACCCACCACTTCTCTTATTGAGAAGCAAGATACAGCGGACCGGTAGTTCAGTTGGTTAGAATGCCGGCCTGTCACGCCGGAGGTCGCGGGTTCGAGTCCCGTCCGGTCCGCCATTTAATGTATTTTGTTGTGTGGGACGTTGTGACGATTTACCGAGCGAGGGCTCTGGTAATGCGCCTTATTTTTTGTATAATGCGCTGCCTTGGTTGCTTTATGTGATCGAGATTTTGGGTGATTAGCTCAGCTGGGAGAGCATCTGCCTTACAAGCAGAGGGTCGGCGGTTCGATCCCGTCATCACCCACCAGTTTTATATATTTGTTGAGAATTTGTTGGAAGTATGTGGACCGGTAGTTCAGTTGGTTAGAATGCCGGCCTGTCACGCCGGAGGTCGCGGGTTCGAGTCCCGTCCGGTCCGCCATTATTTCAAACAGATTTTATGCTTGCTGAAATGACAGGCTTCAGTTGGCGACAAAAGAGATTACGCGGACCGGTAGTTCAGTTGGTTAGAATGCCGGCCTGTCACGCCGGAGGTCGCGGGTTCGAGTCCCGTCCGGTCCGCCATTATCTTAGCGGCTCAAGGCTGCTCCAAGGTTGTATTTCCTTTCAAAAAATACAGCAGCCCTGAGCGGTTGTTAACTGGGTGATTAGCTCAGCTGGGAGAGCATCTGCCTTACAAGCAGAGGGTCGGCGGTTCGATCCCGTCATCACCCACCAGTTATAACTTTGTGCGAAAGCATGAAGTCAGCGCGGACCGGTAGTTCAGTTGGTTAGAATGCCGGCCTGTCACGCCGGAGGTCGCGGGTTCGAGTCCCGTCCGGTCCGCCATTATCTTAGCGGCTCATGGCTGCTACAAGGTTGTGTTTCCTTTCAAAATACACATTTGGGTGATTAGCTCAGCTGGGAGAGCATCTGCCTTACAAGCAGAGGGTCGGCGGTTCGATCCCGTCATCACCCACCAGTTATAACTTTGTGCGCAAGCATGAAGTCAGCGCGGACCGGTAGTTCAGCTGGTTAGAATGCCGGCCTGTCACGCCGGAGGTCGCGGGTTCGAGTCCCGTCCGGTCCGCCATTATGAAAAGCCCCTTCAGCGCTGCCTGAAGGGGCTTTTTTATATGCAATTAAAATGTAGGGATTCTGAATCTATCTACACTTAGGCGGCTGAGCGGCTGAGCGGCTGAGCGGCTGAGCGGCTGAGCGGCTGAGCGGCTGAGCGGCTGAGCGGCTGTTAGGTGTTGGCTTATGCCGATATCTTTTTGCATATGAATTGAATCAGCAAAAGCATCAATCTTGCTGTGATGACAGTCTGATTTGCCTTTCCAAAACATCAACTTTCTTATTGTTTTTCTCATAAAGTGTCTTTGTTGATTTTTTATCGTAAGGGAACTGTATGTTTTTTGCCCGCTTTGGGCAAGCTGCGTGGCGCTTTTCAGAACTCTGCTTTTATACAATGTGATAGTTGGTGATGTATTACCTGTACCAAAAAAGGCCTTTGCAGCAATCTACAAAGGCCTTTATGTATGAATATGAAGTAATAGCAGTCAACCTTCCTGAAGATTTCTGGCAACCATAGGTCGCTTCTGCATAATCAGGTCAGACAAAATATGACTGGTCTCCACCAAAATGGCGTCCTCTTCAGAATTACGATCTTTGTTTGTCTGTCCCTGTCGGCTATTTTGTTCTTCTTCCAGTTCTTCCAGGTTTTTGTATAGTTTTTCACCTTTGGAGCGGCGCAGTTCATTCTCGATGGCCAGTCTTCTGTCTCTCATCTCCTTTATTTCTGCTGTGCGCTTTTTCTCGTTCAGCTGAACCTCTGTTCTGCCATCGTAAAGCTTTTGATACTCACGAAGTTTGTCCAGGTACAGAAAGTCCGGGTTGTCTTCCGTGCGCTGGTCATGAGCTTTTTGCAACCCCGGGACATAGCTGGTCAGAGGTTTGAATGCTTTGTAGGCAACCGGCCTGATTTCAGAGTAGGGGAGAGCGTTAGTCAGTGAGCTTTCACCAATCTCTTTTGGGTCAAAAATTGATGGGTACGAGATGTCGGGAATAATGCCTCTGTTTTGGGTGCTCTGGCCCGAAACGCGGTAGAACTTGGCAATAGTGAGTTTAAGTTGTCCATGATTCAGTGGCTGTATAGTTTGGACGGTCCCCTTACCAAAGCTCTGCCCACCAACAATCAGTGCCCTCTGGTAATCCTGCATGGCACCAGCGAAGATTTCCGATGCTGAGGCGCTCAAGCGGTTGATCAAAACAACCATAGGACCGCCATAAACTTCCTTAGGGTCTGGATCCTTCTGGGCTTCAATTCTGCCACGGTTGTCTTTCACGACAACAGTCGGGCCATCAGGAATAAACAAACCGGTCAGTTGGTTGGCTTCCTGCAGAGAACCGCCACCATTGTTGCGCAGGTCAATCACCAGTCCATCAATATTCTTTTTCTGAAGCTCCTTGATCAGCTTGCGTACATCACGGGTTGTGCTCTTGTAATCGGGTTCGCCGGCCTGGGCTGCTTTGAAATCAATGTAAAAGGCAGGGATATCAATAATCCCGATGCGCTTTTTGTTCTTGCCCTCACCGATCTCAATGATATCTTTCTGGGCGGATTGTTCTTCCAGCTTGACCTTGTCGCGGGTGATTGGGTAAGTGCGGTTTTTGCCATCGCTGGCACCGGAAGGAATTACCTCCAGTTTTACTACTGTGCCTTTGGTGCCACGAATCAGTTTTACAACTTCGTCCAGACGCATACCGACAACATCTTCCATCTTGCCGTCCTGCCCCTGGGCAACACCGATAATTTTATCGCCCGGTTTAAGCTGGCCTGCTTTATCGGCCGGGCCGGCCGGGACAATGCTGATCACCTTGGTGTACTCATCCTCAGACTGAAGAACTGCACCTATACCCTCCAGAGAGAGGCTCATATTGATATCAAAGTTCTCAGCTCTTTGCGGTGAGAAATACTGGGTATGAGGATCGTAAAGCTGGGTGTAGGCATTGAGGTAAAGCTGGAATGCATCTTCGCTGCGGGTCTGGTGCAGACGTCTGAGCTGGTTGGTATAACGCTTGGTCAGAAGCTCCGAGATCTCTTTCATCGGTTTGTCATTTAGCTTCATGGCCAGAACGCTGTCTTTCATCTGACGGCGCCAGAGATCTTCCTGTTCGGCTGTGTCTTTGAGCCAGGGAGATTTCTCCCGGTCAATTTCAAGGGTTTCGTTCTTTTTGAAATCAAGTTTATCCAGTCCATCTTCCACCAGCTTGAGCATAAAGCGGATTCGCTCTTCACTGCGCTGGCGATAGCGGTTGAAAATCTCGAAAGCCGGGTTCAGGTTTCCGCCTTTAAGAGCATCATCAAGGCCATCTTTATATTTGTTGAATTCCTTGATATCAGAAGCAAGGAAAAAGCTGCGGTTGCGATCCAGGGTATCAAGGTAGCTGTCGAAGATTTTTTCGGAGCTGGAACCGTTCAGGTTCAGTTTTTCGTAAGAGTGACTTTTGAGCAGCTGAACAACGTTAACACTGGCAATCGCCTGGTTAAGGGTTGGTTTGAGCTTTGCGGGTTGCTGATCGAGATCTTCTGCAGCCCTGCCAAGGGTTGCCAGTACGCAGAATGCAATGGTTGCGAACAGGCGGGGGTTAATAAATCTTGGGCTGAAACGCATCGGGAATATCACTCTCTTTCTCGGTGTTGTCGCCAGCCATTGGTAGCGAAAACATCCTTGTTTTTGGTATCAGCAGTTTTTAATTCGCATAATGCTCTCTGCACTATAGCACTTTACATAGAGGGTTTGTCGGTACTTTACAACCCTGGCCAACCCCGGTGGCATCTTAGACCGGAGCGCAATTTTCCGGTCATTTCAGGTGATATTTTTTGTCAAACCCGGAATGTTATAAACAGCTGGATATCAGTTTTCGCTAAGAATAAAGCTGGCATCCAGTTCATCATACTCTATTCCTACTGTGACTCTGTCGTATTTGTGCAAATTAGGACTGTTTTCTGGAGTTTTTTCGCCTGCCGGAGCTGTGCTTGAGAAGGAATGGGTTTCCTGTGAGGGCTGGGGTTCTGATGTTTGTGGCATTTTTCTGGGTCCGGTCAAAGTCTTGCCAGATTACCACTGACAGGAAAAACCCTTGATCCGGTTTTGTACTCATCGCAGGCAGGAGTTTTTCCCAGCTTATCGCGGCTCCAATAACCTGAATGGAACGTAGCGTTATCTTGTCCTGTTACAGGGATGCAAAAAAGCAATGCAGGTCTCGGTTTACCTGTGATTTCAGGGTGTAAGGTTTGGAGATATTTCAGCCTTGTGAAGATACCCGGCAGCTATGCCGGTACCGGGTATATATTTCTGGTGATTAATTACGGTAGGAGCTTTTCCAGATGGAAGAAGCGAGTCAGTACTTTGGCAAGACCGGCAGCATCCTCGCTGCCAGCCAGCTCGCGAATAGAGTGCATACTGAATGTCGGCAGACCAATATCCAGAGTGCGAACACCCAATTCTGTTGCCGTCAGAGGACCGATAGTGCTGCCGCAGCCCATATCGGTGCGGGCCACGAAAACCTGAACCGGAACATCTTCCTGTTTGCACATCTGGCGGAACAGAGAACTGGTTTCGCTGGTAGTGGCATAACGCAGGTTGGCATTGATCTTCAAAACCGCACCTTCATTCAGCAATGGGCCATGATTGCCGTCATGCCTGTCGGCAAAGTTGGGATGAATGCCGTGGGCATTATCGGTGGAGATCATCATGGAGTTCTGCATTGCCCGCACGAATTCATCGTGGGTATCGAAGATACGCTCCAGAACCTGGCGCAGGAATGGACCACAGGCACCTGTCGGGGAAGCGCTGCCAACTTCTTCATGGTCATTGCAGATCAGCAGGCAGGGCTGATCAGTATCTTTGGCTTCGATCAGGGCCTGCATGCCGGTATAGCAGCTCAGCAGGTTATCGAGGCGAGCACTGGCGATAAACTCTTCGTTCAGGCCAACCATGGCAGGAGGCTGGGTATCATAGAAGAACAGCTCGTAATCCAGAATGGTTTCAGCTTTGTCTCCATTCTTCTCAAGTTCCTTACTCAGGATCTGGCGGAAATCAGGAGTGTCATCACCCTTTTTTATCTGAGATAAAACCGGCGGAATATCTTTCTGGGGGTTGATGCTGCGCTTTTTATTTGCTTCCCGGTCAAGGTGGATAGCCAGGCTGGGGATAATCGCAATCGGACGCTTAAAGTTCACCAGACTGTTCTGCATCTGACCGTCTGCATTCAACCAGGTGACTTTACCAGCCAGAGACAGATCACGGTCAAACCAGGGGTTCAGCAGTGGTCCGCCATAAACCTCAACACCCAACTGGAAGTAGCCTTTGCTGTTGACTTCCGGATTAGGCTTCACTTTCAGGGCCGGGCTGTCGGTGTGGGCACCAACCATGCGAATGCCCTGTTCGGCAAAACGGCCATTGCCGGTGGTAAAGGCAACAATGGCAGAGTCTTGACGGATAACAAAGTACTTCTTGCCTGCTTCCAGGGACCAGCTGTCGCGCTCATTCAGACTGATAAATCCAGCCTCGCTAAAGCGGCGGGCCATTTCAGCTGTGGCGTGATAGGCGGTAGGAGAATCTTGCAGAAAAGCTATCAGATCCTGATTGAATCCGGGTGTGTTCATATTGTAACTAACTGTAATTAGTGAAGTCTGATCAAGGATAACACCAATACGGTTGTGCAAGAAAATTGGAGTGGAAGTAAGGCTGGGTTAGCCGCGTAGATAAGTTAACCACTTCCAGATCATCAGCCCACCCAGGGCTCCGGCAATTTGACCTCCCCGGGTATTTCTGAGTGCGGTTGCCCCCGCTTCAGAAAAGAACTCTTCACCCAGAACATTGATAGTCCCGGAGATGAAAATGTCATTTTCGTCCTCATAGAGGGCATTTCGTAAATTGTTATTAATAATGCGAAGAGAGCTGTTGATAATCGCACCGCATATCGGGGCAGGTAAGCCCGTTTTCGCATGCAGAAGAAATGTACCGGAGCTGGCGATAGCATCATAGGCGGCATGGCCGATAATTCGCTGGGTTGGAGTACGCTGGTCTTTAACGGTCAGATTGAAGACGTTTTCAATAACGTAATGAATATATTCCAGTGTCGCACCTGACATGGCGCCTGTGAGCAAATGTCGGAAAAACATTGCTCTGAAAAGTTGCCTGTATGTTGCTAAATAAAGAGTCATATACTCCTCTTCAAGTTCAGAGACTGTACCTGGTATCTGTGATGCTTTGAGATCAATGTAATCAGCAACCCCCGGTACAATAAGATCATCAAGCCGGGTGGCACCACTTTGTCGAAGGATCTGTTCGAGGCGAGAGCGTGTCTCGGTCTCTTTAGCAGAATGTATGACTTTCCTTAATTGGTCATGGCGGTCTCTGGGGACCATATAAAGACCGTTATAGAAGCGTGCATCCTTTTTGTATTTCTCCCAGTGATCCGAAATGGCTTTGACTGTTGCTGCCGGGGTGCTGTAGCACTTGGCCTGTACGGGTCTGTTATCCAGATAAAAATCGACCGGGTGGTTGAGTTTTGGTTCAGCTTTGGCCATGGCTGACAGTCCCATGGCATAGGCATGAGCATTTCTGGCGGCAACCTCCAGTTTTTCGGCAATGATGCTGTGCTTGGTTCTATCGCTCCCCGGGATGTGATGAATGTCCTGCACCTGTGTGATGACACGAAGGAGTTCTTCTTTTTCCAGATGCCAGTTGGCAGCCATCTGATTGAGATAGTTAACCTGGCCTGAAACCAGGTAATGCCTCATCTGTAATGAGATTCGGGGTAGAGAAGTCAGAATGATCAATGGCAGGGCAAAGGAAGGCTTGCTGGCCGAAGTGTGTCCAATGGAAACCAGCCAGGCGGTATGAGACCAAGACTCTTCAATGTAGTCGGATTCCCAGTGAGTGGTGAATGTGGCTCCCGTGTCCGAACAGTCTATGCGGAACAAAAGAGATAAATCATGACTGTGACCAGTGACAGAAAAGCTGACATCATCCGTTGGCAAGTAAATCAGCCAGTAGGTTTTGGGGAGTCCGTAGGTATGTAACTGGCTGCCTGTTGCCCTGTTCAGGCATAACCTGATTTTTTTGATCTGTAATTGTTCCTCAGGGGAGTCATCTGAGCTGGTGGTGATCCAGTTCTCATCCCCCGGAAACAGAGTGATTCGCCGATGGCTCTGTTCGTTGTCCTGTATATGGTGGGCCAGATCCGGAGGAAGGCTTTCGGTGAGTTTTTCATCAAACTGGGGGTCAGAAGAGAGTACTGAAAAGGCCGTCGGACTTATGCAGAGTTGGGTTAATAGAAAAAGAGACAGAAGTGCGCTTATACGGCTAGGAGCAGAAAACACAACAAAAGTGCCAATTCGAGAATACAAGCTATAGTTTCTGGACTGTTTCAGCCTAGTACATAGTTTCTTTATATAATGGACTGTCTGGTGGCTGTGCCATTGGTTTTAGGAGTTGTTGTTGGATAGCTGCCGGATATCTGTGTCTGGTCTTTTTCTGGCCTTAATACTGTTTTTTCTGGGCGGTATATCAAGGGCCCATGTCGAAATTCCTGCCTTGGAGCAGCGCGAGTTTGTGGGGCAGTGGTATGCCTGGAATCCCAGTGGAACCTATGTGGTTTCAGGAAACCGGGTTGTGTATTTCGAGGGTGTTCAAGTTCCCGAAGAACTTGCTTCCAGAATGATTGGACTTTTTGTTGGTGCTGGCTGGAAGGAAGGATACCTGCTGTTCCACGAAATATTTGGTGAATCGCTCCGGCGTGTTGTCCCGGAAAGCGCGCGTGTTCTGCTCGGTGGTATATCCCAGGGATGGCTACTACTGACTTTGTTGCATTCTGTAGCTGATATCTCACGCCCTCTTGCTCAATTGATAAAGGATTACCGTCAGATCTGGAGTCAGAAAGCCAGAGAGAGGTTCCAGCCGCAGCCTGACACTCAGACATCGGGTGCTGAAGATATATTTTTCTCCTCTGTCCAGAAGAAAGAACTGAAGTATCAGGGAGCTGTGCCCATACCGGTTAATGATATTGACCTGTCATTCAGGATTTTCGTTCGGGCCATTTTTCCTGAATCCCTGAATGAGCCTGTAGCCATAGAAATTGATCGCGTGCCTCCCATGGCTGATTTACCCAGCTTTCCCGGTTCATTTGGTCATTTGAATCCGTGGGATAAATTAATTTCTGAAATGGAAGCCGAGGATATTCATCGTGTGCAGCTTTCTGGAAATACTGACGGGGGACTGCGCCTGAAGTATCAGGATGTTCACAACCATTGGCGCGAGCAGACAATAAGTACATCTCTGGATGCAGAATATCAGCCTGTTCCCTGGTTTCTGGATATGGTGCGCAAGGGAATCGACCGCAAGGAAATTAAGCTTTATGCCAGCCTGCTATCTCAGGATGTACTTGAGCTTATAAGCCAGATGCTGGCGTGCAGGAGGGTGAACACATCGATTTCATCCAACCAGCCCGCCTACTGTGCACAGGGAAAGTTAACTGCCATTGACAGCAATCTGCACTATGAACCGTTTGAGTTGCTTATTCCGCCCCAGATTTGGCAAAACAGGGAGTATCCGCAGGGGAGGGTTTTACCCCTGAGTGGATGTGATTTCAATGATAATCCGCTGTGCTGGGAGAACTATCTGATCTGGAGCAGCAGTTCACTTTTTTATCCCTGGCCCGTGATGACGCTTTACTCACGCTTTTCCAGTTTCGGTGAGCGTGCCAGCTGGATGATGCTTGGTAAAGAACCTCAGATCTGGCGTACCAGCAGCAACTTCCAAATACGAGTGCCTGAACTTGTGACCCGTATGTTTCTGGGAATGTTCAGCACGATTGGGCAGATCACTGTCAACAGGCTGGTCACATCCCTTCATCACCACTGGTGGGGTAATGGGGTTGAGTACAAACATCAACCCTTGCCCCAATCAAAACAGGCTCCTGAGGGGACAAATCACCCTGGGGGTAGCAGTGACTGCACTTTATGCTCAGGTGCCTGTCAGTACTCGTTTTGTCCACCATGCATGAATATGTATGAAACTGAAACCATGTGGGAATATTGCAATGAAGGCCATTATGGTTGCACCGAATGCACTTTAGACTGGCTTGCCACGAAAAAGTGTTTTCCATGTTCAACGTGTAACCGCTTTCATCGTCAAACTCTGGCCATATCTCCATTTCGTGTCGGAACTGAAGATGAAGATGGAGAGTACCCGACCTGTCCAGAGTGCCGGTCAATTATTGATTATCAATCGGGAAATATGGGGAAGATGATTAATGATGACTGTGGCAGTTTACGTATCTGGCTGAAGTGGCTGTTCAGCGATGATATTAAAGACAAGGATGCAGGAGGTTAGGGATCGTTCTCCTTTTGTTTTGACAATAACCCGCTAGGCTTTTCGGGCGAGTTTCATCAGTTGCACAGGTTGAACAACAACGATGTCTAAGATGACCCCTGAAGAGCTTCTGGAAAACCATTACTATGCCGTTCTGGCAACGGCTTCTCCTGAAGCCGTACCTTGGGTAACGCCGATCTTTTTTGCCTATGACAAGGACTGGAACCTTCACTGGATTTCATCCCGGTCCAGTCATCACTCAAAACTTCTTTCTGAAAACCCAAAAGCCTGTGTTGTGATTTATCAAACACCAGGTGTCTCCCAGGAAACATCAGCACTTTATATATCGGGAACTGTCAGCATCTGCACTGGCGCAGTATTGGAAGAAGCTGCTCATCTGTACTTTGAGCGTGCCGGACTTGGTGTATCGGGAAAGGCAGAGGATTACTCGGGTGACAGCCCGTGCCGCCTTTACCGTCTGGTTCCCGATAAGGCGCATACCTTGCAGGAACCTGAGTGGGAGGAAAATCTGCTTTTGGATAAAAGAAATCCGGTCTCACTTCCTGAATAGTGATCGAAAGAAGCCCTGAAAAATCAGGGCTTCTTATTACTACGGTTAAAGTAACTCGGATGGTGGTGCTGTGCAGGACAACCGCTCTCCAAGAAGTTCTTCCAGAGTCGGAATCAGGAATGAGTCATCTTCACAGGCAAAGCTGACCGATATGCCGGTTGTGCCTGCACGGCCTGTACGGCCGATGCGGTGAACATAATCTTCCGCATCTTCAGGAAGGTTGTAATTCACAACGTGTGAAATGCCATCAACATGAATACCCCGGCCTGCAACATCCGTTGCAACTAGAACCCGGATGCGTCCCTGGCGGAAATCTTCCAGCGTCTTGACCCGTTTCTTCTGAGGAACATCACCGGACAGCATATCAGCGCGGATATTGTCCTTGCGCAGCTTCTCGGTCAGGCGGCGGGTCTGGTCTCGACGGTTGGTAAACACGATCACCCGCTCCAGGTCCTGGCGGGTAATCATATTGAACAGAACCTTGTATTTTTCACCGGTGCTGACAATCCAGACTTTCTGGTCAACGGTTTCTGTGGCAACACTTTCCGGTTCGATTTCAACCTTCAGAGGGTGCCATGTCCACTGCTCTCCCAGCCGGATAACGTCCTCACTGAATGTGGCAGAAAACAGCAGTGTCTGGCGGTCACCTGGGCGGGGGGTAGAACGCACAATACGGCGGACCTGGGGGATAAAGCCCATATCCAGCATACGGTCTGCTTCATCAATGACCAGTGTTTCAGTCAGGTCAAGATAAAGGTCACGACGCTCGCAGTAATCCAGCAGACGACCAGGGGTGGCTACTAGGATATCGACATAGTCAGCCTGCAATTGCTGACGCTGTTTCTCATAATCCATACCGCCAACGACCATAACTGTGTGCAGGCCGGTATGCTTGGTAAGAGCCTGAGCATCCTTGTGAATCTGCATGGCCAGTTCGCGGGTCGGAGCAATAATAACGGCCCGGGGTTCACCCAGAAAACGTTCATCCGGTGGCGGTACATCCATGAGCTGCTTAATGGTAGCAATCAGGAAGGCTGCTGTTTTGCCGGTTCCGGTCTGGGCTTTGCCAATGGCATCACGACCCTGCAGGGTTGCGCCAAGAACCTCGGCCTGAATTGGCGTGCAGTACTTAAAACCCTGCTCGGCGATACCGTGCATCAGGGCTTCAGGCAGGTCAAAGTCGTGGAAGCGTTTCTTGTCTGCCTCTTCCGGAACCTGAAACTGGCTGATATCCCACGCTACCTCGGTAGCATGTTCCTGTTTGCTTTGATGGTGTTGGCGTCGGTGAGGATGGCGATTAGGGCGTTTGGGCTGACTTCCTTTGCGGTTGTCAGCATTTCTTCCCTTTCTATTGGCCGGGTGTCTGTTGGTTGCGGTATTACCGACCTGCGCGTTCTTGTCGCGTCCTTTTGATCGATTTCGGTGCTTGCTGTTGCGACCAAAAATATTTAGAAAACCACTCAAATCTGGTTTTTCCCTTGTTTGTAGGTAACTCAGCCGGTGATAGGTTTCTGGCAGAGGTGCCAGTTTTGACAGGCTGTACTGGCATCACCCCTGCGAGCTAATTGGGGCAGGGAAGATGAGATATTCAGTGCATTATCGGATGTCAGGGGAAAGTTGTCGACACTTTGCGTGTGAGTGATTCTTTTCAGCATGCTTGAGGCCTTCAGGGGAAGGCCTCAAAACACAAGCAGGGAGTTAGTCCTGTTCACCATCGTATTGAGTGGTTCCTCCAGCAGATTTCTTCATGTTTGCTCCCTGAATCCGGTAGCGGCGAATCACTTTTCCAAGACTGGATGCTTCCCGCTCCAGTTCTTTCCGGCTCTTCTTACGCTTCAGTTTCCGGGGAGTGTTGGGGTTGATAACCACATATTTGCAAACCCACATGCTGGCAAAGAAGGTTTTTTCCTCTTCAAAGTTTGCCATGGACGTGTTCAGGTTAAAGCCTGCAGGAGGCATGGCTGGAGGAATATTAATACCGCTCATAGTGCTCTCCTCTCTATATTCACCCGTGGACTGATCAGTCTGCTATACGGACTCTCTTGTTATTTTGGAGTTTTTTTCTTATGGGAAGTTCCCTTGGTGCCAAGGTGTCACAGAACCTAATGATAAAGCTGACAAAGGTGTCAGTGAGACTGACAAGAATTAGCTTTTCAGGGAAGAGGGGCAGATGGCGGCAGAAGGATGAGTTCTGCCGCCGAGATGAGGATACGGCTTACAGCCCCGCAACAATATCCTTGCTGAAGCTCTTCTCGCAATATTTACACTTCATCTGGATATCATTTTCCCTCTGCTTCAGGGTGAAGAAGCTTTGGACGGGTTCATTGTGGGTGATGCAGTTGGAGTTGGGGCACTCAAACACACTCTCAAGCTGCTCAGGGACACTCATCTTGAATTTACCCCGAACGGAGTAGTCTTCAATCACATTAATAGTGGCTTTGGGGGCAAACAGGCCCAGCTCGCTGGCTTCAGCTTCATCAAACAGGCGGTTCTCCACCTTGATGATGTCTTTCATACCCAGTTCCTTGCTGGGAAGATTGAAGCCCACAGTAATGCGAAGATCCGTTCCCAGAAGCTGTAGCTGGCGAAGGATTTTGATGCCCTGTCCTGCCGGGATGTGGTCGATAACCGTACCGGTACTAATGGCCTCAACCTGCAGTTTTTTCTTTTCTACCATGATCTGCCTCCTTAAATGCTCTCGTTCAGTACCAGTGCCAGCAATGCTTCGCGGGCATAAACGCCATTCTCTGCCTGCTGGAAGTAATAGGCGTAAGGCGTTCTGTCCACGTCGACGGTGATTTCATCAACCCGTGGCAGCGGGTGCAGAATACGCAGATTGGGCTTGGCTTCCAGAAGGTGTTCGCTGGTCAGGATGAAGCGTGAAGCTATGTGCTTGTACTCGGTTTCATCAAAGCGCTCTTTCTGAACACGGGTCATGTAGAGAATGTCTGCTTCATGGACAATCTCTTCAAAGCTGTCGGCATGTCTGAATTTGATGCCAGCTTCTTCAAAGTCATGCAAAAGGAAGTCCGGCATGGTGAGGGCATCTGGAGCCAGGAAAGTAAACTCTGCACCAAACTGGCATAGTGCCTGGGCCAGGGAGTGGACAGTACGTCCATATTTCAGGTCACCGCAGAAGGCGACTTTCAGGCCGTCCAGAGTACCCTGGGATTCGTAGATGCTGAAAAGATCCAGCAGTGTCTGGGTTGGGTGCTGATTGGAGCCGTCTCCACCGTTAATAACAGGCACCGTAGAAAATTCAGCAGCAAGACGCGCCGCGCCTTCCTGAGGGTGACGCATAACAAAAGCATCAGTGTAGGAAGCGATAACCTGGACCGAGTCTGCCAGGGTTTCGCCTTTCTTGGCCAGGGAAGTGTTACCACCATCAGCAAAACCGATAAATGTGCCGCCGAGTCTTTGAACTGCTGTTTCAAACGAGAGACGCGTTCGTGTTGAAGCTTCAAAAAAGCAGCTGGCAATAACTTTACCCTGCAGAAGATCTGAACGTGGAGACTTTTTTAATTTCTCAGCGGTGGAGACAATCAGCTCCAGCTCTTCCCGGGTAAGGTCGGTAATGGACACTATATGCTTTTTATAAAGCGGATTAGTCATATTGAGCGTACCTGTCCTTTGTGGGCGTTATATGTAGGTAGGTTCCAAAGGCTGCAATCAATAACAGTAGGTGACAGAGTAGTTGATGGCAGTTTGGTGAGATCAAAAAAAAGCCCCTTTAAAAAAGGGGCTTTTTTTCCAAAATAGATAACATCTGGCTGGCATCGCTGGGAGGGAAACTGGCAAATTGTCCGTTTCATATCGCTATTTCCAGATGTTGAACTTGGGCGGCTATGCAAAATTTCGCGGCATTATACGCACTTCATTCCCTTGGTCAAGCATTACCGTTGTTATGTCAGCAGAGCTTAAGCCGAAACCTTTCTCTGCATCAATTCCAGAGGGTGTGGCAGCTCAACGGTTATATCTGATTTTGCCTGGCAGCAGCAGGGCAGGATGTGCCCTTCTTTTACAAAGGCCAGGGGCGGTTCATCGTAACCGATTTCACCGTTAACCAGTTTTACCTGGCAGCTGCCGCAGTAGCCCTGACGGCACTGATATTCCATGGCTATATCCTGACCTTCCAGCGACTCCAGCAGTGTTTCGCCTGAGCGGGGCAGAAAGCTGTATCCATCCTGAATCTTAACTATATGCTGCGCCATAACGGGTCTCGGGTTCTCTTACAGAGAGAAGTCGTTGAAATCGTCACTGTCGACATCGCTGTCTACCTGTCCCACAAGGTAAGAACTGACTTCAACTTCCTGTGGTGCCACCTGAACGTGGTCACTATTGAGCCAGCTGTTCATCCAGGGCAGAGGGTTCTGTTTCACTTTGAAGGGAGATTCAAAGCCGACGGCGGCCATTCTCTGGTTGGTAATGTACTCAACATATTCGCTGAGAATGTCTTTGTTCAGACCGATCATGGAGCCGTTCTGGAATAGATAATTGGCCCACTCTTTTTCCTGCTCGGCCGCTTCCAGGAAAATATCCCGTGCTTCTTCTTTCAGCTCCCTGGCAATGTCAGCCATCTCCGGGTCATCCCGGCCACTGGCCATCAGCTGCAGAATATGTTGCGTGCCGGTCAGGTGCAGAGCCTCATCCCGGGCAATCAGCTTGATGATCTTGGCATTGCCCTCCATGGTGGCACGTTCAGCAAAGGCAAAGCTGCAGGCAAAGCTGACGTAGAATCGGATGGCTTCCAGAACGTTTACTGAGACCATGGTGAGGTAGAGTTTTTTCTTCAGCTCCCGCTGGGAGACTTCGATAGTCTTGCCATTAACGGTATGTGTCCCTTCACCCAGTGTGTTCAGCAGCTGAATACCTTCGATCAGGCTGTCGTAATGGCGGGTGATTGCTGTGGCCCGACTGACAATGGCATCGTTGGTGACGATATCGTCGAAAACCTCGGCAGGTTCTGTCACCACGTTACGCATAATGTGGGTATAGGAGCGGGAGTGAATGGTCTCACTAAACGACCAGGTTTCGATCCAGGTTTCAAGCTCTGGGATGGAGACCAGGGGCAGGAAAGCAATATTGGGTGAGCGCCCCTGTACGGAATCGAGCAGTGTCTGGTATTTCAGGTTGCTGAGAAAGATATGCTTCTCATGCTCCGGTAATGCCTCAAAATCACTGCGATCGTTGGAAAGATCAACTTCTTCCGGGCGCCAGAAAAACGACAGCTGTTTTTCAATGAGCTGCTCGAATATTCCGTATTTCTGTACATCGTAGCGGGCGACGTTGACATTCTGACCAAAGAACATCGGCTCTTTGGTCGCATCAAAACTGTTCTGGTTAAAGGTTGTATAGGCCATTGCTGTCCGTCACTGAAAAGTGAGTTCGTACTGTCTGTTTATGTCAGGCAGGATCATAAGATCCTGCCTCAGTTTTATTGTTCTAGATTTTGCAGGCGCCGCCTGCACAGCCGTCATCTTCCTCCTCGATATGCTGGGCATCACTCGCACCGTCACGGGTGTTGTGATAGTAAAGTGTTTTCACACCCAGCTTGTAAGCTGTCAGCATATCCTTGAGGATGGATTTCACCGGAACCTTGCCGCCTTCAAAGCGCGCCGGGTCATAGTTGGTGTTGGCAGAAGCGGTCTGGTCAATAAACTTCTGCATGATGGCAACCAGCTGGAGATAGCCGTTGTTATCGGGGATGTCCCACAGTAGCTCATAGTGGAAACGCAGGTTTTCATATTCGGGAACAACCTGCTTCAGAATGCCGTCCTTACTGGCCTTGACGCTGATAAAGCCTCTTGGAGGCTCAATACCATTGGTGGCATTGGATATCTGCGAAGAGGTTTCAGATGGCATCAGTGCCGTGAGCGTCGAGTTGCGCAGTCCATGGGTTTTGATGTCCTCCCGTAAAGCTTCCCAGTCCAGCCGAAGTGGTGTGTTGCAGATTTCATCCACTTCTTTCTTGTAGGTATCGATGGGAAGAATGCCCTGGCTGTAAAGGGTTTCATCAAACTTCGGGCAAGCATCCTGTTCTTTGGCCAGTTTATTGGAAGCTTTCAGAAGATAGTATTGAATGGCTTCAAAGGTTTTATGGGTCAGGGCATTACCGGAGCCATCCGAATATCGGGCACCATTCTTGGCCAGATAGTAGGCATAGTTAATTACGCCCACACCCAAGGGGCGGCGGCCCATGGTGCTGTTGCGCGCAGCTGTGACCGGGTAATCCTGGTAATCCAGCAGACTGTCCAGAGCCCGAACAATCAGATCTGAGAGTTCTTCCAGTTCATCGAGGCTGTCTATGGCGCCGAGGTTAAAGGCTGCCAGGGTGCAGAGGGCAATTTCGGCACTCTCGTCATGGATGTCGCCAAGTGGTTTTGTTGGCAGTGATATTTCCAGACAAAGGTTGCTTTGACGGATGGGAGCAACTTTTGAGTCAAAGGGGCTGTGGGTATTACAGTGATCGACATTCTGCAGATAGATACGACCGGTGCTGGCACGTTCCTGGGCAAACAGGGTGAACAGTTCAACCGCTTTCAGGGTTTTCTTGCGAATGCTGTCATCCTGTTCGTATTTCTTGTACAGCTCTTCGAACCTGTCCTGGTCCTCAAAGAACGCGTCATAAAGCCCGGGAACATCACTGGGTGAGAACAGCGTGATATTGCCACCTTTAATCAGGCGCTGGTACATCAGTTTGTTGAACTGAACGCCGTAGTCGATATGGCGAACGCGGTTCTCTTCCACACCGCGGTTATTTTTCAGCACCAGCAGGTTTTCAACTTCGTAGTGCCAGATGGGGTAGAACAGAGTAGCCGCACCACCACGCACGCCACCCTGCGAGCAGGATTTCACTGCGGTCTGAAAATGCTTATAGAAAGGAATACAGCCGGTGTGGAAGGCTTCTCCACCACGAATCGGGCTGCCCAGTGCGCGAATTCGACCAGCATTGATACCGATGCCGGCACGCTGGCTGACATATTTCACAATCGCACTGGAGGTCGCGTTAATGGAATCCAGTGAATCATCACACTCGATCAGAACGCAGGAGCTGAACTGACGGGTAGGGGTGCGCACACCTGACATAATGGGTGTAGGCAAAGAGATCCTGAATGTTGACACAGCGTCGTAGAATCTCTGAATGTAATCGAGCCGGGTCTTTTTCGAGTAATTGGCGAACAGGCTGGCACCGATCAGGATGTAAAGATACTGGGGGCTCTCAAAGTAATCACCGGTCACCCGGTTCTGAACCAGATATTTGCCTTCCAGCTGTTTCACCGCCGCATAACTGAAATTCATATCCCGGTTATGGTCGACCATATCATTCATGGCCCGGAATTCTTCTTCGGTGTAGTCCTTGAGAAGAGCAGCATCGTACTTTTTCATCTCAACCAGCTGGCCGGCATGTTCGTAAAGAGCCGGAGGCTCAAACTGGCCATAGGCTTTTTTGCGCAGGTGGAAAATCGCCAGGCGGGCAGCCAGATACTGATAGTCAGGCGCTTCCCGGGAGATCAGATCTGCGGCTGATTTGATCAGCGTCTCATGAATTTCGGTGGTGGGAATGCCATTGTAGAACTGGATGTGCGCGCGCAGCTCAACCTGTGAGACGGAAACATTGTCGAGACCATCCGCAGCCCAGGTAATGACTTTATGGATTTTCTCTAGGTCGATTGCTTCCTGCTGCCCGTTCCGTTTGGTGACCCGAATGTTTTCGTTCATACTCTGCGGTTACCTGTCTGTGAGTTTGTCCTGACCCTGCAGCATACTTCTCGCCCCGATGCTACATGCCCCGGTCAGGGCTATTACTGTGACACCCAAAGTTGATGTTCGGTGACACTTGACTTGTGGGTGGTGCTCTTTATTCCATGGCACAAGATGTAGTGGTGCCGATTAGAGATTGTGGAGATAAATTCAACGCAACTCTTATGTATGCCAAAACATGCCGGCAACTGTGTCAAAGGTGTCATCACAACGTACTGACAGTATTACAGACACACAAAACCCTTCTCCTGCGTCGGAAAAATGACCCAGGAAATGCCTTCGATGTATCTTTTTGAGAATCTACCGTGTGGATACAGCGCATGTCAGACGGGTTGTCTGTCCCTGATTTCCATCCGGCCTGTTGTTACCGATCCTCTTGGGCTCGATAGTGGTTGTTTGTGCTGCCAGACACTAAATGTTGTGTTTTTGTTATCTCTGTATACAAGATAATGCGGTATGGAGGTCAATGCAAGGTGCCTTTTTTTTACCCTCAATATTGACAAAAGCCGAAGGTGTTATTCATGTAAGTGTCCACTTTCATGTTATTTACCCGTGCTGCGGCACCTGCTCCCCGGTTATGAAAACCAGCATGCAATTGTTAGAAGAGATATAGTTTTTTTTAATTAAAACCGGCTTAGTTTATTGTTTGCTTTATCGGTTCGGAGAAAGTGTCCAGATACTATATGTTGTGTTAGTTTGACTGCGCCGAAAAGAGTCATAAGCAAAGAAATGCCTGTGAAGATGTCTGGTTCTGTAAAGACTCTCCAGGGTAAACTGCTGATTGTCGGGAGATTTTTTCACTGATTTGATGCGATCTTCGCCGACTTGATCATGATTTATGGCAGAAGAATTTAAATTTTGAAGCAAAAATACGAATTATTTCTGCTGACCGAGGTCAAAGAGCTGCCGGTTACAGACTGCAACTGAATGGTTAGGGTCTGTGCGGTTATCCTTGGCAACGGTAGAATCCAGTTACGAATTATGCAGACTGAAGCGATATCTGTGGAAAACACTGACTCCGGCCACATTCTGATCGTCGAAGACGATGAGCGCCTGGCCAGCCTCACGCGGGAATATCTTGAAAACAACGGTTTGACCGTCAGCATCGAAGGCGATGGAGCCAAAGCTGTTGACCGCATCCTTGAAGAAAATCCCGATCTTGTTGTTCTTGATCTGATGCTGCCTGGCGAAGATGGTGTATCCATCTGCCGCCGTGTGCGCTTGGATTATCATGGTCCCATCCTGATGCTGACCGCCCGTACTGATGATCTGGATGAAGTTCTGGGTCTGGAAATGGGTGCCGACGACTATGTCGCCAAGCCGGTACGTCCCCGCGTACTGCTGGCTCGTATTCGTGCCCTGATGCGTCGCAGTACGTCGGCTCCAAAAGAAGAGGGTATCGACAAGGGCCGTCTCGAATTTGGAGGTCTGGTTGTGGACTCCGCCATGCGAGAAGCCTGGCTGAACGGAGAAAACATCGAACTGACCAGTGCTGAGTTCGATTTGTTGTGGCTGTTAAGCTCTAATGCAGGTCGGGTTCTGAGCCGGGAAGAGATCTTCGAGAAATTGCGTGGCATTGAATATGACGGGCAGGACCGCTCTATTGACGTGCGTGTCTCCCGTATTCGTCCCAAGATCGGTGACGACCCCATGCATCCCCGTATGATCAAAACCGTACGCTCCAAAGGTTATCTGTTCGTCCGTCCGGTGTAACCGGCTCTTGAAACAAACCTGCTGATACCCTTTGCTGCTGTGTTTACTATATGGAAATGTTTTTTCGTCACCTCAGGAGGGACGAAAAAACATTTCCCGCTCATGGCTGTAACAGCAAAGGGAGACGCATGCTGATTCCTGGAGAGGAGTGTGAGCAGTATATTTCTGCGGATCTATGGTGGTCTGCTGTTTACCCTGGTGCTGGTGGCGGTTTTATCCGGCCTTGCCCTAACCATAATTAATGGTGTCCGGCTGCAGGACTTTCGGGAAGCCGCAGCCCGGGGCACTTTCCGTGTTATGAGCCAGCAACTGGAAGCTTCCAGTGAGACCAGCTGGCCGGAAAGGCTGGAAGGTTGGGAAAACCTTCTGGGTATTACCCTGTCCGTGATTCCTGAACAGGATGAAGATCTTGGGCGTCAAACCAGCTCAGAACTGGCCGAAGGACGTGTCCTGATTCGGGCCGGTGATGGCGATAATTTTGAAGTTTATTCCCGTATTAATGATCACACCCTTCTGCGCGGTGTGATTCACGATCTCAATGATCAGCTTGCCACTGGAACTGCAACTCTGGTTCGTGACTGGCTGGCCGGTATTCCTCCGGCACGGCATCATATTGTTTTACAGGATCGGGCACCAGAATTATTCGGTTATCCTGTCTCACTTGTTTCTGAAGTTCCAGAACAGCTTTCTCAACGCCAGCTGACCATGCTTGACCGTGGAGCGTCTCTTGCTCTGTTTCGCAGCATGGGGCGTAGCCTGATGGTTTACAGCCGCATGCCGGACAGCCGACAATATCTGGTACTTGGGCCTGCCTCTATCCTGAACGCCTATCCGTTTAAGTTGTTGGTGACCCTTGGGTTGTTTGCCCTGGCATCCCTCAGTATTGCCATCTACGTACTGGTACGTGGACTGGAACGGCGGATGAGCAAGCTTGAACGGGCAGCTTTACGTCTGGCCCGGGGCGATCTTGATGCCCGCGTTAAGGTTCATGGTGGCGATTCGGTGGGGCAGCTGGCTGCCGCATTTAACAACATGGCCAGCCATATACAACGCCTGCTCAGTATTCAGAAAGAGATGATTCGCGGTGTTTCCCACGAACTGCGAACGCCGGTGGCAAGAATTCGCTTCGGCCTGGAAATGGTCGATGATGCCGAAAGCAAAGAAGAAAGACAGAGCTACCTCCGTGGGATAGATGGTGATATCGAAGAGCTTGATCATCTGATTGATGAAATTCTGACCTATGCCCGTCTGGAAGAAGGAGTGCCTGATATCCGGTTTGAGCGTAAGGATATTGATGCCATCGTTGAACGGGTAGCTGAAGAATTTCGTCGTAATAAAAATACCCAGCGTAAGGATGGCAGTCGGGTGTTGGTTGAGCATGTCCCATGTCGAATGCTGGAAACCCGGCGGCGCAGCGATGTTGAAGAGCGATATATACATCGCGCTATTCAGAACCTGGTCAGCAATGCCTGCCGTTATGCCAATAGCAAAGTCCAGATACGTTTCAGCGTCGGACATGACACCTGTCGTGTTGATGTAGAAGACGATGGCCCTGGTATTCCCGAGGAACAGCGTGAGCGGGTATTTACTGCTTTTGCCCGTCTGGATGACAGCCGTACCCGTGCCTCGGGGGGGTATGGTCTTGGTCTCTCCATTGTGCGTCGGATTATGCACTGGCATAACGGCAAGGCTATGGCTGGAGAGAGCAAAGCCCTGGGTGGTGCACGTTTCAGCCTGGTTTGGCCGAGAAGGCAGCGGGGACGATAGTTCTCTTTGTAGGCAAAAAAATACCGGGCATTAGTCCGGTATTTTTTTGATGTTAATGCTTTAGGGTCTTGATGTACTCGGCCAGCTCTTTGGAGGTACTTTGGGTTGAACCGATTCCTGTTTTGGTTCTGCGCCAGAGAATATCCTCCGGAGTTGAGGCCCATTCCTGTGTGATTAGATAGTCAACTTCTGCAGCATAAAGTCCATTACCGAAACTCTGGCCCAGGTCATCCAGCTTTTCACGCCCGTTTAAAAATGAGTAACAGAGATCACCGTAGCTTGATGCATACCTTTCAGCTACCTCAATGGGGAGCCAGGGCTTATCACTGACAAGTTTGCTGGCAAACTCTTTCTGACTTGATATTTCGCCGCCAGGAAGTGGGGAAAGTCCAGTCCAGGAGGGTGACATATCTGGAAACCAGGGTTTCAGTTTGGCCAGTGCAGATTCTGCCAGTCTGCGGTAGGTTGTCAGCTTTCCTCCAAAAATATTAAGCAGAGGGAAGCGCTCACTTTCATCCGAGACTGTCAGGGTGTAGTCCCGAGTGATGGCGGAAGGATCATTGGACTCATCATTGCAAAGTGGTCTGACACCAGAAAAAGAGTAAACAATATCTTTGGTAGCAATTGTTTTGTTGAAGTGACTGTTAACGACGTCAACCAGGTAAGCGACCTCATCATCACTTGGTGCAACCTCTGAAGGGTCGCCGATGTATTCAACATCTGTCGTGCCGACCATTGACCACTGCCCCTGCCACGGAATGACAAAGACAATCCGTTTGTCTTTGTTCTGCAGGATATAGGCTTCTTCTCCAGAGTGGAGAGCCGGTACTACTATGTGACTGCCCTTGATCATCCGGATGCCGTACTCAGGTTTCTCATTGAGTTTGCTTTCTACAAAATCCGAAACCCAGGGGCCTGCTGCGTTTACCAGGGCCTTGCAGGTAATTTGGAATTCCTGTTCAGCATCAGCCAGAGTGACAGACCATCCTTCTTCATTTCTTACTGCAGATTTGCAGGTTGTCTGTGGAAGAATGACAGCACCATGATTTTTAGCACAAAGGGCATTGGCGATAACCAACCTGGCATCATCAACCCAGCAGTCAGAATACTCAAAAGCTTTCGTAAATGAGGGTTGTAAGGGCGATTGGCCATTCAAATGTACCCCCCGGCTGCCGGGCAATGTCACTCTTTTTGCCAGCGTGTCATAGAGAAATAAGCCTGCACGGATCATCCAGGCGGGCCGAAGATGAGGAGCATGGGGGAGGCGAAAACGCATCGGGCGCACCAGGTGAGGTGCAATGGAAAGCAGAACTTCCCGTTCTTTCAGTGCTTCTCTGACCAGACGGAATTCATAGTGTTCAAGGTAACGCAATCCTCCATGGATAAGTTTACTGCTGGCTGAGGATGTCGCTGATGCCAGGTCATTCTGTTCACATAACAAAACCTTCAGGCTACGTCCGGCAGCATCCCGGGCAATTCCCATCCCGTTAATGCCGCCTCCGACAATAACCAGATCATATTTATCTATATGATTATGACTATCCATGTTACCGGTATGACCAGCCTTGTACTGCATAGAGGCCCACGATTTTAGATGGTTGTTGGATATACGATTGTAGTACGCTGTTGCAGTTTTATGATGCTGCAGCTGAACTCTGGCAGAATATGCGGTGAAACGCCATGAAAATGCCGTGGTAATCCGCTCATGGCTGTTTGATAGTGAAATGTGGGGCTCATTATGAAGGTATGGTCTGTACGAAATAGGTCAATCCGAAGGTGGCTGATCCTTTCCCTGCTTATTACTGGATTGCTGGGATGTCAGTCTGTAACGACAACCAGTGGTGGAACTGTTGGCGTCGGGCGAGAGCAAAGTATGTTTATGCTGCTGACCCCGAAGCAGGTCGATGAGTTATCCCGGCAGAGCTACATCCAGATGCTGAACAGCGCCAAGGAGCAGAAAGTTCTGGTCAGTGCTGGTTCAGAAAAAGATCGGTTACAGAGAATCGGTGATCGCATCATAGCCCAGGTGGGAGTTTTTCGAAAAGATGCCAGTCGTTGGCCCTGGCAGATCAGTTTGATCAGCGATAAAACCATGAATGCCAGCTGTTTACCCGGTGGCAGGATCGTTTTTTACACCGGGATTATTGATGGACTGGACCTGACCGATGATGAAATTGCCGCCGTTATGGGACACGAAATAGCTCATGCACTGCGAGAACATGGCCGTGAGGCCATGTCGGAAGCGTATATGGTTCAACTGGGCAGCAATGTTGCGGGGTCTATTTTCGGTGTGGAAAAAGAGAATCTGAATCTGGCCAACCAGGTCGTCTATTACGCCATGACTCTCCCTAACAGCCGGGAAAAAGAGGCTGAAGCGGATATTATTGGTCTGGAGTTAATGGCGCGTGCTGGATATAACCCAGAAGCTGCGGTCACTCTCTGGCAGAAAATGGCGGCCAAAAATAGACAGCAGCCTCCGGAGTTTGTGAGTACTCACCCGGCAACGGCGACCCGTATCAGTGGTCTGAAATATTATATTCCGAGAGTAAAACCACTTTACCTGCAGGCACAGGTCAACCGGTAAGCCTTTAACTTTATATTTTGGAAGTAAGGGGTGTACTCAGGTCAGGAGTCTATCGCCTGGAACGTCGGCGAAGGGTGTTTTGGCGAGGAGTTTTTGGCACGGAAGGTTGGTTGGTAATGGGTAACAAAGGCGTTTTCATCGCCTGTTTTATAAAGGGCGTCTTTTTCATGTGATTGCTCTTTGTTCTAGTTATTTGTTACAGCCCGGCAGGGCCGTAACTGCAGACTTTCATGAGAACGTGGTTTTGTAAAGGCAGTGCAGGCTCGGAAAACGTGTCTGGATTATGCTAATGCCATTTACGTTGTCTGGTCATGGTTCTTGTTCAGAAAATTCTGTACCAGCGGAATTAATCCGGCAGCGATCTCTGCAGCCTGCTCGCGAGTTGTAATTAGGGGAGGAAGCAGGCGGATAACATTACCTGCCGTCACATTGATCAACAGATTATTATCCAGTGCTTTTTGAACCAGCTCTCCACAGGGGCGTTCCAGCTCTATAGCCAGCAGTAAACCAATACCGCGAATATCTGTGATTCCATCGGCATGACCTAAGCCTTCACGCAACAGATCCAGCAGATATTGACCGGTAGAGGCAGCATTCTGCAGCAGGTTCTCATTCTCGATCGTGTCCAGAACGGCCAGAGCTGTGGCGCAGCAGAGAGGGTTCCCACCGAAAGTAGTACCGTGAGAGCCGGGTACCAAAGCAGCGGCAGCATCTTCTCTTGCCAGGCAGACACCGATAGGCACGCCGTTGCCAAGACCCTTGGCTACAGTTATCACATCAGGGCTGACACCGGCTCCATTGCATGCAAACCAGTGACCGGTTCGTCCTGTTCCGCTCTGAATTTCATCCAGCATCAGCAGCCAGTTATTCTGGTTGCATATTTCACGGAGTTGTTCGAGGTAATCTTCCGCAGGAATCTGTATGCCACCTTCTCCCTGAATGGGTTCAACCAGCACCGCGACAATATCCGGGTTGTCGGAAAACGCAGCAACGGCGTCCGGATTGTTATAAGGAGCTCTGAAAAAACCTTCAACAAGCGGGCCGAAACCTTTTTTCGCTCCTTCGTTGGCTGTTGCTGTCAGGGTGGCAAGAGTTCTGCCATGGAAGGAGCCTTCCATAACAATAATACCCGGTGTTTGAATCCCTCTTTGGTGGCCAACCCGGCGCGCAATTTTTATAGCGCACTCGTTGGCTTCAGCTCCGGAGTTGCAGAAAAAGGCTTTTTCCATTCCGGTAATATCTGTCAGCCGGTCAGCAAGCTGCTGCTGTTTCTCAATGCCATAGAGGTTCGATGTATGCAAAAGCTGTGAACTTTGTTCGCTGATAGCTGCGGATATTGCTGGGTGGGCATGTCCAAGACCACAGACAGCAATGCCGGAAAGAGCATCCAGATAACGTCGTCCGTCGCTTGCTTCCAGCCAAATTCCTGATCCTTTGGTAAAACTTACGGGTAGACGGTTATAAGTTGTCATTAGGGTGTCGTTCATTATCTGGCTCATTTTATTGTCAATACAACTCTCCCAAGAGCATCTTAGCTATGACGGTTCTGCATTGGCAATGCCTTAGGGGATTTTCAATTGTGAACAGGCCCCCTAGTCACCCTTGTGGTTGAAATTTTGGATAGCTGTCGGTTTGTTTAAGTACCTGCTCAGGGAAGTTCTTGAAGGCCATTTTGTTCAGGGCTGCTGGCCAGCTCCATAGCTCCATGGTCTGAAAATGAGGGCCAAGGGTGAATAGAGCTGTTTCCTGGTGACAGCGGACCCGGAAGAGTGCATTGGCAGGCAGGTCTGCTTCAACTTCTCCAGGCTGACTGGTATCGCGTATTCCAATATTGTGCCATTGACGATCTTCCCAGAACTGCAGGTTACACTGCCGGTCGCCAAGTTGCTCTGCAGGTGCCGTCATCATTTGCTGCAGGTTGAGTCTCACAGGGTATTTGGGTTCTATGGGATGGAGGATATCTACGCCACCATTTTCAAGAACGACTGCCAGCCATTTATCCATTGAACTGACCAGGCACCAGCCATTTTCAGCTTTGTGGGCATAGCCGATAATCGCCGGAGTCCCCAGGATGCTGGGGACTTCTCCTGTAAAGTCGATAGCTCGCCAGTTGGTGCCGTCCACTGTCGTACAGATGTAAACACCATAGCGCTGGCTATCCGGGGGGTACGTTGTGGTGCGGCGATACTGCCCAGTGACATCAATAAAAGGTAGATTGCCACTTATACTGGCAAACCTGTCATGCATAGGCTTGGTGTACTTGTCTTCCAGAAAGCTGTACCGCCAGATCTTGACGGGTTTCTGCTGTAATTGTTGCTGATTGCGTGCCCGTGACACAAGTCCTTGCTCATCCAGTTCTACAAGCCAGTGGGTGTTTCCAACCGGCTCAAGGTCCACGGCAGCTGGATAGCCGTCTCTACGCAGTTTAACTGCCCTTGCCCACGGGGATGATGATTCAATGGGTTGCCCGCTTATTCGAAAGCGGATTTCTTCCTGCAGTCTCTCTTTTCCGGCAAAAACTGGGGCCAGAACATAGTGAGCAAACACTTCAGGAAGGTGGCGGGCATTGCAAGGGTGTCGTTTACACCAGTTCTCACAAGCCTGGTGTGTCCAGTTTGCGATGGTGTCAGGTCCCCAGAGGTAAAGAAGATGATCCGGTGTGCCCATAATAAGCTTTTCAAGGGCCTCCTGCTCAAAGGGGGAATCCGTAGCAAGGCTTGCCTGGGCTTTCTTGAACAGAACCTCTCGGGCACCGGGTAGCTGGTTCCATTGGCGATAGAGGTCAATAGCTGCTTTGCCTGCAGCAATGGTCGCTAAGGTATAAAAGGGGTGTTCAATAACTCCATTTTTGGCCCAGATCAGACTTTGCCAAATCAGGGATGGGGCTTGAAAAATACCAATTCCATCTCTTCCTGCTCCTGCTGGCTGGTGTGTTCCACTTCCTCTTCCTGGGCCGCCACCACTACCACCATCACGATCAACATGCTGCTGTTGGAGGTACTCTTCCTGCCAGAGTCTGAGGGTGTCATTAATGACTTTGTCAGTATTCTTTTTTCTTAAATGGGCCATGCTGGAAGCTTTGTCTTCCGTGCCTTTGGGTGTTATGCGAAATCTTCTTTTTCTGTTTTTCTCATCCTTGTCCTTTTTGTCACCGGGTTTGTCAGGTCGGCCAGTCATGGGATAAAAGTGTCCGCGGTTTTTTAACTGTGCCTGGCTGAGTGGTGCACCGGCAATAAGCTCTTCTTCTGTAAGCTCTCTTACCATCAGAACCTTTTCCATGGTCTGATCTTTATTATACTGGGTTGTCGAGTTGGCTATCAAAACTGTGGCATTGGTATTACCAGCCACCGGTGAAACTTCAACACTTTTCTGATTATATTTACCCCATTGCTGCTGGTGACCAGTCTCCCTCTTATAGTTGGGGGTTAGTAGGTTTTTATAGGAAGGCCTTAAATCGTCTCTGTTAACATAGAATGTGATCTTTGGAATGATGGTTGATGGAGATGTGTGGAGTAAGAGGTCATCGCGAGTATAGCTCGATATATTTGATTGCTTAAAAGCTTCTCGGGCTAGTGAATCGACTGTTCTTTCGTTAGCCAGAGGGTAGAGGTGTGTTTCAGTGGTTATGCCGTCTTTAGTTTCTTTTTCAATGATTTCTCTTACGTAAAGAGCCTGATGACGCATTGATGGGTTGGTATGCAGGAGAAGCATATCTTTAACGGACACTTCAACGTCAAGGCGGCTGATTTGGGTGGTATCCCACTCGGGAGAGTCTGGGACGGGGAAGTTAGCTATACGGTGAAACAGTCCATTCTCTGCTTTGGCTACCCCTGACTTTTGACCGATGACAAGATCAAGTCTCCTCCCTTCTGGCGGTGGTTCAGAGGCCATGATTTTGTGTAGATCACTTATCTCCGGGAGATTTTTGGTGGCTGCTTCTGCCGTTAATTGGCTGGCAGGCCAGTTGGTGGTGACAACAATGTGTGGATTACCATTCGGATCCTTAACGATGAAATCTTCATGGAGGGTGATAGAAGTTACAGGCAAGAGGACTCTTTCCTGATGGTATTTGAGTTCACTATCCTCTGGTTTTTTTGGGGGGGTGGTTATGGTTTCAGATGTGGAGAGAGCCAGACCTTCCCTGATTTGATTCGGCAGCTGCTTCAATTGTTCTATCGGCATTTTAGGAATGGGAACTTTCTGCATATCTTCATCAGGCAGGTTTGCCAGCCGTAAAACAGCAGGATTTTTTTGATTGATCGTGGTGAGACCAAGTATTCTATTTGAAGCCTTGAGCGCTTTATTATTTAAATTGATATACCCGGAATCTGTTTTATTTAAAGCTGCCGGGACATACCCAGGCCATTTGGCAACTTCATCTTTGGGCGTTGCCAGTATTTCTAAAACGTTGTTCTCATCGTCTGTTAAAACAACAAGCCATTGCCCGGGTTTTTTTAATCGTGGAAATTGTTGAAACAGTTTCTCGATAAACTCGCTACTTAGGCGAATCTCAGAACTTTCTGGGTGTCCCAGGCTCTTTGACTGGCTGGGAATGCTGCTGCCTATCAGGGGAACAACAATATTTCTGTTGGGATCAAACAGGGATAGCCGCCTGTATACAGGCTTTTCATAAGGGCTGGGCAGACCCTTTATCTCCCGCTGATTCTTAATCCATAAATGCAACTCTTTGAATGCATTTTTTTCATCTGGGGGCCCCTTCCGCAGTTGTGCATCCAGAGGCCAATTGCGTGCATAGTTCACGCTTAATGATACTTTCGTGATGGGAGGCACTGTTTTGGATTGGGTCACTCTTGGAGGAGGCGTTTTTTTGGGAGGATTAACTGGATTTGGTTGTTTATGTGGTGACGCTATGGCAGGAAATGACACACAGGCCACTAGAAGCCCGATGAGGGCTAGAACAGGTCTGAAATGTCGGAGATTTGCCTGATTCCCTGTCATGGTTGATTAACTGAATCTATTACTAAGGTTGGCAAAGTGTAGAAGTAAATTGAACCTTTGGTACCAATTGTTGTGATAGAGGGCATGCCTCAAGTGGGATTTCTGCTTAGGTGTAGCTCATGTATACTCGGCTCAGATATAAACAAGTGACTTGAGGTGGAGTGATGTCTGAGGACGTAATGGAGCAGATCCGGCAGCAGATTGAGAATAACCCTGTGCTGCTGTTTATGAAGGGGTCACCCCGTCTGCCCCAGTGCGGTTTTTCTTCCCGTGCTGTGCAGGTGCTGGCTGCCTGTGGTGAAAAGTTCGCTTATGTTGATGTGCTGGCTCACCCTGAAATTAGAGTGAACCTGCCCAAGTATGCCAACTGGCCTACATTCCCCCAGTTGTGGATTGGAGGTGAGCTTGTTGGCGGCAGTGATATTATCAGTGATCTTTATGAGAAAGGGGATCTGCAAAAGATGGTCAAAGATGCCGTTGGTTCTGCTGACGCCTGATCGTTTTATTCGCTCGTCAGCGTCTGTTGGCGAGTGCTTCCTGTCTGCTGTCTGGCTACACTTCTGGTGCCCACTCGTTTCCTCTCCTTCCAAGATAGATTTTCAATAGTTTTTCTCTATTGTCTTATATGGGAAATACTATCGGCTTTTGCCTATTTTGGTGTGGGAGTTTTGCTGGCGGCGGTGTAGTATGTGCGTGTTTTCAACGGGCTTCTTCGCTTTGCGTGGTGGTCTGAGGTGGTTAACCCATATCGAGTGGAGAGAAATAATGGCTGTTCTGGTTGGCAAGCAAGCACCTGATTTTACCGTACCTGCTGTTTTGGCTGATGGCTCTATTATTGATGAGTTCAACCTGGCAGGAGCTATTAAAGGTAAATATGGTCTGCTGTTCTTTTACCCTCTGGATTTTACCTTTGTATGCCCTTCTGAGCTGATTGCACTGGATCATCGTATGGATCAGTTCAAAGAGAAGGGTGTGGAAGTAATTGGTGTTTCCATTGACTCTCACTTTACTCACAATGCATGGCGTAATACCCCTGTAGACAAGGGTGGCATCGGTCAGGTTGGTTACACTCTGGCGGCCGATATGCGTCATGATATTGCCAAGGCTTATGATGTTGAATCTGAGGGTGGCGTTGCCTTCCGTGGTGCTTTCCTGATTGATAAGAACGGCGTGGTTCGTTCCCAGATCGTGAATGATCTTCCTCTGGGTCGCAACATGGATGAGCTGATTCGTCTGGTTGATGCCCTGCAGTTCCATGAAGAGCACGGTGAAGTTTGCCCAGCGGGCTGGAACAAGGGTGATAAGGGTATGGATGCCAACCCTGATGGTGTGGCTTCTTATCTGGCTGATAACGCGGATACCCTGTAATTCTCTGTATCCCCATAATAGATCACTAAAACCGCCGGCCATAGAGCCGGCGGTTCCTGTTTCTGACTGGATAACCGGGATCTTCAGGCGATAACCCCGTATAGACTGTTTCGGGGTAAGAAAATGCCTGACCATCTACACTTCCGGGTTCCCAGATTTTCACAAGAGTGCAGGGCTTGGTTTAGTGCTTGGCTGTTCTCTGTTCTGATCGCTGCTTTTCTTGTCTCAGGTTTGGTTCAGGCTGATGGGCGTAAGGCTGTCGAGGATGTTCTCGTCCAGCCATGGCAAGCTTCGGTCAAAGAGTTCCGGCAGACAGGCAGCCAGCGTGCCCTCACAATATTTATCAATGCTCCTGTTTCCGGCTTCTCGGAGGGTTCCAGGCAGAACCTTCTCACATTTTCCGGAACCAATAACCTTCCCGATCTGGCTCGCTGGGCTGTAAAGCACGGAGCCGATATCAATACAGCTGATGGGGCGGGCAGTACTTTCCTGCTCAGTGCGGTTTCAAATAGAAATCCTGAGATGCTTCAGTTAGCCCTGGATATGGGGGGGCAGGTTAATCTTCAGACCGGACCCAATCGTGATACTTTACTAGGTGCCCTGATGCGCTGGGGTTGGTCAACTCAGTTTATCTGGAAAGCTCTTGAGGCTGGAGCAGAGCTTCAGAGTGAAGAAGAACGGTTGGATCTGCTCAGATATGTGGCGCGCCAGGATACCCGTGATCAAAAATATGATGCTTTGGTTAGGCGAATCAGAACGCTGGGTATTATCCCAAGGAACCAGTTGCGTAGTGTGGTTTCAGCCAATGCTATAGATGTTAATATGCAGGTCAGAATGGATCTGGCCTTGCAGGACGCTATCTCCAGTGGTGTTTTTGCTGATGAGGACTTTCAGTCATTCGGAGAAGGCGAGGTTGAGTTTGCCCGCTTTCTTGCCGGAAATAGCTTTCCTAATGCCCTTCGGGCCTTTTTCAATCGGTATTCTGCAGAACATGCTAGAAACCTGATTCTTGTCAGGGATAAGCAGGGATATGACCTTGTGATTCATGCCCTGAAAACCGGATTGCCAGGAGTGCTTGAGGTTGTACTGAGTAAGGCTACTGAAGGCGTTAATCGTGCAGTTCCAGGAGGTGTACATGGTGGTCAGTGGCCAATGCATCTGGCTGTGATGTGGCGTGTTCCAGATTCATCTTTCGATCTGTTGAAGCGTTATGGTGGGCGCCAGAGCCTTGAGGCACAAAATCATCAGAAAGAAACCCCGGCAGGCCTGCTCAGGATGTGGCGTGAGCGCGGGATTCTAGATCAAAAAACATTTCTCAGAATTGAGAAAAATCTCACCGAAAACTGATATTGCCCACAGGTTCCCGTTGCAAGTATAGTTGCCGACTTCTTCACTAGGGATTCTGTCCAATGGATCATTTTGAGCTGGATCAGCGACTATCCGATGATTGCCTGGTTATTGGGGACTTTCCCTTGTGCAGGATGCTGTTGATGAATGATGTCAGCTACCCATGGTTTATTCTTGTTCCCCGTGTGGCTGGTGTTGAAGAGATCTACCAGCTGACATCGGAAGAGCAGCAGCTGCTGATGAAAGAGTCTTCCTATGTCACCGAGAAGCTCAAGGATGTTTTTGCAGCCGACAAAATGAATGTTGCTGCCCTGGGTAATATTGTGCGTCAGCTCCATGTCCACCATGTTGTCCGTCGTGTTGATGATCAGGCCTGGCCTGCACCTGTTTGGGGATATAAATCCGCTGTCCCCTATACTGAGGAACAGGTTGAGGATATCAGGCAGCGTTTGGCAACCGTGTTTACAACGTGGCTGGTACCTGCAGCGTAATAACTGACAGGCTGGTGAGCCGGGTAACCGTTCAAGGCCTGGGAGCAGAGCGATGAATGATGAACTTCTTGAACTGCAGACTCAGTTGAGTTTTCAGGAAGATAGTGTGCAGCAGTTAAATGATGTCGTGACCCGTCAGCAGGGAGATATTGAGGCTTTGCGTCGAGAGGTGAGTCTTCTCAAGCAACAGATTCAGCTGATGATCAGTAACCAACTGGAAGGAGAGGAGGGAAATGTGCCTCCTCCCCATTACTAGGTCAAATATTGCTTGATGCTTGGCCAGTGATGCATTGGAATAATTGCAGATTAAAAAGCCCGATTTCTAATCGGGCTTTTTGCTATCGGCGTGCTGCGACTACATCTTCTGCCTGCAGGCCTTTTTCCTTGTTGGCCACTTGGAACTCGACACGCTGGCCTTCACTTAGTGTCCTGTGACCTTCACCCCGTATAGCGCGGTAGTGAACAAAAATATCACCACCATGATCACGGGTAATAAAGCCAAACCCTTTTGATACATTGAACCACTTGACGGTACCACATTCCCGAGAACCATCATCTTCTATTGCAGTATGCCCAGGGCTTAACCTGTGAAGATTGCTGAGAGCATGGATAACCAGGCCAGCAACCAGTGTTGCCACAGTTATAAAAGGCAGGCCTTCTGCATGAGGAGATACAGGAAGAAAACCAGCGGCGTTAAATGCACTGGCAATCCCGGCCGCCAATAAGAATATTGATCCAAGCCCCTGTAGGGTTCTTCTGGCTCCAGAGAAAACAGTCAGGTAGCAACCCGACATCAGGTTGGCGCCACCGGCAGCAAGCAGAATCAGAAGAGAGGGGATGCTTCCGGTTGAATAGGCAGCAGGCATGGCCGGATAAAGATCCGGATAAAGAGCCGGCATGGCGTATGGTGCCGCAATGAAAAAGCAGACAAGCACCAGACCTGTAACCAGCTGTAGATATTTAAGATATTTCAGATACATGTCCCGTCCAAATGTCCTGTCGATGTTGTTGGTATTGAGAATATATATAGGACCGCAATAATAATTTACCCTGATTAATATTCATTACTCAATGTTTTCTGTAAAGATATGCAGCATTTGTTGAGAGAAAAATATTAAAAAAATGGGTAAAAATGCATAAAAAACACTCGCAAGCGGAAAATCTCTGGTTTATATTGGTGTCGTAGTCGGCTGTATATCTGTTACAACTCCAGGGTGTTTAACGTCTTTAAATCACCTGTTGTTATTGCAGAGTATCAGTTGACCGCATCCGATATCCTGTAACGTCGGGGGGTGGTAACCGGAATTATCTGGTCGTTGCCCATTGATATGTCATTGTAGTTCCAGAGAGTTGTTCCAAGTTGTTTCCCCGTTGCCCTGGGGCAGGAAGCTGTATGGGTAATTTGATAAAAAGGCTGGCGTGCTGTAAGCAGAAAAAAACCGGATTTTCAGTATTGTTAGGATGACATGCCTGGAGACAAGAAAATGGCAGCAGCAATTAAAGATAAACTTACCAAAAGCCAGATTCTGGCTGAAATTGCCCAAAACACGGATCTGACAAGAAAAGATGTCAGTAATGTTCTTGAGGAGCTAACTGTATTAATAGAACGTCATATCAAGAAGCGTGGTTGTGGTGAATTTACTATTCCCGGTCTTCTAAAAATCGTAACGAAAAAGAAACCGGCTCAAAAAGCCAAGAAGAATGTACCTAACCCATTCCGTCCGGGCGAATTGATGGATGTAGCAGCAAAGCCTGCAACGGTTCAGGTCCGGGTAAGGCCTCTCAAGAAATTAAAAGAGTTTGCGCTGAGCTGACATCAGGATGCCGGACATGCGTGATCAATAAAAATTAAATGCATGTCCGGCATTGTTCTATTTTAATTTAAAACTCCTTTTAATCCTTTTCCTAAGATTGCTTCACAGCGAACGGGTAACAAGCGTGAGGCAATATCGATCAGTCTTGTATCTGGCCCAATAAAAATCCTCTTTCTGTTGCTTAATATACCATTAATAATAACCTGAGCAGCCCGTTCCGGACTGATGGTAGCCATTTCTTCAAACCGTTGTGCTGCTTTATCTCTAGTTGAGTCTTCATTTGGTCCGGTAAAGAATCGTCCATTCCTGACAATATTGGTTTTAATTCCACCTGGTATAACACAGGAAACATGAATGCCGGTGTGTTTTGTTTCCTGTCTCAGTGTTTCGGTAAAGCCGCGAACGGCAAATTTGCTGGCGCAATAAGCAGACTGATTGGGCGTTGTGACAAGGCCAAAGATGCTGGAAATATTAACAATGTGGGCATCGTTTTGTTTCTGGAGATAGGGTAGAAATGATTTACATCCATAAACAATTCCCCAGAAATTAATATCCATCAACCACTTCATCTCTTTTATGGATAAATCTGCTATGGACTGAGATAAAAATACACCGGCATTGTTAATAATGATATCTACCTGCCCGAAATGTTCGGCTGTTGTATCTGCAAAGTTTTGAACCTGATCGGGGTCTGATACATCAATAGCCTGGCAGTAGCTCTCGGTATCCTCTGGCAGTAGCTCGCAGGTGTCTTTGAGTGATTCAGGATTGATATCTGCAAGTGCCAGTTTGCACTCTGCTTTGCTCAGCATGATGGCCAGGGCTCTGCCTATACCTGATCCTGCACCTGTCAGGGCAACAACTTTACCTTCCAGTGTTCTCATGTGCAGCTTCTCCCCAGTCTTTATTGTTTTTATCAGTCAATGTGACTATATCGCTGTTATGTCAAAAGATATATGGCATTGGTGCGTAAAATCACTTACAAAAAAAGCCGCCACATTGCTGTGACGGCTTGGCAGGTAAAGATCTTTGGTCTTTAGAATACAGCGAGATCGTAGGTTACGATAACGCGAGTATCCTTCTTGTCTTCGTCGTAAGTTTTGCCCTCATCGTCAGCCTCGTAGCGGGCATGACGAAGGGTGACTGTGAGTCCCTCAAGGGCCGGTACTTCATAGTCGACACGGAAGTTGTACTCACTGGTATCCGCATCTTTTCCGTCTTGCTTCACAGTGCCGTCCACATAGAGAGCAGAGGCAGAGAGTCCGTGTACCATTTCAGCGAAGTCGTAGGCGACTTTGTACATGATGGATTGCTCGCCGTCAGCATAGAAGTCGTCCAGTTGTACAGAGTTATACCCGGCAAACCCTGTAGAGCCTGTTACTGGACGACTATTATCAAACTGTCCTTTCAGAGCCCAGCCCTGGTTGGCTGTTCCCAGGCCTGCCTTGTCGCCCTTAATCTTCTGTGCAACGTTGGTATAGCTGATTGACAGATCGAGAGCTCCCATATCGAGTCCGGCCTTGGCTCCCCACCAGTCGATATCATCAACCAATTTTTTACTATCAGCTGTGGCACCGGCCTCTAGATCGTCCTTATATTTGCCTTTCGCTGTTTTCATGCCGTATTGTGCGCCAACACTTACGGTCATGGTGTCATCAATCGGGAACTTGTAACCGCCTTCTGCATAAAGCTGAGTGGCATAATCTTTCTGCTCACCCCAGGCAAGCGTGGCGGATATACCATCCATTGAATACATGACACCAAGAGTGTTTACAGGGTCTTTGTTATTGTTATAGCCGTAGTGGTCGTAGCTGGCTTCACCCTTGGTATTATGCTTTGATGCACTGGCTCCATAGGCGGTAAATCCTTCCATGGAGTAATCGACATAAAGCGCTTCAACTGTGCTTGGTAATGTTCTTGAGTCGGAACTGTTAAGAAGTGGAGTATCAATTGTCATGCGGCCATATTTGGCAACACCCTGATCCATCAGGTTGACTTTGACGGCACCAAAGACTTTTCCGTAGCTATTGCCTTTGCCTTTGCTATCGACATCAAACAGATCTGTGCCACTTTTCTTATCATTACCGCGGCTCTCGCTAAGCTTGAGGGCATAGTGTGCGCTCGCATCAATACCAATAAGATTGGCAAAGTACCCTGATTCAAAATCAGCACGTATGGCCTGAACCCAGCCTGAATCCTTCTCGGCCTTGGCGGTTCCGGTTTGATAGTTCTGGCTCTTATAGAAGTTGCGCAGATGGACATTCAGCTTGCTGTCATCTACAAAACTTTCTGCCTGAGCGCTTGTTGCAGCCATGGCTGCAACAATGGCGGTGCTTAAAGCGCTAATGGTAAATCTTTTCATTATTATCACCTGCTCCCGGGGTGTGTGTTTATTGTTTTGTTTTATGTTTTTTATCGCCATAACAACTGTTGAGGTAGACAGCTTGTTTCCCCAAGGCGATCAAATACACGTACTGCAAGTGTTCAGTTATTTTTCAATACTTGTAGTGGAAATGCAACAGCCATTTAGGAGGTATTGATAAGTGTTTGAATTTTGAATCAATATTAATAATGGCCCTTGTTTCATTGGCTGCGATATGGCTTGAACCCCGAGCGGTTGCATTTCTAAGAACGAAAGAAAAACCGGCCAGTGCTCCTTTCTTGATTTCATATTTAATATCCGTATCTCTCTCCCACTCTTTTCTCTGATCACTATCAGTCTTAAACATTCCTTTCGTATGAGGAAGAGTTGACCAGGCTTGCTGTTGGCTTTTTATCTGATGAAACAGAGGTTTCCTGAGAAAATCCTGAACCACTCACGAGTAATAATGCCATGACAGTGGGGATGAAGTGGGTTTGTGGCATGGGCAGGCTGTACATATGGCGATCATAAATCTTATGAAATAGTCAGAGGTTGCGGCTTCTGCAAACATATCTATTGTGAAAAGGTATTTTTTTAGCTGTATATTTTGTTGGTGCAGGGTTTTTCACCTGTGAGAGCGTATAAATCAGTGGTGACAATCCGGGGTTGCCTTGGGATATAATGCGCGGTTCATCGATTAATCAGGAATTGCTGGCGCTTTATACATGCCAATTTACGAGTATCTTTGTCAGGATTGCGGTGCCTCCCATGAGGCGATTCAGAAACTCAGCGATGCTCCTCTGCTTGACTGCCCCAATTGTGGTAAGCCAGAACTGAAAAAGCAGATATCCGCTCCCTCCTTTCGCCTGAAAGGTGGTGGCTGGTACGAGACCGATTTCAAGGGTGGCAGTAAGAAGAATGTGGCGACAAGCGATAATCATTGTCCCTCTAAAAACAGCAAGAGCGGCTGCGGTTCCTGTGCAGCAACCAGCGACTAACACAAGCGTCTAAACAGTGGGCGTCTATATAGATAGTGCCGGGCAACCGGTGTAGAGCAAGATTTCGAGGTAACCATGCGCAGCCATTATTGCGGCGATCTCAACCTGAGCCATGACGGCCAGACAGTAACATTGTGCGGCTGGGTGCATCGTCGCCGTGACCACGGTGGCGTTATTTTCCTGGATCTTCGTGATCGGGAAGGTATTACCCAGGTGGTCATTGACCCTGATACCGAAGAGGCTTTCGCCCTGGCGGATAAAGCACGCAGTGAGTATGTGCTGAAGGTAACCGGCCGGGTTCGTCCGCGCCCCGAAGGTACCATCAATCCCAATATGCCGACTGGTGAAATCGAGGTTCTGGGCAAGGACGTTGAGATTCTGAACAGCGCTCAGACTCCTCCATTCCAGCTTGACGGCTACACCGATGTCGGTGAGGAAGTCCGTCTGCGCTATCGCTACATGGATCTGCGTCGTCCTGAAATGCAGGAAAAGCTGATCATGCGCAGCAAGGCGACCCGCATTGTGCGCAGCTTCCTGGAAGAGCAGGGTTTTCTGGATATTGAAACACCGGTACTGACCAAGGCTACCCCTGAAGGTGCCCGTGATTACCTGGTACCAAGCCGTGTTCACCCTGGGTCTTTCTACGCACTGCCTCAGTCTCCACAGCTGTTCAAGCAGCTGCTGATGGTGTCCGGCTTTGATCGTTACTACCAGATCGTAAAGTGTTTCCGCGATGAAGACCTGCGTGCCGAGCGTCAGCCGGAATTTACCCAGATCGATATCGAAACTTCATTTATGAATGAAGAGCAGATCATGGGTAATGCCGAGACTATGGTTCGCCAGATGTTCGGTGAGCTGATCAATGTTGATCTGGGCGAATTCCCGCACATGACCTTTGCTGAAGCCATGCGCCGTTTCGGTTCTGACAAGCCGGACCTGCGTATTCCTCTGGAGCTGGTGGATATCGATGAGCTGGTCAGCGGTGTTGACTTCAAGGTCTTCAAAGGCCCGGCAAACGATTCCAAAGGTCGTGTTGCTGCACTGAAACTGCCTGAAGGCGGTACTAAGCTGACCCGTAAGCAGATTGATGATTACGGCAAGTATGTTGGTACCTATGGTGCCAAAGGTCTGGCCTGGATCAAGGTTAACGCTCTGGAAAATGGTATCGAAGGTCTGCAGTCCCCGATCCTGAAGTTCCTGGGTGAAGACGTGGCTTTGAACATCATGAGCCACCTGGAAGCCAAGAATGGCGATATCATTTTCTTCGGTGCTGACAAGGCTTCCGTTGTCAATGATTCCATGGGTGCTCTGCGCTGCAAGATCGGTGCAGATCTGAACCTGTACATCAGCGACTGGGCTCCTCTGTGGGTTGTTGACTTTCCTATGTTTGAAGAGAACGGTAAAGGTGGCCTGACTGCACTGCATCATCCGTTCACTGCGCCAACCTGTTCTCCACAAGAGCTGGAAGCCAACCCTGCCGAAGCATTGTCCCGTGCTTACGATATGGTTATCAACGGCTATGAAGTGGGTGGCGGTTCCATCCGTATCTACGATCAGGATATGCAGTCTGCGGTATTCCGTGTTCTGAACATTCAAAAAGAAGAACAGGAAGAGAAGTTCGGCTTCCTGTTGGATGCCCTGAAGTTTGGTGCTCCACCTCACGGTGGTCTGGCCTTTGGTCTGGATCGCCTGGTTATGTTGCTGTGCGGCACTGACAGCATCCGTGAAGTGATTGCCTTCCCGAAAACCCAGTCTGCCTCCTGCCTGATGACCCAGGCGCCCAGCCCTGTTGATGCAGAGCAGCTGCATGAGCTAAATATCCGCATTCGTCGCGATCCGGCTTCAGCTACCAGTCATTAATCGATTTTTCGAATTTGGTTTATGTCCTCACCGGAGACTGTCATTAGGCAGCCTCCGGTTTTTTATGTGCCGGTTACAAAACGCTATGAAGCGCAGTGCTGTGACTCCTATGCTATTGCTTTGCAAGACTATGTTCTCTTGAGATCCCGATAGAACCCGGGATAGTCGACAAAAATAACTGCTGTGGGAGGCAGGTAGCTGCATGGCTCTTACGTTCTGGCAGACACTTGTTCTGGCAATTCTGGTTCTTTTTCTTGGCCGTGGTTTGAACCGCATAGTGCCGGTGTTCCGCGAATTTAATATTCCCGAACCTGTCAGCGGGGGATTTCTGGCCTCTCTAGTGTTTGGCCTTATTTACTTTGTTTTTGATGTGCAGGTCAGTTTTTATATGGCGGAAAGAGATAACTTCTTGCTGGTCTTTTTTACCACGATAGGGTTGTCCTCCCGCTTTTCGACACTGAAAGAGGGTGGCAGCAGTCTTATGGTTCTACTGGTTATCGCCTGTACTTTTCTGGTAATTCAGAACGGGGTGGGTGTTTCACTTGCGTATCTGTGTGGAATCAATCCGGTTCTCGGCATTATCGGAGGTTCAATAACCATGAGTGGCGGACATGGTACCGCCATTGCCTGGGCGCCGGTTATTACAGATAAATACGGTCTTGCCAATGCGGCCGAAGCTGGGGCGGCCTGTGCAACCTTTGGGCTGATACTGGGCGGCCTGGTTGGCGGGCCTGTGGCACGTAGCCTGATCGCACGCGACAAACTCAAACCGCTATCCAGCGAGCATATAACAGTAGGAGCCCGCAATGGTGAAGAGCGCGAGCAGATTGATGCTCCGGCAGTGCTCACCAGCCTTTTGATGCTCGCTATTGCAATTGCCGCAGGAGTTGAGCTGGCAGCCTGGGTGGCAGATATTGGTTTTTTCCTGCCAACCTATGCAACCTGCCTGTTTATTGGGGTTGTTCTGGCCAACGGGATGCCGCTGATTTTCAAACATATGACCAAACCTGCTGACTGTAAATCTCTGGCTCTGATTTCTGATCTGTCCCTGGGGCTGTTTCTGGCCATTTCCCTGATGAGTATGCAGCTTTGGACCCTGGTGGATCTGGCCCTTCCCATACTGGTACTGCTGTTTGCTCAGGTTGTTGTGCTGGTAGTGTTTTGCTATTTCCTCATCTATCCGTTGCTGGGTAGAGATTATGACTCTGCCGTTATGTGTTCGGGTTATCTTGGCATGGCTCTGGGGGCTACACCGAATGCAATTGCTAATATGACTGCGGTTACCAGGCATTGCGGCCCTTCCTCAAAGGCATTTATCGTGGTGCCGCTGGTTGGTGTGTTCTTTATTGATATCGCCAATGCTGTGGTTATTCAGTTGTTTCTTGGTTGGGTTGGTTAGTTCTGGGTATAATGCGCGTTTTTTGATTGTTCGAGGATTGCAGATGGCAGGTCATAGTAAGTGGGCCAACATCAAGCACCGCAAGGCCGCTCAGGACGCCAAGCGTGGCAAGATCTTCACCAAGCTTATTCGTGAGCTGGTAGTTGCCGCCAAATTGGGTGGTGGAAATGTCGAAGACAACCCACGCCTGCGTGCGGCAGTAGACAAGGCGCTGGGTGCCAATATGACCCGTGACACCATTAACCGCGCGATCGCCCGTGGTGCTGGTGGTGATGACGATTCCAATATGGATGAGATCACCTATGAAGGTTACGGTCCCGGTGGTGTTGCCGTTCTGGTTGAGTGTCTGAGTGATAACCGCAACCGTACTGTATCTGAAGTTCGTCACGCTTTTTCCAAACATGGTGGCAACCTGGGTACTGACGGCTCCGTAGCTTACCTGTTCGAAAGAAAAGGTCAGATTTTCTTCGGCGAAGGTGCCGACGAAGACGCGATCATGGAAGCTGCCCTGGAAGCGGGTGCGGAAGATGTTGTTGCCAACGATGACGGATCTGTTGAAGTGCTGACTGACTGGACTGAGTTCATGTCCGTCAAGGATGCGCTGGAAGCAGCTGGCCTGAAGCCTGAAGGTGGTGAAGTGGCGATGATTGCTTCTACCCAGGCTGAACTGGATCTGGCTGGTGCAGAAAAAGTTCTGAAACTGATTGATCGTCTGGAAGACCTGGACGATGTGCAGAACGTCTACACCAACGCGGATATCTCTGCTGAAATCATGGAGCAGCTTGGCTGATCTGCGATAACCCTGCCCCGCCGTGGGCAGGTGTGTTTTTCTTCTTTCTAATATGTTGTTTTATCACTTATTTTTTCTTGAAATCCTGATGTATCCATAGCGTTAGTTTCGGGTTGAACCAACTGAATTAGTCATAATCAAAATCTATTCTTAGATAATTTGATGATGGCAGAAGGATAATCTATGGAACCCCGTGTGGTGAGTACTACCTGCAGCGCCAGCGTGTCAGCCGAAACGGCTGCTCTTTCTTCAGGAGTAAGTAGCGGCGGTCAGTGTGATACAGGTGCATCAATTGTCGCCGTTCAAAATCAAGCCCCCTCGGCTTTCTTGCCGCTGCCCCTTTCGGAATATGCGGGGCTGCTAGATAGGCTTAACGTTGCAGAGCGAAATGTTATTGTGTTGAAAGTTAATTGCGATGCGTTGTCAGATACAGTGATAAAAAATGAACAACAAATTAAGTCGATGCAGCAACATATTCTAATAGAAGAGGCAAAAATACAAGAACTCACCTTGAGGCAAAATGAGGTTGTTGAGAGCCTTGAGAATAGAGATACTGAAATAGAGTGCCTAAAAAATAAACATGAATCAGAAGTGCAAAAGTTAAAGGATGAGCAAAAAGACAAATTACAACAGGTAACGTCGGAGATAGCCCCGCGCATATTGGCTAGTTTTTTATCGATGGTAGAGGAAAATGCAAAAGTTATAGAGAGAAAGCATAAAGAAGATATGCGGCAGTCAGAGCAGAAACTTAAAGAAGAATACAAAGCAAAGGAGGAGCATATAAAACAAAAAACTGAGGCGAATGAGGTAAAACTAAAACGGGAATATGAAGAAAAAGAAAAGCAATTAAAAAGTATGCATGAAGAAGAGCTGCGCACAAAAAAAAATTACGAAACTGAAAATATGATTCTTCGTAATAAGATTGAAAAACTGGGGCTTGGTACTGCAATTGGAATTAACACGATAGAACTTGCCAAGAGAATTTTTAACCATCGTAGACAGCACCCATCAACCCCCTGCCATGTCCAGGACTTTAAGATCATGGATCAAAGTTGTCCAATAACTGTTTGGCCTGATGGTCGGCCGAACATGGGCGTGGAGCTTGAGGAATCCATTCAAAGCTATAAAAGCAGAAAGGCTGTCTTGGAGAGTGAAATCAGCTCCCTCAAGTCTCAGCTTGAAGATTTAAAGTCGATGGCAGATCCAGAGGCAGGCGGGAAGCAATCCAGTCTACTGGTGCAAAAAGCTGGTGGAATCCCAAGTCGAAAGCGTAAGGTTGTAAAGCAGATGCTAGGCAGTGACGAAACAACATTACCAGCATCAAAAAAGGTCGCTACTGTGGTTATTGATAGGCCGGACGATACTCCCCTTACATTTACCAGATTTGGCCGGGTTTCAAAAAAACCGAAGATGTATGACGAGTAGAATAAGATGGCATAGGCTGGAATGAATCATGCCATTGATTGAAACCTTGATATATCCATAGAGTTAGTTTCGGGTTGAACCAACTGTACTGGTCATAATCAAAATCCATTCTTGGATAAAATTAATGATGTCAGAAGGAGACTCCATGGAATCAGGTATGAATACTACGTGCAGCGCCAGCTTACCATCTGGGGTGACTGCTGCTATTTCTCCGGGAGCAAGTGGCGGTCAGGGTGATGCAGGTGTATCAAGTATCGTAGCTCAAAATCCAACCTCTTCGGTTTTCTTACCGCAGTCACCTTCGAGATATGCGGATCTTGTAACCAAGTGTGAAATTCAACAGCGTGAGATTGCCGTTTTAAAATTTTATAACGATACTTATTGGGATACATTCAGATCCATGAATCAAAAAATTGATTATATTTCCTGTGAATATGATAAAATTGTTCAGATTCTTAATGTTAAAGACGTTGAAATAGATCGTCTAAAAAAACAACATGGATTAGAAGTGCAACAGTTGAGGGATGAACATGTAGGAGAAAAGTGGCGGTTAGAGTCGACACTTCAAAGAGAATACGGAGAAAAAGGAAAGCAATTTAGAAAAAAATGTGAAGAGAATGAGGAAAGATTAGAAAAAGAATACGAAGAAAAAAAACAACAGCTTAAACAAAATTTTGAAACGAGTATGGAAAGATTTAAACGGGTGTACGAACTAAAAGAACAAGGGTTAAGTAAAGAGTATGAAGAAAAAGAGCGGCAGTTAAAAAGCGCGAATGCAGAAGACCAGCGCTGGAAAGAATATTACAAAAATGAAAATATGTCACTTCGTCAAAGTGCTCTAAATTTAAGTTATGGTACTATGGTTGCTATTAGTGCGATAAAACTAATCGAAAGAATTTCAGTCCATCGAAACCACTCCCCTTCAATCCCTTGTCATGTCCAGGACTTTAAGATCCTGGATCAAAGTTATCCAATAACTGTTTGGCCTGATGATCAACCGAACATGGGTGTAGAGCTTTATAAAGAAAATCAACACCATCAATACAAGCAGGCTGTTTTGGAGGGTGAAATCAGCTCTCTCAAGTCTCAGCTTGAAGATTTAAAGTCGATGGCAGGTCCAGAGGCAGGCGGGAAGCAATCCAGTCTATCCAGTCTACTGGGGCCAGAAGCTGGTGGAATCCCAGGTCGAAAGCGTAAGGTCGCAAAGCAGATGCCAGGCAGTGACGAAACAACATTACCAGCATCAAAAAAGGTCGCTATTGTGGTTATTGATAAGCCAGACGATGCTCCCCTTATTGTTACCAGGTTCGGCCGCCGGATTTCAAGACCGAAGGGGTATAGCAAGTAGAATAAGATGGCATAGGCTGGAATGAATCATGCCATTGATTGAAACCTTGATATATCCATAGAGTTAGTTTCGGTTTGAACCAACTGTACTGGTCATAATCAAAATCCATTCTTGGATAAAATTAATGATGTCAGAAGGAGACTCCATGGAATCAGGTATGAATACTACGTGCAGCGCCAGCTTACCATCCGGGGTGACTGCTGCTATTTCTCCGGGAGCAAGTGGCGGTCAGGGTGATGCCAGTGTATCAATTGTCACCGCTCAAAGCCAAGCCACCCCGGCTTTCTTGCCTCAGGGAAATGATCAACCGGAAACTAAACGAGAAGTGGCAAAGCGCAGTGTTTTGGCGTTGGAATTTCATAACGAGGTGTTGTCAGCGGAAGTGGGGCGCCAGAATCAAAAAATTGAAGGTATGAGCGAAAGAATTGAATTTATGGAACGAATGATTCAGATGCAGTGTATTGATCTTAAAAATGAACGGCGTCAAGTCCAAGAAAAAGACCATACAATTAAGGGACTTAACTTGGGATATTATACGGTTGTTAAGAGCCTTAAGGATAAAGACGATCAAATAAATACACTTCAATCAGACATCAAACAGTTAAAGGAAGAGCAAAAAAAACAAATTGAGCAGTTAAAGAGAAAGCAAGAAGAAGAAGGTAAAATAAAGGAGCAACAACTAAAACGAAAACATGAAGCGGATATGGAAGAATTAAAACACAATCACATAAAAGAAGAGCAAGAGTATGAAAGGACGCGATCTATCAAAGAACATTTGAAAAATGAAAATCAGTCACTTATTCAAACTATTAAAGTTTTGAATATCGGTGCACCGGTTGCGACCAAGACGATAGAACTTAGAAACGCTGTTTGTACCCATGAGAACAATTACCCATCAATCCCCTACCATGACCAAAGCTTTAAAGTTTTAGGTAAAAGCTTACCAATTTCTATCTGGCCCGCTGATCGACCGAACATGGGTGTCGAACTTCAGAAAGAAAATCAACGCCTTCTATACAAACAGGTTGCCTTGCAGACTGAAATCAGCTCCCTCGCGTCTCAGCTTGCAGATTTAAAATCGAGCTCGGGCCATGGGAGGAAATATCTTCCATCTGCTCAACAGCCATCAGATAGAGACCAATTAGCTCGAAAGCGAAAGGCTCCCGCTGGGCACAGTAGCAGCGAAATGCTAATACCACCACCCAAAAGCCTTGCGGTTACGACAGTGACCATCGATAAATCCGACGCCTCTCTCCCTGCTGTTGTGGAATCTGAAACTGCTCCGTCGAACAATACTTCCCCTTCTGTTATACAAGTGACAATTGAGCCGCCAAGTGATACTCCCCTCACAGTTACCAGAGTTGGCCGGGTTTCAAAAAAACCGAAGATGTATGAGGAGTAGAATAAGATGGCATAGGCTGGAATGAGTCATGTTACTGATTCAACTCAGATCATATTGACCCCCAGAGTCAACAGGAATAGCAGTATTGTAATGGTAGTCACCAAGGCTAATGGTTTCAGCCACTCTTTCATGGCTTGGCTCAACCTCTGTTCAGGGATATGAAACATTGTGTTTTCTATCAATATTTTCGCAGGCACAGAACCAAAAAAACGCACTCTGCCTCATCAGTCAGCAGCTTAATGCTGTTGCTTTGCTTAAGCTGTTGCTTTTGGTTACTGGTTTTAGAAAAATTGTAATCCTTGATGATGTGTGAAAAAACTTATTGTGGTTCGGTAAAAAACATCAGTAGCTTGCGGCCTGATTCTCGATGGGGCTTAGCGGGGTGCCTTCCTTGATTTTAAGGCGGCATGGGTTGGCCTTGTTGGCCTGTTCATAGCACCTTTTGCTCAGTTCTCTTAAATGGTCAAGTCGAGGATTGGTGCGGAAGCCGTCCTTGTAAATGTGCCCCAGTGTTGACAGAAGACTCCCGGCTGACCAGGCAATTTCAGGAGAAAATTGGCGGGATTGCATAACATTTTCAATAAACTCAGGGATCTCATACTTTTGTTGGTCTGTCAGGGAAAGTACGCTGGAAAGCCCCTCAATAGTGCAGGATTCAGCTTCGATTCTTAGTGTGTCACGCATATTGTTCTTTTTTTCTTTGTTTGCTCCACACATCTTGTGGAGATGCAGGGAGTCTAATGCCATGGTGTGTTTCAGCCAGGCTGTCATCTGAGAATAGCGCGCCTGGTGTAAAATTGTTGGTGCCGTTGGAATTTTCTCCAATAGGTTTTGAGCCTCTTCAAATTGATGACCATGTATGAGCCACTGCACCTGCTTAATAATCTGGTTGAAAGCCTGCCTGGCAAAAAGAGGGGCTTCTGGTGTGCTCAAAAACACGACGGCAGATTCAGCATCTTGCCGTTTCTGGTCTGGCTCATCGATAGGTGTTTTTTGTGCAGCTTGAGGGGAAGAGGTGGGCTCTTCAACGGCTGAGCTGACATTATTTTTACTCGGCTTTACTTTTTCTCTTTCCTTTCCCTTTCCCTTTCCCTTTCCCTTTCCCTTTCCCTTTCCCTTTGCACTGCCGGGCTTCTTTGCTCCAGCCGTTTCAAGCGCCAAAACATCAATGAGTTCATCAAGGTTTTCAGCTTCAATTTCCCTGGATAATGATCGGTAGTGTTTTTGCAGGTCGCATGCTTGCTTGAGTGCATTAGGCCAATCCTGGTGGGCAATTGTACAATCGAGCAGAGATGCTCCGATCAGGCCTGGCTGGGCCTGCTCAGCGTTGGAAAAAAATTTTTTCGCATCGGAGAGATCAGCTCTCATCCTCGTCTTTTTTCGGAGCATGCCCTTAAGCCATAGTGCTGTGGCGGTATCGTCGGGGATAATGGCAGGAGGTTTTACATTATCACCAGTTAATGCCAGCACTGCCTGCATTCGCCCTCCCTTTTTTGGGGATAATTCCGACAGCTTTTCCTGTAACTTCGATTTTTGTTCTTCGTTTTTTATACAGTTAAAACCTAAATAGCGAGAAAGGCAGAGATAAGCAGCCTTGCGAGCAAGAATTTCAGTTACGTGGGTCGATGTGGTTTTTGATTCGGTGGTAAGTATTATTTTCTCGGATTTGATCTGGGTGGGATAATCACATTCAAGTTGTGAGAAACATGTCATTTGGCTAAGCATTTTCAATCCTTGATCAAGATCACGATAGTGTTCCATCTCTGGGAAGAAGCCCAAGTACAGCATGGAAAGTTCAAAGCATTGTTCCGGGTTGCCTGTGTGTGCTGCTTTGTAAAGTGCCAGGAAAGCATCACGATATTTTTTTTTGAAAAAATGGATGCGGGATAGCCACCCGTATTTATCACCCAGACAGTTTGCGGAAAGGTCTTGATCGGGTACCTTCGAGAGAAATTCGAGAACTGCATCATAAAGTTCTGAGTAGTTCTCTGGCGCATCTTTTATTTGGGAATTATCGTAAGGAGTCCAGCATTCGGTGGCATCCATTGCTGCTGCAGAGACGAAGTTGTGCAGTGGCCAATCGCTTCGCCAGTAACTTTTCATGGCAGGGGCAGTCATGTGATTTATGATTTTCAAAGTTAAATCGAAAATTTCAAAGGGATGAAAGCTGATCGATCTGTGTATTGTTTGTCCTGCTATGTATAAGAGTGTGTCAATAATATTGCGATCAGTCTCTGTTTTGATATATTCATCTACCAGCTCCGGTTCCAGTGCCAGGCTCAAAAATTTGAGCGTTGCGATGGTTTGATTTTGATCCATTTCCTGAAAAACAAAATTGCCATTGTTTTCTCTCTGGACTTCGATGCAAAATTTTTTAAATTCTTCCAAGGCTTCGAGATGGGAGAACTGTAGTGAAAAATAGCGCGAAGCAAGCCTTGTCAATACTGTGTCAATGTTCATGCCGCTCCTGTTTAGACAGGAATTTTTAAAGGCCTCATCGTGGTACTTCTGTGTTTCAAATTTGGGAACTGACTTCAGGCGTCGTGCCGTGTCGATTGTCGCAACCGTTGAAATTGCGGTGCTAACGGTGAAGCTTGGTGCTGGTGATAACGCTGTAGCCATGAGTTGTTAACCCAATATCTTTATCAGTAATATGTTTGTTAGACAGCCCCTTCCTTATGAGGTTTTTCTTTTGTTGGTATTTGTTGACAGTTGAGTTAGTAATACTTGACGCTGATTTGTCGTCGGAATTTTTCTGGAATACCTTCAATTCACGCCTGATAACTGTAAAAATAACCAGTGATAAGTGACGTTTGTGATCAGGGCACCTTCTGCCGGATATAGGTTTACAAATTTCTGGGTTTTCTTGAGATCAGACATGGCGATAATTCTTGGAATAGATCCGGGTTCCCGCATAACAGGTTATGGCGTTATCAACCAGGTCGGGCAGGCAATAGAATATGTTGACTCCGGTTGTATCCGCATTGATCCGGGTGAACTGCCTGAACGCCTGAAGCAGGTTTATGATGGTATTGACCAGGTCATCGAGGCCTGGAGCCCGCAGATGGTCGGCATTGAACAGGTATTTATGTCCCGCAATGCAGACTCGGCACTTAAGCTGGGGCAGGCCCGCGGTGCGGCCATTGTTGCTGCCATGAACCACAGTCTGCCGGTCAGTGAATACTCAGCCCGGCAGGTGAAACAGGCGGTTGTGGGAAAGGGCTCAGCAGATAAGCAACAGGTGCAGCATATGGTGACATCCATTCTGCGTCTGAATAAAACACCCCAGGCCGATGCGGCAGATGCTCTGGCCGTTGCACTCTGTCACGCCCATACCCGACAGGGGTTGATTGGTATGGCCAGTACTGGAGGTCGGCGGATTGCCCGCGGCCGTTTAAGATAACAGAATCCGGAAGTAGATAATGATAGGACGACTGCGTGGAATCCTGGTAGAAAAAAATCCTCCGGGGCTATTGGTTGACGTTGCCGGAGTCGGCTATGAGCTGGAAGCACCGGCAACAACATTTCAGCGACTGCCTGAGATCGGTGAAGAGATCACCCTCTCAACTCACTTTGTGGTCAGGGAAGATGCCCAGCTGCTGTATGGCTTTTCAGATAAAAGTGAGCGGCAACTGTTTCGTACCCTAATTCGGGTGAATGGTGTCGGGCCAAAGCTGGCACTGGCCATTCTTTCCGGTATGGAAGCAGAAATGTTTGCACGTTGTGTGCATGAGCAGGATACTTCCATGCTGACCCGGTTGCCTGGCGTAGGTAAGAAGACGGCGGAACGTTTGATCGTTGAGATGAAAGATCGTCTTGATGAATGGCAGCCTGCATTGATGCCTCTTGAAGCTGCGGCCAGCAAGCCTGCAGCGTTTGCTGCAAGACACGATCCTGTTCAGGATGCTATCAGTGCACTAATAGCACTGGGGTATCGACCTCAGGAGGCCAGCAAGGCAATTACTGCTGTAGAAGCCGATGGTGCAAGCACGGATGACCTGATTCGTCAGGCTCTCAAGGCAATGGCTTAGGTTCTGGTAACGTAAGTTTGTGCGATTCAGTGGCGGCTTTCTGGGCCACCCGAAGGGCACCAGCGAGGCTTTCCAGCTCGTCGTTGCAGCCGTTTGAAATACAACCAGTATTCCTTCACGCCTGCGCCTAGATCTGAAAAGCCTCGCTGGCGCTGAATGCACAAACTTACGTCACCAGAACCTAACAGGGATAAGTGATAGATGATCGAAAGTGATCGACTGATTTCAGCTGCGGAAACTCCACAGGAAGAACGGATTGATCGTGCCATCCGTCCGGAGAAACTGGAGGATTATACGGGTCAGCCGGCTGTGTGTGAGCAGATGGAAATTTTTATCAAGGCTGCCCGGCTGCGCCGTGATGCCCTTGATCACACCCTAATTTTTGGCCCGCCTGGTCTTGGTAAAACAACACTGGCGAATATTCTTGCCAACGAAATGGACGTAAATCTGCGCTCAACTTCTGGTCCGGTGCTGGAAAAGGCTGGTGATCTGGCTGCCATGCTGACCAACCTTGAGCCGCACGATATTCTCTTTATTGACGAGATTCACCGCCTCAGCCCGGTGGTGGAAGAGGTCTTATATCCGGCCATGGAAGACTACCAGCTGGATATCATGATTGGTGAGGGGCCTGCGGCACGCTCCATTAAACTGGATCTTCCCCCGTTTACCCTGATCGGGGCAACAACCCGTGCCGGTCTTCTGACGTCTCCTTTGCGGGATCGTTTCGGCATTGTTCAGCGTCTGGAGTTCTACAACGTTAAAGACCTGACCACGATTGTGCGCCGATCTGCCGGGATTCTGGGAATGAATATGAGCGCTGATGGTGCTTCCGAAGTTGCCAAGCGCTCTCGAGGAACGCCTCGTATAGCCAATCGCCTGTTGCGCCGGGTACGGGATTTTGCTGAAGTGCGTGCTGACGGCCATGCTTCCGGCGAGGTGGCGGATGCCGCCCTGAATATGCTTGATGTGGATAATCAGGGCTTTGATCATATGGATCGGCGCCTTCTGCTGGCTATGATAGAGAAATTTGATGGTGGTCCGGTGGGTGTAGACAGCCTGGCGGCCGCTATTGGTGAAGAACGTGACACGATTGAGGATGTGCTTGAGCCCTACCTGATTCAGCAGGGTTTCCTGATGCGCACACCTCGAGGCAGAGTGGTAACCCGTCACGCTTATGAACATTTTGGCTTGACCTTTGAGGATAAGGCCTGACCTGAGGAGTCGTGAAAATGAAAAAAACAGCTGCGATTTTAATGTCGGTTATTTTGCTGGGGGTAACGGGCTGTGCCCAGAACCTGTCTTCCAATGTTTATTCCACCTCTGAAGCTCGCAAGATGCAGACCATCCAGGAAGGTCGGGTGGTTGAACTGGCTGCGGTTCAGATTGAAGGTTCTAAGGGTGGTCTGGGAGCTATTGCTGGTGGAGCCGCTGGTGGTATTGCGGCTGGTGCCAATATTGGAGGTGGTTCCGGTAGCAATATCGCTGCTATCGGCGGTGCTCTGCTGGGTGGAATGCTGGGCAATATGGCTGAAGAATCTCTGACCAGGCAGCCAGGTGTGAATATTACAGTACGTCTGAATTCCGGTGAGCTGGCATCGGTTATTCAGCCTGCTGACCAGAATATGATCTTCCAGGTGGGCGACCCGGTTCGCATTTATACCCAAGGCGGCACCAGTCGTGTTGTAAAACAGTAATATGTTCCATTTATTGTTGTTGAACAATACGGTCCAAAGCAGAAAAACGATGAAGAGTGCTGCGGTTTGCTCTGGGCAGAGTGCAGCTTTCTTGGTTTCATTATGAGACAGCTACCCAGAGGGCTGGGCTCAGATTTCAGGTGTTTCAGGTAAGATTATGGCCGATATGGTGTTTAGTTGGCCGGCTCGTGTCTATTACGAAGATACAGATGCAGGCGGTATTGTTTACTACGTCAATTATCTCAAGTTTATGGAGCGGGCCCGTACCGAGTATCTGCGCAGTCTTGGCTTTGATCAGCAGGCACTGATGGCGGACGGTATTCTGTTTGTTGTACGCAACACTTCCATTGATTATCTGAAGCCAGCCCGGCTGGATGATGAACTGGTGGTGACTGTCAGTCTGTCACGTCGTGGGCGGGCTGGCTTCGATATGATTCAGTCTATCTGGCGCGGCAAGGAAGAGTTGTGCCATGGCAAGGTGGCGATTGCCTGTGTCAGTGCCAACAGTCTGCGACCGGTTGGTCTGCCGGTAAATATTCGCCAGGCGATGCTGCTGTCATCACAAGACACACCTGCTGCTTCAGGTGACATGTCACAGAAAGAGGATTCCTAGTGGCTGAAAGTACTTCCATGTGGGCGCTGGTGCTCAATGCCGGGTGGGTTGTTCAACTGATCCTGGTGATCCTGGGTGCGGCGTCTGTGCTGTCCTGGGTGTTTATTATCCAGCGCGCAATTGTTCTGCGGAATGCTTTGCAGTCATCCCGTGAATTTGAGGACCGGTTCTGGTCCGGTGTTGACCTGAGCACCCTTTACCGTGAAGTGCATGGTGATAATAATCCGGATGGCGGAATGGAACGGATTTTTATGGCCGGCTTCCGCGAGTTCACCCGTCTCAGAGAACAGAATGTTGATGCTGATGCCATGATGGACGGTGTACAGCGTTCCATGCGTGTAGCTGTGGTGAGGGAACAGGAACGACTGGAAACCAATCTGCCGTTTCTCGCAACAGTTGGCTCTACCGGCCCTTATGTTGGTCTGTTTGGTACCGTTGTCGGTGTTATGAACTCCTTCCACGGTCTGGCCAACGTTAAACAGACGACACTGGCTGCCGTTGCTCCCGGTATTGCCGAGGCTTTGGTTACGACTGCTGTTGGCCTGGTCGCAGCAATTCCAGCGGTTGTGGCTTATAACCGTTTCAATGCCAAGGTTGAGCAGCTGCTGACCAGCTATGAAGCCTTCGCTGATGAGTTTTCCAGTATTCTGCACCGTCAGGTTCATAGCCAGCCTAGATCTGGAGCTAAGCCCAGTAATAAGGAATCTTGATCGTGGCGCGCATGGCTGGGCGCCGCAAGCCCATGTCGGAAATCAACATGGTGCCGTTTATCGACATTATGATGGTCATGCTGGTGGCATTTATGGTGTCATCCCCCATGTTTACTCAGGGGGTACATGTCGAGCTGCCTAAAACCGACAGTAAACCTGTTGAGATTCCTCCCGGTGAAGAACCTTTGATTGTGGCTATCAAACCGGATGGAAGTTATTACCTGAGTCTGGAATCAACCGGTGATAAGTCCCTGTCACTGGAAGATCTGGCTGATAAGGTTTCCCGTATCAAGAAAGCCAAACCATCCACATTGGTTCTGGTGCAAGGGGATAAGGAAGCCCTTTACGGTTCAGTGGTAAGAGCCATGGCGGCTTTGCAGAAGGTTGGTGTTGATGATGTCGGCCTGATAACGGAACCGGGGGAGCTTAACTAAGCGTGAAGACGAAGTTTCGCTGGCCTGCATTTCTGAGTTTACGACCATTGGGGGCTTTCTTTCGGCGTTTGATCGAAAGGTGGGGTAGTGATGATCTCCGCCTTCCGGTTTTTGGATCGGCCGCACTGCACCTGATTCTGATTGTCGGGTTGTTTATTGTCCTTCCTTCCAATGTTGAAGATCGGAAGGTAAACCCGACCCCCCGGTTTGTTTCTGCAAAAGTTGTTGCCATCCAGGAAAAGGCCAAGCCAAAGCCGGTCAAGAAAGCCGCTCCCAAACCTCCTCCCAAGAAAACACCAGTTAAAAAGCCGGAGCCGAAAAAGCAACCTGTTTCCAAGCCAAAGCCCAAACCTGATCAGAAGGCGATTGCCCTGAAGAAAAAACAGGAAGAGGAAAAGCGCAGGAAGGCGTTGGAGAAGCAGCGTAAGGAGCGGGAAAAGGCTGAGAAGGAAGAGCAGGAGCGGTTGCAAAAGCTGCGTGAACAGGAGATGCTGGCCGCACTCGCCAGGGAGCATGAAGCTCGCAGACAGGCTCAAGCCCAGGCCCAGGCTGATCAGTTGACGGTGGCCGGGTATGTGGATGTGATTGGAGGGTTGGTTGAAAATCAATGGAACCGTCCCCCCAGTGCCCGCAATGGAATGTATGTTGTATTAAGAATCAGACTGACCCCAACGGGTGAGGTGATCAGTATTACCCGGATAGCCGGTAATGGTAATGAGGCATTTGACCGTTCCGCTAAGCAGGCCATAGACAAGGCTGCACCTTTTAGGGAAATACAGGGTATGGAAAGCCGGATTTTCGAACAGAACTTCCGGGAGTTTAGGTTTGAATTTAGACCCGAGGATTTGCTGGAATGAGAGCTGTTGCGCGTTCACTACAAACGCTGACCTGTTGTCTTCTCCTCTTTATGGGAACGCTGACGGGAATAGCCCGGGCGGAACTGACAATAGAAATTACCCGGGGTAACGATCAGGCCGTTCCTGTAGCCGTTGTTCCTTTTGCCTGGAACGGCCGGCAGGTATTGCCGGAAGATATTGCCGGAATTATTGGAAATGATCTGCGCCTGAGCGGACAGTTTGCACCTGTACCCAGCAGCCAGTTTCTCGGTTTTCCTTCCAAATCAGATGAAGTGTTCTTCGGGGACTGGAATCGTCTGGGAGTGTCTTACCTTGTTATTGGCAGCGTGACCGAGCAGCCTGACAACCGTTATCGCGTCAGCTATGAGCTGTTTGATGTTGCAGGCAAACGTTCAGTTGTTAAAGGTGATGTGACCGGCAGTCGTAACCAGTTGCGTTCCATTGCCCATAATATCAGTGACTCGGTTTACCAGAAGATTACTGGTATTCGCGGAGCTTTCTCCACACGTCTGGTTTACGTGGTTGCCAAGCGTTACAGCGAAAACAATACCGACTACAAACTGGTTTATGCTGATGTGGACGGTATGCGTGCGGTCACCGTTCTGAAATCCAAGAAGCCTATTCTGGCGCCAAGCTGGTCACCGGATGGCAAGAAGATCGCTTATGTTTCTTTCGAAACCGGTCGTCCAGCTATCTATATTCAGGAACTCGCAACAGGTAACCGTGAGCGAATCAGCAGCTTCCGTGGCCTGAACAGTGTTCCCAAATGGTCACCGGATGGCAAAAAGCTGGCAGTTGTGCTGTCCAAGTCGGGCAACCCTGATATCTATGTTCTTGATCTGCAGACCCGCAAGCTCACCCAGGTAACCCGCCACTTTGCCATGGATAACGAGCCTGACTGGATGCCTGATGGCAAGAGCCTGGTATTCTCATCCAATCGCGGTGGTTCTGCCCAGATTTATCAGGTTGAACTGGCATCGGGTGAAATCAAGCGACTGACCTTTGAAGGGCGCTTTAACAGTCGTCCCAAAGTGTTCCCTGATGGCAAGAGCATGGCTCTGATTCACAAGGGTAAAGGCCAGACTGATTACAACGTAGCCGTTCTTGAGTTCGATACCGGCCGTATGCGGATTCTGTCCTCCTCTCCATTTGAAGATGCGCCGGATATCTCACCCAATGGGCGTATGCTGATCTATGCCGCCCAGGGGGGTGATCAGGGAGTGCTTGGTATTATTTCTGCGGATGGTCGTGTCAGCTTCCGTCTGCCTTCTACCGAGGGGGATGTACGGGAACCTGCCTGGTCACCGTTTCTGAACTAGTGGTTAACAAAATGGCATCTCTGTGCATGACGAATATTATGCAGAGGATGCCATACGTTTTTGGTGCAGAGGATGCTATTTTCCGCCGTAGCGGGAAGATTTCCTTCTAACCTGTTTGAATTAGGTTCTGTTGACATAAGTTTGTGCGATTCAGTGGCTCAGAAAGCCGCTAATCGCAAGAAAGGCTTGTGAAGGTGTAGTGGTTCTACATCAAGCAAGCCTGACGCAGGGAGTGGCGGCTTTCTGGGCCACCCGAAGGGCGCCAGCGAGGCTTTCCAGCTCGTCGTTGCAGCCGTTCGAAAGACAACCAGTCTTCCTTCACGTCTGCGCCTAGATCTGAAAAGCCTCGTTGGCGCTGAATGCACAAACTTATGTCAACAGAACCTAACAGAACTTATTATTTTCGGGGAATGGGCGATTTTGCTTACCATTCTGCTGCAGCGCTTGCCGCAGTAGGGAGAAATTGCTTTTAGGGTTCTGGTTTGCCGTAGGTAACTCTGTTACCTTAGTGCGAAATTTTTCTTATCGTGAGTCAGGAGATTACTATGAAATTTGCCACATTGGCTAAGGGTATTGCGACGGGTCTGGCCGTAGTTTGGCTGGCAGGCTGTGCAACCAGCACTCAGACAGCTGGCGGCGGTGAAGAAGCAACTACCAAGGTTGGCCAGGGTGAAACTGTTGTTGAAGCTTCCGGCATCACTGATCCTGCCGTTCAGGCCGTTATCGCTTCCGGCAAAATTGACAGCTCTAAATCTCCTGAGCAGATTGCCGCACTGCTGGAACAAAATGTTTATCACTTCGGTTTCGACAGCGACAAGCTGAAGCCTGGTGCTCTGGAATCTCTGGATGTTCACGCTGCCTACCTGACCAGCCCAGCAGGTCGTGCCGAGAATCTGGTAATTGAAGGTAACACCGACGAGCGTGGCACCCGTACCTATAACCTGGCTCTGGGTGAGCGTCGTGCAAAAGCTGTGAAGAACTACCTGGTTCTGAAAGGCGTTGCTCCAGCACGTATCGAACTGGTGAGCTACGGCCTCGAAAAGCCAGTTGACCCTGCGCACACTGAAGCAGCCTGGGCCAAGAACCGTCGTGCTGTTATCGTTCCTGCCGGGAAGTAATCGCTGATGATGGCAAGGAATGCGCTTTTGGGAGTACTGCTGAGTGGGTTTATTCTTCCTGCACTGGCTGCTTCTCCCATACCGGTTGTCGAATCCGGTAACTCCGGTTCTTCGGCCGGAACGCCAGCTCCGGTTACCGTAACTCCTGTGCATGCCGGAGTAAATGCCCCGGTTTCACAGCCGGGCATTCTGCTGAATCAGCTGGAAACTCTGCAGAACGAAGTGATGGAGATGCGTGGGATGCTGGAAGAGCAGGCCAACCTGATCGACCGTATTCAGAAAGAGAACCGTGATCGTTACCTGGATCTCGATCGTCGCATCAGTCAGCTGGCTTCTGGAGGAACTTCAGGTTCACAGGTGACACCGCCTGTACAGCCTGCTGATTCTGCTGGTTCTGCTGGTTCATTTGCGCCAGCAGTGACACCTGTTGCTCCGGTAGCGGACAAAACTGGCGAGAAACTCTATCAGAATACTTTCCAGCTTATCCGTGACCGCAAGTTCAAGGAGTCAGTGGCTGGCCTGAATGAGTATCTGCAGAAATATCCACGTGGTCCTTATGCTGATAATGCCCAGTACTGGCTTGGAGAGGTTCATCTGGCCCAGGGTGAAGTGAAAGAAGCTGAAGTGGCTTTTTCCAATCTGGTGAAGACCTATCCGATGAGCGACAAATTGCCTGACGCAACTTACAAGCTGGGGCAGGTTTATGATCGTCTGGGTGAACGGACAAAGTCCCGCGAATACTTGCAGATGGTGATAGATAATTTCCCGGGCAGCTCTGCTGCACGTCTTGCAGATGTTTATCTGCGTAACCTGGAAAGCTGATTTTTTTCAGGTTGAGTGCTGTACCGATGTTCTGCTTCGGTAAATGCCGGGGTTGCACAACTTTGGTAAAACGGTAAGATACGCCCCGCTTCCGATGATGAGCTGTCGGGGTGGGATGTTTTGTTTTTAGCTTTAATTAGTTTTAATTATTGGTGCAATGCCAATTGCTGGAACAAAAATATTTGAAGTTATATGGGTCGTTAGCTCAGTTGGTAGAGCAGTTGGCTTTTAACCAATTGGTCATAGGTTCGAATCCTATACGACCCACCACTTCTTTCCTCTGTCTGGGCTGTCCGCCTTGTGACATGGAAGAGTTGCTCAATGAGAAGATTAAATACGGGTCGTTAGCTCAGTTGGTAGAGCAGTTGGCTTTTAACCAATTGGTCATAGGTTCGAATCCTATACGACCCACCATTTCTTCTCGAACTCTGTTGAATTTCTGCAGAGTAAAATTGCTGATGTGGGTTGTTAGCTCAGTTGGTAGAGCAGTTGGCTTTTAACCAATTGGTCATAGGTTCGAATCCTATACGACCCACCAATTTCTTCTTCGGTTTGATGAAGGTTCAGTGATTACCCTATGGGTCGTTAGCTCAGTTGGTAGAGCAGTTGGCTTTTAACCAATTGGTCATAGGTTCGAATCCTATACGACCCACCACTTTCTTCTCACCTGCCTTTATTTTCTCCTGCTGTCTTCCTTCGTTAATTTCATTTTTGTTACATGCTACCATCGCTTTGGGTTTGTGGTTCGTCTATATGCCTTAACTCGTCTTGAATTGGTTCATTGTGTGTTTGTTTCACAGCTTTGAACTATGTTTTCGTGAGTTTGTGACCAGAGTGAAAGAAATAATAAACAGCATGACGCAAGTACACGACCAAATACGTGACAGGGGTATTGTTCGCCAGCATCTAGCTAGACTGGCGCAACGTCCACAAAAAACACAGGGTAACGCGAATGGTGAAAGCCAGACCCTGCTGAAAGCCAAAGCACGAGAGCTTTTCAGGGAGCGTAACGCGGTTCTCCTTGCTCATTTCTATACCGCTCCGGAGCTTCAGGAACTTGCCGATGAAACTGGTGGCTGTGTCGCTGACTCCCTGGAGATGGCCCGATTTGGTGCGCGACATGATGCCGATACTGTGGTTGTCTGCGGTGTCCGTTTTATGGGGGAAACCGCCAAGATTCTCAGCCCTGAAAAAACAGTTCTTATGCCAGACCTGGAAGCTACCTGCTCCCTGGATCTGGGATGCCCGGTCGATGAGTTCAGCGCTTTCTGTGATGACCATCCGGATCATACCGTGGTGGTTTATGCCAATACTTCAGCGGCTGTAAAAGCCCGCTCAGACTGGGTGGTGACCTCGGGCTGTGCGCTGGAGATTATTGAAGAGCTGGCTGCTCGTGATGAAAAAATCATCTGGGCTCCTGATCGCTTCCTGGGCAGTTATATCCAGAAGCAGACCGGTGCAGATATGCTGCTGTGGGACAGCGCCTGTATTGTTCATGAAGAGTTCAAGGCCCAGGGCATTCTCGATTTAAAGAAGGTCTACCCCGAGGCTGCTGTCCTTGTTCACCCTGAATCCCCCGATGCAGTTGTTGAGCTTGCTGATATTGTCGGTTCGACATCTCAGCTGATTAAAGCTTCGGCATCCCTGAACAATCCGCAGTTTATTGTGGCAACCGATAGAGGCATCTTTTACAAAATGCAGCAGGCTGCTGGTGTAGAGAAACTCCTGCTTGAAGCGCCGACTGCAGGGCAGGGGGCTACCTGTCGCAGTTGTGCCAGTTGTCCCTGGATGGCTTTAAACAGCCTGCAGGGGGTGATTGATGCTCTGGAGAATGGCAGTGGTGTTGTTGAGGTGCCCGAGGATATTCGGGTTCAGGCCGCTAAGCCTCTGCAGAGGATGCTGGACTTTACGGCCTGAGGACGCTTTTGTCAGAGCTAAAGCTGCATAGCCTTCTTAAAGTGTTTGACTTCTTCTATGCGCTGTCTGATAGCCGCTTTCTGGCTGAATGGCAGGCCAGGCAGCTCGGTTGCGTATTGTAGCTGCAGGATGCTTTTATCCATCTGGCCAACCAGGAAGAAATGCTCAGCCCGTGACGTATGAACAGTGGCGATATCACCTGCAAGTCCGGAGATTTCAGCCAGCTGATACCAGATGTACGGATCCTGTGGCCGTTTCTTGCTTTCAGCTTTGAGAATATTTGTCGCTTTGCGGAACTGCTTATCTTTGAACAGCAGGTCTGCCTGGGTCATGATTGCCGGATAGTTACCCGGATTATCACTGAGTAACTCCTGCAGACTTTTTATCGCCTGGTCTCGGCTGCCATTCTCAAACTCAATACGGCTGTTCAGTATTCTGTAGTAAATGTTATTTGGTGCCTGCTTTAGCAGTTCCTTTGCGTAAGGCGCTGCTGACTTGGCATCCTGAGAGTCGAGAAGAACCTGGGCATAGCCATATTTGCTGGCAGTCAAAGATGAGGAGTGCCCGGTTTCCACTTCCTCCTTAAAACGAATTCGTGCCTGGTCAGTGGATGAACTCAAACTGAGAAAAGCCCGGTTGCGCATTAGTTGGTAGTTGGTCTGATCCCGTCGTTTTCTGGCTGGGTACTGTTCGGCACGGCTACGGGTATCGGCAACACGGTTCCGGCTGGTCGGGTGAGTGCGCAGGAACTCATACTGAGGATTGCTTCCATCCAACTTACTCATACGTTCAAACAGACCGGCCATGGCGCGTGGATCCATGTTGGCCCGCACCATGGTCAGAATGCCGACCCGGTCAGCCTCCCGTTCATTATCACGACTGAAAGCCAGCTGGCTGCTCTGGGCTCCAGCAATTGTGGTCGAGAGTGCTGCTGCTCCCAGGTCTCCGGCACCTGAGGCCGCCAGCACCACACTGCCAAGCAGTGCCGCCATGGTTGGCAGAGCCTGACGTTTGGCTGTTTCCACTCCACGGGCGTAATGGCGCTGACTTAAGTGGGCCAGTTCGTGGGCAATAACTCCGGCAAACTCTTCTTCGGTACGCGCATACAAGAACAGTCCGGTGTTGATGCCTATCACGCCACCGGGGGCGGCAAAGGCGTTCAGTTGCGGACTTTCAATCAAAACAATGGAAAGATTTCGGTCGGTTAACTGGCTGGATTCCGCCAGTTGGTAAACCAGGCTTTCAACGTAGCTGACCAGCTCCGGATCATTATTGGTTTGCACCCGGTTATGCAGCATCTTCAGGAAAACCTGACCCAGCTCCTTTTCCTTCTGAGTAGAAACAATGCCGGAGCTACTGTCACCAATAGAGGGAAGGTTGATATCGCTGCTGGCAAGGGGGGAAGCAGCCAGTATCAAAGATAAAAGGGAGCTGCGGAATAAATTCATCAGAAATAGAGATATCCGGAGTTATATGATATCGAGCTATATTACCTCCGGTATGAGTGCGATACTATTAACTTCCTACGCTATTCACGTAAGCCGGTAAAGAATCCCATACCTTTATTCGATACGCTCCAATCAGGAGATGCTGCGTGGTACGTATCTGCCGATAGCTGATAATGTTGTAGATAGAAGTATGCTTGAGCTGGATCAGGATTGCCGTGAGCTGGATGCTCGTGGTTTAGATTGCCCCATGCCGCTGTTAAAGGCAAAACAGGCTTTGAATGGCATGGAGCCGAGAGAGGTGCTGAAGGTTCTGGCGACAGACCCGGGTTCTGTACGGGATTTTGCCAGCTTCGCTGAACTGGCTGGCCACGAACTGCTTTTCAGTGGCGAAGAATCCGGCGTCTTTACTCATATTCTGAAAAAACATGGATAGGCTTGCTATGTTCAAGGTGATCAGGGGATGGATACACCGTTACTTTTCCGATGAGGAAGCCATTGTACTGGTGCTGCTGCTGGCATCAGCTTTGCTGGTTATCCTGTTTTTCGGGTCTATTCTGGCGCCCGTTTTTGCAGGTCTTGGCTTTGCTTTTATTCTCCAGGGGGTTGTTAGCTGGCAGGAGCGCCATGGTGTTCCACATATGCTGGCGGTGTCAGTGACCTTCTTAATGTTTCTGGCAATATTTCTTGCCGTGATCCTGCTTATGATGCCTCTGATCTGGGAGCAGGGTACAACTCTTCTTAATGAGCTGCCCAGGATGCTGGCCAAGGGGGAGGATATGCTGCAGCATCTTCCTGATGAGTATCCTGGCTTTATTTCCGAGGCGCAGGTGAATGCCTGGGTGCAGACGGCCAGTGAACAGTTTGCCCACTTTGGCCAGTGGCTGGTTTCCTTCTCTATCTCGAAGCTGCCCAATGTAGTGGGTATTCTGATTTACGTGGTGCTGGTGCCGATACTGGTGTTCTTCTTCCTGAAAGACCGTAAGCCTCTTTTGAGATGGATCTCCGGCATGCTGCCTGATGAGCGACGTATGATCGACCAGGTTTCCGAGGAGATGAGTGAGCAGATTGTTAACTACATCCGTGGCAAGGTGATTGAGATCTTTATTGTCGGCATAACCACCTATGTTGCCTTTGTCTGGCTTGAACTGAACTACGCAGCGTTGCTGGCTTTGCTGGTAGGACTGTCGGTTGTTATTCCTTACATCGGTGCTGCGGTTGTAACCATTCCAGTTGCGGCAATTGGGTTGTTTCAGTTCGGGCTGGAGCATCAGTTCTATGTGCTGATGATTGTGTATGGTGTTATTCAGGCGCTGGACGGCAATGTTCTTGTTCCCCTGTTATTTAGTGAGGCGGTTAACCTGCATCCAGTTGCCATTATTATTGCGGTGCTGATGTTCGGCGGTATCTGGGGATTCTGGGGAGTATTCTTCGCTATTCCTCTGGCGACGCTGATCAAGGCGGTTCTTACAGCCTGGCCAAAGGCGATACCTAAACAGCTTGAAAACCCGTCTTAGGTTGCGAGTTGAAAAGAGCAGATAAAAGAAAGGCGACACTGGGTCGCCTTTCTTGCTTTTAGAGCTGGGAATCAGTTATCACTGCTCTTATCCAGGGTGCTGGTAATTGGCTCTACCATACCTTCCAGTGCCTGTGCAGCCTGGAGCACATCTTCCACATGATTCTTGATTCTTACCTTGCGCCACTCGTGCTGGAGTGTGCCTTCCTTATCAATCAGGAATGTGCTGCGCTCGATGCCCATGAACTCTTTGCCATACATTTTCTTCAAACGGATTACATCAAACAGCTTGCACAGCTCTTCATTTGAATCGGAGATCAGCTCAAAGGGAAACTCATATTTGGCTTTGAAGTTTTCATGGGCTTTCATGGTGTCTTTGGAAACACCAAAAATTATTGTGTCTGCTTCCTTGAAGGCATCAAGGTTCTCGGCAAAGGCCTGCCCCTCGCTGGTGCAGCCTGGCGTATTGTCCTTGGGGTAGAAGTACAGAACAAAATTGGTTTTTCCTTTCAGGTCTTTCAGGGACACGGAGATTCCAGAAGTAGCCTTTGCGGTAAAGTCATCAACCGGTTTGCCAATGGTGACTGTCATTGTCTTCCCTTTTTATTTCTAACTGCTTTTGCTGTTTCGCGCATCCAAAAGCCATCTGTCCGGCAGCGACAGGACGGCCTGCTGGCAAGTTCACAGCATTATGGGTTAGTTTCGCAAAAAAGTCATTTTCTAGGTGTATATGCCTATTTGGCCAGGGGGGGATGGCAGGGGTTCGAATCAGGGAGAGCAGGTTGGTGCTTCAGTCCTTGATGTTTTGGTCAGGTGTATCTGTTTGTCGGTTGGGGTGTTGCTATCTTACTGATTTTTCTATAAATTAAGCCCGCTTCACAGGGCATGCCCTGAAACATGAAGCGACAATTTGGTGAGGTGTCCGAGTGGCCGAAGGAGCACGCCTGGAAAGTGTGTATACGGAAACGTATCGAGGGTTCGAATCCCTCCCTCACCGCCACCTTCAAGAATCCTGCTACAGACCTCTGTGGTGGGATTTTTTGCGTTTCTGACTCCTGAAAAGCCCTGACGTTGCAGGCTTTCCACAGTTTGGGAAGCGTACCTTTACTGTTCCGTAATACCCCCTATTTGCCCCTTCAAAATGCCGTATCTGGCGGTGTCCTCTGTTTTTAGCGTACAGAGCGTTTTTCCAGGTACGCTTCCTGAAGTCCTTTTTAAACAGCAAGCTAACTGTGTTTTTATCCTGTTGTTGTCGTCTTTGTTCGTGATTTTAAGGTGCTATCAGGTATGGCAAAGGTGATAGATTTCTCAAGGAAATATGACATCAGTACCTTCTCGAAGCTGTTCCCGCTTGGTAATATCAAGCAGCTTGTGACTGTTTGACGCTTGTAATTTCGATTAACCCAAGTATCTGGGATGTAAATGTCAGTATCCGATTTGATTGAAGGTTTTAAGCCTCGCACACCATGGCATGATATGCGCAAGATTCTTCGCCTGTCTGGTGTGGATGCTGGGAATGGTTACCTGAAAACAGCTGAAAAACACAGTAAATCGTCACCGGATAAAATCACCAAAAAAAGGGTGGTTAAGAGTCTTTCTGACGCTTATAAACAGCATCTGTTGTATGGACAGAAAGCTGTACAGATATACAAGCTAAAAACAGGGAAGGTAGGTGAATTAGCTACACAGATTGCAGGTGTCAAACCAAAGAAGAGCTCCTTCAGCAAATCATATCCACTCCCTCTATCTGAAGAGAAGCTAAAGAGTATCACCAAAGAAGAAACTGTATTAATGGACGTTCTTCAAGATGGTACGCAGGTGGTCTTCTCGGGTAAGCGGTCTGTCAATGAAAAGACCTCTTTAACGAAGGCAGAGCTTACAGATGACGCTCTTGATGCACTTGGAGATGTGGTGGATATCCAAGTCTATTGTAAACGAGGAATGCAGTTTTTTGATGTAGTAGCTCTATACCCCTCTCGTGATGAGATTGAACTCAGAATTGATATTGGCTACGGAATGCGAAGGCAAGACCGTGTTAATGCTTTTCGAGAGTTGAGAAAAGCATTCCACCAGCTTATTGATAGTGAGTTCAACCATCCTCCTGTTCTTGGAACAGCTGTAGACTTTAGGTGTGTGATAGATTCTTTCTATCGGGATGAAAAGAACCAGTCAGGAGCCAGGGTATGTGAACTAGGTTTTGTTACCACTGAGAACTCTGTCAAGAGAGAGTCTATGCGGCAAAAAGACTTGGATCTCAGAGAAGAGCTTTACCACTCTGCTGGAAGGGAAAAGCTAAAGGAAGAAGTAGGAGATATAAAACCGTTTCTGCTGGCGATGACTTGGGATGTCCCAATTACCAAGGAAGTGTCAACGACGCCAGAGTTAATGTTACCGGGCAATTCTCGGCACCAAATGAAATCTACAGAGCGGTTAACAGAGGTAATCATTTCTCATTGCTGTGGCCAGAAAGACTATAGTTTTGTACAACAACGAATAAGAAATTATTTGAGCAATGAACAGTAAGCACCAGATCATTAAGCATTTTGCTGAGGACTGGGGAGATCACTCTCCCCAGTACGAGATCTGTTTGTCCATTGTTGATTACCTTGAGCGGACAAATCTTGAAAGACTGAGATTTATGTCATTCAAGCACCTGAAAGGTGAGGTTGCTCCGAACTCAGGTGATGCTGAGTTTTGGCGATCCGCTCTATATTTGACGGGGGCATCATTCAAAATTCTTGATTTTGGTTATCAGATGATTGATGAGCTTGGACAGGCTTACACGTTGGAAATAGAAGATGTTCGTCAGGCAAAAATTACGGGAGAATTAATTCATCCGTATACAGGGGAGCCTGTTGAAGACTATCAAAATCATGTGTTTATTTATTTCTTCCCTGGAACTAATGCTCAAGGCCTAGTGTGATATCGGATGGTAAGTACAGGTATTGAATCAGGTTCTTTAGCTCAATTTGATTTCATCATGAGGTCAGATCCTGAACTACAAGATTTTCTCAATAGGCGATGTGCAGATACTTATGAGGAATTTATAGGGTTATTGTACAGGGATCTTGACTATGCAATTTCCCAACTGGAAGAAAATCGGCATCTACACTACGAAGCTGGTGAAGATCAGCTGACTGTGCAAATACAAAGTATGCTGCGTATGCGAGGATATGCTGCTGAGCATGATGCATCATATGGTGGAAATTGCGACCTCGTAGTCCGGTCTCGGAATAATTTTGTTTGGCTCGGTGAGGCAAAGATTGGACGATCAAAAAATAATATTGATGAAGGATACCGACAGTTAACTACAAGATATGCTACAGGTACAGATTCACAAAAAGAAGGTGGATTAATCATTTACTTTCAAACAAAAAATGCAAAATCCCAAATGGATGACTGGAAGGATAGAATCCATAGTGTAGAACCATCCAAAGTAACCATAAAAAACTGTGAGCTGAAACAGTCAGCATTTTTTTCAACTCATACACTTGAAGCTTCTGGCCAGCCGTATCGTATAAGACATATTCCTGTGGTGCTGCATTTTGATCCTAAGGACAAGAGTGGGCGTAACCGTAAGAAAAGATAGTCTTTTCTTTTCAGAGGATTTGCTGATCTTTCCACAACGGTGAAACGCCATCCAGTAGTTCTGATAGAGACAAAAGATTTGTTTCGTTACCACAGAGAATTGACTCCTGGATTGAAGGCGGTAGTGACGTTAGTCGCAGAACCCTGGAAACATAACTCTCATTCTGCCCATAGTTTCTGGCCAAAGCCTTCACATTCTCAAACTCTCCTTCCTCAAGTTTCTGCAACCAAATATGAGCCTGAGCCAGCGCCCGCATCAGTGCCGTGTCGCTGGTGGGCGAGGTATTTAGTATCTGCCCATCAGGGGTTTTGATATGGGTACGACCCCCTCGCCTCAGAAGCTGTATGGGAATATTCACTTCCAGAATATTCTGGTCGGGATAAAATCGGGTTTGACGCTTGCCGGTGATATTCATGGTTATGCGACTCCTGCCAGGTCATCAGTAATTTCGGGCAGCCACTTGGTATGGAAGCGGATGCTGAGGTTGGTTTCCTGCACATCAATCCGTTCTACCAATAGCTGTGCGATACGTTGCTGCTCGTTGGGAAACAGCTCCTGCCAGATATCTTTCAGGGTGTGCAAAGCATTGATGGTTTGCTCGTAACTCACCTGGTCCTCGATCTCATGGCAGTGTTGGAAAATCTGCATCACTAAAGAAGGCTGATTGATCAGTTGCTCTACTTCTTGAAGTATCACCTGTTCCAAGGGCTCAGCGGGTAAAGGAGGAAGGGGACTTTCCCTGTGGCCTTTCTTCCGGGCTGTGTTGCTGGTGTAGTAGCGGTAGCGCTTGCCCCGCCGTCGGCCGCTGGTGGGCACCAGTGCGATACCGTCTGGTCCAAACAGTAACCCTCGTAGAAAGGCAGGGCTGTGTCGCCAGCGGGACTCCGTGCGCCGACTGTTCCGGTTAGTGTTGAATATGGTTTCTGCTTTGTCCCAGAGTTGCTGATCCAAAATGGCGGTGTGCTGGCCGGGGTACCAATCGCCCTTGTGGTGTATCAGGCCCAGATAGATTTTGTTATTGAGGAGTTTGCGCATGGTGCTTTTGGTAAAAGGCTTTCCTCCCCAGGCAGAGCCATCTTTCTTTGGGTACCGTTTGGTTCGGAAACCCATATCATTAACGCGATAACAGGTTTCAGTAAGCGAGCGGGTTTCTATGAAAGTTTCAAAGATGATTTGTACAATTTTCTTCTCGCTCCGGTTCACCACCAACTTCCGGTCTTTGACTTCATAACCCAGCGGTACAGCGCCGCCCATCCACATCCCTTTCTTTTTTGATTCCGCAAACTTATCCCTGATCCGCTCACTGGTAATCTCTCTTTCAAACTGGGCAAAGGAGAGCAGCATATGGAGGGTTAGTCTGCCCATACTGTCGGTAGTATTGAGGGGCTGGGTCACGGATATGAACGAGGTATTATGCTCATCCAGAATTCCCACCAGCCGAGCAAAGTCTGAAATAGAGCGAGTCAGACGGTCGACCTTGTAAACAATAATGATATCGATCTCATCTCGCTCGACAGCGGCCATCAATTTCTTCAGCCCGGGCCGGTCAATATTTCCACCGGAGAATCCACCATCTTCAAACCGTTCGTCCACCAGCTGCCAGCCTTGATGCTTTTGGGATACAACATAAGCGACTCCCGCTTCCCATTGGGCATCCAGGGAGTTGAACTCCTGCTCCAGTCCTTCTTCCGATGACTTGCGGGTATAGATCGCGCAGCGCTTGATAGGGTTGGCACTCACTTGCGTTTCCTCCGGCGGCTACTCTGTTTCTGTTGTTCTTTTCTCAAGCCAAAGAAAGCCGGGCCATTCCACTGACTGCCAGTAATCACTTTGGCAATAGCCGTCAGACTTTTGTACAGCTGGCCCCGATACTCAAAACCCTCATTGGTGACAACCACCTCATGTTCTTCGTGCTGGTACTCGCGCATTAATCGGGTGCCAGCTGGCAGGTGACAGGTTTTCGCCCGGGGTGTTTTCTTGCCTTTCAGAATTGACTGTTTGACCTGAAGTAAGCGCTTCTTTGCCAGATCGCTTAATCCGCCCAGCGCTTTCTCCTGTACTTTCCAGGCCAGCCGTTGGCGAAGAATTTTGGTATGCAGAGGCGGAGCATCTGTACCTAACAGCTCTTTCCATGTGTGATTAAGCTGCGTGTTGTTCATGGTCATGATCTTGGCCACTTGTGCCGCCAGCGTTTCATGTACCTTGTCACTGTCTGCCATAGTTTCTCTCCAGTTGTGAGGGGAGGGACATACACGCTCTGTCGTCAGGGAAAGTCCAGTCAACTTTGCTGTCCTGGTGGTTACGCTCAGCCTTACGTCGGTAGTGGCGCACCACTGCCAAGGAAAACAGGTGAATCAGCTCTTCACGAGGGGAATCAAGCGGCAGGGAGCGTGCATTTTGTTCGTCCATGATCCAGGTGCTATCCGGTTTTTTTGTTCAAGTCTTCTTTCTTTGTACGCCGGGATAAGCACAAATGCGATGAGGTCGTATCGTGTTCTGTCGGTGTTATTCAGAGGAAAAATGGTGTCTTGACAGTCGGTCATGCCCAAAGCAATATCTGTGTATATATACAGTAGTACAGGATGTACAAACAATGACTTCAGGGATGACAAGCCATGCCAAATCTGGCCAAGGTTATTCGCCATGCCAGTCCCAGGGGACTGATGCAATTCTGCCAAATGGTGGGGGTGTCTCTGCCCGCTGTTGGGAGTGATACGTTCGCACTGGAACAGACTCTGGATGTGGGCGAGGTGTTTAACCGCATTCGCAAAGAGGATCACAGGCTCTACCTCAAGGCAGAGGAAAAGGCGACACGAATCGTCAATATGACCCGCCCTGATGGTCAACAGCTGCTGGCCCAACAGATGGGCAAGATCATAGCCCGCAATCCTTTTGATACGGTTATCGAGTTGATGGACTCGAAATCCGATAAACTTACCCATGCTGAATCCAGCCGCTTTGCCAGCCATTATCGTTATGGCCGGATGTGGGATTCCTACCAGTTAAACCCTGCTGTAGACCCGGTTGAAGACATTGCTTTGCAGACCTTCAGTGAGTCTCTTTCCAAGTCCTGCCAGGGGCAGCGGTTCCGGACAGAGTCATTTTGTTATTCCCGTCCTGATATTAAGCAACATCTCGGGCAGGTCTGTCATGTTGCGGTGACCCGACAGGGTGTTCCTCAAGCCATCAGCGAGTTGGATGAAGAGTCGAATATTCAGACACTGGTGGTCTCTCCAGCAAGAGAATATGCTCTGACCCATGAATGGGGATCAGGTGTGGTTGAGGTGGTTGCCAATACCCGGGATATGCGTGATCTGTTGGCTCTCACTTATGCCCGTGACGTTCTAAAACTGGATAACCCTCCCGAACGAATTACCCCCAGACAGTTTGGTTTGGAACACTTCAGAGAGAGGCCCATTTTTCAATATACCTTGCGTGATGGTATTGCCCTGATTCAGGTTATGAGTTTGCATTTACGCTCAAGGCTGAATGGACAACCTCTTATCGTAGATGTTCCTCTCGAGCTTCGTTTTGTCAGGGATATTTATGATCTTTTGAACGAGAACAATTTATATAAAACTACTCTAGAGGATCGTTCAGGCTGGATGATCACTGGTGCCGTTGTTGGCGTGCAAAAGCGCCAGATTGGAGTGTCGGCCAGACGACATGAACTGTTTGTCCGGTTTACCCACCCCAACAGTCATAACCTTCGCGAGCTAACCCCTGAGGACCGGCTGTTGATACAACGGATTTTTCTGGAATCCGGTTTACTGGATGAGAGCCATCAATGAATCCGGTTTCCCTGAAAACATTTATGCAGCTGGCTCTTTGGTGGGAGGCTGGCATAACAACCCGGAGTGGTTCCCAGATACAGTTTGAGTGTTCTTCACTTTTTCGGGAGATACTGGGCAGTGGTTTGGCGCAGCCTGATCAGTTTGAGCAATGGATGCTTGATCCTTCCGGTGAAACGCACCCTGTCATAGAAGTCTCTTCGGGAGAGTTCGAGCGGGAATGTCTGGAGTGTTCTAACGCAAGTGTTCCTGAAATTATGCTTCGCCGTTATCGGTTCACAAAAGACTGGCTGCCTGCATTTATTTCACGGGAGTTGCAATCCTTCCAGAAACTGGAGTGTTGGTGTCCAGACACTCTCTGGTTTGCAGGTTTTTATCAGCGTAGAAAACAGCGCTGGCCGGTCTGGTTGGTTCGCCGTCTGCATGATGACAGCGCCTATGATGCTGTTGAAGAGAGCCTGAACAGCCAGACTCTGCCCGCTGGATTTGTGTTAGCTCTGCAACCGCCCCGACGAAAAGCCTGCCTCCGTCTGTCCGACAGACACAGGGTTGTTTCTCTTAAGGATGTGCTGGTGGGTGATCCTGTCAAGCTGGCTATGAATCAAGTGTTGGAAGAATTACCCATTCGCTGGGACGATGCCAACGGTATTCTGCAGGTCGATGGTTTACCAGACTGGGTTGTTGATGGTCCTTTGCAGAGAACAGCTGTTTCTTTGCTGTATGACGCCTGGATGAATAATCGTCACGGAGTGAGTCGTGAGGTTTTGCAGGACGAAGGTATTGCTTCAAAGACACCGCAACAGTTGTGGGGTACAAAGACAGAATGGAAAACTTATATTGATAATGGTCAAAACCGCTGGTGGCTGATTGAGCCTTGATACAAGCCTGTCGATGAAAGAAGCAACCGACCTCGAGTCGGTTTTTTTTCGCCTTTTTTTCGTAAAAGGCCGATATCTAACTCTCCTCTAACTTCATCTAACTCTCCCCTAACTCACTTTCGCCAAGATGAATCTGCCACAGGATAAAACCCCAAGGAGGCGGACATATGGCGATAGAACATCTCTCACAAAAACAGCTGGCTCAGCGGTGGGGAGTAAAAACCTGCACTCTGGAGCGTTGGCGACAGCGAGGCATTGGCCCGCTGTTTCTCAAGATCAACAGCAAGGTGATGTATCGCCTGGAAGATGTAGAGAGTTATGAGAATGCACATCACTTTCAGGGGACTGGACAGCCTGTCCAGCGGCAGGAGAAAAAGTCATGTCAGTAGCACTCTCTCATATTCGTGATATGACGCTCCTGCAGCTGGCCAGTCTGCACGAAGATGAGCTTGCACGTTTGTTGCGAGAAGCCAACAGGTCATTGGGTCGCGCAGATAACGACAGAAAGCGTCTTCAGAATGCTCGTTATCTGCGCAATCTGGCTCAGATGAAAGAACTGACCGGAGAGTTACCAGCAGATCAGGGGGATGAGCTATGAGTCTTCCGATTCTTTCTGCCGACCAACGCTTGAAGGAGTACAAAGGTGTTAAGGCGGTACTGCTGGGCCAGAGCGGTGTTGGTAAAACATCCCAGCTCTGGACACTGCCTGCCGAGCAAACCCTGTTTCTGGATCTGGAAGCCGGAGATCTTGCGGTTCAGGGTTGGCAAGGCGATACGGTCCGTCCCCGCACCTGGCCGGAGTTCCGCAATCTGGTGGCGTTTATTGGTGGTCCGAACCCCGCTCTGGAAAATGATCAACCCTATTGCCAGGCCCATTACCAGGTTGCCTGTCAGCAGTTGGGTGATCCGTCACAGCTAGATAAGTACACCATCTTCTTTGTCGATTCGATCACGGCTCTGGCTCGGATTTGCTTCCAATGGTGCAAGACAAGACCTGAGGCTCGCAGCGAGAAAACCGGCAAACCGGATATTCGTGGTGCTTATGGATTGCACGCCCGGGAGATGATTGCCGCCTTGATGCATCTGCAACATGTGCGGGGCAAGCATGTGATCTTTGTCGGCATTCTGGAAGAGAGGGTAGACGACTTTAATCGCCGGATTTTCCAGCCCCAAATCGAAGGTTCTAGGACAGGATTGGAACTGCCTGGCATTGTCGATGAAGTGATCACCATGGCCAGCCTGCCTAATGAACAAGGGGAGCTGCAGCGCAGTTTTGTTTGCCAGACCCTCAACCCGTGGGGCTTTCCCTCCAAAGATCGCAGTGGTCGTCTTGACCTGATCGAACCGGCCCATCTGGGCAACCTACTTCAGAAAATCAGTCAACCGCTGGTGGGCGAACGTCGTCTGGATTTCGCGTCAGCCCAGCCTGCTCCACAACAAGCACAGCAAGGACAGTGATATGAGCAACTACAACCAGAATCCACAACACCAGCAGCAGCACCACCAGCAACAGCAAACGGCCAATAGCGAGTGGACTGATTTCAATAGTGCCACCGTACAGCAAGACTATGATCTGATTCCCAAGGGCACACTGGCCAAGGTACGGCTCACCCTGAAACCGGGTGGCTATGACGAGCCCCATATGGGCTGGACCGGCGGCTGGGCCACACAGGGCGACAGTGGCGCAGTTTACCTGAAGGCTGAATATGTTGTGCTGGAAGGGCCGTTTGCCAAACGCAAGGTCTGGAGCTTGATCGGTTTGCACAGCCCGAAAGGACCGAATTGGGCCAATATGGGACGCAGCTTTGTGCGCTCTTTGCTCTGCTCCGCCCGGGGTATTCGCCAGGATGATAACTCGCCTCAGGCTAATCTGGCCCGCCGTCTGAAACATTTTGGTGAGCTCGATGGTATGGAGTTTATCGCCCGGATCGATATCGAGAAGGATACCGATGGCGAAGAGACCAATGCTATCAAACATGCCATCACGCCAGATCACAAGCAGTACCAAGTTGTGATGGCTGGGCAAGGTAGTCAGCCTCAACAGGGCCAAGGGCAAAACCAGAACCCCGGCTATCAGTTCCAGCAACCTCAGCAACAAGCGCCGCAGAATCAGCAGGCTGCGCCGGATTATTACCAGCAACCACAGCAGAAAAGTAATGAGTGGGATGGCTAAAGGACTTCACTCCCCTGCTTAAGCCGTGCAGGGGCAACTCGTTTCAGGATGAAAGATCATGACAGATTATCTGGATTTTAATGATGCGCCTGTGATCCCAGACGAACAGGCACAGAGAGAACGCAAAATCTCTGTGACAGAAGTAAAGCAACGTTTGATAGAACGGTTACCTGACTATATCGAATATTTGCTGCCCAATGCTGTGCGTCATGAAGAGTATTACTGCGTGGGAAATGCCAATGGCGAGAAGGGACAGAGCCTGAATATCTGCATCGCCGGTGACAAGATCGGTCTCTGGCATGATTTTGCCACCGGAGAGCATGGAGATATGTTCCACTTGACCCAGGCAAATCAGCATATGGAGTTTCCTGAAGCTCTTCGGTTTGTGGCGAATTGGCTGGGTGTTGAGGCAAAACTTCCACGCACAGAACCGGCTCCGTCAAAGAAACAGAAGATCAAAGCCAAGCTGGAGGATCTCGGCCCCCATACTGGCAAATGGGACTACCTGGATGGAAACGGGAAGCTGATCGCCTGTGTCTATCGCTACGACACACCGGATGGTAAAGAGTTTCGTCCCTGGGATGTCAAAGCCGGAAAGCATCGGGCACCTTCTCCACGACCACTCTACAACCAGCAAGGTATTAAAAATGCCAATGGTGTTGTACTGGTGGAGGGGGAGAAATGTTCCCAGGCTCTGATCGATGCAGGCATCTGTGCAACAACCGCAATGAATGGTGCCAAGGCTCCCGTTAACAAAACTGACTGGTCACCTCTGAAGGGTAAAGGTGTTTTGATCTGGCCGGATAATGATCAGCCAGGGCGAGACTATGCAGAGGCAGCAGCTCAGGCCATTTTGAAAGTGGGAGCAGAATCCTGCGCCATTCTGATTCCACCAGCAGGAAAACCAGCGAAATGGGATGCAGCTGATGCCTTGAAAGAGCAGGATCACCTTGGCAACCCATTTGATATACCGGGCTTTTTATCCAGCGGGGAGCGGTCACCGGTTGAGCTGGACGGTGAAGAGGATCTGGACATACCTGCCAGGCAGCCACTTCTTACCGATGATGATCTGACTCTGGCTTTTAATAGGCTTTATGGCAACGACTGGCGCTACTGTGAGCAGTGGGGTAAATGGTTTGCCTGGACGGGACAGCGCTGGAGTCAGGATCAGGTTCTATATGTTCTGCACCTCTCCCGGGGACTCTGTCGCAAAGCAGCCAGTCTAGCTGAGACAGATCGTCAAAGTACCCGACTGGCTTCCAATGGCACCATCCAAAATGTTGTGAAGCTGGCCCGTTCAGCTCCCTGTCATGCCACTGTATCGGATAGCTGGGATCAAGATCCCTGGCTTCTTAATACTCCGGGTGGTGTGGTGGATCTGAAAACCGGTGAACTGCGGGAGCATGACCGGGATGATCTGATGATCAAGATGACCACGGCTACACCGGAAGGTGAGTGTCCTCTTTGGCTACAGTTTCTGGATGATGTCACGGCGGGTGACCAGGCGCTGGTGGATTACCTGCAGCGCGTTGTTGGTTACTGCCTGACAGGTGTGACATCAGAACACGCTTTGTTTTTTCTTCATGGCGGTGGAGCCAACGGCAAGTCAGTCTTTGTCCATGTACTCATGTCGATCCTGGGCAACTACGCTGCCAATGCCCCGGTGGAAACCTTTATGGAATCCCGTACGGAGAAACATCCCACCGATCTGGCCAGCCTTCAGGGAGCAAGGTATGTCTCCAGTGTCGAAACAGAACAGGGTAAGCGGTGGAATGAATCCAAGCTGAAAACCCTGACCGGCGGTGACAAGATTTCTGCCCGATTTATGCGACAGGATTTCTTTGAATACACCCCTCAGTTCAAGCTGGTGATTGCTGGAAACCATAAGCCCATGATCCGCAATGTGGATGAAGCGATGACCCGTCGTCTACATCTGATTCCTTTCTTGGTGAAAGTGCCGGATAAGAAAAAAGATAAGAGCCTGTCGAACAAGTTATTGAAAGAGCGAAATGGCATTCTTGCCTGGGCTGTTGAAGGATGCTTGCAATGGCAGGAGCAGGGCATCAATCCACCAGCCAGTGTTAAGAAGGCATCCAGAGAGTACTTTGAAGGGGAAGATATTCTTGGTCAGTGGCTGGAGGAACGGTGCGAGATAGATCGTAGCAAACGTGAAGAAGTCTCAAAACTTTATGCGGACTGGCAGGAGTGGGGGGAGAAGAACGGAGAATTTGTTGGATCGGTCAAACGGTTTTCCCAGTTGATGCAGGCCAGAAAGTTTGCCGCTTGTCGTTTTGGTGGAGGAGGGCGTGGTTTGGCAGGGGTGTCACTCAAGCCTAAGCCATTTGTGAAATATGGCGGATACCCTGTTGATTAAGAGCAGGAATCTTAAAAGCGAGTGACGTTTGTGGCGTGGCTGCTGTAAACCCTATATACGTGCGCGTATACGCGGACGCGTAAACATATACAGCAGCCCTGCCACATGAGTCACAGCAACCAGCGGATGGCATGAAAACGATGAATACGGAAATCAAATATCTTGAGCAACGCTACCGTGAAGCCTGGCTGACTGCTCGACGACTTTCGTCCGGTATTCAGTTGGGTCATGGCTCGGGCTGGCCAGAGATGGTTTTTGATAAGCGAGAACAGCTGCGCAGGGCAGAGCGTGAGGTGTTATCGGTCAAACCGACTGCAGAGCAGGAAGATCGTTTGATGGAATGTATCCGCTGGTTGGCACCACTGCTGGTGGTTGATCGTAAGTTGATCTGGCTCCGTGCCTCTGGCTTGACCTGGAGAGAGATTGCTAACCGGACAGGTGTCCCCAGAAGTTCTATCCACCGGTTCTGGCATAAGGCTCTTTTGCATGTGCAGTTGCAAAAAACTGGGAGGAAATAGCGCGTTGTTGCATAGAGTGTCGGGCTACTGGTGGTTCCTGCGTAGAGGGGGACTTTTCAGGGGCGGGACAAAATCACCTGTTTCGGTGTAGATTTTTTGTATGCTGGCGCAAAGCTGCAAACAACCTCAACGCCTCGACCCTTTCCCGGTCGGGGCGTTTGCTTTCCAGGGATGGAAATTCATGTCCGAAGCCCCACAAATCCTCGTTGAAAACCTTGAGCACTGGCTTGTGGATGAGCTTGTGCCCTATGCCCAGAATGCCCGCACTCACTCTGCAGACCAGATCAGTCAGATTGCTCGCTCCATTGAAAACTTTGGATTTGTTAACCCGATTCTTGTGGGCGAGGACAAAGTGATTGTGGCTGGCCATGGTCGTCTGCTGGCGGCTCAGGAACTGGGCCTGCAAACAGTTCCGGTGATCGTCCTGGGACATTTGGACGATGTTCAGCGAAGAGCTCTGGTACTGGCTGATAACAAACTGGCAGAAAATGCAGGCTGGGATGAAGAGCTTCTCCGGCTGGAACTGCAGGCCCTGGATGAGCTCGACTTTGACTTGGACATTATGGGCTTCAGTACAGAGGAACTGGATGATCTTCTGCTGGAAGAACCTGCTGAGGGAAATACCGAAGATGATCAGGTGCCAGAAGTTCAAGAACAACCGGTGAGCCAAACCGGAGATGTGTGGATTCTTGGTGAACATCGCCTGCTCTGCGGCAGTGCAACGGAATCTGCTGATGTCGAAACATTGATGGCTGGCCAACTGGCCGATATGGTATTTACCGATCCTCCCTACAACGTCGATTACGGTAACAGCGCCAAGGATAAGAAACGCGGTAAGGATCGCAGGATCAAGAACGATAACCTGGGCGATGAGTTTCATAGTTTTCTGAAAGCGGCGATGACCAATATGCTCGCTGTCTGTAAGGGAGCAATTTACGTCTGCATGTCATCTTCTGAACTGGATACTCTTCAAAAAGCTTTTCGTGAAGCTGGTGGTAAGTGGTCAACCTTTCTGATCTGGGCCAAGAACACTTTCACTTTGGGCCGAGCTGATTATCAGCGCCAATACGAACCCATTCTCTACGGCTGGAAGGATGGTTCTGATCATTTCTGGTGCGGTGCGCGTGATCAGGGTGATGTCTGGTTTTTCAACAAGCCTGCTCGCAATGATCTGCATCCCACCATGAAACCGGTAGAACTGGTGGAACGGGCAATCCGCAACTCTTCCAAAACCAAAGATATTGTTCTGGATCTTTTCGGTGGTTCCGGCAGCACTTTGATTGCCTGTGAGAAAACCGGTCGCCAGGCCCGGCTGACAGAGCTCGATCCAAAGTATGTCGATGTGATCGTCAGGCGCTGGGAAGAGTATGCCGGTCAGGAAGCCTATCTCGAAGAAAGCCAGCTGACTTTTGCTCAAGTGGCAAAGGAGCGAGGACACGATGGAAGTGATTCAGCAGCGGCTTGATCAGATCGATGGCAAGCTCGACAAACTCTCCGATGCCATTAGCCGTCTGGCTGCCGTTGAAGAACGGTTGATTCACCAGACCACAACTCTCAACGGCCTTGATCGCAAACTGGAAGATTCCGAAAAACGTATCCGCTATCTGGAGAGTCAGGCCAGTGCCCGGGGAGTTGTTCTGGCCTCAGTGGAAAGGTTTGGCTGGCTGATCCTGACAACCATTATTGGCATTGTCGCCTACACCCTCAAACCATAATAACAGGGACTGTTTATGGGCAAGCGCAACGAAACCAATACCATTGTCGTTCATTGCTCTGCAACCAAACCTGATCAGAGTGTGACCTTTGACACCATCAAGCGCTGGCACCTGATGGAGCGTGCGTTTATGGATATTGGTTACCATTGGGTCATTGAGCGGGATGGTTCAGTGAAACAGGGGCGCCCCATCGATGACTGGGGTGCTCATGTGAAAGGCCATAACCATGAGAGTGTTGGAATCTGCCTGGTGGGAGGTACGGATCAGGACGGCAATGCTGAAGACAACTTCACCTCAATACAGAAACGTATGCTCAAGTTCCTGGTCGGAGGCTGTCTGCAGCTCTGGCCGGAAGCCGTGGTAAAGGGACATTACCACTTCAACAGGGACAAGGACTGTCCCTCCTTTGATATTGAACAGTGGCTGGTTGAGGCAGGGTTTGTTGATGGGGAGGCGGCATGAGCCTGCTCTCTGCCATTCCCCTTGTCGGAAAAGTGATCGACAAGATCTTCCCGGATAAGAACAAATCCATCGAAGCCAAAGCTGCTCTCACCGAGATGATCGTTAATGGTGAGCTGGATGAGCTGGCAGAACAAGCTGGTGTAATTAAAGCAGAAGCTCAGGGTGAAAGCTGGCTACAACGTAACTGGCGACCTCTGGTGATGGTAACTTTTACGGCCCTGATTGTTTGCCGTTGGATGGGGTGGGCGTCACCTGACTTAAGTGAAGCTTTGGAAATGAAACTGCTTGGTATTGTGCAGCTGGGTATTGGTGGTTACATTGCCAGTCGTGGCGTTGAGAAAGCAGTCAGGAGTTGGCCTGTTCGCTAATACTTAGAAGAATTGTTTGCACTTTACTACTTGGTTAAACTCACAATCTGAGGCTTGCATTGGTTGTAGCAAGGGTTGCTTATAGGCAAAGGTACAAGGCTGTGTTGCAAGATTTGGAAGTTGAGCTGGTTGAAGAGCATGAGCTGAGGATTGATCTGGAGTTTTTGCTCAAAGAAACAAAGTGTCGCATGACCATTGATGAACTACTTGAAGAGACAAAAACAAGGAGTTTATTTTTAGCTCTGGCATGCTATCGCAAGGAAGGATACAAGCTAAGTCCTAAACAGCTTAGAGTTGAGCCGCATGATTCATCTCTATTGGGAAAGCATCTTCGTGCTGTTGATGCAGCAAGGCCGCATGACGATTTTGAAGCTCATCATATTGTTGTCGGAGGCTCAAAACGAGCCAAGCGAGCCAGAAAGTTGCTGGCCAACTTGGGTATCAGGATTGATGATCCATTAAATGGTGCTTGGCTTCCCAACTTTAAAAGAAACGTACCACATCCTTCAATGCCAGAAGCTTATGCCCACCGTCCAATTCACACAAAATGTTACTACTTGAATATTGAAAATATTCTGACTCAGACTATGAATAGGAAGCAGGCTCATTGGGTACTGAATAAAATAGCGGGGCAGTTACAATCAGGTGTTTTTCCTGTTGATAGAGAAATGACAGCACAGGAAATAGAAATGTGGATGAGGGTATAAAGGATATAAAAATGTTTGTGATTTCTGCTGATACGAAAAACTTTGAAACCTTCATACCGGTCTCTGATGATTATGAAGATACTCATGGAGACATATTGTGTAAGGGTGAAACGCTAGCGGATGACTGGTCAGGACCTCTTGAAGTAGAGGTTGAAGAGCCGGATGGAAGGCCTGTTGGGGACTGTAGCTTCATGTTTGCTGGTTCACTTGTTGTCAATGAATCTGCTAAGAGTGTATTTCAGCCTTTCCTGAATGCATGTGATGAACTCATGCCCTTGAAAAATGGAGATGCAGATTACTGGCTTTTGAATGTAAGAAATATAATTCCGGCAATTGATAAAACCGCTACAGAATTTAATGATGTTGGACTTCTTGTTCGCAAAGTGTTCAAAAATGATATCGCTGTAGATATTTTTAAAATTGAAGAAGATAACAAAACATATATTTATTGCTCAGAAGCTGTGGTCAAATCGTTTGATGACAAAGGCATTACAGGTTTAATTTTTGAAGAAATTCCAACAGCCAAGTGAAGGAAATATTTGAGTTGATTTTTGTCGGTGCCTTTGTCTTAGGCACCGTAACTATGTTGCTCTTAGTTGCCAATGCAGTTTGTTTTTATCGTAAAAACTACCACAAACTGTCACAGGCAATTGATGGCGAAGTCTTCGATGCAGGTTTCTTATTTGCTGCCAGCAGATTTATGTTGTGGGGGCATTACTGTCTCTTCCCTAATCGTGCTAAACGATCAAACGTTCAAGACATATTTGCCAGCTTGCCCACTCTGGCTCGGTACCAGCTAATTTTCCATTGGTTTGGAATACTATTTGTTAGTGCCATTATGTTTATTGGCGGAGCATATAGTCTTTAGTCTTTCTGATGACGGCTTAGACCTCATGCACTTGTCAGCAAACCTTCTGTTCAACAAATACAGCCGGGGGCCCTGGGTAGGGCTTCAGACTGCGGGTCTACGGCACCTCGAGATTTCGCTAGCGACAGAGCAAAAATCGGGGTTGACTCTGGTTGACCTTTCGGTTGACTTTTTTGATACAAACTCTGCAAAAACAAATAGTTATCGGGTCAACCAGAGTTCACTCCAGCCCTTGGCAACGGTCAACCTGGTTGACCTTTCTGGTTGACTCTCAGGTTGACTTTTTTCAGCCTCCTCCGTGGCCAGCGAATGCCAGAACAGACGGGAGATTTTCTGCTCACGGGCAAGGCGAGTCATTTCATTCATTGAACGACAGAAGCGAGGCTGATGCTCCTGCCAGGGTTCTTCCCAGTCTCGATGCAGAGCCACAACACCACGGCCTGCCACATAATCCAGGTTTCCCTTTTGCAACAGTGCCAAAGCATCAAGAAATTGGGGATACCATTTATTCAGCGTGACCAGAGTTCGGTTATCAGTTCTATTGACCCGGCTAATCATCAAATGTCCATTGGTCAAAGTAAAAACAAGAAGAGCCGGAACGCTCCTGGAAAAGAGAGTATCGGCTCGATGGTTGGTGTTAGCTGGCATCAGGCCGTCTCCAGCCCGGCGGTAATCCGATAGACGCGATCCTCGCCGTCTGGTTTTTCTGATTCAATGGTCAGCCCCAGCCGTTTCTTCAGGGCTCCGGCCAGGGTGCCGCGCACCGTATGCTGCTGCCAGCCGGTCTGCTCCATCATCTGGGGAATCGTGGCTCCTTCTGGGCGAGTCAGCAGCTGAATGACCTGGTGTAGTTTGCTGCCGGGGCGGGTTTTGCTTTTGGGCTTGTCAGTTTTTTCTGAGACTTCAGGCTCTTCCACTCCGATAGCCTGGCGGCCTGCCGGTGTGAGTGCGTAATCAAACCACTCTCCCCTGCGGTTAATCGGTTTAATCAATTCCCTGTTCAGCAGGCTGTCGATCACTTTCTTCCGGGCACCACCGTTCAGTGGTAGATCCTGGGCTGTGAAGTTGCCCTTGTCGTGGCCGAGCTTCAGAACCTTCTCTTGGGTTTGGGTCAGTATTTTATTTTTCATAGCGCTTCTCCTTTGCTTCCGTTGGGTTAGGCACGCTCAATCCCGAGCGCGTATTCGAGATGTTCAATCATATGATTCAGGTCGCCGACGTGGCCCCAGTGGCATTGCCCGTGGGCAAGATCAACGTGTCGGTCTGCTTGTTTCCTGACCAGTTGGATCAGCTGATCAATCTTGATTCTTTTCTCCTTCAGGACGTCCTGGGAGCTGGGTTTGGATCTATTCATTGAGGGCCTCCGAACATGTGATTATTGGCTTGTTGTCCCTCCATTCAGGCTCTACCTGAGGCACTTATCAAGTTATTTTTCCATTAATAATCAACAGGTTATAAATAGGGTGAAGTATGACTGGCGAGCGGGTTTCACAGGCCGAATTTGCTCGCCGTAACGGCTGGTCCAAGCAGTATGTGGCCAAGCTGGTCAAGCAGGGCCGGATCAAGCTGGAAGGCGGGAAAATCGATCCTGTGGCCGCCAAAAAGGCCGTAGACCAGCTGGCTGAACCATCAACAGCTCTCAGAGAAAAGCCAGCCCAAAGCCGTACACCTGCTTCAACAACAACAGCGCC
>NZ_JAMFLX010000110.1 GCF_023502345.1 Parendozoicomonas callyspongiae
ACCTACCGCAATATGCATGCTAGCTTCACTCAATGGAGAGTAAATTGAAACAAACATCTTTAGAAAAATTGATGAGTATTATTGACTCTCCTACAATGCGAGCCATTCAAACAATTGAAAACTCCCCCGCAATGAGAGCAGCTAATTTGGCCTACAGCTCCCCTGTGCTACAAGCTATAGATCAAATTGAAAACTCAACAGTTGCTAGGGCTTTAAGAGATATAGAATCACCAACACTACAAGCATTACAAAGAATTGAATCATTAACCGTATCAAGCGCCATTCAACAAGCCCTTGATTCTCCTGCATTGCGCGCAATTAAATACCTTGATAAGTCACAACCGTTTATAGCTCTAACTCAAATAATTGAAGATTTATCAAGATATTACGGCCCCCTCACATTTGAGAAGGCATTTGAAGAAGTTCTTGAAGCTAATGAGTTGTTTGATATTAACAACAACTCGTTTGATGAAATCGCAAAAGATATTGGAGAAAGAGAAGAAACTTCTCCACGACACCAATTAAGTGCTGAGTTTTATCTAGGCTGTATTCTTACTTTAGTTCTGGCATATGTTGCCTATTTTCAAGGTGTTGAAACAGAGCAAAATATACTTAACAAAATTTCAAGCTTGGAAACTACGATAAATCGAAGCATTGAAACTATAGATCAATCTAAAAACAACAATCATTTTTACGTTACCAAGAGTTCTCTTAATCTCCGTTCTGGACCTGGAATTGAACACGAAATTGTTAGTGTATTACCAAAAAACAATAGATTGAATTTCCTAATTACCAAAGGTGAATGGATGAAAGTAGAGTTTTTTGATTACATCAATAACAACTTGCTAATTGGCTGGGTACACAGTCAG
>NZ_JAMFLX010000111.1 GCF_023502345.1 Parendozoicomonas callyspongiae
TAACGCCTAAATCAGGTGCGCCGTAGGCGTCACCTGGATTTTCTTGTTAGGCACTTGGTGTGCAAAATATAGCCAGCAATGTAACCTAATAAAAAAAATGCAGGCCACTGTATATAAAGCATGAACTTAAAAAGCTCTGTTTCCCCATCTGGACCTGGCTGTATATCAAAAATCGAAATGTAGATTTCAGTCAGGTGTGGAGATAAAACAAAAGATAGAATTATGATTGAAATGATACCAGAGGCAATTGATGTGATAAATTTCATTGAGTTATCTCCCAAAATAATATTTTTTGGGAATCCTCAAAATCTGAAAACCTATCAGTTATAGAATGAAGACCAAAAGAACCAATTCTTAAGTTTATTCTTGCCCATGAAGTTAAATCTGTAATTCTACTACCATTCCAGATATCTATATGATCTCCCGAACGATTTCTGAATGATTCGGTTTTTCCTCTGACTGTTCTTTGCCAGTAATCTTTAAAAAATATTATCCCTTTTTTTCCAGATAATTGTTCTGAGAATTCTTTCGGGTCAACTTCGATTACTGGTTTAAGTCCAGGAAGAGAAACTTTCTGTAATCCATTTGCTAGCTCCTCCGCTCGGATGACATGGCCAGCAGATTTAGGATGTCCATGCCAACAATGCGTTACTCCGGGAATATCTGTTGTTTTTACACCACACTCGACTAATGCCACACCAACACGGATAGAGCACTGGTTAGAGAAATTCTTCTTTCCATTTGTTGTGCAAGGATTATCACTACCTGTTATTGTCGGATGACTATTCCATAACTTCTTGAAAGTAATCATTTGAATATTCCATTTTATGATTGTTTTTTATGACTGTGCCGTGCCTAACGCCC
>NZ_JAMFLX010000112.1 GCF_023502345.1 Parendozoicomonas callyspongiae
CTTTTTGTGCTCTTTGAGCCGAATCATCCAAACGCCATTGTAAGGATCATTGATGCGAATATCATATAAATGCAGTTCAATTCGCGCATCGGCTGCATGCTGTGTCTTCCCAGTACCAGGCACAATATGATGGGCAGTATGTTTGGGGCTGGGTTTTGGTTTTCCCATCGCAGACAGATGCTGCTCAAGTACGTCCGTTGGATGATGTTTCTCTTCTTTCATTTGAGATAACGTCATCTCTTTTTCACGATATTCCTTGAGCTGAACCTGAACCCTGATACGTGAGCGAGCTGCCATTGCCTCATTTTTCAAATGAGCCATTTCACTCCGTTTATCTGCAAGTCTGGCCTGACGCTGCTCTGGTGTTTCGTTTCCAGACTTTTTGGCCAATCGGTATTGCTTCCGGTGAAATTTGGTAGCCTTGTCCTGAAAATCATGGATGATCTTTTCATTCATCCATTTCAAACAGGTGCTTTGAAACCCTGCGCCCATGAGATACTTGCATTGCACTACCGTATTATTTTTTGGAGTTGTTATCTTGCAGTACTGCTTTTCGTTGTATCTGCTTCCAGCACCACTGGCAGCAAACGGGATTATATCGTTTTTTCGATATGGTAAGTAATTACATCATAACTTTTTAACTTAAAACTGAAGTTACGCAGCTACGAACGTTCGTAGTTACTTGAATGATGCCTGCAGAGCTAACAAATAAATTCATAATCAGGTGGTTTGTGGTCTCGTTTCAGGGTTGCACACTGGCTTGCAAAGGCTGTTGGAATACGTCCGTGTGGTCTCATAAAGCTAACAGCCTTATCTTCAGGGAGATGGATATCATGCTGTATACG
>NZ_JAMFLX010000113.1 GCF_023502345.1 Parendozoicomonas callyspongiae
GATAATCAGCCAAGTCGTAAACTTTCAGCTATGTTTTATCCTGCCTGTACCATCTGCAAATAAGTTTTACTGGTTAATCATCGTGCCACGTTCTAGCCAAAACGTACTGGCTGATAACCTGATCAGAGCCGTTTCACAGTACGTTGCCACCATCCCGGACACACGTCCCAATCAGTGTGACAGCAAAATCACACTGCATGATGCCATCATGTCCGCGCTGGCTGTGATGCATCTCAAGTACCCATCACTACTGGCTTTTGAAAGGGACAAGCCCAAAGAAGAGATCGCCCACAACCTGAAAACCCTGTATCACATAAACAAGGTTCCCTGTGATACCTATATGCGGGAACTGCTGGACCCTGTGGACACGGATTATTTCCGCAAGCTCTACACAATACTGTTTGCCAGGGTTCAACGCTCAAACTGGCTGAAACGCTTCCGGTACCTGGATGAGGGCTACCTGGCCCCCATTGATGGTACCGGACACTTTGCATCGGATGCCATTCACTGCCCGGAGTGTTGTTGTAAAAAACCCAAAGGCAAGAAGCCCCAGTATTACCATCAGTTGTTAGCCATATGCCTGGTCAAGCCCGGCATGAAAGAAGTGTTACCCCTGATGCCGGAACCCATTATCCAGCAGGTGGATGCCAGCAAAAATGACTGTGAGAAAAATGCTCTGAAGCGTTTGCTGGAACATATCCAGTCTGAGCATCCCCACCTGAAACTCGTTCTCGCAATGGACGGACTGTACTCTGACGGGCCAACTATCCAGCTCGTACAATCTTATGATCATGGTTTTATCATCGTTGCAAAGGACGGGGATCACCAGTCACTGCTCCA
>NZ_JAMFLX010000114.1 GCF_023502345.1 Parendozoicomonas callyspongiae
TGAGGTAACATGAATTTCGAAAAACTTCTTGATACAGCCAGAATTGACTTCACAGACTGCATAATCGAGCAGGACAGTGGAACGAGGCTATCTCATAACTTTGATATAAATCCTTCAGAATTTCTTTCTTTCTCAAAATCTGACATTAAGGATAAATCAAAGAAAGGCCTAGTTAATGCGTTATCTAATGCTAAAAGAGCAATAGACAGTCAAATCGATAAGATTTTCATGTCCTTTGGCTATACACCGAAGAATTTCCCAAAGCATCTTATAAAATTCATAGACTTCTTTACAGATGCAACTACCAATAAAGACGCACCAATAAAACTGAGAATAATCAATGCATTCGGCATGGCTCCAAGTGGTTTGGTTTCTCAAGTAAGGACTTTAAGAAATAAACTAGAGCATGATTTTTCGGTGCCAGAATATTCTGAGGTAAAACAATCAATTGAAATTGCTGAGCTATTCATCGCAGCAACAGATAAAAAATTGATGGATTTTTGGGGCTTTGAAATAACTGACATGAAGCATAAAGAAAAAGCTGAGGAAGGAAAGCTATCTGGCATATATATTTCTGAAGATATTTCTTCCCCAGCACTAAATGTTAGGTATAAGAGTCCGTTTTCAGATGAAGACATAAGAATAATTATCAAACCCGAAGATCCTGCCCATCCAATACTAATGAGAATGTGTATTTCTCATGATCAGTTCGAAGAATTCCAGGATTCATTGATTGCACTTCTTAAATTCTGTGGCCAAAAAATACCAGAGCATAAGGTATGTGCAATCCCCATTTAACAAGTGCGTGCATGCGACCGCCTACGGCGTCGCATGACGCAA
>NZ_JAMFLX010000115.1 GCF_023502345.1 Parendozoicomonas callyspongiae
GCGGGCGTTACACGTATTAAGAAAGATATGAGCAAAACATCTATAAAAGTAATTTCACTTGGGTATCTACCTGTCGACTTCGACAGGAAATTGATCAAAAGTTTAAAGTCTAAACTTTTTCAAATCCATCATGAATTTGAAAGCTACTCTTTATCAACAGATTCTGATTTGCCTGATTGGGGTTATAGTGATGAAAACATCCTAAAATCAATCCCTGGGCGAGGCGATGAAGACATACTGATTGCTTTGACAACAGTTCCTCTTGAGGATAATTACTACACTCGGAGATTTAAAAATAACACAGTCGTTTTTACATTTCATGAAATTTCTGATTACTTAAGATTTGAAAATATCCCCATAGAGAATGTTATAAAACGCCTCATTTATTCATACTGCCTTGTTTTCTTAAGAAGTAGAAGAGAGATACCGGTAAACAAAGATATTACTGACTTTACACACGATGAAACACGCGGCTGCATCTATGACATGAATGGCCTCAAAGAAGACATAATCCATTCGTGCCATAATCCACAAATATGTGATGATTGTACTCAACGCCTACTTTCAGAGACTGTCGCATCAGAAATTGTGAATAAAGCAAAATCTGAGATCAAGAAAATAAAGAAAACACTCTACTTTCGCATTCTTGATTGGGTAAAAAAACATCCAATTCTTGCTATTATTTTCTCATCATTATGGGCAGTAACGTTGGGTGTTTGCGGCTCATTTATTTATGCTCTCATATTTTCAAATTCACAGTAAAATACGTGTAACAAGGCCATCCAGCCGACCGCCTACGGCGTCGGCTGATGGC
>NZ_JAMFLX010000116.1 GCF_023502345.1 Parendozoicomonas callyspongiae
ATGCTTATTCAGTAACGATACTATTTACGATGTGGCTCAATTTTTTCCATAAGACGCCTAGCTTCGGTCTCGACATGTTTAGAGCCATCTTCAATAGCAGTCCAAACATCAGTCCAAGCGGCACTCAATAGCTTTGGATCTTGGCTTACGCCATAATCAGAAAATTCTTTTTTGGCCTTTGCCAAGGCAAGAGAAGACATAAATGCTCTGGCTTCGATCTCGACATGTTTAGAGCCATCTTCAATAGCAATCCAAACATCAGTCCAAGCGGCACTCAATAGCTTTGGATCTTGGCTTACGCCATAATCAGAAAATTCTTTTTTGGCCTTTGCCAAGGCAAGAGAAGGCATAAATGCTCTGGCTTCGATCTCGACATGTTTAGAGCCATCTTCAATAGCAGTCCAAACATCAGTCCAAGCGGCACTCAGTAGCTTTGGATCTTGGCTTACGCCATAATCAGAAAATTCTTTTTTGGCCTTTGCCAAGGAATTTTCAGCTTCAGCTTTAGATACATGCATACCAAAAGCACAAGCAGCACTGGATATAGGCTCACCGTCCCCGGCAGTATTGTTAAAACTCACTCGACTAGCCGTAAATCTTGCTGGGTCCATGCACTCCTCTCTTATCAAAAAAAGAATTACATATTAATTCTATAGGCAGTTTTAATTACTATTTAGTTCATATCTAAGGTGACATTGTGGTAAGCGCATCTAACAAATGCTTCCAGTTCGTTCGCTTCGCTCACCCGACGCCGCCTGCGGCGGCGCGGCTGAAGCAGGCGTTAGCTGCAACACATAAAGATACTTTTGTAT
>NZ_JAMFLX010000117.1 GCF_023502345.1 Parendozoicomonas callyspongiae
TTTCTCCACAATTCTCAACAAAGGAGTAGTCATTATATGATTTAGTTATGATATAGTTCTCATGCTTATTTATGTCTTCAGGTTTAAATGAAGAATCTCACAATTAATGGATTAAAAAATGAACGAAGTAGATGGAAAAGCTGTAAAACAAGAGCAAATAGATCCCAAAGAATCTCCATTTAAGTACTTTCAAGAGCATCCCGACCGTTATCTTTGGGCTTTATGTGCAGCACCAATTTTTTGTGCAATCATTGAACTATTGACCGGTATTCCACCAACTTATAGTTTCATTCTTTATATAATTCCAAATATCGCTCTATCTCTACTTGATGAAAAGGAATTAAAGAAAACAGATAGAGTTACTCCTGCGCATTGGATGGTTTTGATTGTGCCAATATATATTTGGCAAAGACTAAAACTAAACAAGCAAGATAAAAAAGTTTTTATCGGTTGGGTGGTAGCGTTTATCTTCTCTCTCTTTATCAGCAATATGATTAATGATGGAGTTATCGAAGATGAAGCTTGTAACCTTGTTACAGATATTGTTCACAATCAATTCTATAACAAATCAGTTGATTGCGTCGGTGTAACTTTGGACAAAGAAGTTAAAGATGGATTTTATAAAGCTACAGCAACACTGACAAATGGTAATGATATCGATATTACTGTAGATATTCGTAAAGATGGACAAATATATGTTCAAGTTCCTAATCAGTAATTAAAGATATTTAGCTCCTGCATTCTCGTAATTAAGAACGAAATATAACAAGAAAATCCAGGGGACGCCTACGGCGCCCCTGATTTTG
>NZ_JAMFLX010000118.1 GCF_023502345.1 Parendozoicomonas callyspongiae
CTTGTGCATTGATTTCCTTGAACTTTGGCCGTTGCCCTCCCTAACCACGGAGGGAGCAGCCATGTCTGACAACAGGATTTCCATGCGTAAACTCAAAGACGTTCTCAGAATGCACTACGAGAACAACCTCAGTACTCGCCAGATTTCTCGCTGTGTTCGGGTCAGTGTGGGCACAGTTTCTAACTACCTCCGCCTGTTTCGGGAAGCTGGGTTGAGTTGGCCGTTACCGAACGATTTCAGCGAAACGGCACTGGCGGCCTCCCTGTTTCCTGAAGCCCCGCTGCTTCATCGCAAAGGGTTGGTCGATCCGGATTGGGCCAGCCTTCATCAAGATTTGAAGAAGAAAGGGGTGACCAAGCAACTGCTCTGGGAAGAGTACTGTCAGACCTTTACTCTCAATGCTTATAGCTATGCCCAGTTTTGCCATCGCTATAAAATCTGGCGTGGCCAGCAGAAGCGCTCTATGCGCCAGCTTCACCGGGCTGGTGAAAAAATGTTTATCGATTATGCAGGGCCCACAGTTCCTTTAGTGAATCCACAAACCGGAGAGATTGACCGCCAGGCCCAGATCTTTGTCGCCGTACTGGGTGCCTCCAGTTATACCTATGCCGAAGCCACCCTGAGCCAGAAGTCTGAAGATTGGCTTGGCTCCCATGTGCGCGCCTTCGAGTTCTTTGGTGGTGTGCCGGACATGCTGGTTCCCGACAACCTCAAGAGTGGTGTCAGCCAGGCCTGTCGGTATGAACCGGACCTCAATCCTGCTTACCAGCATCTGGCCAACCATTATAAGGTTGCGGTCATACCA
>NZ_JAMFLX010000119.1 GCF_023502345.1 Parendozoicomonas callyspongiae
GAACATTTAAGGAACATCCAGTACAACGTGAAGATCGCAAGATATATTCAACTACCACAATTCATATATATGCTCTCACGAGGGTTCTTCATCCCAAAGACATCTCTATTTGAAGATGAGTTAGAGGGACTAGCCTCAGTGATGTTCAACTATGACGAAGTAGGCCCGGCCCCAAAGATGGAAAATGACTGGGCTAAAGAATGGATATATACAAGTTGCTAGTATAAGCATTCTCGTGAATCTATGGCGATGTGGAATCTCTATGGCTTAAATCGTGAGTCACTAATGATTCAAACTACAACGGATAAATTATCGAACATCCTACAGCAATCATCTCGATATAAATCCAACCCAGCGATGCTCAACTTCATATCGTATTTTGAAGCAACTGAATATCCGAAAGCACTTTATAAAAAAGAACCAACTAGATACACAAAAGTCCCATGCACTTATCTATACAATAGCAAGCTGAGTGATCTCTTTTTTAAACATCCATCATATCGCCACGAAAATGAAATTAGGCTATGTGTTGTTGATAGAAATTCAGAAGAACCGTATACACTAAACAAGAACCCTGGAATCATTTTAAAAATTGATAGCGATTTCATAGAATCTATAACATTTGCTCCTAATGCCACAGAATGGTTCAAAGATACGGTACTAGACGTAGTTCAAAAATTTGATGTAGAGCCTGATATCTATAGTTCAGAACTTGATTGGCACAAACATATTTTCAGTCCGAGTGAAATCATGTTCTAACAAGAAAATCAAAGGGACGCCTTCGGCGCCCCTTATTT
>NZ_JAMFLX010000012.1 GCF_023502345.1 Parendozoicomonas callyspongiae
CAATGGCCAAAATCGGCTGTCAAACGGATTCGCTCGAGAAAAGTCTATGAAATCAATAGGTTGGAACGGTATGAGACGGGATAAAACAGGATGGAATGTAAGAACAAGACTTCCCACCCTGCCGTTATCTCTCATTGGCCCTTGAGACGTTGTCTCAAGGTGGCGGCTGCTGGAATGTCACGGGCTTTCCACTCGGAGGTGGACATGCACTCTCAACACTCTCGAGGAGCCACCGGGGTTTGGTATTCAAAGCCTCAGGGACATATCGAGACTGGCGAACAGGCCAGGAAGTCTTGTCTCGATTATATCGACTGAAAAGGGAGTGATACCACCCCCTTGTTATGTCAAATTGCTATGAGAATCATGTATTTCTATGACGTTAGTACTTATAGATCCAGCTCATGATTATCTTTAAGTGCGCCGTCCAGACGATCAAGAAGTGAGTTGATCTGCTCCTGAGCCTGTTTATTCTGAGTGGAGGTCTGCATGCCGCTCCGAAGCATTTCATGGGTAATGTTTAAAGCCGCCAATACGGCAATTCGCTCTATACCGATGACTTTGCCACCGTTGCGAATTTCCCGCATGGTGTGGTCTAGGTGACGTGCGGCCTCAATAAGTGCCGCCTGCTCTGGCTCGGGGCAGCTGATGCGGTAGTCTTTATCGAGGATATTGACTGTCGTCGTGACAGGAGTGCTCATGATTCATGCTCCAATGCCTTGAGGCGGCCGATCATGGCTTCTACACGAACCCGCGCCATCTCATTTTTTTCTATCAGTTGAGCGCGTTCCTGCTTCCACTGCTTTTCACTGGCCTTGAGAATACGGTTCTCCTGGCGCAATTTCTGACACAGGGTCAGCAACTCATCAATTTTTCCGCTAAGGGATGTGATTTCGCTGGATTCCATGAATCGGACTGTTGGCTGTTCCTTTAGACACTAAATATATCCTCTATAAGGACTGACGAACAACATCTCATGGTCAATGTGACTGCAAAATCATTCGTTTCATTGCATTTTGGGGTGATTTCCTACAAATGGCATAACAATAATTAAGTACTACAGGCTCCTGAGGTACACTGCCATCAATTGATTGAGAGTACAGATAATGAATGATGTCAATGCAGATGCCAGCAGATTCGGGTTCGATCAGCTGAGTGATTTGTTTCTGGAGGTGAAATCTCTTACTTCTCCATCTGAGCTGCACGGCGTTTTATGTGGACAGTTGTGTGCAGGTCTGCGCCCCTCTCAGCAAACCTGGCTGGCATCAGCAGAAGAACAGTTGAATGTGGCTGATGGTCTGACCGCGCGAGCCAAATCGGTATTGGCCGATTTTTATGATGTGGTGATGACAAACCTGTCATCAGAGAGCCTCTCTTTTTCTCTTTTATTACCTGATGACGATGAAACCGTTGGCCAAAGAACAGAAGCGTTGGGTCAATGGTGTGCCGGTTTTCTTTCCGGTTATGGTATGGGAGGCATTGCTCGGGAAAATATGTCAGAAGAGTCTATTGGCGTTCTGACTGACCTGGCTCAGATTGCCCAGGTTGAAGCAGAAGATCTGGAAGAGTCAGAAGACTCGGAAAGGGATTTCTTTGAAGTTTGTGAATATGTGCGCATGGCAACGCTGATGCTGTTCAGCGAACACCAGAAAGACAATGCCGATACAGCAAAACAGCAAGGAAAAAGCAGACCGGTACATTAATGAAACTTGATCAAAAACATTTTGCCAAACGACGTAAGTCTCTGCTGAAAGCTATTGGCAAGCAGGGCATCCTTGTTCTTCCTTCTGCCACAGAAAAGATACGCAACAGGGATTGTGAATACCCGTTCCGCCAGGATAGCGATTTCTGGTATCTCACGGGCTTCAATGAGCCGGAAGCCGTTCTTGTTCTTGTTCCTGGTCGTAAGGAAGGAGAAGTTGTTCTGTTCTGTCGCCGACGCGACAAAGAGATGGAAATCTGGAACGGGCGTCGTGCAGGGCAGGATGGTGCTGTTGCAGATTATAGTGTGGATCAGGCTTTTCCCATTGATGAGCTGGGCGAGCGCATGCCGGATATGCTGGATAAACGAAAAACGGTTTATCACACAGCAGGCCATAACAAACAGTTTGACACTCATCTCTGGGGTTGGGTTGAAAACCTGAAGAACCGGGAGCGCCGGGGTTGTGTTGCGCCAACACACTTTGAAGATCGGGATCAACTTATTCACTCTGTTCGAATGATAAAAACGTCAGCTGAACAGAAGATCATGCGTAAGGCTGGCGATATTACTGCCAAAGCTCATATTCGGGCCATGCAGATCTGTAAACCAGGCATGTATGAGTATCAGCTGGAAGCAGCCATTCACCATGATTTTGCCGATAACGGTGCCCGCTACCCGGCTTACACAACAATTGTGGGCGGTGGTGACAATGCCTGCATTCTGCATTACACCGAGAACAGTGATGAACTGAAAGACGGTGATCTGGTACTTATTGATGCCGGTTGTGAACTGGATCATTACGCGGCAGATATCACCCGTACTTTCCCGGTAAATGGAAAGTTCTCTAAAGAACAGAAAGCCCTTTATCAAATTGTTCTGGATGCCCAGCTGGCAGCCATTGAAACCATTAAGCCTGGTAAGGCCTGGGATAGTTTCCATGATGCCGCCCTGGCAAAACTGGTCGATGGTTTGATTGAGCTCGGCATTCTGAAAGGAAAGCGCAGCAAGCTGATTGCAGATGATGCCTACAAACCTTTCTACATGCACGGCACCGGTCACTGGCTGGGGCTGGATGTACATGATGTTGGTCATCACAAGGAAAATGGTAAATATCTGCCGTTTAAGCCGGGTATGACATTGACTGTTGAGCCCGGGCTTTATATCGCTCCTGATAATGAAGATGTTGATAAGAAATGGCGTGGTATCGGCATACGTATAGAAGACGATGTACTGGTGACTGACGATGGCTGCGAGGTTTTGACTGCGGGAGTGCCGAAGTCAGTTGAAGAGATTGAAGCCTTGATGCAGCCAAAGAAAGGTTAATAGATGCTTGAACTTGCCAACGAACCGCGACTGAAAGACTTTCAGCAATATGTTGAAGAGATGGAAGACGAGCGCGGTTTTGCACAGCAGAGTGCCCGCGATAAATGTCTGCTTCTGGGTGAAGAAGTCGGTGAACTGTTCAAGGCAGTTCGGAAGGCTCAGGGGTTGAAGATGGATCCGGAATCTGAAGTTGGTGAACTGAAAGGCGAGCTGGCGGATATTCTGATCTATCTCTGCTCTATCGCCAACCGGTTCGATATCGACCTTGAACAGGCCTTTCTGAACAAAGAAGAGAAAAACAAGCAACGGGTATGGAAGTAGGCTCGGAGCGGAGCATAACGAGTATGAAGCAGTCCGTTTACGACATAGTGATTATTGGTGGGGGAATGGTTGGCGCTTCGCTGGCTTTGTCATTGAGACAGAAGCTGCCTTCAGCGATGACCATGGCTGTTGTTGAAGCCCATGAACTGGGTGACAGACATACCGGAAACTGGCAACCGAGTTACGATGCCCGCTCCACGGCTCTCTCGGAAGGAACACGGGAGATATTCCAGGGGCTGGACCTTTGGGACAAACTGTCCGGGTACTTATAGCGATGCTTACTTTTATGCAAGGCTTGCTTACCTCATGGGAACAAATCCAGCTGATCCTGGCCCAACACTCTACCTTGAGAAAGTAAGCAGATAGAGGAAATATGCGTTGAACAGTGCCCGACAAAACGCCATTACTATCCACGGCACATACTGGTCTGCACCTGACACTGTCAGCCTGTGTCCAATCTGCGTGAATGATGCTGGCAGTGTGAATACCTGCAGTTCATGTGGCGTTACCATCTGCAAAGGATGTTTTGATGAAGGTGCGCTGGAACGCTTGAAACATTGTCCTCAGGGGTGTGATCAGGCCTCTCTTTTGGACAGAACGGCAGCTGAATCAAGTATTGCATTAGGAAAAAAGATGTTGAATAGCACTCGTTTCAACTGTGTTAGTCAAGGCTGTACATGGTCTGGAGGTTACGATGAGCTTGACGACCATCGCCAATCCTGTGGAAGCAAAAAAAAGTGTGATTTTGGTTGTGGGGAAGAGCACCCGAGCGAAACAATGGCTGAGCACCGACAGGTGTGTGTTTATCGCCCTTGCCAGGAAGGCAACCTGAAAACAAACTATAAAACGCTTGAAGAGATTAAAGCAGTTAAGAGGAAAATTGAGCAGAGTTCTGAGGAAGAACTGCAATCTAAAGCACTAAAAATCGAGTTATTCGATCGTATGATGAGGGTTTACCCGTTGGCTGTTGAGGCGGCTCTTAAAGACCCCGAACCATCCCATCTGCCACAGATGACCGTAACTGTACTCAACCAGCCATGCGGATATGAATGTGGTTATATCGCAACCTCCTGCGAAGAACTGTCAACACATTATCAACGTTGCCCCAACAAAACACTGTACTGCCGTCACTGCGGTGAGGCAGTACAGCAAAAAAAGCTTGCTGGTCATGAAACGTCATGTGACCAACGACCGATAAACTGTACTTTCTGCACTGTCAGCATTCTTCAGGGTACCATGAGCGATCATATTAAAACCTGCATCAGCTACCCCGTTAACTGCTCTCTGTGCCTTAACGATATTGCCCGGTCACAGCTTGCTGAGCACAAAGCCGATGAATGCTCCAGCAGGCCCATCACCTGTGACAAATGCCTTGAACCCACAACTCCCGGTGAACTGTCGGTACACAAACAAGGCTGTCGTTTCACTCAGCCCATTTGTCTGAGTGCCAAAACAAGAAATCCGATCACGCTGCTTCCCCAGCCAGATTCCATTGGCCCGTTTTATCTGCAACGCGATAGCGATGATTCAACAATTTATATGGCATTTCCATTGGAGAAGCTGTTCAACGTGAGCAACTGCAATACAATATTTCCAGAAAAAATGAAATGCCGATATGCCGGAAAACCTGCGGAAATGAGTGAATACAGTTCCGATTACCGTGAAGTGTGGCAACTTCATTTGAATCAGAAGTGTACGTCTAGATATGAGAGTAATGAGGTGATAGAAACCTATTTTGATTTGTTGGATGAAAATCAAAACGAACTGGCATATTTCAAAATGCATTATCATGGCAATAAAAAAGTTTATGTAAATTATCCATCTAATGAAGGAAAGGCAGACTTGGATTTTGCAACCGTTCGTGTTCTTCTGCAAAATCAGTCCCCAGAATCGGCTATAGGACTGATAAGAATCAGGAAGGCCTCTTAGGTTAAGCCCCAATGGCCGGGGGCAAAAAACCATACATTTGATCAGGGCCGACTGGATTCAAGCCATAAATGACAGGCCAGATATCTCTATCAAAATATTTTGGCACTTGTTGTTTTGCTGTTACACTGCTGGCCCATGACAGCCACTGCTGCCAGTCCCGCACAGACCAAAGAGGAAGACTCAACAGGCACCCATTCAGAACACAGTATTCTGCATTCCTTGGCAATGCCTCAGGTGATACTTTTTGCCTGGATGTTTTGCGGCTGCTCAGAACGGAATTCCTCGGTGTGTTGCCACCTTCTGATTCGCCCAATGACTTGTTGATCCAGGCTCTGAAAGAAGAGAAAAACACGCAACGGGCATGGAAGCAGGCTCGGAATGGAGCATAACGAGTATGACGCAGTCCGTTTACGACATAGTGATTATTGGTGGGGGAATGGTTGGCGCTTCGCTGGCTTTTTCGTTGAGACAGAAGCTGCCTTCAGCGATGACCATGGCTGTTGTTGAAGCCCATGAACTGGGTGACAGACATACCGGAAACTGGCAACCGAGTTACGATGACCGCTCTACGGCTCTTTCGGAAGGAACACGGGAGATATTCCAGGAGCTGGATCTTTGGGACAAGTTGTCCGAAAAGGTTGAGCCCATTCTGGATATACATGTCTCTGACCGTGGCCACTTTGGGGTGACCCGCCTTCACGCCAAAGATCATAATGTTTCGGCCCTTGGTTACGTTGTTGAGAACAGTTGGCTTGGGCTGGTTCTGGTCGAAAAAATGATGGCGACAGAAGGGATTGACTGGTTGTGCCCGCTCCAGATTCAGAATATGGAACCGGATTCTGATGGCATGCTTCTGGAAACCAGTCAGAAAAACGCCAGTCTGGAATCAGGCCATGAAACCCTGAAGGCAAAACTTGTTATCCTCGCTGATGGTGGACGATCTAGACTTGCAGGTCACCTTGGGCTTGAAACCAGTGACAGCGATTATGGTCAGACAGCCATCGTAGCCAACATTACACCGGCCCGGCACCATAACAACACCGCGTATGAACGATTCACCGATGAAGGGCCAATGGCGCTTCTGCCCCGTAGTGGTGGTGATTGCGCGCTGGTCTGGACCATGCCAACAGATCTGGCAGAAGAACGTATGCAGCTGGTGGAAGAGGACTTTCTGGCAGAACTGCAGGAGCGGTTCGGTTACCGGCTTGGACGACTGCGTAAGGTTGGGGAACGCTACAGCTATCCACTGATCTTAAAGCAGGCACAGGAGCAGGTGCGTCCGGGGCTTGTGGTACTGGGAAATGCTGCCCACAGTCTGCATCCGGTAGCGGGGCAGGGTTTCAACCTGTCACTGCGGGATGTTCAGGTTCTTGCCAGTGTTATTGATAAGGCATGCAAGGATCAAAAGAACCCAGGTGAGCTCAATGTACTGATGTCCTATGTTGATGTTCGGCAGCAGGATCAGCAGCAGACAATTGGTTTTAGTGACAGAGTTGTCAGGTTGTTTTCCAATGATTCGATGGCTCTGGCTGGTGTCAGGAACTTTGGTTTGTTGGGAATGGAGCTGGTGTTTCCTGCCAAAGACTGGTTTGCGAGGCAGGCAATGGGGCTAGGGGGTGTTCACAATTAAACTTCGACTCAGTGGCTCTAAAAGCGGTCAGATGTTAGAAGGGGTTGTGAAAATCGTAGTTACTCTACATTGAGCAAGCCCGACGCAGCAGATGGCCGCTTTTAGAGCCACCCGAAGGGCGCTTCCGAGAGTTCCTGTGAGCTTCGTTGTAGCATCTTGAAAGGCAATAAGCATTCCTGCGACACTACGCCTCGCCACAGAAACTCTCGGAAGCGCTGAGTTCGATGTTTAATTGTGAACACCCCCTATCAGGTGATATATGGGAAGAGAGTTCGACATAATTGTTTTGGGTGGCGGCATCAGTGGGGCAGCCATGGCCCTTGCTCTGGCAGATACGCCTCTGAGTGTCGCCCTGGTGGATACCAGTGCCCTGGAACCTGTTGAGCATGATGGCACTTTTGATGCCAGAGTCAGTGCCCTGACAGAAGCATCCCGCCATCTGCTTAATAACCTTGGTGCCTGGGAACGGATGGTTGAGCAGCGCGTTTCCCCATACTACGGAATGGAAGTATGGGATGCGGCTGGAACCGGAACGATCAAGTTTTCAGCCCGGGAGCTGGCGGTTTCAAGGCTGGGTCATATTGTTGAAAACAATGTGACCAGGGGAGCATTGCTGGAAAAACTGGCCACAACGTCTGTGCACATGATGGGAGGCCTTGAGGTTCAGGGGCTGAAGAAGAAGGGTGATCAGGTTGAGCTGAAACTATGGGATAAAAGCCTGCTTCATGCCCGGCTGGTGATTGCTGCTGATGGCGCTAATTCCAGAGCTCGAGGCTGGGCAAGCATACCTATGCGGGAATGGGATTATCTGCATCATGCAATCGTAACTACTGTCGAGACTGAAAAGCCCCATAAAGATACAGCCTGGCAGGTATTTCAGCATACCGGTCCTCTGGCATTTCTTCCCCTGCCTTCTGAAAATGGCCGCAATTACTGCTCTATTGTCTGGTCACAGATCCCTGATGAAGCCAGGCGGTTGATGGGATTGCCTGATGAGGAGTTCTGTGAGCTGCTGGAACAGACTATTGAAGGAAAGCTGGGGCGTATTCTTTCATGTGAGAAGCGGCATAAGTTCCCACTCAGACAGCGCCATGCCCGCCAATATCACCGAGGCCACGTTGTACTGGTAGGTGATGCTGCACACACAATCCACCCCCTTGCCGGACAGGGAGCAAACCTCGGGCTCCTTGATGTGGCAAGCCTTGCGGGGGAAATAAAAAGAGCCTGTGAGCGGGATGAAGATTTCGCCTCGAAGATGGTTCTTGACCGTTATCAGCGCTCACGGGAAGGTCATAACCTTGCCATGGCCGGAATTATGGAAGGCCTGCAGCGTATTTTTGACAGCGACAATATGCTGTTCAGCTGGCTGAGAAATACCGGGCTGAATATCGTGGATCACCTGCCGGTTCTCAAGCAGGAAATCGTGACCCGGGCCATGGGAATAAAGGGGGAGATTCCTGAACTGGCCAGAGGGCGCAAGGTTAGCGTTCATTAGGGGCGACCTCAAGTAAACATCGAGCTCAGCGTTTCCGAGAGCGGCTATGACAAGGCGTAGCGCCGCAGTAATGCTTGTTGCCTTTCAAGGTGCTACAACGTAGCTCATAGGTGCTCTCGGAAGCGCCCTGCGGGTGGCTCTAAAAGCGGCCATCTGCTGTGTCGGGCTTGTTCAATGTAGAATGCTACGATTTTCACAAACCCTTCTAACATCTGGCCGCTTTTAGAGCCACTGAGTCGATGTTTACTTGAGGTCGCCCCTAAATCAGAACTTCCGTACTTTGAACTATATTGCTTCGGGCGCGTCAAAAGACGTGCCCGAGGTACCGGGGGGGTATCCCGTGGTTCAGAGATAAGAGGTACTGATATGACCCAATTTTCCAGAGCGGCGCTGTTTTCCAAAGTGGCTGTCGTGCTGCCGGCCGCGATGGCCATTATTCTTTCCTTGAGCCTTGGGGGGTGTGGGAAGAAGGACGAAAAGAAGAAAGTTGAAGCTGAAAAGGTTACTGAAGTTGAAGCTGACCAGGTAACTGTACAGGACATTGTTGCCGGTGAATCTTATGACTGTGATGACCCATCTGGCATGACAGCTGACAAACGCTTCTGGTGTAAAGGCTTCAGAGCCTGGCAGGACAGTGACAGCATTGGTGAAAACAGTGGAGCCCGGGATGAATTTATCGCAGCCTGGAAACTGGGTTATCTGGATGCTTCTCAGGGGCGTAACCCCGCCATAGACAATCTGCAAAGCCGTCCGGTTGCTGCAGAAGGTTATGAAACCGGTTATATCGCCGTGCTGGATAATCAGGGTGTGGTCGAATACGACTGTACTGAAGGTGATGAGACCGACAATGAATATCGGGATCGCTGGTGTGAAGCTTCAGCATCTTTCAACAAGAGCAACCTTGGCTCTTCGACAAATGCCGTTCTGAGAAATAACTATATCAATGGCTTTATGGCCGGGCGTGCTATTGCCCTGACCATTCCGACTTCTATGGAGTCGCTGTTTGGTGATGCCGCTCCTGATGAAAATGCCAAGAAACCTATTGATGATCCTGAAGCTGATGCACCAAAAGGTATTCAGGTGTTTTACAAAGGTTTCAATGCTGGCTTCCAGGCCATGATTGATACAGTACGCGAGTCCGTCAATCAGGTTATGGAACAGATGCAGAATATGCCTGGTATGGAGGGCATGGAAGGTATGCCGGGTATGCCTGGTATGGATGGCATGCCGATGCCGCCTATGGGAGAACTGCCTCCAGGCATGGAAAACATGATGCCTCCAATGCCGGGAGTACATGATGATATGAGCGAGTGATACTCGTTCTTCTTCAGAAACAGGCCGCAACAGCGGCCTGTTTTCTATTAGCGGCTAGCGGATATCACCCATACAGATGTACTTAAGCTCCAGATAATCATCAATTCCATACTTTGAGCCTTCCCGCCCAATTCCGGATTCTTTCACGCCACCAAAAGGAATAACTTCAGAAGTGATAGCGGTCTCATTTACACCCACCATTCCATATTCAATCGCTTCTGAGACTCTCCATGTTCTGGCAAGGTCACTGGTGTAAAAGTAGGAAGCGAGGCCAAACTCTGTATTGTTTGCCAGGTTTATTGCATCTTCCTCAGAATCAAACTGGATAACCGGCGCAACTGGCCCAAAAATCTCTTCACGGGCTATACGCATGGAGCTGTTTACATCGGTAAGTATTGTGGGCTGGTAGCAACCGTGGAAGGAGGCTTCATTTCCCCCGGTCACAATACTTGCTCCCTGCTGAACCGCATCCTCGACCAGTGAGTGCACTTTACTGATAGCTTTCTGGTTAATCAAAGGGCCGCTCGTGGTTTTCATATCAAGCCCGTCACCAGTCTCCAGCTTCTCGACAGCTGCTCTAAAGCGTTGGAGAAAGGCTGGATATATACCGCTTTGAACCAGAATTCGGTTGGCGCAGATGCAGGTCTGACCGCTATTGCGGTATTTACATGCCAGGGCTCCGGCTACGGCTTTATCAAGATCAGCATCGTCAAAAATGATGATCGGAGCATTGCCTCCCAATTCCAGTGAGACTTTCTTAACTGTGGCCGCACTCTGTTTCAGCAGGTGCTTTCCTACAGCAGTTGAACCGGTAAAAGTCAGCTTTTTTACTAAAGGGTTATCGCACAACTCCTGACCGATAGCTTGAGCATCAAGCCCAGGGACAATATTGATAACACCTGCAGGTATTCCTGCTCGATGGGAGAGCTCTGCCAGAGCCAAAGCTGAGAGAGGTGTTTCCTCAGATGGTTTAATTACGATTGTGCAACCCGCTGCCAGAGCGGCCCCTGCTTTGCGGGTAATCATGGCCGCAGGGAAATTCCAGGGAGTTATGGCTGCCACAACTCCAATTGGTTGTTTTATGACTAGTGATCGGTGATCAGGGCGGGTCTGTGGAATAATATCTCCGTATATACGTTTTGCCTCTTCAGAGAACCACTCAATAAAAGAAGCTGCGTAAGCAATTTCTCCACGGGCTTCTGCAAGTACCTTTCCCTGTTCAAGCGTCATCAAACGGGCAAGGTCATCCTGATGCGCCATGATCAACTCATACCAGTGTCTTAAAAGGGAGCCACGCTCTTTGCCAGTCAGGACTTTCCATTTTTGCAGTGCGTTATGAGCTGAAACAACCGCTTCATGAGTTTCCTGGCGGCCGCAGTCTGTAACCTGGGCAAGCTCTTTTCCCGTTGCCGGATTGATTACAGAGAACTCTTGACCAGAACCGGGCCCAATCCAGTTACTGTTAATCCAGGCACGCGTCTGTAGCAAGGACTGCTCTTTAAGCTGACAGGGCATAACGCTATCCATCAATTTGGTTTTGCAAAGCTTATCTCATATTTAACTGGTGAAAACCAGAATCCTGTTTATTCTTAACCTCCTCTTATTGCGATGGGGTTATGGAGATGCAGTGAAGAGTAGGATTGTAATTCGGGAGGGTCTTTCTTACAGGTGGCATAGTTTTTTGCTTCTGACGGCTTTGATTTATTCAAATTTTACAAGTGCTGTACATATTACAAAATTACCTCCTTATCTATTATCAGTTCTTGAGCAGCAAAGTGACATCATAGTTGATAAGAAGTATCAACATGATTTTGGGTGCACATATTGTGACTCTCATAGTTACACTTGGCTTTATTTGTTGAATAAAAAACATATTACCCCCCCTAAGAGATTAATGAATACTCAAGAAATTGGTGCGATTGAAATTCTGAAAGAATTGGAGAGGATTTCCAATGAGATGACTCGATTTCGACTTTATAGATATGTAGGGAATTGTCAGTGTGATATCGGTGGTATGTGTGTAACACACAGTCTGCACACCCTGCTCAGGGATGAAGGCATCCGTTATGTAGATCTATTCTTTGTTCCAATTATATCAAGAAAGCTGCCTCTTCCTTTTGTAAGAATAAAAATTAATAGCTTGGAATATTTTATCTTTATTGATGTGAAGCCAGATATTCCAGAAGAAAGATTGATGACTGAAACAGTTATAATGCCAGAGGATAGAGTTGAATTGGACAAAAGGCAGATTGACTTGGAGCTTCTCGATGATATTACCCTGGCACTTGAGGATCTTTTTGAACGCCAAAAATTTGTAGCTGCTGAGAAGATAGAGGTGTTTGACCATTGGGGGCATGTCGCCCCACTGGAAATAGGTGGTAGAGGAAAGCTCTTTGTTTATAAAAGAGAGGGCTTTTTCAAGGAGTGTGATGATGCGGGTAGCGACTCAGGTTTCTCAGAAGGTGGTAATTCGTTAGAGGGGGCTGACCTGACTAATGACATCTCTGATATTGAAAAGTTGGATACGAAAAAACAGAAAATGGAAAACAATAAAACGAAAACGCACAGGCAGATAAAAAAAAGAAAGGCCGGAAAAACAAGGATGAAGGCTCTATTAGAAATTGATATGGGTAGTGTCCCACAACTGGTAAAATATAAAAAAGAAGAAGGGTTTTATAATTATCCTCTTTATGCTGCTCAATCAAAAATTCCAGGCTGCAGAGGAAAGGGTGTTTTTGCCGCTGATGATATTCCTCAATGGTCTGTTATTGGCATTATAAAAAGTAAATTACATAGAAGAGGAGAGAAACCAAGAATTAACTCTGCGGCCAACAGGCACAAGATTTTTGTTGATGATGACGGCAATTACTTTGATCGAGAGCCTGGCAAGAAAAATGCTTTTCGCTGGTTAAACATGGCGCTCAATATGGAGAAGCCGGAAGAGTCACCAATAGATAACATTACCTTGTACACTCCCTGCATTACAGGTTCAGATAAAGATGGCTGGATCGGGGATACATTGGTGCTGGCAAAAGAAAAAATTAAGGCTGACGATGAACTTTTGTTCAGTTACGACACAAAGCCTGGTGCTCTGGAGCATATTCTTAAGCTAGCTGCGCAAGGGCAACTTAAATGAGGTCTATACTTTGAGCCCCTTGTTATCCGGTGAGGCTCCGATGGATGATGGTTAGTTTACTGGGTAGGAAATGGCTGCTGGCTGTTTGGTTGGTCTTTATGGCTTTCTCAATCATTCTGCAGGCTAACTCCCAGGAAACAGACCCAGTAAAAGTACCGATCGTTTTTCAGGGAGAACTGTCATCTGTCGTTGAAAAAATCGGCTTAAGTTGCTGGCTTCTTGTAGCTGGAGAAGATAAGCATTTTCACGGAGTAATAATGCAGTTCAACCCTCAGCAAAGAAAGCAGCTGCATGGCGTATTTGACAGCTTCAGTGCAAATTACTTTGAGTACCCTTGGCCTTCTCTCGCCCAGTTCGTGATGCTTGGCATTGAGATGAGTGGTCTCAATATTGGTGTGCTGGAGATTTATGCCACCCCCAGCCCCGTGGTCTCAGGAACCAAGCTTTCATTTCAAAGTGAAGATGGCAGAACTTGGGAAACACACTTAACAGGGTTGGATTTGAGCTTCAAGGTTGGTTCATACCAGCTTCAAGATCGTTCTATGGCAGCCCTGATGCCTCTCTTTCTCACATTAACTGCCATTTCTTGGGAGCAGGCTTTTTGGTATGGACAACATGAGCTGGTTTTTGCTGATACTCAGTTGATCTCAATATTAGAAAATGGTGAGGGTGTAGTTTTGTCTTTACCATGGCGAGAAACTTTTCATCAACCAGTAAATACGGAATTAGATTTCTTTAATGATGAATATGGTTTGCGTTGGGGTTTGGATCGGAATAAATTACTTTGTTACTGCTTTACACCTCTTCAATACTTGGACCCAGCTTGTCTTCCCCTGAAAAGGGGGAATATGGACGTTTATCCTATCAGTGATTCTGAGGTGGGGTTCTTTTCCGGGAATGGCAAACATTTAAACTTGATAGACAGGATAAGCTTTGAAGCTAGGAACTACGAGGAAGATATTGAGGTAAAAAAAGAAATACCAACGCCTAAAGGGCGAAAGTTTGTCACACAAGCAGTGTTTTCTACGCAAGAGGTGCCTGAGGCGGTCGTATTAACCGCGCAGTCTACCGTAATATCATCAGCACTTTCTCCCCTTGCAGCAGATAGAACCGTGACAGCACCGCTGGATATTGTTGAAGATTCAAACTCATCACCTTCTGCAGCTTCTATCTCTTTGCATTGCACTGTAACTATGAGTTTTTCGCCGGGTTCGGAACATGCAACAAGGGAAGCAACTCCAATGGTTTATGTAGAAAAAACTACCCCTTTTTCTAAAAAGGGAAAGACTCTTATCAGTTTAGAAAGTAATGAAAAAGATCAAGAGGTTGGCTCTCCCTTGAGGCTGTTTCAGTCTCAGCAATCAATGTCTGCAGATTCAACTTGCTCCCCGCCTGCCAGATGTCCAGGAGAAAACGATTTATCCCCAGAGGCTGAATTATCATCTCCATTCACACCTGTAAAGTTGACTAAGAGTCCCTATGTAGAAACACAAAAGGCAATAACATCGGGTGATAAAGACGTCAATGGCGGCAGTCGTAGTGACGCTGAACTCGCACTTCTTGAACAACCTCAAAAGCTGGTGAATGAATTTTTGGGGCTGAAAAAAAAGATTGATATGGAGGATCAGTACCGAGGTCTATATCAATTATCCAAGGACTATGACCCTTTAAAAAAAACTCCAAACGCTTGGATAGCACACCAAAAATCGCTGCTTGAAGCGTTAAGCTTTGATGCTCCAGATAAGCAAAAAATAGAGGGGCTTGGTAGAAATAGAAGACAAAGAACAGGGGCACCAAGAAAGATGAACTGGAGGACAGAGGTGGAGTGTGTCTCAAATATTAATATTGCCGAGGGGGAGGCTGTTTCTGTTATGGCTGTAGCTGTCAAAATGAGGCAGGTAAGCAAGAATCTTAAGTCATACTTAACAGAAGCCCCCGGTAGGCAAGAGTGGGGGTTCCTGTTTCGGGGGCCATACGCTTTTATTCAACAGGCTACTGGGGATGCTAATATCACAGTTACTAATATTTGGGAGGCAGAAGGAAAGGTGGTTAAGGATGATGACCTGTCTAAATTGAACTGGATGGTAGAATTGAAGGCTCTCAAACCCATTGATGTGGGAGATAAACTGAGAATGAACTACTAAAAATGGGTAAGTTATGTTGTACTTGTGGAACATGGTTTGCCTTAGAGGATTTCAAAATATAGCCCTTCCCAACCCTCTCGTTTACTCCTAACTTCGCCACCTGACCCTGTAACAATTTTCCTTTCAGTTTTCGGTTTTTTCAGCTTTTTCCCGTCTATCGGGGCGTTCGATTTGGGATAAATTTACGGCATAAGCTAAAAGTACAACTCCTTCGGTGTTCATTTTTGGTCGAAAAATGAATGTGTTGACACTTCCTATGTATAAGATTTGGCTGGCTTTTTCACCAAAACTACTACCAAAATCAATTTTTACTCAAAAAAAAGAAATAAAGGAGCAAGGAATGCTCTTTGAGTTAACGTTTGTGTACCTTTAGAATGCACATATTGATTGGCAATTAAGTGTTTCTGCCTACTTCCCTCAAAACAGGCTTTTGTGGGATTTTGTTTGATCTTTGCAGGGATGCAGCGTTGGTGGCTTTGAGCTGCATTCCTTTTTACCAGTGTTGGGGACTGTTTTATGGGTAACCGTACTCCTTTATTCGAAGTGCATGGAGAATCTGGCGGCAAGATGGTGGACTTTGGCGGCTGGGATATGCCGATCCACTATGGTTCTCAGCTGGAAGAGCACCATGCAGTTCGTCAGAAGGCCGGTATGTTCGATGTATCTCACATGACAGCCCTCGACGTGACCGGCGAGCAGGCTCGTGAGTACCTGCGCTACCTGCTGGCTAACGACGTTGATCGTCTGGCTTTCGATGGCAAGGCTCTGTACAGCGGCATGCTGAACGAGAAGGGCGGTGTTATCGACGATCTGATCGTATACCGCATGCCTTACGGCTACCGCGTTGTTGTGAACTGTGCAACCCGCGAGAAAGACCTGGCCTGGATGGGCAAGCAGGCAGAGAACTTCAAAGTGACTCTGACCGAGCGTCCTGAGTACGCCATGATCGCCGTTCAGGGCCCAGAAGCCCGCGCTATGGCTGCCAAGGCTGCTACTCCTGCACAGGCAGAAGTTATTAACGACCTGAAAGTTTTTGAAGGTCGTGAAGTTGAAGGCTGGCTGATCGCCCGTACCGGTTACACCGGTGAAGACGGTCTGGAGATCACCATCCCTGCTGATGAAGCTTCTGCGTTCTGGAAGAAGTTGGAAGAAGTTGGTGTTGCTCCATGTGGCCTCGGCTCCCGTGACACTCTGCGCCTGGAAGCAGGTATGAACCTGTACGGTCAGGACATGGACGAAGACGTAACTCCTCTGTCAGCCAACATGGGTTGGTGTGTAGCCTGGGAACCAGAAGATCGTGACTTCATAGGCCGCAAACCAGTTGCTGAGATCCGTGCCAAGAAGGGCTGGGACAAACTGGTAGGTCTGGTTCTGGAAGGTCGCGGTGTACTGCGTCACGGTCAGAAAGTTGTTGTTGAAGGTGTTGGCGAAGGTATCGTGACCTCCGGCACCTTCTCTCCAACTCTGGGTCACGCTATCGCTATGGCTCGTGTTCCTGCCGGTACCACTGACAAAGCTCAGGTGGATATGCGCGGCAAGCTGGTTGACGTTCGTGTTATCAGACCTTCTTTCGTGCGTAACGGCAAGAAAGTATTTGAATAAATTTCAGGACAGGGTCGGCTCCAGCTAATGGATGACCCGGTTTTTTAAAGTAATTTGGTAAGTCTGTACTGCATGTAAAACACATGCAGACTCAAGAGGAATTTAAGATGAGCAATATCCCTGCTGAACTGCGTTACGTTTCTTCCCACGAGTGGGTACGTCTGGAAGAAGATGGTACTGCTACCATCGGTATTACCGACCACGCTCAGGCTGCACTGGGTGACATCGTATTCGTAGAAATGCCAGAAGTTGGTACTGAACTGTCTGCTGGCGATGACGCTGGTGTTGTTGAGTCTGTAAAAGCCGCTTCTGACATGCACGCTCCTATCTCTGGTGAAGTTGTTGCTATCAACGAAGCTCTGGAAGAAGCCCCTGAGCTGGCCAATACTGAACCTTATGAAGGTGCATGGTTTTTCCGCGTTAAGCCTAGCTCTCCAGCTGAACTGGAAGAGCTGCTGGACGCCGATGCTTACGCAGCCGTTTGCGAAAATGAGTAAAAGCTAAAACAAAGCCCCTTCACTGGGGCTTTTCTTATTTCTTATAAGAACGGTATAAGCATATGAGTAAAGTATCGTCGCTGAAGCAGCTGGAAAACACCGAAGACTTTATCCGTCGTCACATCGGCCCGGGTGAAGAAGAAATCAGCTCCATGCTGGAGTTCCTGGGCGAAGAGTCCCTGGAATCCATGCTGGCCTCCACTGTTCCAGGAAGTATCCTGCAGGAAAAAACTCCTCTGGAATGGGACTCCCATACAGAACAAAACACTCTGGGCTACCTGAAGGGCCTGCTGAGCAAGAACAAGCCAGCTCGCAGCTTCATCGGTATGGGCTACCACGGTGTTGTTCTGCCTCCTGTTATCCAGCGTAACGTTCTGGAAAATCCAGGATGGTATACTGCTTACACTCCTTATCAGCCAGAAATCGCACAGGGCCGCCTGGAAGCCATCCTGAACTTCCAGCAAATGACTCTGGATCTGACTGGTCTTGACCTCGCCAGCGCATCCCTGCTGGACGAAGGTACTGCTGCCGGTGAAGCCATGTCCATGGCTCAGCGCGTCTCCAAGAACAAGAAATCCAACCTGTTCTTTGTTGATGAAGACTGCCACCCGCAGACAATTGACGTTGTAAAAACCCGTGCCAAAGGATTCGACGTCGACATCATTGTAGGCCCTGCTTCTGAAGCTGCCAGCCACGATGTGTTTGGTGCTCTTCTCGCTTATACCGGTACCTGGGGTGACGTTCGTAACCCACAGGATCTGATTGCTGATCTGCAGTCCAAGAAAGCTGTTGTTGCTGTTGTAGCTGACATCATGAGCCTGGTTCTGCTGGAAGCTCCTGGTAAGCTGGGTGTTGACATCGTACTGGGTAGCGCACAGCGTTTCGGCGTACCAATGGGTTATGGTGGTCCTCACGCTGCATTCTTCGCAACCAGCGAAAAGTACAAGCGTTCCATGCCTGGCCGTATCATCGGTGTATCCGTAGATGCCAGCGGCAAGAAAGCCCTGCGTATGGCTATGCAGACTCGCGAGCAGCATATCCGTCGTGAGAAGGCGACTTCCAACATCTGTACTTCCCAGGTGCTGCTGGCCAACATGGCTGGTTTCTTCGCTGTGTACCATGGTCCTCAGGGCCTGCGCACCATCGCTGAGCGTATCCACCGCCTGGCTGATATTCTGGCTGTTGGTCTGCAGAGCAAGGGCGTTGAACTGGCGAACGACACCTGGTTCGATACCATCACCGTTAAGACTTCTGACGCTGAAGCCATCATCAAGCGCTCCCGCGAAGCTGGCGTCTGCCTGCGTGAAGCTGGTGACAAGATCGGTATCTCCCTGGACGAAGCAACCACTCGCGAAGATATCGCTCTGCTGTGGGATGTTGTTCTGGGCGAAGGTCACGGCCTGAACGTTGACAGCATCGACGTTGACATGGCGACCAGCTCCTCCTCCATTCCTGCCGATCTGCTGCGTCACGGCAAGATCCTGGAGCACCCGGTCTTCAACAGCTATCACTCTGAAACAGAGATGATGCGCTACCTGAAGCGTCTGGAAAACCGCGATCTGGCTCTGAACCACTCCATGATTCCGCTGGGTTCCTGCACCATGAAGCTGAATGCTGCCAGCGAAATGATGCCTGTATCCTGGCCTGAAATCGGCAACCTGCACCCATTCACCCCAGTTGAGCTGACTGAAGGTGTTCGTGCCATGATTTCCGAACTGGAAGTCTTCCTGCAGGGCGCGACTGGCTTCCCAGCCATCAGCATCCAGCCTAACTCCGGTGCTCAGGGCGAATACGCAGGTCTGATGGCCATTCAGGGCTACCACGAGAGCCGTGGTGACCATGACCGTAACATCTGCCTGATCCCAGCTTCCGCACACGGTACCAACCCAGCGTCTGCCATGGTTGCAGGCATGAAGGTTGTTGTGACTCCTTGTGATGAGAAAGGTAACGTAGACGTTGCAGCTCTGAAGGCGAAAGCTGAAGAACTGAAGGACAACCTGTCCTGCCTGATGATCACCTATCCATCCACTCACGGTGTATATGAAGAAGAGATCCGCGAGATCTGTGACGTCATCCACGCCAACGGTGGCCAGGTATACATGGACGGTGCAAACCTGAACGCTCAGGTAGGTATCAGCCAGCCAGCCGATATCGGTGCAGACGTGACTCACATGAACCTGCACAAGACTTTCGCTATCCCTCACGGTGGTGGCGGTCCTGGCATGGGCCCAATCGGTGTTGCTGCTCACCTGGCTCCGTTCCTCGCTAACCACAGTGTTGTTGAGCTGGAAGTACCTAACGCCGGTAACACTGCAGTAAGTTCTGCACCTTGGGGTTCTGTAGGCGTTCTGCCAATCACCTGGACTTACATGCGTAACATGGGTGGTGAAGGACTGCGTAAGGCAACTTCCGTAGCGATTCTGAACGCTAACTACCTGGCCAAGCGTCTGAAGGATCACTATCCAGTACTGTACACTGGTCGTAACGATCGCGTTGCCCACGAGTGCATCCTGGATATCCGTCCTCTGAAAGCTGCTACCGGCATCTCTGAAGAAGATATCGCCAAGCGTCTGATGGATTTCGGTTACCACGCTCCAACCATGAGCTTCCCAGTTGCGGGTACTCTGATGGTTGAGCCTACCGAATCCGAGAGCAAGGTTGAGCTGGATAAGTTCATCAGTGCCATGATCTCTATCCGTGAGGAAATGGACAAGGTTGCCAACGGCGAATGGCCTCTGGACAACAACCCTCTGGTACGTGCTCCTCACGTGCAGGCAGAAGTTCTGTCCGCAGAGTGGGATCGTCCTTACACCCGTCAGGAAGCAACTTACCCAGTTGCTTTCGAAGACGGTGGCAAGTTTTGGCCAACTGTGAATCGTATCGATAATGTATACGGCGACCGTAATCTGTTTTGTTCCTGCATTCCTGTTGAGGAATACAAGGACTAATATTTGTCAGAGAAAGCTCTGAACAGATATTTCTAAAACCCAAAAGCTCTCCCATGTGGAGGGCTTTTTTTATCTTCGAATTCCGTGAGTTAACAGGTAAGTCCGATCAAGTTGTATGCCCAGTTTGGTTTTATACTGGTCACTTATTGCGATGAATTCGTCCCTGAGTTCTGATCTTTTGCTGTTCTCAAGGTTTTTCAGGGTAAGAATAAGTGGGCCAAAGCTGGATGAAAAAGGCTCCAGTGGTTTTCAGAATTCGGGTAGTAAACTGTTGAAGTCTTATATTCACACTTCAGATCAAATGCTGAGCCCAGCAGTTCATTGATCCGTCCTGATTTACCCCATTCCATAGGGGAAGGCGTCACAGGTGGTTTACTCTGATAGCGGCTGACCAGATTAAATACCTGTTGAACAAACTCATCTTCCTTATCTTCGGCTGGTTTGTCAGCACAACCCTGCCTCCAGGTTTGCAGACTCTGGCGATTTCACTGGCTGCTTTCCTATGGTCACTGGTGAACATAACACTAAATGTTGAAATAATGCCGTCAAATGAGCTGTCAGGAAAAGGAAGATTTTCTGTATCGGCCAGCTTGAAGTCGATATGAGGTTGGATATAGCTGGAAAAAGCTTCAGTTGATTCAAGAAGCTTATCTGCAATATCGATGGCGCAGGCTTGAGCCCCCATCATGGCGACGTTTCTGGCAGTCCATCCAGCCCCTGTCGCAATATCAAGGATATTCTCACCGGGCGTGGGAGCCAGAATCTGAGTGGCATGAGCCAGAGCATCGGAAATTGTGAAACTGACGAAATTATAATGTTGGCCGCCCAGATTCCAGACATCTGCAACAGGCTTGTTGTGTTCCTGGATCATCATTTTCTCATTGTTAAATGAAACAGGTGCATGAGTGTAGCAGTTGCATTTTTGGGTATTACTCAAAAAAATGATCTTTAAGAAAAGTGATGATGTGTTCAAAAGGTTTCTAAATAATTGTTACACCTTAAAAATAGTTGCTCTTAAGAAGAGTGTTTTTAAATAGGTGGGTTAATACTGCTAAGTTAAAATTCTAATAATTAATTTTTATGTTTTCTGATAATTGAATTGTGCAACAAATTATTTAATTAAAGTTAACTGTTTTGTTGTTGTTTGAGTTTAATTTTGCGTATCTCTTATTAATTATTTTCACCTTAAAAACATTAGTAAACATGATTTTTCAGTCGAATTGATAATTAATGTTTGACCGTTTCGAGCATTGTTTTAAATCAAAAAACCGCTTCTGATTTGCATATTAGCATTAGCTCATATTAACCGGATTACTCATTCACTACCGGAATTGCCATGTCTGCTAATGAAATCATTGCTGTTTCAGAAACAACATTAGAAAAGTTTCAACCCATAGCAGATAAATGTATGGGTGAGGCTAGTCCATACTGTCAGGCCAACTGTCCTATGCACACTGATGTGAAAGGATATGTTGGCCATATTGGCAAGGGAGAGTACTCGGAAGCCGTTTCTGTTATTCGTGAAAAACTCTTTATTCCCCGTACATTAGGCCGGATCTGCGCTCATCCCTGCGAGGAAGCCTGCAAACGAAATGAACATCATGAGCCTCTCTCAGTTGCTCAGTTGAAGCGTTTCGTCTGTGATAGTCACGATAAAGAAAAAAACTGGGATTTAACAAAGGAACAGGACAGCGGTAAAAGAGTTGCGGTTATTGGTGCTGGTCCCGCCGGTGCACAGGCTGCTCTTGATTTATGCCGAAAGGGCCATGCGGTAACAATATTTGATCGCCTTCCTGAAAAAGGTGGCATGCTTCGTGTTGGAATTCCTGCCTACAGATTACCAAGAGATATTATTGATCACGAATACTCACTGCTGGATAAACTCGGCATTGAATTCAAGATGGGCGTTGATATTGGCAAAGATATTTCTTTCGATGAAATTAAAGAACAGCATGATGCTGTTGTTCTTGCCATTGGCGCACATCAGGGCGTTGTTATTCCTGTTGAAGGCAGCCATCGACATGGTGTTTTTGATGCGGTTGATTTTCTACGTGATATCAGCCTGAAAGGAGAGTATCCAAAGGCCGGTAAAAAAGTTCTTGTTATCGGCGGTGGCAATGTCGCCATGGATTGCGCTCGCAGTGCCGTACGACTTCCTCAAGTTGAAAAGGTTTATCTCACCTGTCTGGAAGGTGATATAGCTTCCATGCCGGCCCATGACTGGGAAGTTGAAGAAGCCATCGAAGAAGGTGTTGATGTTCGTACGGGGTTCGGGCCACACGAAATTTCCGGTCATGATCATGTTACCGGAATGACTGTGAAACCCTGCCTTTCCCTGTTTGATGCTCAAGGCAATTTCGCCCCCAGTTTTGATGAAGAAAAACTGCAGGAGCTGGATGTTGATACGGTTGTTTTTGCCGTCGGACAGAAAGTTGAGAACCAGACCTTTGCCCTTGAAACTGACTCCCGTGGGCGAATTGCAGGTAATAGTCTGACACTGCAGACCAGTGACCAGAAAGTGTTTGTTGCCGGTGATGCCCATGGTACTGGCATCGCAATTGAAGCGATGGAAGAGGGCCGTAGAGCTGCGGAATCAGTTCACCGTCTGTTAACCGGACAGAACCTGGAGACTGGACGTGAACGATTCAGCCATCAAACCAAGCTGGACACAGTTATCCCCAATGCGGATGCAAGACCTCAGCGTCTGCACACGGCCCTGAGAGACCCGGAAGAGCGGGTAAAAGATTTCCATGAAGCTGATTTCGGTTTCCGGGAAGAGGATGCACTGAAAGAAGCAAGCCGCTGCCTGCAGTGCGAGTGTCGACTGTGCATGCAGACCTGCACCATGCTGAATGATTATTGTCACTCTCCACAGGAGTTAAGCTGCGCGGTTCTGAAGTCCGGCAAGCTCTCTCCGGAAGTCGCCTTCTCCTGCAATATGTGCAGCTCCTGTACGTTGGTTTGTCCGCACGATTTTGATATCAAGGGTGCCTTGATGAGCGCTCGAGTCGATATGGTGAAAGCCAACAATGGCGAGTCACCGATGAAAGGTCATAAAGCCATCAAGGTTCATCAGGCTCTGGGTTTCTCCAAGGTCTTCAACACTGTCCAGAAAGCACCGGAATATAAACCTGATAACAAGAAGAGAGTCTTTATTCCAGGCTGCTCGCTGCCTTCTTATAACCCTGAACTTGTCGAAAAAACTTTTTCCTATCTGAAGGAAAAAATGCCGGGTATCGGCAGCATCCTGATGTGCTGCGGCAAGCCAACCAAGGCATTGGGGCAGCAGGAGTTATTCAAAGAGCGTTTTGCCCAGCTGCAGAATGCTATTGATGAATCAGGAGCGGAAGAAATCATCGTTGCCTGTCAAAGCTGTTACCTGACTCTTTCCGAGTATGCCAAACAGCCTGTGCGCTCTCTGTGGCAGATTTTGCCCGAACTGGGTCTGCCCGAAGGGGTTAAAGGAGTTGGTGAGGGTAGCGATGTCACCTTTGCCATCCATGATTCCTGTTCCACCCGTCATGTGTCTTCTATCCATGATGGTGTGCGCTGGGTAATGAACGAGATGGGGTACAGAACCGAAGAACCCCCACATACCCGTGAAACCGCAAAATGCTGTGGCTTTGGCGGCATGGTTGTTCCTGCCAACCCCGGGCTGGCCAGCAGAGTGATGGATTCCCGCACCGAAGAAGTTGAATCCGGGCATATGGTGTCTTATTGCGCGGCCTGTCGGGAATCGATGGAAAAAGGCGGTAAGGACTCTGTTCATATTCTCGATCTTGTCTTCGGTGAAATGTATATGAAAGACAGCGCCGAACAGCGGAACCACGGCGCAGTAAAGAGCTGGGTAAATCGTTACAAGAGTAAGCGTGGCCTGATCCAGGTCGCCAACATTTGAAGAGTAAAAGATTTTCCATGCCCGATCAGGGCATGGCTTTGGGGGCGCAGGGCTGCAAGAAGGTTTACGCCCGGACAACTGTAAGCTGTTTAGTCTTGAGGGAAGTATGAACAAGCTATTGGCAGGTGCTGTTCTTGGTATCGCTGTTGCAGGTGCAACCTACAACTTTGTATTTAAAACACCGGAAGTCATTAAGGTTGAAGTCAAAGCTGAGAAGAATCAGCAGTACTTCAACCCAGATATCGTAATCACACCGCAGCAGGTACAGGCCATGCTGGCAGCCGGGGAAGATGTTGTGCTGATTGATATCAGCAAGCAGGCAGACTTCCTGGCCAAAGGGCATATTGAAGGTGCCCAGCAGATCTGGCGTCCGGAAATGCAGGCTGATAAAGGTGAATATGGCTTTGGTGGCATGCGCGCAACACGCGAAAAAATGGCTGAGCTTCTCGGCAGTCTGGGCGTGACCTCCAACACCACCGTTATTCCTTACGATGCCAGTAATAACTATGACGCCGCCCGTATGTGGTGGCTGCTGGATATGTATGGCCACAGCAAGGTTCAGCTAATTGATGGCGGTTACCAGGGCTGGAAGGCTGCCGGCCTGGATATGGTTCATACCGAATCAGCCAAACGTGAAGCGACCACCTATCAATTCCCGTGGGCCGAAAATGATCGTCGGCTGGCATCTATAGAAGAAGTACAGGATGCGATTAAAAACAAGAGCGCTGTGATTATCGATGCACGCTCTCTCAAAGAACATACCGGTGAAAAGATTATTGGCGGTGTTGCCCGTGGCGGACGTATTCCCGGTTCTGTCCTTGTGGACTACAGCAATACCCTGGATGCAGGCAAGAACTTTAAGGCCATAGAAGAACTGGTATCTGTGTATAAGGCTGCTGGCGTCACTCCGGATACCCCAATTATTACTTACTGCCACTCTTCCATTCGCTCTGCTCATACCACATTCGTTCTGACCCAGTTGATGGGTTTCCAGAATGTTAAGAACTATGACGGTGCCTGGATTGAATGGTCCCAGGCTTCCAACCTGCCTGTTGAATCCGGTGATGCCGTGACAGTCGCAGGGACCCTTGCCAGTTTGTAAGTGAAACCGATGTCCTCTTGGGGGAGGTGGCTCAGGCTGTTTTGAATAAGAGCTGCTTCTCCCAATCTCAAAAATGTGGAAAACCCAGGAAGTAAAATCATGACTTCTTCCCAACCAACAGCAAACAAGGGCAAATTGATTGTCATTGTTTCTGTATTAGTTATTGCTATCGCGACTCTTCATCAATTTGGTGTTTTTGATTATCTGACTCTCGATAACTTAAAGGCGATTCAAACCTGGATCACCAGTTATGGAGTGCTGGCACCGTTAATTTATATCGGGTTGTATATTGCAGCGTGTCTTTTCTTTCTTCCTGGAAGCCCTGTCACAATCGTGGCGGCCATTATCTGGGGTCCATTGCTGGGGGCATTTTATTCTCTGGTCGGTGCAAGTCTTGGTGCGGCCTGCGCCTTTCTGGTTGCCCGCTACGCAGCGCGTGATATGGTTGAGGGCTGGGCGACCAACAACACGGCATTTCGCAAGATTGATGAAGGTGTTTCCCGCCAGGGCTGGCGGATGCTGATGATTACCCGCCTGGTGCCTGTCTTCCCCTTTAATCTCCAGAATTACGCTTACGGGCTGACAGGAATCGGCTTCTGGACCTATAGCCTGTTAACCACGCTCTTCATTATTCCCGGAACTATCGCTTTCTGCTTTATGGCTGGCGCCATTTCAAGCGGTGAGGGTATGTCCAGCGAAACATTTATTTACCTGGGAATCGGTGCCATCTGCTTTGTTGGCGTGTCTCTGCTGCCTTCGCTTCTGAAGAAGAAAGGCATGGTTGCTGAAAGTCATTAGTAAGACAAAGCACGGCTAGGAGCTGTGTGACCAGTGTCTGTTATGCCTGTTCTCTCTCTGGCATAACCCAAGGGTGACAGCCGGGGATGAAGCTTTCACTCATGTTGTAAATTTCTGGGGGAAATTATGAACAAAGTACTGGCAGGTGTGACTCTTGGTCTTGTTGTTGCAGCAGGTACCGCTTATCAATTTGTTTTCAAAGCACCTGAAGTGGTGAAAGTTGAAGTGAGTGTCGGCAAGAATCAGCAATATTACAAAGCTGATATTGTGATGACACCACAGGAGGCCAAATCATTTATAGCTTCAGGAGAAGATGTAGTTGTCATCGATGTCCGCCGCATAACTGATTTTATGGGTAAGGGGCATATTCCCGGAGCCCAGCAGGTCTGGCGTCCTGATATTTCTGCAGACGATGATCAGTATCCTTTTGGCGGTATGCGCGCTACCCGTGACAAAATGGAAGAGCTTCTGGGCAGTCTGGGTGTGACTCCGGAAACCACGATTGTTCCTTACGATGCCAAAGGTAACTACGATGCGGCCCGCCTCTGGTGGTTGCTGGATATGTATGGCCACAGCAAGGTGAAAATGATTGATGGTGGTTACCAGGGATGGGCAGCTGCCGGATTTGAGATGGTGCATTCCGAGTCCGCCAAGCGTGAACCGACTGAGTACAAGTTCCCATGGAAAGAGAATGATTATCGGCTGGCGTCTTTGGACGATGTGCAGCGTGCCCTTGAAACCGGTGATGCAATTATCCTTGATACCCGTTCTATCAAGGAATTTACAGGCGAAAGTATGAAGAGTGGAGCATTCCGTGCCGGTCGTATTCCTCACTCTGTCTTTGTTGAATATAAGAAGGCTCTGGATGCGGGCAAAAACTTCAAAACTGTTGCCGAGCTGAAAGCTATCTATGAAAAAGCAGGAATAACTGCGGACAAGCCAATTATTGCCTATTGCCAGTCAGCAGTTCGTTCTGCCCACACTACATTTGTTCTGACTCAGCTGTTGGGCTACCAGAATGTGAAGAACTATGACGGCTCCTGGATTGAGTGGTCTTACACTTCAGAGCCACTGGAAACTGGTGATGCAGTGCAGATGGTTGGCCTGTAATAGCTGGTAAAGACTGTCTGTAATCAAAAGCGGTCAGCTGGCCGCTTTTTAAATTTTACTCTTCAGGCATAATCTTTTGTAACCATTTTTATGGGGTAAGAGATAATAATGAAAACTCTGCATCTTATCCGTCATGCCAAATCGAGCTGGGACTTTCCTGATCTTTCCGATCATCAGCGCCCTCTGAACCCAAGAGGTATTCACTCCTGTGAAATTATGGGGCTCAAACTGGTAGAAGCAGACTGTAGCTTTGATCATGTTTTTTGCAGCAGTGCCCGGCGGGCACAGGACACTATCACTGGAATCTACCAAAGCCTGCCAGTCTCTGCGCCTGAATGGCAGACAGATGAGATGCTTTATACATTTAGTAGCTACGAGCTGATCCATTGGTGCAGGAACGCTGAGAGCAGCATCAACAACCTCACTCTTGTTGGGCACAACCCCGCCATCACTGATTTAGTCAATGAACTGAGCGACAGCGACCTTTTGAATGTACCCACCTGTGCTTATGTACGGCTTGAGTGTGATATCAGAAATTGGTCAGAGCTTAAATCAGGCTGTGCTCATCTGGGGTGCTTTATAAAGCCCAAGATGTTTATGAAGTGATGTTTGTAGATGGTTTGGATGCAAACCATTTCAGCGCCAGCTTTTCATGATGCTGGATGAAATCATTCTTTTCATCACAATAGACCGCCATATCATTATCACAGCTCCGGGCAACAGCGAGCTTGAGAGAGGCGTACTCAGCCGCTACCTGTGGGTGAGCTATCAGGTAATCCCGAAAAGCCAGGTGCCGAACAGCTTCCGGGTTCCCTTCTGTAAAAGCGTGAATATGGTGAGTGCGGTTGTCACCACCTTTCATAAAGAACCGGCGTCCGGGAATACCAAACTCGCCTTTTGGCTCATAACCCAGCTGCTCCAGCTTTTCGTTGTAGTTGTCGATTTCTGTAATCTCCGGAAGGAGGATCATGATGTCGATTACTGGTTTGGCTGCCAGGCCGGGAACTGCAGTACTGCCAATATGAACAACCTTTGCTTCCAAAGGTGTCAGAGCGTTTTGAATAAGTGTCTGCTCCTTTTGAAACAGATCAGCCCATTCCGGGTTGTATTCAACCACTTCAATAATTCGCATAAGATTGCCCAATATCTGGAATGAAATAGTGCGCAGCTTACTCCTGTTTTCAAGCTGGGAATCTGGTCTATATCAAGCAAATCAGCACAGATTTTTTCCTTGTTATTTGTCATTTAATTTTCAAACAGCAGGAGTAGCTTGAAGAAAAGAACAATAATAAATGGAGAAAAATTATGCCTCGTCCACAAATCAGCTTTGCAACCTGTAATTTATACAATCTCAATGAGCCGGGAAGACCGATTTACTTTGACAGGGATGGTTTGAGTGAAGAGGAGTACAGCAAAAAGCTGGTCTGGCTTTCCAGGGTGCTTACTCATCACTCGGCTGATATCTGGGGATTCCAGGAACTCTGGCATGGAGACTCCCTCCAGAATGCCTTTGCCATGTCTGGGCTGGATGAGGAGTACTCCTTACTGGTTCCCTATGATCACACCGGAGGCCGAATTGTCTGCGGAGGTGCCGTTAAGAAAAAAATGCTGGTAGGTGAGCCAGAATGGATTGATGAGTTTCCTGAACATTTCAAGCTGGACAGTAAAGGTGATGATGCGCAAACACCGGATATATCCGTTCAGGTTAACAAGTTCTCCCGACCTGTCCTGCACTTCAAGGTAAAGCCCAGGCAGGATCAGCCAGCTATACATATTTATGTCTGCCACTTTAAGTCTAAAAAGCCCACCTCCATAAGAAGCGAGAACTGGTATAAAAAATCCATGTATTCAAGGCATCAGGCCGCACTGGGTAATGCCATTTCGACAATCAGGCGCACAGCAGAATCAGCTGCTCTGCGAATGATTCTGACAGAGCGTTTAAAGAAAACAGATACCCCGGTTATCGTGATGGGTGACTTGAATGACAGCCAGCACAGCAACACGCTGAATATTCTGACGGACCAGCCAAATTACCTGTTGTCTCACTCCTCCAGAGGCGGAAGCGATTCAGGTTTGTACTCAGTTGGAACGCTGCAGGAGTATCGTAGCCTGAGAGATGTTTATTACACCCATGTCTACAAGAATACCCGAGAGTCGCTTGATCACATTCTGGTAAGCCAGGAGTTTTACGACAACAGCCGTAAACGTATCTGGGCATTTAAGGGTATGGATATTCTTAATGATCATCTTAATGATGAAAACCATAAGGAAACGGGCACTACGGATCATGGTATTGTTCGAGCTCGATTTGAATTTAACCCCGCATAGCTGGATGGCCGTAAAGCTTGTGTTGGGACAGTAAAGATCAGCTCTATAGCAACAGCAAATATACAGGCTGGCATACAGGTTATTCGGATGCGCCAGTTCGAATTATTCCTTCTTCCTGTTGCGATATTTATTCCTTTGATGATCAGGAGATGAGCAGAAAGCAGAGTCCGCTTCTGTTCGGAGTTTGCCGGTTCAGCAGAATCTGTCTGCCCTCGGGGAGTTCTGCGTGGAGTTCTGAATAAATGCACTGAGATGGGCTTTCAGGCACTGTCTGCATTTGAATATGAGGTGTTTGTCTTTAATGAGACGCCTCACTCCATTAGAGAGAAAGGATTTCGAAACCTGAAACCGATCACACCTGACTGGTTTGGATATTCCATGCTTCGTAACTCCGTCTATTCAGATCTCTATCAGGATATTCTGGGGATGGCTGAGGAGATGGACTTCCCGATTGAAGGGCTCCACTCTGAAGCTGATCCAGGAGTGATTGAAGCAGTATTGGCTGTTGATGATGCCGTTGCGGCAGATAAGGCCGCTCTGTTTAAGACCTATTTAAAGGTGGCTGCCCAGATGAAAAATCTGATGGTGACTTTCATGGCACGCTGGTCGGAGGATTACCCGGGCAGCAGCGACCGTTGCCTGAACTGCTTTGTATGATGGCCCCAACCGTCAATAGTTACAGCCGCTTTGTACCTGGTTTCTGGGCTCCGACCAGTACCACCTGGGGAGTAGACAATAGGAAAACAGCTCTCAGGGCTATAGCTGGGTCACCTGGATCCCAAAAGGGTAGAGTGTCGGATTGGGGCTGCTGATGCTAATCCCTACCTGGCCCTGGCAATCAGGGCTGATGGGAACCAATAACAGGTGGGATCCTTTGGAACCAGTTACCGGAAATGCATATGAACAGGCTCTAAGAGAGGTTGGGTATCTGCTTATCTTTCTCGGTAGACAAAAAATTGGTAGTGGATCAAATGTGTGTTTCATAGGTCATCTCGTCGGTTAGCCAGAAGGGCGTCCGTTCTGGCCTATGTTTTTGGCAAGAGAAATACGCCAAAAATAGAGCGAAAGAACCTGAATGTCAGGACGTGGATTAAGCGTTTGGCCTGGAAAACTATCTGTTTTTCCAAGTTAGAAAAGATGCACGATATTGTCATCGGAATGCTGATTAACAAGGTCGAGTTTGGTAGGGATATTTACGCATGAAACACACATTTGACCCACTACCGGTGTATTGTATGCGGGCAGATTTTGTTCACTGAGCTTGTATTGAGGGTATGTCCAAACCGATCACCGTTGCACTGTTGCTGTCCGCAGCCATTCATATTGTTGTGGGTATGAGCCTGGCAGGATCATCTGTGCGCAGGCCTCCAATACCTGCAGCTTCTGCGGCAAGGCACTTTGCTGTTGATCTGTTCCGGCAGGCGGTTCCTACACCAGCTGAACCTAAGGAAGTTAAGAAAGTTGTCAGCACAGTTGCTCCTTCAGAGGTAAAGCATCTAGCTCCAGCACCTGTTCCACCTGAACAGGTTAAGCCAGTAAAGAAAGAGCCAGTGAAGCAAGAAGAAGTGGCTAGAGAGGAACATGTTCAAGAACCGGATAAAGAATTAGAAAGGAAACTAGTCAAGAAAACAGAACTCCCAAAGAGAAATCAGGAGTCGGTCGAAGACCTTCCACAAATTACAGGTCGGTCAATAAATGGCAGTGATGTTGAGGCTAATAATCCTCAACCTAAACAGTCAGGTGGTGGTAGTGAGTATCACTTGATCCAGGAACCTAATCTCGCAAGTGAGCCTACCCCTCTCCGATACCCATTCCGGGCACGTCGTATGGGGCAGGAGGGAATTGTGATTCTGGATGTAAAACTGGATACCCGTGGCTCCATCGTCAGCATGACAGTGGAAAAAACATCCGGGTATAAAATTCTGGATAAGGCCGCTTTGACAGCCGTAAGGCGTTGGCGCTTTTTACCACTGATGGAAAATGGACAGGCCATGCGCTCGCAGGTGCGCATTCCTGTCAGGTTTAAGCTGGGCTAGTCTCCACCTAGGAGCCTGTCGGATTTAACGCGCACCTACTGCGAAAAAGCCGGATTTGGCCAGTTTTTAGAACCACTTTCGTCAAATAGAACCACTATTATCCTCAAGTGCTTCTAGAAACTGACTCAAACCGGACTTTTTCTCGCTACGGTCGGTTAAGTCCGACAGGCTCCTAGAAAGCGGTTAAGCTCGTGTCTGACAGTCTGGCGGTCATCAGGCTCAGTCAGCGAAGCAAGAATTCCATCGGTACGCTCCTCACCGATCTTTTCCCTGTTACGGCCACAGATAAATGAGAACTCTTTGTTTTCAAACTCAGGATGGGGCTGCATGGTCAGGATATTGGTGCCGTTGGTGGTGATGGCCACCGGGCAGAAAGCACTGCCACCAAGAACTTCAAAACCTGGTGCCTTATCAATGACCTGGTCCTGATGGATAGCCAGAACCTTGCAGGATTCTCCTGCTTTCAGCCCGGCAAAATCTTTATAAATAGAGACTGGGTATGCACCTGCTCCCCAGCCTTTTTCTGATTTGCGAACTGTGCCGCCAAGAGCCTGATGGATAAGCTGGTGTCCGAAGCAGATGCCAGCTAAAGGAATTTTGCCGTCTATGGCAACATTGCGGACAAATGCCGAGAGGGGTTCAATCCAGGGATGTCCTTCATAAACCCCCAGACGGCTTCCGGTAATAATCCAGGCATCGTTTTCATTCGGGATGGACGGGATTTCATTCTGGTAACAGTGCCAGACTTTATAGCGCCAGAAATCAGGCTGGCAATTATCCAGCATGGCAATAAAAGCATCTGCGTAGGGGCCAAAAGCGTCGAGAGTATCCTGATCCTGTTCTCCACAAAGGAGGATCCCTAATTGTGGCATGGTATCTCCTCTTGTTTTGAACTACTTTATGGCAGTTGTCTGTCCTATGGAATACTCGGTTTGTAATTGACCGAAGAGTACCGATAAATGTAATTCAACAGTGTGTGGGTTGTAGAGGAACTTTCTGTGAAACAAGAGGTTAACTGCACTTTTGGTAAATAAAGTAAACAAATTATTAAAATATTGCACCAAAGGTAACATCTGTTGATGCAGCGCAAAGTGCCTGTAGAATGCTTCCTCTATAAAGGTTAATGACATTCTCTATGCGATTTTAGTTCTGATATGGATACAGCTAGTCAAGACAAGAATCTTGAGGCTCTTAAGCCTTATTTCATTATTGTCGATTTTGTTGCCGACTTTATCGGCCCACACTGTGAAGTGCTTCTCCACTCACTTGATTCTGTTGGAAGTTCCGTTGTTCATATTGTGAATGGAAATCTAACCAATAGAAAACTTGGTTCACCAATGACTGACCTTGGTGTAAAACAGGTCGCAGAAATGCGTAAGACCGGTAACCTGAATACCGGGCCTTATTTTACACATGGTCGTGATGGTAACCTGTTTAAATCAATTTCCTGTGGTTGCACTGATTCTAAAGGACATCTTATTGGTTTCCTGTGCATTAACATGAACCTGAACCGCCCTTTCCCTGAGATTATCAAGACTCTCATGCCTGGTCTGAGTGATCAGGACAAGGTGTTGAATGAATCCTTCAACAATAACATGGATGATCTTCTGGACACCGTAACTGAAGAAGTGATCAATGAAGTGGCTGCAGACCGCAGTATTCCTCTGAAGCAGAAGAACCGCTGTGTTGTGCATGAGCTCTATGATCGTGGCATTTTCCAGATGAAAGGTGCTCCCCAGCATATTGCCAATAAGCTGAATGTAACCAAGCATTCTGTTTACAAATACTACCGGGAAGTGAAATAATCATTACAACGTCTAAGCACTTTTCAAAACAATAAGACAAATTAATGGTATTTATCCGGTTATGTATCATTGTGAATAATCATAACCGGTTAATGATCTCTACCAGCCTGCTATTACCTCAGTTAACATGTTGGTTGTTTTTTTCTAAATGATTTAACTATGTTGTAGTTTTTTATTATTTAAGTCCACTAATATTGATTCTTTATTTGTGGTGATAAAGATTCATATGACGGTCGTTTTTAAAAATCGAAATTATTTTGCTATTTCATTCTTACAGTTGGTGGTTATTGTTGTCGGTCTCTGTTCCAATAATGTTTATTCATTACCTGTCACTGATAAGAAAGAAGTATCCCGGATTGAGACCACAGATAATGATTTAACCGATAGTAAGTATTCCGTGAACTCCTAGTCCAAACTTCCCCCTTTCGTCCCAAGAGGGCTATATTCCTTTCATGCTTTTCTCTGACACCTCTCACACATCAGAGGTTGCGCCAGATCCAGTCAAAATCCCCTTTGCCTACGCTCAGGTCATTCTCAGCAAAGTGGATTACATCGAACTGAAAGCTCAGGCTAAACAATGGCGCATCCAGTGGCAACGCACCCGGAAACGGAAACAGGAAGCTCTTGACCAAGTCAAACAGATGAAGGTCGAGCACTCGCGTGAAATAGTGACTTTCCAGGCTCAGATCGACACCCTCAAGAACCAGCTTGCAGACGTGCAACACCTGGTTTTTGGCCGATCAAGTGAAAAGAAATCCGGCTCCTCCCGAAAGCAGAAAAAGCAGGCTCGTTCCTCATCCCGGCCCAAGGGACAACAACGGGGACACAAAGGGCATGGTCGTACGACAGTGACAACGCTTCCGGTGGTCTCTGAAACACTGGATCTTGAAGAACATCAAAAACACTGTTACGGGCATTGATGGCTCGAACGGTGCAGATGACGGGGCAGTCCCCCAGGGAAATCAGTTTCAGAGCGGCACAGCAAACCGTGCGAGACTTCCACATATTACTACTGTCTACAGATGGTCTGGCAGGTGTTGTTGATATAATGCTGGGCATAATGGCCGAACATCAGGTAGGGGATCGATCAGGGCGGTCTGAACCACGGGCAGTGAAGAGGCGACCAAAAGCTTTTCCAAAGTTGCAACACTCCCGTGCAAAGGCCAGACGGCTTAAGACATACCAAGGGAAGGCGGCTTAAGTCAGTGCCATTGGGGTTTAGTCGTGTTTATCGATCCAACCGGGTAACTGTTCAAGGCTACTCAGTATGACTTCAACGGAATCTTTTAGTTGAGGATCAGGAGGCAACACATCGGGGACCATAATTGTTCTGCAACCGGCCTTAAGCGCAGAGACAACACCCGGATTTGAGTCTTCAACCGCAACAACGTTCTCAGGGTTAACACCCAGTCTCTGGCAGGCCAGAAGATAAGGTTCTGGCTCCGGTTTGGGATGATTCACATCGTCACCACAGACAATAACACTGAAGTGATCTTCACCACCGTAGTGAAGAAAGTGCTTTTGTACTGTTTCACGGTTGGATGATGTCACCAGCCCCGTTGGAATCTTGTTTGCTTCCAGCCAGTCAAACAGTTCCAGCGTGCCAGGCTTGAGGGGAATCGGGTTGCTTTTGATTTCCTGCTCGTCTTTGGTCATGGCATCAAGGAAGGTATTGATATCGAAACCCGGCCCGCCTAGCTCCTCGATAAACCCAACGCACTGGTCATAACGGGCACCGATGAATTTCTGGTAAAGCTCATCGGTCAGGTCAAGACCAAACCCGGTGGCTGTTTTCTGCCAAAGATCTTTAAAGATAATTTCCGTATTAAATAAAGTGCCGTCCATATCCAGCAGAATGGCATCGGGCTTTTTTGGTATTGCGGGCAATCTTGTGTCCTCAATGGATTTTGGGAATATGTTATTTGTCGAGTGAGGGAGAACAATAGCAGGGGACGCGGTATTTGTAAGACTAAAGTCTAAGTTGAACTCAATCTTTATATTAGATTATGCTAATGAAAAAAATAATAATATAAGGGGGATGATATGGCGCATGTTGTCGTATTGGGTGCCGGACTTGGCGGAATGCCAGCAGCTTATGAGCTTCGCGACCTTCTTGGTGAGGGGCATGCGATAACCGTCGTAAACCCAAATGCCGATTTTCAGTTTGTGCCCTCAAATCCATGGATTGCCGTGGGCTGGCGTGAGCCGGAAGAAGTTAGCTTCCCACTGGAGCCTTATCTCAAAAGAAGAAACATCAATTTTATTGCCAGTCCCATGACCAAGCTGGATGCCGATGGCTGCCGCCTGAAGCTAGGGAATGGTGAATGGCTGGAATATGATTACCTGGTTGTTGCCACCGGCCCTGAACTGGCATTTGATGAGATTGAAGGTGCCGGACCTGAGAACGGCTATACCCAGTCTATCTGCTCTTTGTTCCATGCAAAGAAAGCCAAGGAAGTTTATGACAGGCTGGTGGAAAAGCCGGGCCCTGTTGTTGTTGGTGCCTTTCAGGGAGCCAGTTGTTTTGGCCCTGCCTATGAATTTGCCTTTGTGGTGGATTCAGATCTTAAGAAGCGCAAAATTCGCCACAAAACCCCCATTACCTTTGTCACCAGCGAACCGTACATTGGCCATCTTGGGCTTGGTGGTGTGGGAGACTCCAAAGGTATGCTGGAAGCTGAACTTCGTCAGCGGCATATCCAGTGGGTAACCAATGCCCGGGTGACCAGGGTTGAAGAGAACACCATGTACGTTGAGGGTCTGAACGAGCAGGGAGAAGTGGTGCGCAATCTGGAGCTGCCCTTTGACTTCTCAATGATGATTCCGGCTTTCCGTGGTATCAAACCTCTCTGTGAAGTCGAGGAAATGGTTAATCCCCGGGGCTTTGTGAAAATTGATGATTACCAGCGTAACCCTGCCTATAACAACATCTTCTCAACCGGTGTCTGTGTGGCTATTCCTCCTTTGGAAGCAACACCGGTTCCCTGCGGTGTGCCGAAGACAGGCTATATGATTGAGTCTATGTCCAAGGCTTTGGCGCAGAATATTGCTGCTGAAATCCGCAGCGGTGTGCCAGATGCCAAAGGTGCCTGGAATGCGATCTGCCTTGCAGATATGGGCGATACCGGCGTGGCATTTGTCGCCATGCCTCAGATTCCACCCCGCAATGTGGCCTGGATGAAGAAGGGCAAATGGGTGCACTTTGCCAAGGTGGCCTTTGAAAAATACTTTATCCGCAAGATGAAGAAAGGCACTCCCGAGCCGGTGTATGAGAAGTATGTTCTCAAGGCTCTGGGAATTAATATGATGGAAGAGGTTGATTGATAACATTCGACTCTGATTCCCCCTACTGAGCCTGCTTTCAGGCTCAGTTTTCCCTCCTCATTCTTTGATTTCCTGTTAGTTATTCCAACAGAGTTGTTACAATGCATCTGATATTGCAGGCTGAGATTTGTCTTATGATGTATTAGCCCTAAGCATGGAATGCAGGGTGGGACAGATCAGATGTTAGGGAGAACAGAATGTACGGATCACACGAATCATCACCGGCAGGGAGCCTTAATAGTTACCCCACAGCAAGTGTGCAGAATAATGAAGGTACAGGGAGCAGAAAAAGAAGCCGTTCACCATCCCCATCATCAACTGATACTTCAGCTTATTTCTAAGAGCCTGCGATAAGATTATGAACAGGCTCTTACACTCCAGCAGGAGACCTCACTGTGGCCAGTTCTCAATATGCATGTAAAACGGGAAGAGCTTGAGAAGCATGATCCAGAACTGCTTACAGTATTTGCCCTCAGAATCAAAGAAAAGCTTCAACTAAAAAATATCAAGTTACGCGGTAGACCTGGGGACCTTAATATGCCCTGCTGCTCAAAGAATACGGAAATTGAAGTGGAACTGAGCATTCCACATATCCTGCTTGTAGGATATAGGAAGACGCAAAATGTAAAGATGAATGATTATCCAGCCAGGCTTCATCCAATGATTCAATCAGCAATGGAGATGTACCTGCAGAATCTGGCAGACGGAAAGATCAATGTAGCACTTAAGGTTATCCATGAATCCCGTAAAGTCTTTACTTAACTGGGAAAACTGAGGAGTAGAGGTGGATTAGCATATGACATCCTTAACCAATAAAAAAGGCAAAACCATTCGGTTTTGCCTTTTTTGATACATTGCTTATCTGACTGAAGGTCAGATAAGCCGTGATACTGAAATTACAGTACTACGATATCTTCAGCCTGAGGGCCTTTCTGACCTTGGGTCACAGTGAATTCAACACGCTGGCCTTCGGCCAGAGATCTGAAGCCGTCACCTTTGATCTGACGGAAGTGAGCGAACACGTCTGGACCGCCATTTTCCTGAGTGATGAAGCCAAAACCTTTCTCGTCGTTAAACCACTTAACAATACCGGTAGTAGTAGACATAGCTATTTCCTGATTTTCAATTACCAAATTCGCCTTGCAATGAAGGCAGTAAAGCTAGAAGTTCTGCAATCTTTTATGAAAAACGGATGGAGCTACTACGCCCGGGACGTTTTAAATCGATCATAAAGAATGTAACACACTTTTAACTTTCGCCATGGTACAACGCCTGCCCCCCTCGAGGTATAGGCATGTTGCTATTATTTTTACGCACTTAACCGCTATTCGATAGAGCAGAGTCTTGAATTCAGTTAATAACGCAGCCGTATAAAAGTAGACCAAGTCAGGCAGAGAGCTACTTTTTTAGCATTATCGCGGTTTTTTGCTGCTCTATTTGGGACTGGACTGTTTGAATGCAGAGCATTGTAAAGATTTGTAATGGAGACGAAGCTCAGGAAAAGATGACTCAGTGCCATGCCCGATTGGCCGGAACCAAAAGTGAAGGGTATTCACAATTGACAATTTTACAGTTCGCTGGGGACGCTTCTATTTATCAGACCAAACTGCAAACTCATTGCCTGAAGGTTCCGTAAAGTGGAATCGTCGCCCTCCTGGAAATGAGAAGATAACCCTGACAATTTCTCCACCGGTGCTTTCAATCCCGATTTGGCTTTGAGGCCAGTGATAGCAAGGGGTTTCATGTGTTTTCCCTGCCGCTCCTCGGGTTTCGGGCAAATGTTCGGGCCAATCCGCACTGGCACTTTGAGCCGTTAACGTACCATTGTGCCATTTTTTATCTTCCAGTTTCGGCATGCTTGGTACTGTTTTTTTCAATACAGCTACAGGCCTTTTCACAAAAAAATATCTTCTTCCTGAATCCGCTCTGAGTTTTCCACCGTAAGAGGAGGTAACTCTATTTACATCTTTGGTCGGCATTTCCGACTTTTTGGGGCTCCGGGGGATTTATGAAAAATAAGGCTGTAGCATTTTTCAGTTGGGTTGTGGCACTTTGGACTGCCAAGGTTTTTCTTGGGTCACTGCCGTATAAATTTTTAAATCACCCGGACACTCAGCATATCTTCGGTACTATCGGCGAATGGATGAAAGGCATTCTTGGTCAGGGTATCGGTGAGTGGTTTGCTCAGCATGGTGCAGTTGCTGTTGGTGCTGCTGAGCTGGCTGTATCTGCTCTGATCCTGCTGCCAGGCCTGCTGTTTGCTGCCAGTAAAGTTGTTCGTGTTCCTGCCCTGTTGAGCCGTCGTAATCTTCATGGCCTTGGTGGTCTGGCTGCGGCGGGTATTATGACTGGTGCTGCCTTCTTTCATCTTGCCACACCTCTGGGTATTGAAGTTCTGCACCAAGGTAAAAGCGACGGTGGGTCTCTGTTCTATGCCGCTGTTTCCATTCTTGTACTTGGCCTTCTGAGTGCCTGGGCAAACTTCGCCCTTATTCGCGACAAGAAGTCCTGATTCAGATTCATAACAAACAGTCCTGGGCGGGAAATACCTTTTTCTTCACCCCGAGGTGATGGAAAAGGTACTTCCAAAGAAAAAATCGAAGGAAGGCTTTTATGTTGCTGCGTGCACTCATGGTGATGCTGTATCTGTTGCACTGCCTCAGGCAAAGGGTTAAGCCCTGGTTGTTCTTTCAGTTGAATGCTGATTACTTCAATGAAACCAAGGGTATTTTTTCCAAACTTGATATTGACCGTTTTATTCCTGCGACATGGAGACTGAATCAATTTCGTGACACCGGAATTGAACAGCCCGAATCATTTCCGGTGTTTGTTAAACCGGAGTGGGGCCAGAACTCTGTTGGTATTCGCAGAGCAGGCAGCCAGGTTCAACTGGATCAGATTCGTGCACAGCGTCCGGCGGGTAATGTTCCTTACCTGATTCAGGAAGCCGCGAGTGGGTCACGGGAATTTGAGGTGTACATCATTCCTGGAGACATGGAAGAAGACTTCTCCGTTCTGTCTGTCACCGAAGCTATCAATCTGTCCGGGGAAAAGCTGCCTGTTAACAGCATTAATAACCGTGAAACCCGTTATTGGGATATGACCGGCGAGCTGTCTGAAGAGCAGCAGCAAACTCTTTGGCAGAACCTGAGAAGTGTCGGTAAGTTCCGCATGGCACGCTTTGGTATCCGTGCCAACAGCCTTGACGAGTTAATGAGTGGTCACTTCCATATTTTTGAGATCAATCTGTTTCTGCCTATGCCGCTGGTTCTTTTGTCAGACAATGTCAGCCTGGCCAGAAAAATTTCGATCATGAATAACGTTACGGCCCGGCTGGCCTATGTCACCGGAACTGTGCCAGAAACCGGCTCCCGTAAATCTGTCTTTTTCCGCAAATTAAAGGTTCACCGTGAGAACCGTGCAGCTGTCACCAAGTCACCCGTACATGAAGGAGCATAAATAATGAAGTCAGTGAAAAAAGCACTTTATGCTTGGATCAGCAAAACCTTTATGGACGGCTGCACCAGTTATAACGATCTGGATGTACGCAAAAGCTGCCGCTCCAAAGAGCAGGCTCGTGATGCTTTTGCCGGGCATGATATTCCTCACGCCAGGGGCGATATCTTTATTAATCCCCTGCGGGCTATCCGATTTGCCAAAGAGCATGGCTTTCCATTGGTTGTGAAGCCTAATGTTGGTGGTTTTTCCCGGGGCAGTTATTTTCCGATCCGTAATTTCAAAGAGCTGTGGAAAGCCATTCTTCTGGCAAAAATCTGGTGGCCGGTCAGTGTTGTTGAGCAGTACCTGGAAGGGCGTAATTACCGGGTTCTTGTTGCCAATGGTAAGGTGATTTCTGTTATCCGGCGTTATCCGCCCCAGGTGACTGGTAATGGGCAAAGCTCGGTCTTGGAACTTATTGACCAGGAGAATAAAACCCGTGAGGACATGGAGCTTTACCCCTGCATCTATCCGCTGAGCAAAGGAGAAACCACCAAACAGTTTCTGGCGAAAAGCCAACGTTCATTGGAAACCGTTCCTGCAGAGGGAGAAACCGTCAAACTGTTTCACCGTATTGCCCTGGCTCCGGGCGGTGTGGTGGAAACGATTAATAAAGACACCGTTCCCCAAGAGAATATCCAGTTAATGGAAAAGGTACTGGATATCTTCAACGCCAATATTCTGGGCATCGATGTCATTATGGAGAAAGGTATTGAGTACAGCTTTGAAGATCAAAAATGCATTCTTCTGGAAGTAAACTCCCGCCCTTATGTGAAGATGCATGACTACCCTCGTTATGGCGAGAAAGAAGATCTGACCCGACATTTCGAGAAACTGGATAACATTGATATCCAGCTGGCGGATGTTTTCTGATGATTCAGCGGCCAGCCTTTTTCTACCAGTTTGCCGGGCTACATGGTTTCCTGACCGGACTGTTGCCTTTCTTCCTGCCAGTGATTCTCTGGCGGGAATCCCAGTCCATGGCTTTGATATCAGGCTTTATTGCCATGTCTGGTCTGGTTTTTCTGGGTAGCCTGGTGGTATGGGAAAAGCTGAGAGCCAGTCGTCACGGCAAGCTGGCGGTTGCAGGTTCGTTTATCGCTGAAGGGGCTTTGACCACTGCTCTGGTTCTGCAGAATGTTGAGTCCGGTCTGTCACTGTCGGGTGTGGCTCTTCTTGCGCTTCTCAGTGGTGTTTATGGGTGCTTCTATTGGTTATCGTTCCGGGTGCTGTTTATTGATCAGCGCAATTCTCACGGGAATGCTTCCGGCAAGGGAGGCGCTTCAGGCAACCGGTTTGGCAATTTCCAGCTGATTGTGGGAATCCTGCTCAAGGTGGGCATTCTGGCAGGAGCCCTGTTGCTTGATAACGGTCAGGACCTCTGGCTTGTGGCTCTCTCATGGGTGATTGCAATAGCCGGCTTTGTGCTGGTTTACAGCCCGGTGAATCATCGAACCATACATGAAGCGTTGTCTGCACCTCCTGTCAGAATGGCCGATATTCGCTCTCTTGAACTGGGTACAAAGGTCAGGGCCATATTTGTCCTGGATGGGTTGTTCCTGTTTCTGGAAAGCTATTTCTGGGTACTTTCTCTCTATCAGCTGAGCAGTGAGAGTTATTCCCGCCTTGGAAGTCTGGTGGTTGGTCTGGCCATAGTGCTGTCCCTGGTGTTTCTGGCTATTAAAAGATGGATAGACAGAACGGATGCCACACGGGTATTTCAGCTGGCCGTTGTGCTTTACGCACTGTCTTGGGGTTTGCGGGCCTGGCTTGGAGAGACGTTTTTCTCAACGACCTTCTCTAATACGGCTTTATTCTCAGCAACAGTACTTTCGATTGCTTTTATGACCAGCTTCTTCCGCCTGGCCTTCAATAAACTGTTTTTCGACTGGATTGAGCCTGGTTGTGAACAGGTCTTTATCCTGGCCAAGAGCTGGTATTCCCAGATGGGAGTCGCCCTGTTTTTCAGCCTGCTGGCACTGTATTTCTGGGTAGAGGGCTCTTCGGAAATATCATTTGTTTACTGGATGAGTGCTCCGCTTTCGTTGGGTTACATTTGCTATACGCGGTCAACTTCCGTATTGCCTAAACCTGTCTATCTTTAGCTGCCATTACAAAAAAATGTGGAGTACTGATGGTAATGGGGCTAAGGAGCTGCAGTTCGGTAGTTGTTGGTCTTCTTATTCTGCTTGCATCAGCTGTTGCCCGGGGTGAACGGGATAGTGATACCGACGGATTAGATTTAGATCAGTCACCAGCCTTAAGCGGTCCGTTTAGTCGTTCAGGTACATCAGTTGAGATCGAGCCTCTGTTACCAATGGGGTTCAGGCACCGGGTTCGTCCTGTCGATCAGACACGCCTCGAGTGGCATCTTCGAAAAGAAGCTGTTTCGGCTTTAACCGTTAGTGGTTTTTATGTTGGAGCTTATGCGGCTCAAAGACTACTGCCCGATTACATAACGAAAGTGACGCCCGTACTGCTCAATGGTGCGGGGATTACGCTGGACTACCTCACAGCACAGGATGCGACGGACTTTGGTTTCCGCCTTGGACTGCGATCAATTCCATTTATGATGAATTTGATCATAAACCGGTCACCTTATTACATACCTAACCCGATTCTGGAAGCTCTGATCCTTGAATCTCCTGCTGTTATTAAAGGCCTGGCTGAATACAGCGGTCAGTCAAACCTGTATACAACAGGTGTGAATTCCCTGCTGCCAGGGAGTGAGTTTGACCAGAAATATTTCCGCATATTTTATTCCGCAGAAAGTGAACCCAGTATCAAGATTCAATTTCGGGAAACTCCAACAAAAGAGTCATTACAGGAATGTGATTTGCCTGATGGTGTTGATGGAAATAAAGCTGTTCATTCAGAGCTGATGAAACTCCGCTGTCAGGCCAGAAAACATCAAATCAACCATTTGGAGTTGTTGCCCTTTAATTACCAGGGGAATTGGTTGATTGCCACATTCAGTAAGGCAGATGGCAGCCGGTTTGGTTTTACCATTAAATATCCAAACACCCCTTCAAGGCTGTTATGGCTGACTGATCCACTTCGACTGAATTCAGCCGTCAGTGGATTAAAACCAGTTTTATCGCCTTTGTCCCAATGTATTTTGAATGAACTCGGAGAGCTTCTGAGTTGGAATCTGGATCGCGATTTTTCTGAGAATGTTGAGATTGAATCGCAGTGTTCGGACCTGGAAGTCTCAGTGCTGAGCACAGAAAATCTGATGATGTTTCCTCTTGGTGGAAGGGGATATTTGCTGGTTGATCATGGAATAAGTCAGGGGCTGAGTAATCCGCTTATCTGGCTGAACAGTGTCGCGGACACACAGCAGATTACCCAGGAATGGTTAAGCCGACTTGAGTATGACTTGATTCCCGGTCCTGAGAGAGGAGCGTGGCGGGCGGTGTCCATTCTGAGATCAATAGTCACACGTACTGCTGCCCAGTATGGTATTTCGTGGTTGATAGGGTTAAGAAGGCAAGTTCAGGAGCAGGATGCTGGGCAGGCAAATACGACTCTTCAGCAGCAACCATCAGGTGAGAATCGAACACCTGCACCAGCGGGTTCTTCAGCTGGCACACCGCCAATGGCACCCTCTGGTGCAGCACCAACTGCGTCTTCTGGTGTGTCTCCAACACCAGAAGCTGGTCCTATATCTACAGCAGAACCTGCCCCAGCACCGGTGAGGAATTTATCATTACTTCGTGGAGATATTGAAAACCGGTTAGCGACAGATGAAAGAGTAAGAGAATATTTAGAGGCTATTCCTGAAGACAGGAATGTGATTTTAATTCGGGGAAACCAGGCAGCTAATAACAGGTTTCTGCGCATTCTCCTGAGGAGCAATGAAGACTATGCCGAATTTGTGAATCGGAATGGTGATGGCTTGATACGCACCTTTGATCACCCGGAAACAAATACTCTTTATGTCGAGCTGCCAGATATTGATTTTGACCCGCTTAGGGAGTTAGAGCTAGGAAGCCGTCAAGGGTTTGATGAGGTTTTGCGTGGATGGATAAACCGTGCCATACGATTTATTGGAATACATAACAACGTTGACACATTTTGGGGTAGGCATGACTCAATAATTGGTGACATTACAAATTTTAGAAATCCTGAAGCAGCAGCACTGAATATTGTTGAGTTGGTGAATAATGCTCCAGATTATTTAGAGGCCACTGCAGATGAAGAATATTCTGACAATGGGAGTCTGATCAGGATACTGGGAATAACCGATGAGGATTATGAGAACCTGCCAGAAGATCTGAGAGAGGCTGTTGAACAGGGCTTCAGATAAGGGATTCGGCTCGATTGCTGCATCTGCTGGCAGTAAAAGCAATTTTCAATCTATGTTCGCACTTAGGAATTGTCTGGCCATATCTGCGCTCTACAGAGTAATAGGGGCTTTTTGTTTTCTTTTAGTGTTGTCATTACCGGTTTATGGAAAGCAAACCGATAGTACTTTCGGGGGGCAGGCAGGCAAAGATCATATCAATAATACTAATCAGCTAAGAAGATTAAATATTCTGCCTCCTGAAGGATTCGAGAAGAGACTTCTTCCGCAGTGGCAGCCAAAGGCTCTGTGGCATGCCCAAAAGGAAGGTCTGAATATACTCTCACTTGGCAGTGTGTTTCTGGGAAGCTGGGCTGCCAATAAATATTTATCACGGTACACCAATATACCCCTGCCAATGATCATGATGGGGGCTGGAGTGTCGCTGGCGGCCAGTATGTCCGGAGTCAGCCGATTGCAGGAGCAGTGTCGTCCATAACACTGTGCCCGGCAATTCAAAACTTCAGCAGCAACTGCTTACATGGATTCAGTAAAGGTCCGGGTAATAACATCTCTCTGCTGCTCAGGAGTCAGAGAGTTAAAGCGTACCGCATAACCGGACACACGAATTGTAAGGGAAGGATACTTCTCCGGATTGGCCGCAGCATCTTCAAGCATATCGCGGGACATAACATTAACGTTCAGGTGCTGCCCACCTTCACGTACCGGCTTGTTCTGCAGGGCAACTTCACGATATTCAAAATCACCCAGCTGCTCCAGTGCTACGATTTCGTCCTGTGCAAAAATCTGGTCTTTCACACAGATACAGCGTGCCTGCTTCTGCCCCTCATCGAGCAGCCAGAAAGAGTGCTCAAGACTGGTGTTGGCGGCGGATGTTATTTGAATGCCTTTAACGCTCATAAAACCCCTGCTTACCTTGCGGTGATACTGCATTGTTCAACTTGAGTTGAAATTTACATTCTTGTGTTGAGTCTGGCAATTGATTTAAGTCAATTTTTTAGGGGTGGTTCAAAGATATGTAAATTTTTGTTTGTGCGGTATAGTCCGCAGTGTTTTGCGGTATTGTATTAAAACTGATTCTGCTTCAAGCCATCGGGTAAGTGTGGCGATATTCACCCTGCTTTTCATTGGGGGAATAACTTTCTTTTTTACCAATGAATCATGCAGGTGTTCAGCTTTGGCTGTTGTGTTGTGATCGTTGAGCCAGCTGCGGGGCTCGTCGCGTAGCAAACTACATATTTTGCCGAGAACCACCCTTCCCTGTGAGATGAGACTCTGAAATGTTGATACTGATCCAATTCTTGTTGTTGGATAATCCTTCCCTGGATTGTTTCGACAGCGTAGAACTGCAGAAGTTCCCGGTCTATGAGACTTATGGTTAAGCCCCTGTTTCAGGGGCTGGGAAAGAACGTGAAGAACAGCCTTTAGTCTAATAATGGCTTGAGCCGGGGCCAGATATTCTGAAATACCTTTGGCTGGGCCTCGGCTTTCGGGTGGATACCATCAACCTGATTCAACTGGTCATTTCCAGCGACCCCCTCAAGGAAGAAAGGCAGAAGTGTGACACCTTTCCTGTCAGCAAGTTTATGGAATGTCTGGTTAAACATTCGGGTATAGGCACCACCATAGTTGGGGGGAATATGCATCTCGAAGAGCATAACCGGGATCTTTTCCTTTGAAGCTTGGGTAAGCATCTGCTCAAGGTTTGTCCTCATGGATTTGATCGGAGTTCCCCGCAAACCGTCATTGGCTCCAAGCTCCAGAAGAATCATATCGGGATTGTGTTTTTCCAGTGCATCAGGGAATCGCGACAATCCTCCTGCCGTTGTTTCACCGCTGATACTCAGGTTGATGACCTGCCAGTTGGGGTAGCTTTGTTTTAATTTGTCTTGTAATAAAGAAACCCAGCCCTTATTTATATCAATACCATAGGCAGCGCTGAGACTGTCGCCAAACACCAGCAGGGTTTTCTGAGCAGACCACGCATTCAAAGCAAATAAAGATAAAAGTACCAGAGGCAATAGGCGACAACGTACTATGAATGGCATATCACAACCTTCTTCTGCATTTTCTGATTCTATGGAAACCACATCTCCAGTTGTCGTTTCAGCCAGCAGTCTGAATAAAACCGTAGCGGCCCGGAGTGGTGCGCTCACTATCTTGTCGGGGCTGAACCTTGAGATCAAGTCCGGACAGTCTGTTGCTATCGTCGGGGCATCCGGTTCGGGTAAATCAACACTGCTTGGAATCCTGGCCGGACTCGATCTGCCAACCGAAGGTTCGGTTGCCCTGGCCGGTACCCGTATCGACCAACTGGATGAAGATGAACGGGCTCGAGTAAGAGGTCAGCATACTGGCTTTGTCTTTCAGTCCTTCCAGCTGTTGCCCAACCTTACCGCACTGGAGAATGTCATGCTTCCATTGGAACTGGCAGGCCACAAGCAGGCAAGTATGCGGGCAGAAAACCTGTTGAGTCGGGTTGGTCTTGAGCAGCGTATGGATCACTACCCAAGACAGCTGTCCGGCGGTGAGCAGCAGCGGGTTGCTATCGCGCGGGCCTTTGCCGGTGATCCCGACATTCTGTTTGCCGATGAACCGACCGGTAACCTCGATGAGAATACCGGTGAGAAAATTATTGATTTGCTGTTTGAGGTGAATCGGGAGAAAGGCACAACTCTTATCCTGGTTACCCATGACACTCTTCTTGCACAACGCTGTGACCGTGTTCTCCGGCTCCATAGCGGTAAGCTGGAGGAAGATCTATGAGGCAGTCATGGCGGTTTCTGGTTCGGGACTGGCGATCGGGCGAGCTCTGGTTGCTTGTGCTTTCCCTTCTGATGGCGATTGCTGTCAGCACTGCCATTGCACTGTTCAGTGACAGGCTGCAGCTGGCTCTTGGTCGGCAGGTAGCTGAAGTATTGGGGGCGGATCTGATGATTCGCAGTCCCCGCCCTCTGAAAAATGAAGTCACTGATCAAGCCCGTAGTCTGGGTCTGCAATCGACAACTGTACTGGAATTTCCCTCGGTTGTGTTGGCTGGTGAGGATATGCACCTTGTTTCAGCTAAAGCTGTTCAGGAAGCGTATCCCCTCAGGGGATATATGCGGGCAGCTGATCAGCCTTTCACTCCAGACCGACAGATCAGTGATACTCCAAAACCCGGTGAAGCATGGCTCGAGCCGAGATTGTTTCCTCTGCTCAATGTCAAAATTGGGGATCAAGTTCAGCTGGGCGAAACCGAGTTAACCATCACGCGGTCAATTACCCTGGAAACAGATCGTGGTGGAGATTTTTACAGCCTCTCTCCACGGCTACTGTTCAATATGGCCGACGTGGAGAAAACCGAGATTATCCAGCCGGGCAGTCGGGTTAACTGGAAAACCCTGTTTGCCGGAGACAACAACCAGCTGCAGTCCTTCCGAAAATGGACTGATGGAAAACTCGAAAGCAATGAACGGCTGGTTATGGCAGATGACAGTCGTCGTGATTTACGCAACTCGGTCGTACGCCTGAGGCAGTTTCTTGGCCTGGCAAGTATGGCGGCAATTCTTCTGGCCGGTGTGGCTGTGGCCATGGCCAGTCGACGTTTTGCCGAACGTCGTTTTGACACCTGTGCTGTGATGCGGTGTGTGGGTGCGAGCAGAAAACAAGTGGTCAGTGTTCTCCTTGGCGAGCTTTTCCTTGTCGCCCTATTGGTCACGTTACCTGGTGTATTGCTGGGGTGGGGACTGCAAGCAGGTGTCGTCAGTCTTCTGAAAGGAGTGTTACCGGCGTGGCTGCCCGAGGCGGGGTTTGTTCCGATGCTGGTCGGTGGTGCGACTGGAATAATTACCCTGGCGGGATTTGGTCTGGCACCGTTGCTAAGGCTGCATGGCGTTTCACCATTAAGAGTTCTGCGTCGTGAACTGACACCAGCACCGCCTGCTTCATGGCTGGTTTATACCCTATCGCTTGTCGCCATGGCCGCATTGCTCTGGTATCACACCGGTGAGCTGGTGATGACCGTTATTATTGTACTGACGTCCGGTATAGTGTTGATGGCCGTTTCCATGGGAATACAGGCTTTGCTGTTAGGGTTTAGCCGTCGGGCAGGTATAAGTTCCATTCCCTATTCGTGGAGATTGGGTTTACGAAGGATTGTGCAGGAAAGAGGAAAAACATCAGCCCAGCTGCTGGCCTTCTCGCTCACCTTTATGGCTATGGCGATTGTTCTGGTTCTACGTACGGACCTGTTTGATCGCTGGCAGGATAAGCTACCTGAAGATACCCCGAACTACTTTGCCATCAATATTCAACCTTCCGAGGTTGATGAATACCGGGAGTTTCTCGACAGCAACGGTATCGACAGCAGTGAGTTGTATCCCATAGTTCGCGGTCGACTGGTGAAGATCAATGGTGAGGAAGTGCGAAAGGCGGTTTCCAAAGAGCAGAGGCTCCACAACTCTTTGAATCGGGAGTTGAATCTGACCTGGTCGCCGGAACTCCCTGATACCAACAAGCTTATAGAAGGTCGCTGGTGGAAATCTGGCAGTAAGAAAGGCCTTTCAGTGGAACAAGAGCTGGCTGAAAACCTTGGGATAAAAATGGGTGATCAGCTCACCTTTATGGTGTCCGGCCAGGAATTTTCCCAGGCGGTTACCAGTATCAGGCAGGTTGAGTGGGAATCGTTCCAGCCCAACTTCTATATGATTTTTCCTGAAGCAGTTCTTGAGGAGCTTCCGGCTACCTGGCTTAACAGCTTCTATCTGCCTGAAGAAGACAAGGTTCAGCTGAATGCATTGATAACCTCGTTCCCAACCATGACCCTGCTTGACCTGGATTCCGTTATCGGTCAAGTGCGCAAGATGCTGGCTCAGTCGACCCTGGCTGTTGAGGCCATGCTCTTTGCCTTGCTTGTCGCAGGTTTGCTGGTTCTGGCTTCGGTTATTGAGTCCAGTATTGATGAGCGGTTGCAGGAAGGAGCACTGATCCGTTCCCTGGGAGGAACCCGTCGGCAGCTGATTCTTATGCAGGCTGGTGAGTTTATCCTGTTTGGTGGCCTGTCAGGGGTACTGGCTGTTGTTGGAGCAGAGTTCTGCAGCTACTGGCTGAACACCCGGGTGTTTGAGCTGAACTGGCAGCCTGCTTACTGGATGTGGATTTCTCTCCCAGTTGCGGGCGCTACTGTGATCGGAACTGCCGGATGGATGGGGGTGCGCAGGGTTATACGTAGGGCTCCGGTATCGGTTTTAAGCGCTGTTTAAAAAAACAACAATTTTAGAATTCTCAGGGATAAGTTGCCTCCTCACTTGTTATCCACAGGTCATTCAATCATTTGATAAGTGATTCTGTGGGTAACTGTGGATAAGGCCGCCTGTTGACCTGTAACCTGCTCAATTTACTGTGGATTTTCATGCTCAGGCCGATAACAGCTGCAGTACCAGTGAGCAGGAAAATATTGTGGAAGCTTTCAGGCACGCATTGGAGCGCGGGCAGGTTACTGACTACCAGAAACTTGATCACCAGGTTGATGAAAAACCGGGCGGTAACATCTTTACCCGCTGGCTGGTTCGGGTTCTTGGTCGTGAAGAAAAGAGTGACCCCCAGGTTGTCTATCAAAAGGAGTCAGTCGCAGAGCATCTGAGTAGAGGCTATGGCGATCAAGTCAGCCGTAAGGTTATGCGTGAGGTCGGCAACAAGCCTCTGACAGCCAGACGAATCGTTCTTCTCCATAATAAAGCCGTCCGGCTGAAAGATGAGATTGAGCAGTGTAACTCCAGGCATTCCAGTAAATGGGTGAACCTGGAGAAAGCTGACAGCTTGGCCAGTAAGCTTTTTACCCGCCACTATGGTTTTTCCCCAAAAGATCTGCCCGGTTATGAACGGCGTCATCTGCAGGAACATCTGCGCCAGGCGATGCATCAGGAAGGTGACCACAAGCTAGGCACGCGGGAGGCCCGTAATCTGATTAATGAAGTTATTGCCAATCACCGGTCAGCAATTTCTGTGTCAGCTTCAGAAACCATGAAGCTGGTAGGAGGTGATCTGGCAATGAACGATGGCGAGGCAATTTACTCGCAGCAGTTCAGCCAGTGGCTCAACCAGGCAGAGTTGAATGATTACGATAAAGAATATGCTCAGGAGTTTGCTCAGATTTCTTGGGTGTCTTCTGATTTACAGTGGAACTCCCCCTTTGACAGGCTTGACCAGAGCAGCTGGGAAAACCAGCTAAAGGATGCCAAAAGTCATCGTAATCGTGTAAGTAATGCCGTCAGGGCTTTGGAAGCGGGTGCAGGAGTCAGTTTTTCTGAAGAGATGCGCCAGGGAATGGCTCTGGATCTCTATCGCCAGCTCAAGGGAATGGACGGTCACATACAGTTTCTTGAACACCTTTCCAATGCCGATTTTCGTGGACAGGAGCAGCAAAGAAAACTTGAAGCCACCAAGCTGAATACTGCTCTTATTATTCTGGATGCTGATATTGAAAAGAAGGAAAGGCGTCTGGTTGATTACCCATCCCAAAAGCTAAACGAGCAGATTAGTAACATGAAGGATCTGAGAGAGGTTCTTCTCGCGAAAAGGGATGCTTTGCCACTCAAGAAATTCCCCAGTTACCTTTTTATGAAAAAGGCGGTGAAATATGATGTCAAAGATCTTCAGCGTGATCTGAAAGCTGTGGGTGTCTCTTCCTCCGGGCTGAAAAAGCGTTGGAAAAAAACGGCGGCAGCTGTATCAAACAGTCTTCCGTGGGAGACTATTTCAAAAACACTGCCTGTTCGCTGTGGTCATGGAACGCGTCTCTATCGTAGTGAGCAAACTCCGGCCGGGCAGATGCGATTGCATGATCCAAAACAGGCAGCAGGAAACCAGGATCCGTTCCCGGTCAGTTACCTGGGAAGTGGGCGTTCGTCCGCCGATCAAACTGAAAAGGTTCATGCTGTTAATCTTTATGAAACCAAACTGGTAAACAGTGAGGGCAAGGAGCTCTTCTCGGGCGTTCGGAGCGGACTGCTGCTTCCCTATAAGGCTAAGACAGCAAAGGAACAGGAAGAGGGGCTGGAGAATCGTGCCCGCGAGTTACTCTCGGCAGCGTTTACCCATAAGTTTGCCCACTTGTCAGAGGAAGAACAGAATCGAATCCTGGCCGGTGGTGTTATGCCTATGGATTTTGTCACCACCTCACTTCTCTCTCCTGACGAACTACGGTCTCGCTCGGGTATCCATGATGATGAGCTGACTTTTCAACAGAAGCAGAACCAGATCCTGCAGCAACTATGTGCTGAGCAGCCTCTTGTTCTTGAAATGAAAGACAGTCAGGGAAATCCACTTCTGGTAAAAACCCAGGTAAGGCTGGCGTCCATGAATATTCCGGTAAATGCCCTGGGATTGAACAACATGGCTTCAACTCTTGGGCAGACATGGAAATCATCCGACAGTTATAACGACTCGGGTCTGGAAGTATTGCTGGGATATCCTCACCCTGATGCAGATATGGGTGGGATGGTGCAAGAATGGCTGGAAACCTCAAAAGCATCAGAGCATGACAAAGCCATTGTTCGCCAGTTGGCAGACCAATGCCGTATTCTTTACAGCCAGCAAAAACATCATGGCGAGGGATACGACGCTTACAAGTTTGTTGAACGACTGCAGTTGCTTTCTTTCAAAATAGGTGCTGAGTGTCACTTTGGCTGTAAAAGCGGTAAAGACAGAACCGGCGAGGCTGATGCCCGTATCAAAGTCCTTGCAGCAGAGATTGATCGTTTAGGGTATGTGCCTGACCCTCTCGCTCCTCCAGATAGAGAACACCGGGAAGCTGTGCAGACATTTCTATATGGTGCAGGGGAAGTCGAAATCCAGCTTCAGAATGTTAACCTGCCCGGATATAAGACCAGTTATGGAGAAGAAGAGCAGGGCGAAGTTCTCTACAGGATTCTCCACTAAGAGCCTGTTCATAATCTTATCGCAGGCTGCAAATGCGAGTAAAAGCACCTGTTTCTCCGCTTTTGCTCGTTACATAGAACCACTATGCGCCTCACAAAACCAAAGAAACAGGCGCTTTTCTCGTCATTTTTGCTATCTGCGAAAGATCATGAACAGGCTCTAAGGAAAAATCATGGACGACAACACTCAACCACCAGAACATGAAAAATCCCGTTCAGTCTTTGAAAGCCCCGAACGAGAAGAAAGCTATGCAGATATGCGAGCTGACAGTCAGTTCGATGCCTGCAATGATCCAGTTTACGATCCCACTGAAGAGTCCTGACTCTTACGTCAACAGAACCTGGCTTTAAACAATCTTTAAGGCAGAAGCTGCTCTTTGGCGTGGCGAATCAGATACTCGCTGACCTGCTTCATAACACCGGATTCCAGTGCCCAGCGGTGCCAGAACAGTACCCGGTTGTGGCGAATATTCGGAATAATCTCGGTCAACTCACCTGAAGCCAGCTTATCCCTGATCATCAGGTCAGGAATCATGCCGTAAGCGACACCGTTGGCTGCCAGGGAAACAATCGCCTCCGAGGTTCCGACGATATGACAGGGAACTTCACCGGGTGGCAGGTCAAAATGTGTTTCCAGGTAGCGTTGGTGCAGATCATCAAAATGGTCAAATGCCGTTGCCGGTGCAGTCATCAGACTTTCACGGTCAACACCATTTTTGAAATAGCGCTCGACAAAATATGGGGAAGCTACGCAGACATATTCGATGCGACCAAGGCGATCGGCAATACAACCGGATACGGGAGACGGTTCACTACTGATAGCGCCCAAAACTTCTCCTCGTCGGAGAAGATCCAGTGTTCGTGACTCATCAGCCAGACGAATATCCAGTTCGATGGGCTCCTCTCTCAGCAGAGGAGCGAGTGCAGGCAGCAGCCAGGTTGCCAGGGAATCAGGGTTAACTGCCAGAGCCAGGGGAAGGTACTGACCGTTATTGTCGGTCTGGAGTTCTGGCATGGCCTCTTTTTCCAGCAGCTGAACCCGTCGGAACAGGGCCAGCAGGCGTTGTCCGGTTTTGGTTGGCTGGGGAGGCTGGCTCCGAACCAGAAGTGGTTGCCCGAGCTGCTTTTCCAGTTGTCGTATACGTTGGGATACAGCAGACTGGGTAATGCAAAGCTGCTCAGCTGCCCTCTCGAAACTACGCTTGTTAATAACAGCGTCCAGGGCGGCAATGAGGCGATAATCCAGATTATTCATTAGAGAAACTGAAAAGACTTAAGAACTCTTATCTGATCAAATGGTTTCTGTTAGGTTCTGAATGCATAAATTCATGCCGACAGAACCTTATGTTCTTAGTCTAATTTTTTACACTAACAAACAGAAAACCGATAAACATATGCTGTATATGCCTTTTGTTCAGGGCTTCACGCTTGGCGCGTCGCTTATCATAGCGATTGGAGCACAAAATGTCTGGGTTTTGAAAAGGGGAATTGCCAGAAATTTTCACTTTTTTGTCGCCACTATATGTGTTCTATGCGATATCGCACTGATTTTTGCAGGCGTTTTTGGTGCTGGGAGTCTCATTGCGTCGAATGAAACGGCTTTGTCGTTTATTGCAATTGGTGGTGCAGCTTTCCTCTTCTGGTACGGACTGACCTCTTTGAGAAGCGCATTGAGACCGGCTGGTAGTCTGGCAATTGCCAAGGGGGAAGTGGACAAAAAGTACTCTCAAAAAGGTGCACTGCTCACCACCCTGGCATTTACACTGCTCAATCCCCATGTTTACCTTGATACTGTCGTTATTCTCGGTGGCATTGGTGCACAGTTTGAAGGTGCTGAACGCTGGTTGTTTGCAAGTGGGACCGCGCTGGCATCAGTGATCTGGTTTTACGGGCTGGCTGCCGGTGCTGCAAAGCTGGCACCGGCATTGAGTCGTCCCAGAGTTCGTCAGGGGATCGACCTTTTTGTATGCGTTTTGATGTGGAGTATTGCGGCCACTCTCGTTATCAAGTGGTTCAATTAGCCCTTTAGGCCCAGAGATACCGTACCGTCCTGATGGAACTGCAAAGCCTGCTTGCGTTTGCGGCCAATCAGAATGCATTCGTCATCGAAGAACAGGAAGTTTTTCCAGTGACGGCTGAAAGCATCCCAGGTGGTTTCCAGAACCGCATCACTGTCGATGCAGTAGTAGACAGTGGTTTCAGGCGTCCACTGGAGATGTTTGGCAACTTCTTCCGGCAGCGCAGGATCATCTGATTCCCATTGCTCCTGCCATTGGGTTGATTCCGGCCAGTTCTCAGGGTTGAAAGGCCAGTCCCCATTGCTGAAGTCTTCCGGAGTATCACACTGCTTGCTGATATTGTTTCGCCATACATCTGTCGCGGATACCTGGGACAGAGGTTTGATTAGTGGAAGGTCTTCTGCAGGTACTGGCATATCAGCATGGCGGAAGATCCAGGCATTCTTGTAATCAGAAAGAGGGATGTACTTCATCAGGAAAGTATTTAAACGGAAGTATGAAAGGCGACAAGCTTACCAGATTGCCACCTTTCCTGCTTCTGTCGTTTTAGGTCTACAGAACCTAATCCAGGCTATTGACCATTATGCCAAGCGGATTAAGCTCGCCGGTTGCCAGATCGTACAGGCAGCCGTGAATGGTAAGCTGCTGTCCTCTCTTCCAGGCGTTTTGTATAACGGGAAGATCGGCCAGATTAAGCACCTGTTGTTCAATATTCAGCTCAACCAGTCGGTTAACACGGCCCTGGTCATCCGGAATATTTTCGATTTGATCCTTATGGCAGTCACAGAGATCACGGACAGGCTTAAGCCACTCTTCCAGTTCGCCAGAAGCATTGTTGCTGTAACCGGCCTGTATACCGCCACAATTGGTGTGGCCGGTAACAATGATATGTTTCACATGAAGGGCATCCACAGCAAACTGGATGGCGGCCATGCAGCTTGTGTCCCGGGTGGTCACCAGGTTGGCAACGTTCCGGTAAACCAGCATATCACCGGGTTCCATGCCGGTAACCATTTCGGCCGGCATACGGCTGTCGCAACAGCCTATCCAGAGATATTCAGGTGATTGCTTGCGGGCGGTGTCAGTAAAGAAGCCAGGGTGCTCCTCTTCTTTATTTTCGGCCCATTTTCTGTTTTGTTTTACGAGTCTGTTAATCTCATCCATGGCGGTCTCAATGGCTGTTTGTGGGCTGCATGACTGTTTTGCTGCAGGCTAAAGGCTTTTTCCAAGCTCAAGGCTGTTTGCGGTTAAGCAGTGCACGGAGCAGTCGGTTAAAGATCGATAGGATAATCAGCAGGAGCGTAAACAGGACGGCAACCACCGTCCACATAATCCAGGTAGCGTTTTGAAACAACAGGTTAGGATGAAGACTGTTGTTTGTAACCATTCTTGGTGTCGTGATGTTTTCATCAAGGCTGATATCAGCAATGTCATCATTATTTTTATCCGGCAGCTGGCTGAAATAGTCGAGTTGAACTTGCCACATTTTGTATTCCTGAATGCCTGGCAGTTGTAGATCACGATCAATAATAGCCTTATCCAGATCGTCGAGGATATTTCCGTTAGCGTCCTTGGGATTGACTTCCAGAAGACCATGACTGATATCGCCAACGATCCAGGCATAGCTGCCTATATAACTGCTGGCAGCAAAGCTGTAGAGCTTGTCTGTATCATTCAGGTTCAGAGATGTAAAACCGTTAATCGGATCACCCAGTTCAATACTGGCAACCCGGTCAAGGGGAGGGCGGTATTCGTTATAAGTGACACGTAAACCGGATACACGCGGGAAGTAGGACTTTCCATAAACCTGGTAGGCCAGCACCAGGATTTCCATCATATTGCGCAGCTCTTTGGCATTCATCCAGACCTTGACCAGCGGATAACCCGGCTCATCATCCAGCTTGCCAACTCCCAGTGGTTCAAGCCGGAAAATATCAGAGACGGTTTGAATGCCGGTTTCACCCTTAAGAATATCGCCCCTGATAACGCCGTTTGTGGTCAGGGCAATATCGCTGCCAGCGGCTTTGCGAATGGCATCGGCAACCAGATTGCCAAGTACCGGATTCCCGAAAACCCGATCAAGTGTTCGCGGTGTCTGCACTAATGGTTGGTCAAAGGTGTAGCCGAGAGGAGAAAGAACCTCCTCAGTTATGATTCTTTTAAAGTCGCTAACCTGGCGTGAAACGATGGGGCTTCCCGGAATACTGTCATCAATCGGGTGCAGTTTGTAACTGCGGAGCTTCACTTTCCCGGTATCGGTCAGCTCCAGTGCGAGTTCGCCCAGGTAGCGCATTTCGGAGCCAGCCTGAACGATCTGGGTGTCATTTACAGTGAGTGCTTCAAAGAGTACGGTATGGCTGTGGCCCCCAACAATAACGTCGATACCGGGCACCTGGCGGGCGTACTCCACCTCTTCGCCGCCCCAGGAGCCATCTTTGTTGCGCACGATGCCACTGTGAGACAGCAGGATAACAACATCAGCCTTCTGCTTTTCCCTGAGCAGTTTGACCATGGTTCGGGCGGTAGCCAGCTGGTCTTCAAAAACAGCAGGTTTGGCCTCGGGTGCGGACTGGTTTGCATCCTGTCCCATAAGACCGAACAGGCCAAAGCGAATACCGTTCTTCTCGATAATCTTCCATGACTCAATAACACCCTGGTCCTGAAGGTGCTTTTGTGCCGGGGGTAGAGTCAGGTTGGAAGCGATAATGGGTGGGAGTTGGTCAATATAGCGGCTGGCGCTCTCCAGCATGCGCGACAATCCGTTGGGGCGAAAATCAAACTCATGGTTTCCCAGTGTGATGGCGTCGTAGCCCAGCAGCTTCATCAGCCGGAGCTCTGGAGCATGGGTTCGGTAAAGAGTGTGAAACAGTGTTCCCTGGCTGATATCGCCGCCATCAAGAAGCAGTGTGGCTTCGTCTGTGTGAGATCTGCGTAGCTGCTCAATCTTGGTTGCCAGTCTGGCAACACCGCCGATGGTTAAATCGTCATTCAATGTGCCGGGTGAGTATTCAGCATTAGGGCCAAAGCCAAGCAGCCTGGACTGCCAGTCATTGGTATGCAGGATGGTAAAGGGTTTTCCGGCTGCAAAGCTGATAATGGGAAGCAGCAGGAAAAGGAAACAGAGAATTTGCTTTGAGCGCATCATTATTATTTTCAAAAACTTCACTGACGCCAGTTTAATCGGCTCGTAAACCGCAAGTAAACAGCCAGAGCAAACAGAAGCTGAACAGCGGCTATAGTGAAAAGATAATTTTCAGGTTCAGGGAACGAGCCAATGGGACGTCAATTACCTTTATTATCATCCACAATTTTCCTGACTTTGTGGGCAGTGAGTGGGGCTGGCTGGGCAAACACGAATCAGCAAGACAGTGATATTCTGCGGTTTCAGCTGCGCTCACTTGATTCGGGTACAGTGCGATGCATTGCTCCCAAGGCTGTTGTCGTAGCTGAAGACGAAAAAGAAACCCGCCTGTCTGTGATTCCAGACTCGGAGTGTGGGGCTGAGAAGAAGTACTTCTGGGAAATCTCTACCAACCACAAGATCATTAATGTGGCTTATCGGGGCGAAGATAGCGGGAAAGGAAAAAACCTCTGTTTAACCCGTAGCTACTCCGAGGGCGGAGCTTTGACTGTCAGCCTGGAAGCCTGTCGCTCTGAAGACAATGATTCCCAATCCTGGGCATTCGATAAAGACGGGCAGCTTTTCGAAGCGAATTATAAAGGGAAGTCTGTTCGGACTGCGTCTGTTCCTGGTGGCCCGGATGGTGTGGGTGCATTCGCAATTAATGGTAGCTTCCAGTGGGTCAGGGATTACCCACCCGGGTCTGAGTTCTGTTATATCGTCCCCTGGACCGACTGCCGCATCTGTGGCCGTTATGTAGAAGAGACTGACAGTTGCCCGGCAGGTAATAGTAATGGAAGTTCCGGTTCTGGGCAGGATAAGGAATCAGACAAAAAACCAGAGGGTGAACAGGAGCCTCCAAACAATGGAGGTGGAACCCCACCACCTCCACCCCCAAATGGTCCTTCTCCAGAAGATAAGCCAGTACCGCCGCCTGTCGCTGTTATTCATAAAAAGGCAGAGTGGTTTATTTTGAAGCAGGGTCGAACCGACCTTGCTGTTTGTCTGGATATTGCTGCAGAGGATGGGGTGACCAGGGTTGTTCAGCAGCTGTGTTCGAAATCATCCGAAAGCCAGCAGTGGGGAACTGATCTGGCAACCAAGGCTGTTTATAACAAGAAACTCGGATCTGGCGTATGCCTGACACGCAGCGGCAAGAGTGTTGTTATGTCTCCCTGTCTCGATCTCAGTGAACGCGACAACAACCAGTGGTGGTACTTCAGTCGTGGCTGGACCAGGGGCGTTCCGTGGGCTGCGTTGATGAGTTATAAGGAAAGTAATCTGAACTGGATTAACGGGTTACAGCAAAACAGTTATGGGCAACATGCATTTATGCCCAAATACACGGACTGCCAGCTGGTTGAAGGATCTCTTTGTTATGACCTGCCTACCGGTGAGTTAAGAACGGCAGTTCCGCTTTATACAAATTGAAACCTCATTTAAAAAGAGAAAAGGCACGAAGAGTTTCCCCTCCGTGTCTTTTTCAATCTGATCAGAAAGGGTTCCTAGTATTTAAGATCCTGTGCCATAACAATGGCATCTTCGCGGCCGACTTCAGCCGGGTAATATCCTTTTCTTCTGCCAACTTCTGCAAAGCCATTCTGTTCATACAGTTCAATCGCACGGATATTGGATACCCTGACTTCCAGAAATATCACTTCAGCTTGCTGTTCGCGGGTATCTTCCAGAAGAAAATCCAGAAGTTTCCTGCCAAGCCCCTGTCCCTGAAAGTCCGGGGAAATAGTAATGTTTAAAAGGTGCCCTTCACCAACCGTGATCATGACCACGGTATAGCCAACGATTCGCTGATCCTGTTCCAGAACCCAGCAGCGGTAACCTGATTTCAGGCTGTCTGTGAGAATTCCAAAAGTCCATGGATGAGAGTGAGCGCTGGTTTCAAGCTGATGTACGGCGGGAAGATCGAACTCGGTCATTGGGCGGACGTGATAACCATCAGCCCAGATAGTACTGGTCATTGTGATTTTAAGTGTTCTTTCAGAGGTGCGAGATCCTGCCAGGCGTCAGCTTTGAAATCGGGCAGGCTCATCATTTCACCCAGACTGCAAGTCAGGGCATAGTGAGTGTTGTTTCTGTTCTGGTATCCGCGGCACTGTTCAAACTCAGAGCTCTGATCCCAGAGGTAATGACAGCTGGAACGACCAAACAGGAGAACTGTTTTGCGTCGTGCCAGACCAAACTGGTTGTTAAGGTATCCGTTTAAGGCTTCGCGGGCGAAGCGCTGATCTACCTGGGAAGCCTCCGGTGTTATTGGCCAGGAAAACATACCGGATCGCTGAGTCTCGAAAGGTTTAATTCCCAAGACCAGAAGTATGTTCCGCAGTAAGCGTTCATGGTAACCGGTGAACTGGTTAAGACCGGACCAGGGAAGATCGGCGACTGCAAGACAGTGCTCGTTAATATCGATAGCCGCAATCCGGAATGGCTCCGCAGGAGTAATCTCAGTTGGTGTTTCCACCGTAGAGCTGGTGGTTTCTTTCGCTGGTTCCGCAGCTTTCCCTTTCTCCTCGCCCAGATCAACCAGAATATCGGAAGATTCTTTTGGCACAGGGGCCAACGGTTTTGATGATCGGGTCGAAAAGGGTTTGGCAGCAGCGGGGGAGTGCAACTGAGGGGAATAACCCGCCTGTAGATCGCTACGGGGGGCAGGTTGTGAGGGCGGGATTTCTCCGACTGGCTGGGAAGGAAAGTCTTCATCTCTCCATTCCCAGTTGCAGACCTGTGAGGGCTGGGCATTTGGCAGCTTAAACCGGGGGAACCATGGCTGAATACCTATGGCTGCAAGGTAGTCCTGTCTCTGGCGTTCCGTTATTGCTCCTCTCATCTGACCCTTATATCCCAATGGGGTAAATACTTCATTTTACTCGAAATGAACATGAAATACCCACAGTCAGTGCATCATATATTTGAAATCTGTGGATGAGGCTTTTCCTGTGATTCGAGCAGGTTAAGTGCATGAACGTAGGCTTTGGCAGATGCAACGATGATATCGGTATCTGCACCGCCGCCATTCACTATACGTCCGGCCCGTGACAGACGAACCGTCACATCCCCCTGGGAGTCTGTGCCGCTGGTAATAGCATTGACCGAGTAGAGCTCCAGTTTGGCACCGGAATAGACAATGGATTCAATTGCCTTGAAGATCGCATCAACAGGGCCATCGCCTGTGCTGATGATTTCATTGTCTTCACCATTTACAGCCAGAACAATCCGGGCTTCTGGTGTTCCGCCCATTTTGGATACGACTTTAAGATCTTTCAGTTGATAGACTTCTGCAACATCCTTGCGATCTGCGCTGACCAGCGCCTGCAAATCATCATCAAAGATCTCACGTTTCTTGTCCGCCAGCTGTTTAAAGCGGGTGAAAGTCTCGTTCAATTCCTCTTTGGAAGAGAAGGTGATACCCAGTTCTTCCATTCGGGTGTTGAAAGCGTTACGGCCAGACAGTTTGCCGAGAACCATTTTATTGGTATGCCAGCCAACGTCTTCTGCCTTCATGATCTCATAGGTTTCACGGTGCTTGAGTACACCATCCTGGTGAATGCCTGACTCATGGGCAAATGCATTGGCTCCAACAATTGCCTTGTTGGGCTGTACCGGGAAGCCGGTAATACCGGACACCAGTCGTGAACAGGGGACGATATGCTCCGTGGCAATACCGGTATGCAGGCCCAGGCTGTCATTGCGGGTTCTCAGACTCATCACCAGCTCTTCCAGGGACGCATTGCCGGCACGTTCCCCCAGACCGTTGATAGTGCACTCAACCTGGCGGGCACCATTCAGCACAGCTGAAAGTGAGTTGGCCACAGCCAGACCCAGATCGTTATGGCAGTGAACGGAGAAAATGGCTTTATCAGAATTGGGTATACGTACAATCAGTTGACGAATGGTTTCGCCAAATTCGTGGGGCAGGGCATAGCCAACGGTGTCAGGAATATTGATTGTGCTGGCACCGGCATCAATAGCCTGTTCAATAATGCGGCAGAGAAAATCAAGTTCCGAACGGCCGGCATCTTCACACGAGAACTCAACATTCGAGCATTGATTGCGGGCACGTTTCACGGCACGTACTGCCTGCTCAATAACTTTGTCCGGCTCCATCTGCAGCTTGTAACGCATATGAATGGGTGAAGTGGCGATAAACGTATGAATGCGTCCGTTGGCAGCAGGCTTCAACGCTTCAGCTGCACGGTCAATATCCGCATCAAGAGCCCGCGCCAGGCTGCAGATGGAGCTGTTACGGATATTCGTGGCAATACTTTTAACTGCCTCAAAGTCCCCCTCGCTGGCAATGGCAAAGCCAGCTTCGATGACATCTACCTTGAGACGTTCCAGTGCCCGGGCAATACGTAGCTTTTCGTCCTTGGTCATGGATGCGCCTGGGCTCTGCTCGCCATCTCTCAAGGTGGTATCGAAAATTACTACACGATTGTCTGTCATGGGTTTTTCCTGAGCACGGCGTGAATCTTTGAATCACTTTATTAATTGGCCGTACTGTTTATTTGGTTATCTGATTATCTGGCATTGAGCCTGTTGTTATGTTGTTTCCATGTTTTACTGGAAACCTGTTTCGGGAACTATATCTTTCTGCATGCTTATTTTCCATGCGCCGCGATATTGCACCGCTACCAATGAGGGGCGACAATCCCAGCAGGCAACAAAGTAGGGGGGTGTTTCTATGTTTGGCGATATGTTTGGACGCTATAGGCGTGTATTGATGGCCCTGGTCGTCGCCGGTGGTTTAAGTGGCTGTGCTCTAAGCCCACAGAATATTGATCTGGAGCCCGTTGTTGATATGAACTCTCCCACTGTCGGGCTGGATGGGCCTGTAACAGTGACGGTTTACGATGAACGGCTGACACCCTGGCTGGGACACCGTGGTGGTATCTATGGTGCAACCAATCGTATCGGTATTGCCAATAACCTGCAGGACTCAGTGGCCCATGCGGTTGAAAAGGCATTGCAGGAACAGGGAATGGTGCCCGGAAGCAGCAGCGCGGCTCCTCAGTTCCAGGTTTATATCGACTCTCTTAGCTACAAGGTTCCGGAAGGGAATTATGTAACCCAGGTTGATCTGAAAGCTGCCATTCGGGTTACGGTTCAGGCAGAAGGTCACAAGTATCAAGGCTCTTATTCTGCCTCTGAGTCCCACAAGGTTGTGAAAGCTCCATCTGATGCTGAAAACACTAAGATGATTAATAGCATTGTTGGCAAGGTGCTGGGGCGGATGTTTGATGATCCGGGGCTGATGCGCTTTCTGGCAAGGCTGTAAACAAACAAGGGTGTACAGGGGCAGAACTATTGTTCTGCCCAGTGTGCCAGAGTTTTCGCCCACCGCTCATCATCATTCAGGCAGGGAATCAATGTAAGATCTTCACCACCATGAGCAATAAAGTCTTCCTTTGCTCTGATACCAATCTCTTCAAGCGTCTCCAGGCAATCCACAGTAAACGCAGGGCAGATAACCAGAAGCTTTTTCACTCCTTTCTGTGCAAGCTCAATAATGGTTTGATCCGCTGCCGGTGACAGCCACTTCGCTTTGCCCAGACGGGACTGGAATGCCAGGCTCCACTTACAGTCAGGAATACCTGCCTTGTTCACAAACTCTTTCGTGGTTTCAAAAACCTGGTGCCGATAACAGGTCTTATGGGCTTCAGACGGTTTGTTGCAGCAGTCAGGGCCTAAGCAGTGATTGCCGGTTGGATCATCCTTGCGGATATGTCTTTCCGGAACACCGTGATAACTGAACAGCAGGTGATCCCAATCCTGCGCCAGGGATGGGCGGGCACTTTCAACAAGAGCATCGATATAATCCGGGTGGTTATAGAAGACCGGATGAACTGTGAGCTTTGGGGAAAGGTTGTGCTGGCCGAATATTCGTTTTGCTTCATCAATGGCTGTCTTCACAGAAGACATGGCGTAGTGAGGGTAAAGAGGCAGCAGTAAAATTTCGTTAACGCCATCAGTCTCTGCCAGCTTAAGAATTTCCTGTTCCATGGATGGATTGGCATAGCGCATGGCCAGGGAGACTGGAAGCTCAGTGTGTTGCTTTACTTTGTCCGTCAGCTTCTGGCTGAGAACTTTCAGTGGTGCACCATCAGGGCGCCAGACGCTCTGATAGGCTTCAGCTGATTTGGCCGGGCGGGAGGGAAGTACAAAGGCGCTGACGATAAAACGGCGTAATGGCCAGGGCAAATCAATAACGCAGGGATCCATCAGAAACTGGTTCAAATAACGGCGGACATCCTTTACTGACGTAGAGTCTGGAGATCCGAGGTTGACCAGAAGTACAGCCCTGCCCTTCATGTACTTTTCCTTGTTGTTTGCGTTTTGTTAATGCCAAAAAAATGCAGCTTTCACATGGGAGTGAAAGCTGCATTTTATCATCTGCTGAGATAAATGCTTCTTTACTGAACAGCAGGTTCCTTAAGTGGTGGTGCGCCTCTCAGAATCAGGAAGCCAACCACCGCTGAGAGCATAGAGCCGACAAGGATACCGGCACGGTCTGCAATCAGGTATTCGGTGCCCACATTTTCGAAGGCCAGGGAACCGATAAATAGACTCATGGTGAAACCGATACCACAGATAACAGACATGCCGTAGATGTGTCGCCATGTTGCCCCTGTCGGCAGCTTGGCGTATCCCAGTTTGATTACCACCCAAGTGAAGGTAAATACCCCCAACTGCTTACCAACAAACAGGCCGAGGATCACCCCCAGAGGGCTTGGTTCAAGCAATCCGTAAAGCTGATCCCAGCCAAGAGCCACACCAGCGTTGGCGAAAGCGAACAGCGGGATAATAAAGTAATTCACCCAGCTGTGAAGCTTGTGCTCCAGCTCCTTAAGCGGGGAGTTGCCATGTTCGTTCATAGCGCGCATTGGAATTGTGAAGGCAAGAGCTACACCTGCCAGGGTGGCATGCACACCTGATTTCAGCACGCAGACCCACATAATTACCCCGACAAGCATATAGGGTCCAAGACTGGTGACTCCGGCTCTGTTCAGGAAGATCAGCACAACCATACAGATGGAGGCCAGAACAACAGAGATGGTGGATAGCTCCGTGGTGTAGAACAGGGCAATAATGATGATTGCACCAAGGTCATCAATAATCGCCAGCGCCATCAGGAAAATTTTCACTGACGAAGGAACCCGGCTGCCCAACAGTGCCAATACGCCAAGGGAGAAGGCGATATCAGTTGCTGACGGGATAGCCCAGCCTTTGAGAGCGATGGGATTATCGTAGTTCAGAACGACATAGCAGAGGGCCGGGATAACCATGCCACCCACAGCTGCAACTGCAGGCAGTACGACCTGGCTGGGAGTTGAAAGCTCACCAGATACAAATTCACGCTTAACTTCAAGACCAACCAGCAGAAAAAACAGTGCCATCAGGCCGTCGTTTATCCACAGCAGCATGGGCTTGGAAATTTCCAGCGAGCCAACAGCGACTGTAATTGGTACATCAAGAAGCAGGTTGTAGTAGGTGTCCAAAGGGGTGTTGGCAGCTAGCATTGCCAGCGCAGTTGCCCCGATTAAAAGTATTCCGACAGATGTCTCTTGGTGAAGAAATCTTTGGATAGCTGTGACCATGTGTGTTGTGCAGCTCCGAGTCTGTAAATGTACCCGATGGTGTTTCGGGTTGTGCAGGGAGTATTTCGCATTTACGGAGCCAAAATTCAATAGCAAATTGATATTTATGAAAAAATAATATGACCTAAATTATAAAAAATTGGTTTTTTTCTTGAAAAAAGGCGCAGTAATATAACTTTTGTACCTGTAAATTTACAAAATATCCAGGTATTTTTCTGCTGACCTGTAGCTAGTTAAAGTTGTTTTTGCTGAATTGCGTGCTTCTCGCAAAAAAATATGTAGAAGTCGCAAAAAACTTCTAGCCGGTTTCAAGATTGGTCACAGAATAAACACCTGACATATCGATTGATCTTGGTGTTCCAATGTGCATTCGCACCACTTCACCCGTTAACTCCATCCTCAGTTCTGATGCCAGATTGACTGCCCGATAATTTGGTTCGGGAATATCCAGAATAAGTGGCCAGCGAGTAGATGATTCTGTCGCGGCCGAGAGAAGTTCCCATGCCGCTGCTTTTGTTCTGGCGAACAGCGGACCAACCTTGCTGCCGAAAACACAGGGGCGTACCACGATGTATCCAACCAGCTCTCCATCATTAAGTGCGCAAAGAGCAGTTGCCCCCGGCTGATAACACCAGATATCAAGAAACCGGCTACGGCAGGCAGGAAAATAGGTGTAATCAAAAGAACATAACTGATGCCTTGGCACATTGGTTATTGGGGTGATGGCGATATCGAAGTTTTGGGGGTAGGGAGCATTTTCCCGTGAAAGTAAGTAGCGCAGGTTTCGATAGGTTGGGCGGAACCCAATCTTTGCATACATATTAATATTGTTGGTCACGCCATCCAGACCAATGCAACGTTTACCTGCAAGGGAGAGGCACCTTCTGGTCATTTCCATGCCATGACCCTGACCACGAAACTCCTTATAAACCAGGTAAAGCCCAAAGAATGCATAGTGCTGGTCATAGATCATGACCGAAGAGAAGCCTATTGGCTTTCCACCAATGTGTGAGCATAAAAGGCCATTTGGATTAACCTTGTTGAAGGTTACTGCATCCCGGATACCCGGGTTCCAGCCTTCCTGCCTGACCTGCTCCATCATCAGTTCCGCTTCAGCAGGTGTCATTGCTGAAATAGACGTTTGCATTGTTTTCTCAGACATCATGGTGGTGACACCTTGCGCCAGTGGTGGGCAATCTGTCTGCGCTGGCAGAACCACACACCCTTGTGATGCTGTGCATAATCAATAAAGCGCTTCAGGGTATCTGCCCGCCCCGGATGACCTGACAGACGGGTATGAAGTCCGACTGTCATCATACGAGGCTGGCTTTTGCTTTCCCTGTACAAAGAGTCGAAAGTCGCTTTCATCGTAAACCAGGCATCTTCTGGGCTGTTCCAGCCGGGAGACATGGAATAGCGGCAGTCATTGCACACCAGTGTGTAGGGGATGACCATATGAAAGCGGTTATCCAGCAGTAGGTAGTAAGGCAGATCATCATCATAGGCGTCAGAGTCATACAGAAGCCCTGCCTGAATAACCAAGGCCCGGGTGTGAGGGCTTTTTCGACCGGTATACCAGCCTTCAGCTTTCTGGCCGGTAAGGTTGAAGATTGAGTCCAGTGTTTTTTGGATATGGATTTTCTCAATCTCGGGTGAGAACTCACTGTAGTCAATCCAGCGCCAACCATGTCCTGCAATTTCCAGATCGGCCTGGGTGAAAGCTTCTGCCAGTTCCGGGTTGCGCTCAAGCGCCAGGCCACAGGCAAATACTGTTGCGGTAACTCCTGTCTCTTTAAGCAGATTCAGAATCCGCCAGCCACCGCTACGGGCTCCATAGCTGAAGAGAGATTCACAGCTGTAATGGCGACTGTTCCTGGGTTGTATGCCTGGAAGATCTGTCAGCCACTGCTCAGAATAAGGGTCGCCATCCAGTGGACAAAGCTCTGATCCCTCCTCGTAATTCAGAACAAGGTTAATTGCTAGTTGGTTATCATCTGGCCACTGCACAACGGGAGGTTGCTGCCCATAAAGATTCATTATTCTGGGATAGTGGTCAGTCATGGTCGTGCAAAGAGATATCAAACGTCAGTATTGAGAGTTGGGGATGGTATAGGCCACATCCGATCTGTTGGCAAAAATGGAGCACTCTGGCAGAACCTGAAAGCAGGGTTTGAGGCTTCTTAAATCTGGTAACTTGTTGATTTTTTTGTTTGAATGCTTCTTCGTATACGCTTTGTCTGATGTGTCTATCATTAAACGGTTAGGGAGAGAGCAACTCAGGGATGAAGCGATGCGGTGCAAAAATAAAGCATCCCCCGGGGCAAGCCCTCCTCGCTTAGGCTCGGACTTTCGCTTCGCAAAAGCGGGGTATTCATATTAGGGTTAGACTCCCTCAACCATCATTACAGCTTTGCAATCAGAAAAGCCTTCTTCAGACCATTGTAAGCTGGTGATTCTCGAGCCTATCGGATCGAGGCAATGATTGAGAAAAATAAATTTCCACCAGATATTCCGGATTACTCACGACTGGTTCTCTTTCCTGTTGTAGCCAACGGTTCCATCAAATGGCATTGTGGCTATCACCACAATGCGGAAATTCTATCAATTTATCTGCCAACGGTTTGCCGAAGGAATTACCATGGATGGGGACTCATTTTATGTTGATGGTGTAGATGTTACTTCAGACGAGCTTTACAACTGAGCTCTTATATTAACTGCAGGTTTTGCACTCAACATCTCGGGAAAGGTTCATGGAACGGAACTCCATGGACAGACCATCAAACACTAGCAGGCGTCCTGCCAGCGGTTTACCAATTCCAGTAATGACTTTAATGGCTTCAGTGGCCTGGAGTGAACCAATCACGCCAGTAATGGGAGAGAGTATCCCTGCTTCACTGCAGGTCAGCTGCTGCTCATCAACATCGCTGTAAAGGCAGTTGTAGCAGGGAACGTCTTCCTCTTCTGTATTGAAAACCGCAACCTGGCCGTTGAAACCAATAGCCGCACCGGAAACCAAAGGAGTGCGGTATTTGACGCAGATGCGGTTGGTGTTAAACCGGCTGGGGAAGTTATCGGTGCAGTCAATCACCAGGGTTGCCAGTTTGACCTGTTCTTCCAGGACTTCACCCTCCAGCTTGTTGGTAATTGCCATAACGTGCGTATCCGGATTCAGAGCGTGGACACTCTCATTCACGGAAATAACCTTATCCTTGCCGATATCCCGAGTGGTATGGGCAATCTGGCGCTGGAGGTTGCTGAGATCGACATGATCATCATCAGAAATCACCAGAGTGCCGACACCGGCAGCAGCAAGGTAGAGGGCAACCGGGCAACCCAGTCCTCCGGCACCTATTATCAACACTCTCGCTTCAAGAAGTTTTTCCTGACCGGCAATATCAAATTCCGGGATCATGATCTGACGGTTGTAACGCAACAGCTGGTCATCGGTCATCATATAGCTTGCTTGACACCTCGGGTAATTCGGTCATGTCCAGACAGATCCTGAGCGGTGGATACCTGTTTGAAACCATTTTCAGTAAATATTCTGCGCACGTCTTCGCCCTGATCATAGCCGTGCTCGACCATCAGCCAGCCATCGTCGTTCAACCAGCGTATGGATTCCTGCGCTATGTGACGAATATCATCCAGACCATCTGAACCGGAAGTGAGGGCGCTGACTGGCTCGAAGCGCACATCCCCCTGAGAAAGGTGTGGATCATCATCACGAATATAGGGAGGGTTGCTGACGATCAGATCAAAGGTCTGCTCTGGTAATTCTGCAAACCAGTTACTCTCAAGAAACTGAACACGCTCCAGCTTATTGTGAGTGGCATTCTTTCGCGCCAGCTCAACAGCTTCTGGTATGCGGTCACAGCCAAACACTTCCCAGCCTGGGCGTTCTGATGCTAAAGCAAGAGCAATTGCACCGGTACCTGTTCCAAGATCCAGAACCTGTCTGGGGCGGTGATCACAGCACTCCAGTGCCTGCTCAACCAGAATCTCGGTATCGGGTCTGGGAATAAGAGTGCTGGGCTCTACAAGTAATTCGAGAGACCAGAAATCCCGTGAACCGGTCAGATGGGCAATCGGGTGGCCAATCAAACGATGCTTCAGTAATGACTCAAGATGGAGAGCCTGCTTTTCAGTCAGAGTGTATTCGGGATGAGAAAACAGAAAACTTCTGGGTCTGTTGATTACATGACAAACCAGAAGTTCCAGATCAAGGCGGGGTGTTGAGCTGACCCGGGACAGATCAACTGTCCGGGTCAAAATATCAGAAATCTGCATCAGGGAATTAATCCTGTGACAGTGCTGCCAGCTGTTCGGCCTGATGCTCCTGCATCAGCGGCGCAATAACCGGTTCCAGATATCCTTCGATGATATCCGGCAGCTTGTACAGTGTCAGGTTGATACGGTGATCTGTCACCCGACCCTGAGGATAGTTGTATGTGCGAATACGCTCGGAACGGTCACCACTGCCCACCAGGTTTTTACGGGTTTCGGAAATTTCCTTGGCAGCGGCATCCTGTTGCGCAGTTTTCAGGCGGGCAGACAGCAGGGCCATCGCTTTGGCCTTGTTCTTGTGCTGAGAACGCTCGTCTTGACACTCAACCACCAGACCTGTTGGCAGGTGAGTAATACGAATCGCAGAGTCGGTGGTGTTAACGTGCTGACCACCAGCACCGGAAGAACGGTAGGTGTCGATGCGCAAATCTTCCTTGCGGATATCGATCTCTTCCTGCTCATCGGGTTCTGCCATGATCGCCACGGTACAGGCTGATGTGTGAATACGACCTTGGGATTCTGTTGCTGGTACACGCTGAACACGGTGAGCACCGGACTCGAATTTCAGCTTGGCGTAAACATCCTCACCAACAACACGGGCGATGATTTCACGGTAACCGCCATGTTCTCCATCGCTGGCGCTGATCACTTCCACTCTCCAGCGGTTGGTTTCGGCGTAGCGGGAGTACATGCGGAACAGGTCGCCAGCAAAGATAGCGGCTTCATCACCACCGGTACCGGCACGGACTTCCAGGAATACGTTGTTGGAGTCGTCAGGGTCTTTTGGCAGCAAAAGAATCTGCAGCTCTTCTTCCTGGGATTCCAGACGCTCGGTGGCATCCTTGATTTCTTCCTGGGCCAGCTCTTTCATCTCCGCATCACCGTCGGAGAGCATGGAACGGGCTTCTTCCAGATCTTCCTGGGTCTGGCGGAACGCCTGGTAGCACTTGGTGACTGGCTCAAGCTCGGAGTACTCTTTGGAGAGTTTGCGGAAACGATCCTGGTCGCCGATAACTTCCGGGTCGCTGAGCAGGGCGCCCAGTTCTTCAAAACGGTCAACCAGACTGTCGAGTCTGGCCAGCAGAGATTCTTTCATCAGTATTTAGTAATCAGTACAAATCAAGTGGCGCAGATAAACCGTTTTCAGACGGGTTCGTCTACGGGTAAATCCAATTCCAGCAGTTCCCGGGCCCAGTCAATTTTATCTGTCTGGCCTTTGCTGCCAGCCTGGCGCAGCTGAACACAAGGTGAATGGATCAGTTTATTGGTCAGTCCACGGGCCAGTTGCTGGACCACCAGTTCAGGCGGGCGGCCACTCTCCAGCATGCGCAGAGCCTTGTCGAGCTCCTGGGACTGTATTGCCTCGGCCTGTGAGCGGTAAGCGCGGACAGCGTCGACAGCATCCAGAGCGCGCAGGCGAGCCAGAAAATCATCAGCTCCGGCTTCTATCAGCTTCTCTGCTTCCAGGGCGGCTTCCTGTCGGTTGCGGACATTGTCCTCTATTACCTGGCGCAGGTCATCCACGGTATATAGGTAAACATCTGCGAGATCACCAACCTCTGGCTCGATATCACGGGGAACGGCGATATCCACCATAAACATGGGGTTGTGACGACGACGCTTCAGCGCCCGCTCAACAGCACCTTTACCCAGTATGGGAAGCTGACTGGCCGTGGAAGCAATAATGATGTCTGCCCGGTGCAGAGACTCGGGAATATCAGACAGCAGGATAGCCTCACCATTAAACATATCCGCAAGCCGCAGGGCGCGTTCCAGTGTACGGTTGGCAATAATGAGTTTGCCAATGCCCTGGTCCTTAAGGTGGCGGGCAACCAGTTCAATGGTTTCTCCGGCACCAATCAGAAGGGCAGTGTTGGAACTCAGGTTGCTGAAAATCTGCTTGGACAGGCTGACCGCAGCAAAAGCCACGGAAACCGGGTTCTCGCCAATCGCAGTCCGGGTGCGGACAGTTTTGGCTGTTGTGAATACGCTTTGAAACATTCTGCCCAGCAGGCCATGTGTGGTACCTGCTTCCTGGGCAACTGCATAAGCGGACTTCATCTGACCCAGTATCTGGGGTTCACCCAGCACCAGTGAGTCAAGTCCGGAAGCCACGCGCATCATATGGCGCACTGCATCCCGGCTGCTATGACAGTAAGAATGGTCAAGCAGTAATTCAGATTCTGTGTGGTGAAAAGCGCTAAGCCATTCCAATATCCGGTCTGGTTCCGTCTGGCCATTGGAATAGATTTCGGTGCGATTACAGGTGGAGAGAATCGCAGCTTCCTGAATACCGCCAAGCTGGTGGAGATCCCTCAGAGCCGGTATCAGCTGCTCAGGGGTAAAGGACACTGTTTCTCTCAGACTAACCGGCGCTGTCCGATGATTAATGCCGACTGCGAGAAATCCCATAACCTACCATAGTGTCAATACAACATATCCTGAACTGGGAGCTTTCAACAGAGTTCAACATCCCGAGATTATCTTTTTTTCGGTAACAGAACCTACTCTTAAGAAAGGCATTCTTATAGCCCTTAAAGCAGCCATGAGCGGGAAATCGGTTTTTCATCACCTTAAGGTGATGTGAAAAGCGTTTCCATGATAAAAGATTACGCAGGCAATGTCCTGATCCGGGAGAGATTGTCCTACGGATATTGCATGACTGCAAACCCTGAATTCAACAAGCCCCTGAATTCAACAAACCATTGTGTCATCATTATGAGGCAGTCCTATTACATGTATGTGGGAACCGATCAGGCAAAAATGAATTTCAATACTCCGTCAGGCTTCAGGTCTAAAGTCCCCGTTTGGTTGAACCATTCAAAACTGAGGGCTTTGGGGGTTGCCGTTACACTGTTGCTGTCCGGTTGTGCCGGACTGGAAGTGCAGGATAGCTTCTTTACGGATAACCAAGGGGAGGAAGCAGCTGCTCAGCCTGAAGTAGTCAGCCAGATTCCGGAGCGTCCTTTTGATCCGGAAACCCTATACGATCTGATGGTTGCCGAAGTCGCGGCTTATGATCATCGCTTTGATCTGGCCCTGGGCAACTACCTGCAACATGCCCATCACACCAAGGATGAAGGTGTAACGGAGCGAGCCTATCAGATTGCTTCCTTTATGAATGCCCGCCAGGCAGCTGGCGATGCTGCCAGATTATGGATGCGGATTGCGCCGAAGAATCCGGAAGCTATTAAGGCTGATTCCATCGAGAAAGCCTGGTCTGGAGATCTGGTTGGTGCGCTGGATGGATTAAGTAAGGCGCGGGAATCAATAACAGCTGTCCCTTTCAACTTTGTAGCCGTTCAGGCTGCAGGAACGACAGAACCTATTCGCCGCAAGCTTCTGGTGCGCTTTGACAGTCTCCTGAAAAAGTATCCTGGTGATGAAAGCTTGCAGATAGGGCGAGCCATGTTGCTGCATCAGCTGGATGAACTGAATGCGGCTTTATCTCAAGTGAACTCGCTGCTGGCGAAAAGCAAAGAGCAGCCCCAGGCCCTTCTATTAAAAGGACGAATCCTGCATCAGCAGGGCAAGGAAGAACAGGCTGTTAACCTGCTGAAAGATGCCGTAAAGACCCATCCCGATGTCCCCAGACTTCGGCTTCTCTATGCCAGGGTTCTGGTCAAGCTTGGTGATCTGACCGGTGCTCAAAAAGAATTTGAAATTCTTGTTCAGCAGCAGCCATCCAACCCTGAGCTGTTGCTATCAGTTGCCCTGATTGCTATGGAAAATGGTATGCCGGGTGAAGCCGGTTTCTATCTGCACCGCCTGAGCAAGATTAAGGGTAATGAAAATGTCTCTGAGTTTTACCTTGGCCGACTTGCTGAACAGATGGATGACTGGAAGGAAGGTCGGAAGCATTATCTCAAGGTGACACCGGGCAAGCAGTTTATTTCTGCCTACGCTTCTCTTGTTCGCATGCTGACTGATCATGAGCAGTGGGCGATGGCTCGTGAGGATCTGAAAGAAGGGCGGGAGAAGTACCCTGAGCATGCCGTCCAACTTTATATGCTTGAAGGGGAAAACCTGATTGAGCAGCGGGAATATGATGCAGCAGCAGAAGTTTATGATGAGGCGATGAAGAATTATCCCGATGATGTTTCCCTGCTGTATGCCCGGGCCATGCTGGCAGAGAAACTGAATGATCTGGATCGGCTGGAGTCTGATCTGAAAAAGATCATTGCTTCTGACCCCGACAATGCGGCAGCACTCAATGCGCTGGGTTATACCCTGGCTGACCGAACAGACCGTTATGCTGAAGCCCAACGGCTGATCAGTCAGGCTTATGCACTCCAGCCGGATGACCCTTCAATTATTGATAGCCTGGGCTGGGTCGAGTACAGGCTGGGCAATTATGAGAAGGCTCTTGAGTATCTAAAGAAAGCCTATAGCCAGTTTCCAGATGCGGAAGTGGCCGCTCATCTCGGTGAGGTGCTGTGGGCTATGAATAGAAAAGATGAGGCCCGCAAAGTTTGGGATGAAGCACTGGAGCGCCAGCCTGACAGTGAAATTCTCAAGGCGACAACGGAACGGTTACTGAACTCTGGCAGTGAATAGTTATTCTGAGATCAATGGAATGGCTTGGATATGTGATTCTATGAAAAAGAGATTATTGGGCTGCCTTATGGCAGCAATGGTGCTGGCAGGCTGTTCTACCGCACCACAGAAACCGGAAATGGCCGAACCTGTTCTCTCAGGTCAGGCTCTGGAGCAGGCATGGTCCACTAACCATGCCCGAGCAAAGTCTATAGATAAATGGCAGGTTTCAGGACGTGCCGGGGTAAAGACCAAGGCTAAATCCGGAGTGGTTTCCATCAACTGGGATAACAAGCCGGAAGCCTTTTCTATATATATGTCGGGTCCATTGGGTCAGACACTGGCACGCCTTGAAGGTGAAGGTGACACGGTAATCCTGGATGTGCCAGGTCAGGAACCGACTAAAGCCCGAACCGCAGAAGATCTTTTGTATCGCCAGACCGGCTGGTGGCTGCCGTTCTCATCCCTGAAATACTGGATGAGGGGGATTCCTGCACCGGGGAAAGATTATGTCCGGACACTAAATCCGCAGGGATATCTTGCTGAGTTGAAGCAGGATGGCTGGCGCATTGTATTTGGCAGTTATCGTGATGTTTCCGGTGTTCAGCTTCCTGAAAAAATCCGTGCCGAGAGGGACGGTGTCAGTGTGATTCTGTCTATCAGGGAATGGACTCTCTCTTCCCTGAATCTGGTAATGAATGATTCCTGATCTATCCTTCTCCACCTCCTTCGGGGAGGAAGTGGGAAATTAACTCACCTTTTTTATAAAAAATCAACAAAAGCGCGGGGGTGAGCCGCACTGATGTTTCGATTTTCCTGTTTGACTCTGGAACGCCTGAGCAAGTACAGTAGCGCCGCCTTCGGGAGAGGGACTCTCTCGATTCGCTGAAGTTCAGATCTATCTGGTAAGACAAGCAGGTTGCGAAGTCTTTACTGATCGGTGTAATCTTTCAGCGTTCGGGTGCAGACGATAATTAGAAAAAACCGTTAATGGGGTGTCGCCAAGCGGTAAGGCAACGGGTTTTGATCCCGTCATGCGCAGGTTCGAATCCTGCCACCCCAGCCATATTTTTTTTCGTGGTAATTATACTCCCGAAAGCTTGGTTTATTTGATCACCCAACCTATGACCCAAGGTATCTGTCGTGTCCAAAATGATGGTGTTCGCCGGTAACTCAAATCCGGAACTCGTTCAGAAAGTTGTCGATCACCTGCACATCCCTCTCGGCAAAGCCTCCATCGGCCGTTTCAGTGATGGCGAAATCGCTTTCGAGATCCAGGAAAATGTCCGCGGCAAAGATGTCTTCATCATCCAGTCTACCTGTGCACCAACCAATGATAACCTGATGGAACTGCTGGTTATGGCAGACGCGATGCGTCGCTCTTCAGCCCACCGTGTTACTGCCGTTATGCCTTACTTTGGTTATGCCCGCCAAGATCGCCGCCCCCGTTCTTCCCGTGTACCTATCAGTGCCAAAGTTGTTGCCGACATGATCGCCAGCGTTGGTGTTGACCGTGTTCTGACTGTTGACCTGCATGCCGACCAGATCCAGGGCTTCTTCGATATCCCTGTTGATAACATCTATGGTTCCCCGGTTCTGCTGGATGATATTGAGCGTCGTGGTTTTGAAAACCTGATGGTCGTATCCCCTGACCACGGTGGTGTAGTTCGTGCCCGTGCATTTGCGAAACACCTGAATACTGGCCTGGCTATCATCGATAAGCGTCGTCCTGAAGCTAACAAGGCTGAGGTTATGAACATCATCGGTGATGTTGAGGGTCGCACCTGCATCCTGGTAGATGATATGGTTGATACCGCCGGTACCTTGTGTCAGGCAGCCAAAGCCCTGAAGGCCAAGGGGGCTATCAAGGTTGTGGCATATGCCAGCCACCCTGTTCTGTCTGGTCGTGCTCTGGAAAATGTAACCAATGCCGAGTTGGATGAACTGGTCGTTACCAACACTATTCCTCTGAGTCCGGCTGCTCAGGCAGTGGATAAAATTCGTGCTCTGGATATGTCTCCGCTGGTGGCTGAGTCCGTGCGCCGTATCAGCAATGCAGAATCTATCAGCGCCATGTTTCGCTAATTAGCTCACGCTAATCCGGCGAACAAAATGCTGTAAGAAAAAGCCTGGTTATCCGGGCTTTTTGTAACTGAACACCCTCAAAAATTTTCAAAAGCTATGTGCCAAATGCCAAGAGCTGCCAAAAGTAAGCGAAAGAGAATTATGTATTCTCTATTACAAGACCATATCTGAACGGAAACTGTATGTAGATGTTTCAATTACCCCCTGTTAGTCGTAATTACCTGCGCCTGTCTGGAGGGCTCTGACAAATGTCTTGAGCTGGCTGGTATCCATAGTATCGAGGAACTCCTTAAAACAGGTGGCCAGAAAATCGACATCAAGCACCAGAGCCTCTGGGTCGTTAAAGGCTTTCTTTATACGGAGAGGGTTCAGGTCATCAGTGCATATTGCGACATTCGAATAATTAGTACATGTATCTATAGGCAAAAAGGCTTTGGCCTCATCATCCAATAATCTGACTGATGGGTAGCAGCCATCAGTCAGGCATTGGGCGCTGTTAGTTACCCTTATGTTGTTAAGCAGTGTACGCCACTCAACTGTTGCGTCTTGCTCGAGCAACCAGTTGAAAAATAAACCTCTAGTAGCTTCTTGCTCCAAACGAGATAACTCACTTTCAAGATGACCAGGTATTCTCATGAGCATCAGCTTCTCTGAAAGCACAAAATAGACAGGCCGCATCAATGACGTTTTTCGGGACAGGGGGAAGGAAGGTTGTTTTCTGACCATTCGCTCCAGACTGGGAGGTGCTCCCGTCGCTACACGGCTCCATTGCGTGTCTATATCCGTTCGTTGTAATGCTCTGGCCAGGGTTGGGGAGTGCCCACCCAGGTCTGGGAGTGGCTTTAACCGCTCCTTCATCAGCTCCTGCTTCAGGGCAGCAGGCCAGATCTGCGATTGGGTCAACTGTTGATAATGTGCTTCGAGTAATTGCTCCGCTTCCTGAATCTTATGGTCAGCCAGGCTTTCAAGTATCTGGAGTGCAGCGCCGGTTGGGACTATACCCTGCTGAACCAGGGGCAGATACTGCTTCAGGGTTTCGACGTACTTCGAATCCGGTATCTCCCCTAAAAGCCAGTGATAGTAAAAAGCAGCCATGACATTAAGAGCTCCCTTGCCTAGTCGCTTCTGCATCTCAGCCTGTTTGTCCGCGCTGCTTTCTGCCAGGGTTTGGCGGTGCCAGTGCGTCAGAATATCCAGCCAGGGCGGGTTCAGGGTGCTTACCCTGGAATCTTGCTTAACGGCGAAATAATAAACTTCATGAAAAACATTAGTGGGAGGCTTATTTTTTAAAAAATCGACCAGCTCTGAGTATTCCTGTTGCTCCTGCCCCTTCTGAAACAGGCGATGAATGGTTGTATCAACCGATTTGCCAGCAAAATGTCCAGTTCTGGCGGTTAACTCCACCCTTTCCGACAAAACTATGTTTACAGGGTGGTGCTGCGAGCGTTCATTCGAAGAAGATTCACCACCACCCCCCAGATCAATCTTTCGCCAGTGACAGCCTCTATCAGGACTGAACTCGACATATCGGTGCGCAACATTGCTTACCATTCGGGCCGGAACCCCAAAGTACTGGCTCAAAACCTGAAACACCTGAGAGCGATGACGGCATACCCCCTGTTTTTCCCGCATCAGGTTGAGCAGCAGGTTCAATCCCTCACCTGGTACGTCATGGTCAGCTCTGAACGTCTTACACCATTGCGCCAGGGCATTAAGTTGAGAGGCCTTGTCCGGTATATCTTTTATGTCCTGAAGCTCGCAAAAAGCAGGATGGACTCTGCCATTCAGGCTGAACAGCTCTTTATCCAGTCGTTCTCGTACCTGAGGGGGAAGCAGTGCATCGACAGTTTCTATCGGCTCCCCGCCCTGTAAAGGGGCAAAGTAGTCCTGGTCAGGCTCAATAATAAACGCCAGATGCATTCTGGCAGATTGAACCGAAGCGTTATCCGCCAGCCTCACCAGCAGCTGTCCTGTTTCTTTGTGCCGGGCAGTCCCCAGTGGCTGTGAAGGGGTGCACCGTAGATGCAGTAGCTGATCTACAGCGCTGAGCCCTGGCAATGGAGTCCAGCGGCTCTGTTTCAACACAAAGTATCCACCGCCCAGCTGCTGCATTCCGGTCAGCCTGAGCCGGGTCTTCGGCCATCCCGGAGACTGAATGCTTTCGACTTCCCCATGGTCACAGGACAGGGTGACTTCCCGCAACTGATCGTCCTGCATGACTAACTGTCTGAGTGAGAGCCGGTAATCGTTTGTAGCGAACTGATTGCCAGCAAAGAATTTCCGGATCTCATAATGCTTATGGGTGGTGATGTTGCCCCCCAGCGGCCCGGATATAATGGATTCTGTTTCAGGCTGCTGGAAAAAGGCCAGGATAGAGCGCGCCATATCCAGCAATTCAACCTCATCAGAAATATCAGGCAGATGCAGAGTAAGGCGGTCAGCATACCATGCCGGGTTAGCGTCCGGTGTCAGCAGCCGTATGGTCAGCGGCTCAGGCTGCTCAGTGTTCAGGTGCCGGGAAAGCCGTTCGCTGCGTTCATTGCGACCGTCGTCCATGGCAACTGTGGATTCGGCAAGGCGTTGTTCCAGCGCCTCCATGGTCAGCCCAACCGATTGCAGGGCCAGACCAAAGGTGGTTTTAAAAGCCTGAGGCCAGTCATTCTTTGGCGTCTGGTTCAGTATATCCGCCGCCCTGAACAGGTCATCAAGGCTTAGCTGGATCGGCGCATGTTGTAGCCTGAGCGATTCCAGCAGGCTCTGGTAGCGAATGGATAACCAGCCTGGCAGCGAATCATTCTCGGTGCGGCGCACCAGCATTCCCCGCAGGTCAGGCTCCGACAACGGCGTCAGCTGAACTTCGGTACAGCGGCTTTTCAGGGCGGTGGACAGGGTTTCCCTGCCTCCGAAAGAGGCGGGGTTTACGGTAGCGATCAGAACAAACTCCGGGTGTGCCGTGCTACTGGTCAGTACCTCGTTAAATAACCCCTCCAGAAAGCGGCTGGGCAGCAGGTTTAATTCACTGATGACCAGTTTTTGCCCCTGTGCCATAGCGGTTTGGGTGGTTTCTTTCAGGGCGTCCCATTGGTCGGGGTTGGCATTAATATGGACAAACGGTGCCGGAGCCAGTGATTGCTGCTCCCAAAGCGTTAAAACACGCTTGAGGATGAGGTCCTTGCCCCATCCGGCGGGTCCTTCAACCAGCAGACTGCGACGCCCCCGGGGTTGATCCCGCTGCTGGTCCAGAAACTGCCAGTAGTGTTGCACCAGCTGAACCACCGGGGCGCTGTGGAGATCGACGTCGGGATTGTTGTTGCGCAGCTGTTCAAGAAAAGACTGAAACGCACTTTGTTTGCTTTGTGTCAGGCTTTTATCACAGGGAAAGTGAGCGGTGTACCAATGCTCAAGGGCATGAAGGCGTTCACGGTTGTCTGCCGGGATGCGCCCCGCCAGGCTGCCGGAAAAAGCATCAAAGACGACCTGGTGAAGTGACTCAGGACTCAGAACAGCATCGGTTTCCATCGGTTCTTCCCCCTCAGGGGCTTGCTGGTGATGACGCAACGTCTGGCTGATGCGGCATAACACATCCTGCAAATCTCTCGGCGACAGGGCATCGGGCAATAACTTTCCGTACTGGCGATAGAGACTGAGTATGGTCTGAACGCCCCGGTCTTTGAGTCCATCGGGCCAGTGAGCGGGAAGAGCGGGCCGAATAATAAACTCAGCCAGCATGTCCTGGTCCAGTGGCCGGTAATACAGGGTCAGCAGGTGTTTTTTGAGGGTGCTGTCCATGTGTCGGCCACTATAATGCACCGGGTTGCCCGTCAGGATGACCCGGTGCCGGTCACTGAGCACGTAGTCCTTTCCCTGATAGCTGATCCGGGGCGGGGTTTCCATCAATCCCGCCAGGGGTGCCAGCACACCCTCTCTGGCCAGATTGGCTTCATCCAGTACCAGCAACGGCGGATTCCCGCTCATGGCCCAGCGCAGGATGGGACCCGGCTTAAAAGTCGTTGTGGCATCATCGCGGATATCTTCAATGACGGCCTGCCCGAATAGCTGCTCTGCCGAGGTTTCCGGCCCCAGGCTGAGGACTTGCGATGGCGGGGAGTTCTGATCGGGAGCCTGCCTCAGCTGTTCGGCTACCGCCCGGGCCATATGGCTCTTACCGGCACCAGCCTCACCCTGCAGAAAAACCAGCGGATGCCGTCGTACCCGTTCGGTCAGGCGCCGCATACGTCGTTGCTGACGATGACGTTGCCCCCGGGAGCCCTGTACCAGAGCCTCGGCCAAGTCACTGAAGTCATCCTGAAGCAAGTCTTTCGGGAAGTAGTCCCCTAATGCCTCTTTTGTCTTGTCAATCGCCTGCTGTTGATCCTCATTCTGCCTGATTATCTGATCGATACGTTGATCCAACGAGCGCACCTGCTCGCTGACAGCCTCAGAGCCTTTGCGTTGGAAACCCGCTGCCAACAGGGCATCCCTGAGCCGGGTGCGCCGGGTACCCCGGTAATACTGAAGTGACGAAGTTACCTCCGGTGCCACTCCTAAAGACTGCGCCAGAGCCTTGCGCTGCTGCGGTTCTGCGGCCCCAACCAGATAACGGGCCAGCTGATCCAGTGCGGACTCGTCAGGTGTATTAAAACCATTTGGTAAGAGCTGCGAAAAAGCCGAAACCGGGCAATAGCGCGCCAGGGACCAGAAGTGCTGCTCCAGCACCCGGCGACTTATCCTTGGGTGCTGGTCAAGCCACTGTTGCAGGGCATTCCGATCGGCGGCGGTTTGTGGGGGATCATCCGGATGATGCTGCCTGATCTGGTATTTCAAATAGCCATACACCTCGTTATCGCCCCGGTAAGCCTTTGCCAGCAGGGTATGCAGAGCTTTTCGATGATGAACAGGCAACACCTGTTGTGCGCCATCCTCAATCCTTTCCTGCTCAACCTGGCGGTACAGCAGGGTATCAAAGTCCTGCCCCTGCCAGGGCAGTTTCGCCGGGTAACTCTTTCTGGTGGGGAATGGAAGGTTGTCCAGTACCATCATCCACGGGCACGGGTTATCTGCAGAGCAGGGGACTGGTGCCTGTTGCAGGGCGTGTTGCCACAGAGGGGATGCAGGCGGTGTTGCCTGCTCCGGCCAGAGAAAGGTCACCTTGGCATGGGGTAACTGTATTTTCTGGCCATTAACCAACAGGTAAGGGGGTTGAGCCAGCAGGCTTTCCAGTTTCGCCATCAGCTCCGGAGCTGTTTCCAGACCGTGGAAGGCGATGGGCTTTCCCTGTTTCAGAGCCGTTAGCAGCGGGGTATCCCGGGTCTCAAAAAACATCTTATTCTGACTGACCAGCTGGGTGTCCTGCCACAGACTCTCCCATTGGGTTTGCGCGGTGACCCGACAGGTTTTATGGGTTTCGTCCAGCTGTGCCAGCGCTACAGTTTCGTGGCGATATCTCTGACACCGGCGGTCTGGCTGAAGCGCTGGCTCGAACCCCTGGTTGTTCTGAGTAAGGTCAATCAGGCGAGGAGGCTGCTTCAGACGTTCCAGGCGCCGTAACAGCCGCAGCCACTGGGTGTTATTCAGTGGTTGTGTGAGGCAGAGTGTCCCGGCACCTGAGAGCAGTTGCTCCAGAGTGTCGGCACTGTGAATGATTCCTTTGTGTATTTGCGTATCACGCAGGGCATCTTCCAGCGAGGCGGCATTCAGGTACACCGTCGGATAAAGGTCTGCGCCCTTCGCTGTACCTTTTTGTGCAAACTGTTGCCTGAGTGATTCCAAGGCTTCAGGATCGGTGTCCTGTCGAAACCAGCGCAGCGAGTCCGGCAGCGAAACCCAGGCACCATTGGCCTCAAAGCCACCTTCACGCAGCGTTGTGGCCAGTGCGGCAGTAAAATCCGGATTATCCCAGGGCGCATCCTGCAGGATGACAGCTTGATGTTCCTCCAGCCCGTGCAGTTGGCCTGCCTTGAAATAGAGCTTGCCCCGGTCATTCAGGGCCAATCCGCCAAATAACCGGGTTCGCCAGGCGTCCCTGTCAGCAAAGTCAATAACTTCAGGGAGAGCCTGAAGCGGTGCCTGCTGTTCGGCCAGAGCATGTTTCTGTACCCGTTCCTGTAACAGCGCATCATTGCTTTTAACGGGCACAGCCCTGTCTGCCAGGGACTTTGAGAACACTTCGGCGGGAAACAGTGCCGGAAAGGCCTGAAGGCGTCGCCAACAGTCCGGCCCCGGCTTGTCGGGACCGGGCTCAAGCATTGCCGGGCTGACCAGTGCGACCAGACGCACCTGCTTTCCCAGCCGCTTAGGTCGTTCCAGAAGATCATTCAGGCTGGCGATCTGGCCGGGAGACATAAGGGTTAAATCCAGTACCAGGGTGAGGGGCTGCTCACTGAAAAGTCGACCGGCAGTTTGATGACAGACCCCTTTCTCATCACAGGTGATCGTGTGCAACAGATTATGGTGCTCAAGGTCTGCAGGAGAGCGCAGGGTAATGACCGGGCCATGGTTCATTTGTCGGCAATTTTCCAGTACTTGCTGCCGCTGGGTATCGTCCTCAATAAAAAAAACAGCATCCTCAGAAAAGTGCTGACTGGGGTGACCTTCCTGAGACTCAAGGGCTAAGCGCTTGAGAGCGGGCTCCGACTGGTGTTTAACAGCCTTACGCTTTCCGTCCTGATGGGTTTTTTGACTGCTAACCGGCTCTTCTTTGTTCTGAAAATCTGACAAAGGGCTTTTCGAGCGATTTGGACCGGGAGGAACATCCATAAGGTTAAAAAATATTAATCAACTTGTCGGTGTTATCGGCACAGGGTGGGAATGGTTTTGTTTGATGTGCATAATCATAAGTAGTCGGCCATGTGTAAGCTATATTTCTGGCCAACAAACAGGTTGTCCAGCTATGTGACTGGAGCTGCGGATTTTTTGGTTCTTTATCTGCACACTATTTTAGGTACCCTGATTTTTCATCGTAGACAATCTGGGATGGTGGATTTACCTGCTCGGGTAGCGGAAAACCCCTGCGACCCGAGGGGCGAAATAGTCTTGGGATGTTTGGCAAAACAGTGCTGAGCCGGTATCATACGCCGCTTGCTTTTTTCATGAAGGTTTGGATTTAATCCGGGTTTTCATGGTTTCAAGTGAGCGACTATGATTTTTGTGGTTGCTCACAGCTGTTGGATCAGTCTGGTCGCGGTCTGATCCGTTATATTTTTTGGAGACTATTATGTCCGAATTTGCTCTGAACGTTGAAGCGCGTAAAGACGTAGGGAAAGGTGCGAGCCGCCGCCTGCGCCACGCTGACCTGGTACCTGGCATCATCTACGGTGGTGAAGAAGCTCCTGTCCAGATCACTCTGGATGGCAAAGCTGTTCGTAAGGTCCTGGAGGCTGAAGCGTTCTACTCCTCTATCGTTACTCTGAGCGTTGAGGGTAAGGCTCAGCAGGCTATCCTGAAAGACATTCAGCGTCATCCTGCCAAGGGTCACGCCATGCACATGGACTTCCTGCGTGTTGACGCTACTCACGAAGTAACCACCACTGTACCTCTGCACTTCATCAACGAAGAAACTTCTGTTGGTGTTAAGGCAGGTGGCGCTGTCGCTCACAACCTGAACGAAGTTGAAGTTCGCTGCTTGCCAGCTGACCTGCCTGAGTTCATTGAAGTTGACATGGCTGCTGTTGAACTGGGCGCTTCCCTGCACCTGTCTGACCTGGTTGTACCTGCCGGTGTGACCCTGGTTAAGCTGGCTCACGGAGAAGAGCACGACCTGCCAGTAGTAAGCATCGCTGCTGCTCGCGGTGGTGAAGAAGCTGAAGAAGCTGAAGGCGAAGAATAAAGTTAGACGGACGGCATTAAGGTACTGAGGGTATCGTGACGAAGGCAGCAAACGCTTCCATTGACTTGATCGTTGGTCTGGGTAACCCCGGCCGTGAATACGATGATACCCGCCATAATGCCGGTGTCTGGTTTATCGAAGAGCTGGCCCGAACCTGCGGTGCCACTCTTCAGCCCGAGAAGAAATTCCACGGGCTGACCGCCAGGGTATCCCTGCATGGCAGGGATGTCCGCCTCCTCTTTCCGACCACATTTATGAATCGCAGTGGTCAGGCGGTATCGGCAATCTCCAACTTTTACCGCATCTCCCCCGAACAGATTCTTGTTGCTCATGATGAGCTGGATATTCCTGTGGGAACCGCACGCCTAAAGCAGGGTGGTGGTCACGGTGGCCATAATGGTTTGCGGGATATCATCAGCAGCCTGGGTAATCACAAGAACTTCCATCGACTGCGTCTGGGTATTGGTCACCCTGGCGACAGCAGCAAGGTTGTTGGCTACGTGCTTAACAAACCTTCCCGAGAAGAAGATCGCAAGATTCGTGAAGCGATTGATGAGGCTGTACGTGTTATGCCGGAAGCCATGAATGGTTCATGGGCCAAGGCAGTGCAGGAACTTCATACCTTTAAGGCCTGATTAGGATCTCATTCTTTACCTTTATTCTACATCAGGAATGCTATGACGATTGTCATGGGCATGTTTGGCTGTGCGTGATGAATACGTTTGGAAAGGGAGACAGCAGAGAAGGGGGAAAGGAAGTAAAGGCAGGCCAAGAAGCCTGCCTGGAAAATAATCTGTGATCAGTCCTTCTTGAGGAAAACGCCCCAGTTAAACAGACCGATCAGAATACCACCGCCGATGATGTTGCCAATGGTCACAGGGATCAGGTTCATAAACAGCATGTTGGAGAAGTTGATGTTGGAGAAATCTGCAGCAGTTTTGCCAATTTCCATCCAGAATCCAGCATCTGCAACGCTCTTGATAGCCAGGCCGATAGGCATCAGGTACATGTTGGCAATGGAGTGCTCAAAGCCAGAGGCGATAAACATGGCAACAGGCAGGACCATAGCCATCATTTTACCGCTTGCGGTGCGGGCACTGTAGCTCATCCATACGGCAATACATACCATGATGTTACACAGGATACCGAGCACCAGAGCCTGGCCAAAAGAGTGGCCCATTTTGCCATTGGCGATTTTCAGCGCTGTGTAGCCAATAGAACCGTGACCACCATGCCACTGATCTGTGTAGAGAATCATGGCAACCATCAGCAGGGAACCAATCAGGTTGCCCAGATAAACAATGCCCCAGTTCTTGAGCATTTTGCCCATACCAACTTTACCGTTTGCAGCAGGGATGGTGATCAGTGTGCTGCTGGTAAAGAGGTCTCCACCACACAGTACAACCATCATCAGGCCAACACTGAAAGAGATGCCGCCAATAAGTTTGGCGATACCATAAGGCAGCACACCAGCACCTGCAGATACTGTTGTGTAGAACACGCCGGCAAGGGCGATCATCATGCCAGCCATAATTGCCAGTGCCAGGGTTTTGGCAGGAGCCTTATTGGCTTTACCCAGTGCGATAGTCTCGCCGAGTTCTGCCATTGCATAAGGGGTGCGGGCCCCGTGTTCCAAAGCTTGATCAGTCATAATGGTAATGCGCTAGTGTTTCAGGTTTGTGGTATTCGACAGGAGTGCCATCAGGCAACTAAGGAGTTTTATTTAATTAATCTCTGAACTTTAAGGTGGTTATAGATTCAAACAAATACGTACTATAACTAGAAAAAAGCGACATATCTGTTTTCAAATAAATAATCAAAAGTTGGGCGGCGCAGGAATGATGTCTCTTGTCCCCACTTTAACGGTGTAATCGTAGAGGCCTTCGAAGCGGGTTCCGGGTTCATGAACGCTGAACTTTATCATCAGCTGCTCACCGAATATGGTCGCAGGTAAATGCACTGTCGCGCGGTAATCCTGGCTTTCCGGATGGAACACCAGTGGCAGGTTTTCCAGCCAGGGATCGCTGCCTTTCTCCTGCAGCGTTATTGAAACCCGGATATTCTTATGAGCGCGCCCATCCTTCTTGACCCGAACGACAGGTATAAATGGAGCTCGGGTTGAGATTCTGTCACCCAGATAGCCGATAGAGAGAGCCAGGTCACTTAAAAAAGCGGGGTCTTTCAGCCAGATAATGTCGCTATCGTCATCCATTGCTATCATGCTGTCAGCATCATCGGTACCCGCCAGGGTAACGTCTGTTATCTGATTATCCTGATTTTCTGTTAGCTCTCCTTTCATAGTGTTCATGCCAAGCCTGTTATTGCTGACTATGGAGGGTTCAGGAGCAATGGGAGCAATTCTGGGCAGAGTCTCAACTGTCATATCTGCCATGGAGTCATTAATAAAACGAACCATCAGGGCATTCTCAGGCAGCATGTCCAGGCTTTCTGATGGATTGGTGCCGGTCATGATGATTTGCCACTTGCCGGTAACAGTCATCAGGTTGACCAGGAGATCTTTGTTGTGACCGGTGTGATAGAGAAGAGGTAAATCTCCAGCCCAGGAAAGCCTGATACCGGCAAGATCAGATGTTTCTGTAAAGTCCAGATGGCCGCGTAACTGCAGAATCAGCATTTTTACCAGATGACGCCCCTGAGCAGTAAGATCATCAAGAGTTATGCCTTCTGAGCTATTCATATTTATGGATTTGAGCGGGCAATTCATATCAGAACGTGAAACGTTCAAACAGGCCTTCTTCTTTAATACAGAGGGAAGCTCGTTGATGACCCGAATCGCCAGACGGGCTGTTTGCCCGAGAGGGCTGATACCAACAGATTCATTCCAGCGCGTATAGGGATAGTGAATTTCCGGGCGAGACAAATCGGGCTGAGGTGCTTCACTGATCTGACGAGGCCAGTGTCCCATATAAAAGGATGTAACTGCCCAAGTATCACCCTCTTGCTTAAGAGTGATGGAAAAAGTTGAGCTCATCAGAACCAGCTCCTGCATACCATCCATCTGGTTGATCTGGAGGAAACCCGGATCTCCGGCTTTTCCCATTTCCCGATGAACCCCCTGAAGGCCAATCAATGAGGTGGCGCGTAGATAGCCTAAAGGCGTCAGGGCTGTGGCAAGCAGGTTATGAAGACCTGAGCTTTGATCTGGAGACAACCTGGTCAGCTCTATGCCTGTTCCTGACTCCTCCATCTGCTTCAGTTCATTGCCTGTGAAATGATTTTTCAGCTGGTTGAACTTCAAATTCATCTGTTCCTGCCAATGGGTCTGCTCCTGTCGGTCAATTTCCCGATTCAGGTCGTCTATTCGATTATCTGCAGCTGACAATAAAGGAAGGGACGTTAGAAGCAGCGTGAAGATAAGAGTTTTCGCCAGCATAAGGTGGTACCAAGGACAATTCAGCGTAGAAGATGTATCGGCTGAAAAGTGTGCGGTTCTTAGTGGTTATGAATATTTAGTGGGCACAGGAGCAAATAAAGTTCGTTCTGCTATGCCAATAACGTATATACCGAGTTGTTTTTAGAAGCATTTTTTTCCACAATGGCGACACTTGGCATACCACCCATTTGCCTTGCCGCCTCTTATATCCAAGCGCCACCCCTGCTGTTTATAAGATGCTCTCTCGCACAACGAAATTGCGGCTCTACAGCCATGAATCAGTCAACGCTTCTGCCATTGATATGGCGGCGTGTATTCATGGTCAAAATCTAAAAAAACTTGTTTGTAGTCATACGCATACTTGGAGTTGCAATGAAACGAGAGCAATGGGGTTCACGCGCAGGATTTATCCTTGCAGCAGTCGGTTCAGCCATCGGGCTGGGCAACATCTGGCGATTCCCTTATATGGCTTACGAGAACGGCGGCGGTGCCTTCCTCGTACCTTACCTGTTTGCCATGCTGGCCGCCGGTATTCCTTTCATGATCCTGGAATTCACCCTGGGACATAAACACCGTGGTTCTGCACCGCGCACTCTGGCAGCACTGATGCCCAAACTGGAAATTCTTGGCTGGTTCCAGGTTATGATTGCCAGTGTCATTGCTGTTTACTATGTCGCAGTTATTGGCTGGGCTATTTCTTATTTCGGGCTGTCCTTCAGCCAGGGCTGGGGCACCGATGCCAACGCCTATTTCTTCTCTGAATACCTGCAGCTTGGAGAAAACAGCCCTCTGAACCTGGGTTCTCTTCAGAGCCATATTGTTATTCCGGTGATGATTGCCTGGGCCATTAGCTTCCTGGCGCTGTTCACTGGTGTTAAAGGCGGTATTGAGCGTTTCGGCAAGATCATGATGCCGGTTCTGTTCATCATGGTTGTTGGCCTGACTCTGCGTGTACTGTTCCTGCCTGGAGCAGTTGATGGTGTTCACTGGCTGTTCGAACCTGACTTCAGCGCACTGACCAACCCGAAAGTATGGTCTGCTGCCTTCGGTCAGATCTTCTTCAGTATCAGTGTTGGTTTCGCGATCATGATCGCTTACTCCAGTTACTTGCCAGAAAAGTCTGATATCAACAACAATGCCTTTATGACTGTACTGATCAATTGTGGCTTCTCCATGCTGGCCGGTGTGATGATCTTTGCGGTACTGGGTTACATGGCTGCCGAACAGGGTAAGCCTATCCAGGAAGTTGTTAGCGGCGGTGTTGGTCTGGCATTTGTTACCATTCCTACTGCAATTAACCTGCTGCCTCTGCCATGGCTGCTGGGTCCACTGTTCTTCGGTGCCCTGGTAGTAGCTGGTGTCAGCTCCCATATCTCTATCATGGAAGCCATCGCATCTGCGATTATGGATCGTTCCGGCTGGAGCCGTAAGAAGACTGCATCCGTAGTTTGTGGTGGTGGCGCGGCCATTTCCCTGCTGTTTGCTACCAATGGTGGCCTGTTGCTGCTGGACGTTGTCGACTATTTCATTAACAACATCGCTATTCTGGGTAGCTGCTTCGTTGAGCTGGCTGTTATCGGCTGGTTGCTCAAGCCTGTTGAGCTGCGTGACTACGCCAACGTTCGCTCCGATTTCACTATCGGAAGCTGGTGGGAAAACAGTATCCGCTTTATCTGCAGCACCTTCCTGGCGGTTCTGGTCGGCAACAACATCATCACTGCCCTGACTGAGAACTACGGTGGCTACAGCGATAACGCCATCCTGATTTGTGGCTGGGGTCTGCTGGCTGTTCTGCTGCTGATCTCCGTTGCTATGACCCGTGGTTCCGGTTTCTCTGTTCCTGCAACTGCTAGCGCTGAGGTGTAAGTCATGACTATATCTGCAATTGCCATGATGGTTTTCGGCCTTGGGGTGACCTGGGGAGGAGCCGCTCTCTGTATCCGTAAGGCTATGGAAAGAAAAAGCTAAAGGCTGATATTTAGCCAATAAAGGCGCAGTTTGCTGGGGGAGTAAACTGCGCCTTTATTGTGAGTATTAAGGTATTAACTCATTTACCCTGCCTGCACGTATTCCTGATGTAGATCGATATAAAGCGCAAGCTCCTTACGGAGCACATTTGGGTCAACATAATGAACAAGACGATCTCTGTCTGTGTGGGGATCAAACCCTAACGTGTCAATAACACACTGGCTGTGCTCGTTCTCCAACATACTAAGAATCTCATGATCACTCTTGCTAATCAGCATTGCGCACTCGTTTAAGCTCATGGTATCGCCATATTGCACCTGGAGACTGCTAAACAGGTTCAGTGCAACATCAGCGGTTGCTTTCGCCTGCAATTGGGCGTAAACCCTTTGATTTGTAACATCTTCTGGTCTGGCACCTTCACTGGAACGGGCTGCCAGAAGGTTTTCAAAAAGGTGGTAATCATTACTGGCAGCCAAGAATAAGTCGAGGTCTAGTGCTCCCTCTCGTGCAACTGTCATAGCTTGCTCAAGTGTGTATTCAATATCCCCAACGGCTAGTTTTTCGTTAATTTTATGTATCAGGCATGTATGAATTGACTCAGCATCCACAAATTGTGCGAACTTGCCTGCAGCCGTTTTAAAGTACTTTTCTTTTTTTCTGCAGGCATTGAGAGAGCAGTGTTGATCATAATCCTTTTGAAGCTCTCCTTTTCGCTCAAGTGCTGTTTGATATTTTTCGGCAACCAGATCTGCTGTTTTCCATATCATCAGTTCTTTTAGAGCTGCAAGTTGTTTCTGTGAAGGAGAGCGTCGTATTACACCCAAGTAAAGTGTTTCCATTTCTTCGGGGTCACGACTTTTATCGATCCGATCATAGCTTGACTCAAAATCAAGCTCATGAGAGTGAGTTCTTTTATGAAGATCCTTTGAATGTGGATGTGCAGGGCTTTTAGACGAAGATATATTCTTTTTGCCTTTCGCATGACTTACGGTATTGGGGCCGGATTTACCTCTGGGTTTTGCCGGAGATGATGGCGGTTTGTTTGGTGAAACCCCTGCACCACTCCCTGAATGTATGCCTTTATTGCCTTCCATTGGCATGCAGCTCCGTATCCTGTTCTCAATAGAATTAGTCTAGGACAAGTGACTTTTTTGCCTAGTTTATTTCCCCTTCGGTATAATGCATCGTTTTGCTTTTTCGATTTTCTGACAGGATCTCATCATGGGTTTTAAATGCGGTATCGTCGGCCTGCCGAACGTGGGCAAGTCTACTCTGTTCAATGCTCTGACCAAGGCAGGCATTGATGCGGAGAACTTTCCGTTCTGCACCATCGAGCCGAACTCCGGTATCGTGCCAATGCCTGACCCCCGTCTGGACAAGCTGGCCGCTATTGTAAGCCCCGAGCGGGTTCTGCCGACCACTATGGAATTTGTGGATATTGCCGGTCTGGTGGAAGGTGCTTCCAAGGGCGAAGGTCTGGGTAACCAGTTCCTGGCCAATATTCGTGAAACCGACGCGATTGCTCACGTTGTTCGCTGCTTCGAAAACGAAAACGTGATCCACGTTGCCAACCGTATTGATCCGATTTCCGATATTGAAATCATCAATACCGAACTGGCGCTGGCTGATCTGGATAGCTGTGAAAAGCAGCTCAAGCGTGTTGTACGTGTCGCCAAAAGTGGTGACAAGGAAGCCAAGGCTCAGGTAGCACTTCTGGAAAAAATCATCCCTGCACTGGAAGAAGGCCGCCCGGCCCGTGCCCTGGAGCTGAATGATGCCGAGAAGGATCTGATGAAGCAGCTGTTCCTGCTGACCTCCAAGCCCACCATGTATATCGCCAACGTTGACGAAGACGGTTTTGAAGATAACGAGTACCTGGAGAAGGTGCGTGAGCTGGCTTCAGCCGAGGGTGCTGTGGTTGTTCCAGTTTGCAACAAGCTGGAAGCGGAAATCGCTGAGCTGGATGATGAAGAAAAGGGTGAGTTCCTGGCTGACCTGGGCATGGAAGAGCCTGGCCTGGATCGCGTTATCCGTGCCGGTTATGAGCTTCTGAATCTGCAGACTTACTTCACCGCCGGCGTTAAGGAAGTTCGTGCCTGGACTGTTAAGATTGGTGCCACAGCTCCTCAGGCTGCAGGTGTTATTCATACTGACTTTATGCGTGGCTTTATCCGTGCGGAAGTGACCAGCTACGACGATTTTGTTCAGCACAACGGTGAACAGGGCGCCAAGGAAGCTGGCCGTCTGCGTTTGGAAGGTAAGGAATACATCGTTCAGGATGGCGATGTGATGCACTTCCGTTTTAACGTTTAATCGTAAACCTTACCAGGCAGTCCTGTTCAGGGCTGCCTCATAATTCCTTAAGATTTTCGGCTGTCTTCTTTCCCTCTATATTTAACTAACGGCATCACGGAAAGAATAAGGCTTCTCAGGAATGAGTGGAGACGGCGGAGTATTAATAGGGCAGAAGAGAATTGGCGGAGTTATTCCCTCTTCTCCCGAAGTCGAAAAAGATCTTCCCGCAGGAAAGAGCCATGGCCGCCGTGTACAGATTACTCAACCACGTTCCTCCGTATTTTCCGCTCTTGGCAAGTTATCTTCCCAGCATAAAAATGAACCACAGGTAAAGCTGTTATCTGCCAGAAAAGTTGATGTGGACGCTTTTTCCGGTCCGGGAGTTCTGAAACAAAAAACCTCGGGTGATCCTGTCAAATTAGCTCGATCCCAGAGTCTTCCTGTATCTCTGACTGAACCCACGCCAGCACAGCTGTTAGGGCCTGCAAGGTACTCTGTTGATGATTCAATGATTGATCGGTCCAGTACTTCCGGTAAAGACAATATATTTCTTGCCGGAGAGGGGCGGGAGCTGAAATCTACAGCCCCCACCGAGCAGGAAAAAGTCACCAAACCCAAAAGAAGAAGGCTTGGCTCAGTCGCCAAAAAGCTCAAAACAGCCAAAGCCTTTCTCTCGGCAAACGGTAAAACACCCAAGCTGTCTGATCATGTGTTGATGGGAATGGATAAGGTGGCTAACTATGAAAATCAGGGGATCCCCCGCAGTTATCTTGAGAAGACCCAGAAGGTTGCTGATGAACTGGGTATTATCGTTGCCATTCGTCCGGTAGAGCTGATCTGTAAAACTTTAATAGAGGAAGGTGCAGAATCAAAAGGCTTGAATATCAAGGGTAAGAGTTCCAATTGGGGGCCAATGGCTGGCTTTATCCCCTTTGATCAGAAGTTCAGTAAAGTTGCTGCCATTAAAGACCCAGCAGAAAGAGCAGCTGCAATTGAAAAGTACAATACCAAAAATGAAGCATCAGTCCGTGAGGGGCACGCTACAGTTGAACATCTGGCCTTATCCCAGAAACGAATGGATGAACTGACAGGAATGGGCATTCTTCATGGAGCTGTAAGAATTAACCCTTCAGAAGGGTACACCAGCGCGCTCACTTTTCAGTCGCACCCCAATGGGGGAAAAGATCAAACCTTTGAAGCCCAGTTAAGGCCGGATGGAAAGTGGGATATTTTTTCCGGCACTGGTGACCAGAGAGAAGAGCTTATGGTTATCCCAAAAACAGCAGACTTTGATCTGTTGTTTAACTTCTCACCCTTTGATCAGGTAGATCTCGGAAGTTCAGACAGGTTGCAGGCAGCTGATTCAGAACTCGGAATCTATTCCAAGCGAACTCTCAAACTTATTGATGCCATGAATGCTGAGTATGATCGAGGAGAGGGGAAGAATATGGTGCACCACGGTACGGATATCAACAATCCGGTCACGGATATGGATGCCAATCTTCCGGCCACGGTTATGATTCCCAAATCGATGCAGGGGAAAATGGGAATCTATCAGAAATCACCATTATTAATTAAAACCTACGATGAACTGGAAAAACTGTTCCGAACCATGCGGGACGCAGGCATCAAGGTTGAATCAAACCCTCTGTGGGGCAAAATGACCGGTGTGGTTAAGGAGAACTTTGATAAGAAGGTTGATTTCTTTGAGCGGCGCTCAAGCCTTCCCCCGGATTCTTCCGATTTATAGAAAGGCATTTGAGCGACCTTTAAAGATTCTAAGAATCGAACCCGCTGATTACATTAAAAACATTTTGCCCAATCGGCCCAATATCGAACCCGCCTTCCATAACGAAGACTGTCGGAAGGTTAAGTAGCGCAATAGTTTGCCCCAAGTCCCGATAATCGTTTGTTTTAAACAGGAACTTTGATATTGGGTTTTCTTCAAAAGTATCAACGCCCAGCGAAACCACCAGAAAGTCGGGCTGGAAGTCCTGAATTTTTTTGAAGGCTGTTAACAGATTGTCTTTCCACTCAGCATAACTGGTGCCGCCAGGCAGCGGGCAGTTGATATTGAACCCTTCACCTTCTCGCTCACCATGTTCGTCCTTGTAGCCAAGGAAGAACGGGAACTCCGTTTGTGGGTCACCATGGAGTGATACTGTCAATACATCGGAGCGGTTATAAAAGATATCCTGGGTCCCATTACCGTGATTTCATTGGAATCATTCTTTGAGGAAGCATTATACGGCTGCAGATGGCGGGTATGTATTAACCGGAGGCAGTGAAAAGCAAAAAACCAGCCAGCAATTCTTCAAAATTTGTCTACAGTTACTGGCCAGGAAATGACGGTTGGTTGCTGAAATGAATCTTAAAGTTAGAGAACATCTTATGGGACGAACTGGGCCAGTTACTGCGGGATTGGCAGTCTTTGGAGCTGCTATTTTTCTTCTATCACAGGTATCTCTGGCTGCAGGAGAAGGCTATAACTTTACCGGTTTATGGAACAACCAGCGCGGTTCAACCCTTGAAGTTGTGCCGGAAGGTAACAGAATTATCGGTACATTTACGACGGCTGTCGTAAAAACGAAAACCTGCATTGGTTATGGTGCCCCGGTTATTGGTTTTACTAATGATAATGCACTTTCCATCAGCATGACGCTGGAGGGGTGTGGTTCACCTGTAACGATTGGTCAGACAGGAATTTTGATGACGGGTGAAGATGGTAAAGAGAAAATCAAAACACAGGCACTGGTGCAATATAACGGGACAGAAAACTGGAATTCCCAGATTCTGGTAGCAGACTATTATCAACGCGTTAAATAAACTGCGGTCTCTCAGGTCGTGTGTGATAATATCTCATTCGATCCTGAGAGCAATAAAACCTAATAAAAACCTGATGGGATTATCAATGAAACTTCTGCCTGCTAGTAATACCAAACTCTGCCGAACTCTTTCTGCGTTTATTTTCACTGCTCTGGCTTCAGCAACTGTTCAGGCCGTAGAGTTTGCCAAGGATGACGATGCCGTTTATCTTCGCAAGGCTCATATGGCTCTGGTAGGAACCTACTTTGGTGAAATGGGGGCAATGGTTAAAGGCAAGCAGCCCTTTGATGCCAAGCAGTTTCAGACTGATGTTGAAAGACTTGCTACTGTCACCCGCTGGGCCTATGAAGGTTTTAAAGGGAAACACCTGACTTCAGATTCCAAAGCCAAGCCGGAAATTTGGGAGAATAAGGCCGAATTTAATAAGCTGATGGATGATCTGGCAAAAAAATCAGAGACGTTGAAAATTGCTGCTGCCAGCGGGAACTTGAGCGATATCAAACCTGCTTTTAAAGATGCTGCAGATAGCTGTAGTGCATGCCACAAAAAATTCAAAAACAAATAGTATTAGCTGTTGAGGTTACTCAGGTCAGAATTTCTTGGTTCTGGCCTTTCGGCCTGGTTTTCTCTTTGGCTTGGGGGCTTTTGAACGGATGTTTTGAATGGCTGCAAAGAGGTGATCAAGGTCTTTCTGGTAACTGACCAGTGCCTTGCAGAAGCCCGGTTTTTTATTTTTGAACTCTGTTGGATTTATTGTTGCCAGATCATCCACATCACCAATGTGCGCTTTCAGCTGTTCCAGGCTCTGCTCAGTTTTGGCAACGAGTCCCAAAAGGTCATCAGGCAGGAATGTGTTTGTTTCTGGGTTGTTGGTTGATGCAGTTAAGCCGGACATATCAAGCAGTGAATTGATATCGTCATAGTGTTTTTTATAGTGTTTATAAACGTGTATTGCTGAGCGACCAATATCTGCGGCCATTGTCGATTGCTCCAATTATGCTCTAGGGGATTGTTTCAGATCCTGAATAGAGGTTTTTAATACACTAATTTGAGGTTTGAATAAAACAGCGGACAGAGGGTTTGTTTTCGCAAGGTTTTCCATTTTGCCAACCTTTTCTTTTAAATCGTTAATTTTCTGAGCGTTTTTGATTTCTTGAACCCGTTCTGGGGCAGGCTTAAACCCCGCCTGTTCAATTTTCTTCATTTGACCAACAACATCGTCTCTTAGTCTGACCAGGTTATTCAGCTTCTGCTTGAATTGGCTGCCTTGCAGCATAAACATTGGAGAAATGATCTTCCGTAACTTGTCTATCTGTCCATCGAGCTCCTGAACTTTGTCGGTCAAGAGAACATATCGTACTTCGTTTTGATTTCTAGCTGCATTCAGGGCCGAGTTAGAAACAGTTTCGGGATTGCTGTTCCCCATTTCCTCAAAAATTGACCCAATCTCACCAATTGGTCCAAATGGCCCTCTGCCAGGTTCTGGGGCTGGCTTGGTCGTGCGCCATTGAATAGGTGTAGTTTGAAGACCAAGTTCCTTCATCATTTTGCGCTGGCTAACAATTGAGTCGATATTGTTTGTAGAAAGGCTTAATGCTCCCTTACCATGTTGAGCCTCAACAGACTCGAACATATTGAGAAGGTCCTGAGAATTTCTCTCCAGACCAAACTCTTTGGCCTGATCAACATAGCCTGACAACCCGCCGTCAACCAATGCAGCAACCAATTGGAGAGACTGCTCACCACTGAGACCGAAGTTTCTACCAGCTCCTTCAAGTTGCCGCTGTACCATGGTGTCTCTGGTGTGACGCAGGATCTTCTCACCAGTGAAAGCCGGTTTGGCTCGAAGAGTGGCTACTCCACGAGTAATCTGCGGAAGTAGCGCTTGTATTTTGCCCCGGCTGAGGCCGCCACGTGCACCAATTTCTATAAATTTAGCTGTGTCTTTTACCAGCACAGCATTTGCCAGGTCATTAAATACCTCAAGAGGTAGCCCCAGTTTGCCAGCCTCCTTTTTCATAGCTTGACTGAGGCTTGCATTAACGACAGCTGAGGCATTGCCAAGACTCTCATCAAGCTCTCTGGCATCCAAATCGTACTGTTCTCCCAGCTTTTCAAAACCATCCAGTAGTTTGATAGCTTTCTCTTTTGGAACCCCGGTTGCCTGTGCCAGCTCCACGAAGCGATCTTGCTCATTGTAAGTTAATGCTCCCAAGTCCACCGCTAGGCTAGGAGCAATATTAGCTGCCTTCGCTAGCCTGCTGACATCATCAATCACAACCAGCTTTGAAACCTGATCAGCAATGGCTTCCCCTGGAGCTTTGATGGCAGAAAAAAGTTTCTCAAGACCTGCTTCCAGTAATCGCCCTTTGGCACTGGTCGGGGGAATATCCAGTTTACCCAGCTGGAAGTTGTAGTAAGCGTCATTTCCAGAGGCTTTGGCATGGGCCAAACGGGCAAAATCGGCTTCCTTAATGCCAACTTTGTCAGCCAGTTTCTTAATACCGGTATGTAACCGTTTTTTCTGGGTACTATCCAGCTCTTTGGGTAACTCGGGAGGAGGTGGTTTATCAGTGTCTGGTTTTGACTCTACTTCGGTATGGCTTGTTTGATCGGCTCTGTTTTCTGTCTGAATCTGTTGTGGTGGCGCGGATGGCTGGGTTGGTTGAGCAGGTGATGGTAATGGTTTGGGCTCTGGTACCGACCCTTGGGGTCTGCCACCAGCCTCTTGAAAAGCTTGCTGTGGAGCAGGCTGGTCTTTGTTCTTCAGTCCATTCAGCCATTGCTGAAGTTGTTCCAGATCTGTTGTGACAGGCTGGCTGCTGAAGTTGTTGACATTATTAAGCGCCGAGCCAGCTCGCGCCGGAGTCTGCGACTGAGGCGCCTGGGGTTTGTTTCCAACCTGCTGCTGTTGAGCCGGTGGTTGCTGAGTGACGGGTTGTAAGGGGCGAACCCCTCCACCTCCACCAACTGGCGTCGACACGATAACTATCCTGCTGGAGCTTGACGCTAGATGTTATCGGCAACTGTCAGGTTCTGTTGATATAAGTGGTCTATGAACAGGCTCTAAATCAGATCAGTCAGCCACGAAATAACCATGGTGGCGAATAAAATCAGAGTTGTGAATATTTCCCATGGGCCTGAGTCTGGCTGAGGATAGCGTGAACTGACCTTGCGTTTGCCTGTTATCATGCCCTGTATCAGATCTTCCCGCTTAATCAGGGAGTGAAACAGTACTGCGGCAATATGCAGTCCAATCAGTCCGAGGAGAATATCAAAATTAAAGGAGTGAACGGTTGTCAGCCAGTCGCTGGTGGAGCCGCTGACAAAACGCACCAAAGGGCCTTCTGTCAAAATGCTGTCATTGGCAAACAGCCCGGTCCCAACTTGAACAGAAAGGCTGGTAAGCAGAGCAACAACTGCCCAGCTTCCCAGAGGGTTATGGCCTGGATAGTCAGTGTTCAGTCCTTTGCGGAGGTAGCCAAGAACGTGGGAGGGGGACAACTGAAGAGCCTTGAACCGGCTGAAGTGGCCGCCTGCAAAGCCCCATCCTATCCGGAACAGTATTAACCCCACCATGGTAAAGCCAAGGATAAAATGGCGCTCCATATCTCCATCTTTACCTGTGTACCAGAGACCGGCAAAACAGAGAACCAGCAGCCAGTGAAACAGGCGTGTTGGAAGATCCCAGACGCGAATTATTCTTTTATTATCCATCTGCTAATCCTGATCATGGTAAAAGCCTGTCCTGATCAGAAAACAGGACAGGCTAAGGATATTAGCTCACGGAGGCAGCCTCTTCTTCAAGCTGCTTCTTCAGGGAATCAGGTATTCCGACAATGGTGATAGTGTCACGCTCCCGGTCATACTGAATCCGGGTGCCAAGAACATCGGAGTCAAATGCAATATTGATACCTTTATCACGACCGGAATAGCGAACCAGCTTTTTCAGCTGACTGCGGCTTGGCTGAATATCCGGGCTGACATCATAATCACGTGTATTCACAAACCGGGCAAAGCTGTCGGGAGATTCTTCGCTGATATGGGCTGAAAGCTCATCCAGAGAGATAGCGTTATATTCCTGCAACTGGTTGTCGCAATACTCAAATACCTTTTTCTTAACGGTATTTTTGGTGCCATCTTCGTCAATAGTTTTGCAGTAGTCGGATACTGCACTCATCAGTTGTTTGGTGTCGTTTTTGGTATCGCCGTTTTCTTCACACCCCAGAAAGGTGGTCAGACAGTCACTTAACCTGCGACCTGCGCGGGGTTTGATCCAGGAGATATAACGGGCACTGTTTTGATGGCCCTGCCATTCGGTCAGGTTGATACGGGCCGCAAGACTCAGGCGGGCCAGATCAAGATAAGTTGTGTCAGACAGCTCAAGTTGTTCGGTCACCGTCGTGCTGGTTGCTGGAGGAAGAGTACCAACCAGCAGGTAACTGGTCAGGCCGCTGGTGTAATGGGCGACTAGAATAAAGCCACCGGGAAACATACCGGCTTCATCCAGTTTGGACTTCAGGCCTTCTGCAACCGTTAGGCTGAAATCTGTAAACGACAGGCGTTCTTCGAGGTAATCTTCCAGCTGGGAGCGAAACTCTGTCGCTTCTCCTCCGAATGAACCATGACCTTTGTCGCCTTTCTTATTGTAAGCAGCAATCAGATCTTCAAGAAACGCTTCGCTGGTATTGTTACTGTCCAGAGGAGTGGCGCGGGTGCGCAGTTCGGAACTCTCAGCATCAGGGCGGCGCTCGATCCGGTGAACGATCAGATTGTTAATGCTCATTTCAAAGAAAAGCCAGTCGGAAAAAAGAGGAATTATACCTCTCATAAAGATTAAGTTGTTGCCAGTCTGGCAAATATCTCTTTCACGTACTGATCCAGGTTTTTGCGGCTGCTGAGCAGGTGTCCGGAAAGCTGAAGAGCAATATAACTATCCAGCAGCATTCTTGAGGTGGATGGGTCACAGCCCCCTGCCTCAAGAGCCATGGAGAACCCTTGTTCAACTCTGCCAAGGGCTTCTTTCAGAATTGGAGCAAGTGTGTTTCGGTGGCTTTCAGTTAATGCCAGAACCAGCAGACAGCCACAGCGATAGTTTTTCACATCCTCCTGCCGGTAGCTGGTGGTGAAGAACAGGCGCAGGCTTTCAAGAGGAGCATGGCGATTCATATAAAAAGCCAGGCGGGATAACAGGCGGTTCTCGATGTAATGAATCAACACCGCCTGAAACATCTGACTTTTGTTGTGAAAGTGGTAATAGATACTGCCAGGATTCAGTCCCGTGGCTTCTTCCAGCTGACGCAGTGAGGTTTCGCTGAAACCATTACGCCAGAACAGATCCATTGCTCTCTCCAGTACATCAGACCGGTCAAAGCCGGTTGATCTTCCCATGGTAAACCTGTCCGTGGTTTAAGGGGCTGTTGGCGTTTCACCATAGGCTCAGTTGTCACCCTATGGGCATTCCCTAGTGCTTTCAGGGCTGCGTTGCAACGTCTTGAAAGGCAATCAGCATTCCTTCGACGTCGCGCCTACCCCTGAAAGCACTAGAAAATGCTGAGCTCTATGATGAAACACCAACAGCCCCTGGGGTCATTTATCTCCCTTTCATGTCGATAACTTCAGCAGGAAAGGAGATTCCATTATGCGCCATGAGTATCAGCACATTCTCAATGGGCCTGCCATGGCCATGATTGAGTTTATTAAGAGTCACAACATAAATATTGATATTCGACGACTGGAAAATATGGATACCAATATTCGGGTGAAAAAACTTCCGGTTACGCCTGACTTCCTTATTGAATCCCGCAATGTTCGGGAATATCTGAAAAAATGGTTTGAAGAAACTGAGTAAAGAACAACCAGTCTTTACTCAGTTTGCCATCACTCATTTCCCGAATGCAAACTCTACTCAAACCGGCTGAAATCAGGCTTTCTTTTCTCCATAAATGCCTGGAAGGCTTCTTTGGCCTCCGGTGAACCAAGCCTCTCTGAAAATGCCTGAATCTCTTCTGAAATTCGGTGCTTGAGAATATCCCGTTCCCCCTGGCGAAGCATGGACTTACCCAGGCGTACGGACGCTGGAGGAAGCTTGGCAATCTGCCTGGCTTTATCCAGAGCCTTTTCCTGATGATTATTGCTGACAACATTCACCAGCCCATACGCCAGGGCCTGATCAGCCGTCATAACATCTCCGGCAATCAACATTTCAAAGGCTTTCTGGTGACCAAGAAGGGCAGGCATAGTTATGCTGGAGGCATACTCCGGGCAAAGGCCAAGGCGGGTAAAAGGTGTCTGAAGTTTGGTGTCAGGGCCGGCAAAAACCATATCGCAGTGAAGCAGCAGGGTGGTACCAATACCGACAGCAGCTCCATTGATAGATGCGATAACTGGCTTGGGGCAATCCATCAGGGCGTTCATAAACCGGCACACCGGTGTACTGTCACCAGTAGGTGGCGACTTGAGAAAGTCCCCCACATCATTACCACTGGTAAAACATTCAGCAGTTCCCGTTAGCAATAAAACCCTGACCTCGGGATTCTTTTCAGCTTCACCTATTTGGTGGGCCAGAAAATCATACATTTCATGGGTGAGGGCATTCTTCCGCTCCGGGCGCTCAATGGCCAGAATCAGGATGTTATCAAGATGCTTGACCCGTATTGCGTTGGACATGGTGACTTCCTCGTTACATTTGTCATTGTTTTATTGCAGAGGCACGACTTTTCTTTAACGGGATTATTGCATGGCTGTGACTAGACTTCCCGCCCAAAAGTAGAAGGGTGGTTGACCCAGTGCAGAATCTCTTTCAATGCCGTTATGAAAGACTGTGGATCCTGCTGATTCTGACCTTTCAGACATCAGCTTTTGCCACCAAGGCTCAGGGAGAAGAGAGAAATAGAAATATAGTCACGAAGTCAGCGCTGTCTGATTATATCAACCTGAAAGACAGCAGCTATCGCTGGGAAGTGAAAGGGCTGGAAAAACACTCGGGAATGTCCCGGATTATCCAGGCAGAAATGGTTTCGCAACTCTGGCAGCCCGACACTCTGGTTGTTGATGAACCGCTCTGGAAACATCGCCTGACAATCTATATTCCGGAACAGCTGAACAATCATCTTGGCATCATGCATGTGAATGGGGGAATCAGTCACCCGACCAACAGCATTCATGGCGTCGGACCATCTGATGAGCTGGAGTTCGCTAATCTGGCTCAACTGACAGGTTCTGTTGTGATTGATTTGAAGGATGTACCAAATCAGTTCCTGACCTTTGAAGGAGAGAAGCCAAGAAAGGAAGATGACCTGGTTGCCCGAACCTGGGCAGAATTTCTCAAAAAGCCTGATGCTTGCACCGACTGCCCTATTCATATTGGTATGAGTAAGGCAGTGGTGCGTGGAATGGACGCTGTACAGGAAATTCTGAAAGAGCATTCAATGGCTTCCGATGGATTTATTCTGAGTGGCGGTTCCATCTGTTCAGAGATCCCTCGTTGGTTGTCACCGACACTATCGCCAGTTTTGTGGGAGCTTATATCTCAGGCAAGTCTCTTCCTGAAATTGATAGTCGGGATTTGGATGTTAATGGTGGAAAAGTCATGATATCAGGAGTTCCCAAGCAGTCCCGATTGTGGCAGGTCACTAACCCTGATGCCAGGGATTTTAGAATGACGACACTGGAGCCTGCAGGGCTAGAACATCAGGCTCTTCCACTTTTCCCGAAGTGTTCAGCAAAAGGGGATGATCAGGGACAGTGTGAATTCAATATCAAAGTGAATAATCCATCGGTAGGCTGGACGGCCTGGTTTGCGGAGTTCGTTTTTTCCAACAACCCTTATCCTGATTTTGTGGTCACAACGCCTGTAAAAGTGACGCCCGATACCTATCCAGAGAAAAAGAGCTAATTCATATATTCAACAACTTCTGGTGTCAGCCCTGTAAGCTAAAGGCTGCACCAGCGTGGAAGGAATGTTGTGTTCACCAAGAAGAGCTGTCATGGAATGTACTTTCTTGGATTTTCCAAACAATACCCAGCGGGCACCAGAAAACTCATGGTTGCTGTGCAAGTCATTGATGGCTGATTCAAAATCTGCGGTTTTTACGGCTCTAATATTCTGTTCAGGGACAGAATGGCTCTGATAATCCAGACTGTCATCACCATGAATTAATACCTGCACGGCATTTCTGTGATTGTGCCAGAGTGCATCATCAGCAACAGCCAGCGCAGCCCCGGCTCCAGGCCCTGATCCAAAGAGAATAAGTGCTTCCTGCCTCTCCGGAAGATAGCAACATTCCCCCCCCAGCCCCTGCAGCCAAAACTTCATCCCCTGTTTTGCCTCTTCAAAAAGCCAGGAGGAAAAGTCACCTCCGGCTCTGCGGGCAATATGAATCCGTAAATCCGGTTCAGCCCAGGGACGTGAAATCAGTGTGTAACGATGGCCATCTTCATCTTTCTCTCTGGACAGAGTAATAAACTGCCCCGGACGGTAGTTGACCGGGAGGCGGGGAGAGAGGGTAAGTTCAAGAAGTGTCGGGTTTATGGTTTCCAGTTTTGAGATAACGGCATGAACCGGCTGCAGTTCTCTTCTCAGCATCTGTACAGTTAGTGGGGCTTCCGGCTTACACTGGCAGGCGAGCAACAGCCGCTGCTGAATCTGATCCTGGGTAAGACCGTGTTGTGCTTCAGGGGGAATGGTGCCTTGTGTCGCCTGAACAAGGCAGGAGTGACAGAGACCTGCCCGACACGACCATGGAACCCTGATATTCTTCCGAAGAAGTGTATCCAGAAGTGTTTCATCAGGGGCATTATTAATTTGTTGTTCCCCAAACTGAATCAATGCCATAGTTTTTTATCCTGAGAGTTATTCACGGATATTTCTGGCTGCTTTATCACCCTCAAAAATATTATTTCACCAACCGGGGACGAAACAATATTTTTGCACACGGCTGATTCTATTGTATTAGAGCTTTGTTCTTTGGGGAAATAATGGCTTCTTTTTGGGAAGCCGCTTGTAGCTGGAGTAGCAACTTGGTTATTATGCCGCCCCATAATTCTATCTGCGATTTAGACTCGGTTTGTTAATCAAATATCCGAGTGTGTAGACCTGCGCCCACTGTTATACCTCTCCGTATGACGACTCACTATCAGAGTCGCCTTATCAGCTAGAGTGGATCTACCTAATCTCGCTTTCCTCAATTTACGATTTGGTTCCCGGAGGAACACGATCATGTCTGATGATGCACAGCAGCAACAGTGCCCCAAATGTAATTCACCTTATGGCTACAGTGACGGACAACTCTGGGTTTGCCCTGAGTGTTTTCATGAATGGTCAACTGATGAGCAGGAAGAGGAAGTGGCTCCCGGTTTTGCCGATGTGAATGGTAATCCGCTGAGCGATGGTGATTCCGTGACTGTAATCAGAGACTTGAAAGCAGGTAACAGCACGATTAAATCCGGCACTAAAGTCAAAAAAATTCGCCTGCTGGACGAACCTGTGAACGGCCACGATATTTCCTGCAAGATTGATGGCCACGGTCATATTTATCTCAAATGTTCTGTTGTTAAAAAGGCCTGAATAGCCCCCGCTGGTTAGTTCCTGCAGGATCAGAAAACATAATGCTCTTACCGAAAAGATGTTCCCAATGTTGGCTGATCCTGTGGTTTAGGGAACAGAATTCGAAATCAAAATTCATGGATGGCGATTTCAAACCATTGTTTTTGGTGAGGCACTAACAGACCTGTTAGTAAGCGTTGTTATTCCGCTCAAGCGCTGGGTAAAAACTCGGATAGCATTTTTCCCGGTGATATAATTTTCCCGCCCAAGACAATAATGATCATAATGCTTTTGCCTGATGACAGGGACCTGATTCATGACAGTAATACGCGAAGATGATGTCATACAGAGTGTGGCCAATGCTCTGCAGTTTATTTCTTATTACCACCCCGTAGATTTTGTTCAAGGCGTTCATGAAGCCTGGAAGCGTGAAGAATCTCAGGCCGCCAAAGATGCCATGGCCCAGATTCTTATTAATTCCCGCATGTGCGCAATGGGCAAACGCCCTCTGTGCCAGGACACGGGAATCGTGACCATTTTTGTGAAGGTGGGAATGAATGTCCGTTTTGATACCGCTAAAAGCCTGGATGACCTGATCAATGAAGGTGTTCGTCAGGCTTATACCCATCCAGACAATGTGCTGCGGGCATCAATCCTGGCCGACCCTGCCGGTAAGCGTCAGAACACGCGGGATAATACCCCGGCGGTAATTCATACCGAACTGGTTCCCGGTGACACTGTTGATATTCAGGTTGCTGCCAAGGGTGGTGGTTCGGAAAACAAATCCAAGATGGCCATGCTTAACCCTTCTGACTCTATCGTGGACTGGGTTTTGAAAACCGTTCCAACAATGGGAGCCGGATGGTGCCCGCCCGGAATGCTGGGTATTGGTATTGGCGGCACTGCAGAGAAAGCCGCTGTTATGGCCAAAGAATCCCTGATGGACCCGATTGATATCCATGAACTGCAGGAGCGAGGCCCACAGAACAGAGTTGAAGAGTTACGTCTCGAATTGTTTGAAAAGGTGAACAAGCTGGGTATTGGTGCCCAGGGCCTTGGTGGTTTGACCACTGTTCTTGATGTGAAGATCAAGGATTACCCAACCCACGCCGCATCTTTGCCTGTTGTGATGATTCCCAACTGTGCTGCAACCCGGCATGCCCATTTTGTACTGGATGGCTCTGGTGCTGCCGAACTGACTCCACCAAGCCTGGATGAATATCCTGAAATCAGCTGGGAAGTCGACGAGAATGTTCGCAGGGTTAATCTCAATACAGTTACCAAGGAAGAGATGGAAGCCTGGCAGCCAGGTGATACCGTTCTTCTCAGCGGTAAGATGCTGACCGGACGAGATGCGGCCCACAAGAAGATTGTCGATATGCTGGCGAAAGGTGAAGAGCTGCCGGTTGATCTGACCAACCGCTTTATCTATTACGTTGGGCCAGTTGATCCTGTGCGTGATGAGGTTGTTGGCCCTGCTGGTCCGACAACGTCAACCCGTATGGATAAGTTCACCCGTACCATGCTGGAGCAGACCGGCCTGATCGGTATGATCGGCAAGGCCGAACGGGGTTCTGTTGCCATTGAAGCCATTAAAGATAACAAAGCGACCTATCTGATGGCTGTTGGTGGTGCTGCTTATCTTGTTGCCCAGGCAGTAAAAAAGGCGGACGTTGTCGCCTTCCCGGAACTGGGAATGGAAGCGATTTACGAGTTTGATGTTAAGGATATGCCGGTCACTGTGGCAGTGGATACCCGAGGCAGTTCCGTGCATGAAACCGGGCCTGCTGAATGGCAGGCAAAGATAGCCGAGTTTGAGCCTGTGAAAATTCAGTGAAAAGTACTCTTTGAAAGGGCCTGCGGGCCCTTTTTTTTTGCAAATAGTATCAGTCGTCTATTCTGGATGCTTTGTCGGAATAAAGGGCTGTTTTTCTATGCTTGCTAAAGCAGAACCAAGAACTTGGGGCTGGGCCATAAAGACATTAAGTTTTGCATTCTCACTGTTTGTCTCGGGGTATGCACTTTCAACCGGAGTTTCATTTACGCGCTATGAATATACTCCGAGCGGAGGGGAGAGCACTCTGGCGGTACAAATGGCTCAGATGAGTCTATCTGGAGCCAGCTCAGGCAACTATGGTCATTTGACACCTTTGGCAAAAATGAGTGTTGACCCGCTTATTGATGAGACAACCAGCCATGCACATGCATATTGGACATCATCCCGTACAGATGGGAAGCCGAGAATAGTGACTAGAGATGTCGAACGTCATGCGGTTTTTAGTGGTGAATCAAAAGCAGGCAAACCCAGATGGATTGTATATGAGGATGTAGCACCAAGCTGGGATTTCCCTGATAGCATGCACTCACGCAAGATTGGTGAAGCATGGAATGAGCTTGGGAAAGGACATACGACTTCTGAATTATTATCAGAAGGATATGTTTTGCAGCATGATGAGCAGTCGAAGTCTCCAGCCTCAGATATACCAGATTTAGTTAATTTAAGGGTGAGTTACTTTTTTGCAAAAGTTAAAACTTATCTTGATAGAGATAGCCTCACTCTTAGAAGAAAGTATGACAGGCTGAAAGAGCTCGTTGCCAAGCAATTAGAAATGTGGCAGAAGCATCCGGTTCTTGATGATATCGCTGGGGATGAAGTTATTGAAATGAGTCTTCTCTTCGCAAAGGTGCCGAAAGCTCGCTCTTATACAGATCTCCCTGGTTTGAGTAAGGGGGCATCTGCAGAAAGGGCTGTACATGAAAGGCATTGCATTGGCTTTGAGACAAAAAGAAGAAATAAAATAACTGCAGTCATAGAAGTGCGATGGGATATTTTGGCTGGGAAAGAGCATTTGTGTTCTCAGGAAGACCTAACCAGTGAAGGAATACAGCTTGCTGGATCATCCGAAAAGCTAAGAGATGAAAGAGAGAAACATACAAGTAAGGCTCAAAAAATGAACACGGCTCACCTGCGGCAGGCTGGACTATCCTCATCAGCAATTCCAGTCACAAAAACTGCCGTGTCTGATGGACATACAGCAGTGTCTCTTGAGGTGCCTGTTACTGGAACTTATACAGCAACTAAGCAAAGCAGGTGAACTCACAAAAACGTCATGATTTATCCCAACATGTAGTGGATTACCCCATAACAAAACAAACCAGCCATAACAGTGATCATCAGGCTGTTTGTAACCCTTGAAACCACAAAAGCAACAATTGCTGATACAAGAAAATGCGGATTTATAGCCCAGCCTTGCACCGGGCTTGTTCCCGAACTCACCATAATGGTCTGCACAACAATCGCACTCAAAACAGCAATCGGCACATACTTCAATCCACGCTCAATGGTTGAAGGGATGTGCCAGCGTCCGGCAGAGGCGATAAGAACATAACGAATTGAGAAGGTGATCAGGGCCATCAGGAAAATAAGAGTCCACTCGTTCAAGGTGCCACCTTCTTGTTTTCTTCCAGTTTTTCCATCACAACACCGGCTGCAACGCCCACAAGCCCGGAAATAATCAGCCCGCTTTGGTTGCTCCAGCCCCAGGTCAGAACAGCGCAAACACTGGCAGCGGCGGCACAGGCCCACATTGGTGGGTTGGTAAGTGCCGGAGCAACTATGCCCACGAAGGCCACTATCATCGCCACTTCAAGCCCCCAGCTTTCCATTCCGGGTAGAGACTGGCCCAGTGTTAGCCCAATAAATGTGCAGAGAATCCAGTTTCCATACATCAGCAGACCGGAACCAAAGTAATACCATTCCAGTCCGGGTTCATCGCTGTTTTTTCTTAACCAGTCGGATACAACTGCGAAGGTTTCATCAGTCAGCCAGAATGCCATTTTGGCTTTAACCAGCTCTGGCAAATGACGTACATGGGGAACAAGTGCTGCTGCGTAAAGCATATGACGAAGGTTAACGAAGAAAGTCGTCAGCAAAATGGCTGGCCAGGCAACAGCGGATGCCAGCATGGTGACGGCGATAAACTGTGAAGAACCTGCAAACACCAGAACAGACATGCCAATAGTGGCCCAGGCGGAAAGACCGCTGGCTTTGGCCAGAACCCCATAAAGAATTCCAAATGGAACGGCGGCTAAAATCAGGGGAAGGGTATCCCTTGCCCCAAGAAACATTTTCTGGACAGGCTGGACGGAGTCGCTGGACATACTACTTCTTGGCTTATTAACTTGGTTTTTTCTTTGTTGGCACAAATTAACCCATAACAGAAAAAAATAACAATTATATTTTCTGAGAAATGTATCTTTGAAAGATTAACGATCTCCAAGCAATGGAAAGATAGCTTTCAGCCCTTTTTTCACAGTGAACTGAGCCTGTCGGGCAAGCTGGCGCGAGTCCTGCTCGAAAGACATTATCGGAGGGTGATATTGCAGATGAACATGGATAGATCTTTCTCCCAGCAGCTTCCAGATACTGGGCACCAGGCTGTCATCGCCGATAAAGGGAACCCGGGGGTGAGGTTTGCCAGCTTCGCAGTAGGCCAAAGTAATGGGCTGCAGGGCAACGTGACTGCTGATAGCGCTTTTCAGCAACCGATCATGGAAAGGCTTCACCTGGTAACCATCCGTTGTTGTCCCTTCTGGAAAGACCAGAACACCATGACCCTGACCAAGGTAACGGGCGAGATCACGGCTGACTTTGCCACTGTCTCCGGATTTTCTGCGGATAAACAGTGTTCCCGTGACATTTGCCAGCCAACCGATTATTGGCCATTTCCGGATTTCTGACTTAGCCAGAAAGTGGAACGGGACGCTGGCTCCCAGAACAGGAATATCCAGCCAGGAGATATGGTTGCAAACCATCAAAACGGGATTGGTCCACGGGCCGCCCTGACGGTGGATTTTGACTCCCATAATCAGACAGAGAACTTTCAGCCACCACTGCTTTAAAGACAGACGGATGGAGTTGGTGCGCTCGGAAACCTGGTTCTGTTTTCCACTCCAGTTCAAAATCTGGATCCAGCAGGCCAGCAGCAGGCCTGTCAGGATCAGGCCTGCGAGAAGAACAACTCTGACCAGCCTTAATGGAAAAGCCAGAGGGTCGAAGCCAATTGCCTGATCATGATCTGATCTGGTATTCGCATCTTGAGCTTCTGTTGCAGAATTCACGGTCTCGCTTTTAATAACGACCGGATTCTCATTCATGGGCACCAACCTTCAAGGTGAAATCGACGGGCGTAGCGCGGACAGAGTTCATGAGTGTCGAGAAGGATAAACACATCAGCGCAGCCAAAACTTTTATCCCAGCAAGGTTCCCCTGCGACCTTTGCTCCCAAACGCAGATAGGTTTTCAGCAGGGCGGGCATACGCGCAACAACATTTTCTGGCAGGGAAATATCGGGAACAGGAGTTTTAGGAATGGCTTTAACACGCGAGTTATCAAGATACCGGTGCCGAATCTCTTTCATAATGGCTTCAGTCCGGACACCGCCGTCATCCATGCTGATGCTGGCGCAGCCAACCAGGAACCGGTAATTGTTCTGAGTCAGAAACCGGGCCAGAGCCTGCCACAGGCTGAAGATTGCAGCACCATCACGGTACTCTTCGTGAATGCAGGTACGGCCAAGTTCGAGAACACGACCTGGCAGCTCGGTCAGTCCGGGAAGAAAAAATTCCTCCTGGCTGTAAAAGTGCCCGATCATGCCAGCCTCCTCATCTCCAAGCAGGCGCGTTGTGGCAATGGCCTGGCCGGTTGAGTTGTCCCGAACGATCAGGTGTTGGCAGTAAGCATCATAAAGGTCGATATCCAGCACACCTTTCCCATTACGGTTTTGAGCCAGTCCGGTAAATGTTTTGGTGAAAACATCATGCCGCAGGCGGAACACGTCATTCATATCCTGTTCCGTGACGGCAACTGTAGCGGAGAGTCCTGTCTCCCGAACCACTTCACCTTTTGCAAGCACATGGCTTTTTGTAACAGTTTTCATCCGTGTTTCCTGAATACAATGAGCACTCATAACAAGCTTATGAACTGGCTTTTACGGACATGTGACAAGTGTGTGACAGATTTATGAATCCTGATGAGGTAGGTTTAATTATTAATGGCAGAAAAGGAGAGTAAACCTGAGGTGGAGAAGTCGGGCGACTCTGTTCCATATTAGTGATGAAGCATCCGCTGCTAACTTGATAAGCTTAGCTCTCTGATTGGGCTGGAGAATAAAAATGAAAGAGCTGTCAGATATCCTTCGCAAACCGGCATTTCACTGTCCGGATATTCAGATCTGGAAATCCCAGCGACTGTTTACGCAGCCCTCCCGCCCTCTCTCTACCTTGAAGGAAGCTTTTCTGGCAGGTTGCCGTGCTGATCGTATGGCCTGGGCTTTTTGCGGAGGTTATCAGTGGGCTATCCGCAGTCTGCTTCCTGAGCTGACTGAAAATACGGATGTTCTGGCTCTTTGTATCAGTGAATCTGGGGGAGGGCATCCCCGCAAGATACTGTCATCTCTTGAACCTGTTGAAGGAGGGTATGTTCTTTCCGGGAAAAAAACCTTTATTACCTGTGGTACAGAGGCAGACAGGCTTTTGATAGCAGCCAGAACCGGTGAGCAGGCAGATGGAAAGCCTGATCTGAAGATGCTTATTCTGCCAGCCAGAGGTGAAGGTTTCTCGGTGTCAGCCATGCCCGCCCTTCCCATCGTGCCGGAGTTGCCCCATGCATCAGTCGTGATGGATCGGATCACAGTTTCTGAAAAAGATGTGCTGCCGGGTGATGGTTATCTGCAATATATCCGCCCCTTCCGAATGCATGAGGATCTTCATGTCCAGGCGGCTCTGGCAGGTTTGATAGCCAGGAAAGGCTTTGAGCTGGAACAGCAGGAAATACTCGAGGAGTCTCTGTCCTGTTTCTATGCCCTTCAGGGAATAAAGCTTATGGGTGAGGAGCCATCAAATGCCCTGGCTCTCAGTGCAGTGGAACCCCGACTTAGAGAGCTGGCTACTCGGACAATCAACCTGATTTCAAATAGTGAAGAGAAAAGCAACTGGCAGCGGGATGTTCAGATTATGGAAGTCGCTGGAAAGGCAAGAGCTATCCGACGTAAGAAAGCCTGGGATCAGCTTGTGTCTTAGGGTTTACGTCAACAGAACATAGGAAAACCGGAAGAAACTGGCACGCCTGCTATATTACTGTGTTTAAAGAGAGCGGCGAGAGGTTCCAAATGAATCCGATCCGAAAATATCTCCTTTGGCTTTTTCTGTTTTCAGCTGCTTCTGTCATTTCCCAGTACGGTTCTGCAATTCCATTTCCGCTTGGAACCTGGCTGGGAATTGATGTCTGGGTTCCCCTTTCGGCTTTAAGCGTAATCCCTCTTCTGGATGTCTCGCGCTCATTTGTTCAGCACTATGCAGAGCTGGCGGATGTCGAGTTTCGCAAATCCCTCTGGCATATGCTGATTATTCCATCGGTTGTGGCTTTTATCTGCTCATTAACCGCAGGCCTTCCCTTTACGATCTTCCTGGGGGCCCTGGTGGCGGTTAATGTTGGTGGGTATATCGACATTCGGGTCTTTCGCTGGGCAAAGGTACTGAGCCGTAAGCCCCACGTTCGTATGCGTTTCTCGAATGCTGCGGCCACCATAAGCGGAACAACCGCATTTTTCATTATTGCCTTCACCGACTGGCCAATGCTGATCGGTTTCCCCCACAATGAGCTGGCCAAGCCTGCCAGTGCTCTACTTGTTGGGGGTATAGCTCAGGCAACCGTGATCTGGACCGCTGGCGTTATCATGGCGCATATTATGGCAACGGTTATTTCATGGCTGGAAAAGAGAGCAGAGAAAACTGCCCAAAGCCCTCAGGTTTCCTCAGATAATCTTTCAGAAATGGATTAGTCCATTCCATGTGTTTTCAGAGTGAAACCTGCGTCCGGGGTTTCGCTCAGCATGGAGGTCAGCTGAGGCAGTGTCTCTTTCAGTTGCTGCTCAAGCAGCCATGGGGGGTTAACGACAAACATGCCACTGCCAAACATTCCCGCCGTATTATTTCCACGAACATCCAGCGTTACATGCAGCCACCTTTGAGCGCCGCACTTTTCCAGCTTGTGACCAAAGCGTCTTGAATGCTCGCTGTCCAGCCGTGGGTACCACACAGCATAAACACCAACGGCAAACCGCTTAAAGGCTTCCTTCAGGCTCTTGATGACGGTGTTGTAGTCATCCTTGACTTCATAAGGAGGGTCGATAAGAATCAGTACCCGCTTCTCCAGTGGAGGTAATAACGATTTCAAACCTGCAAAACCGTCTCCCTGGGAGACGCGAACTCTGCGGTCGTGCTCAAAATTGCGGGCCAGCTGGCGGCTATCGGCCGGGTGGAGTTCAAACAGGCTGAGACGATCCTGTTCCCGCAGAAGGTTGGCTGCTATGGACGGAGAACCGGGGTAAAGCTTGAGCTTTTGATTGTTGTTATTGAACTTGCTGACCGCCTCAAGGTAATCGCTTAGCGCTTCAGGCAGATCCGGTTTTTGCCAGATTTTGCCAATCCCTTCCTTCCACTCTGCAGTCTTCTTGGCGAAATCATCTTCCAGAGAGTAGCCACCCGTTGCGGAGTGGGTATCAATGTAACGAATCGGCTTGTCTTTACGCGTCAGGTACTCAATAACCAGTGACTGCACAAGGTGCTTGAGAACGTCGGCATGATTGCCGGCATGAAAACCGTGACGGTAACTGAGCATAGGGAGAGTCTGTTTAAGATTAATAGCGGAGGGGGAATATACCCTATGTTGTTGGCTTGGGTAACGTGTATATGTCACGAAATGTCATAGCCACAAGGCCTGGGTTTTGGCAACGTAACGAAAACACTGAATCAGGAGTGGGAAATGACGAAACCGTATACTGTCTATGGGTGGACCGTTTCCCCTTATACCCAGAAAGTGCTGGCTTATCTGAGGTATAAAGGCATAGAGCATAAAGTTATAGCACCGAGCATTCTGTCATTTGCTGGAAAAATTAGCCGTAAGGTCGGCCGACCGGTTATGCCAGTTGTTAGAACCCCTGAAGGGGAGTGGTGGCAGGATTCAAGTGAAATAATCGATAAGTTTGAAAACCTTTTTCCTGAACGCCCTGTTTTCCCTGAATCATCCCGCCAGAAAATTTCAGCCAATCTTTTTGAGCTTCACGGCGATGAATGGCTTTGTATGTGTGCACTGCATTATCGCTGGCGCATTCCTGAAAATTATAACTTTGCCCTGAGTGAGTTCAGTCGCAATAGCTGGCCCTGGTGGCCTGGACTTATTGGAAAGGCTATCGGAGAACGCCTGGGAAAACAGATGCGCAGCTATTTGCCAAAACTGGGTGTTGAGGGTGACGTTATTCATGGGCTTGAAAGATACACAGTTAATTTTCTGGAACTCCTGGATCAACACCTTGGTCATCATAACTTCCTGCTAGGTGGTAAACCCTGTGTTGGTGATTTTGCTTTGTTCGGTCCACTCTGGGCGCACTTGTATCGTGACCCAGGGTCAACCTTCCTCTTTGATCAACATCCACATGTCAGAGGCTGGCTGGAACGATTGCTGAAGCCTCAACCAGAGTTTGAGGGAGAGTACCTTTCTTCTGATGAAGTACCCGTAACACTGGAACCATTACTATCAGGAATTCTGGGGGAGCAGTTTGAGTATTGCCGTTCTGTTATTGGCGCTATTGATCAGTATATGAACCAGCATCCCGATGCCGGGCGGGTGCCGCGTATTGTTGGGGAAGGGGAGTTTTCAATGGGAGGAGCAAAAGGCAGGCGTTGTCTTCTGGCTTATGTGCAGTGGATGGCACAGCGTTCACTGGATGCTTATCAGCAGGTTTCTGATAACGAAAAAGAATCGGTGAGTAACTGGATGGTTGATCTGGGTGGAAATAACTTTATTAAAACCCAGGTTAACCACCGAATGGCACGTAAAAACTATAAAGAGATTATGCTGCAGGAGTAGGCTGAAACCATTGTTTCAGCCTCTCTGTAGTTGGGCTCTTACGTCAACAGAACCTAGTTACCCAGCATGGCTTTTTTCAGGCCTTTGTCTGCAGGCTTGTTGCCCAGCCAGATACCGAACAGAGCCTTGCGGAAATCATCCCCGTTCACCAGAGCGACTTCTTTGTCATTCTTGAAGGCAGTAACACCCACACCAGGTTTGCTGACCAGTGTGAACTGATCGCCTTTTTTAATTTCTTCGCTGTTGAAGACATTCAGGAAATCATTGATACGATCCTGAAGAGGGCCAACATTGCCACCTGTTACGGTTTCAAAACCTTCCTGAACTGTGCTGACCATTTTGTCTGAAGTAATCAGCCCGGAGATGATATTCAGTCTCACAGCCGCAGGCTGTTTGCCGGAGAGAATGTTTTCACCATCGGTTTCTGCAGCAACGGTGTAGAGCGAGCCGACATAGAGATCAATAAAGAACTTGGAGCGAACACCTGCACCGTTAAGTTGCAGTTTGCTGCCATGAATCGTCAGTGAATCCTGAAGAGGTACACCTTCGACTTCTTTTGCCTGGGCAGAAAGGCTCAACATGCAGGCTAAAACAAAAGCTGTAAAACGTTTCATGGGTACTCCGACCATTTGTTCTTCTGGTTCCGCAGGAATACTAGCATTGCCTGTTCATTGAAAACGACTATTTTCATTTGAAGTGAATACATTGCTTCTTTTGATGCTCTATGAAGGTTTTGCACAAAATACTGTTTGCTGTCTTGGGGGCAGGGTATCTCTATTCAGGTATTACCCTGGCGGGTGATCTGGATAGATACAAAGCGATTATATCGCTGGTTAATAACGGCGGAACGCCAGTGGTTGTGTCCGGCTGTAATGCCGTGGATAAAGATGAAAATACCTGCCATGTGTTCAGTTCGGGTTCCCCGCTACAGATAAATCCAGGCAGTACAGTGACTATTGGGGACGCCTCTAACAAAGAGCACTCTTCTGAAGGGTATTTTGTATTTTCAGAAGCAGCCCTTCCTGATTTATTCCACCTGAGTTACAAGTTTGATAAAAAACTGGAGAGTTCTTCCCTCGATGTCTCCCATACCCATGGAAATAGCGCTGTGACCTGGGTGATTGATGACTCCACTTGCACATCGTCTTCAGGTGATGGCGGGATCAAGTGTTGCACGTATAAAGCCCATAAACACCACCTGTATACAGAATATGAATACAATTGTGTTCTTCCGGTTCGAGCTCAATAAGACCCTTCCAGAACTATAATGATGTCGAACCTGGTTTGTTGTAGAGTTCGGTAAGAGTCTCTTTGATTTTGTCTTGTCGACTCAGGGACTTCATGCTCAACAAGCCCGGTCACCCTGTCATCATCTGGGATGGGTTATCAGCCCAATAAACCAACCGGTTGATAAGAGGCCACTTGTCATAAGACTCCGGGTGGTGAGAAAAGGAGCCAGTTGCAACCGTGAATTTGCCATTTGGACTGATGCTTGTATCTTCAATTTTCTCAATCAACTGTGAATCTTTTGATGCTTCGATTGTAAACATTCGGTGAACCCTTTTGCTGAGCTCGCAATCCCTTGGTACCAGAGGAGTTCTTTTTTTGGTACGAAGTAACTATGTTGCTACAGCCCTTGAAAACTGGGGATATGACATGGGTTCATCGAATACTTACCTTCAGTGAAATGACCGGCCAACCATTTTCCTGGGCAATGGTTTTCAGAATGTCGTCAGCATCAACAGCAACGGGTTTGCCGACTTTTTTCAGGAGAGGAAGGTCATTTTTCGAGTCGCTGTAGAACCAGCATTCTTCCAGTTTGTGGCCCGGGTTCTGCTCCATCCAGCGCATAAACCGGGTGACTTTGCCTGCCTGATAAGTCGGAATATCGTAATGACGGCCGGTGTAACGCCCATCTTCCATCTCAACCTCAATAGCAAGAACTTCAGGAATCCCGATTTCTTCAGCAATTGGGTCAACGATAAAGCGGTTTGTTGCTGAAATAATCATCAGAATATCACCCGCCTGACGGTGTTTATCCAGAAGAGCGGCAACGTTTGGCTTGATCAGGGGACGAATAATTTCTTTGACGAACTCCTCCCTTAAGGCGTGCATTTTCTCGGGAGGGTTGTCAGCCAGAGGACGCAGGGCAAATTTCAGGTATTCATCAATATCAAGTGAGCTGTTCTTGTACTGCTCATAAAAATAATCATTGGCTTTTTTAAAGGCCACAGCATCGACAACACCCTTTGCCACAAGAAACTCTCCCCAGCTGTGATCGCTGTCGGTGTCTATCAGTGTGTGATCCAGATCGAAAATTGCTACAGCCACAGGAATTCCTCTCAGGGTTGTTATAACTGGCAGGATAATTTTGAAGTCATGGTAAAGGTGGAATCAGCTGTTAAGCAAATAATGAACAAACTTTACTGTTGTCACATTCCCTTTACTAATACTGGCTATATTGAGAACGCCCCCTAAGGGAAACCAATAAAGAGAAATGCCAATAATTATGATCACACCCAGCAGGAAACGATATTTCCATGATAAAAAACAGCATTAACATAAATTAGTGGTTTGCCGTAATACCGCAGTTTGTGGAAAAATGCTGTGAGTATATTTTTTTAGGGCAACCACGTGATTGATTCTGACGGTTTCAGGCCCAACGTCGGCATCATCCTTGCCAACCGGCAGGGTCAGGTGCTGTGGGCTAAGCGAATCGGACAGGATGCGTGGCAGTTTCCCCAGGGTGGTATTAATGGTGAGGAAACTCCGGAAGAGGCCATGTACCGGGAGCTCTATGAGGAAGTTGGACTGGAACCGGAAGATGTCAGGATTCTTGCCTGCACCCGGGGCTGGCTTCGTTATCGACTTCCTCGCAGGCTGGTCCGCAAGGACAGCCGGCCACTGTGTATTGGCCAGAAGCAGAAATGGTTTCTGCTTGAACTGGTCAGCAGTGATGAGCGGGTACGGGTGGATATTTCCAAATCTCCGGAGTTCGATGGCTGGCGCTGGGTCAGCTACTGGTTTCCTGTTGGCCAGGTGGTGGCATTCAAACGTGATGTTTACCGGCGTGCCATGAAGGAGCTTGCACCAAGGCTGTTGCAGTTGTTATAGGTTAAATTGTTGTTGCAGATAAGGAGTAGACGAGGAGTCTGAACAGAACATGCTGAGCACTTTGCGCAGAATCGTCCAGGAAGTTGGAACGGCCCGAGACCTTCAGGCCGCGCTGGATATTATTGTGCGCAGTGTGCGCCTGGCCATGTGTACAGATGTTTGCTCCGTGTATCTCTACGACGATGATGCCGACCGTTATACCCTGATGGCTTCTGAAGGCTTGAATCGCAAGGCTATTGGCCGGGTAACGTTATCCCGGTCTGAAGGCCTTGTGGGTCAGGTTGGCCTTCGGGAAGAGCCTATCAACCTGGAAGATGCTGCTTCTCATCCCAAATTCCGTTATCTGGAAGAGACCGGGGAAGAGCGATTTCGCTCTTTCCTCGGTGTTCCCATTATTCATCACCGTAATCTGCTGGGTGTTCTTGTTGTCCAGCAGGCGGTTAAACGTCGCTTTGATGAGAGCGAGGAGTCATTCCTCGTCACCATGTCGGCTCAGCTGGCGGGAGTGATTGCTCACGCTGAAGCGACCGGCTCATTACATATTCCTTCATCCAGTCATGAAAAACCCCGGCAGTCCCGCTTTATGGGGGTGGCCGGGTCACCCGGTATTGCTATTGGAACGGCGGTGGTTCTGGCACCTCCTGCCGATCTTGCAGCTGTCCCGGAGAAAGAGACGGATGATATCGACGGGGAGATTCAGCTGTTCCGGCAGGCATTGTGTTCTGTTCGGGACCAGATGAGCAGAACGGCAGAAAAACTTGCTGGCAGTATCCCTCCCGAAGAACAGGCCCTGTTCGATGTTTACCTGCGCATGCTTGACGATAATGCCCTTGGGGCAGAAGTTGAGACGGCCATCAAGAAAGGTCAGTGGGCTCAGGGTGCCCTGCGTGAAGTGATTGAAGAGCATGTTGGCCACTTTGAAAAAATGGATGACCCCTACCTTCGTGAGCGTGCCGTTGATGTACGTGATCTCGGTCGAAGGGTTCTGGCCAGCCTGCAGCAGCAGCAGGCGCAGGAAGTCACATGGCCAGATGAGGCCGTAGTGATCAGTGAAGAACTGACACCTGCCATGCTGGGCGAGATTCCCAGGCATAAGCTGGTGGGATTGGTATCTGTGCAGGGTTCCGGTAACTCCCACGTAGCGATTCTCGCAAGAGCCATGGGCGTTCCCACAATTATGGGTGCTGTTGATCTGCCCTGGGAGCGGGTAGGTGGCAGAGAGCTGATTGTTGATGGCAATCTTGGACGGGTTTATGCCTCTCCGGCAGCAGAGCTGGTCAGTCAGTATCGCCAACTAATCGATGAAGAGCAGGCTTTTGTTGAAGGCTTGGAAGCTTTAAAAGATGAGCCGTGTCTGACCCCTGATCACTACCGTCTTCCACTCTGGGTAAATACCGGACTGATGACGGACACTGTGCGCTCACTGGATAAAGGTGCAGAAGGTGTAGGCCTCTACCGCACTGAAGTGCCCTTTATGATTCGGGAACGTTTTCCCAGTGAGAAAGAGCAGGAAGAGATTTACCGTGATCAGCTGAAAGCCTTTGCTCCCAAGCCGGTCACTATCCGTACCCTTGATATTGGTGGTGATAAATCACTGAGTTATTTTCCCATCAAGGAAGAGAATCCCTTTCTGGGATGGCGTGGAATTCGGGTGACGCTGGATCATCCCGAGATTTTCCTGGTACAGATCCGGGCCATGCTTAAGGCCAGTGCCGGGCTGGATAATCTGCGTATTATGCTGCCAATGATTTCCGGAGTGCCGGAAGTTGAAGAAGCCCTTTATCTGATTCACCGGGCTTATCACGAAGTGTTAAGTGAAGGCGTTGACGTTCAGCTGCCACCTATTGGTGTTATGGTGGAAGTGCCGGCGGCTGTTTATCAGGTTAAGGACTTTGCCCGCCGTGTGGATTTTCTCTCCATTGGCAGTAACGACTTAACGCAATATATTCTGGCTGTTGACCGCAATAATCCCAGGGTTGCCGAGTTATATCACTCCTTCCACCCTGCAGTACTTCAGGCATTGCAGAAAGTTGTTAACGATGCTCACAAGGAAGGCAAGCCCGTTTCCATCTGCGGTGAAATGGCTGGTGATCCTGCTGCAGCTGTGCTGCTGATGGCAATGGGTTTCGATATTCTGTCTATGAATGCCACGCACCTTCCACGGGTTAAATGGGCGTTGCGTAATATTCCCCTCGAACATGCTAAAGAGATTCTTGATGATGTGATGGAAATGGATAACCCGCGGGTTATTCGCAGTGCTGTTGAACTGGCACTCCGTCATCGAGGACTGGAAAAGGTACTTGCCGGAAGGGCTGATGTAGCCGGATAGACTATTGTTATCAGGTCCTCGATAACAGGCCTGAATAATGATAAAGCATATAACCGTGGTCGGTGGAACTTGAGTCAGTTGTATTGAAGTAGTGTTATTTGAATCCTGAAATTATTGCAGTTGACCGGCTCTCTATGATCAGGGAAAGTTAAACAAGCACAAATAAAAATAATAAAGCAGCGTATGTTCGCATTTGATTACATTATCGTAGGCGGTGGTTCAGCAGGGTGTGTTTTGGCGAGCCGACTTTCCGAAAACCCAGATACTACTGTCGCCTTGCTGGAAGCCGGGCCGGAAGATAAATCACCTCTTATCAGCACACCTCTGGGTATTATTGGCTTGATGAATCTGCCCAGATTTAATTGGAAGTTTGAGAGCCAGCCTGAACCTTATTTGAATAACCGCCCTCAATATTGTCCTCGGGGAAAGGGTCTGGGTGGTAGCAGCTCAATCAATGCCATGATCTATATCCGTGGCCATGCTGATGATTATGCTAACTGGACAGAAGAAGGAAACAGCGAGTGGACCTATGCTGATCTTCTGCCCTACTTCAAGAAGGCCATGCATCAGGAACGTGGAGAATGCGACTGGCATGGAACCGATGGCCCCTTAAATGTCACTGATGCTCCTTATCGACACCCTGTATCGGAGAGCTTTCTGCTCGCAACTCTTGAAGCTGGCCACAAGTACAACCCTGATTTTAATGGTGCAAGCCAGGAGGGAATGGGCTGGTACCAGTTAACCATGAAAGATGGTGAACGCTGCAGTGCTGCAAGAGCCTATCTCCATCCGGTAAGAGACAGGAAAAATCTTACTGTTATAACTGAAGCCCAAACCACTCGTGTTCTTTTCAAAGGAAGGCAGGCTACAGGTGTTGAAGTAGTTGTGGATGGAAAAATGAAAACCCTGCAGGCCAATCGGGAAGTCCTGTTATGTGCCGGGAGCCTGCAGAGCCCACAGCTACTTATGCTGTCAGGTGTGGGTGATGCAGCTGAACTGCAGAAACACAGTATCCCTGTTCACCATATCCTGCCGGGTGTTGGAAAAAATCTGCAGGAACATTCGGATGTCGTGATTACCCAGCGCAGGAAAAAATGGGACACCTTGTCTTTCTCACCTGTTCAGGGTGTCAGAATGCTTGGGGATTTCTGGCATTATTATAGGAATCGAACCGGGTTGCTGGCTATTCCTCCTGTTGAGGTCGGTGGTTTCTTTAAATCTTCACCAGAAGTCGACAGGCCGGATATTCAGATCCAGTTTATTCCCATGCTGACGGATGATCATGGGCGCAACCTGAAGATAATGACCGGCTGGGGCTATTCCACTCATATTAATCTGCTGAGACCTAAAAGCCGGGGCCATCTGGCACTGGCCAGCAGTGACCCGTTTGATGCTCCGGAAATACATCTGAATATGATGTCTGATCCTGATGATATGGATATTCTGGTAAAAGGTCTGAAGAAACTGCGGGAGATTTATGCCGCAAAACCTCTGCAAAAGTATGCAGGGGAAGAGGTTTTTCCTGGCAGCTCAGTTCAGAGTGATACAGAGATCGCCGAGTTTATTCGTCAGAAGGCTGCACACGTTTATCATCCTGTAGGCACCTGCAAGATGGGGCGAGGATATGGCAGCGTTGTTGACTATCAGCTCAGGGTGCACGGATTGGAAAGGCTGCGGGTAGTGGACGCATCAATTATGCCAACACTTGTGAGTGGCAATACCAATGCTCCAGTTATTGCTATAGCTGAGAAAGCTGCTGACATGATCCAGAAAAGCTGGATTCAGCCTGAGTTGGCTCTGGATAGTGAGGCTTTGAATCAAAGCCAGATTATGACTGAACCGGAAGGCGTATAAGTTGAATACAGCTTTAATGCGTTCACTGTGGAACTGAAGCCTTTGGCTGATGAAAATCTCCTGTAAGCAGGATTTTCAGGATTTTGCTCCCCCAGTAAAAATTCAGACTGTGGGATAGCAGGCCTCCGCCGATCATCAGGAAATTGCCAGTCTTCTCCAGGGGGAAGTGAATGTCCTTTCTGTAGACATTCTGAATGTACTGACCCCAGATATAAGGAAAAATACCCCAGCGATAAATAAAGAATAATGCCGCAAAGGGATACATAAAGTTCCTGTGAACGCGCCGCAGGTTGTAAAAAATCTGTGAGGTTTCCATAAGGAGCGGCTCAATAAATAAGTGCTGCTTATTCTGGCTGGCCAGCAGAGATATTGTCAGAAACATTCCTCCACCATGAATCATGAACTCTGTTGAGCCTTGATTGAACGAGTCATGAAATTCATAAGCGGAATACCCCCAGGATATCAAGGGAAGAATGCTAGCCAGATAACTGTCTGATGGAGCATCACTGATTATTTTTTCCCACCATGTTTTCTCACTGGTATGGAACAGATAGTTAGAGCCAATACCTGTCAGCAGTGCATGAAGAAGAGGTGAACAGGTGTCATTTCGCTTTTCGCCGGGAGCCAGCCCGTAATTACAGTATTCATGCACAATCTTAAAGCCAATGGCGGACACAACCGGAATCAGGAAAAGCCCTTTATTCATTTCCGCAGGAATTTGTTCTGATTCCTGATCATCCTCCTGTTGCAGGAGAAACTCACTCATCCTGAATGGAGAATGGGCTTTGCACAGGTTATAACCAAAAATTCCGGTCAAGCCAATACTGATCAAGAGAATTATCGGAAATCTCTGGTACACCACCTATTGCCCCTGAAATTTTTGATCACGAGTATAGGCAGGGAATCTATTTGATGCCGCGTAAATAATAGACGTTTTCTAACCAGGTAACCGTATTTTATGGCGTATTTTTTCTGCTATTGCCTGACAGAATAGAAGTTCTGACTTGTCCCGATATAAAGACTCTGGCGTGGCATGAACACCATAGGCTTTATCATAAACTCTGCGTTTGAGATCGTTCAGAATCACTTCCAGTTCATGTAAAGCGGCATGGTAATAACCGGAACGTTGCAGGCGTTCGCAATAACCAAACCTTTGACCAGAGGAAAAGTAGCGCATCATGGCATCTTGTCCGGCGTGGACTGGCTGGCAGTTCGGCAACTGCTTTAACTGTTGTCGAGTATGGGCAATCGCACGGGATGCTGGTGGTAGCTCCTCTTTGACATTTTTCAGGGTGACAGGAGGGAGGTAATTCCTGTGTTTCAGAATTCCCAGCAGGCTGCCAAAGGTTTTGAATAATCTGATCAGGGCTTCACCAAAGCCGTGAGCGTCCAGAACACTGCCAACAAAACCGAAGCCACGGGTACGAACAGCTTCTTCCTCAAAATAATCGGTAAAACCTCCCGGATAACCTGTGAGCAGAAAAACATCTCGTGGAAAACCGGAGCAGTTATTACCAATGGTACGAAAGCGCAGTGGCGGTGTTGTTGATTCGGGATCCTTCAGCAGCTGCTGAATATAGTGCTCGATTTTCTCGAACTCATCTTCCGTAACTTCAAATGTGATATTAGGGTGCTCCCTGTAATCCTGACCAACCTGTTTATACATCCGAACTTCGTCATTGAGACGAGCTTTACGTGGAAAGATGGTGCCGATGAATGATATCAACCAGCAGAGACCAATCATGATGATACCAATGCTTCTACGCAGACCTTTCGGCAGAGAGTAAGCAATCACCTGTCCATTGCTGGACAACCTAACAAGGTCTCTGTTCAGGGCATATTTGCCATAGATGAGATCCCGTCCCTTGCAGGGTTTATGAAGGCGAATATAACTGTGATCAGTATCTTGGTAGATACTCAATGTACGGCGCTGGTTTAATGGTTTTTTGAAAATAGGAGTGGCAGATCGGGTGATAAACCGGTTGCGCTCAAAAGCTGTACCGCAAACGTAGAGGGTTTGTCCCTCAGCCAGAACCTTTGTGCGGTGGCTGGTATTGCCCCGGTTAAGAATACGCCTCCAAACTTTGGCTGAGGTCGTATCACCCTGAACAAACGGGCTGGTAAGCGGAGTTGTCATGGCAGTCTTCCCTAAATCGTTACCGCGCATGACAGGTAGTTGGTGTTGTTGTTTATCCTGACGGACCGCTGCGCGACAAGGGTTTGTATTATTAGTGGTTGTTTATTTTATAAATTTTCTAAAATCAGTTTCTGGGCTTCCCCAAGCCAGACAGCGTGTTTGGTATGGTCTGCCAGATCATCGCCTGTTAACGGATGAATCAGTATGGAAAGGCCATGCCTGTTCTGCTCAAGCCAAGCGACAACCTCTTCATAAAATGCTGGTTTAAAAGAAATCCGGCAGCTGCGCCCGGGGTGTGGTCCGGTCGGGTTGCGGTGCATATGACCAACTTTCAGGGCATAGCGCTGGGCAACCTTACGGCAAAGCTTGTCTGCCCGATCGAATGATTCATCAGTGAAATAGACATGGGCGTGGTAACCGGAAACTTTCATGTTGCTGTTACCCTTTTTGTGCTGACACCCCATGTGTTCTCCCCGGGTTGCCATGCTGTTTTGAATTATTTGGGCTAACTGAAAATTTATCTGGATCTATTGAACGGGAGATTAGGGGCTAAAGCAAGGGCATGGCAAGGAATAATGTGCGGTCTTAGGTGTAAGATATGCAACAAAAAGGCGAAAATCAGCCGCCTTTAGTCACTAAAGTCGTTTAAGCTGTCTTGGCAATATTTCGGGCCAGCCACCCCTCTGGCATAGCGATAGTTTTCTTGAAGAACCCTGATGGCTCACCTCCTATTGTATAAAACTGCTCATGCCAGTGCAGTTTTCCATCACGCTCCAGAACCAGCCCTGTACTGTTGCGGGTACCGTAGTTGGGTGAGCGGATAAAACAGGGCGCCAGCATACGTTCCCACACGGGATCAACGCCGGTATCAGGAATCTCATCATCCGGTGGGCGCTTTTCATCATGCAGAAGGTCAATGCAGCTCTGGGGTGTTATGTTCCCTGAATCAATAACTTTCCTGAGCTTTTTCTTAAGACGGCGAACCTTGGGCCAGGGCGTGTTCAGAAGACCGTTGCTGAGGCCGTATAAACCCGGCTCCAGTTGGCGGATAACGTCCTGTCTGTTGGAGTAGTACCAGAGGGCATTGCTGTCTGCCAGAAGCAGGTTAAAGCCAGCATAAAGATGGCGGTTATTGTGTACTCGTTGAAGGTATTCTACTGTAGGAATGTCCCCAGCCAGGAAATTTGTAATCAGCTCTCCCCGTGTTCTCTCGCCACTGGCATCAAGTTCCCGAAAGTTGGTAATGGCAGCCATACGCCCCTGTGTGCCTACGGCCAGCCAGGTGCCACTTGCGCGCTGGTCACGGCCACCAAAAATATTGTGGTGATCCTCCCAGTACTCGGCCTTGCTGGTGGGGCGGGCATAGAACTCATCACGGTTGGACGCCATGATCAGCGGGTATTGGTGGTCCGGGTTCCAGTTCAGGGCAATCAGGCACATCGGGTATTCTACGTGTTTATTAATTTATCAATCAGCCTTTACAGGGGCTACGGTACACTACGCAGAGACTGTTTCAATAGATTCACTCGCCGCCAGATGAAAAAAGGGTCATGAATCAGATGCGTTGATCTCGTATAGTTCATAGACTCGCTTTACTGGTATTCTGCCCATTTTTTCCTATGGCAGTCATTAGCCATCTAAAAAACTCGCTCCGCCACAGGTGACGTCACTGCCTTTCGACAATGAAGAGTTGGTGTTGATCTGCCAGATGGATGAACAATGGTCTTATGTTGGAAATAAAAAGAATCAACGCTGGTTATTCTACGCTTGGGAGCCTCGCTACCAGAGAGTGATCACTCATGTCTTTGGTCGCCGAACCAAGAAGACTCTGAAAAAGCTAATGAAGCTGGTCAAGCCCTACAAGTTCAAGTTTTACTGCACTGATGACTGGAAGCCCTACGGTGCAGAACTACCTGATGCTATCCATGTTGTTACCAAGAAGCTGACACAGAGCATCGAGAGAACAAACCTGACTCTTCGCACTCGCCTGAAGCGGTTAACTCGTAAAACCATCTGTTTTTCTCGCTCAGAAGAACTCCATGATAAGGTGATTGGTGAGTTCATCTCTAGAATGTGGTATCAACCTGTTTGAAACATGACTCTATTTATCATTACTTCCATATGGCCACACTCCAATACCCCATGATATGGGGTACCCTCCGGAAGCACTAATCATAGAAGCCAACTCTTGTAAGTTATCTTTAGGGCGTGAACAGACTTTCGAATTATCAAAACTATTACTGCTAATATTTCATGAAGATTATGATGGTGCTCTCAGGCTACTGAAGGAAAAGCGGAGTGACCTCAGTGACCTCAAGTTTCTCTATAGCCAGAAAAATAGCGACGCGCCAGGGAGGATCACAGTTCAATCCCTTCTTGAGAAAGGTAAGAACAATAGACTGGGTGATATTGAAAAAGAGGCGCTGATATCATCTCTCGCCTCTCAATCATTGGTCAAATTTATGATCCAGTGTATGGATGAGAGTTCAACAACCAGAGATCATTTTCGAATACAGAAGTGTCATGTTAACCAGCCGTGTAATGATGCCGTTGTGATGGGGCTGGTCAGGTTTGCGCAGATGAAAAATTTAGAAAGTGATCTGCTATCAGGGCAAGAAAACATAAACGATGACATTTCATAAAGACATCTTATGAAAGTCTGAGCACTGTTTACACCAAAGATATTGAAACCCGGTAAAAATATTCCTTCATGTCATTACTCCAGACTCCAGCCCACAAAACTAAATCTTTCCAGAATGTGTTACAGTCCCGACAATCTAAATGACACTGCCATATCGGCAGGGCAATATTGGGTCAGGCTGGAATTATGGAATTTCTGGAAATCCTTGGCTATCTGCTTACTGGTTCGGTTGCCGGAACACTGGCCGGGCTGTTTGGCGTAGGTGGAGGCTTGATTATTGTTCCCGCCCTGGTCTTTGCCTTTCCATTGCAGGGTATTAACCCTGAAGTTGTGACCCATCTTGCCGTTGGTACTTCTCTGGCAACGATTGTTCCTACCTCTGTCAGTTCAACCCTGAGTCATCATCGTAATAAAGCTGTGGTCTGGTCGATCTTTCCCATGCTGATGGCGGGTATTGTGCTGGGTGCCTGGCTGGGTGTGATGACAGCAATAAGTATCAGTGGTGGAGCCCTGCAGGTTTTGATTGGCACCGGAGCTATCCTTATCGGCTTGCGGATGCTGCTGGTCAAAACTCAGGAAAGCAGTGCTCCCCATGGTGATTTTAATCAGAAGCTTTTGGGTTCCGGTGGTGTTCTGATTGGTTATGCCTCTTCCATTTTTGGCATTGGCGGCGGCACCATGACGGTTCCTTTTTTAAGTAAGCTGGGTGTAAGAATGCAGCACGCTGTGGGAACATCTGCGGCCTGTGGCTTGCCTATCGCCGTCACTGGTGCACTGGCTAATGTTATTCTGGGCTCAGATATTGAAGGGCTTCCCGCCTACAGCACCGGTCTTGTCTATTGGCCGGCATTTCTTGGAATCGTGCTGATGAGCGTGCCATTTGCCCGCGTTGGTGCGAAACTGGCCCATAGCCTTCCCGCGTTAACATTAAAGCGGTTGTTTGCCTGCCTGCTGTTCGCAGTGGGCCTGAATTTTATACTAGGAAGTTAACACTTGATTCAGTATCCCGATATAAATCCCATTGCACTGGAGCTGGGACCATTACAGGTGCACTGGTATGGGATTATGTACCTGCTGGCTTTTGCCGGTGCCTTTTTTCTTGGACGGATTCGCTGCAACCGCTCCAGAGGATTGTGGTCGGAAGAGCAGTTGTCAGATCTGATTTTCTACGGTGCTATCGGGGTGATTCTCGGTGGCCGTATGGGTTATGTACTGTTCTATAATTTTGATTATTTCCTACAGAACCCGCTCTGGCTGTTCCGAATAGATCAGGGTGGCATGTCATTCCATGGCGGGATGCTGGGCGTGTTTGTTGCCCTTTATCTCTATGGTAAGAAGCTGGGCAAATCCTTCTTTCAGATGTCGGACTTTATTGCGCCACTGGTTCCCTTTGGTCTGGGTGCCGGGCGAATGGGTAACTTTATTGGCGGTGAGCTGTGGGGAAGGGCGACTGATATCTCCTGGGCTATAGTGTTCCCGAAAGATCCGCTGCAGATTGCCCGTCATCCTTCCCAGCTCTATCAGTTTGCTATAGAAGGCATTATTATCTTCGCGGTGCTTTGGTGGTATTCCTCCAAACCACGCCCACGGATGGCGGTGTCTGGCCTGTTCCTGTTGTTGTATGGCTGTGGTCGTATTTTCGTGGAGTTCTACCGCCAGCCTGATCCACAGCTGGGTTACCTGGCCTGGAACTGGCTGACCATGGGGCAACTGCTCAGCCTGCCTATGGTTATACTGGGTATCGGTTTTATGGTTTATGGTCACCAGCGCCATCCTCTGGAAGATGGTCTGAACAGTGATGACCATCGCTGGCTGAAACGACATGCGCCTGAAGCCAATGGAAAGAACAGTTCCAGGCGTAAGGACAAAAAGGGATAGCAAAAAGAGATAGCGATGAAACAGTATCTGGATCTGATGCGCCATGTGAAAGAGAACGGCGTGTACAAGGATGATCGCACCGGAACTGGCACCTATAGTGTGTTCGGATACCAGATGCGGTTTGATCTGGCCAAGGGCTTTCCTCTGGTCACCACCAAGAAGTGTCATCTGCGTTCCATCATTCATGAGCTGCTCTGGTTTTTGAAAGGGGAAACCAATATCGGTTACCTGAAGGAAAATGGAGTCTCTATCTGGGATGAATGGGCCACGCCGGAAGGTGAACTTGGCCCGGTTTACGGTAAACAGTGGCGCAGCTGGGAAGGCCCGAATGGGGAAGTGGTTGACCAGATTTCTGACCTGATTAACGAGATCAAAACCAACCCGGATTCCCGCCGCCTGGTGATCTCTGCCTGGAACCCGACTGTTCTTCCCGATGTAAAGCACAAGCCCAGCGAGAATGCAGCGATGGGACGTCAGGCATTACCGCCATGTCACTGCCTGTTCCAGTTCTATGTACTGGGCGGAAAGCTCTCCTGTCAGCTCTACCAGCGCAGTGCGGATATTTTCCTGGGTGTTCCATTCAATATTGCCAGTTATGCACTGCTGACCATGATGATTGCACAGGTGTGTGATCTGGAGCTTGGGGATTTTGTGCATACCTTTGGTGATGCGCACCTTTATTCCAATCATATGGAGCAAGTAAACGAACAGCTGGGTCGTGAGCCATTGCCATTGCCGGAGATGAAACTAAACCCGACCATCAAAGATCTGTTTGATTTCACTTTTGACGATTTTGAACTGGTGGGTTACCAGGCACACTCCCACATCAAGGCGCCGGTAGCTGTCTAATTAATTTGAAAGCCCATGTAACACTGTTGTTATGACCTGAATGCTCCAGATTGCGTCATAAAAAGATATTGATTTAAATAATAATGGAGCAGTTTGCGATGGACGCTACAACAATAATAAAGGCAGAGTTTTTTAAAAAAACTGATTTAAAGCAGGATGAGCCTGTTACATTCAGCGCCAAATATTGCGGTTTCCAGCTAACCCCTGTAAATACCAGAAAAAAAATGGCTTCTGAGTCCAGTGACGATGGAGAAAAGACGCCACTGGTATCAAGAATGACAGAACAGGTCTTCACTTTTTCCGCTGATCATGAAACAGAAGATAAAGAGACAAACTCTGCAAACAGCAAGGAGCAGGCAGCATCTGGGTTGCCATCCAGTGGTGAGATTACTACGGGAAAACCTTCAGCGAAAGCCCTGCCAGAACAGGCTAGGTCGGTTTTCCGGCTTCCCAATCAGGCTGTTATTAAAATATTGTCTGAAACAGCCTGTGATGATGGAATCAAAATTCGTGATGAACTTGAGCATATATACAGCAGTTATGGGGAGTCTTTTGAATTCTTTACAGGTAAGTTTGCTTCGTCAGCCACCCTCGAAAAAAGATTTGGTTTTAAACAGGTTAAGAATAGACCTGCTAACCCTGTTTGTATGAATAAGGCGGGCGTGACCGGCCAGGATACTTTATATTCTCATGAAGAGCGTATTCTTCTTGTTCATTTGCAAAATAAGTTGAAGGGGCTATTCCCTGCTCCTGCAAAAATTAATCAACCACTGGATATTCATGGTATCAATCTGGTGAAAGGGGAGTTCTGTATTCCAATTGATAGTGATGTGATCATTAATGCAGAAGATAAATCATCAACTCTCCCCAAATACAGATGCTTGGCCCGGCTACCTCTGGTGCATACTGTTGTGGCCAATCAGATATCAGCAGCACAAGTGGTGCCTAATATTGAAGATGTTTTGGGAGATACAGATTTTGTACTTCAACTGCAACTGGATAAAGACTGTTTCTTGCCTTTTTACAGCAGCCGATACCAAACCGGACTCAATATAAATAATAAGAATATATACTCTGAGATCATAGGTAATATAAGTGATTACATTGAACAGTTCTCACCTGGTGCCCTGATTGCGGTTCAAACCCTAGCCTGTAAAGACGTGTTTGAGACTCTTGTTCAAAACCTTGAAGAGGGTTATCAGTTAACGCCACATGGTCAAGAAAAAAGTGGAACAGGACGTAAAATAATGGTGACTTTTATCGATAATGATAAGATTCAAGTTGATGCTGAGATAGCATATGATCATTATATTGATTTGGACAATAAAAAAAATAAAAAGGGTTTTATCAAGCTGAGAGCCAGCATCATCCTGATTCAAAAAGATAATATATGGATACCGGGGTGGTGTAACTGTGGTTATGAAATAACAACATGCAGGAAACAATATAAACAAAAGATGGAGGAGTCACTATTAACCCCCACTACTTCTGATGGTTTCATTATAAAAAAACAGCCACTTACTGAAAGCAGGCATCTCAGTAAGAGCTTGGGTTCTCTCAGTCAGAATGTAATAAGCGGGCTATCTGCGACCTCGCCTGAAACCTCTTTACCAGCCGCTTTAAATAGACAGCTAATACTCTTGCCATTAAAAAAATGCCATCAACGAGCTTCGTCTGAAGACGCCGCTGAATCTGATATGCACACTCCGTCCACTAGCCTATCGTCGTCTTCATATTCTTCGTCAACTGATAGTCGTGCAATATCATCGAGTTCTGGGGTTGGCTTCTGTGCTTCTCCCTCTCCTTGCCAGGTTGAATTACAGAAAAACCAGAGGGCGGGAGTTTGTAGCTTTTATTTTAAGGGGGGATGGTGTTATACCAATTTACCTCCCGTGGCGGCTGCCTGTAGAATGAAGTTTGGAGAAGAAATGGCCGCATGGTTAAATTCAAGAGCTGATACAAAAGTTGCTGACCATGCAACGAGGCTCAGGCAGATGAATATCAAGATGCCATCTGAGGACTATTTCCAAAATCTAACTGAGACTGCAACATCGGAAGTAAAGCATGTATCAGATGTTGAAGTCTCGCGGGATATAATCACTCCTGAACTGTATCAGGAGCTGAAAGATGGCTACAAACAGAAATGGCTTGAGTGTTTGAAAAAGCTGGAAGATGAAGTGTTGGGCTATCACCCAGATATGGATATGAAGCAACCTGACATGGCCCACTTGTCGCCAGACAAACAAGATGCAATAAGAGATTTTTTGGATACTATTGAAAATAGCCGTGATAAATTTACTGAAATCGTCAAGAGAATTAAAGGTTTCAAACTTGGAGCTCTATCCGAAAGTGAATATAAAGAATTGATTTTTGATTTGGCAAGTATAAAAGTTGAAGTGAACAGGCTTAATAGTTTAGGACGTGCTGGCCAGAAGCAGGTGCAGATACCTCTGTATCGACAGTTAAAACAAAAGGCTGATGTTGAACCAGACTCAGCATTAGGACGGTATTTGGAATTACGCCAAAAACAGTTAAACGCAATTGGTACATTGTGCAGCGTAAAGCTGGACTTTGCCGTGTCAAGTTTATCTATCAAGGGTGGGAAAGAGAAAGAAGGTGTGACGTTTTATGATGATATAAAATGTGCCATAGCTAACGGTCAGGAAATAGAAGTTGAAGATATGAATAAGAAACTCGAAAGAGTCTGGGCAGAAACAAAAAATGATGATTGGCTAAATGAAGTTTTTGAAAAACAAATGTCTGATTTATCAATACCGGTTTTTGATACTTTGAAAAGAACTCATAGCTCTTTGGGTTCCACTTAATCCTGGCACTTGGCCCAAATATTCTATAAACAACCTCGAATTCCCCAGATAGCAAGGAAATACGAGAGAATGTTTATGAAATGCTTGGGTTGCAGGTAGCATTTATA
>NZ_JAMFLX010000120.1 GCF_023502345.1 Parendozoicomonas callyspongiae
TCCCTGAGATTGACAGGAGTGCAGCTGATTCAGAGCAAAGTATTCACGTGTATCTTCGCAGGTATTATTATGATATGCAGGAAGCATATTCTCGACAGACAGACCGTGCCTGAACAGAACACCAATATCGTGTGCGGCAAGCTGCAACCCTTTCAAAGAGTTATCCCGGCTCAGACCCAGGGCCCCCTCAGATTCATGCACGTAGCGATGATAAAGCTCATCCGAAGCGGTGTGAAAAAGATAGCCTGGTAGCGGGCCTGTACCCTCCACTGTGGCAACCTGCTCTTCCAGTCGGCCTTTCTTTGCGGCGGGCAACGCCAGCAAGGATTCCGGATTTTTAATACCAAAATTACCCAGAGGAACCGGGAGCCTGCTGCGAATATCCATCCCCTGCCCAGACCCCGATGACTGAAACAGAGCCTGCTGCTCCCTCAAAAAACCAAGAACACCGGCTTCCCGAGTCAACTCCTCCAGCGCTTCAACCTGACTGGACGTTCGCTTTCGTAACTTGATGCGATAACACCGAGCTTCGCCCTCCGCCTGGGTAAACAAAGAACGACCGTAAACACCAGTACAACCTTCCTGCTTCACAAATTTTTCCAAAAACGCAGCCGGCAGCTCCGGCATGGCTTTGATCTCATTCCCGGAGGTGCGAACAGTATCGGCAAGATGCTGCCGGTATGCGGTTTTTATTGCCTCAGAGGGTTCTGGAGGTATAAAGCATTTGCCAGCAGCATAAAACAAAAGGCTATTCCAGGGGTAAGCCTGCTCCCATTCTGCTCCCAGTGGATTTAA
>NZ_JAMFLX010000121.1 GCF_023502345.1 Parendozoicomonas callyspongiae
CAGTAAGGAGTAAACGGCCAATATGGCGTTAAGTACAAATTCGATCATTCATTACACAAGATCTTTAAAAATTCTAAAGTCGATATTGGACGAAGGGTTTCGAGTAAAATATTGTGTAGAAGAACTAGCACTGAAAGAAACACGATCAGATGCAGCACATCCAATGATTTCTTTTTGTGACATACCATTATCTGACTCCAAACAGCATTTTTCAGCATATGGAAAATATGGAATTGGATTATCCAAAGACTGGGCAAAAAGGAATGGAATCAATCCAGTAATATACATAGACAAGGACTCTCTTTTCTCTAAAAGTATTGGAAATCTATTAAAACAAAGACGTGATAGAAAAAATACAAATCTCAACCGTGAACAAAGGACTGAGATTCTTCGTTTAAAAAGCTATGCGAAGAACTATTCAGGGGTTTTAGAAAGAGATGGCAAGAGAAGAGAGTATAAATTTTATGATGAAAGAGAGTGGCGATTAGTACCAGACAAAGAAAAGCTGAATGGTCAAAAGTTTTCCATATCAGCTTCAGAGTACAAAAAAGACAAAGACCTTCATAATTCAAAATTATCAGATATTAGGGTAACATTCACACCTAATGACATATCTTACATCATTGTAAAGAATACAAGTCAAATCCCAAGAATGATTCGACACCTCAGAAAGTTATACCAAAATGAGGCTACATCAGCAGAACTTGATATCCTGTTCAGCAAAATATGTTCGACAGAACAAATCATCCAGGATTTCTAGATCAAAAAGCACCTAACAAG
>NZ_JAMFLX010000122.1 GCF_023502345.1 Parendozoicomonas callyspongiae
GCTTATGGGGCGCCGTAGGCGTCCCAGCGCAGCGACATGAAGCTCTTGTTACACGTTTACTCTCTGATGAGGCGAGAAATTTTTGCATAAAGAGCATCGATTTTATCTGAGTTACTTTGACCATAATGCAGTTCTCTATGACAGTTTGGGCATAGAGCAACAGCATTACTAACACGATCAGAACCCTTATCCGCCAACCGTTTTAGATGGTGGACTTCAAGAAAAGGTTCACCAGCAGCAGTTGTGAATGGTGCTGGCGAATTGCAGCTTTCACATAGCCCTTGGGACTCTCTAAGAACCCATGCTTTAACTTTTGGGTCACGACTATATTGCGTAGCTTGGCCGATTGAGATAGTTGGCTCAACAAGCCCCGCAGGTCTATCCAGGATTTTCTTGTTCTTAAGAGTATTTACTTGAGTTTCAAAGCCAGCAACACCAGTGTAACTTTTACCCTCAACTTTACAGATGAGACGTTCGATTATTTCTGCATTATTCGATCCGACGTTCTTAGCTGGCTTTAAACCTGAAACCCATTGTCTTCCCATCAGAGAGAATACGTATGAAATATTCTGCATTCTATATTCATAGGATTTCTCAGTTCTTCCAAACTTTTCTGAAAGTCCAGAGTAATATGACTTCTTAACAAAGTGTTCATTTCTTGAATCTTTAATATGCATATCCAAATATGCGACAACAGAAGCTTCAAGTTCTTCTGTACTCCATTTTTCGGTCAATTATTGTTCCTTGGAAACACTCGATGTTGAATAAACGTGTAACGCC
>NZ_JAMFLX010000123.1 GCF_023502345.1 Parendozoicomonas callyspongiae
TAACGCCGCCATCAGCCGACGCCGCAGGCGGTCGGCTGGATGGCCTTGTTATAACACGTTTAGTAAGTATTAAAGTTCCTTACTAATTCATAAGTGATTTTGTTGTTTGTAGCTTTGAAGACTTTTATCATTGCGCCTTTGTATGCGACAGTATCTCCTTCCCGCAAATCCATTTTGAAATTTGTAGTAAATGCCGACCTGGCTAAATTATTAGAAAATTCTCTATATGTGAAGTTTAAAATTTTTCCAGATTTACCATTGTACTCTATTATTTGTTGAAATGAGTTTTCAGCAGCACAGAATGCATGCGGTTTATACGATACGGATATTTCTGTTGAATCGTAGCAACCTAAACTGATCCCACTAGGACAAATCTTGCCAGCACTTTTGTCATAGGAGACAAAGTTAGAATAACCAGTAATATTTCCATATGTATTTTTTAAGGCAATCGCTTGATTGTTTGTACTGTAGTAATTGTTAGAGTTGTTATTTCTTTTACAGTACACACCTCCATCAATAGAGCTATAAACACCAGAAGCACTAGTAATGGTTATGCTATCACCATAATACCCTCTCCCTTGCTTAAGTAAGGTATCACCAAGAAATACTTCTCTCTTTTCATTTAAATTTGGAATTGAAACGTCAGTGTAATGTACCTTCGGTGTGCTTGCGCAACCAGTAATGATCATCGCCATAATACTTGTAAAAGCGATTTTTTTCATTCTTAAAGATTCCTTCTTGAGGGGGGGGTAGATATTTTGTGTAGTGTTATAACGC
>NZ_JAMFLX010000124.1 GCF_023502345.1 Parendozoicomonas callyspongiae
GAACCGGTGTCGTTGGTTCTGAGGGGCTGGCCAGGATATCAGCCAGGCTGATTTGATCAGGGTTTTCAATAACCAGACGTTTTTCTGATTTTTGACCGAACAGCTGGCGTTTGAACCAGTCCAGCTGTGATTTGAGATTTTCAATCTCGCGTTTCTGCCCGGCATTGACGGCCAACAGCTGTTCAATTAGCTGTTGGGCATCCATCGTTGGGAGGGCAACTTCATTCATGGTGAATGAAGATAGACAGCTCTCAGCTATTTGCAGACAGGATGATGATATCTTTTATAGTGACGCACGGAACGGGTATCAACGCCTTCCAGAATCAGCTTGAGATCTGTCCAATCCAGAACTTGTTTAACGGCAGCCTGAGCATGGGTGTGAAATTGTCCCTGTTCCAGTCGTTTACTCCAGAGGCAGTAACCGCTGCGATCAAAGTAGAGCACTTTGCACTGGGTACGTTTACGATTGATAAACACATAAAGATGTCCGGCGAGAGGGTCTTCCTGCATCTGTCTTTTCACCAGTGCTGACAGACCATCAAACGATTTGCGCATATCAGTTGGTGGGGTATACAGCCAGATACGAACACGGGATTCCGGAAAGAACATACTACGCTTGCCGTATTCTCAGTGTTACGCCGCCAGGGAGTTCCAGCTCCATATCCCAGTGTTCGGATTGTGCGTGACAGCTTGGTGTGGGAACTTCAACCCAATCATTCACCGGTTCTGTGGAGTGATTGCCTCCTGAGTTCTGGTGACAGATTAATTTCTT
>NZ_JAMFLX010000125.1 GCF_023502345.1 Parendozoicomonas callyspongiae
TAACGCCTGCATCAGCCGACGCCGCAGGCGGTCGGCTGGATGCACTTGTTAGGCGCGGGGAATTGGATTTAACCGGCAATAGCTAGACGGACTTTGAGAGCACGCAGTAGCCTGTGGATTGTGTCCCATTTTGGTTGGACTTTGCCGCTGAAAGTTTTATATAGGCTCTCTCTGTTGAGGCCAGTTTCTTTGGCTAGTCTGCTAATACCTTTATGCTTTGCAACATGACCTAAAGCAATAATGAAAACACTTGGATCTTCATCAAGATATGCGTCTGTCAGGTACTCTGCAATTTCTTCTTCCCCTTGCAGGAAATCAACTGGATTGAAAGATGAAAGTTTCTCTCCCATGGCTTAATCCTCCAAGTCGTTTAAAATATCTTTAGCTTGCTGAATATCCCTTGCTTGACTTGATTTATCACCACCACAAAGCAAGATTACAAGCTTCCCATCCCGGATTGTGAAATAAACTCTGTAGCCTTTTCCTACAAAAATTCTCATTTCACTCACCGCACCACCAACAGGTTTAACATCACCAAGATTCCCTGCTTCTGCGCGGGTAAGTCGCATAACTATAGCTTTCCTAGCTTGGCGATCTTTAACCTTGGCAAGCCACCTATTGAATGTTTCTGTCGATACAATCTCGTAGCTCATGATACGAGTGTAGCCTATGGGCTACTCGCAGTAAACTAAGAATTGTGAGGCTGTGTAACATGCTGGTTTGAGCGCCTAACGCCCGCGTAAGGGGCTGCGCCGCC
>NZ_JAMFLX010000126.1 GCF_023502345.1 Parendozoicomonas callyspongiae
CACCTAACCCCTGCGTGTGGGGCGCCGTAGGCGTCCCAGCGTAGCGAACACCACGCCGTTGTTAGGCGATAACTAATAATCAAAGGTAAAGAATAATGGAAAAGTACACTCGGTATTTCAGAATTGCAGAAGGTCAACTCATTGATTCAGTTAAAGAGTGCCGCGAAATTAATAAAGCAGCACATAAAGAATATGCTGAGTTATTAAAAAAGATCGGAGCCGATGAAGATTATTATCATCGTGATCACAAACTGGTTGCCATGACATTCCCTGAAACGCCAGATGAAAAGATATTTAAGAGAAACAAAAACGTCAGAAATGGCTGGTACCCAAAAAAGAACTGTAAGGCAGGTAAAGAAATTGCCCAGGCACTGGAGTCAATAAAAACCAAAGAAGAGGCCGACTGCCTTGATGCTGTTGGATTGTATAACGGCCCCCGGATTATCACTGCTGGTTATGCATATGCAGCAACTCTGCTGGTTATCCCCTCCGATCCTATGGTCGTATTCGTCACAGTGCCCTGGTACGACGAAAACCCACAAGTTCTTGAAGAGTACAAACAGGAAAAAGCGGCAAATACTCGCGACAGCATGACTCTTGATGCTTTGCTCTGGGAACCAACACCAGAGATGACCGAAGTAAAAGAGTGGCAGTGCAAGAAAGAAATTGACGAGTGGAACGAATCGCTCAAGGCCGAGCAGGCCGCCTAACGCCCGCGTAAGGGGCTGCGCCGCCAGGCGCAGTCC
>NZ_JAMFLX010000127.1 GCF_023502345.1 Parendozoicomonas callyspongiae
CACAAGGTGCTTGGCGCTGAGCTGATCAGAGCCAGCATGAAAGCCGGGGCCAGGAATCGTCAGATTTGTACCATGAAAGAGAGTACAGAACTGTGCAAAATCCCCGGCCCTTACGGTTACAAATGGCCCAGACTAGAGGAGCTTCACGAGCACCTGTTTGGTCAGACTTTTGATAATGCTCACGATGCTTTGGCTGATGTCAGGGCTACGGCGCGGTGTTTATTTGAGCTGCGTCGCAGGGAAGTGGTCAGCTTTTAGAGAGCACTCCCCGCTACAGTGAAACCAGCTGCCGGATATCATCATTTGAGAGTTCTGATAACCACTGCTCACCACTGGCTACGGTTAATTCAGCCAGCTCCTTTTTGCTCTGAATCATCGCGTCGATCTTCTCTTCGAACGTATTTTCTGTAATGAGCCTGTGAACCTGGACGCTTTTCTTCTGGCCTATACGGTAGGCGCGGTCTGTGGCCTGAGCTTCTACAGCCGGATTCCACCAGAGGTCATAGTGGATAACCTGGCTGGCTGCTGTCAGGTTTAACCCGGTACCGCCAGCCTTCAGTGAAAGAATGAATATTCGGGACAGCGGATCGTTTTGAAACGCATCAACCATTTTGTCTCTTTTGCTGCGGGGCAGACCTCCATGCAGAAACAGTGCATTCTGCCCCAGCTCCTGCTGGATGCTCTTGACCAGTAGCTCTCCCATAGTCGTATATTGAGTAAAGACCAGTGTTTTCTCTCC
>NZ_JAMFLX010000128.1 GCF_023502345.1 Parendozoicomonas callyspongiae
GGTGCTCACATATCAATCAACCATCAACTTCATAAGGAATTAAAAGGAAAATGAAGTCTGTAGTATCAAAAGTTACATTACTTTGTCTCGTATCAATTGTTATATCGGGGTGTGCGACAAAGCGAATGGATGTATCAAAAGAAAAATGGAAAGTTAGGACTTATGAAGGTATAGAAAAAAACAAAATTATTGATGCAGCACGAGAGGTAATAAGGCTTTCAGATCCAGATGAAATTAAGTTTGAGAATACTTTAGATGGTTTTAATGCTGAAAGAATCCAACTTTCATACATGGTTGTAGCAACGAATCAAGACTATTTTAAGTACCAATTTGTTACAAGAGAACAAGGAAACAAAGTTCAAGCAAGAATTGATATCGAAGAAAACATCATGAAAGCTAATGTTCTTACATTAGGCATGCCTACATTCGATATAGGAAAACCTGAAACATCATATGTCTATAACTTGTTTTACTCCAGAATGGATTATCTTCTAGGCCTTAAAGACAACTGGTATACTTGCAAAGATGCAATAAGCAAAATCAAAGCAAAGTTCGGGAAAGCAGATAATGTAAAACAGCTTGGAATGTCATCGCTCTGTGGTGCTCTTGTAGACGACAGAGTTCCAGGCAGTTTAGCAAAAGCACAGTCAGAAGAACTCTTCAACTGAGAAAAACGCACCTAACAAGTCAATCCAGCCGACCGCCTTCGGCGGCGGCTGATTGAGGCGTTA
>NZ_JAMFLX010000129.1 GCF_023502345.1 Parendozoicomonas callyspongiae
AGCGCCTAAACCAGCATCACGCAAAACATCAATATCAGGAGTTGTAATGTCTTTACCTGAGTCTCTGCAGGGTGACAAATGGACTTATTATACAGCTAGGACAATTCTTCCCCTTATCATATGGTGTGCGAAAAATGGGAGAACCATTACATATGGTGAGATAGACAGAGTAATTGTCGAACTTGGTTGGGGACATCACGTTTTACATGTTCAATATGGGCGGCCTGCTGGAGTCATTGGTGATGCTCTTATTGAAACAGAGGAATTATGGGAAGATATAATTCCGCCGTTAAATGCGATCATTGTTAATGCTGAAACAAAACTTCCAGGCAAAGGTGTTAACTATTATTTAGAGAAATATGCCGTACCGGAAGAACATGTATCTGACATGTCTCTGTTTGATAGACAAGCACTAATTGAAGAAATTCAAGCTGATATATTTGCATACGAGTATTGGGACGATATTCTCGAAGAATACGGTTTTGAAGCATTTGATGATTCTCATGTCTTCGATGAAGGTGCTGATAAAATTTCACCTCCAGCAAAAGGTGGCTGGTCTGATTCAAATGAGTGTGAATCTCACAAAAGACTAAAATCATATATCATTGAAAACCCAGCCGAATTAGAAATTGAAAACGTACAGTCCACATATTCGGAATACTTATTCGCATCTGCTGACCGCGCAGATGTTGTCTTCAAGACTGACAGCAATATGTATGCAGTTGAG
>NZ_JAMFLX010000013.1 GCF_023502345.1 Parendozoicomonas callyspongiae
AAAATATCTAAACGAAGATGGAAGTATTCAGGAAGGCGTAAGGGAAATAATGATATCTGAATTCTCGGTTTATGATGGCTATGTTCCATGTGAACGAACTTTTGTTATGGGTTGGGCACCTGTGCAAGTATTGGTTGATAACACAAAAGAAGATGAACCTTGGCCATATTCTATTAAAAAGCTTAATGTTTATCTCGGCTGCGATACAAGGTTTGGTGAATTTTCCAATGAGACAAAAGTGTTTTTTGGCTTTGGGTTTGATTGCTCTGATTCAATTGATCCTTTATTAATAAAAAGATTAAAACTTAAATTAAATATTGATGATGATGGTAAGATTACTAGCTTTATGGCTTTTCGCTTGTGGGACCGTCAACAATATTACAACTCTAGTGGGTATTCTATCTTCCATTTAAATAATGATCCATTTAAAGCTGTGATCTGGATGCCGATAGAGCGCATTTCTGGTCCTGTAGAAAATTCTTTTTTAAAAGCAAGAATAAGAACAGTGAGTGTTATACAGGTGTTTGATTAATCAAATCATTTTACAGGTAACGTTTATTTGTCAGTGTTTTATATTTTTAATTGGTTTTTGCATCAGTCAGCAATTGTAACACCTTGGTTGCCATTGAAATCTGACAGTAGTAAAAGTGAATAGTGTTTAAAATCATTATATAAAAACAGTGTGACTATCAAAAAATTTTTCTTGATAGAATCACTGAGCGGACCACCATTTTCGATAAGCGCATTGTGTCTCCATTCTTCTGAATTAACCGGTTTATTGTCATAATAACAAACAACTCTGACAATAAAGCAGACAAAATATGAGAGGATTATAGCTTGGTAAAGTCATTGCTAATATGGATTTTCATTTGAGATTGAAAGAGTGCGTGAACACAAAACAGACGAAATTACACCAGGAATGTTTCCGCCAGTATCATCAGCCATAGCCGCTGGTGGAGTGATACCTGCTGCAACAGCAACAGTGAGTCCTGATGTCTTATGGGGGCGTCGTCGCGTTGGCACTGCACAACCGCCATTCGAGCCACTGCCTCTTCCCAGCCTGGATGTGGCTGAATATCTGCCCGCTCTATATCCACCTTCTCAGCAACAGGTATTGCCGAGTAATATTACGTATTTAAAAAAAGGTAGTGATTCTGAAGAAGTAATAGATTTTCTGAATAAAAAACATCTTGTTCCATTAATCACTCAAGCGATCGAGAACTCTGCCGGGAAGAAAGCAACATGCCAGGGAATTCTCAAATACATCAAGAGTAACTACAGGACACCAGAAGAAATATTGCTGCGTAGTAGAATTTTATACTTTCTTTCTCGTGAAACTAATTTTGAAAAAACAGAAGAATTAGGGCAGGGCGGTGATGATGATGGTTCAGGTAACTACTGGATATTGAAAACAACCGAGGCGCAGCATAAAAAAGCTGCCACTTTGGAAGCTGAGCCTCTTCATGGTGATAGATCAGTTGCTGCAGTTTTTCAGCGAAGAAGTATTAATTTATTAATCACTGAAGCGATCAGGAATTCTTCTGATGGGAAGGCGACACACCAACAAATTAAAAGTTATATCAAGAATAAATTACCAACAGTAGATGAAGGAGCTATGAGTTATCACATTGGTCAGAGACTTTCATCAGAAAGATGCTATACCAAATTAGATTTGCATGATCCAAACAGTATTGGTTGTCGAAGACACTACTGGAAATTAACAAATACTGATGAAAAGAGGAAAGGGGCTAATACGTCAAAACCAATTGTTAAACAGCCTTTACAAGGTGTTTTAGCGGGTATACAAAAAACTGGAGTTCGGCGGAGCATGAATCTTATTTCATTAGTAAGTGCTGCGATTAGGGGGCGTCCTGATAAAATGGCGAATATAAAACAAATCGTTGCATACATCCTGATGAAATATCAGGATCTTGATCAAGAGGAATTGAATACTCATGTTAAAATCCTGCTAAATGAATCCAATAAATTCATCAAGCTAGAAGAATGGGGGGAAGGAAAGTTTTCTGATGGTCAGGGGCCTTACTGGATATTGGCTGAGCCAGGTGCTGTAGCGCTTTCAGTGTCTAAATATGATATGGTTGATCATTATAAGCTTTTAAAGGCGGTAATTGCACAGTATCCCCACGGAGGAGTAACATTACAGCAAATAAGCATCGATATTAGAGGTCAATGTCGACATTGTGCCAAAATTCCAGAGATACCTTTTTTACAGAGCCTTAGAACTAACCTGTCAATGATGAAGCGTATAAATGTCATTGGCAGTAGTAAAAAGCTAGACGTTTCACAAAAATATCAAATAATAAATACTACAGATTCAGAATTACATTGTTCTGAGTTTGCAGATGAACCCGTACCTGGTAATGAAACCGTTGGCCGAGGCCCTTACAGGGCAATAAACAAACAATCTCCACAATCAACTATACCCTCTGGTGGCGTTGTACCTGCCGCAACACCGAATGTCTTATGGGGGGATTGTTACGTTGGCGCTGAACAACAACCATTCGTGCCACTGCCTCTTCCTGGTCTTGATGCGGCTAAACATCAGCCATCTCTACATCCACCTTCTCAGAAACAGGCTGCTACGCATTTTGTAAGAGATAATAGTTCTAAAGAAGCAAGAGGATTTCTGGACAATAAAAATCTTGTTCCATTAGTCACTCAAGCGATCGAAAACTCTTCTGGGAAGAAGGCAACATGCCGAGGAATCTTCAAATACATCAAGAGTATCTGCAGGATACCAGATGAAAGATTGCTGCGTATTAGAATTTCAGAAGTACTTTCATCAAAAAAAGGCAAGTATGAAAAAACAGAAGAATCAGGACCGGGCGGTGATGATGGTCGTGGTAACTATTGGGTATTGAGAAAAACCGAAGCACAACATTCGAAAGATGCTTCTTCTAGTGGACAAAAGAAAGGTGCTAATACGTCAGAACAAATTGTTAAAAAGCCCTTACAAGATGTTTCAGCGCATAGACCTGACATTGGCAGAAGCAACGAGCCAAGTGTTTCACAAAAATATCAAATAATACATGCAGCAGATTCAGGATTGTATCATTTAGAGTTTGGAAATGCGCCCTTCTCAATGTCACCTGCTGACCAAATTGGTTTATTGCAATCTCCTGATGTTCCTTATCATTCTCCTGCAATAATTCAAGGAAGTGTGTCATCTCAAAGAAACATGTCTCAAGAAACTTTTGCAAAAGCGTGTGCACCTTCAATGGAGGAACAAGAACAAGAAACTCCCTTTTATCAAAATTACATGCAATATATTAGAGAAGCCATCGAAAGCAGTGAAAATGAACAGGCTACACAGCCACAGATCTGTTCCTACATTGAAAGTCATTATCCGGCTTTTTTCCAGGAAAACAAAAACGTTAACTTAATAATGATAGATATTCTTTTAATGATTGATTTTTTCAAAGTTGATGAACCCATCCGTAGTGATGAAAGTGTCGACCAGGGTCCTTACTGGGCAATAAAAAAACAGTCTCAACAAATATCACAACCCTCTTTCGAGCTCTCTCCCTACCAGAGTCAGCCTTTCTCTCCCTGTTCTCTGCTGACTTTTCCAGCACAACTATCCGGGGAAACTACCGGTGTAACAGAGCAAGGGCAAAGCAGCAATAATCGCGAATAATAACGTCCTGTCATGCTCTGAGCCAACAAAGCTTATGGAAATATGGCTGAGTCCAGAAAAATGTAACTGTAACCTCTGGCAATATATCTATTTGAAGGCTTCCATCAGCGCTATGGTCATGGCGCTGTTCAGGGCTTGGATGGATGGATTGTCGTAGCAGCTGACGTATTCTTCCAGCTGTCTGTCTGACAGGTACCGATATGTGTAAAGGTACTGGCGAATCACCAGGCTTTCGTATTCCTGCCGCATATCCGCCATGGTGGCACGTATATTGGCCTCAATATTGGCTGGCAGTTCATGATTTTCATCACCAACAAGCAGTCGGGCATTATTCAGGGCTGCAGAGGTGATCAGGTTTATGGTCAGATCTACGGCACCGGTTTTTTCTGCCAGCTCGTAAGCGAGATCAACCCGCATTGTGCGGGGAGGATTTTCCTGAAGCTTCCCTCCAATATAGTCTTCCAGTTCATTAATGCGGGCCAGATCATAAGCTTTGTTTTCAAGCTTGATAGCATTTCTCCAGGCGGGGGCCTGCATCAGTGGAAGCACATTCTCCAGTAACTTCTGGCCAAGCTCCTGTTTAAGAATGGTCATGGCTTTTGTTTTCAGGCTATCAACTGCATACTGGTGATTCAGGCCACTCATGATTTGATTGACCTTCCTTTGGGTCAGTTGTTCCGGAGGCAGGTTGGAGCGTCCCATCTCAATCCCGGAATCGGTAAATGTTTTACTGAGGTAGTAAAACTGCTGCTCCAGTCCGGTCAGGCTATAGACCTGTTCCAGTAGCGGATCTGTTGAGGATGTGTTTTTGGAAATGGCTGAGGTTGAATAAAGTGATAATAAAAATATCCCACAGCAAAACACTCGCTTGATCATGTTTTCATCCCTGAATTTTTATTGTTTTTTGATAAGTTCCACTTACTAGAATAACCGATACCAAAGCAGACCGGCATATTCGTGTATTGCCAGCTGGCTTTTTCTCAGGTTAAAAATATTTGGGAGCCAGGTTTGCCATCCTGATGGCATAACTCTACGTGATGCATGTGCTGTTGGTGCAGGAATAACATCAAGGGCAACCTGTTTGAATGCCATTAATGAACGAGGCATATGCCAGGCGTGTGTAACCAGAAGAACCTTATGGATACCTTCCTTGTTTAACAGTTGCGCACTGCCAAGGGCATTTTCCCTGGTTGTTTTGCTGATATCTTCTTGCCACTTAACCGGAACACCATGTTCCTCCATAAAATCGGCCATAACCTCGGCTTCATTTATGCCGTGAAAGGTTCCCCCGGATACCAGCACAGGAAGGCCTGTCTCTCTCGCCAGCTTGACTCCATAACGTAAGCGCTGGGTCAGCAGCGCTCCCGGTTGGGGTTCCATATCGTACTCGGGGGTATTGCCAAGAACGCCTGTGCCGAGAATCACAATGGCTCTTGCATCTGGAGGAATTCTGTCCGGAAGATATGCTGCCTGCTGCTCAAGGTTTTTCATCAGCCAGTGTGAAACAGGACCCGTAGAGAGCAGCCAAAGAGAAACCATGGCTGCCAGTACGAGCACAAAAGAGAGATGGCGATAGCGAAACCAGATCAGAACGGCAATCAGCAGCATAACTAACTGGATGCCAGGTGGCTGAAAGAGATGTTTAATCATTCTGATATGTTTCCCTATCGGCATACGTTTTTTTATTCCAGTGCTTTCAGCTCATCTCAGGCAGCTGCTATCAACACTATTTTTGCACTGATCTGTTTGTTCGAATTCAATAATATTGTTTATTGTAATACCAGCTATAGCCTGCAGTGCTTCTCTGGTGAAGAACCCCTGATGCCCGGTGACCAGAACATTTGGAAAGGTCAGTAACCGTTGAAACACATCATCCTGGATAACTTCTTCTGAAAGGTCCTGAAAGAACAGATCGCCTTCCTGCTCATAGACATCAATTCCAAGATAACCGACCTGACCTGACTTCAATCCTTTAATTACAGCTGGTGTATCAATTAAAGCACCGCGGCTGGTATTTATCAGCATAACACCAGGCTGCATCATCGATATGCTGCAGTCGTTAATCATATGGTAGGTGTGCATGGTCAGTGGACAGTGCAGACTGATGATATCGGAGGTTTTGTAAATCTCTTTCAGAGAGACCGGGGTGATATTAAATGGCTGAATCTGATTATCACTCATACCAGGATCGTAACCGACAACTGTGACACCAAAACCCTGAAGAATCCGTGCCAGAGCAAGACCGATTCGCCCCAGGCCGATAAGGCCAGCTACACGACCATAAAGGTTAAACCCGAGAAGTCCGTGCAGATGGAAGTTGCCCTCCCTGACCCGACTCCATGACTTATGAATCTTGCGATTCAAAGCCATAATCATGGTGATGGCATGTTCTGCAACAGCTTCCGGGGAATAGGCCGGAACACGAACAACGGTAATACCCAGCTTTTCCGCGGCAGGAATATCAACATTATTAAAACCGGCACAGCGCAATGCGACCAGTTTTACACCCTTCTCAGCCAGAATTTCCAAAACTTCCTTGCTAAGGTCATCATTCACAAAAGCACAAACCGCATCGTAGCCATCGGCCAGTGCAGCTGTTGCTGGTGTGAGATGAGCTTCCTGCCAGGAAAACTGTTGTGAAGACTGTGAGTCGATCTGGCTGAGCGCCTCGGCAAACACCGGGCGCTCATAATCCTGATAACTGAAAAACAGAGTTTTCATTATGACTTCCCGTGGCATAAATCGGGTAATAGGTTCTGTTGACGTAAGTACTCAATCTATACACATTCCTGAAGAATGTGGAATGAAATCTCTGTAGGCGGAAGAGAAGAGTTAAAGATGAGGCGCTATAAAATCTGGTGAAATACCGGCCTTGGCAATTTCCTCCATCACATCCCGCCCCTGATAAATACCGCATTCCAGCAGCAGGGTTTTAAAGCCCATGGCATTACCGCCAAGAATGTCAGTGTAGAGAGTATCGCCAACCATCAGAACTCTGGATGTATCAGTAATACCATAGCGATTGGCAACGGTCTGGAAGATTGTGCTGCCGGGCTTGCCATACAGGGTTGGTGTTCCGGTTTGGCCGGTTCTTTCGACAAAGCCATCAATAAAGAAGCCTGGTGTTGCGCCAATATGAATCTTCCCATCAATCATATAGGGAGCGCCCATATCCGGGTTACCAACAACCATGTTGAACTGACGGCCCTGTCCGGAACTCACAAGGTTGTCCTGCATCTCAGCTGTCCAGCCTGTGCCAACCATAAACAGGATGTTTTCAACATGTTCAGGAATTACACCATTGGTATCATTCAGGCGGGTCATTCCCTCCAACAGTTTATCTGATGGGTGTGGCAGGGGAGCGATAACGGCCCAGCTCTCTGAATTCTTGACTGTCTTTAACCATTCTTCGGTCATATCCAGACTGGTCACTACTTCTTCATTGGTGAAATCGAAGCCCCGCTTACCATATTTTTCTGCAGCAACAGACTGGTTGGTCATGGTGTCATTGGAAACAACACAGAAAGCTTTGTTTTGGGAGCGCATCATGGCGATAGCTTCAATCGCCCCATCAATGGCCACTGGCCCCCGGCAAAGCACCCCATAGGAATCCAGCATAATCAGATCGAACTGATCCAGAATATCTGCAATTCCAGCAATGCGCTGAGGGAGCTGCTCCGGCTTATTTACGTTGGGATACCATCCCATTCGGCGGGTGTAGCACTGGTTAAGAATCGAAAGACTAATCTCGATCATCGGAATCTCGCTGGAGCAGGACAAAAGAAGGGATTATACAAAACGGCATGATGAAAGTGCTTCAAATTGTTACTTTCCCCTGAAAAGGGCTGAGGCTGATCTATGTTTGCTGGCCAGGCTTCCTTACCAGAATTACAGAAATCCTTTGATTGTTTTCAAATAGCGGCGGACAACATTGAGTTCTTGCTTATTAAACCCCTGCTCAAGAAGTTGCCTGACCTCCTTAAATAGAGGTTTGGCTTTCATCGTGACTTGAAGCCCCTCGGCAGTGATCAATACCCGTTGCCCACGGCCATCGACCGGTGATGGTGCTCGCTTGATATATCCATGTTTCTCCAGTCTTGAAACCATTCCACTGGTTGCTGCTTTACCCAGACACAAAGCCTCACCCAGCTCTGCCTGAAGGCAGCCATTGCGCTTTTGCAGGTGAAGAAGTGCTGATATCTGAGCTGATGTGACTCCAAAGCGTTCAAGTGCTTCCTGGTCAATAAGGCGGTAGAGTTTCTGATGGGTCTGGCCAATCAGAAAGTAGAGTTCATTTTCCATGGTCGAATGTTGGTTCGCTAGCGAACTTTAGTCAATAGATTTATATCATCAATTCGTTGTGAATCCAGACCAATGATTCAGTCGTATAGCTCAATAACAAAAGAGAAAATACTGGAGCTTAGGAGGTCACAATGCGAATACCATTTTTCCGTTCAAGGCTGTTTAAGCGCACAAATATACTTTCTGTGCTGTGTGTAGCTCTTATTTCTGGCCTGGTTCTGGCGTCACCAGCAAAAAAAGACTCTGTGGATAAGTCGGATCTGAGAAAAATTCTCACACCACTTCAGTACAAAGTGACTCAGGAAGATGGCACTGAACGTCCATTTCAAAATGAGTACTGGGATAACAAAAAGCCCGGTATTTATGTGGATATCGTTTCCGGTGAACCTTTGTTCAGCTCTGTGGATAAATACAAGTCAGGTACCGGCTGGCCCAGTTTTAGCAGGCCTTTGGTGGCAGCCAATATCGTTGAGAAGGAAGATAACAGCTTCTTTATGAAGCGGGTTGAAATTCGATCAGCTGGTGCAGACTCTCACCTGGGACATGTCTTCAATGATGGGCCGCAGCCTACCGGTCTGCGTTACTGCATGAACTCTGCGGCTATGCGTTTTATTCCTGTGGATAAACTGGAAGAGGAGGGGTATGGAGAATTCTTGAGCCTGTTTAAAAAAGATAAGTAGAGTTAAGTTCTGTTGAGGTTGCACTTTTGCATTGAGCCGCATAGTGAACCCTCAACAGACATCAGGTGTGTCTGTTGGTCCGGTATGTAGGGGCGTACATCCGGACAGACTGACTTCCAAAATCTATTTCTCATTCATGACTCTTTTCTACCAAAGCCTTAAACTCCCTTCCATTTCCTGAATTTCAAATAGAGCAACAGTATATGCAGCTTGAGCTGGTGGATATTGGCGTCAATCTGGGCGATAAGGCTTTTGATAAAGACCGGGATGATGTCGTAGAACGGGCACTGGAAGCCGGTGTGAAAACCATGATTCTGACAGGAACAACCCTTGAGGAGTCGGTGGATACCTGCAAGCTGGCAGACAAGTACAGTGAGTGTTGTTATTCAACTGCGGGCATACATCCTCACTATGCCAAGGATGCAACAGATCAGCACTTCGATGAGCTGAAAGATTTGCTGGCCCAACCCAAAGTCGTGGCAGCAGGTGAAACCGGTTTGGACTTCAACCGTGATTTCTCACCCCGGCCCATCCAGGAAAAAGTCTTTGAACGTCAGGTTGAACTGGCAATAGAGACAGGTAAGCCCCTGTTCTGCCATGAACGGGATGCCTCTGAACGTTTTGCCGATATTGTGAAATCTTATCGAGATGACCTGATTGATCTGGTTGTTCACTGTTTTACTGCAGATAAAAAAAGTTTGTACCGGTATTTGGATCTTGATCTACATATTGGTATTACCGGCTGGGTTTGCGATGAACGCCGTGGCTTTCATCTCCATCCCCTTCTAAGAGATATTCCAGCCAATCGCCTGATGATTGAAACAGATTGCCCTTATCTGTTGCCACGAACTCTGAAGCCTAAGCCAAAAAGCAGACGCAACGAACCAGCATTTCTGGGAGAGGTTGTCTCGATGATTGCTGAGCAGACAGGAAAAACTGTCGAGCAGGTTGCCCAGGAGACAACTCACACAGCTAAAGCCTTTTTCAAAATATAAGATTAATCGTTTCCAGCTTCGCAGATTACTGTTTTTGGGAAATACAGCTGTAGTTCTGCGGAGCACCCTCCACACTGTTACAGTTCAAAGTGAAGGCTTTGGTTCCCTCTTTCGTTACGCATTGATAGGCATAACTGCCTTCAAGGTCGCACTGGCCGACATAAACACCAGACAAAGGTGTAAGGCTGTAAACACCCCCTCCAGAAGTATTAGTCCAGCCACTTGGTTCTGTATCTGTCAGATCAGCAAGAAAATCAGTCGCTTCAGGCACATTGCTGGGGCAGGCAGGAATATCTGCCCTGGCGACAATAGGAGCGGATATAAGAGCAGCAAGCAGGACAGACGCAAAAGCAGTATTTGGAAATGTCATGGGAAAAACTACCAATGAGAAAGCTACCACAGGATCGTTGAACTAAAGCAGTGGCAAGACATAGGTATAATTCATCAAGGCTCCCAATATCTGCATAATGCCGAAGAATAAAAAAAGATATTTGGGAGAGATTATTATGGAGCCAAGGATAGGTTTAGCCCGTCACACCAATGGATCGAGTAGTTTTTCTGGAATGGGTAACAGTTCCACGCCAGGCAGAAAGAACAGAGCCCGTAGAAGATATCAGCGGGGTCAGTACTCATCAATTACAGCAAAGAGAGCCTCTGATAGACAGGTTGGTTCAGAGTACTCAAAAGATGGTACTCAGCATTCAGTGCACAGAAGCCTGCCCGAAAGAAAATCTGTACGCCACAGTTTCTCATCACCACATCATGGAAGGGGGGCTACAGAAAGAAAGACTCCAGTATCAGAAGCTATACAGCGAGAAGAAAGTCATACGCGTGAGCTGTTAGGCGAAGCCATCATACTTCGAGAGTGTCATAAAAAAACGTTTTCAGCAGGCAGCGATGAATCTGTATCAGTAGCAAAAGACAAGGTAAAAGATTTCACACCACCCTCCAGTTCTGAAAGCGAGTCAGAAACAGACTCTGGGTTCAGTTCTGCACCATCATCAGATGTAGAAACAGATTTTTCTAAATCATCATACTCAGTTCCTTCCTCCACCTTCGTTCATGGAAAGCGGTGTGATCGAAAGAAAAAAACACCAACAGTTGCAGGAACAAAAAGCCTTTCCCAAAACTATTCTCGGCTATGGGGTCTTAGTGATGAAGATTTTTTAAGCACAATTAAAGGGTTTAATGTCAAACAGCTAGGCTTACTGGGCGAGTGCTTCCCTGACGATAGGAAGGATGATGTTTCTGCTGAGAAAATACAGGCTTTTTGTCGAGTTGTTGTTGAAGATGTTTTAAAGAAAAAGAGCGATGTTAATGAGAGGTGGCTTTATCAAATCATCCAGCCAATGAAGCGTTCCAGATTTTATAATGACGATTTGAGTATCCATATAGGCAAGGCAATAAGATCAATTCTTGATACTAAGTCAGAAAGAAAAATTGATACCCTCTATTTAATGCGTATTTTGGAATGTATTGCCCAGAGCTCAACATATGTTGAATGTATGCCTGATATTATTTCCTGCTATTTAAAATCTGGATTCAGGGTTACACCAAAAAACTTAACAGGTGTACTGAAGAATATTAGAAGCGTGATGATGTTACATGCGCACATGGTAGCGTTTGGCAAGCATGCGTATCGTATCGAAATTGAATTAAAGCAGTTGATAGCAATTATTGAAACATATATTCAGGAGCAGAAACCTGCCCTGGACACGATAAATGGCAGTATGTTGCACTGGATCAGGCTCTATGGGAATCATGTGCTTGGTATGAAACACCTTTCGACTGACTTTGATGGTGTTCCACCATCGCCTGACAGCAGCTCACTTCATAAAGAGGTGCAAAGAAAGCTGAAAGCTCATCTTCCAGAAACCAGATTCATTCGTGAAAAAAGACTTGGTAACACAGAAATATTTGTAGACTTGTTCTGTGAACCAAATGTGGTTATCGAGGTGGATGGTAAGCAATATCACCATATGGACTTCCTTCCACTCAGGGGCTCTATACCTCCACGCTATGGTATGTACTCGCGGCAAGATGGAAAGACATGGATGAAGAAGGTGTTAATGAGATCCGCTGGCTATGAAGTCATAAATATTACCAGTTCTCGTGATAGTGTGATCGAAGGAGCAGTCGGAAAAATCGAACCACTTCTGCCCAAGCAGAAAGCAGTTACTTTGGCACGTCCAAAGCCGCTGCTTGGAACTGCATGCTCTAAAGATAGCAAGAGCAAAGATTTCCCCACCTTTAAACCATCGTTTCCTGCGGGTGCAGTAAAGGTAGTGTCTCTATAAAGAAGAGGCTCTGAAAGCGTACAGATGAGCATGGTTTGATCGCACTCAGTCATGCTCTCTGTCATATACGTGTAAATCTAAATGTCTGACTTTGGTAAAAACCATAGAATGCACAGCCAGATATTCCACAAAAGATAATTCCAAACGAATGCTGTACCGAACGTTATTGTCTAAAGGCAGTTTGCGCTTTTTTCACAAAGCTTCTTTTTTATTTCTTATTACTGTCCTCTCGTTGCCCGCCTGGTCTCGTGCAATTGATAACAATCAGGTTACAGATATTCGTAAGGGGGTCGAAGAGCCTGAATGGGTTATCCAAAATAGCTGGACAGATAAGCCTCTAAAACGCAGACAGAAGATCCAGTATTTACTGTTGGATAGTCAAAACCGGGTCAATGATACGGAGCCAGTGTTTTACTACCGGTTTGTCGAACGGCCACTGACTGTAGATGGTGTTGAAACTCTCTCCAAGTTTGAAGTCAGTTTCAATCCTGTTTATCAGACTCTGGTTATACATAAACTGATGGTAACCAGAAACGGCGAGACTCAGAATCGGCTGAATGATACGCAAATTCAAATCCTGCAGCAGGAAGAAGATGCTGATCAAAATATCTATGACGGGTTCTCAACGGCTGTTCTTATACTCAGTGATATTCGCAGAAATGACATCATTGATATCAGCTACTCACTGACAGGCACCAATCCAGTTCTTGGGGATAAATATTTCTCGTATAAAGGAATGGGGTGGACTGTGGGGATTGATAAGCGGGCTGTTCGTTATGTCGTTCCTGAAGATCGTACTATCGCTTACAGGGCCCATAATTTTGATCACCGGCCTTCTATTACCAAACTTGCGTCAGGAGATGATCAATATCTATGGGTGTTGGAGAATACATCTGCTCTCAATGATGACAGGCAGTATCCTCCTGGTGATTCACCATTCCCATGGCTGGAAGTCAGTGAATACAAAAGCTGGGCAGAGGTTGTTGAATGGGCTATGGCACTTTACCAGGACAAGTATCAGGGCGGAAAAGCCTTTCAGAAGCTGGTAGAAAAGCTCGACCAGCAAAGCGCAGGTGATCAGAAAAAATATGCATCATTAGCCCTGAATTATGTTCAGGAAGAAATCCGTTATCTGGGATTGGAGTTTGGTGAAAACTCCCACAGGCCCAGCACTCCGGATGAAGTTCTTCAGAATCGCTATGGGGACTGCAAGGATAAGTCCGTTCTTCTAACGGCACTGATGAGAGCGAAAGGAATCAAGGCATGGCCTGCGTTGGTTTCCTCAGATGAAAGGGGAGGCATTGCCAACATGCTGCCCAGCCCGGGAGCATTTAATCATGTCATTACACTGATTGATCTGGATGGAGTGCAATACTGGGTAGATGCTACAAGGAATTACCAGGGAACGGATATTGACACAGTAGCCATTACGAATTTCGGCAAAGCTCTTGTGCTTCGGGAAGGAGAATACCGTTTAAGTAAGGTAATTACACGCCATAGAAACGATCTCGATTTAACAGAAACACTGGTTGCAGAAAGCTATGACAGTCCCGTTGAAATGACTGTTACATCAATCTATCAGGGGCAGGCTGCCGAGTGGCAGCGCAGTAAACTGGATAATGAGGATCTGGAACAGATTGAGCGGGATTACCTCGATTACATGGCTCGACGCTATCCCTATATAGAGTCTGCTGGTGCCATCAAAGTTCAGGATGATAAGAAAGCAAACCGAGTGACTCTGACAGAGTACTATCGCATTCCGGAATACTGGGAGGTGAAGAATAATGATCGTATTGCTCCTTTCTATACCACAAACTTTTATTCAGATGCCGTCAAACCAAAGCGCCTTAAACGTAATGGGCCCTATTGGCCTGGAAGCAAGGTAAGTCTGACCCATAAAACGCAGCTGTCTTTTCCTGAACCTGTGGAGCTCGACCTTGATGGATGGAATCAGCTGATAAGAAATGAATATTTCATGTATCAGACCGGTGCCACTTACAAAGGAAAAACACTAACAGTTGACTCCTTTATGTCTCTGGAAGGGAAGTCTGTACCTGCCAAAGATATTCCCCGGTATGTCAAAAATATGGGAAAAGTGATTGATTTGCTGGACTTCAACCTGACCTTTGAAGACCCAGCTCCCGAACAAAGAACCAGAGAAAGCCTTCTCAGCAGGCTGGAACGAAAAGTCTCTGAAGCATTAGGAGAGGAGTAAATTAAATGTTATCCCGATTTTTTGGGGGCAAGTGGCTACTGGTTGTAACCGCTTTAGTTCCATTAGTACTTTCAGGATGTAGTTCTAACCCACGTAATGATGAACAAGAGTGGACGGGCAAGATTCTTGAGATTGATGACACTAGTCCTGATAAGTTAGCGCAGTCGGTCGTTAACTACCTTAATGAGAAAGGTGAGATTAATGCTTTAGGGCTCAAGTGGCATATTCGAGAAGGCTATATTGGAGGTTCTATCTCTAACCCGTTCTTGAAAACAGTTTCTCCAGAAGTTTCGCGAAAACTAGAAGCCCGCCAGCTGATTTATAAATTACTCGTGTCTTATGCGAATAACGAAGAGCTTGATAATTGGTATCTACATGGTTGCCAAAAATCGTTTGATAATGATTTAAGCTCTAGCTGCTATATCTTTAGCAATAATTGGGATATGGGACCATTGGAGCTAAGGGTTAGCTTTGATCAGAAACATGAACATAAAGATTATGTGATTGATGACCTGGTGACATATATCAATGGAATATCTACTTACGAGAGGTTTCTTTGGATCGTTGAAATGTCAGAGTTACTTGGCGAGCTTCCAGGATCTGAAGGGCGTGATGGATTATCATTTCTTAGGCGCTCAGAAAGTAAACTTTATTCAGGAGAAGAGAAGGCTGTAATTGAAGATTTTCATGATTTGCCAGAAACTGTGAAAGAGAATAAGTTTTTTAAAATGCTCTTCCTTGATGCAGCTCTCATTAATGGAGATACAAAAGCTCTCAGGGAAGTAGCACCATTATTTATTTCAGAGGGCGACCCTCAGACAAATATGTCTCTTCGTACTTATTATTATTTGACACAAAAAGAGTTTGGTAAGTCTGAAAAAGCCTTGGATGATTTAGATCAGAAAATTGGCGTAAGCTTTTATAGCAGGTTTCAGAAGGTGAATCTTTACTATGAAAGTGGAAGGTACTACGAGGCATTAGATCTAGCCATCCGCCTTCTGAGAGAACAACCTGAGAATGAATACAGCTACTACGCTGTGTTATTACCTTTGGTTGCCAGCAAAGATTTTGGTGAAGCCGCAGATATGATTGAACTGATGTCTGAGAAGTTTGATTATCCCTTGACTGAGAATCATTGGGAGATGGTGCTGTCAGCAGGAGAAGTGCCTAACCAACAGGCTTTTTTGTCTTCTCCAGAGATGAAAGCCGTTCTACAGTGAAATAAGCTCCAATAGTGGCGAGTTCAACTACTCGCCACGGCTTTGCTGTTGTATCCTATCAGGTTTAACGTCAATTCATATCAGGCCCGGTCTATCATGGGCTACAGGCATCACGCGCGATGATGGAAGAGCATTATCATCCTCATAAAATTGAGGAAGAGGCCCAGAAGTACTGGGCAGAGAATGACAGCTTCGCTGTCACCGAACAGGAAGGCAAAGAGAAATACTACTGCCTATCCATGTTCCCATACCCCAGCGGCAAGCTGCATATGGGCCATGTGCGTAACTACACCATCGGCGACGTGGTGTCCCGTTACCAGCGCATGCAGGGCAAGAATGTTATGCAGCCCATGGGCTGGGATGCGTTCGGCCTGCCTGCTGAAAATGCCGCGATCAAGAACAAGACCGCTCCGGCACCCTGGACTTACCAGAACATCGATTACATGAAAGGCCAGCTGAAGAAGCTGGGCTTCGGCTACGACTGGAACCGTGAGCTGGCCACCTGCACCCCTGAATACTACAAGTGGGAACAGTGGTTCTTCACCAAGTTGTACGAAAAAGGCCTGGTCTACAAGAAGATGAGCGCCGTGAACTGGTGCCCGAATGACCAGACCGTACTGGCCAACGAACAGGTGGAAGACGGCAAGTGCTGGCGTTGTGACACTATCGTAGAACGCAAACAGCTGGCCCAGTGGTTTATCAAGATCACTGCTTATGCGGACGAACTGCTGGCAGACCTGGACAAGCTGGAAGAGTGGCCTGAGCAGGTTAAGGCCATGCAGCGTAACTGGATTGGCCGTTCCGAAGGTGTAGAAATGGCCTTTGGTGTTGCTGGTTCTGAAGAAGAGATCCGGATTTACACCACCCGTCCTGATACTCTGATGGGAGTGACCTATGTCGCTCTGGCTGCTGAGCATCCTCTGTGCAAGGCTGCTGCCAAGAACAATCCGGCCCTGGCTGCATTTATCGAAGAGTGCAAGAGCAACACCACCTCCGAAGCCGATATGGCGACCATGGAGAAGAAAGGTGTTGATACCGGCATTAAGGCGATTCACCCAATTACCGGTGAAGAGGTTTCTGTCTGGGCTGCCAACTTCGTACTGATGGACTTTGGTACCGGCGCGGTTATGTCCGTTCCTGGCCACGATCAGCGTGATTACGAGTTTGCCAAGGTTTACGGTCTGCCGATCAAGCAGGTTGTTAAACCAGCCAGTGATGAAGAGTGTGACCTGAACAAGGAAGCCTTCACCGAGAAAGGTATTCTGCTGAACTCCGGCGAGTTTGATGGCCTGAACTTCAAAGACGCTTTCGAAGCTATTGCCAGCAAGCTGATCAGCGAAGGCAAGGGCGAGAAGCAGGTTAACTATCGTCTGCGTGACTGGGGTGTTTCCCGCCAGCGTTACTGGGGTGCACCAATCCCCATGCGCTACCTGGAAGATGGCACCGAGGTAACCGTATCTCTGGAAGATCTGCCGGTTCGTCTGCCGGAAGATGTGGAAATGGACGGTGTTCAGTCTCCCATCAAGGCCGACAAAGAGTGGTGCAAGGTGACCCATAACGGTCAGCCTGCCACCCAGGAAACCGACACCTTCGATACCTTTATGGAGTCCAGCTGGTACTACGCCCGCTACTGCTCCCCGCAGGCCGACCAGATGCTGGATCCGAAAGCCGCCAACTACTGGCTGCCGGTTGATCAGTACATCGGTGGTATCGAGCATGCAGTAATGCACCTGCTCTACTCCCGTTTCTTCCACAAGCTGCTGCGTGATGCCGGGCTGGTGGACAGCGATGAGCCATTCAAGAAGCTGCTGTGCCAGGGCATGGTGCTGGCAGATATCAACTACACCCTCGATGAAAAGGGCGTAAAGCATTACGTCGCGCCTGGTGATGTTGAGAAGCGCGGAGACTCTTCTGGTCAAGAGCAGTGGTTCTTAACTGGTACCGATACGCCTGTTGTTCATCAGGGTATGGGCAAAATGTCCAAGTCCAAGAACAATGGTATCGATCCGCAGGAGCTGATTAACGAATACGGTGCGGATACTGTCCGTCTGTACACCATGTTTGCTTCTCCTCCTACCCAGACTCTTGAATGGTCCGAGTCCGGTGTGGAAGGTGCCAACCGCTTCCTGCGTCGTTTCTGGAAGATGATTGCCAGCCATGTAGCGGAAACATCTGAAGGTGTTACTGCTCTGGATGCCAACGCTCTGAACGATGCCCAGAAGGATCTGCGTCGCAAGACTCATGAGACCATCGCCAAGGTATCTGACGACTGTGATAAGCGTCTGACCTTCAACACCGCGATTGCTGCAATCATGGAACTGACCAACGCGATTGGTAAGTTCAAGGATTCCTCTGATCAGGGCAAGGCTGTTGCCCGTGAAGCCTTGGAAGCTGCCACTCTGTTACTGGCTCCAATTGTTCCTCACACTGCTCACGTTATCTGGCATGAGCTGGGTCACAAAGAAGCTGTGGTTGATGCAGGCTGGCCAAAGCTGGATGAGACTGCGCTGGTGAAATCCGCCATTACCCTGATTGTTCAGGTAAACGGCAAGGTTCGCGCCAAGCTGGAAGTTCCTGCTGATGCCACCAAGGATCAGATGGAAGAACTGGCCAAGGCTGATGCCAATGTGCAGAAGTTCACTGATGGTAAGACAATCCGTAAGGTGATTGTTGTGCCTGGTAAGCTGGTGAATATCGTTGCTAATTAATTGCAAAGTTTAAAGCTTTACGAATCCACAACGCCGACATCTGTCGGCGTTGTTTTATTTCAAAAAATTTTCTGTTGTTACTGGACCATAAACTCGGGGCTGGTTCCTGTGAATGCCTTGATCTTGCCAGTAAAAATGGTTTCTTTATTCCCTTTGTGAACTATCCGGTATTTCCCGGAAGGTGTTCCCTCAGGAATCTGCCATTGAATAATTGCCTGGCTGGTTCCCCAGAAGCCATCAATCCGCTTCCAGTTGTATTTGGTTTCCCAGTCATTATCCACAGCCACGGTTCTCCATTCTGAACCACTCCAGCGTTGAACTTCCAGGTATGTATCGTTGGTTTTCAGATCATTGCGGGGATGTCCTGTCCAGAAGCGAACCTGCACCTGCTGGCCTGGAGAATAAACACTCTTCACTTCATCCTTCTCAACAACCTGACCAAATCTCTTGCCGATCGGTGTCTGGTCATAAACGACGCCAGTAGTAAAGTTGAGCTGGAAACCACTCAGATCTCTTGGTTGGGTTTCATCTGTAATCGCTTCCCCTTCTCTCATTGCAGAGGCCATGGTTGCAAATGTCTGCTGATAGGCTGGCAGGGTCCATGGGCCAAAATGTGTTGAGCCGCCTTCATAATGCTGAAGGGCATACTCTTCCGGAGTTGTGACATACCCGGCATAGGCGTTGGACAGCCCGGCAATAGCAGCGTACTCAACCTTACCAGTTAACTCATTGAGTGCGGCATTGCGGATACGGCGTCCAGACATAACAGTAAACTCACCAGGCACAGCCAGAACTGCAAACTGTCCTATGCGCAGAATCGAGGCTGGCAGAACTTCAGGTGTCCATGGGTAAGGAATACCGCGGCCTGTTGCCAGAAGAACTGGTTTTGGCAGCTGGCACTCACGATCTTCCTGAGTCGGGAAGAAAATCAGTGTAGAAAGAATTTTTGATAAGAGGTTGGGTTCAATCTGGCCTTCATACCAGGGGACATCAACAGGAGATGCATCTTCTGTGCTGCCTGCTGCAAATGAATAACCGAGAGCTGCTGTACAGGTTTGTCTTGGTTGCCCATCAGCAAAATAGCTGCCATCAACAACCTGCTTGCTGTAATCACGGTAGGTGAATCGGAAATCGATTGGCCCTTCAAGCTGGATATCGCCGGTGGAATAAAGATTCCAGGCACTGTTGAACTGTCGTTCACCAATTATGCGGGTATTTTCAAACTCATTGGCGGTAGGGCCACTGCCATTCAGCCAAAGGTTGGATGTCACATCACCATTGTTACCCTGGGCAAAAGCGGCAACAAAATCATCGTGTCCTAGCTCCGCCATCTTATTCTCGAACAGGTACTGGGCATAGCCTTTATGGTCGGATGAAAGCAGAGTATTGCTGATACTCATAGAGGTAGGGTGTACAGAAAACCAGTTGATTGCACCTATCGGTTTATCTGCCTGCATGAACCTCAATGTGTACATATCAGGATCTATGCTGCTGCCATACCTGCTTCTTTCTTCAGCAGGATTGTTTTCATAGGCTTTTATACTGCGATTAATACTGGCGTTATGCAGCTCCCCCTTGCTGATGTAAATGCGCCCTGGAGCAAGTGAGTTATGAGCCTGCCCAATAGCTGCAATAATGCCTTCGACCATGACATCAAAGTTCTGCTCAATATGGCCGCCGATGGTGAAGTTATAGAGCGTATAGTGCGACTGACCACCGATAGATGAGTGGGTATGGGTTGCAGAAAGAACAACGTTATCGTCGCTATAAAGCCCTGGATAAAGCTGTTCAAGCTTTGCAGTGACAGCCTGCTTGACTGACTGGAAAACCATTCCGGCATCAACGTTAACAAAGACAACCCGCTTGCCATAAGGCTCGGCAACTATAAACGCCCGGGCATACTGTCGTGTATGAATACCGCTACTTTTCTGTTTAATATCGGCATAACCCATCATGCCGATTTCTGCTGCAGTGCCGGAGATATCCCACTTGCCGACACCAATATGATAATTGTCAATATCACTGGCAAAGGAGAAAGAACTCAGTAGGGGAATGAGACATAAAGCAAAGTACTGCCATAATCGCGTAGCTGAAATTATTCTCATGATAATGAATACCACTTGGTTATTATTGTTATTACCAAAACATCTGGTAGCCAGTTGTTTTGTGCTGGTCAGCTCCAGAACTGAACGTCTGGGTCTTCGCTGAACAATGATTGTACAATCTCCAATCATTCAACGACATCGGTCTTATTTGACGGAGGTAAATAGACTTCGCAAATAAGTGAATTATCTGGAGATTAGCTATAAATGGAATTAGGAACTGAGAGGTGTTAATCAGTCTTGACACTTGCGGGTGAAGGTTCGATTCCAGGGGAAAGTTTTGTGATTTTCCATCCCCGATATTTCATAAGAGTTTGCATGCCACCATCATCAACCAGATGAGCAGCCCCTACCAGGGTAAATATTTTGCAACCATGGTTATCTGCAACAGCTTTCTCCAGGCTGTCACACATGACACAATTTCTTGCGGTAAGCTCAGGGTGATACCATTTATCGTAATGGTCTCTCTTATGATCCTGGGCTATTTTTGTATAGTTCTCCAGCCATTTGACCAGACAGGGTGCCTTACGGTTCCAGAACAACTGAATGTCTTCGAATGTTTTTCCTTCTACTCGCTGATTGGCCTCCTGTATTTCCTTCAGGTGTTCATCGGGTGGTTCCAGACCAATCACTTTGGTTGAAGCCCCCTTCAGCTCAATAAAGTGATCTTCCATTGATGTTACTTTCCAGCCAAGCTTTGTCAGCCACTGCCGGGAAAGGTGCCGTCTGAAGTACAAATGGCCTGCTGCCCACCATTGAGATTGGTCAGTCATTCCCAATGCTTCACAAAATGACAGATAGAGCTGTTTGTTTTCAAGGGTTAGATAGTCTGGAATTTTATAACGCAGCTCTCTCAGTGTTTGTTTAAATGCCTCTTTTTGCTGAGGCGGGATATCATCTTCCAGAGCCAGAAAATCTGAAGCCTGCACAAGCGCTTTCACTTGTTTGGGAACTGGAAATTGGTCAATGTCTGTTAAATGAATTGAACCATAAAAGTAAATTTTTGATGAGCAGCCATCCTTTGTTGCTATCCACAGTGATCTTCCATCCGGCATTTTTTGAATATCTGAAATAGAGGCAATCTGACGATTGGCAAGATCTTTCAACGTCTGAGTTAAATCTTTCTGGTAATTACTGTAACGATCTTCCTGTATATGTAGAGCGGATTTGAGATAGCTCTCTGTGGTCTGATTTGATACTAACTTTTCATTTGACTTGCTTTGCTGAAGCTGCAGACTTTCATGCTGTGGTACTTCTCTATTAACGGTGCTTTGCATTGTATTTTCCTCCCTTTCAGCCATGGGCTGCGGGCAATTTAAAATTTTTGAAACTGAGGGTCACTAACTATTCAGTCAGAACCTATCCTGTGGCAGCAACCGCAAAATTTTTACACCTATCTATACTCCGAGGACTACGTTTATCGGGAGTATTTAGAAATGAGCCACTTGCATTTTTGTATTTTTACGGCTTCTTTGCTGAGTGTTTCATTGGCAGTCATGTTGTCAGGTAGTGCCTTTGGATCAGGCAAAAAAACTGCTGCCAGTACCCCCCCCCCTCAAGTTTTTGGAGCAAAAGGAGGGCCGTACCGAGGAATGTTGCCCCGGACCGATGGCTCGGGTATAAAATTATCAAAAGGGCTCTCACAATCAAAACTTGAGCAAGAGCTTCTAACACCGACGGAGAAGAAAAAACAAATCAGGAGGAAAATTCATCATCACTTTCAAGCCCAAAAAAAAGGCCGCATGAGAGAAACATTTAAGAACGACAGGCAAGTCGTACACCCCTTACAGAGCTATCTTGCTGTGGGAACCTTTTTGTTCACGGCAGGCACCAAAGGCCGGGATAAGCGTAGACTAAAAGTTGCATCAGGAGGAAGCCAGGAGGATGTTCCAGATGTGATGCGTTCTCCACTTCCACGGCTTGCCTCTGATTATTTGAAGACAAGTCGGGCTAAGAGTGATAGCAAACGAAAGAGAAAGGGAATAACGAAAACTGGAGTGGCTCCAATAAGTATTGAAGACTACAGTTTTTCACCCACTATTCTTAGGTTGCCAGCTATGGCTAGCCTCAGGAAAAATGGGTGGTCACGAGATGACCAGTTCATGTTTGGAAAAACTATTCTCTTAGTAAACAAAAAAACACCTGATACGGTCTTGAATGATATATGTGAAGTTGAGATAGATGTGGAACGGCTTTCCGACGATATGCGGGTTTTTTACTGGTTTTCTAAAGCAATTGATGCCTTTGAAAATAGTAACTCTCAATATTATGAAGAGTGTTACTATCAGTTGATACAGATGATTAGTTTTAATTTGTTTCATGCTGAAATTTTTGTAGATTGGCTTAATGCGTTACACCAAGAGGGTGAGAGCAGCGTAAGCTGCTTTTATGACACAATCAGTCGTTTGGTCGTTGGATTTGAACGCTTTAGACTGGAAGGTTCAGATACAACAACTCTTCACTGTGTTGCGGAAACTCTGGCTCAATCCCGGCCTGAAGTATTTCAGGTTATTGAAAGGATAGGTAAGATAAACCTTCGCACCTTATTCCCACTAAGGTCAAAGGTTTCTTATACCGGAAAACACCATAAAAAAAGTATGGTTGAAGAGCAATTGAAAAAAAGTATGGAATCTTTAGCTTTAGAATCATGATGCTATTTATTGCAAATGGCCCTTTCGTGAACAACATCATGACCTAATGAACACTTGTGCTTTTCGAGCCTGATCAATGCTATCGTGACATTGATTTGAAAACCGGATATACAGCTATGACTAAGTGGGATGAGAGATACAAAGCCGAAGAGTATATCTATGGCAAAGAGCCAAATGATTTTCTGCGTCAGCATTATCAGGTCATTCCCAAAGGAAAGGTGCTTTGCCTGGCAGAGGGGGAAGGCCGTAATGCTGTGTTCCTTGCCTCTCAGGGATATACAGTAACGGCGGTTGATAACTCCTCTGTTGGTCTAAAAAAAGCCAAGGAGTTTGCTGCTGAAAAGGGCGTTTCAATAGATTTCATTCATGCTGATCTAGCGGAATATGATATTGGTTCGAATCAGTGGGATGGCATTGTTTCCATTTTCTGCCATTTGCCCAAACCTCTCAGAAAGGATGCTCATTCAAAGGTTGTTCAAGGGCTGAAGAGCAACGGAATATTTCTCCTTGAGGCTTATACGCCAGCACAGCTGGAGTTTGGAACCGGTGGTCCACCGACAGAAGATCTGCTGATGACAGCGGATGCTCTTGACCAGGATTTGACAGGTTTGCAGTTCCTGCACCTGCAGGAAACAGAACGTGAGGTTGTTGAGGGAACATATCACACCGGGCATGCAGCTATTGTTCAGGTATTGGCCAAAAAGCCCTAGAAAATCGCCTTTTTTGCCTGGGGGTTTACATAATCTTTATATTCTTCCCCGGAAACTAGCGATATGATGAGATCGCGGAATAAAAAAATAATAAGGAGGAACAGGAATGTTTCGAAAAGAAGTCGATTCTGATATTAATCTGGTATTCCTCCAGGAATCCCTGACAGATGATCTCTATGAGCTGGTTGCACACGACAGGGAATACCTGAATAAGTGGATGCCCTGGTCTCCCCTGATTAAAACAGCTGAAGACACCCGTGCGTTTATCAATAAATCAATCAAGGATTTTGCTGAGGGCAAATCCATGGTTTGCGCTATTGAGTATCAGCATCGCATTGTTGGTGTGATCAGCTTCAACAAGATTCATAAGCACCTGAAAAAGGTTGAAATTGGTTTCTGGATCAGCTCCAGTTACCAGGGGCATGGCATTGTGACCCGTGCCTGCCGGCAGATGATTAAACATGCCTTTACCAACTTGGGGATGGAGAAAATCCAGATCTCAGCCGCTACCGGTAATGCTGCCAGCAGAAATGTCTGCCTGCGTTTGGGGATGACTCTTGAGGGAGTGATTACCAATGCAGAAAACCTGCATGGCAAGATTGTCAATCATGCGGTTTATGGGCTGGCTAAAGAGGGGTAAGTTGTAAGCCTCAAGTGTCATTGCGGAAATATCAGGCTTGCTGTTGAGGCTAAGCCTGAGACTCTGACCCGCTGAACTGCTCGATGTGCAATCGGTATGGCTCTGTCCGGGGTTATTACCTACCAGAGAAAGTGAGCATGGAACACGAGTACGAACAGCCGAAAACCGACTTCTTGGGTGATTACCACATTGACTTTCATCACGATAAAGGGTGGGATTGGAACACACTTACCCACCATGATTTCTGGACGATTGACGCTTCATCATCTCTTTGCATCAATTAGTAACGGCACCTCTAAAATAAATAGACGAAAAAGTTTACGGAAGAATTTCAGTGAAACTCGCTGCATAGCCGTAGTATGGGTGGAGATTATTATATCCTCTGGATTTGCTGCCGAAACTACCTTGACTTAATCTATATCTTAGACGGTGCTGAGATATAAGATTGCCAAGAAGCACCTCAGATTTAGGTGCAAATGCTTCTGTAGAGTCTAGTGATACTCCCTTAAAGTCACTTGATTTTTCATCTTTGCGATAGATACCTGATATATCGTCTTTACTGAGTGTTGCTGGATCGACATCCCTCAAAGGACGGCCATCTATTAAAGCATAATCATCCAATGGAAAACCAAATCTTACTTCTCCTATATGAGTAGCTATACCGGTATCAAATAATGTTGTTTTATTTCCTAAAAAAAATTGAATAATTTTCAAAGTGTTCAAGCACGTAGTTGTGTATACACCCTTCTCCCTGAAAAAAGGTTTGACATTTGCTGCAGACTTTATGACTTTTGCATGATCACTTTCTTTATTAAAATGTATAACGAAAGACAAGCTAAAGAACTCACAACATTCCGCTCCTAAACCTTCACCATCAAGAGACTTTCTCTTATTTAAATCTGGGGATTCGTTACTGTATAATACTAGTTTTAATTTAAATTTATTGCCTGGCAACGTCTTGTTTAATATAAAAAATCCTAACTTATCTTTATCTAAATCGTTAAGAGTACGCTCAATATTAGACTCTTGGGTACAGCGAAATGTACTGATAGTATGAAAAATCCTGCCATTCTGATCAGTTATGGGGAGTTCTAAACAAGTTAGTCCTTCAAGGATCGTATTGTGATCAAGACTAGATATAAATTGTCTCATCTTTTCATTAATAGATTTTGATATATCTGCATGTACAGTAGGCTGATGATAAGTGCAAGATCTTTCTTCTAGACTGTTTTTTTGTGGTGTACAAGAATAACCTTCAGGTGTGCCAGCTATAATTTCATCTGGTTCTACTGAAAAAATTTCTATCTCTGTTGCTTTAACGTCTAGTTCACCACTCTGTCTTACATGGGGAGCACCCGCTGTATAATCAAGATTCATATTTAATCCCTCAATCAATTAACTGTTCAAAAACTTTATATCAAATATCAGAACCCAGTGAATAACAACAATGTAGGAATGCATAACAAACCCTGAATCCGTGATTTCACATCACAAAAATCTTCAAAAAACCCTCGCGGTACAGTAAGCGGTCAAATTTCAGCGCCTACAAAACACTAAAAACATAGGTCATGTTTGCTTCGATTCATTCACTGGAGTGGTGTGAGGCAGAAAAACTGATCTTCGGGATGCGTTGCCAGTCCTGCTGTGTCTGACCGATAATCGGGCACATCAAACCAACGTGTAAGAGGAATGCCCGTGCTTTACGCTGTAATGACTCAAGATGTAGAGAACTCTCTGCCGCTGCGAAAAACTGCCCGAGAAGGCCATCTGGCACGGTTGCAGGATCTTAAAGCGCAGGGCCGCTTGATTATGGCAGGGCCTTTCCCTGCAATTGACAGCAATGATCCGGGTGAAGCAGGCTTCACCGGAAGTTTGATTGTCGCTGAATTTGAAAGTCTGGAAGAAGCACAGGCCTGGGCCGACACTGATCCTTACGTTGCAGCTGGCGTGATTGCCAGGGCAACGGTAAAACCTTTCAAGAAAGTTCTGCCTTGATGACTAAAAGTTAGCAATTACTCTGCTGCAGGTTTCGTTGTATCGGGCAATCATATTTGAAATGCACTGAAGCATCAGGTTGTCATGCTCCTGATCCCGCAGCAGATCATCAATGGTATTGTGCCAGTTAAATTTGCTCTGTTCTCTGGCCGCCTCGGCTTCCTTGTAAGCTGCTTCAATACGGGCCTGATGATAGCGATCATGGGCCATAAAGAGTTCCCGTAAAGCATCTCCAATAGTCTGGCTGGTCTTGATACTGCTGCTGCCTGCTTTTGAAAGCCGCTGCAGTGCTTCAAAGGTTTCCAGTTTATTTCCCGCAGCAGCATTCTGCCAGAGATTGGCAATTTCTCGTTTTGCCGCTGGCAGGTTTGTGAGGAATGGCGCTGCTGCTGAAGTGTGTGATACTCCCCTTTGCAGCCAGCGGCTACCAGGATAGCGGGGAACTGTGGTTTTATCCCGGTATTGCTCTACATGATTGACCCATGCATCCCAGGCAGCATGAATATTCTCTTGGGAAAACGCCTGATAGCGATGATTTCTAACCGGTGATAAAAACATGGTCCACTCCATATATAGTGAATAACCAGTTAGACCATTTTCGGCCTGAAAAGTTGATTGCTTGCCAGCATTGCTCACATGGCTGTTACGCCAACAAAACACAGGCTGCACTGTTCTAAAAATCTGTTTTAGAATGGAGGCTTCAAGAAAAAATAAGAATAAATCCTATGAAAAAGGTCTTCGGTCCTGGCGTCTTGCTGATTTGTATCCTGGTTCTTCTGCTGTTGTGGCTGGTGCCGCCCTTCGTAGAAAGATCAAAGAATCAGGTTGAAGATCATGGTCCATTTGCTCTGTCTGATCAGACTGTGGCCCTGCATAAAACTCTGCTGGTAGCTGATCTGCATGCAGACAGTCTATTGTGGAGTCGGGATCTTCGTAAAAAATCCACCTATGGCCATGTTGACCTTCCCAGGCTCCGGGAAGGGAATGTTGCTATCCAGGTCTTTCCGGCTGTTACCAAATCTCCACGCGGAATGAATTACGAGAGTAATGAAGCCGATGCCCCCGACAATATAAAACTGCTGGCCATGGCACAGCTATGGCCACCAAAAACCTGGGATAGCATTCTTGAGCGGGCTTATTACCAGGCTGAAAAGCTGGCTTATCTGGAAGAGAATGAACCGGAATCACTGAAAATTATCAGAACCCGCAGTGATTTGAAAATGGTGCTGGCAGAGCGGGCTAACAGGGGTAGTCAGAAAGTTGCAGCCCTTCTTGCCATGGAAGGAGCGCATCCCTTTGAGGGCAAGCTGACCAATATTCAAAACCTGTATAACGTTGGATATAGAATGGCTGGTTTGCAGCACTTCTTTGATAATGAGTTGGGTGGATCACTTCATGGAACGTCCGGTGAAGGGTTAACTGCTTTTGGTCGCGCTGCCGTGGTTTTGATGGACGATATGAATATGATTATTGATGTTGCCCATTCCTCTCCACAGGTGGTGAAAGATACTTTGGCAATAACAGAGCGCCCCGTGATTGTTTCCCATACTGGTATGCGCGGCCTCTGTGATACCCCTCGGAATATATCTGATAGCTTGATGCGGTTGATTGCCAACAAGGGTGGGTTGATTGGAATTGGCTACTGGGCTGATGCCAGCTGTGACACCTCACCTGAAGGTATTGCAAAAATGATTCGGTATGCGGTTGATGTTGTGGGTGTTGATCATGTTGCGCTGGGATCTGATTTTGATGGTGCTGTGACGACAGGATTTGATACATCCGAGCTACCGGCTTTAACCCAGGCGCTGATGTTTGCCGGTTTCAAAGAACCGGAAATCAGGAAAGTTATGGGAGAGAATGTGCGGGACTTTTTCCTGAAATGGCTTCCCGAAAAATAATAAGCGGGTATCAGCTGCCAACTAAAACCCGCTTAATGTATCTGGATAAATACTTGGCTACAGGGATGATGCAGCTTTAGTCAGTTTGGTGACTGTTTCCCAGTCACCGGTGGCGACTGCATCTTTAGGGAGAATCCAGGAACCACCAACACAGGCAACATTTGGCAGACTCAGGTAACTTCTGACATTATCCTCATTGATTCCACCTGTCGGACAGAACTTGATATGTCCAAACGGGCCTGCCAGTGATTTTAACATAGCTACGCCACCGGACTGTTCGGCAGGGAAAAACTTTAACGTTTCAAACCCGTAAGACACTGCCTGCATCACTTCGCTGGCCGTTGCCACTCCCGGGATAAAAGGCAGGCCTGTTTCTTTGGCAACTTCAAAAAGTTCATCGGTAATTCCAGGTGTAACAATATAATCACCACCTGCATCAATAACCTGAAGAAATTGCTCGCGGTTAATAACTGTTCCTGCCCCGACAATACAATCAGGAAGTTCTTTCTTCAGTAATCGAATCGCATCAAGCGCACACTTGCTGCGAAGGGTGATTTCAAAAACAGTAATACCACCTTTTTTCAGGGCATGCCCCATGGGTACGGCCTGATCAAGGTGATCAATAACCATGACAGGAATAACAGGTTGCGCTTGTTTAATTATTAATTTGAGTTTGTTTTTCATTATTGTTGGAGATCCTGGATCACATTTTTTATTGCTTCCTGAGGCACGATAGCCCCTTTGTGCTGAATAACCTCTGCTGCCATGGCATGGCCAAAGCGGGCAGCTTCAATAGGGGGGTAGTTTCTTACTCTGGCTGCCAGGTAACCTCCGTTGAAGGAATCTCCGGCAGCAGTCGTATCAAGAACAGTTTTTACTTTTTTGGCTGGAATCAGCTTTCGCTCATCCCGAAATTCGACAATACACCCTTCAGCTCCACTCTTAACCACAACTTCTGGAATGCCTTGAAGACGTTGCAAAGTTTCTTCCGGAGTTCTGTCACCAAAAAGTGCCTGCTCATCATCAAATGTCACCAGGGCGAGGCTGGTTAAATCAAGAACCTGATTGACTGTTTCCAGGGCTTCGCTGGTACTGTTCCACAGCCTGGGGCGGTAGTTATTATCGAAGATAATGGAGGTGCCATTTTCCTGCGCTTTTTGCAGCAACGCTATCAGTCTGATTCTGCTTTGTGGATCAAGAATCGCCAGCGATATACCGGAAAGGTAAATATGGGAGAAATCATGAGTCAGGCTTTTCAGCTGCAGATCACTCAGACCTTCATGATTTCTATGATCTCCATTACTGACATTATCCCCAAACAATTTACGGGCGGCAGAATCATTGCGCCAATAGAAAAAACTACGTTCACCGCTTTTATCAAGTTGAATCGAATAAAGGCCGGGGAGCTTGTCTTTGATATGAGCGATATGGTCACACTCAATACCTTCTTTACTCCAGCTGAACATCATCTGTTCACTGAGAGGGTCTTCTCCCAGGGCGGTAATGAAACTGACTCTGCACCGGGTTCCTTTTAAACCTCTTGCCAGATAAACCGCCGTATTCAGTGTGTCGCCGGCGAAAGATTTCTGATAGGTGCTATGCCCGATATCAGAAAGTTCAACCATGCATTCACCAATAACGGCAATTCGAGTGGCTCGGTTCATGCCTGCTGTTCCTTTTCAGCAAGATCGAGTTGGGCATTGATGGCAGTCATCATGCCGCGCAGCTCTGCAAGGCCGCGCATCCGACCAATGCAGGAATAGCCAGGATTGGTCTTTTTATTCAAATCATCCAGCATCTGGTGACCATGATCAGGGCGAACCGGCATACGCAGGTCATTGCGCCCTTCATGGATGCGAGTTCGCTGTTCTTCCAGCAGGGCGCGGATAACGTTGTACATATCCACATCACCATCAAGGTGATCGGCTTCGTGAAAACTCCAGCCATCGGATTCAAACTTGGTACTGCGTAGGTGCACAAAATGAATACGGGAACCCAGGCGCTTCACCATTCCGGGCAGATCAATATCCTGCTGTGCACCTAAAGAACCGGTACAGAACGTGATGCCATTGGATGGGCTGTTAACCTCTTCGGTTATACGGCGGTAGTCGCTCTCAGTGCTGGCTATACGGGGCAGCCCGAGAATCGGTCGGGGCGGGTCATCCGGATGGATTGCCATCTTTACACCGAATTCTTCTGCAACCGGTACCACAGCCCCAAGGAATTGAATCAGGTTTGAATGCAGAGTTTCAGCGTCAATATCTGAATAGCTGTCGAGAGCTTCCTGAAGCTGTTGCAGGGTATAACCCTCTTCTGCGCCGGGCAGGCCGGCAATAATATTTTTAATAAGAGTTGTTTTATTTTCGTGGCTCATCACCTCAAAGTAATGGCGGGCTTTTTCCTGAGTTGGTAAGTCATACTCGGCCTCTGCTCCAGGGCGTTGCAGCAGGTGAATATCAAAGGTCGCAAAGGCTGTATGGTCATAACGCAGGGCTCGGGAGCCATCATGAAACTCCCATGCCAGATCAGTTCTGGTCCAGTCCAGTACCGGCATAAAGTTGTAGCAGACGGTGTCTATACCGCAGGAAGCAAGGTTACGGATGGTTTGCTGATAGTTGGCGATATGGCGCTCAAAATCACCGCAGCGTTTTTTAATATCTTCTGTGACCGGGACGCTTTCCACAACAGACCAGGTCAGGCCGCTGCGACGGTTGCGAACAGAATCCCATTCGATCATCTGCTTTCGTTTCTGAATATCTTCAACAGGCCAGACTTCACCATTTGGAATATGGTGCAGGGCATTAACAATGCCGGTTGCTCCGGTTTGCAGTATGTCCTGCAGAGTGACGGGGTCATTGGGTCCATACCAGCGCCAGGTTTGTTCCATAGCGTTCACACTCACTCATAAAATCTGATCTGTTATTGTTATGGCCAGCTCAAATTAAGAGAGCTGGCCTGTTGTCGGACTATTCAGTCAGACTTGCAACTGCACCTTGCGCTCCCTTCTCTGCCAGCAGCTGGCTTGCATCCAGAACGCTTTTCACAAAATGTTCGTTCTGGGGCAGGTCTTCTCCAAAGATGGAGTTCACAGAAAGGAATGTTTTTACACGCAATTCCAGACTGTCCTTATGGATATCTGCAACCAGTTTCAGCTCTGCGGCCATGGGATCACGGATATCGATCGGGTTGCCGTGTTCATCAACAGCACTGACATATTTCATCCAGCCTGCCACTGCTAAAGCAAGCGGTGTGAAGCAGCCGCCATTCTCCAAATGCCAACGAATAGTGTTAAGCCAGCGCTGGGGGATTTTCTGAGAACCATCCATCGCAATCTGCCAGGTTCTGTGAGCCAGTCCGGGATTGCAGAAACGGTCAATCAACTGTTGTGCATAGCCCTGCAGGTCAGTTCCTTCCTGCATACTCAGAGTCGGTATGACAACCTCAAGCATCAACTTCCGCACTGCAGCATAGTAGTAGCTGTCTGACATTGCTTCGCTGATTGTCGGGTAACCACCCAGATAGCCAAGATAGGCCAGGAAAGAGTGACTGCCATTCAGCATGCGCAGCTTCATCTCTTCATAAGGGCGAACATCTGCCACAAAAATCACACCGGGTACATCATCCCAGTCCGGGCGGCCCATCACGAAGTTATCTTCAATAACCCACTGGCGGAACGCTTCACAGACGATGGCACCGTTATCTCCCTCACCAATTTCTTCAGCGACAGCTGCCAGACTTTCTGGCGTTGCTGCAGGAACAATCCGGTCAACCATGGTGCATGGGAATGTGCACTGGTCGCCAATCCAGCGGGCTAGATCCTGATCAATAAGAGAGGCAAACTGGAGCACAGCATTACGGGTGCGTTTACCGTTGTCAGGCATATTGTCACAGCTAAGAACTGTAAACGGACAAATACCCGCCGCTCGACGTTTAGCCAGGGCAGCCACAATAATGCCAATGGCTGATTTAGGATGTTCAGGGTTTTGAAGGTCGTGCTCAATCAGAGGGTTATCTAGCAGTAGCTTACCGTTGGCAAGGTTGGTGCAATAACCCTTCTCGGTCACAGTCAGAGAAACGATCCGGGTTGATTCCTGGCTCATCAGATCAATCAGAGGGCGACGATCTTCGGCAGCATACATAGAATCAATAATTGAGCTGATAAGCTTGTGGTTACGCTTACCTTTGCAATCGGTTTCTGTGATTGTGAACAGGTTGTCCTGAGCTTTCAGGCTTTCGACCAGCTTTTGTCCACCAACGATATTGGCAGATATGATTCCCCAGTTGCGCTGGCCGGAGATAGCCATAAATTCATCAGTTAAGACTGCCTGATGAGCACGATGAAAAGCACCCAGCCCCAGATGGACAATGCCTGGAGTAATCTGGTCTCTTTTTTTCAGCCGGTGGCTGACATTCACGAAATGGGCTGTTTTTGTATTTAGCATGACAATCTCAATCCATTAAGTACCGTCCCTGATAGAGGCGAGCTTTATGGATGCTCGCCGGTGAAGCTCAAAGCCGGTACGCCTGTTTCGGCAGGCTGTAGGTCAGATCTTTTGCTATCTCCAGGGCTTCAGTCATGGAGAGCAGATGTTCGCAGACGTAGTGTGCCAAAAAGTTTGAGTCGACACGCCGCGCTACATCATGGCGAGCAGGAATAGATAAAAAAGCTCTTGTATCGTCGTTAAAACCGACGGTGTTATAGAAACCGGCGGCTTCGGTAACCTGACGGCGATACCGCATCATTCCCTCGGGAGAGTCGTGGAACCACCATGCGGGGCCGATTTTCAGCGCCGGATAATGCCCGGCTAATGGTGCAATTTCCCGGCTGTAAGTGGTTTCATCCATATTGAATGCGATAATGGTCAGGTTGGGGTTGTTACCCACTTCGCAGAGCAGTGGTCGGAAGCCATTGACGAAATTGACTTGCGTTGGGATGTCGCAGCCCTTGTCTGAACCGAACTTGTTATACACTTCGGTGTTGTGATTCCTTAGGCAGCCGACGTGTATTTGCATAACAAGACCGTCGTCACAACTCATGCGAGCATTCTCGATCAGCATATGTCCACGAAACAGTTCCGCTTCTTCGGGCGAGCATGCTCCGGCAATTGCTTTGGTCAGAAGCTCCTGACACTTCTCTTTTGAGAGAATGGTTGTGAATGCTGTTGGGAAACCATGGTCAGTCGCAGTTGCGCCGGTCTCCTTGAAGAAAGCCCGGCGTTTGCGAATAGCTTCCAGATAGCTGTCCCAGCTGGAAACATCTTCTCCAGTCTGCTCAGCAAGAATGCCCATATGCTTCTGGAAACAAGGATGCTCAGGATTTGTAATATCGTCGGGGCGGAAAGTGGTCAGCACCCGGCCATCCCAACCGGAAGTATTGATCTTCTTATGAGACTCAAGAGTTTCAACAGCAAACTCTGTTGTAGCCAGAGCTTCGATATTGAATGACTTGAAAAGGCTTCTTGGCAGAAACTCTTCGGTACCAAGCTTGGCATCTATATAGTCATAGATCCGGTCAGCAGTGTTTTCATTTAAAGGTTCATCCACACCCAGAACTTCAGTTAACGCGTGAGCCATCCAGATTTTGGAGGGGGTGCCGCGATATAGGTGAAAGTTTTTGGCAAACAGCTTCCAGATCTTGCGTGGGTTCTGTTCGACCTCAATACCTTCTTTTGCCGGAACCCCTACTGCTTCCATAGGAACGCCCTGGCTGTAGAGCATCCGGAAAACATAATGATCAGGCTTGATCAGAAAATCAGCCGGGTTATCAAAGCGTTTGTTATCTGCATACCAGCGCGGGTCTGTATGACCATGGGGACTGATAATTGGCAGATCTTTGATGCAGGTATAGATATCCCGTGCTACTGCTCTGATGCTTGGATCAGCAGAAAAAAGACGATCAGGATGCAGTCGGTGATCACTGATTTGATTATCGGAAAAATATTGTCCGTTCATTGCAATACCTTCTTAATTCGAGCAGTCATCGAAAGATAGAGTTAACCCGCCGGGGTAGTTACCTTAGCGGAGAACTGCACCCTGCAAAAAAATTTTGTTGCTGCGAGCATCAACAAAGAAATTAGGATTTGTTATGCGCTCTTCCTTATTCGTTAGTCATTTCTGAATTGCCATTTATTTATCATCTGGATGAGTCATTATGGAATCTATTTAATAGGGACTCGTGAGAAGTTAAAAGCTTATTAATGTCTTGGCGTAATAATAAAATCTCAACAGGACATTTCTTTCTGTGGGTTTATATGGGTGCTGGGCTTTCTGAAAAATAGAAAACGATTTTTTGGTGAGTGTATGAAGGATAGTCTTATGAGTTAAAGGTAAATGTATGTATGTTAGATTTAATGATGGAAATAAAATCAATACTTCAACTGCAATAAGTTTTGGTGAGCATTGTTTAGAAGATAATCGCTCCTGTTTAAGTAGGATCAGGTCTGGTTATTTTTGTGAAAAATGTTGCATTGTTAAAAATATTAGCGAAAGAATTTGTCGAACTATCAAATCGAATGCTAAATTTGTCTGTAGATTTGTCGATAGGCGGCTGAAGGCTATTGGGGAATATAATGAAGCAGGTGCACGTCAGCTTAAAAGCCTGCCGCATTACAAGTATTGTATTCGTCCATTGTATAAAGCACTTTCTTTAAGAGTTGGTCGGCCTATTGCCACGGTTTGTACATTTCTGGCTGCAGATATCCTGTTTCACGGACTTCCGAGCAAATTAATTTATTACTTAAATCATGGGAGGATAAGCCTTAATGCACTGGATTTCATTACATTACCGATCTGGGGGCCAGTAGGGTTTACAGTAGCCTATGCCAAGTATATGAGAACTCGAAATATGACTTCTTAGGCTGTTCATTACTGTAATACGATCAATTTTACCAACAGTCAGCGGATTGAATGCCCATTACCACCTCTCATGCAGATTGACAGCGGATCTGCTTTGGCCTGATCGGACGACCTGGAAAGCCTGTTGGATTGAATCAATTTTATAAAGTTGTGTCACTTTATAGCTCGTATTAGCCTAAATTAAGTTTTTCTGCTCACTCAGGGGAGGCGTTATGAACTATGGTTTTGGCATCCTGGGTACTGGGACTGTTGCATCCTTTCATGCCCGTGCCATCGAAACTCTTTCCGGTGGGAATTTTATCGGGGTCTACAGTCGAACACCTGAAAAGACAGAAGAGTTTTCAAAAAGGCACCATGGAAAAGCTTACTCATCTTATGCTGAGATGCTGGCAAATCCGGCAGTGCACGTTATCACTATCTGCACCCCATCAGCTCTTCACGGAGAGCATGCTATACGGGCCATTGAGGCTGGCAAGCATGTTCTGATCGAAAAACCCATGGAAGTTACAGTTGCCGGATGTGACAGAATCATTGCTGCGGCTAAAAAGTATAATGTTGTTGTAGCCAGTATTTTTCAAAACCGGTTTATACGTGGAGCCCAACTCATAAAAGATGCCCTGGATCAGGAGCGGTTTGGGCGGCTGGTTTTCGGTGATGCCTACGTGAAGTGGTTTCGCAGTAAGGACTATTATGCCGACCGTCAGGCAAGCGGCACCCTTGCTCTGGATGGTGGTGGTGCACTTATGAACCAGGCTATTCATGCTGTTGATATGCTGCAGTGGTTTATGGGGCCGGTGCAGTCTGTTTTTGCCTATGCCGATACCCTTGGCCACGATAACCTCAAGGTGGAAGACACATCTGTCGCTGTTCTGCGTTTTGCAAATGGAGCGATGGGAACAATCGAAGCTTCCACCAGTGTTTACCCAGGATTCTTCAAGACGCTGGAAATTTCCGGAACCAGAGGTGCAGCCACTCTGGAAGAGGAAAGCCTGGTGAACTGGGCTTTCAAGGAAGAAACTATCGATGATGACATTATCAGGGAGGAGTTTCAGGAGCTGGGTGAAAGCGGGGGTGGAGTTTCTGATCCGGCAGCAATTGATAATCAACTTCACACTGCACAATTTCAGAACTTTATTGATCACCTTAATGGGGAAGATGATCTTGCAATTGATGCCAAAGAAGGACGAAAGGCGGTTGAAATTGTTGAAGCCATCTATTTCAGTGTGAAGACTGGGCACTCTGTTTCTATTAATCCTTCATAGATAAGGAATAAACAAAGACTACAAAAAACGTTTCTAAAAAAATGCAGTGGTTTCACATTGTGTTTTTTGTGCTTAATCTTCAAAACTGTATCAATTACTATATCTCCGCCAATAACAAGAAGTATAAATGGGGGAAGTTATGCAGGATCTCATTAATTCCTATTTCAGTAATGGTCGCTGGCTGGATAGTGCAGCCGGTTTTACCATTAATCTAGTAACAGCCATTATTATTTTTGTAGTCGGTAGATGGCTGGCATCAAAAGTTGTCGCCGGAATAGACAAGGTTATGGCCCGTCGTAATATGGACGAGGTTCTTCGCCAGTTTGTTAAAAATGTTCTGGGAGTATTGCTGACATTTGTTGTTTTACTGATTGCTCTTGAGCGACTGGGTGTTGATACAACATCTCTGCTGGCCCTTCTTGGTGCAGCTGGTCTGGCAGTGGGTTTGGCTCTGAAAGATTCTCTATCGAACTTTGCCGCTGGTGTCATGCTTCTCCTGTTCAAGCCATTCCGGGCAGGAGATTTTGTAGAAGCTGGTGGCAGTACTGGTATTGTTGAGAAAATCGGCATGTTTACAACCCAGATGCGTACACCGGATAACTGTGAAATTAATGTGCCAAATGCCAATATCTACAGCGATACCATCGTGAACTATTCAGCCAAACCAACACGCCGCATAGACTTGGTCATCGGTATTGGTTATGGCGATGATCTGAAGAAAGCACGGGATGTTTTGCAGCGTCTTGTTGATGCCGATTCCCGTATTCTTAAAGATCCTGAGGCTGTTATTGCCGTATCTGAACTGGCTGATTCAAGTGTGAACTTTGTTGTTCGTCCATGGGTAAAAACTGCAGATTACTGGGACGTTCGCTGGAGCCTGACTGAGCAGATTAAACAGACCTTTGATAAAGAAGGAATCAGCATTCCTTATCCTCAACAGGATGTGCATATGCATCAGGTTGAAGCCACCTATCAAGCAGATGCTGCGTAATCTCGCCCCTGCATATTCTCCCGATTATCACCTTGATTTTCGGGAGAAATCTTTTTTTGTTTTTCCGGATACTGGCCTAGCCTTGAGCGGTTTGGTAATAAAGTGGAACCTGTTGATTTGAGAAATTCGGATTAGGTTATAAATTCAAATCAGTTATAGAATGTTGGCAAGAAGAATAATGGCCACCATGTGTTTATGAAGCATATTTTACTGGCATGGGAGCTGGGCGGTGGATTTGGTCACCTTGACCGTATGAAAACCCTGGCTGCCTGTTTGCTTAACGATGGATACCAGGTAACAGTTGCTACCTGCGATTTAATTCGCACACAGAATTATTTTTCCAGTCTTCCTGTTCATTGTATTCAGTCTCCCCTTTGTAATATTTCCTTTCCTCATCTGGCTCAAACACCTGCTTATGTTCATATTCTTTATAATGCAGGCTATGGGGATTCGGGTACTCTTCAGTTCCTGATCTCGGGATGGAAACAGCTTTTCAACGATATTCATCCTGATATTTTGATTGCAGATCATGCTCCCACCGCATTGCTGGTTGCCAGGGATTTCAATATTCCAAGAATTAATTTCGGTGATGGTTTTACCTGCCCACCGCCCTCAAAACCTCTGCCATTTCTGTCACAAACAGCCGACCGTGAACAAGTGGGTGTTGATGAAGAGCTGGTGTTGCAGTACTGCAATCGTGCCCTTTATCAGGAGGGGCTATCACCCCTGTCGTTTTTGGGAGAACTTTACCAGGTTGATGAGACATTTTTGTTAACAGTCCCCGAGCTTGATCACTTGGGAAAACGTTACCAGGTTCACTATTGCGGTGGCCTCCCTGCCGAGAAAAAAGGGTGTATGCCAATCTGGCCTGTCGCGTATGGGAGGCCAAGAGTATTTGTCTATTTGCAACAGTTTGATGAACTTGGTCTGGTTCTCGATTTATTGGCTAGATCCAGCATTGAAGCCCTTGTTTATATTGAGGGTCTCCCCCCCAGCCTGCAGTGCGCCTATCAGTATTATGAGCACCTGCGATTTTCAGACCAGCCGGTGAACGTTCATAGTGTTCTGATGGATGCTGATTTGGTGATCAGCCATGGAGGTCATCAAATGATGCTGCAAACCGCTACAGCGGGTATTCCTCAGCTCCATATACCGGTGACTCTTGAGCAACAGCTTTTGGCTTTCAGGTGCAGTCTTAGTGGGGCATCTCTTTATGGATTTGCTGATCAAATAGAAGCTGTTCTTGCAGAGTGTCTTGCCAGCCTGACAGAAAAGAGGGCCAATGCTGATAGTTTTTCAAACAGGGTTTCTGTTTATGGAAGTAATCCTCTCGGCAGGTGCCTGGCTTTGGTGAATTACTATGCCCATATCAGGCCAGCCCAAAAAGCCTTGGAAGAAACAGAGATATGGCCGGAATATACGTCACCAACAGAAGGGTTATAAAAAGCAGAGCATAAATGGGCAGCATTGGGCGCAGAATATCCTGAATCTTAATATCGGCGACAGAGCAGCCCACAAACAGAGCACTACCTACTGGCGGGGTGATCAGTCCAATACACAGGTTAAAAATCATCACAATGCCAAAGTGCAAAGGGCTGATGCCAAGCTCGGTGACAACCGGTAAAAAAACAGGAGTAAAGATCAGAACGGCCGGTGTCATATCCATAAATACGCCAACAACCAGCAATACCAGGTTAATAATCAACATAACAACAACAGGATTGCTTGATAGAGAAAGCAGGCCTTCATTGACCAGATAGATCAGATCGGCATTGATCATCACCCAGGACATACCGGCAGAGACAGCAATCAGCAGAAGAACAATTGATGAGGTAACAGCAGCTTCCAGGAAAACCTGAGGCAGTTCTCTGAACTTGATATCTCGATAAATCAAAACGGATAAGGTAAAAGCATACGCCACTGCGATAGCTGAAGCTTCTGTTGCAGTAAATATTCCTCCGATAATTCCACCCATAACAATCACAATCAGAAACAGGCTGGGAAGTGCATCAATCAATGCCTTTGCTGCCATCATCAGAGTGGGTCTTTGCGCTTTTGGATACTGTTTTCGTACTGCTATCAAGGCAGCAATCAACATAACTGACAGGCCCATTAACAGGCCGGGCAGGTATCCCGCCAGAAACAGGGCTGCCACAGATACACCGCCACTGCTCAAAGCATAAATAATCATGACATTACTGGGTGGAATCAGCAGCCCGGTAGGGCAGGAGGCGGCATTGATAGCGGCAGAAAAATTTGGGTCATACCCCGCTTTTCGCTGTTCAGGAGTCATGGCACTGCCGACAGCAGCTGCAGATGCAACGGCTGAACCGGAGATTGAGCCAAACATCATATTGGCAATCACATTCACATGTGCAAGTGAACCTGGAAGACGTCCGGCAAGAACCTGGGACAGGTTGATTAAGCGCAGGGCGATTCCCCCCCGGTTCATTAAAACCCCGGCAAGGATAAAGAAAGGAATGGCCAGAAGGGCGAAGCTACTTAATCCACTTTGCAGTTTCTGGGCGATAACCATGACCGATGTATCAAATGGCAAAGCAAGAAGAAGGCTGCTGAGTGATGAAATGCCTATAGCAAAAGATATGGGAACACCGAGAAACAGCAGGATAAAGAAACAAATAAACAGAACCAATAATGTGGAAGCTGCCATCAGTTCTTCTCTCCTGTCTGAGAAAATATTAAATCACAGCAGGTCAACAGGCTGTACAGAAGAAGAAACAACCCAGACAGGGGGATAACGCAGTACAGGCAGCCAACATAGACCCCGGTTGCAGGTGATATCTGCCCCATATTCAATGCACTGGCTGCGAACCATCCGCCCCCAGCAATCATTACAGTCAGGGCAAAGGCTGCAATCATCAACTGACAAAAGATATCAACAGCCAGGCGGAAGCTCCTGGGAAGCTTTTCGATCAGAATATCTATAACAAGATGCCGGTGTTGTCCCGCCGTATATGCCCCTCCAAGAAGGGCAATGCACACCATAAGAAAGCAGGCTATTTCATCGGTAGCTGTACTTGGGTTACTCAATATAAAGCGGCTGAAAACCTGCCATAAAACAATAAGAACCAGTGAGGCCATACAGGCAATAATCATCAGGGAAAGCGACTTATCAAGTAATTGTCGTATTGCTGTTGTCATCAACTGTTTCCTTTGGCAGCCAGAATAAGTTCGAGAAGTTCCTTGTGTTCTTTGTTTTCCTGAAACTGTTCATACAGGGGAGTTACTGCGTCACGAAATGCTCTTCGGTCAACAGGAATAATCTCGGCACCTGACTGGGTTGCTATGTTTCGGGAGGTGCTGGTCAACTCTTGCCACTGTTTTCTCTGAAACGACTCTGAACGGGCAACTGCCTCCTGCAGCCACTGCCTTTGCTGTTCATTAAGCTGATCCCAGACCCGGGTTGATATCACCAGAAAATCAGGCTGGGACAGATGGCGTGTCTCTGAAAAGAAACGGGTGACTTCAAAATGACGGGTATTCACCCAGGAAGCTTCGTTATTTTCTGCAGCATCAACAACTCCCTGTTGCAGTGCCGTATAAACCTCACCAAAAGGCATAGGGGTGGGTGCGCCGCCCATCAGTCTGATCATTTTTAAACTGATGGGGCTGACCTGTACCCGGATTTTCATACCCTTTAAATCATCCGGAGTTTTCACAGGCTTTCTGGCGTAAAAGCTGCGGTAGCCTGCAACATAGGATGCGATACAGAAGAAGCCTCGGTCACGGGTTTTATTCATGATCCTTTGACCAACCACCCCCTTTAAAACGGCATCAAAATGTACTTCATCCTGAAACAGAAAAGGAAGATTGAACAGGGAATAGGCACTTTCAAAAGGTTCCAGATCGCTGCTTGTTCCCTTTGACAGATCAAGGGCTCCGATCTGCAGCATCTGTAAGGTATCAATTGCGTCGCCCATCTGACTGGAGGGATAGAGCCGCAGTATTAACTGCCCGTTTGATACGTCCTGTAATTGATCAGCCAGATAGACAAATGCCAGATGCACAGAATGGGTCAGGGGAAGGTTATGAGCAAGTTTCAATACCTTAGGCTTAGGTTGACTCGATAGCTCGGAATTAGCGACTCCTGCCATCAGCAGACAAAGCATTGCTGTAGTTATCTGCAAAGCAATATGTCTCAGCATTCCCAGCACGTCTGGCTGCATTGGTCGTTCCCATATGCTTTGTTATTGGTGGGACTTGAGCTTAGGTTGTAACTTTAGTTTTTCCAGCATTGATAATGGTCTGACGTATTCCCAGTGTTTCTATGTCACGTGCGGCCATCTGCACAGCATTCCGAAATTTCTTGTTGATACTGAGATCTTCCCCAAAAATGTCTTTGATCTTCAGGAATTCACAGATTTTGTCTTTGATATTGTTGTGGTTCTTTGCGGTTTCTTTCAACAATCTTTCTAAAGGGTCTTTAACTTCAATAGAGTTGCCCTGTTCATCTCTGCCACTGACATACTGAATCCATGCTGCGATTCCCAGAGCGAGAAGGTCGTAGTCACGATCTTTTTGTATATGCCAGCGAATTGTATTCAGCCAGCGCTGTGGAATCTTTTGGGAGCCATCTATGGCTATCTGGGATGTCTTGTGGGCAAGTTCAGGATTACCAAAGCGTTCAATTAGAGAGGTTGCATAGCCGGTAAGGTCGTATTTTTTCGGCATAGACAGGGTCGGTGCAGCCAGGTCAGTCATCAGGCTGTATGCCGCATCTGCATAACCGGGAGTCTGCATGGTTTCATAGATTGTTGAGCAACCACCAAGGTAGCCGGTATAAGCAAGAAAAGAGTGCGCTCCATTAAGCATGCGAAGTTTCATCTCTTCATAGGGACGAACATCTTCAACAAAGTTGATTCCGGGAATGCAATCCCATTGTGGGCGCTGATTGCCGACAAACTTATCTTCAATCACCCATTGCATGAATTGCTCGCAGGTGACAGCACATTTGTCTTTCAATCCAAGGTGGTCTGATACAGTTTTTAGACTTTCCTCAGTAACAGCAGGAACTATGCGGTCCACCATGGTGCAGGGGAAAGCACCATTGACTGAAATCCAGTCTGCCAGTTGGGGATTCAGTCTGGCAGCAATCTGCAAAACAGCATTGCGAACCAGCTGCCCATTTTCAGGGATATTGTCACAGCTAAGAACGGTAAATGGAGCAAGCCCTTTTTTTCTTCTCTCAACAAGTGCAGCAGCAATGATGCCAATGGGAGTTCGAGGATTATCCGGGTGTTCAAGATCATGCTGAACCAGTGGATCATCCAGTAACAGGTTACCTGTGGCAGGGTTAAGAAAGTACCCTTTTTCAGTTACGGTCAGGGAAACAATTCTGATCTGTTCTGACGCCATTATCTTAATGAGAGGCTGACGATCTTCAGCAGCGAAAATTGTGTCTGTAATGGCGCTGACCAGTCGACACCTGTGGCTGCCATCAGGGTTCATTTCCATAACTGTGAACAGGTTGTTCTGGCTCTGTAAATTCTGAACAAGTTGTTTGCCGCTACGGAGGTTGGCAGCAACTATTCCCCACTCTCTTTGCCCTGACCTGGTCATACATTCATCTGTAGTCAAAGCCTGATGGGCTCGATGAAATGCCCCCAGCCCAAGATGAACAATGCCCGGTGTAATTGTTTGCTCTTTATGGATTGATGTACCGATGTCTGCTGAAGCTACTGTATCACGATTTAGTTGATTCATTGGTCAGTACCATTCTTTTACCATGGAAATTTCTTTTTCATCATCAAGGAAGAAAAAAGAATTTCCCGCTTATGGCTGTTTGTAATTCCCTGATTCTGAATTTCACCAATGTAGATGAGTTACGTGATTATTGCGGATTCGTTCAAAGCTGCTGATGCGGTAGTCTGGCAGTTTTTCTGATCGTTGATAAGGCACAAAACACGATGATCAAGGTAGTCGGTCACACAAACCCCGATACTGACAGCATCTGCTCTGCACTGGTTGCAGCAGAATGGCTGAAAGCCGCCCGTGATATGGAAGCCGTTGCTATGGCTCAGGGTGAAGTTACCAGCGAAACGGCATTTATCCTGAAGGAGGCCGGTGTGGAAGCACCTGCCATTGTCGGCAATGTTGCCGGTGAAAAAGTCTGGCTGGTTGATTTCACCGATCTGTCCCAGGCCCCTGAAGGTCTGAGCGAAGCAGAAATCGTGGGTATTGTTGATCATCACCGTCTGGGCGACATCACCACAGTGAACCCTCTGGAAGCATGGATCTGGCCGGTTGGCTGCTCCTGCACCATCCTGTTCAACCTGTTCCGTATGGAAAACATTGAGATTACCCGTCCACAGGCTGTTCTGATGCTGGGCGCGATTGTCAGCGATACTGTTGCTTTCCGTTCTCCTACCTGCACTGATAAAGATCGTACAGCAGCAAAAGCTCTTGCTGAGATTGCTGGTCTGGATCTGTGTGAGTTTGCTGACCAGCTGCTACGTGTGAAGACAAATCTGGATGGTCTTTCCGTCACGTCTCTGGTTGACCGTGACCTGAAGAAATACCCCTTCGAGGAAGAATCACTGGTTGTTGGTCAAATTGAAATTGCCAGCTTCGAGCAGGTTGAAGACAAGATCGACGAACTGCAGGCTGAACTGACCAAACGCTGTGCTGAAGATGGTCTGAAACTGGCCGCACTGATGGTGACCAACATCAGCACTTCCACCACTCGGCTGCTGTACCAGGGTGAATGGTCCGAACGTCTGGCAGAACATGCTCAGGCTGCGGGTGTGCTGGTTATGGAAGATACCATGAGCCGCAAGAAGCAGGCATGGCCATGGCTGCAAACTGTTCTGGCCAGCTGATAAAGCCATAAACTGTCGTAAAAAATGACCTTGAAAAAGTAAACGACAGTGCTATTCGACGTCAAAAAACCCCGCTCATGCGGGGTTTTTTGCTATATCTTTGTTGAAAAATTCTTTACATAGCATACAACAACCTATTTTTTTCTGGTTGGGTTGTAAAAGCTTGACAGTACTTCCTCGCCATTACAGCATGTAAGTGAAAGTACGTACGAAAAGACGTATGTTGAGTTCTGGAGGGGAAGGGTAAATGAATAAACCGTATATAAATCCGCATCCGGAAGTTCCGTTCCAGCCTGCCAAGGAAAGCACAGATATCACGACATCAGTTATGCGTTTGGAAAGTATTATTGCAGACAGCCTGGCGTCGGGACAGCAGTTAAACAAGTATCTGGCCGAGAAATTGCGCAGGGGCGAGATCAGCAAAATCGAAGCAGTTGAAGCGCTTTGCTATGCAGTTGCTCTGGGAGAATCCGCGAGCAATGCAACCTATCATTGATCAGGACTGGGGGCGGTTCTGTGATATGAGTCTGGCAACGCCAGATGTGTGTGGAAGCCCGGTCGGGTAACCGGCCGGGCTTTTTAATGCCTGCAAATAATTCGCCTATGCTTCCTGCACTATTTCGCAGGGGCGAGAGAAGTGAGAAAAGTTCTTAGCCGTCAGCAAAGTCGCCTGCTGACCATGACAGCCGTTGGTGGGTTTCTGGAATTTTATGACTTCATCATTTATGCCCTGATGGCTGGATACCTGGCGGAACATTTCTTTCCTGAAACTCACGCCCAGACGGCTCTTCTTGCAACCTTCTCCACATTTGCATCAGGTTACCTGGCTCGTCCGATTGGTGGTGTGCTGTATGGTCATTTCGGCGATAAAACAGGCCGCAAGAAAACATTCAGTTCGACAATCCTGGTTATGGCCATAGCAACGGGTTTGATTGGTATTCTCCCGGGACACGATTCAATAGGCGTTCTGGCTCCTGTTCTGCTGGTTATCCTGCGACTGTTTCAGGGGCTGGCTCTTGGAGGGGAAATTCCGGGGGCAGTGACATATATCAGCGAATCAGTTCCCGAAAGACAGGGGCTTGTGATTGGCGTTGTCTTTATGGCACTGATTGCCGGAGCGGTTTTTGGTTCTCTTGTTCATGTGTTTCTGGGAGTTGTTTTCAGTGAACAGTCCCTGAAGGACTGGGGCTGGAGGCTGGCATTTCTGTTTGGTGGGCTTGTAGGTGTTTTGGGTTATCATGTCAGGCGTAACTTTCATGAATCCAAAGCTTTTAAAGACCTGCTTAATAATAAACAGCAGGAAGATGTTCCAGCAAAAACCTTGATCAAGAAGTACCCTCTGGAAGTGTTTCAGGGCGTTGTGTTCATACTACCGGCGGCTGTGGTTATGCCTCTTGTCTTCCTGTTTTTTCCATCCTGGCTGGTGAAGGTTATGGACTTTGATCCTGATCTGGTGCGCTGGTCGAACTTGGGCGGACTGGCACTGGCAGCTCTCTGCTCAATCTATTGGGGAAGTTTTACCGATGGTCACTCAAATAGAACAACTGGCTGGTTTCTTGGGTTGAGCCTGCTGATCTGTGGCTTTCCTCTTATGAGCCTGACATTTGCCGGAGGTTATCTGTATGTTATCGGAACCATTCTCTTTGGTGTGCTGCTGGGAATGACAGCCGGGTTTGGTCCCGTGCAGCTCACCAGGCTGTTTCCTGTTTCAGTACGTTATTCAGGTGTTGCCCTCAGTTATAACCTCGCGTTTGCAATTGTTGGCGGTCTGGTGCCGGTTGTGGCTATGGGGTTAATGGGACTTGCCGGGAATTTGTATGGCAGCGCATCCCTGCCGGTTCTTGCCGGGCTGACTGTTCTGATGGTTATGATCACTTTCAGATTTGGGAAAGAACCTCTTAACTCATTGTCGGCTCACCGGTCATGATGTCTTTCACAGAAAGACCCTTTTCTGTCCTGAAATGACATGACTGCCGGTGATGACTGTCAGTGACAGTACACAATCGTCAGTTAGAATTTCTTTTGTAAAAGCAAATAGCTATGAACCGGAAGTAAAACCACCGAATAAGCAAAAGTTTAAAAATGCGAAAGCATTTTTATCGAAAAAATGACAAACCGGTTACTTCCCCTGAAAAGCAATAAACAACAATTTCAGTGCTGCAATGGTACTGACTCTAAAGTAGGCGAAGCAGTATGCGTTATTGGAATAGCTGGGGCCAGGATGGTTCCGAGAAGCCACATTTCACTAAAACAGCAAAAGCCTTTCTCAAAGAAACTGTTGGTGAGGGACGTATTCATCCTGAAGCATCTCTGGAAGATGTCTGCAGTCAGGTTTCTCCCTCCCGGATAGTCGCTGATCATCCTTTGGTTTCAAAAGATGCTGAAGTGCGGGTTCGTCATGCCCGGGGGCAGTCATTCCCTGACTGGGTAGCTATGAAAAGCGGTGTCTTTGGCAGTTTTCCCGATGCTGTTGCCCTGCCGGAAACGCCTGAACAGATACGGGAGTTGATGGATTTTGCCCGTGCTGAAGATCTGGATGTGATTCCCTATGGGGGTGGTACCAGTGTCGTTGGGCATATCAATCCAGTTAATGAAGGGCGCCCGGTTCTGACAATCAGTATGGAGCGGATGACCCGGCTGCTTGATCTTGATGAAGAGAGCCAGGTTGCCACCTTTGGTCCGGGTACTCCGGGGCCAATGGTAGAAGCGCAATTGTCAGCCAGAGGTTATACGCTTGGGCATTATCCCCAGTCCTTTGAGCTTTCTACAGTAGGTGGCTGGGTTGCGAGCCGTTCCAGTGGCCAGCAGTCACTTCGTTATGGGCGGATTGAACAGTTATTTGCCGGAGGTCGTCTTGAGACATTTGATGGCACTCTGGATATTCCAGCTATTCCTGCATCAGCAGCAGGCCCTGACCTGAGGGAAATGGTGCTCGGATCTGAAGGACGATTTGGCATTATTTCCGAGGTCAAAGTCCGGGTTCAGCGACTTCCCAGGAAAGAAACATTTATCGCGGTATTCTTCAAAAACTGGGATTATGCCTATGCCTTTGCCCGTGAGGCGACCCAGAGAAAACTGCAGCTTTCCATGTTACGTGCTTCCAATGGCATAGAAACACATGCCCAGATGAAACTGGCCGGCAGCGAAAAGCTGATCAACCTGATGGAAACCTATATCAGACTGCGTGGTGCTGATGAAGGCAAATGCATGGTGATCTTTGGGATCACCGGGTTGCCTGGTCAGGTGAGATCAACCTACTGGCAGGTCAGTAAACTGATCTGGAAGTACAGAGGTGTTGGTCTTTACGGACTCGGAAAACAGGTTGGAAAAATCTGGGAAAAAGGACGTTTCAAATACCCTTATCTGCGCAATGATCTTTGGAAAGCCGGATACGCTGTAGACACACTGGAAACCAGTGTGAACTGGAGTGATACCAGGCCAAGCATGGAGAAGATTGAGAAAGCCGTCGCCAATGCCCTCAAAGATGAGGGTGAGCATGTTCATGCATTTTCCCATCTGTCCCATGTCTATACACAGGGTTCCAGCATCTATACCACCTACCTGTTCCGGCTGGGAGAAAACTGGCAACAGACTCTGGCCTGGTGGCACAAAATTAAGAAAGCGGCATCCATGGCTGTTGTTGAGTGTGGTGGAACCATCAGTCACCAGCATGGTGTTGGCAAGGACCACGCTCCTTACCTTCCTTTTGAAAAGGGTGAACTCGGCATTAAAGCACTGCAAACATTAAGTGATCACTTTGATCCAGACCAGCGTTTGGTTCCCGGAGTCCTGTTGGAGAAGCAGCCATGAGCGAAAAGAAAGCCATGAGCGAACAGAGAGCCATGAGCCGTAAAGAAAGCATGAGCGATCAAGCACACAAGCGCCTGCAGCACCTGGATGAAGAGTGGGATTTGATTGTTGTCGGTGGTGGTATAACTGGAGCCGGTATCCTGCGTGAAGCTTCACGCTGTGGACTGAAAGTTCTTCTGCTGGAACAGAAGGATTATGCCTGGGGAACATCCAGCCGCTCTTCAAAAATGGTTCATGGTGGTTTGCGGTATATCCCTCAAGGCCAGCTGAAGCTGACCCATGAATCCGTTATTGAACGCGAGCGTCTTATGAAAGAAGCTCCCGGTCTGGTCGACTTGGGAAGCTTCACCATGCCCCATTACAAGTGGAAGTTTCCCGGTCCCTTCTCGTTTAATGCTCTGCTGGCCATGTATGACTTTTACGCCAGACTCTGGGCGCACTATTTCAGTAATAAGACTTCCGTCGTGCAAAAGCTGATTCCAGGCTTGAAACATAAGAACTTGGTTGGTGCAACCATGTTTCGGGATGCTTTTGTCGATGATGCCCGTCTGGTTATGCGGGTTCTGGATGAAGCTATTGCCGATGGCGGCACAGCCATGAACTACAGCAAGGTTGTTGATCTGTTGAAAGATGGTGAGCAGGTTTGCGGTGTCTGTGCTGAAGATGGCATTACAGGGGAAACGGTTGAGTTTAAAGCCAGGGTTGTTGTCAGTGCTGCCGGTGTGTGGAGTGACCCGTTGAGGGCAAAAGTTGGTGAAAAGCCGGTTATTCGTCCTCTGCGGGGCAGCCATCTGGTTATTCCATCATGGCGCCTGCCTGTGGCCCATGCCTGTTGTTTTATGCATCCGGATGATAAGCGTCCCGTGTTTGTTTTCCCCTGGGAAGGAAGCACTGTTGTTGGCACAACGGATCTCGACAATGTTGGCGATCTTGAGGATGAACCAGTCATCACCAATCAAGAGATTGAGTATCTGTTGAAAGCGGTGAACGGCGAGTTCGACAGTGCTGACATTACCCGTGAAGATGTTATTTCAACCTGGACCGGTGTTCGCCCTGTTATCAGCAGTGGTAAAAATATTGATCCTTCAAAAGAAACCCGCGACCATGCCGTCTGGGACAAAAACGGGCTGGTTTCTGTCTGTGGAGGCAAACTCACAACATTTCGTCTGATTGCACGGGATGTTTTAAGAAAGGCCAATCACTATCTGCCAGACGTGACTGTTCCGGCAGATAAAGAAGATGCCACAATCTTTCACACAGAGTGTGAACCGGTAGAAGACAAACGCTTTGCGGCATTAGGAAAACAGCAGCAGAAGCGTTTGCAGGGGCGTCTTGGTATTCGCCTTCAAGAAGTTTTACAGCAGGCAGAAGACAGTGATTTCCTGCGGGTTGGCAGTACAGATTTTCTGTGGCTGGAACTGCGCTGGGCAGCGCGGACAGAGCAGGTTGAACACCTGGATGACCTTCTGCTGCGTCGTACCCGCGTTGGTAATTTGATTAAGAATGGTGCAACTGAGCATATGCAGCGTATCGGCCAGATTATGACCGAAGATGGTGGCTGGACAGGTTCCAAATGGGAAGAAGAGCTGGATCGTTACGGTGCTCTATGGAAGAGAGCTTATAGCCTGGAGAATCCGGCATGAACGGCTCGGATGACAGGTGTGACGACACAGATTTAATTCTTGCCATAGATAATGGAACCCAGAGTGTCAGAGCGCTTCTTTTTGATCTGAAAGGAACAGTTGTTTGCAAGAGCAAGGTTGAGCTTGATCCTTACTTTTCCCGTGAACCGGGCTGGGCAGAGCAGGAACCGGAATACTATTGGTCGTCACTCTGTGCAGCCTGCCAGTCATTATGGGAGAAAAGTGGAGTTGACCGCGCCCGTATCAAGGGTGTGACGCTGACTACCCAGCGCGGCACAAATATCTGCGTAGATAAAAATGGGCAGGCTTTGCGGCCAGCCATTATCTGGCTTGATCAGCGCCGTGCTGAAACTCATGATCCTATTGGCGGGTTATGGGGGCCTGCCGCAAAAATCACTGGCTTGAAAAAGCTGATTGATTACTTCCGAAGCAAATCAAGTTCACGCTGGATAGCCCAGAACGAGCTAGAAACCTGGGGCAACACCCATAAGTTTCTTCTGTTGTCTGGCTGGCATACGTTCAAGTTGACCGGAGAGTTCAAAGATTCGGTTGGTGGAACTGTTGGTTATCTGCCGTTTAATTACCGCCTGTTGAAGTGGGCACCACGCTGGGACTGGAGCTGGCGGGGAACCTGTCTGAGAAAAAATCAGCTTGCTGAGCTGATAAAGCCAGGAGAAATCCTCGGCCATATCACCGCTTCTGCAGCTGACGCTACAGGCATACCAGAGGGGCTGCCACTGATTGCAGCAGGCGCAGATAAAGCCTGTGAGGTGATTGGGTCTGGCTGTTATGACGATAAAACCGGCTGCCTGAGCTATGGCACAACGGCCACCATCAATGTTGTGCATGACAAGTTTCGTGAACCGCAGTTTCTGGTACCACCCTGGCCGGCAGCCATACCGGATACCTGGAACAGTGAGTTTATGGTGTACCGCGGCTATTGGATGGTCAGCTGGTTTAAACAGCAGTTTGGCCACCATGAATGCACAGAGGCTGAGAAAGCAGGGGTTGTTCCGGAAGAGCTGTTTGAAGATCTGATCAATCAGGCCCCTCCCGGCTCCATGGGACTTATGCTCCAGCCCTATTGGTCACCCGGAATAAAAGACTTTGATGCCAAGGGAGCCATCATAGGCTTTGGAGATGTTCATAATCGTGCCCATGTTTATCGCGCTATTGTGGAAGGGTTGGCCTATGCCCTCCGTGAAGGCAAAGAAAAACTGGAGAAGAAAGGGCGAATTCAACTCTCAAGGTTAATGGTTTCCGGTGGTGGTTCACAAAGTGATGGTGCATTGCAGTTAACTGCTGATATTTTTAACCTGCCGGTGACCCGGCCTCATACCAGCGAAACATCTGGCTTGGGTGCTGCAATTAATGCTGCTGTTGGTCTTGGGTATTACCCTGATTACAAAACGGCCATAACTGAAATGACCCGGCCTGAGCGTGTATTTAAGCCTGATCCGGTTAATACAAAACTCTATAATGCGCTTTATACAGAGGTCTATCTGGATATGTATAAACGTCTGCGGCCGCTTTATGGACGGATCAGGGAAATAACCGGTTACCCGGAGTAGGTAAGTTTGTCCGTGCAAACCTTCATCTTCTGTATTGCAGTGTTATGATACCGACGTTTTTGATTTGCTGGATTAACTGTCTGTATGGCCGTCAAGAAAACCTATCGTGTAATTTTCCACAACCAGGGGGAAATTTACGAGATTTTTGTTCGCAATGTTTACCAGAGTGATATGTATGGTTTCATTGAGGTGGAAGGATATCTCTTTGGAGAACGCAGCAGTGTGGTTGTTGATCCTTCAGAAGAAAAACTGAAAACAACCTTTGAAGGCGTCAAGCGCAGCTTTATCCCGATGCAGGCTATTGTCCGGATTGATGAAGTTGAGCGGGAAGGCCAGGGGAAAATCTCTTCTGCCAATGGTGAGAAGGTGACGCCATTTCCTATTGCGCCAGGTCCTCAAGGTACGCCGTAAAGTATTGACTGTCCCGGCTTGTGTTTAGCCGGGACAGTAGGTGCGCGTTAAATCCGACAGGCTCCTAGATACGCGGTTGGTGACGCAGAAGACTCTGAGTTTGCGATAGCGTGTCAGCTATAGATATTACCTCTTCCGGGCTCAACACTGCTGAACGGCTATTTTCCGAGGTAGGAGCTGTGCTGAGGGGCTGACCAATTGTCTGGTGTCTGTCTCCAAACATCACACGAAGAGCAGCATGGCCCAGTTTTCTTACCAGCGCTTCATTGGCATTATAAATTGTAATGTGTTTCTTCTTGAGCATTTCCACCAAGTCAACCTGTACTTTAGCTGCATCGCTGGTGAACTGAAATCCGGCTTCTTTTGTTGTAGCAACAATAACCCTGGGGAGATCCTGCATTAAATTGGCTGAAAGCTGATCGGTTAGCATTCTGCCATGCTGTCGAGCCTGCCGGGCTGTAACTTTGCCATCAATAACAAGCATGAAGTCTGCATCACAGGTTTCTCGCGAAGGCAGAGCTGTATCCACCTCAGAAAATACATCCTGCCAGAAATTATTGATAAATTTGATAACCTGCTGCTCTGTATAGGTTCCGTCTGGTTTATATGTATCATTTTCAAGTATTTTATTTGTTCTTATAATTCTGTTATCTCTTGTCATGGTATCAGGTAAGAGCACCTTTCCAGCGCTATCCATATTCAATATGGTGGTTGTACCACTATGAGTCGTTGTGTCACCACTATCCCTTCTAATATTCAGTATTACCCTTCCAGCGTCGTTAAAGAGAGGTCCATCATAATCATTACATGGATAATAAGGCACTGAATATCGGTCTGTTGTCATCGCGCTTTCAGAGAGAACCTGGCTTTCAGCTGCAGGTTGATTATTTGCTTTCGGAGGTGTTCCCTGGTCCGCATTTACAAACATTTCTGTAAATTCTTGCTTCTGGGTACCCTGAAAAGCGCGCAGTCTGGTAAGAGCTAAACGAAGCTCTACACTCAGTTGCTTACCTTCTTTGTGTAAGGCAGGTTCTAACTGACTGAGAATTGTTATGATCCTCTCGGCATTCGGCTTTCCTTTCTGCATATCATAACCGGAAGACTTACATTGTCGGGCAATTTGCCTAAAGGTACCTTCATCATGAAGATCAAGTTTTTCAACCAGATAATCAGCCATTTTTCCGTATTTTTGGGAATTATCTGATGGTCCGGTGGTGGGGCTTGGCGAATAGAATCTATTTCCAGAAAGTGGGGCTGCCATAGTGCTTCTCCTTTTTCAGTTACCTGCATCGTTAATTAAGAAAACTTTCCTGTTAGACCGCCTGAGTCAGGAATAAATTCTGGATTGTTATATTGAATAACGGCCTTGTTAGAGGTTTTGTTGTGGTGCCGGGCCGGGAGTCGACAGTTCCAATAGCCATCAAGAACAGCCCTCAGGAACAATAGTGCGGATAGATTGTCTATTCTGTCGTTCGCAGTTTTAAGGCAAGTGCAGGCGGGAGATATGGCGGCGTATATGGCAGCTGTAGTCAGCTGGATTCAACAGTTTTTACGATGGGCTTCGCGATGGAATTGTCTTTTTTCATGGAATTATCTTTTTCATAACCTTTTGAGATTGAGAAAGGGGGTTATTGCTTATGGCTGCGTGATACCAACTACTCTCATCCTCTCTGCTGGAGTACAGGCGAACGACGTTCTTGACCAGATCAATCAGGCAAGAATTAGTAATGGGCTGGTTCCTTTGAAGCTCCAAAGCCAGTTGCAAAAAGCGGCACAGAGCCATGCTCATTACATGGCGATTAACCAGATTTCAGGGCATGAAGAAGAGTTGGGAAAAGGTGGTTTCACAGGGGCCGGTTGCAGTGAGCGGGTTATGGCAGCTGGCTATGCATCTGGAAAATGTTCAGAAAACATCTCTTATGGACAAGCCCTTTGGCGTGATTCTGTAGAGAATCTTTTCAGTGCGATTTATCATCGCATGGGTTTCCTGTGTTTTGATTTTGATGAAATTGGCATGGCGGCTGATAAATCGGCTTTCAAAGCCAAAACCTCGGAACATCCTGCTTATTATGCCTATGTTATGGGTAACTCTTTTTTAAGGGCTGCATGCAGCCAGAAATCCGTAAGTGCAGGTTTTTACGGTATGTGTCGTGACAGGGAACTGGTTGTTAATCAATACGAATACGAAAAGGCTGAAAATGAATTATTTAGAAAAAGTGCGGGAATGGTGATCTATCCCTGGGATAATCAAAGAGATGTCCCTCCGGCTTTTGAAAATAATGAGCATCCTGATCCCGTTCCCGGAATAGAGATAACCGGGCAGCCGGTCTCGGTCCACTTTAACCCCCATCTTTACAGAAACAAAAAGATAGTTGTAGAAAGCTTTGAACTCTGGGATCAGAACAATAATACGGTTGCTCTTTTACCTCAAAAAGACAAAGTTTCAGATTCCCTGAATGGCATATTCACTGATTTTGATTTCGCCTGGTTCCCTGAAAGGCCTCTATTGTGGGATTCTTTATATAACGCGCAGCTAGTGTACAAGGTGAATGGAATATCACATAAGAAAGAATGGAGCTTTCGAACAAGATCACTTCCTTTCAGTCATAAGATTGTGGTGAATCATCCTGGACAGAAAAATCATGTCAAGGCTGGTGTTGAGTATGCTGTTATCCTCAGCCCTGAGTTAAGTCATTCCCGGATTATGAGCCTCAAACTCGAAGGCTGTTACGCTGGTGATAAATGCAGTGTAAAGGCTCATAACTTTAATGTTGCCAGTGTCATACAGCGAGGGAGTACAACCCTGACCTTCCGGTTGCATGATGGCACACATTACACCGCCTCTTTTGTAGCAAACTGATCCGCACTCAGTCATATGAAATCATATGACTGAGTGCTTATGTGGTGGCTATGAGCGGGAATCGATCTTTAACAGATTGAAAATTGCGCTGGCAGAGAACAAATGTCCAAGTGCCAGTAAATAGTGGTAAAGGTCAAGTCGCAGGTAACCGGCCAGCTGCCCTTCTGTTCCGACAACAAGTGCTGCCAGGGCATAAGCACCAACAGCGATAAATGTAAAACCGGAAAACAACCGCTGCTTTTTGTACATGTCCATAGCGACTTTGGCCATCACAATCAAAGCCAGCGTATTAATAGTCATGTGATAAGCGGTGACATAGCCTGCCAGGCGTGAAATCTCGTAGCCCAGCATCAGCCCCAGCATGATTCGCCACCATGTGGGCCTTGAAAGTTTCCATCCCAGGCATAAAGCCCCAAGGGCGGTTGCCAGCAGGTTGGGACCCAGGGTCAGGGCTGCCGCCGTAAGCATATCGTGAGCCGGAGCCCAGCTCTGAGAAAACCCGTAGCGCAGGGTGCCCAGAGCAGCAGCGGAACCGACAAGCAGGTAAGCCAGCGTGGAGGCGAGGATCGGCATATGATCCCCAACCATCCTGCGGCACTGAACCATCAGGAAAACGCCAAACAGGCTTGAGAAAGCCAGTATGGCGTCAGATATTGCAAGTGATAACCAGGGACTCGACATCAGGCAATCCGGGCAAAGGCCTTTTCAGCTGCCTGCAGGGTGAAGTCGATGTCCTCATCGGTATGAGCACTGGAAATAAAGCCGGCTTCAAACGAGGACGGTGCCAGGTAAACGCCTTCTTCCAGCATGGCATGGAAGAACTTGTTGAAGCGGTCATTATCGCAGGCCATCACTTCAGCGAAGCTGGTGACTTGCTCCTGATCGGTGAAGTACATGCCAAACATGGCGGCACCGGCCTGGTTGGTGACCAGAGGAATACCTGCAGCAGCAGCTCGTTCCTTCAAGCCTTCCAGCAGGCGAGTCAGTTTCACTGTCAGGTTCTTATGGAAATCTGGCTTGGCAATTTCTTTCATTGCAGCCAGACCAGCAGTCATGGCAACAGGGTTACCGGAGAGCGTGCCAGCCTGGTAAACAGGGCCAAGAGGTGCGATCTGCTCCATAATCTCGCGCTTGCCGCCGAAGGCGCCAACAGGCATGCCACCGCCAATAACCTTACCCAGAGTGGTCAGGTCAGGCTTGATGTTGTAGAACTCCTGAGCACCGCCAAGGGCAACACGGAAACCGGTCATTACCTCATCAAAAATCAGTACAGCGCCATACTGATCGCAGATTTCACGCAGACCTTCCAGGAAACCGGGCTTGGGTGGAACACAGTTCATATTGCCGGCAACCGGCTCAACAATAATACAGGCGATCTCTGAACCGGACTCTTCAAAAGCCGCTCTCACACTTTCCAGATCGTTAAAAGTCACGGTCAGAGTGTGTTTGGCAAAGTCAGCAGGAACGCCTGGAGAGTTGGGAACACCCAGAGTCAGGGCACCGGAACCGGCTTTTACCAGCAGGGAGTCAGAGTGGCCATGGTAACAGCCTTCAAACTTCAGAATCTTGTCACGGCCGGTGTAACCACGGGCCAGACGAATGGCAGACATGGTGGCTTCAGTACCGGAGTTCACCATACGAACCAGATCCATGGAAGGGATCAGTTCACAGACTGCATCTGCCATGGAGATTTCAATGGCGGTTGGTGCACCAAAGCTCAGGCCCAGATCAACCTGCTGATGTACCGCTTCGATAATGGATGGGTGGTTGTGACCAAGGATCATTGGTCCCCAGGAACCGACATAGTCGATATAGGAACGGTCATCCTCATCATAAACCTTGGAACCGCTGGCCTTCTTGAAGAAGATCGGCGTTCCTCCTACACCACGGAAGGCTCGAACCGGAGAGTTAACTCCACCGGGAATATGTTTCTGGGCTTTTTCAAACAGGGTCTTGGAACGGCTCATCACACTAATCCTGAAATTTGTCCTGAATTACGTAAGCAAGTTAGTTATATAAATTTACAAAGTCCTGGGCCCGGCTTGTGATGGCCTCGGGCTCGTCTCTGGCAAACAGATCATTGATCACGGCCAGAGAATCTGCGCCTGCTTCTATAAGCAGACCAGCGTTTTCCACAGTAATTCCCCCGATCGCAACAACCGGAAGAGCAAACTGCTCTTTGGCATCCTGAAGAATGGAAACTGGTGTTTCCGGAGCATCTGGCTTGGTCTTGGAAGTGAAGAAACGACCAAAGGCGATGTAATCAGCCCCTTGCCCGGATGCCTTTCGGGCCAGTTCCAGCGAATTTTCACAGGAGATACCGATAATGGCTTTACTACCCAGTTTCTCACGGGCAGAAGCCAGCTGTTCATCACTCTGCCCAAGGTGAACTCCGTGGGCATTGCAGGCTAGAGCCAGATCAACATCATCGTTGATCAGAAACAGAACACCGGCACTGTCACAGATATCCATCAGCAGGCGAGCCTGTCTCAGGCGTTTGTCCTGATCGGTGCTTTTATCGCGATACTGAAGAATGCTCATACCACCGGCAATGGCCGCTTTGACCCGCACAGCCATAGTTTCATCGTCAGGCATAAGCTTGCTGTCGGTGATGCCATAAAGGCCTTGAAGAGCGTGTTTGGGAGAATCAGACATCAACAGATATTCGTCCAGTGCGATTGGGTGTGGGGTACTTTAACGGTGGAGTTCATGGTTTTCCATGTCTTGAGGCGTATTTTCAGCCTATTAGCTTTGTCCATGACACGCTCAAGGCTGTTTTGAACCTGCGGTATGGGCTGAATGCTTTGCTATTCTGTCCGTCCTGTCTGCGGATAAGTCGTAATAGAAATAATAATTGGGCCTAGAAAACCATAATTCAGGAAAGAACAAGCTACCGGCCATGATTTTCGCCGGATTGGTGCTTTTCTCCACCTTCGCTGTGGGGAATGAGGATACCAGTAATCGTCTGGTAACGGTGACTCCGGCTGGTACGTATATTCACACCCGTTCGGGGATATTTCAGCTTCAGGATATTCAACTGCCTGCAGTGATTGTGAACACTTTGATTCAGGCTGGAACTTCAATAGCCTCCAGACGGATTATTCAAACACTGATGACTTATGCCATGGCTTATTCCGGTCAAGCCATGGGGTATGGGTGGCAGCAATGGCTGTTACAACAATATGAGAATGGTTCATTAACATCAGCCATGCAGGGATGGCACTGGTTGTTGTTGGGTTGGAGAGGTTTAAAAATCTCCAGTGCTTTGTATTCCGAACTATTGATTCGTTCACAAAATATGGCGGGAACAAAGCGCTATGGTGTGATGCCACTTTATCCTGGGGAGGCCCTTGATCAATCTGTCTTTATTGATTTCCACCTTCTAAAGAGTGGGAATTTTATAACTGTTGTTCCATTGGACAGGGTTGATACTGCCAAGTTGACTGACCCATGGCAGCTGGCAATAGCACAGCTGGTTAATCGTGCTGTTGAGCTGGATGTTGACCAAATCAAGCTTAAACAGGAATCGGATAATGGAGTCCTATTCTTGTGGCACTTGCGGGATGGTGAATGGAACTCAGCAAAGCTGTTTGAAGCAGAACATCAATTGCTGATGGAGTATCTAACTGACTCCTACAGGCAGACTGCTTCAGAATCAGATTTGTCCAGTGTGCTGGAGGCTGGTGTTCTTCATTGCCTGAGTGAGAAGTTGCTTAATCAGGAAGTTATTTGTCAGTCTCCTTCAGGGATAAAAGCTCAATTAAAACCTAATAAAGAGAACTGTTTTACTCTTGATCCCACGAGCACCTCGCTTCTCTGTCTGGAAAATAATCAAAGCTGGTCACCAGGGCTTCCGGGAGCCTTAGCTTACGCAACATCTCAGCAGTATTCCGGTCAGTTCAGGGTTCCTCTGTGGATTTCAAGGATTATGGAAACCCTGCTTTATCAGCTGGCGGTCTATTTGCTGGAGAAACCAGTTGATGATGCCCTGGAGTCTATGTCTCGCTGGTGGCACCAAGTAGATACCTACTCACCAACAGAAGTCATCAGGGCTGATGGCTGGATTCCTGAGCGCGATGACAATAACCAGGCACGGTATGTAAGGCGATGGTCCCGGGTTGAAAGAGTTCAAGATCAGAACGGGAAAAGCTGGATCAAAAAATCAGCCAGCTGGTATGACCAGGGTGAAAAAGGAAAATGGCATGATGCTTATCCAATTCTTGCACGGGAGGCTCACACTGTCTCACATTTAAACCATCCCAATATTGTAACCATTCAGGATAGCTGGATAGAGGATGCCGGGAGTCCAGAGGCTCGGATAGTGATGCTGCAGGAAGATGCCGGTTTATCACTTGATAAGGTGGCAATTACTTCGATGGAGCAGGTAAAAAATATTGTGCGCTCTGTTGTACAGGGTTTGAGTTTTTCCCATCAGCAAGGCTATGTCCATTTTGATATCACCCCGAGCAACATCATGATTAATGAAAAAAGGCAGGTGCGAATTGGTGATTATGGTGTGGCAGGTGATTTGAGCCAGGCTGGAGAGGCGATATTTTCCGGAGGGACAAATGGTTATATCGCTCCAGAGTTGGAAGTTGGTAAGCCTGCGAGCTGGAAATCCGATATCTGGTCACTGGGTAGTCTGACCCGATATCTTTTGGATCGGCTTCCTGAGCCTGAAAGAGGTGATGTCCAATCTTCTGCTGTGAATAATTTTATGAGGGCAACTGGTGATGACTGGCTGAGTAACTCTTCCTATGAAGAGTTACTTCAACATCCATTCTTACAGCTTTCAGGGCCATCCAGTACATCATTTCAGCAACTATGATTTGGCAGGCAGAAAAGTCAGTGAAATGAAGTACCAGTTTACATAAACAGAATAAGCAAATGGTGAGTCTCCTGGAGACCTGCTCCTCTCCCGTCTCATGAATGGAGAAGTTACCGTTTAAGAAAAACACTTGGGCAGTTCCCGAATCAACGACAACGGGTGCATAATGGGAGGATATGTGAGCATCACAAACTATTTTCCCGGCAGGAGGCCCATGGATCGTGTTCAGGCACAGGAGCTGCTCAGAATAGCTCTGGACAAACCAGAAGCTGATTTCAGAGATGGGCAGTGGGAAGCCATTGACGCTTTGGTGAATCACAACCAGAAGCTGCTTGTGGTTCAGCGAACGGGCTGGGGCAAGAGTTCGGTTTACTTTATCAGTACCAAAATTTTTCGTGATCGCGGGCGTGGCGTCACCATTATTATTTCCCCCCTTCTAGCCCTGATGCGCAACCAGATTGATGCAGCTGCAAGGCTGGGTGTTGCAGCTGTGACCCTGAACTCCACCAACAGGGAAGAGTGGGACACAATAAAGCATCAGATACTGAATGACGATATTGACTGCCTTCTAATCTCCCCGGAACGGCTGGCAAATGATGACTTTATCAACGATGTTCTTATGCCAGTTGCCAGCAACATCGGCTTGATGGTGGTGGATGAGGCTCACTGCATCTCCGACTGGGGGCATGACTTCCGGCCTGACTATCGTCGTATTATCAATATTCTACAACGTCTCCCTGCCAACACTCCCGTACTGGGCACAACCGCAACAGCGAACAACCGGGTTGTAGAGGATATTCAGTCCCAGCTTGGGGATATTGTTTTACACAGAGGTCCCCTGATCCGGGATGGCCTCAGCCTTCAAACACTGGAGCTGCCCGACCAAGCTTCCCGGCTGGCCTGGCTTGCCCAAACAATCCCGCAACTTGATGGCACGGGAATTGTCTATGTGCTCACCAAACGGGATGCCGACCAGGTAGCCAGCTGGCTGGTTGAGAATGATATCAATGCCAAACCCTATTACAGCGATGTGGTCGACCCTGCTTTTGAAAATAGTGACCAGTATCGTCAGCACCTTGAAGATGCTCTGCTGAACAATGAAATTGATGTACTTGTTGCCACCACTGCTTTAGGCATGGGATACGACAAGCCTGACCTGGCCTTTGTTATTCACTTTCAGGCACCTGGTTCCATTGTTGCCTATTACCAGCAGGTTGGCCGGGCAGGTCGTGGTATTGATTCCTCGGTCGGTGTTCTTCTCAGTGGTCGGGAAGATCGCGATATACATGAATATTTTCGGGGTTCTGCGTTCCCCTCGGAAGATGAGGTCAACCAGATTCTGGAAGCCCTGGATAATGCTGATGGTTTGACTGTTCGGCAACTTGAAGAGCACTCAAATGTCAGTATGAGGCAAATTGAAAAAGTGCTGAAGATGCTGAGTATCGAAAACCCAGCTCCAATTTTTAAGGATGGTTCTTCCTGGTACCGCACTGCCAACCCTTTCACTATGGATCATGATCGAATTGCTCACCTGACACAGCAAAGAGAGACTGAGTGGCAGGAGGTGCAGAATTATATGGCGACTGATGCCTGCCTGATGACATTCCTCAGAAACTCTTTGGATGATGACAGTCAGCAACCTTGCGGACGTTGTGTTAACTGCCTGGGCCGGTCAGTGGTGGATACAGCTGTAGATCGCAATATGGCTCACCAGGCCGCTGCATTTATGAAGCAGGCAGAGACCATCATAAAACCCAAAAAACAAACGGCCAGGAACTCCTTTGTTCATTATGGTTTCCCGACGAATCTTCCTGCACATCTGCAAGCTGAGGAAGGGCGTGTACTTTCCCGATGGGGGGATGCTGGCTGGGGGAATATGGTGGCTGATGATAAACACACGGGGCATTTCCGTGATGAGCTTGTTGCTGCAACCGCTGAGATGATACGTGAGCGCTGGAATCCAGCAGAGTTTCCTATGTGGGTTTGCTGCGTTCCTTCACGAAACCACCCAGAGCTTGTACCGAACTTTGCTCAACGGCTGGCGTTAGCTCTTGGTTTGCCTTTTGTCGACGCCATCGCAAAAACCAGAGACAATGAACTGCAGAAACTCCAACAAAACAGGTATCGAAGATGTCGAAATCTCGACAATGCTTTTGCGGTAACAGAATGTTGCAGCGGCCCTGTTTTGCTGGTTGATGATATTGTGGACTCTGGTTGGACTTTTACAGTTACTGCAGCGTTGCTAAGACAGGCTGGCAGTGGAAATGTATATCCGGTCGCGCTGGCTTCCACCTCAACAGGTGATTGATGAGCATTTCAGAAAACACACAGGCGATTTTGTTGCTGAATGCATATTTCTCCAAGTCCGAGAAGGGGGCTGCCAGACCCCTGACTCCCACGGAGTGGGCTCGGTTTGCATTATGGCTGAAGGACAAGCAGCTTTCTCCAGACCAACTGCTCCATGAAAAGCCTGGTGAGCTTTTGGAAGGGTGGCAGGATAAAAAAATCACACAGGATCGCATTCAGTCACTTCTTGGGCGCGGCAATGCCCTGGCTCTTGCTCTGGAGAAATGGCACAGAGCAGGTCTTTGGGTGATCACTCGCTCTGATGAGTGTTACCCAAAAAGGTTGAAGGCCAGGCTTGGTACTTTGGCGCCACCAGTGTTTTTTGGTGTTGGCAATAAAGACTTGTTAAACCATGGGGGGCTGGCGGTTATTGGTTCCAGAAATGCTACTCAGGCGGATCTGGATTTTACCACTGCTATTGGTGAAAAAAGTGCATCGGAAGGGTTTAGTATTGTTTCTGGAGGTGCCAGAGGTGTTGATGAAACAGCTATGCTGGGTGCACTAAACGCCCAAGGTACATCTGTCGGCGTGATGGCCGATAGTCTGCTTAAGGCAGCTATGGCACGGAAATGGCGCAGCCACCTTTCAAATAAAAGTCTGGCCTTAATATCACCATTTAACCCTGAAGCCGGTTTTAATGCCGGTAATGCTATGGCCCGCAATAAATATGTTTACTGCATGGCGGACTCTGCACTGGTTATTCATTCAGGCACCAAAGGTGGAACATGGAACGGTGCTCTGGAAAACCTGAAAAAAGGATGGGTGCCGTTATGGGTAAAACCTACGGAAGACCAGAGTGCTGGTAACCAAGAGATTGTTGCCCAAGGTGCTCAGTGGTGTGAAAGCATCTTAGAAAACATATCTATTGGTGCGTTGCTTACTTCACAGAAAAGCATAGATTCCTCAAGGAGTAGTACGTCTCTTGGCCTTTCTTTTGAGCAGGTTGAAAGTGAAAGGACAGAGCTGCATCTAGAGAAGGAAATGTTTGCAGAGACGATACCTGACGACATTGCAGAAACAACAACTCCCGCTGACCATGTGAGCGAAACTCAGGAAGAAGAGAACCTTCACCCTGACAAGGAAGAAAAGGAACAGACGTCCGAGCTTGTCCAAGAGGATGTAGAAAGAGCTCTTCAACCGGAAGAGCAAGACAGCTCTAATCCAGGCTCTCTATATGATTACTTTCTTCTGCATTTGGCCACCCTTTGTAAAGCGCCAACAACTGCAGATGATATTTCAAAAGATCTTGAACTTCACAAAAGTCAGGTTAAAGAGTGGTTACTTCGCGCCATAAATGATGGAAAAATTGAAAGGCAAAGCCGCCCAGTTCGTTACAGGTGGAAGAATAAAACAGCATCATCTCAACAGGATTTGGAAGGCTTTTAAAGGAAGAAATCTCGAGGGCTTGCCCCCGAGTAGTCGGTCTGAAGGGGTTTTCTTAATCGAAGACACCCTAGTTCAGAAGACTACTGCAGAATATTTGTTGAATGAACTGGAATGGGATGAGTCCATTCATGCCCAGAGCGAAGTCTTTGGTTTGGAAAAGTGCCTGACTGTGAGAGGGTATTGGCTAGATATCCAGTACATCATTTCAGTGAGGATGCCGTGTCATAGTTGCTGGATTCAAAGGCCATAGATGGCCTGAGAACCGCGCTGGGCAGGACAGCCCTGCGCGGTGGGAAACTTTGGCAGGCAAAGTGAGCGAAACGAAGTACTACTAGATAGCATCCAGCGCATCAGAGAGTTTGGTGACACCAATCACCTGAATACCTGGAATATCCTTTCTGGGTTTATTGGCGACGGGCACTATTGCTTTCTTGAAGCCATGCTTGGCTGCTTCAATAAGACGCTCCTGGCCATTGGCAACAGGTCGGATTTCACCTGCCAGGCCAACTTCACCAAAGGCAATCATATCTTGGGGGAGAGGGTTGTCCCGCAGACTGGAAACAATCGCCAGCAGACCGGCAAGGTCGGCACTGGTTTCAGTAATGCGCACTCCGCCAACAACATTCAGAAAGACATCCTGATCACTGGTGAAGATACCACCGTGGCGGGTAAGAACGGCCAGTAGCATGGCCAGGCGGTTCTGATCCATGCCCACAGTCACCCGGCGAGGGTTACCTAATTGAGACTCAACAACCAGGGCCTGAATTTCTACCAGTAGTGGGCGTGTCCCTTCCCAAAGAACATTAATGATGCTGCCTGAGGTTGTCTCCTCACCGCGCGACAGGAAGATCGCTGAAGGGTTTTTGACTTCTTTCAGGCCGCGTTCCGTCATGGCAAAGATGCCCAGCTCATTTACTTGCCCGAAGCGGTTTTTGGTTGCGCGCATAATCCGGAAGCGGGAATCATCGGTATTGCCCAGCATTAACTGAGTATCAATGATATGGCTGAGGGTCATGGGACCAGCCAGAGAGTTATCTTTGGTGACGTGACCCACAATCAGAAGCACGGTTCCGGTCTGTTTGGCAAAACGGGTCAGAAATGCTGCCGATTCACGTACCTGGGCAACGCCACCTGGAGCTGAATCAACACCTTCCATATACATCACCTGGATGGAGTCGATCACGATAATACCGGGCTTTTCCTGTTCTGCGACCTGAATAATACGTTCAGCGGATGTTTCAGCCAGCATTTTTAGTCGATCAGTTGGCAGGCCAAGACGGCGGGCCCGTGCTGCAATCTGCTGCAGGGATTCCTCACCAGAGACATACAGCGCGTTCATGTTGCTGGCTACATGGCAGAGCGTTTGCAGCAGAATGGTACTCTTGCCTGCTCCCGGATGGCCGCCAATCAGAACAGCACTGCCCGGTACAAAGCCCCCTCCCAGTACGCGATCGAGTTCAGAGTATCCACTTGAAAAGCGGGGAGCTTCTTCTGCACTGACTTCCGATAGAGCCTGAACTGCAGCCAGAGAACCGGCGAAACCAGAGAGATTACCCGCAGGGGTTGCATGAGGGCGTGAAGATCCCAGATTGATCTCTTTAAAGGTATTCCAGGCCTTGCAGTCCGGGCACTGGCCCTGCCATTTGCTGGACTCGCTGCCACATTCTGAGCAGACAAAAGCTTTGCGGGATTTGGATTTTGCCATCCGGTGTTGTTCTGAAATCAGTTAAAGGAAAACGATATCTTATCCTGATCAACAGCTTTCGTCTTGCGTCAACAGAACCTGGAAGGTGAGTTTGTACGGGAATGTCTATCCTTCTTCTAATATACAGGAGTTTGATAACAAAATGTAATCAGGCTCAACAGAATGACTCGCCATGGGAGGCATGCCTGAGTGAAACTGATAGGTCGACTTTTATTAGGGATTATTGCCGGTATTCTGATGGGGCTGTTTGCTCCCTTGTTTCTTACCCAGCTATTGGTGACATTTAAGGGACTCTTTGGCGAGCTTCTTAACTTTGCAGTGCCCCTGATGATTCTGTTTTATGTGATGTCGGGTATCGGCAGTCTGCAGAAAGGTTCTGGAAGGGTTCTGGGCGTGACTATCGGGCTTTCTTACCTTTCCACTATTACTGCTGGTTTATTGGCCTTTTTTGCGGCTTCTTACATTCTGCCGGAAGTGGTCGTGGTTAACTCTTCAGATATTGACGCCGGACAACACATTCAACCATATTTCACTATTGGTTTGCCGCCTTTGCTGGCAGTGTCCAGCGCCCTGGTAACCGCCTTTGTTTTTGGTGTGGGGATTTCTGTTACTCGTAGCAAAGAGCTGCTGAAGATTACCGATCATGGGCGTGGTGTTGTTGAGCTGCTTCTTCTAAAAGCTATTATTCCAGGCCTGCCCATCTACATTTGCGGTGTTTTTGCCGAGATGGCTGCTGCAGGTACAGTGTTCAATACCATCTCGACCTTTATCTGGGTTCTGGCGCTGGCTCTTTTTCTGCACTGGGTCTGGTTGTTTGTTTTGTATACGGGAGCAGGTCTGGGCACAGGCAAAAACCCTTTGATCATGCTGCGAACCATGTTGCCTGCCTATATTACGGCTGTAGGAACGTTATCAAGTGCTGCAGCTATTCCTGTGACTGTTGACTGTGCCCGAAAACTGAAGATCAACAATCATGTGGTTGATTTTGCCATTCCACTCTGTGCGACTATTCATCTTTCCGGAAGTGTGATCACAATAACCATTTGTACTATGGCGATTATGCTGATGTCATTGGGGGGATTGCCCAGTATGGCGATGTATATTCCCTTTCTTATGGCTCTGGGTGTTGCTTTGGTTGCTGCTCCTGGTATTCCTGGTGGTGCGGTCATGGCGTCAGTAGGACTGATGACATCCATGTTGGGATTCAATGACTCAGCCATTGCTCTGATGATTGCACTTTATCTTGCCCAGGACAGCTTCGGCACAGCCTGTAATGTCGTTGGTGATGGAGCCATAGCCACGGTCGTCGATCATATTAGTTCAGACCGCTGGAACTCCTGACTTCAATGGGTTTGACACTTCACAGTTGACCAAACTTAATTAGCCGGTCATGTGTAAGCGTATATTTCTGGACAACCTGGAGATTGAGTCAGAAATATACGATTACGTATACCCGGATACTGCTTGAATCCAGCCTTACTTTTATCCCTGCCAATCTTTCAGCATCAATAACAAGCTGGTTATAGAGGTTTGTGAATCAGTAAATCCAATTCATTGTCCAAAGTGAGAATGCGGGTTGTTCAAACACCATAATTAACCGGCTGCCATTTGGTGAGGTTTCGTAAGGAGATAGAAAACATGTATAAAGGAATAGGCGCAACAAATTCTCCGCCAAGTCATAGTAGGTGGCCTGCTGAAAGAGGCGAGGAAACCGTAAAGGTAGAGAGGGAACCGGCCAACAAGCCCGAAACTCTGCCAGAAGGAACTTTTGATGAACCAATAGCAACTGAACCAACGCCTTTACCCATAGCAACAAGAAGGGTTAGCTCAACTTCTGCGACCACATCGCCTGAAGAAAAAAGCAGAGAGGCGGCCATGCAGAGGGAAATCTCATATCCGGCGCTCTCGTACTTGTTTGAAATAATGATAAAAAATCGATTCCCAGTAACCCAATGGGAGCAACTGGGAAAGGCTCTTGGCCTGGAATCGCACATATTACCAAACTTTAAGTGTCGCTATCCGCTGGATTATCGCTATATTCCCGTGATTGCCGAATGGTATACGAAGGGAGGCACTGTTAAGTGTGGACCCACATCACCTGATGAATTTTTAAAAGCCCTGGAAACTGTTGATCCCCAATGCGCAGTGACTATCAGGCGTGAATGGTGTTTAGATCCCCATGACTCTGACTCCACCCCCTCCAGTGTCGCAAATGATATGTATGTGTCACTGAACAAAATGCCACTGGATAGACCACTGACCCAATCGCACCTGGCGCAGCTGGAGGAACAGCTGCGTAAGAATAATTTTTTTGTTACAAAATGGTTTATTCTCGGTGTGGCTCTGGGGCTGAACGTCAGTGCCCTGGAATCCATTTTTTCGTCAACTGTTGACGGTGAGAAATGCGTCCGGGAAGTTTTGAAAAAATGGATTGACGGTGAAGATTATACCCACATGCGAGGAGCTGCGACGATTCAACGGTTGTGTCAGGCGTTGAAGGTAATTGGAGACGCTGCCTGTGCTGAAAATCTAGAGCAGAAGTTTGCGCAGAACACAATAGATGAAAGCTATTCCAATCCTGATATCAAACGGGTATGGCAACGGGTGCCATGGAAAAAAACCAGAGATGTTATCGAAGAAAATCACATCCCCTTCATTTTGGACATGCTGGAATATTTGGAGATGGACAATGATAGCATTTTTAGTTTATTTCTTAATCTGGAATTGTTTTATCCTGACATCAAACCCGTAACCGATCAGCATACTGGCCGATTGTGTGTAACTAAGCTGCTTGAAAAGTGGATAAAACAAAAGGCAGATGGGGCAACAGCTGGGAAGATTTATCGTGCAGTTAATGCTCTATCCGCTCAAAAAGGAAAAAAATATAGAGCAGCTATAGAAGCTGGTGGTTTTCACAAACAGATAGCCGGTCAGGAATCGACGAAAGAGCTAGAGCCGATGGTGGGTGGGGCATCTGGAGAATTACAGGATAAGGTACTGACTGAGCTGTTTATTTCTATTCAGCAGGATCAAACTCTTCCCAGCGTTTACAAATGGCGGCAACTGGGTCAGAAGCTGGGGCTGAGCGATATTCAACTGAGTGAGATTGGGGAAGATAACCCCGAGGACTCAAGAATTTTTCTGGTCATCTGGTGGTGGGTAAGAACTTTCGCTTCACGGCCAGGTTCGTGCACTCCTACCCAGAAAAATCTGGTCAATGCCGTGGAAGAATCCTGGGGACCGATTTACGGGAAGCGATTGGAAGACCACTTCCAAAGCATATTACAGCGTGTTGATAAGCCACCCTCTTTAGCGGCAGATACTGAACCTGAGTTGTCATTTGATCAACTGACCTTGAACTCCCCTTTACGCAGGGAGCATCTGGGTAAGTTGTTAGCACTTCTGAAGAAGGACTGCATGCTAGGAGAGTCTCAATGGTTCTCCCTGGGCATTCTTATGCGCCTCAAAGTTGAAACGCTTCGGACTATAGGTACAAGCTATTACAGAAACCCTCAAAAATACTTTGGACAAGTGTTGGAGTATTGGCTTCAAGGGATGGATGACTCATTGAAGGCTGGACTTCCCACACCGGCTCTCCTCGTGGATATACTGCAGTCACATCGCAATGGTGCCGCTGCAGAGAGGTTGAAGGCACACTTTAAACAACGACCTGAAAAATAATAAAAACGGGTACTGTTTTATCGAAGCGTTTACGTTTTTGCATACCTTGTGCAATGCTTCTTTAAGGCAGTGGAATGATTCCTGTGCGCCTTGAGGGAGCAAAAATATGTTTGGACCAGGGGGAAAAAGAATGAGAACCCATTCAGACAGTTCAGCCGGTGATGTAAATTATCACCCCAAAAAACAGAAGACGAAGGATTCGAGCCAGGAAAGGGATACGCTAAGCCCTGAAAATCCTCGAGAATCTTTTCCACAGAAGATGCTGGTTGATTCTTCAGTTGGAACCACAGACAAAGTTTTAGATGATCGGAAGACAGAACCTATGGAAGTGGTTCATGCAACATCAGTGAATCCACAGTCTGTAGCCTCAGCTGACAAACAAGCTGCGATGGATATGCGAATTTCGAAACCGGCTTTATCGTACCTGTTTGAAGCCATCATCAAGTGTCGTTTTCCTGCAGGTAAATGGAAGGAATTGGGAAAAGCGCTGGATGTTTCGCCGAACACGCTATCAAATATGGAGATCGGCAACACGCCTGTGAGACTGCGTCATTGCGAGGTCATTAACATATGGTTCCGGCAAAACAGCCACCTGCACAAAATCACTCCAGGCAATTTACTTCGAATTTTGAAAGGTATTGATGAGACAACAGGCAAAGCCATTGAAAGTGCATGGTGCATAGAGCCCCAGTCTGCCAGTGCCTCTGACAATCATGTGAATAAGCCCTATGTGCCTTTTGAGCAATTGCCACTCGAATGGCCTCTTTCAAAATCACATTTACCTCAATTAATAGAGCATCTCAGCCAGGTTAATTTTCATAAAGCAAGCTGGATGACACTGGGCCTGGCTTTGGGATTGACGTTTTACTCTTTGGACGACATTCAATTAGCTGGAAACGGTAATGTTGAGCAATGTGCTCGACAGGTTTTAATGACATGGATTGAAGGGAATGACTATACCGAATGGCGAGGGCCCGCGACGATGAAGAGGCTTTGTCATGTACTGCATACGATTGGAGAGTCTGCTTGTGCTGAAACACTTGAGCAGACATTTTCAGGTAATGAAATTACTCCAGATTATACCAGCACTGATGTGAGGCGCATCTGGCAAGAGAAACCATGGGCGAACGAAACGGATGTTATTAAGGAAAGTGACCTGCCGTTCATTCTGGGAATGCTGGAACATCTGAGCATCGCTGAAAGTGAATATGATTGTTTTGATTTATTTATTTACCTGGGTTTACCTTTGTATATTGTAACAGGCATAACAGAAAACAATAATTCTGTTCAACTGTGTGTTGTCTTGCTGCTTGATAAGTGGCTGAAAGAAAAGGCTGATATGGCAACAGCTGAAGCATTGGTTAATGCGGTTAAAAAGATCTCACCTGAAAAAGGAAAAAAATGTAGAGCTCTATTAAATGCTGGTGGTTACCATAAAGAATTTGCCGGACAGGAATCAAAGAAGGAGCTAACAAACGCTTCAGTCGGGGTAAAAGATGGGTCACCAGGAGAGCTGACAGATAATCGACTGGCTGATATGTTCGTTTATATTCAGGATAAAAAAAGTTCCCATTTTCCTACCGCTAAATGGCGGAAACTGGGGCAGACACTGGGGTTGAGTGACGAGATGTTGAATGACATTGCGGCTGGCCCCCGCTATTCTCAAGCGTTTCTGGTCATCTGGGGCTGGGTAAACAATTTCGCTGCCCTTCCTGGTTCCCGCCCTCCTGTGCAAAATGAACTCATCTTCGCTCTAAAAAAAATTGGCGAAACGGTGGCAGCAGAAAAACTGGAACAGCATTTACAAACATCATGGCATTCTGTTGCGAGCCAGCCTGGAGGTTCAGAGCAAATAGTCCAAATGGCAACATTTGATCAACTGACCCTAAACTCCCCCTTGCAGCCAGCCCACCTGTCCAGTTTACTGAAACTGTTAGATCAATGTAGCTATGGAAAGGCTGAGTGGTTCCCGCTGGGAATTCTAATGCGCCTCCGCATTGATAACCTCAGGATAATTGAGAAGGACAATTCAGGGAATGTTGCAAAGTGCTTTCAAGGGGTGCTTGTGGAGTGGTTGAATTGGGCTGGCAGCTCATTGATTCATGCCGGGCCACCCACACCGGCTCTTTTGGTTAAGTTTATGCGTTTAACAGGCGATCCGGCTGCAGCTGACAGGATGGAAGCTTACTTTAAATCATGCTCGGAAAAATAACGAACCACAGTTCCTGATTGAATTGTCAGTCCTACTGTACAAAGTGGTCATGAAAGAATTGGAGTAATAAGAATCACCAGCTGTCCAAAGAAGAAGTAAAAATTTCTTCAGGAGGCAGAATATGTGTGGAAATATTAAACGGGGAAAAAGCAACTTGCCGGGAAGGGAAGTCAATCCCCCAACATTCAAGTCTCCCCCCACGTCATCATCGTCTGTCAAATATAGAGTCAGACCTTACCCGGACGGTAGCTCTGGCAGGAGGGCAGTGGATGCTTCATCAACCGCAGTCATCCCAGGACTGAGAAGTTGGGGCAGTATCGAGTCGATGGAAGTTGAACCGCAGCTTGCGTGCCCTGATCCTGTCACCTCAAAAGGCGAACGCCCTGCCAGAGGTGCCAAACTGTCATCACCGGATTTGTCATTTTTGTTTGAAACTATGATAGCTAATCGTTTTCCTGTTGATAAATGGGAGGAGCTGGGAAAAAAACTGGGGATGTCAAAACATGACCTGTCAAGCATTGAGGATGAACCATACGAGCGACGCTTTTTAGCAGTCATTTATAAATGGAGGAGAAATTCATCAACAACCATTCCCGGCCATTTACTTGAAGCTCTGAAAAGCATTGATGAAAATTATGCCTGTGCTGTTGAGCGCAAATGGCTTATACCCTGCGAGCCTGCCAGCGGTACTGTTCATGGTGTTTTTGTACCATTTAATAATATGCCACTCGACAGGCCTCTTTCTATAACGCATTTACAGGCGTTAGAGGAACAACTGAGGACACTTGGCTTTTCACCGACTCAATGGTTTACCCTCGGCCTGGCTTTAGGGTTGAATTACATGACTTTGGATGATATTGGTTTAGATAATCGTGGTGACTGTGAGCAATGTTTCTGGCAGGTTTTAACGGCATGGATTGACGGTGATGACTATACCTGCTGGAGAGGCCCTGCAACGTTGGAAAGGTTATGCCACGTATTAAAAGAAATGGAATTAAATGACGTTGCCCAGAAAATACAGCAGAAGTTTTCACAAAACCAGGTTAATGAAAGCTACACAAACCCTGATGTGGAAATACATCGGCAACCAAGCCCCTGGAGAACCGAGGACGATGTTATTAATGAAGGGCATATACCTTTTATTGTGGAATTACTGGGCTACTTAAATATTAAGGGTAATAGTCGTTTCTTTCTTAGATTGGGGTTGTCTATACATGAAATAAGGGTTGTTGAAGATGATGTTAAATCTTCTGGTGGCGAACTGATCTTAAAACTACTGGAAAAATGGATAGACAAAAAGGCTGATGAAGCAAATGTTAAAAAATTAAGTGATGCTATTTCCTGCACCTCACCCGAAAAAGGACGACGATTCAAGGCTATTGTTGAAGGAGGTGGTTTTTTCAAACAAATTGCGGGAAAAGAATCGACGAAATCATTGCCGCTAAAGGATGGGGCATCTGGAGACCTGCCTGAAAACGTGTTGACAGATCTGTTTGTTTATATAATAGAACCCACCACTCATATATCTCATTCTAAATGGCATAGGATGGGGCAGGAGCTGGGACTGGACGGCAGCCTTCTGAATGGCATCGAAAAGGAAGGGGTGGACTGTGGGTCTAAATTCGTTCTGGTTATCTGGCGCTGGGTTAACAACTGGGCTTCCCGTCCGGGCTCCAGCCCTCCAACACAACAACACCTGATAGCCGCTCTGAAAACCATTGACGGAGCTGCAAGTGCAGAGAATCTGAAAGCGCATTTCGGAAGAAGAGCTCAAAATGCCGTAAAGCCTGTTCTAACCAGGGGGGCTGACCACACACTACCATTTGAGCAGCTGCGCCTGGATACACTACCATTTGAGCAGCTGCGCCTGAATACACCTTTCTGTTCTGAGCACCAGGCTGAGCTATTTCAGCTATTGAAGAGCTGTCGTTTTGGAACGATAGAATGGTTTTGTTTGGGAATTCTCATGCGCCTGGATATTGCGGAACTCTTGGCTATACAAAAAAACAATAACAGGAATGTCATAGCTTGTATGAGAGAGGTGCTGGAGCACTGGCTGGAGGGAAGAGGCCGTTCACTTGAGGCTGGTCTGCCCACACCAGAGCTCCTGATTAAGCTGGTTCATTCCTGTAATCAACATGCCGCTGCTGAAAATCTGGAGTGTTACTTTAAACGTAAATCCAGAAGATAACGAAAACCGGCTTAATAAGATAAGCCGATTTTTCGATAAAGAAACCCCAGGCACCAGGCCGGGCCAATCATCAGGTATTGGAGATCCTTAAAGAATGATGGTTTTTTCCCTTCAATATGGTGGCCAACAAACTGAAAAATCCATAGAACAACAAATGCAGAGATAGCTGTTATGGAGAGTGATGCAATTTGAGCTGCTTCAAACCAGGCGATCAGGGTGTAGCTGACAAGAGATAGAACGAACATTCCAAGAGTGATTGTCAGAGACAGGCGAATATAAAAACCAAGAACAAAAAGCAGCGAGAGGGTAGCCCAGTTCAGCAAGGGGTGAATGGCGCTGAATGCTGCTGGAGCCGGCAAAGACCAGAGCAGAGCCAGGATGTCCAGAAAGATCAGGGGAACGCAGATCCAGTGGATCAGCTTATTGGTTCGGTTCTGATGGCTTTCACCATACTCTTCAAACCATTGATCGATAGTTTTGCTGTTCATTAACTCCACCTTCTTCATTATTTTTGTTTTTGGTGACATTACTGTAACACCAGATAACGAAAATGCGGACTTTATGGACCAGCAGGCAGTTTTTCGGGTCTATTTTTATTGATCTTATGTGGTTAGCAGCGGGGGTAATTCTGTGAAAAGGCGGCGTTTTCTTGGAAATATGCTGGCGGCAGGTGTTGCGGTGGGTGTTGCCCATGTCTGTGCCCGAGAGTGTAAAAAAATTCCTGCATCCGGTGCCGGGCCCATGAAGCCTTTGGCTAACCCGCCTTTAACCAATGACTTAACCCGCAGGCATCCTGATGGCCCTGAAGCTGTAGGGCATAAAATTACATTGATGGGGCGTGTGACAGACCAGAACTGTGTCCCCCTTGCCTATGCAGAAATTATTCTCTGGCAGGCCTGTGCAACTGGCATGTATGACCATCCGAACGAAGACCGGGCCGAATGGCGTGATCCGAACTTCTGTTATGAAGGACGAACCATCACGGATTCAGAAGGACGATACCTGTTTCACACGGTTTTACCTGGTTCATACCCTGTGCCCGGAAAAGCTGATAAAGAGCGTGGCCTTGTTGCCTTCAGGGCTCCCCATATCCATTTCACCGTATCTGTTCCCGGACAAAGAACATTTACCTCCCAGATTCTTTTTGATCTCTATAACGACATCAACAAGTTTGACTTGGTGATGTACGGCAAGGAACAACAGGAGCGTGATCTTCTGACTGCTCGTGTTGAACCGGCTGAAGAAGGCCAGCCCATGTTGTGTCACTTTGATATGGTGATTTAAACCTTTTTGAAGCTGTGCTGGTTCCTCCTGCTGGTGTCCGGTTTGGTACTGTGGTTTTCAGTGCCTTTCCCGCCCAAACCACATTAAGTGACAGTTGTTGGTTAATCTTTCTTTTCGCCTGCTCCAGTGCGTCTATATTTGAGAGTGGTCTGATTTGGGGTTCTGTTATCCCAACACCAAGAAAAACCACTGGAGTATTCGTAATGAAGAAGTCGGTTTTGGCCGCTGCTGTTGCAGCTGTTGCAGGAAATGCACTCGCTGTTGATGTGTATAACCAGGATGGTGCAACGTTAAACATTTTTGGTGAGGTGAAATCCACATACAGCAATACAGAAAAAGATGACAAGGGCACCAAATTCAGCATGAGTGGCTCAAAACTTGGAGCTTACGCCAAGTATGATCTGGATAATGGGTTCTATGTTAAAGGGTATCTTCGTTTTTCATTTGACCTTAATGAGTCTGGCAATGTTGAACTCAGTAAAGGGTTTATCGAAGCGGGGAGTGACGAAACCGGTTCCCTGACTCTCGGGCGTCATGGTTCAGTACACGGTGACATTTTTGATTATGACCAGAGCTGGGCTTTTGGCGGGGATGCAAAAAATGGCGAAAATATTTTTGGTACCGGTTCCATAGAGAGCGGGCTTGTTTATAAGTGGAGCAACAATGGCTTCACATTTATGGCTCAGCATTCAACAGACGAGGAAGATACTTACAGCCTGCAAACCGAAACCAAGCATGGAGAGGCGACCAACAATGATCAGAGATATAAGGGTAACCTTGACAAAACAATGGCGTTTGGAGGGGTATGGGATTCAGATTTCGGCTTAAGCCTGAAGGCTGCCTACACCACAGCCACGCTGAACAAGCTGGAAAAGAAAGAGTGGAAAAGTGGCAAGTGGGTGTGGGAGAAATTTGCAGACTCAAAAGATGTAAAGGCAGTTTCTACCGGTGTGCAGGCTGGGTATAGCTTTGGTGACGTAAGCCTGGCGGCAGCTTTCTTCAGGTTTAACTATCAGGCGGACAGAAAGCAGGATCTGGATGTTGACCACAACTCCTTTGGTTTAAGCGCAAAATATAAGCTTGATGACAAACTTAACTTATACACTGTTTACGATTCGATAGAAATTAAAAGCAAGTATCCCAATGTTAAAAACGCCAGTGACAATCTGGTAAAGGGAGAGGCGGAAACCAAAACCTTTACCCTTGGCCTGGACTACAGCCCACATAAACAGGTGGTCACATTTGTCGAATTTGCCCAGGTAGACACCGACTTTAAAGATAAATACAAGTATCGTAATTCTGATGGTATAGAGCTGGTGGCCAAAAGTTCAAAAGCCAGCAAGTACGCTTTTGGGGCCCGGGTTTATTTCTAGTTAGTTAAAAAAGCTGAATACTCTGCGTCTTCCATGCCTTGTACGGAACTTGTATAGAAGACGCAGAGAATCCCGGAAGTTAATACGCCTTGAATATCTGTCGAATATCTTCCCGGTTTCTGGTGGTGGTTAGTGCCAGCTGCAGAAGAATCCGGGCTTTATGAGGGTTCAGCAGCCCTGATGCAATGAATCCATATTTGCTGTCATCAACCTCGCCTGCTTCTGTTGTGGCACCGCTCAGTGCCCTGGAGGAACGGACAACAATCATTCCTTTCGCAACCGCTTCTTCCATGGCAACGCCTACGTCCTTATGGAAGTTGCCGTTACCAAAGCCAGCATGAATCAGACCATCATAACCGGCTTCGATAAAGGCTCTTACGGCCAAAGCACTGTCACCACCGGCGTGGGCGTAAACAATGCCAATACGGGGTAGCTTCTCCAGCTGACCAACGTGAAATTCAGAATCAACCGTATGTTTGCGCTGGGGCATGCGCTGAAATTCCACACTCTGTGCATGAATATGGCCAAGCGGGCCAAAGTTAGGAGCCTGAAATGTGTGAATGGCGGTGGTGCAGGATTTCGTGACATCCCTAGCACCCCAGACCGTATCATTGGTGACAACAGTTACCCCTCGCCCGATTGTTTCAGGGCATACGGCTGTGGCAACAGCTTCAAACAGGTTCATAGGGCCATCGGCACTGTGAGCATTGGCCGGGCGCATGGCACCTGTTAATACAACAGGTTTGGGGGAGTGAACGGTCAGATGAAGGAAGAAAGCGGTTTCTTCCATAGTGTCTGTACCGTGAGTGATCACGACACCATCCACATCGTCATGTGCCAGCAGTTCATTACAGCGGCGGGCGAGCGGTAGCCATACCGCTTCGTCCATGTCCTGAGAGCCAATACTGGCTATCTGGTCTCCGGTAATATCTGCCAGATCACGAATTTCCGGAATCACGGAAAGCAGTTCATCCACACCCATTTTGGCAGATGTATAGGCACCACCAGTCTCAGATGCTGCTGCTCCGGCGATGGTTCCGCCAGTTCCAATAATGACGATATGGGGTTTTTTAGACACGTTTGGTCTCTGTGAAATATTAAGTTCTGTTGACAGAACCAAGGTTAAAGAATAGACGCTGATGATCAGGATAAGCCCCAGAAAAGCTGCCACAGACTAAAGGCAGGCTGCATGTGAGGCAAGTTGATTATTACTGTCTTTTCGGCTTTTTTGATAATTCTTCTGTTATTTCTACCAGCATCTTAACATTAGGATTATTACGCTCAAAAACTCCTTTTCTTAAGGCTGACTCTTCAGGCAGATGTTGGCGAAGCACGTTCAGTTTGGTAATAACGGCTGCGTTGCTGATATCTTCATAAGTCACAACGGCTCTGGCGGGAGTTGACCATAATCTGCCTGGAACTTCTTCAATATAAAAAATATCGCCACATTTTGGACAGTTAAGTGGGGCTTCTGCGTTAGGCTTTAGCCTGTCTTGAATGCATTTAGGGTGAAAGTATGCAATACATACTTTGTCTTTTGATTTTATCCTTTGATGTCTTAAAGGGTTTACGGAGTCGATAGTTTCCTGACAAATATCACACTGAGGAAGAAGCAGCGTAAGGGTATTCATCATACTCATTGCAATCAGTGGTTGGGCCGCCGTTGCTACAGAGTGTTCCAGTGTTGCCTCCACATAGTCGGCATGTTCCTGAACTCTTTTGAACTCCAGCTCTTTTTGTTTGAGTTGAGCCTCCAGCTCTTTAAGTTGGTTGGCTTGTTGAGCACATCTCTTCTGGAATGTTGTTTTTTGCTTTCTGGCCTCGGCCTTAATTTTATTGTTTTCTTCTTCCAGCGCTCTAATGCTTTGCCGTTGATCCTCCATGATCTGCTCCCTTGGGGCAGTTGCTTTCTCAACAAGCTCAGTGGTTGTCTCCTGATTTGCCTTTGATTGCTGCTTATAGATTTTTTTTACTAAATCGTTTTCTACTCTTAAGTCTCTTGCTTCAACCCTTTTCGCTTCAGCTGTCATTTGAAGAATATCCAAACAACTAAAGATTTTATGCATGATCACTGGGTCAGTTTCTTGCAGAATTTGATCAAAAGAATGATCGCGAACAGCATCGCAGAGTTGTGCATCGTAATGGCCAAATTTGGCTATTTTGGTTAATGTCCCGCCTGTTTTAGGGTCTGGTCTAAAAGAAGGGGCACGCTTCCTGCGTGCTGAACCAGGATTAGAGCTAGAAGCTTGAGGTATTCCGTCCATTTTTTCTGCCCTCCCTGTTTAACAAATCACCAGTGGCTCGTATTTCGAATACTACGAGCTTTGGACTGTCAGAAGTCAGAAAAATTACCGGGAGAGTAACAGTCTTGTTAGTTACCTTATTATTTGACGGCCCTCACTATTGCATATTCCCGCTGCTATAAGCAGATGATAAGACGCACTGATAGCATCATATTGGTTTTGAGCTTCCGACAAGGTTCTCAGCTGATCAACTGTCAAAAAGCCCCACTCATAAAGCCGCATAAAGTTTGTCAGATTCCGGGGGCTGGAGGGGCGCTGGCTTTTAAAGCCCACCCAGGCTTTTACAATTGCCCGGACAGTCCTTTCATCTTCATCATACAATTTGATCTGGCCAAAAAATGCATCAATTTCTTGCTCAGACAGACCGTACTCATAGATGAGAATGTTATCGAGATAATCGTAATAAGGGTCGTACTGAATATTCTCAGGTGCCGTGTGAGTTTTAGGTGGAGTTGTCGGTGTTGTAAGAGTTTTATACCAGTCGCGCAAATGCGAAACTACATTAGAGGCAACAGTGCACACTCTGTTAAATGATGGGCACCAGCCGTAATATTTACCCTGTGAATTGCTGAGAGCCGTAACCTGATTGTTAAGCTCATGTTCAAGCATCTTGTGGTATTGGGTTAGAACACCTGAAAAGGCATTTTCATTCAAGTTCCCCATGGACATGTATTCCTGCTCTACAAGATCCATAAGTGAGCATAAATGGTGTATGCGGTTGACTGGTTTTTCCTGTTGGAGGCACCGCACTGTATCTTGAACGTGTGTTTTCAGACAAAGCTGTTGATAAGCCAGGTCTCCTTTGCGCATTGAGGTGAGACTCTTAAGCAGTTTGTAATGATCCTGCAATAAATATTCTGGAAGCTGCTTAAATAAATCCTGAATATTCTGCGGAGCTGAGAAATTGGTGAAGTGGGGGAGCTCATCGGTAGGTTGCCTGATCAGATGTCCTTCCCATTCACACTGTGCAATGTTGTTGCCACCACACCGTCCGCAGATGTGTGGGTCATAGCCATTATCTGGATTTGTTCGTGGCCACACCAAAGCTGCTATATCTGTACCCATTGTTTTACCCTCATCATCTAAAGCTGCCATCAAGTAACATTTATGAGAGTGAGGTGACTGCTTTAGTTCAGAAGGATGTCAATTTTACTAACATTCGGGTTATGAAAAGCCGGACAACTATGTTCGGCAAAAACTTATGTTCGGCAAAAATTCGTGTCCGACCAAAACTCGACAAGCTTTTGAAACGTTATAGCCTTTCACGCACCAGAGATGGAAATATCAGCAATAATGCCAGAATAAGAATGGGCCAGGAGCCAAATTGCATAAATGGTGTTATGCCTGTCATTGCTGGCAGTTCGCCCTCAAGTACTCCCTGCTGGTAGCGCGGTAATGTGCGGATTACTTCGCCTTTTGGACCGATCAATGCAGTAATGCCATCATTTGTGGCTCTTAACTGGTAGCGGCCGGTTTCCAGAGAGCGCATTCGAACCATTTGGAAATGCTGTTCCGGGCCAATGGAGGAACCGAACCAGGTGTCATTGGAAACAGTCAGCAGAAAGTCTTTCTCTCTGGCTTGTTCTGCTGCGAAATCCGGATAAACAATCTCATAGCAGATATAAGCAGCAAGTAGTTGTTCCTTGGCGGTTAGCCCGGTCTGTTCTGCTGAACCACGGCTGAATGAAGACATAGGCAGATCAAAGAAAGCAATAATCCCCCGCAGTGCAGACTCCAGTGGTACAAACTCGCCAAATGGAACCAGCTTCTGCTTGAAGTACTCTCCCTTTGCTTTTCCCAACCCGAACAGGCTGTTGTAGTAAGGGCCGTTGTCATACCAGGGAGCGCCGATTATCAGGGCTGTATCAGTTGATTCTGCCTGTTCTTCAAGAGCCTTGATAAGTTCAGGAAGCCTCTGGGGAAAGGCCGGTATAGAGTTTTCTGGCCAGAGAATAAGATCCTTACTCCATTGGTCAGCAGAAAGGTTTGTTAGCGTGCGTATAGTGTTTTCGAGATGGCTGGGTTTCCACTTCAAATCCTGAGAAATATTTCCCTGGATAGCACTGAAACTGATTGGTCTGATATCAGCCGGGGTTGTCCAGTCAGAGTCCTTAAGAAAAGTACTGGTTACTCCCAAAATACATACGACAGCAGCAACAGCATAATTAGCTTTGCTTTTTGGTTCCCGAATAATTGCGATCAGCACAGCTGCTGCGCTAACTATAAGAAGGCTCAAGCCGTAGACACCAGTAACTGGCGCTATTCCGGAGAACGGCGTATCCAGAAGCGTGTAACCAGCCAACAACCATGGGAAACCGGTCAGGAACCAGCTTCGGGACCATTCAAACAATATCCATAGGCCAGTAAATAGCAGAACTTTCTGCCAGGTTTGACGGTCAGCTTTTAAATATCCGAACAACCATGCCAGTGGCATAACGAAAGCAGCAGCCAAAGCGATAACAAATAATCCGGTTAACAGCGCTGCCAGTGGTGCCGGAGCATCACCAAACTGATTAATGCTGACGTAAACCCAGGAAACTCCGGTTCCAAACATGCCGATGCCGAAGCAAAGACCCCGAAGAGCAGCGATCTTTTTTGAGCCGGCTTTATCAAGCAGGAAAAAGAGAGTTCCTGTGCTGAGGACCATCGCAGGCCAGATATAAAACGGGCTGAATGCAAGTGGAACCAGTGCACCAGCCAGAGCAGCGAAAAGATATCCCAGCCAATCTTTTTGATCAGGTGTCATAAACAGTCTTAATAAAAATGCCGCAATAAAATCTGGTGCGGCATGATTGTCCAAATATATTTATTGCTTAAATCCGGCAGCATTCGTCACCCGCAGCAGGCGGATACGACGGTTGTCAGCATTCAATATCTGGAAGTTGTATTTATCAATGGTGACAGATTCGTTGCGCTTGGGCAGGTGCCCAAACTGCTGCATGACGATGCCACCAATGGTATCGAACTCTTCGTCACTGAACTCAACTTTGAAGTGCTCGTTAAAATCTTCAATCGGTGTCAGTGCTTTTACTACAAACTCATCTTTGCCGAGTTGCTTGATATAGCTGTCTTCCTCGACATCGTATTCATCTTCAATATCACCGACGATCTGTTCAAGAACATCTTCAATGGTGACAAGACCCGCAACACCACCGTATTCATCGATAACAATGGCCATATGATTACGGTTGCTGCGGAAATCATTGAGAAGAACATTCAGGCGTTTGCTTTCCGGAACAACTGTTGCCTGACGCAGGTGATCCTTGATGCTGAATCGCTTGCGGTTGTCTTCAAGAATCAATGGCAGAAGATCTTTGGCCAGCAGGATGCCGAGAACTTCATCCTTGCTGTCACCAATCACCGGGAAACGGGAGTGGGCGGCTTCGATAACCTGGGGCAGAAACTCTTCTGGTCTCTGGTCTGCTTCCACGCAGATCATCTGGGAACGGGGAATCATGATTTCCCGCACCTGCATATCTGATACCTGGAGTGCACCTTCCATAATGCGAAGGGCTTCGCCATCAATCAGGTTGCTGTGCTGCTCCGTATCGCGAAGCTGGTCAAGCAGCTCGTCGCGGGTTTGGGGGTCGCCGGAGAAAACCTGTTTCAGCTTCTCCAGCCAGTTTCGATTGCTTTGACCGTTGCCCGGGTGATCATCAGCCATTGTCTTCTATCTTGTCCTCGGTGAGATAGTCTTGTGAATAAGGATCGTTATAACCAAGAGACTGCATAATATCTGTTTCCAGCCCTTCCATTTCCTGAGCTTCTGCATCCTCAATATGGTCATAGCCAAGCAAGTGCAGTGTGCCATGGATAACCATATGCGCCCAGTGGGAGGAGGAAGTTTTGTGCTGTTCCTTTGCTTCACGTTCTACTACCGGGGCACAAATGACGAGATCACCCAGCAGTGGAATGTTCAATTCAGGGGGAAGGTCAGAGGGGAAAGAAAGCACGTTAGTGGCGTAATCCTTACCGCGCCATTGGTTGTTCAGTGACTGCCCCTCTTCAGCATCAACAATACGAATGCTGATTTCAGACTCATCTCGCAGATCACGGATGGCAGCTTTGGCCCATTGTGCAAGCTGCTCTTCGGAAGGCAGGCCGCTGCTTTCGCTGGCAACCTGCAGATCAATATGAACGGTCATTACTTCTGCTGACCCTGCTCCATGTGATTCTCGTAGCGATCATAGGCTTCAACAATCCGCTGTACCAGTGGGTGGCGAACGACATCCTTGGAGTTGAAGCGAACGCTGCCAATACCATTCACACCTTCCAGCACTTCCAGAGCGTGGCGCAGGCCGGATTTGGTATTGCGAGGCAGGTCGATCTGGGTGATATCGCCGGTAATAACAGCCGTTGAGCCGAAGCCGATACGGGTCAGGAACATTTTCATCTGTTCTGTGGTGGTGTTCTGGGATTCATCCAGAATAATGAACGCATTATTCAGGGTGCGGCCACGCATATAAGCCAGGGGAGCAACCTCGATCACATTTTTCTCGATCAGGCGGGTCACCCTGTCAAAACCCAGCATTTCGTACAGTGCATCGTAAAGAGGGCGCAGGTAAGGGTCGATCTTCTGAGCCAGATCTCCGGGCAGAAAACCCAGCTTTTCACCGGCTTCAACAGCAGGACGCACCAGAAGAATACGGCGAACCTCTTCCTGTTCCAGAGCCTGAACCGCACAGGCAACCGCCAGATAGGTTTTACCGGTACCGGCCGGGCCAACCCCAAAGTTGATATCGTTCTCCAGAATCGTGCGAACGTAGTGCTGCTGGTTTTTGCCTCGTGGGCGGATCAACCCTTTACGGGTCTTGATAACCACATCGTCCTGACTTTGTTGAGCCTCGGTCTGGTCCATCCCTGTTTCCTGCAGGTACAGGTGCACCATTTCCGGGGTGACGCTGTTATTGGCGGTTGTCTCGCCGTAGAGCCGCTGGATAACATTTTCAGCGGCCTTGATGGTCTCCAGCTCACCAGACAGTTCAAAGTGCTGGCTGCGGTTACTGATGCGGATTCCCAGGCGCTTTTCAATCTGCTTTAGATGTTCATTGAACTGGCCGCATAGCTCTGCAAAGCGGCGGGCATCGACAGGTTCGAGGTCAAACTGAAGGGTTTCTGGTTGTACGTTTAATGCGTTCAAAATGTAATGGTCAGCCTTTGTGGCGAATCTATTTAAAGCATATATCGGGGTTGGCATTCAGGAAAACAAGACCCGATTTGAGAATGCTACATGACTGCAGAAAATAAGGAAGTGGCACGCTGCCAGCTTTTCCCAAGGAAAAATCTGAATACTTTGACTAGGTTCTGTTAACAGAATCAAAACACCCTGCTCAGGAATAGAAGTTGTAACCTCTGGCTGTAGTTTATGTAAACCGCTATAGCTGTTGCTTGTCAGTACATATCGGCTGCGGCAAACTCTCGGGAGTTTCAGCATGCAACGCTTAGCTGAGTTGAATAATTATAAAGCCCGTTGGGAGTTCTGATGAAGTATTTCGTAACAGGTGGTACCGGGTTTATTGGCCGCTTCTTAGTGCAGAAACTGCTCAAACGAGGCGGAACCGTTTACGTATTGGTGCGGGAAAGCTCACTGGCCAAGCTCGATGCCCTCAAAGAGAGGGTTGGAGAGGGGGGTGACAGGCTGATTCCTGTTTTGGGCGATCTGTCTCAGGAGGCTCTGGGTCTGAGTGACCAGGTCAAGGGGGAGCTGACCGGACAGGTCGACCATTTCTTCCATCTTGCCGCAATTTATGACCTGAAGGCTGATGCCGCATCACAGGATGTTGCCAATATTGAGGGAACCCGTGCCGCAGTTCAGTGTGCACAGGCTTTAAAGGCGGGCATGTTCCATCATGTCAGCTCTATTGCTGCAGCCGGTCTCTATAAAGGTGTGTTCCGTGAAGATATGTTTGAAGAAGCTGAACATTTCCCTTCGCCTTACCTGAGAACCAAGCATCTGTCCGAGAAAGTGGTTCGGGATGAATGTGGCGATATGTCCTGGCGGGTTTACCGCCCTGGCATGGTCGTAGGGCACTCGGAAACCGGTGAGATCGACAAGATTGATGGCCCTTATTATTTCTTCAAGCTGCTTCAAAAAGTTCGTCAGGCTCTGCCTCCCTGGATGCCAACCATCGGTATAGAAGGTGGCCGGATTAATATTGTGCCAGTGGATTATGTGGTCGATGCCATGGATCATATAGCCCACAAAACAGATCTGGATACCCAGTGCTTCCACCTGACCGACCCTGACCCCTACAAAGTGGGTGAGGTGATGAATATCTTTGCTGAAGCGGGTCATGCGCCGAAGATGGCGATGCGGATAGATTCCCGTATGTTTGGCTTTATTCCGAAGATGATTCGTGATGGCCTGAAACGGCTGCCGCCTATTCGCCGGATTCGCAATGCGGTCCTTCATGACCTTGGGATTCCTGAGGAAGTTCTGGACTTTATTAACTATCCCACCAAATTTGATAACCGCGATGCAGAGCGTGCCTTGAGAGATTCGGGCATTACCTGCCCATCTCTTCCCAGCTATTCGACAAAACTTTGGGATTACTGGGAGCGGAACCTCGATCCTGAGCTGTTTGTTGAGAAGACCCTGAAAGGTGCCGTAGCAGGGAAAACGGTGTTTGTGACCGGTGCAACATCGGGTATCGGCAAAGCAACGGCACTGAAGCTGGCCGAAACTGATGCCAAGATTATTCTGGTTGCCCGTACGCCAGAAAAGCTGGAAGAAACCTGTCAGGAAATTGAAGCAAAAGGTGGAAAGGGTTTTGTCTACCAGTGCGATATTTCCAATATGGAAGACTGTGATCGCCTGGTGCAGAAGGTGTTGGAAGATCATGGTAATGTCGATATTCTGGTAAACAACGCCGGTCGCTCGATTCGTCGCTCCCTGGTTCTCTCCTTTGACCGCTTCCATGACTTTGAGCGCACCATGCAGCTGAATTACTTTGGCGCGCTGAAGATGATTATGGGTTTTGCACCAATGATGCTGGAGCGCCGCTCGGGACATATTATTAATATTTCCTCGATAGGTGTGCTGACCAAGTCGCCACGTTTCTCTGCCTATGTGGCTTCTAAGTCTGCGCTGGACTCTTTCTCCCGCTGCGCAGCGGCAGAGTTCTCCGATAAAAATGTGAATTTCACCACCATTAATATGCCGCTGGTGAAAACACCGATGATCGGACCGACCAAGATCTATGACTCTGTGCCAACCCTGACACCTGAAGAAGCGGCAGACATGGTCTGCGATGCCATTATTCGCAAGCCCAAGCGGATTGCCACCCGTCTTGGTATCTTTGCCCAGGTAATGCACGCGATTGCTCCCAAACTGGGAGAAATTGTGATGAATACCGGTTACAAGATGTTCCCGGATTCAGCTGCCGCCAAGAGTGACAAGAAACCTCAGATTTCTTCCGAACAGGTAGCATTTGCTGCTCTGATGCGGGGGATTTACTGGTAGCCTTTCCGCCAAATTCAAAGCGGCGTCTGGTGAGTATCCGCCGGGTTGAGGTTGTAGTGCTCAGTCAGGTTTCTTGCATCGTGTTCTGTTGACAGCGAAAACAGGAGTACATAGAGTCGCTTGGGATCACAAAAAAAAAACAACAATCTTATGCGTATCCAATGTTCTCTTGTTTTTGCGTGTTTGTTATTTACTTCGGTTGGGGTGATGGCTAGTGCTAACCCTGTTCGTTCTGTCGAGGCTGTTCGAGCGAGATATATTGAAGCATCCCGTCCTATAAATATCAGTGCGCTGCTGGCTTATAAGTCCACACAGAAACTCTCCTTCAAAGTTGGTGGCCTTGTCAGTGAAATTCTGGTTGATGAAGGCGATGCGGTTATCAAAGGGCAGGTGCTAGCACGGCTTGATGTGGAAGAAGTGGCAGCACAGGTTGGTGAAGCGGAAGCCCGTTATGATAATGCTCTACGTACTGTTGAGCGGATGAAAAAACTCTACAAGAAGAAAGTTGTTTCACTTGACCAGTTGCAGGATGCAGAAACCGAACTGGATGTGATTTCCTCCCAGCTCAGCGTTGCCAGATTTAATCTGCGCTATTCAGAAATCAAGGCTCCGGGAAACGGACGAATAATAAGAAAATCAATTGAGATCAATGAGTTTGTGTCTCCGAATCAAACGGCTCTGATACTTTCCGATGAATCCCGTGGCTGGATTATGCGAACTGGTCTTTCTGACAGAAAAGTTGTCCGGGTTCAGAAGGGCGATCCTGTTTCTGTCCGGTTTGATCCATGGCCACTCCAGGTTTTCCAGGGGGCAATCAGTTCAATTTCAGAAGCCGCAGAAGAGCGCTCTGGTTTATTCGAGGTGGAGATCGCTCTTGAGCCAACGGATAAACGATTACGTGATGGTTATATCGGTCGTATTCATATCGAACCAGGTAAAACTCATAAAGTGATTCTTCTGCCTGCGCTTTCCCTGGTATCAGCCAATAGCTCAGCGGGTGTTATTTATGTCATGAACCCTGATAGGAGTGTAAGTCTCCGAAGGGTTCAGGTGCATTATCTTGAAGGCAGCGAAGTGGCTGTCTCGGGAGAGATAGAAGAAAACGAAAAAATAATCACTACCGGAGCCGAGTTTCTTAACAATGGAGATAAGGTTCGGGTACTTGGGGTAACCGAGACATCGCTGTCTGGCAGTGACGGGGAGTAAAGGTCATGAAATTACCCCGTCTGGCAATTAATAATTTTCAGTTCACTCTGGTTGTTATTCTGCTGCTTATCTCACTGGGTGTGGTATCCATCATGACTATGCCCCGTTCAGAAGATCCCCAGTTTGACTTTCCCGCAGCCATGGTTCGGGTTGTCTATCCCGGTACGAATCCTCTTGATATGGAGAAGCTGGTTCTTGATCCCCTGGAAGAAGCTATTAACGAGCTTGATGATATCAAGGAGCTGAAGGGGGAAGTTGAGGACGGCATGGCGGTTGTCCGGGTTGAATTTCTGTTTGGCTCTGACCCGGATGAAAAATACGACGATGTTGTTTCAGAAGTCACCCGGATTCGTGAACAGTTACCTGCAGGGATACAGGTCTTATCTGTTCAGAAAATGTCTCCGGCTGACGTCAATATTCTTCAGGTTGCGCTGATGTCTGAAACGGCTTCCTACCAGGAGCTGAAGGAGCGAGCGGAATCACTGGAGAAGAAGCTTGAGCGAGTTGTCGGGGTAAAACGCGCTGATGTTGAAGCTTACCCACAACAGCAGATTCATATTCGTGCGGACCTTCTGAAAATGCAGGCTATCCAGATAGGTCTGGAAGATCTCTTAAATGCAATCAAGGCATCCAGTGTAAACCTTCCGGGCGGACATACCCTCGCAGGTGAACGGCGTTTTACTGTTCGAACCAGTGGTGATTATCGGGATCTTAATCAGATTCGTCGCACAGCAGTGACTTCGCGGAATGGCCAGGTAATTTATGTTGAGGATATTGCCACGGTCTCACAAGGTGACGCTCTTCCTTCCTATCAGGCGCGGCACAATGGCAAGCGAAGTGTGTTTATCTCCGTTGTGCAGCGAAAGGGCAGCAATATTCTGGCTGTGCTGGATCAACTGGATGCTGCTATTGAAAAGTTTAAGGAGAGTCTCCCCGCAGGCATGAGTGTGGACTATGTCCATGATCAGGGAATCAGTGTCGCCAAGCGACTGAATAACTTTATGAACAGCCTGCTGATGGGGTTGCTGGTGGTTGCTGCAATAACATTGCTTACTCTGGGTTTCAGAGCGGCGGCAGTGATTGTTATCGTGATTCCCATGTCAGTTGTGATTGCTCTGGGGTGGGTTGATGTGGCTGGGTTCGGCCTGCAGCAGATGTCGATTGTCGGGCTTGTTATTGCGCTTGGCCTGCTGGTGGATAACGCCATTGTCGTTACCGAAAATGTCGGGCGTTTTCTGCGGGAAGGACATGATCGGCGTGTCGCAGCGATTAAGGGAGCCAGTCAGGTTGGATGGGCGGTGGTCAGCGGAACCTTGACGACCATGCTGGCCTTTCTGCCAATGTTATTGCTGCAAACTGGTGCCGGAACTTTTATCCGCTCCATGCCGGTCACCGTTGTTTTAACTCTCCTTGCATCCCTGATTATTGCACTGAGCCTTAGCCCTTTAATGGCCAGCCGGATTTTTTCACATAATCCCGTTCAGCCACGAGCCCTTTCATTTATAGATCGTCTGTCAGATGGGCCATATACAAAGGCTTTGAAAGTGGCGCTGAATCGGCCGATTTTGGTGTTGCTGGTTTCTATCGGATTATTTATCAGCAGCCTTTCTCTTTTACCGATGGTTGGGGTCAGCATGTTCCCAAAAGCGGAAAAACCCCTGGTACTGATCAATATTGATGCTCCAGAGAGTTCCAGCTTTGAGCGAACCAGCCAGTTAACCCTGCAAGTTGAGGAGATTGTTAAAAAGTATCCGGTTGTCTCATCGGTGACTGCCAATATTGGTAAAGGGAATCCCCGAATTTTCTATAACGAGATTCCAAAGCGTCAGGTGCCGTCTTACGCACAACTGGTTGTACAGCTGAACTCCGATATTGAGCAGGATCGAACTGAACTGGTGACCAGTTTGCGGGAGAAATTTGACTATTTCCCCGGTGCGATTGTCACAGTTAAAGAACTCCTCCAGGGGCCGCCTTATGAAGCCCCGGTTGTTATTCGTGTCCTGAGTGATGATTTGGACAAACTGAAAGTATGGGCGGCGACTGTCGCTCAGCAAATGACAAATATTGATGGACTGGTCAGCATCGATAACCCTCTGGCACGCAAGAAAATAGACCTGAAGGTAAACATCCATCGTGAAAAGGCTGCCATGCTGGGGGTGCCAATCAATGCCATTGATCAGGCGATTCGCGCCAGTCTGGTCGGCATCGAAGCAGGGCAGTTCCGTGGTGAGGATGGTGATGATTATCCTATTCTGGTGAAGGCTCTGGGGCAGAAAAATCCCCAGGTGGATGATTTCCAGAAAATGATGGTCAAGTCTTCATCGGGTGCCTTAGTGGCACTGCCACACCTGACTTCCATTGAAATGGAAGATGCTCTTGCCAGGATTCAACATCACAGAACAGACCGGATGTCTCGCGTTACTGCTGATGTAGCACCGGGTTTTCAGGCTGAAGCCGTTACCAATGAGCTTATCGAAGTTCTGGATCAGCAGGGCTGGCCGGAAGATGTCAGTTACCAGATTGGTGGTGAGCAGGAGAAGCGCAAAGAGTCTTTCGGTGGGATGGGGCAGGTAGTGCTGGTTGCCCTGATGGGGATCTTTGCTGTTCTGGTGCTGCAGTTTAAATCGTTCAGTCAACCTGCAATTATTTTTGCAGCCATTCCTTTTGCTATGACGGGTTCAATTCTGGCTCTCCTGCTGACAGGTCATACTTTCTCCTTTACTGCTCTTGTTGGTTTGACCTCTCTGGTGGGTATAGTGGTGAATAATTCGATCATTCTGGTGGATTATGCCAATCAGCTGCGTCATGCGGGACATGATTTGACATCATCCATCACGGAATCTGCCAAAACGCGATTGCTGCCGATTATCTTGACAACTCTGACCACCGTCGGTGGCTTACTGCCCCTGACTCTTGGTGGATCGTCGATGTGGGCTCCAATGGGGTGGAGCATAATTGGTGGATTATTAGTCTCTACACTGCTCACGCTATTTGTAGTGCCAGTTCTTTATCTATTGTTCACGCGTCGTGTACCAGTGACCCGGCATGGGTGAGGAGCCAGATACGGATTGTCGGACTTGGGGGCACTATTCAGTGTTTTGTAATCATTTGTGACAAGATTTAAGAATTAATTTTGTGGTCGATTCGTAGGTATGAAGTCTGTTTTCTGCTCAACAAAGCAGGCTGTAGGAGAGAGCTGGTTGTTGATTCGTTAAACAAATAGATATTTGCACTACATTTTTTTGAGTCTGATCAGTGCATTGGCTCGGCGTCTCCCGCAAGATAGGCTCCCCTATAGCACAGGCTTTCAGGGGTCTCACAGTTGTTTTGTAGTATGGGGGATAGATGGACTGGTTTCGAAAGCTCCTGAATGGAGATGGCCTGGTTCTCATGATGGTAGTGACTATCGGCTACCTGCTTTCTGTCGAGTTCAATGCCTTTGAGCAGTTCTATTTATTCGCGTCCAGTCATAAAGAACTATCCCTGGATAAGCTCCTGACGTTTCTGTTTATTGTTCTCTGGGTTCTCCTGCTTTACGGAGTCAAGCGCTGGGTAGATCTGGCCAAGGGCCAGGATGAACTCAACGAGACCAATGCCAAACTGCAAAAGACTCTTGAAGATGTTGAGGAAATTGCCGTTCACGATATGCTGACCGGCTTGCTCAATCGCAGGGGGTTCACTGAGGCTCTGCAGGACAGCATTGCACGAGCACGTCGAGAAAAGGGGAAAACAGCTGTTCTGCTTGTGGATGTTGACCGCTTTAAGGTTATTAACGATTCACTGGGCCGAAATGCCGGTGACACGCTTCTGAAAGAAGTGGCAGAACGCTTTAAAAACCAGATTCGTCAGACAGACTATATTGCCCGCCTGGGTGCGGATGAATTCGCCATTATCCTGAACCATATTGCTGACTACGCGGATAGCAGTAAGGTTGCCCAGAATATTCTGGATACGTTCAAAACTCCTCTTGATTCACCGACCAACGATCAGGTAATGACCTGCAGTATCGGTATATCTGTTGCTCCCCAGGATGAGACAGATCCCTCTGAACTGCTTCAGTATGCTGACCTTGCAATGTATCAGGCTAAGGCCGGTGGCGGTAACAGGTACAACTTTTATACCAAGGTTCTGCAGGCTGAAGTTCTTAACAGCCTGAATATGGAGCGTGACCTGCGTCGTGCGATTCAATGTGATGAGCTCGAGCCCTATTTCCAGCCCCAGTATGATCTGGCGAAAATGGAACTGATCGGCTTTGAAGCCCTGGTTCGCTGGAAGCATCCAACGAGAGGGCTCCTGCCTCCTGTCGAATTTATCGATCTGGCAGAAAAGACCCACATGATCGTTGAGATTGGATATGTGGTTTTTGAGCGTGCCTGTGCGCAGCTTGAGCAGATGCAACAGCACACCAAATCCTCACTGGCCATGTCCATAAATATGTCTCCACGGCAGCTGGAGGATGAGGATCTGATCGAAAAACTTACTTCGATTATGGATCGGTACAATACAAATCCTGGGAATCTGTTGCTGGAAATCACTGAAAATGTTGTGATGTCCAAAACTGCCAAAACCTTGGAGGTCCTGAACTCGATCAAGGCTCTGGGGATTCAGATTGCCTTGGATGACTTTGGTACCGGCTACTCTTCGATCTCTTATCTGCAGGAATTCCCGTTCGACCAGATCAAGATCGATCGACAGTTTATTGTGAACTCTCACCAGAACGAGACAGATGTTCGTCTGGTCAAGTTGATAGTCGGTATGGCAGAAACTCTGGGTTTGGAAGCTGTTGCTGAAGGTATCGACAATATTGAACAGCTCAGCAAACTGCAGGAGCTGGATTGTAGTCTTGGTCAGGGTTATCTGTTCAGTAAACCGGTCACTGGCTGGGAGGCTATGAAACTTGTTACCGGTGAGAAGAAGATTGAAGATCTTGATTTGATGCAGCCACACGAAAGATTAATGCATGCACCGGAAGTGACTAAAACTGAGAAAAACAAGAGTAAAGAAGACAACTCTCCTGAGGAATCTGCTGAAGCAACCAGGGAAGAGAGTCCCGAAAGCTGATTTTCTGTTCTGATTTATACAATCTAAAAAAGGCGCTTCCAGTGAAAGCGCCTTTTTCTTTGCACCTCAGCCTGAAATTATGAGCAGGCTGTTTCGGGCAGCAGATTCCAGTTTTCATCCAGCTCGGATACAACCAGATCACCGCGCAGGCTGTGTGGAAGTGCTTCGTGAATAGTGATGTCAGCAAAATGGCCGATCATTCGAGGCTCATCACAGCGGAAGTTCACGACACGGTTACACTCCGTACGCCCTTGCAGTTGGCCTGGGTCTTTCTTTGAGAAGCCAGTAACCAGGATGCGCTGGGTTGAACCAACCAGACGACGGCTGATATGCATGACCTGCTGATCAAGGCGGTTCTGAAGAATCTTGAGACGCTCCTTCTTGGTCTCATCAGTAACATCGTCCTGGTAGTCAACAGCAGGGGTACCAGGGCGCTTGCTGTAGATGAAGCTGAAGGACTGGTCGAAGTTAACTTCGGCAATCAGATTCATGGTGTCGGTGAAATCTTCATCGGTTTCACCGGGGAAACCAACAATAAAGTCAGAGGACATGCTCAGATGTGGACGGATAGCCTTCAGGCGGCGAACCTTGTCCAGATAGATATCTGTTGTATGGTCGCGCTTCATGGCAGCCAGAATTCGGTTTGAACCGCTTTGAACCGGCAGGTGGAGGTGACTGACCAGCTCTGGTACATCAGCATACACATCGATCAGGTTGTCAGAGAACTCCAGTGGGTGCGATGTGGTAAAGCGAATGCGGTCGATGCTATCAATCGCAGCAACGACGGTAATCAACTCTGCCAGATCAGCAATTTCACCGTCATGGCGTTCGCCACGGTAAGCATTTACGTTTTGACCGAGCAGGTTGATTTCACGTACACCCTGTTCAGCCAGGTTCACACATTCTTCAATAACATCATCGAAGGGACGGCTTACTTCAGGGCCTCGCGTGTAAGGAACAATGCAGTAAGTGCAGTATTTGCTGCAGCCTTCCATGATAGAAACGAATGCCGTCGGGCCATCAACGCTGGGTTCTGGCAGACGGTCAAACTTCTCAATCTCGGGGAAGGTTACATCAACAACTGGGATTCCCTGGGATTGCGTCGTGTCGATCATCTCAGGAACACGATGGAGTGTCTGTGGACCGAAAACCACGTCAACGTAACCGGCACGCTTGCGTATGGCTTCACCTTCCTGGCTGGCCACACAACCGCCAACACCGATAACCAGATTGGGATTGGTCTCTTTCAATTTCTTCCAGCGACCCAGCTGGTGGAACAGTTTCTCCTGAGCCTTTTCCCGTACAGAGCAGGTGTTGACCAGCAGTACATCGGCTTCTTCAGGGTTGTCAGTCAGTTCCAGTTCATGGGTTTCACCAAGCAGATCCGCCATACGGGCAGAATCATACTCGTTCATTTGGCAACCGTGGGTCTTGATAAAAAGCTTCTTTGTAGCCATTGGCTGTTGCTGTCACCTTGTCTCGGGGTACACAGGATAGCTGCAGGTGCCCTCAGAATATTTTGCTGAGATCCTGGAAACCTGTGTGAAAAATCTGCGTATTATAATCATCCTCCGGAAAAGTGCATAGCGGAACCGCGACTGCAAAATATTGCATGTTTGAGGGTTAATAGCTGTTTGCAGCGAGGTTTCCGGTATGAATCAGGGAAGGTTCTTACCGGTTTTGCCGGAACGGTGTCTGTTTATAAAAGAATTACATTAACTACTAGTTTGGATGCTATTAGTATCTGAATTATATGGAATTTATGCCTTGGGTCTGGCGGCACCTGCTCCAGCTGAATTTGTAGGCTGGTACCTGCTGCTGTGGGGCATCTTCACCATGTTCTTCTTCATTGGCACCTTGAATGGACCCAAGATCGGGCAGATCGTATTCGGCTCTCTGACCACCCTGTTCTTCCTGCTGGCTTACAAAGACTTCACTGGCAACCACGCTGTTGGCATCTTTGCCGGTTACGTTGGTATCTTCTGTGGCGGTAGTGCTCTGTACGAAGCATTCGCTCTGGTATTGAACGAAAAGCTGGGCCGCACTGTTCTGCCTATCGGTGAACCTAAGCCTGCTGCAGTTTCCGTTCGCACTGTGACTGCTTAATCGCAAACACAGCAATAAAAGAAAGGGTGATAGCCTCAGGCTATCACCCTTTCTTTATGCAATTGCAAAGTCGTTTATTACTTTTCCGCAGCAACAACTGACACTTCTACAAGCAGTTCCGGACGAGCCATGCGCGCTTCAACACAGGCCCGGGCAGGTGCATGACCTTCCGGTACCCAGGCATCCCATACTTCATTCATAGCGGTAAAATCTTTCATGTCACGAATGTAAACAGTGGCAGACAGAATATGCTCGCGGTCACTGCCAGCTTGTTCCAGCAAGGCATCAACTTTAGCCAGCATGGTGCGGGTCTGTTCCTGGATGCCAGCACTTGCATCTTCTGCAACCTGACCACACAGATAAATAGTACCGTTATGCTTAACAATACGGCTCATGCGCTGACGCGTTTCCATACGAGTAATGGACATACTTCATCCTAAAAATATCAGAAGGGAGTGTAAGGATTAGATATCATGTTTTAGTGATTGATGCCTTGATTTCATGAGGGAAGGTAGTGAAAAAGTGCCAGATAAACTGGCACCTTTATAAAGGTCATTTGGCTTGGTTTATGAAGGTTACTGAAGCATTTTTGATGTGAGGCTCATCATTGATTTCTATGGACATGTTACCTGTCAACTGACCATTATTGTGTTTCAGGTCCATAGAGACTGAAATCTCCCAAGGAGTACCATCCTTTTCATGCAGGTTCAGGTGTAAGTCTGTACCTCTGCAGGGAGGTTTCCTCTTGCCTTCGAAGGAAGGATGCTCTGGAGGCTGACCTGGTCCGTGAAAAGGTGGGTGGGGTGGCCTGTGACCGGGCCTTTTTTGACATCCCCCATGCCTGTGCTTGCCCCCTCTGCGCCTTTCCGCGATCTCAAACCCATCATCTTTGATCTGGTCTTCACCTGAACCATTGTCGTCATCCTGACTGAGGTGACGTCTGTGAGGCCCTCTATGGTGAGGAGGTCTGTGATCGAGTATGTAGTACCTGTCCAGGGTTTTATCGTGCACCATGACCTGAATTTTCGGTATATCAATATCCAGCACGACCTCAAAGCGATCATCTTCTGTGACAGGGTTTGTAAGCCGATACACACTGTCAGGAATGTCGCAGCATCCACCTTTTTGGGGAGCATGATTACCCGGTTTATCATGGAAGGGTTTGGCGGATAATTGTGTCGGCAGAATTGATAGAGCCAAGATTGGACCTAATGCGGCCAGAAATTTGACGGTTTTCATAGAACTTCCTTGTTACTACTAAAACACCTTTGATTATAGATGCCTCCTACCTCCGGTGGCCGAGCTGACCAGTAGCGCTGAGCGTTATGGCAACTGTCGGAACTCTCAACCTCCTGTAACCTGTTTAAAACTGGAGGGAAAGAATGAATATTTCCGAAGATGTGCTCCGCACGATGGCAGAAGAAAAAATTGCTTTTGTAAAACGAAGCGGGCTTAAACTATTGGAAGCACGCTCGGGATATGTAAAGTGCCTGATGCCGATGACTGGTAATGAAAACCATATGGGGACTATGTATGCCGGTGCCCTGTACACACTTGCTGAAATTCCCGGAGGGGTTATTGCTTTTGCCAGCTTCGGAGTTGGCAAATATGTGCCTCTTTTGAAAAGCTCGACTATCAAGTTTCTCAAGCCTGCAAAAGGTGACATTACTTATGGGGTTTCTCTGGGCGAGCAGGAGGTGCTAAGAGTTATAGAAGAGGCGAAGGAGAAGGGAAAGTCCGACTTCGTCCTTGAAGGGGAACTCAAAGATAGCTCTGGAATTGTTGTTGCCGTTTATACCGGTGTGTATCAGATCAGAGCCATGTGATGCTGTATAATCTAGTTCTCAATAGCTTTTAATACAGGGAACTTTTCAGGAAGAATAAACAGGTATGGGTTCCCAAGTAAAGGCACACAAACAAGGCTGTCGTCATCCAGAAGGAAGCAACGCATACTTGGTGTTGCCTGACGTTTAATATCTGCATTGTACTCTGTATGCATCTTAAATCGGGCTATTGGTATAGCGTTTATTCTATCGGATACAAGCCCTATAACCCAGTTCCCATCATTTAGTGGTGCTGCATTAATTTGCCTGTTGGGGCGATTGGTGGTTGTGCTGTATATTTTTTGGATGCGTCTGTCAAAAACAACAATACTTTTTACTGAATCAGATCCCGGTTTGAGCAGAGTGATAAAAGAGTTCGACATAGTCATTGTTTCATAATCTTTATCCAGTTTTCCCTGTTCTTTACGCCAAAAACTCTTGACTAGATCATCAATCTCACTCAGGTTTTTCTGCTCATCATTTGTTTCACCTCTTTGTTCGGATGTTGGGAATTTTTCTTCTGGTTTTATTTTCATCTTTTGCGGACTGAATATATAAGAATCGGGAGAGCTAGCGTGCAGGTGTGGAGATAGATTCATAGCCCTTCTAAGATGTTGCCCATATGGGTAATCGCTGGCTACTTTTTTGTTGGGTCTTGGTTTTCTTAAAACACCTTCAGTAGCCGGTAAGCTGGCAGTATGGTCAAGGTGGCTCCCATAAGAACCAGATTCAGTTGAGGTTTGTAAAGGAGAAAGGTCGTTAATGTCTGCAGATATGCACTCAAGACTATAGCCATTAGTCAGGTATGTGATCAGGCTGGATGTTCTGGTGTCTTCATGATATTTCTCAAGAGTGACGAGAGCCTGCTCTTTTGAATTGTTGCTTAATGTTGGTGTCATTCTGTGAAGTAGTGGCCGTGTTAAAATGCCTGTTTCTCTGATTTCAAATGGTATTGCTGGCAATGGTTTGTGCGCTAAATCCATGGCCTGATCAAATGAAATCGGGTTAATTCCATCGATGCTGAGTTGAAGGTTTGATAGCTTGTAGGTATACCGCAAGGTTTTAACATCACGGATCTCTGGCACAGGGTCGCCATCGTCGTCAACGTTAGGAGGAATAATGGTTTTACGCCTCCTGACTTTATTTCTGAACTTGCCGTTTTTCTTCTTGCCCCCTCTGGTCTTTATTACTGTAGGAATGATCTTCCGGCTTTCTATAGATTCTGATACGCACTCTTCAACGAGCATTATGCTCTTTTTATCGGGGGAAATGTGTGCTCCAACGTGAAAACTATTTTCAGGTTGATGTATGGTAGCTGTCAGGAGTTCTGTTCCAGATGAAGCACAAATTATTTTAATTGTTGTTGTCCCTTCGTAGTCATTTGGAATCATGAAAAGAACACGATTTTTACTAAATGGTTGGATTGTACCGACGGTGGGAAAGTCCTTGATAGTTGATAGCAAACGAGGGCCGCCACTGCTGACACCGTATAAGTAAACGACAGAGTTCTTTGACTGCCTGCTGGCTGAGTGTTGAATGTAAAATAAAGAGCTATCCCCTCCTACGCTTTGTACATAGGTCTTAATTTCAAATTTATCCAAGACTGACATAAGAAAATCGGGGTATAGCTGATCTGTCGGAGAGCTAAGGACATAGGTCTGATATTCCGGGAGCTGGTCATAAGTAAGTATCACCGCACGTGGAGAATCAGGATCATGAACCCATTCCCTTGGGGTTATGGTATTTCTAAATATTGCATGACTTAATACCTGAGGTATTGGAAAAGCTTCTATGGGTACGGCTGAGGGCCTTTCACTGTGAGGAATGGCCAGGGCGTGTTGGCTGAGCCTCTTTCTTGTTAGTTCTTGGGTATCAAGGCTCAGCAGTCTTGGTGAGTGAGATGTTACGAATGCGGTGTTGGTTCTCAGGGGGGCTCGGGCTTTATACCGAAAGGTGTTATGGGGTCTATTATAGCCCTCAAATGTTTTTAATGGTGGTCGCGGTTGAACTCTAAAAGGCTTACGGTTTATCCCGAATGTTCCCGCCCAGCTGTTTGCTTGAAGGCTAAAGAAAATCAGCGTACAGAGACAGAGAGTGAGTGCTGAATAAGGGGGTTTGATATCAGGCATTGGAAACCACTGCGGATTAAGAATGCATAGATATAGTCACGATGAGTATTTTTGCATGCGATAAAATGGCTCAAGTGGTTGTCAAACATGCTAAAAGAGTTGAGTGTGTGTTTATTGTTGAAATATTGTTACATTTTCAGGTAAACAATAGTTGGCAATGGGTGAATTTTGTTAAGCTTTGGCGATCAAGTTCTATTAAGATCAGTGATCTCATAACTATGACCTTTTCTTCCTCAGGGTTTTTGCTGCAGAATGCTCTGGATTCAAGATACTATCCGGTGAAAACTGGCGCAATGTAAGGGAAAAAAACAACCTGAGTGATTATTTTTCCTGCAGTACTGGATGCGCTGTTATAGGAATCACCCCAAAATTCAATCAACACTGATCATTGGGAGAGTTATGTTTGACGCAAAGATGAACATTGCAGACTTTGACCCCGAGCTGAAAGCTGCGATGGACGCGGAATACCGCCGTCAGGAAGAGCATATTGAGCTGATTGCTTCTGAGAACTACACCAGCCCGCGTGTCATGGAAGCTCAGGGCAGTGTGCTGACCAACAAATATGCTGAAGGTTACCCCGGTAAGCGTTATTACGGTGGCTGTGAGCATGTTGACGTTGTTGAGCAGCTCGCTATTGATCGTGCCTGTGAACTGTTCGACGCTAAGTACGCCAACGTTCAGCCTCACTCCGGTTCTCAGGCTAACGCCGCTGTATATATGGCCCTGTGCAAGCCAGGCGACACTATTCTGGGCATGAGCCTGGCTCACGGTGGTCACCTGACTCACGGTGCTCACGTAAGCTTCTCTGGCCGTATTTACAATGCGGTTCAGTATGGTCTGCACCCCGAAACCGGCGAAATCAACTATGAAGAAGTTGAGCGTCTGGCTGAAGAGCACAAGCCAAAGATGATCGTTGCTGGCTTTTCTGCTTACTCCCGTATTGCTGACTGGGCACGTTTCCGTGCCATTGCTGACAAGGTAGGCGCGTACCTGTTCGTCGACATGGCCCACATTGCCGGTCTGGTTGCTGCAGGCGTTTATCCTTCTCCAGTACCTCACGCTCACGTATGTACCAGCACCACTCACAAGACCCTCGGTGGCCCCCGTGGTGGTATCATCGTTTCCGCGCACGATGACGAAGAGCTGTACAAGAAGTTCAACTTCGCAGTATTCCCTGAAAGCCAGGGTGGCCCTCTGTGCCACATCATCGCGGCCAAGGCTGTGTGCTTCAAGGAAGCTCTGAGCCCTGACTACAAGGCTTACCAGCAGCAGGTTGTTAAGAACGCTGACGCTATGGCGACTACTCTGCAGGAGCGTGGTATCAACATCGTTTCCGGCGGTACTGACGATCACCTGTTCCTGGTTGACCTGATTGGCAAGGAATACTCCGGTAAGGACGCTGAAGCCGCGCTGGGCAGCGCCAACATAACGGTGAACAAGAACTCTGTTCCTAACGATCCACGCTCTCCATTTGTGACCAGTGGTCTGCGTATTGGTTCTCCTGCGATAACCCGCCGTGGTTTCAACGAAGAAGACTGCCGTCATCTGGCCAGCTGGATGGTTGATGTACTGGAAAGCATCGGCAAGGACAACCACGAAAAAGTTGTTAGTCAGGTGAAGGTCAGAGTTCTGGAAATCTGTAACAGCAAGCCTGTTTACAAAAACTGATTTTTCAGATCAGGGCTTGAACAAAGGGGTTTCAACCCACTGTTTAATAGGGAAATGCCTGCCGCATCTTCTATTTTGAGGCAGGCATTTCGCGTTTGTGACTGTTTATCTTTGAAAACACAGCCTCTGTAATGTTAATCAGGCAGTTCAAGTCTTTAACAACGGCTCTGGGCTCTTATTGCTTGGATGCAGCACAGCTCCCAAGAATTTTATTGACGTTTATTTCGAACCCTCTCCCTCCCACCCCAGTTCCACTGCTTGCAACTAAGATTGAGGTGTTTGCCTATTGGACCTTTGACAGTTTCTCCACACTTGGGGCAAGAGTGAATCTTCTCAGGGCAGTGGTAGTCATGCTGCATAACATCCTTTTGCCTGAAGTAGGAAGAGCAATGATAACAGAGAACAGGCCTCTCAGGGCAAGAAGGATAATGCTGTGCAAGTTCCTGTGGTGTACCCTCAAAAGGGCAGAAGTATTTGCAGTATGAGTTGGATTCTTCGGAGAGTGAACGCTTGAAAGGGGGCTTGGCATTCAAAGCTGCGTCCAGGACTTTCGGAAAAAAGTGTTTCAGCCCTTGCAATAGCTTCTTATCTGATGTGGGGTTTGCTGACGCTGATATGTCGGAGCTCTCTGCGTCGGAACATTGTGTTCTCAACCGTTTGATTTCCTCCATATCTTCACTGCTTCCCAGCAAAATTCCGTCTCGTATGGGGCGTTTTCTACAGCTTTCATGATGAGAAGTAGCTGAGCAGGTTAGATGGTTATCTCCACAATTATAAGCACAATCTTGTTGTTTGAACTGACAGATGTGGCTATCAAGTTCGTTATACCCGGCTTTCCAGCCGCAGGGAGTATTTGTGCAACCGAACTGAGTTTGATTTAAAGCTCGCTCAGAGCAACTATGTGTCACTTCTGCTACATGCCTTAACAATAATTTATTCTCGCAATCTGGACACTTACCTCTTAGTTTACGAAAAGTACTCTCTTCAAAACAGGAATGACATATCTGGTGTCCATTCTTACAAATCTGGACTGATTTGACATCATTTAAGCAAATCCCGCACTGGTCCACATGACTGGGTGCAGACCACTCTTTATCTTTAATTGTTATTATATGTGTACTTGCATCGATTTTGTTCATATGAAGATCCCTTTGCACCAGAAGTGAACCGTTAACATTGTTAAACGTTTGAGTCAGTCATATGTAATGGGTTCATGGGTTGTTAGAAATACTTGCCAGGGAGTAGAGTTTTGTTTTTCAGGCGGCAGGAGCTATCCCCTTTCCCAAAACCCCAAAAAAAACAAACCCACAAAATAGCTTTCAGGTGGATATGTGCTGACTGCTGTTGAACGACCCGTTAATGATCGATTATTTTGCTGATGTTCCCTCCCGTTGCTCTAAATAATTCGCAATTTCTTTATCATTTCTCGCACCTTCTCTTAATGCTAATATAAGCCCACGCCATGTCTCTTCCCAGGTTTCAGGATTTTTAAGCTTTTCTCCTACAGCACTTATAATTCTTGATGCTTTTTCGAAGTTGGTTATCCCAAATATATGGGGTATTTCATTTGTTTTTTCATCGATTACTGAGAAGGCGTGCAATTCATTAGAAAATGAACATATAGAAGATGATGTTGAATGTACTATTTTAACACGAATTTTGTTAAATCGTTCAAGTGCGGTTTGTTGTGATTTGACATTCGGGATGAATTCTGGCTGTCTGTAAAGGGCAGGTGCAGCACTAGCACCTGTAGATGCCCTGCCTGGAGTAACAATTAGGTGAGGCTGTCTTGTTTGGTTCTCTAATGCAGCCTGTAATTGTGTTGATACTGCACTGCCTTCAATGACACTTGGGTTATTTAGTGTTGATAATAGCTGCAGCCACATTTTATTGGTTACAGATGATTTAATTATTCCTTCTATGATATTAGTGATTTGCGCAGCTTTGTTATAATTTGTGAGTCCTGGGGGGCTTGCTATGTCTTGAAAACGCGAGATGGGGAAGCCCAGAATGGATGCTAACTGTCCAACGAATGATTGATTAGTCAGATTTTGTGAAAGCATAGTGGCAAACGCTGAGGACACTTTTTGAAATGCCAATCCAGCCATTGTTTTAAACCTTTCTGAATTAACGCAACTGCTGGAAACGGAAGGTGTTACTGGTACTACAGGTACTACAGGTACTACTGGTACCACTGGAGCTTGAACAGGAACAGATGCATTATTAGTTGTTGAAGCTGTGGCAGAGTGTCCTGATGATGAGCCTGATGCTTCGGGAGTGGTTGATGCAGTGTGGTAAACAGGAGTCAACATTAATGATGGTCGAGGTCGGCTTGAAGATGTTGGGTGTTGGCCGGAACTTGTCTTTGGATCTAGTTCTGATTCATAGTATTTTTTAATAGAAAAGGTGCTAAGTTTTTGGGTTTCAAATGATTGTATTAGTCTTTTCCACAATACGTCTGGTGTGGCTGTGTCTTTAAATTTCCTTACAAGCCCTCTTTTAAAAGTGGTGACTGTCATATCTGGCGATTGGCATATTGCTCTCTGATATTCATCATCATCCATATCTATAAGTTGTTCTAAAAATATCGCCCTCGAGAATTTTTCGATCTCTGATTCATCAAGATGATATGCCTTTGCTGAAAAGTTGTTAAGCGCCTTTATAGCAGCACTTCTATATTTCTGAATATCTTCAGGATTTAGACATTGAACTGTTTGAGGGGGGGGGAAACTGCTACGACCCCTCGTTTGTTGATGTTGTGTAGGTGCTTCTGTTCTGAAAGAAGCTGGCGCTGATGTGGCGGAGCTCTCTGTGGGCTTAACGTTGTTTTTCGCCACATCTTCACAATTATGAGGACAATCTTGTTGTTCGAGTTGACAGATGTGGCTATTAAGTTCCTTATACTCGCCTTTCCAGCTGCAGGGAGTATTTGTGCAACCGAACTGAGTTTTATTTAAAGCTTGCTTAGAGCAATTGTATGTCACTTCTGCTATATCCCTTGACAATAATTCACTCCTGCAATCTGGACACTTTTGTAGTATATGAAAGGTATCTTTAAAACAGGAATGACATATTTGGTGTCCATTACTACAAATCTGGACTGATTTGACATCATTAAGGCAAATCCCGCACTGATCCACATGACTGGGTGCAGACCACTCTTTATCTTTAATTGTTATTATATGTGTACTTGTATCGATTTTGTTCATATGAAGATCCCTTTGCACTAGAAGTGAACCGTTAACATTGTTAAACGTTTGAGTCAGTCATATGTAATGGGTTCGTGGATTGTTAGAAATACTTGCCAGGGAGTAGAGTTTTGTTTTTCAGGCGGCAGGGGTTACTATCCCCTTTTCTCAATACAGCTTTCAGGCAGATATGCACTGTCCTTTTTGTAACGCTGAAGATACCAAGGTGATTGATTCCCGGCTGGTTGCTGATGGCAGCCAGGTACGCCGTCGTCGGGAATGCACCTCCTGCATAGAGCGTTTTACTACTTATGAGAGTGCGGAACTGGTTATGCCCCGCATTGTGAAGCGTGATGGCTCCCGTGCCCCATTCGATGAGCAGAAATTACGGGCTGGGCTGCAGCGGGCTCTTGAGAAACGACCTGTCAGCACGGAACAGATTGAAGAAGCCATTAACCGGATCAAGCAGAGATTGCGGCGTCTCGGTGAGCGGGAAGTCAAGTCCATGACCGTTGGTGAAGAGGTTATGGGGGCACTGAAAGATCTTGATGAAGTCGCCTATATTCGCTTTGCTTCTGTCTACCGCCAGTTCCAGGATCTCGATGAGTTTCGTGAAGAGATTGACCGGCTGGAGAAAATACCACATGGTTCCTTAACCAGGAAAAACTCCAAGACTTGAGCTGTTTTCCAGAAAACGAAGTTGCGCTGATGTCCGAATTTTCCCGTAACGACCACGAATATATGGCCCGGGCGTTACGACTGGCCCGAAAAGGGCTTTATACAACCATGCCCAACCCCACGGTTGGTTGTGTTCTGGTTCGGGATGAAAAAATCATTGGGGAAGGCTTCACCAGCCCTGCAGGTGGTCCCCATGCCGAAATCAATGCCCTGACTGCTGCAGGAAATGCTTCAGGTGCCACTGCCTATGTTTCCCTCGAACCCTGTGCTCATTACGGTCGTACTCCACCTTGTGCCAATGCTTTGGTTGAGGCTGGTGTAACGCGAGTGGTGGCCGCCATGCGAGACCCCAACCCTCGTGTGAATGGCGGAGGCTTCCACATTCTGGAAAATGCAGGAATTCAGACAGCTTCGGGTCTGATGGAGGCTGAAGCCAGAGAAGTGAATGCCGGATTTTTCAAACTAATGGAAACCGGGCTGCCCCTGGTGCGTTGCAAAATGGCCATGAGCGTTGATGGCCGAACGGCCATGGACTCCGGAGAGTCGCAGTGGATAACCGGCCCGGATGCCAGGGCTGATGTGCAACAGTGGCGAGCCCGCTCCTGTGCCATAATCACCGGGGTAGATTCCATTATCCATGATGACTCATCACTGACGGTTCGCTCTGGTGAACTTCGGATTGAAAATCCGGAAGCCGCTGTAGAAAAGCAGCCGATTCGGGTTGTTCTGGACTCCACTCTTCGAATTCCCTATAACGCCCGCATTCTGAATCTTCCCGGAACCACTATTATTGCTTCGGCTCATCCTGATCTGGAAAAGCAAAAAGAGCTTGAAAGCCGGGGCATTGAGGTGTTGACTGTGCCGGGCTCAGATGGGCGGGTGGATCTTTCCCAGATGTTGAAAGTGCTGGCAGACAGAGGGTGTAAAGAAGTTCTCCTGGAAACTGGTGCCAGGCTGGCAGGCTCTGCCGTCAGGCAGGGTTGTGTCGATGAACTGCTGATTTACATGGCTCCTATTCTGCTGGGCAGTCAGGCGCGGCCGCTATTTGAACTGCCATTTGAGAAGATGGCAGAGAAACTGTATTTGGATATTCAGGAAACGCGCAGCTTTGGCCAGGATCTCCGTATTCGTGCCAGCTTAAAAGAACGCGTGGAACAGCCATGAGCGGGAAATGTTATTTCCATGGTTATAAGCAACAAGGTTAAATATGTTTACTGGAATCATTGAAGCTGTTGGCACGGTAAGGCGCCTTGAAGAACGGGGCGGTGATATCCGGTTACATATTGCTTCGGGCAAGCTTGATCTGAGTGATGTCAAACTGGGTGACAGTATTGCCACCAACGGGGTCTGCCTGACTGCCGTTGAACTTCCCGGTGATGGATATGTTGCTGATGTTTCCAAGGAAAGTATTCGGCGCACAGCCTTATCCCAGTTGTCAGCTGGAAGTCCTGTCAATCTTGAAAAAGCCATGCAGCCGACATCCCGTTTTGGCGGTCATATCGTTAGCGGACACGTCGATGGTGTTGGCAAGATAATAGAAATTAAACCGTCCGGTCGATCCGTGATCTACCGGGTAGAAGCGCCAGCTGAGCTGGCTCGATATATTGCCGAGAAAGGCTCCATTACTGTTGACGGTGTCAGTTTGACCATTAATGCCGTTGAAGGCTCCATTTTCAGTCTTAATATTGTTCCCCATACTGCCCAGGAAACCACTATCGCGAACTATCGCACTGGTTCCCGGGTGAACCTGGAAGTTGATATTATTGCCCGCTATCTGGAGCGACTGCTGTCCGGAGGGGACGTGGAATCTGCAGAACCTGTTGCTGATACAAAAGCGGCAGAGATGACAGAGAGTTTCCTGGCCGAGAATGGCTTTATGAGAAGGCGTTAAGCCAAAGGACAAATCATGCAGCTGAACACCGCTGAAGAGTTGGTTGAGGATATTCGCCAGGGTCGAATGATCATCCTGATGGATGACGAAGATCGTGAGAATGAAGGTGACCTGATTGTTGCCGCTGAAAAGATCACTCCAGAAATTATCAATTTCATGTGCACCCATGCACGGGGCCTGATCTGTCTGCCACTGACTGGTGAACGCTGTGATCAGCTGGGGCTGCCCCAGATGACCGCCAATAACCAGGAAGCACAAAGCACAGCCTTCACTGTTTCCATTGAAGCCGCAGAAGGTGTGACCACCGGTATTTCTGCTGCTGACCGTGCCCGCACCGTACAGGTCGCGTCTGATCCACGGTCTACAAAAGTTGATATTGTCCAGCCTGGACACATTTTCCCTCTGCGAGCCATGCCCGGTGGTGTGCTCCAGAGAGCCGGTCATACAGAGGCCGGAACTGACCTCGCAAGGCTGGCTGGATGTGAACCGGCAGCCGTAATTGTTGAAATCATGAACGAAGACGGTACTATGGCTCGCCGGCCTGATCTTGAGCGTTTCGCTGAAACGCACGGAATCAAGATTGGTACTATCGCAGACCTGATTCACTACCGGATTCTGAATGAGAAAACGGTGGAACGCGAAAATGTCGGGGAGCTGCCGACGGTCTACGGGAATTTCCGCATGACCGAGTATCGCGATGTTATGACCGGCCGGACACACTTGGCACTGGTTATGGGCCAACCTCAGCCAGAAAAACCGACTTTGGTTCGGGTCCATCAGGCAGAAACGTTCCGGGATCTTCTCGGAGCCTGCAAGACGGACAGTACCAGTTGGCCACTGCCCGCTGCCATGGCGCGTATAGCCAAAGAAGGTGAAGGTGTGCTGGTACTGCTGGATGCTGATGAATATGAGCCGCTTGGAGACAGCATGAAGCGTTTCCATGAACAGGATCGTCAGCACCATACGACCGGGGCACATGCCGGTGTATATATGACAATTGGAACGGGTTCCCAGATTCTGCGGGACCTGGGGGTTGGCAAAATGCGCCTGCTGAGTTCACCCCTGAAGTTCAGTGCTATCTCTGGTTTTGATCTGGAGGTTACGGAAAATATTCCGTGCCAGCAGCCCTAAGCGGCAAGGTCGATCAGGAGAACAGTTACAAATGTGAAATGCAGCCCTCATCTCTGTTGTGGCTGCATTTTTGCGTTGCAAAAGATACCGGTTAGTGCCAGGCACTGACCGACGGCAGCTTAAAAAGCAAAGAGGAATAGCCATGACTGGCATCAGAACAATTGAAGGAAACCTGACTCCGAACGACGGACGTTTCGCAATCGTAGTCGCTCGCTGGAACTCTTACGTTGTTGAGAGCATGGTTGAGGGCGCTATCGATACTTTGAAGCGTCACGGCATCAGCGAAGAGCAGATTACCATTGTCCGTTGCCCGGGCTCCTTTGAGTTGCCTCTGGTGGTCAAGAAAGTGGCCAAGCAGGGTCGCTACGATGCAGTCATTGCGCTGGGCGCAGTGATTCGCGGTGGAACACCGCACTTTGATTTTGTTGCAGGTGAGTGCACCAAGGGTATTGCCCAAGCAATGCTGGAACACGAAGTTCCTGTCTCCTTTGGTGTACTGACAGTTGATACAATCGAGCAGGCCATCGAACGGGCTGGTACCAAGATGGGTAACAAGGGCGAAGAGGCCGCTATGGCCGCGTTTGAAATGGTGAGCCTGCTCAAAAATCTGGAGTCTTGATTTGAGCGCTGAAAGTAATAACGCCGGCCAGAAAAACCGGGGTCGCACCCAGACACGTCGTAAGGCGCGTGAACTGGCTCTGCAGGCGCTGTACCAGTGGCACATGGCCGGTAGCTCCATCACCGATATCGAAGCCCAGTTCCGGGCCCGTAACGATATGACCAAGGTTGATGGTGGCTTTTTCCGGGAACTTCTTCTGGGAGTTGCCCAGCAGGCCAGTGAACTCGATGAGACACTGTCTCCTGTGCTTGACCGTGATCTGGAAAAACTGGATCCGGTTGAAAAGGCAGCCCTGCGCCTGGGTTGCTACGAGTTGAAGGTGCGTACTGATGTGCCTTACCGTGTGGTCATTAACGAAGGCATTGAGCTGGCTAAAAAGTTTGGTGCCCAGGATTCCCACAAGTACATCAACGGTATTCTCGACAAGCTGGCTCTGAACCTGCGGGCTGTTGAGGTAAAGGAATACCGTAACCGTCGTCAGTCCAGATAAAGGCCATGGATGAATTTTCACTGATCAGGACAATTTTCCAGCGCCCGGAGCTGACGACAGCTGGCGGGCAACTGGATATGGGCATAGGTGATGACTGTGCCCTGGTACCTCTGTCATCAGAACATCAACTTGTGCAAAGTATTGATACTCTGGTGGCTGATGTGCATTTTCCTGCCGGTGGAGATCCCTTTCTGATTGGCTATCGTTCCCTTGCTGTCAGTGTCAGCGACCTGGCAGCAATGGGAGCTACCCCCCATAGTTTTTTTCTTGCCCTGACCCTCCCTGAAGCTGATACCAAGTGGCTGGAACAGTTCAGTAACGGGCTGGCCGCAATGGCAAAAGAGGCAGGGATCAGTCTTGCCGGTGGTGATACAACCTGTGGGCCGCTAACCATATCAGTGCATGTTCAGGGCTTTGTCCCCAAAGGCCGTGCATTGATGCGCAGTGGTGGCAAACCTGGTGATCTGATTTATGTCAGTGGGCATACCGGTGAAGCCTGTGCCGCACTTCCCTATATCCTTAACCAGCGTGCAGTCACCACTAAAGCTGAACAAAAGCTGGTTGATCGTTATTGGCAGCCCACTCCCCGAATAAAACTTGGGCAGTGGTTGCTTGAACATGGTGCCACCGCAGCCATTGATATTTCTGATGGACTTGCCGGAGATTTGGGGCATATTTTGAAAGCGTCCGGCTGTGGTGCGGAACTCAACAGTTCCCGTGTGCCAATATCGCCAGAACTGAAGGAAACCTGTGGCGAGTGGGCCCTGGATAAGGCGCTGTGTGGCGGAGATGATTATGAACTCTGTTTCTGCTGGCCTGCCGGAAAAGCGATCCCTTCAGATATTCCGGTTACTGCCAGAAATCTTGGTTTTATGACAGATCGAAGTGAGCAATTTCTGATTGACGGCCAAGATGTTTCCAATTTTTGTGCTGGCAGCTACAGGCATTTCTAAAGAGGGGGCTTGAGAATTGTCGCTGCACTGCGTACGGCCCAGAGTGGTGACGCCATTATAAAAATTATGTTTCATGAAATGTGATTTGGTCAGTATAACTTGACTGCCTGGTTAGAGGTAATAAACAAAAAAACAAATTCATGCCCAAACAAGGAATAACTTCGAAACTTCAGGAGGGAAAAATACTCTATTAATCCAGCAGCGTATGCATACCTGCATCGCAAGCGTTTAATAAAAAGGAGATAGAGAATGGAATCATCAGCGCATACTACACTTGCCTCAGCTGCACCTATTGCTATTGCCACTCCAAAACAGGGTGAAGAACAAGATAAACAGTCTGGAGCTTCATCACCAGGAGTTGCCTTTGGACAAGATGTGAGTGTCATATCAGCAAAACAAATTTTAAGTCTTCATCCCGCTGGGACAAGTATTGAAATGTCTATTTCAATTCCCAGTCATGATTCTTCCACCTTGGTGTCTAAAAAGGTGAAGCTGACAAAAACGGAAGATGGAGTAGTTGAAGAGTATGAAGAAACAATAAAAAATATAAAGGTATTTACCGTTTCTGAAGAACAAAAGCTGGCAGGGAAGGCCATGCTGGCTGGTTCTGGATTGTTATTGGAGAATGATAAAAAACTTATAAAATACCAGAGCGATATTGAGGGAGAGGGCACTACTCAAGGTATAGGTTATTTTTTGACAGTTAAAAAAGATACATTTACCGATGCAAACGAAGTGGATATCGAAATCACACCCTATATTGGCCTATTTGATTTTGGTGATATACCAACTAGAAAAAAGAAGTGTCGACCTATATCTATAGCTACATGTTTTCTGATTAACAGTGCTAAACAGTCAAATCGTGCTGTCAATGTCGGTTTCCAGCATTGTGTAGATAACTCAGAAAATAACCATCTGGGTAATATGTTCTTAATGACCAAAACAAAGAGCGAGGAAATCCAGCGTATAAATGCTACCCGCCTATGTGATTTCAATGGTGGAAAAAATCGTGGTGATTTCAATGGTGGAAAAAATCGTGGTGTAGTCTTTGAATTGAATTTAAAAGCAGAACCAATGGTTGTTCAAGTTTACAGTGAGTAAAAAATTACATCTGATCAATATATGATAGCCAGGCTAAAGATAATCAGGCAAAACCGGCCCTTAGTGCCTGAACATCATGATAGCTTCCAGAACTCCCCCGGCAACTGCACGGGCCTTGTCAGAAACTGTCGTGTGATCAGCTTGTTCTCCGCGAGGATCGATATCCCCGATTTTGAAGCCTTCTGTGACAGAGATTCCAGGGTTCAGCATGCCGCGGATCTTGCCGGAAATTTTTGCGGTTACCGCCTCATTGCCAACTTTGGCAATCATCTGGCCTTCTACCACAAGGTCACCAACAGCGGCTAATGGCTGCATCTCTCCGGCAGAAGGTGCGCGAATAATTCTTTCTTCGGTATAGCCTGCGATGTTGCCCGGAATGCCAGTGTTCTGAGCGGCAGGGCCTTCCAGAATAACGCGGCCGAGATTGTGCCCACGGTTGGTTTCCACAACCACATCCACATCTTCACCAGCGTTAAAACCCGGACCAAGTGCGATAGTCAGTGGAGCCATTTCCTTGCTGGTGCCGAGGTTTTTCTTGGCCAGAATAGAGTCGATAACAATTCCGGGTTTGAACTGGCGAAGAATTTCACCTTTCGGATCTATTAGAACCGGGACAGTACCTGCATCCAGTAAACGCCAGGCTTCGGCAACTGAGCAGGCCTTGTGAGCCTTGATACCTTCGACTTCAACAGAACCATCAACAAACATGGTCTGGGCAAAGGCGACACTGGTGCGGATAACGGTGGGTTCGGCTACATCCAACATGGCAACCTGAAAACCACTGCGTTTCAGGCGAATGGCCGTTCCGGTTGCCATATCGCCAGCTCCGCGAATAACAACCAGGTTGCTGCCACCGTTACGAATGCTGTCTTTCATTGGGCGACCGCTGCGCTCATTACGTTCCATCAGGATTTCAGCCATGATGCTGACAGCAATCTCAACGGGAGTTTCTGCACCGATATCCAGACCAACCGGTGCCCGAATCCCGGCCACAACCTCAGGACTGACGCCACGTTCCAGCATACGCTGCTTCAGGGTCTTTACTTTGGTGCGGCTGCCAAGAAGGGCGATATACGATGAGGAGGACTCGATAACGGCTGCCAGACCATCGGTGTCTTCATGGTTGGTGGCAACCAGTACATAACAGTTGTCGTTCAGTTCGACTTTAGTCAGACCTTCAGCCATGGTTTCACCATGGACAAGGCGGGTGCCATTTGGAAAGTGCAGGGCATTAAGGTTGGGTTCGTAGCTGTCTACAACAGTAATTTCAAAACCCATCTGTCCTGCAAGCGCGGCAACAGCACGGTTAACATGGCCGGCTCCCGCCAGAACCATTTCGGGCTTAAGACCATGAACATCAATATGGATGGTCATGGCGCCAGCGCAGTCCATATCCATTGCATCTTTACCTTTGCGGGTCAGTGAGCGCTGGATAGTGCGAGGCTTGCGCGCAACAATGGCTTCCATAGCCTGGTCAATAACATGATTTTCAATCAAGCCACCGCCAACGGTACCAAGAACGGTACCGTCACGGCGAACAAGCATTTGTGAGGAATGACGAGGGGCTGATCCTTTGGTGGATACAATAGTCGCGAGAGCAAAAGGGGTATTGCTCTCGGTCAGTCTTGCAGCTTCAGCAAAAAGATTCATGTAAGGCAGATTCCTGTCTGTTATTAGGGGCTGCTCACAATTAAACCTCGACTCAGTGGCTCTAAAAGCGGTCAGCTGTTAGAAGGGGTTGCGAAAATAGTAGTCATCTACATTGAGCAAGCCCGACGCAGCAGATGGCCGCTTTTAGAGCCACCCGTAGGGCGCTTCCGAGAGCTTCTATGAGCTTCGTTGTAGTGCCTTGAAAGGCACTCAGCATTCCTGCTGCACTACGCCTCGTCATAGAAACTCTCGGAAGCGCTGAGTTCGATGTTTAATTGTGAGCACCCCCTAAGCACTCGACCGGCTCATCTTTATTGGCAAGAGAAGCAAGCAGTGCGCGTTCGATATGTGTGCTTTGACCGAGAACGGCCCAACCCAGCAGCCAGGCTTTGTCTCGTAGTTCAAAGCTGTCGAGCTTGTTGATCAGCCAGCAGAGGCGACTGTTCAGAGGAGGGGAGCCGAACAAACCGACAACAGGTTTGAGCAGCCCTACAAGAGATTGGCCGCTGACCGGGCGCCCCTCGCGCTGCCCAGTCAAAGACTGAAACAGGGGCCAGCGGTGTATGGATTCAGGTCCGGCGGGGGCACGAATACCATCCCAGCCGGTAACTGCGATAACAACATCGCAGCTGTCGGGAAGAACCGGTTCACCAATAGCTGGTGCCTTCATCGGCTTTTCCCGTGCGCCATCTGCTTCCACAATAACGATGTCGCATAAATTCTGTTCCAGCCAAAGGCCTGGCTGCTCTGGAAGTACTCCTGTGAGCTTGCGTTTGTCTGACTCACAGGGAGCCCCCGCAACTGCAATACAACCTGGCTCTAGACTGAACATCTCACCGGGTTTGATAATGGCCTGGTCTTTAGGGCGGTAAATCCTGGTTGTTGTCGTCACCAGTACGCGGAGATTCTGGCTGGCCAGCTCATCGGCCAGTCGAAACATCAGGGTGGTCTTTCCACCGGCACCGGTGATGGCGATAATGCGTTCCTGCTCTGCATTAAGCGACAGAGCGTCTGAGATATTTTCCGGAGCCTTACTTTGACTGTTCAACTGGACTACCTCTCTACAGCACCGCTAACTGATCAGAAAACGTTGCCTGCTGACTGTATTGTTCTGGCGGCCGGCCTTTCGTCGCGCATGGGTGAATGGAAGATGTCTCTGCCCCTTTCTCCGGTAAACGGTCCTGAAGAGGCACAAACTATCCTCGATCACAGCATCGCAAACGCCTTGTCGGCCTGTGAGCGGGTTATTCTTGTGACCGGGTTCAGAGGGGAAGAACTGGCGGAGAGATACCAGGGAAGATCGAACATTCTTGTTGCGCATAATCCCGACTTCAGAGAAGGCATGAAGAGTTCCCTTTTGTGCGGTTTGGCACGTGTACGTGCGGGCTATGCTTTCATAACTCATGGTGATCTGCCGTTTCTCTCATCTTCACTGTTTGCAAAGCTCTGGAAAGTACGTGGCGATAAACCTGTCTTCCCTGTTTACAAAAATCAGCACGGACACCCTGTTCTTGTTTCTAAAAAAGTTATCAAGAGATTAATAAAGTTTAACTCTGACAAGTCAATTAAATCACTCCTGCGCAACGATTGTTTTGATTTATGTATAAACTGTCGTGACATTCTTCGTGATATAGATACACCAGAAACTTATTACGCCGAAACAGGATTAATGGTTAATAATTCCAGCTTATGAATGTGTCTAATTGGAAAGGTGTAGAAAAGGTAGCGTTTAGTCAATCGCAAAGAAAGTGATGGCTGATATATATCAATCTGGTAATGAAAATTGCAGGCTTGGTAAATTCAAATTATTTAAAAGTGGTAATTAGTTGTCATAGATCATAACTCTTGATGACCGACATTTTACATTAAAAGGGTACCCCACAGTCACTCTTCGAAGCTCCTTTCTATGGAGAAATCGTTTCGGATTGCAGGCTGTGTCCAGGAGCCTTTGATTGTCTGAAAAGTCTGCTAGTTCTGTTCTTCTTTCTGTCCAGTCGACCGTTATTCGTTGTGCACAAGTCCTCGCGAAGATCATGAAACTGGATGTCGAGATCATTGATGCTGCCATGAACCGAGTGGCTGTAACGGGTCTCTGCAATCATCTTCCCAATATCAGCGAGCGCAAGACAGCTGTCTTCTGCTCGGTACTTAAGACCCGTCAGGCAAGTCTGATCCGCAATGCCGGGTTCGATCCTTCCTGTCAAAAGTGCCCCTCTGCAGGAAGCACCTGCCATAAGACAGCGCAGCTGGCTTTACCGCTGATGGTCAAGGGGGAGTGTGTTGGTGTAGTGAATCTGGTCTGCTTTACTGAAGAACAGCGTCAGCACCTGCTGCAGAACTACCGGTCATTTAAGGATTACACTGAGAACACTGTCCAGCTTTACATTACCCGGACCCTGGAAGAAGGCAGCACCAGCAAGCCCCAGGTTATTTCCCCAAGCTCCATTCCCGATTTTCTGTCCCGCTTTGCTGATGATATGCAGCAGGGTGTTCTGCTGTTCAGCGATGCAGGTGAACTCGCTTACATCAATACTGCGGCCTGCAGGCAGCTTGAGCTGGCTGATGAGCGAATGCACAACGTTCGAATTACCGTTCGTCCCTTTGGTTTGAGCAATAGCACCGGCAGGGAAGAAATCCATTACGTACTGACGATTGATGGCCGTGAGCGGATTATGCCCGCTGTGCAGTCAGTTGTTGGCGATTACCGTGCCTTAATGCTGAACATGGCCTGCGAGTATCAGAGCAAGCCGATTGATGCGCCGGAATCTTCAGAAATCATTGGTAACTCTGCGCCAATTCAGCTGCTCAGAAAGCAGGTGCGTCGGGTCGCAGACAGTCCTTCCAGTGTGATGATCCGGGGGGAATCTGGTACCGGTAAAGAAGTTTTTGCCCGTGCAGTACACGCCGCCAGTCGTCGGGCGGATAAACTATTTATTGCGATCAACTGTGCAGCAATTCCTGAACAGCTTCTGGAAAGTGAACTGTTTGGTTATGTCAAAGGTGCGTTTACCGGAGCAAATAGTAAAGGCAGCGAAGGCCTGATTCGCCAGGCGGATGGTGGCACACTGTTCCTTGATGAAATTGGTGACATGACTCTGCATCTGCAGGCCAAGCTGCTGCGGGTGCTTGACCGTCGGGAAGTAACACCGGTTGGCTCTTCTGCCGTTATCCCGGTTGATGTGCGGATTATTTCTGCGACTCACCGGGATTTCGATAAGCTGATTGGCGATGGTGAGTTCCGGGAAGACCTTTTCTACCGTCTGAATGTTATCCCTCTTGAGCTTCCTCCCCTACGAAAACGTGAAGGGGATATCGATCTTCTGATCGAGTATTTCCTGGCCAGACACTCGAAAGCTCTGGCCCGCCATCGACCGGCTTTGCAGCCCGATACCATGGAATGTCTGCGAAGGTGGCGCTGGCCCGGTAATATCAGGGAGCTGGCCAATATGATTGAATACCTGGTCAATGTTGCAGATCCAACGCTGCCAGTCTCTCCCAATCTTCTGCCGAAAAAAATGCGGCTTGCGAAACAAGAAATCAGTTTTGAGATAGAAACAGAAAAAGAAACTGAATCGAAATCCATCTCAATACTTGATAAGCCCGTTCCTTTTGAAAATACCCGTTGTCTCAATATAGAGTCGATGGAAAAAGAATTAATTCAACAAGCGTTAACTAACTTCTCAACTTATCACGATTGTAAACAGCGAGCTGCACATGCCTTGGGTATTGGTATTGCAACGCTGTATCGCAAAATCAAAAAGTATGAACTGGAGGATTGTACTACTTGGCAGCAGATGAGAAATCGTTATCAATTATCAAAATAAACACCGGCGATTATCGTGCGTATATCAAATTGATACGGCTGTCTGGCTAATAGAAACCATTCTCAATTATTTGGGGTGAAAGTAATAGTAAGCAAATGAAAGCTGTATGAAAGGAAATTAAAAACCTCAGTTTTTTTTGCTTTAAGTCATAGGATTAATTGCTTGTGCAGGTGCTGCCCACAAAATAAAAGAAGTTGGCTCGTCCTGTGCAGTGTTGTGCGATAGATGCGGCTTATAGGTTGCGGGAAATGACAGTGCAGAACTGTCAGTAATGAAATAAGCGACTATCAGAAAACGCCTTGAATTGAGCTGTTGCCGGGAAGGAAACCAAGGCAGCAGTTGACAAAAAAACAGCTGCTACTGAACAGTAGCCCGATAAACCACAGGGCACGAAGGGTTTCATAAAGCTACCAGGATCGGCGCCGTGAGCCGGCCAGAGCAGAAACAACATTCATGCCTTGCCTGATGACAGGAGACGTAAGTCATGGCTGATATAATGCGCCCCATTCCCTTTGGTGAGATGCTGAAACGCATTACCGGGGAATACCGCAAGACTCAAACTCTGTTCGGCATTCCGGCTCGTCAGTTCTTCCGCAAGAGCAACAATAGCCAGATCAAAGTTTTCAACGAGAAGTGCACTACTCCCGTTGGTCCTGCTGCTGGTCCTCATACTCAGCTAGCCCAGAACATCATCACCTCCTGGTGGACCGGTGCGCGCTTCATCGAACTGAAAACAGTTCAGATCATGGATACGCTGGAAATCTCCAAGCCTTGTATCGATCCAGAAGATGAAGCTTACAACTGTGAGTGGTCCACCGAGTTCACTCTGCCCAAGGCTTACGACGAATATCTGAAAGCATGGCTGATCCTGCACGCCCTGGAAGAAGTCTTCGATCCACAGATGGGTGGCGAGAAGACCTTTGTCTTTAACATGAGTGTCGGTTATGACCTGAAAGGCATCAAAACCGAGCGCATGCAGACTTTCATCAACGACATGCTGGATTCCTCCAGGAATCCTGCTCTGGCTCAGTACCGTGAAGAACTGGCCGAGTGGCTGCAGAGCCCAGAATTCCTGACCACCTTCAACTGCGCAGATCGCAAAGAAGAGTTGTCTCAGGTTCCTGTCCGTGTTCCTGCCCAGATGTGCAGTGCGGTAACCCTGTCCACCATGCACGGCTGCCCTCCCGATGAGATCGAGAAAATCTGTGAGTACATGCTGACAGAGAAGAACATCGATACCTTCGTAAAACTGAACCCAACTCTGCTGGGCTTCCCACGTGTACGTGGCATCCTGGATGACCTGGGCTTCAGCAACATCCACCTGAAGGAAGAGTCCTTTACTCACGACCTGCAGATGGAAGACGCGCTGCCAATGCTGGAGCGTCTGATGAAGGTTGGTAAGGAGCATGGCCGCGGCTTCGGTGTCAAGCTCTCCAACACTCTGGGTACCGTGAACAAGAAGGGCAACCTGCCTGACGCAGAAATGTACATGTCCGGCCGTGCCCTGTACCCGCTGACCATCAACCTGGCTGCCACTCTGGCCCGTGTATTCCAGGGTCAGCTGCCAATGTCCTACTCCGGTGGTGCATGGAAAGGTAATATTGCCAAGATCTTCAATGCCGGTATCCGCCCAATCACCATGGCGACCGAACTGCTTAAGCCAGGTGGTTACCTGCGTCTGAAGGATTGCGCTGAAGAACTCGAGAAGTGCGAATCCTGGGGCATGACCAGCGTTGACGTGGAAGCTGTTGAAGCTCTGGCTGCTCACGCTATCAGCGGTGAAGATCCTTACACCCGCAGAGACTGGCACGAGACTCCCAAGCGCAAGTCCGGTGTTTCTCCTCTGACCGACTGCTTCATTGCTCCCTGTAAAGAAGCCTGCCCTGTTGGCCAGGACATTCCTGAGTACATCAAGCTGGTTGCCGAAGGCCGTTACCGTGACGCTCTGGCGCTGATCTACTCCAAGAACGCATTGCCTGCCATTACCGGTCATATCTGTGATCACCAGTGCCAGCACAGCTGCACCCGTCAGAACTATGAAGGTTCTGTCCAGATTCGCGATATCAAAAAGGTTGCCGTTGAGCAGGGCTGGGAAGCTTACCGCGCTGGCTGGAAGAAGCCTGAATTAACCAGTGACAAACGTGTAGCTGTTGTGGGTGCCGGTCCTGCCGGTCTGGCCTCCGCCCTGTTCCTGGCACGTGCTGGCTTCTCTGTGACTGTATTCGAGAAAGAGAAGAATGCTGGCGGTATCGTTAAGAACGTTATCCCTCAGTTCCGTCTGCCTGAAGGTGTTATCCAGCAGGATATCGACTTTGTTGCCGATCACGGTGTGCACTTCGAGTTCGGCTGCGCTCCAGACCTGACTGTCCACACTCTGAAGGCTGGCGGTTTCGCTTATGTGATCCTGGGTGTGGGTGCCGAGAAGGGCAACCCAATCAAGCTGGAAGGTGAAGGCGTTAAGGTTCTGAAGTCTCTGGATTTCCTCCGCCAATTTAATCAAAAAGAGAGTAATAACAAGCCTGAAACCCTGGAACTGGGTTCTCACGTTGCTGTTGTTGGTGGCGGTAACACTGCCATGGACAGCGCCCGTGCTGCCCTGAAGATGGAAGGCGTTGAGAAGGTTTCTGTCTTCTACCGTCGTACCCTGCACGAGATGCCTGCTGACCGCGAAGAATATGAAAACGCGGTTGAAGATGGTGCCGAGTTCCACTTCCTGACCAACCCTGAAGCGATGCGTCAAGGAGAAGGTGAAAAGGCTGAACTGGTCTGCCGCACCATGGTTCTGGGTGAGCCTGATGAGAAAGGTCGTCGCAAGCCTGTTGCTACCAGCGATAACACTATCCACAAGGTTGACACCCTGATATCCGCAATCGGTGAACAGGCTGACCGTGACCTGCTGTCTCATATGGGCGTGCCCATGGGTGAAGATGGCTGGCCTGCACTGGATGCAAGCGGTGAAACCGGTGTTGAAGGTGTGTTCCTGGCTGGTGACGTAGCGACTGGTCCTTCCAGCATCATCGGTGCTGTAGCCGGCGGTCGTCGTGCAGTAGATGCCATCATGGCCCGCGAAGGCATTAACCAGGATATCTTCATCGCTCCTGAGCTGAGCAGCGTTGACAAAATCTACGACAAGAAGGGTGTGATTCCTCTGAAGGTTGTAGAAGCTGGTGATTATCAGGAGCTGGCTGTTCGTGAAGCGTCCCGCTGCCTCGAATGTAACCATGTCTGCACCAAGTGTGCTGATGTCTGCCCCAACCGTGCCAACATCGCTGTTCCGGTTCCAGGCATGAAAGATGCTATGCAGATTCTGCACCTGGATGCTTACTGCAACGAATGTGGCAACTGTGCCTCCTTCTGCAGCTACGACAGCGCACCTTACAAGACCAAGCTGACCATCTTCAGCCTGCAGGAAGATTTCGACGACAGCACTAACTCTGGCTTCTTCGTACAGGAAGACCCCGAAGACAAAGGTAACAATGTACAGATGCGCTTCGGCGGCGAGATCTACAACCTGGACATCAACGCAGAAGGTGTTGTTGGTGGTGAGGTTCCTGAAGGTGCGGAAGAGATCTGCAAGGTTCTGTCCCACATCCATCGTGAATACCGTTACCTGCTGGGTCCTGTTCTGCCCTGATCGTTTGATGGTGGGGGCAGCTCTTTACTTTGTAGTGTTTTCATTACCTTGGTAATGAAAACACTCGCTCAGGGCTGCAATGTTCTCCTGCCTTTTTCACCGGTTAGAGACAAGAACGGATACTGAGGAAACAAGAAATGTTACTGATCAAAAACGCAACAGCTGTCGAGTTTGAACCAGCCAAGATCACCGAAGGTGTGGATATCCTGGTTGAAAACGACCTGATCAAGGAAGTCGGTGCCAACCTGTCCACTGAAGGTGTGACCAAGGTTATCGACGCAACCGGCAAACTGGTATTCCCGGGCCTGGTTTGTGGTCACCACCACTACTACTCCGGTCTGGCCCGTGGCGTGATGGCCAACATCGCTCCATGCCCTGATTTTGTGTCCACCCTGAAGAACCTGTGGTGGCGCATGGACCGTAGCTTCGACGAAGAAATCGCCTACTACAGCAGCACCATCTGCTCCCTGGAAGCGATCAAGTCCGGCTGTACTTCCGTTATCGATCACCACGCTTCCCCAAGCTATATCAAAGGTTCCCTGAAGACCCTGCGTGAAGGTTTCCTGAAGGCCAATCTGCGTGGTATGACCTGCTACGAAACCACTGACCGCAACGAAGGCATGAAAGAGATTGAAGCTGGTGTTCAGGAGAACATCGACTTCGCTAACTTTGTTGATGCCAGCAAGAAAGACGATCCTTCTTCCTACCTGGTTGAAGCCCACATCGGTGCTCACGCTCCATTCACCGTGCCTGATGATGGTCTGGGCATGCTGTCTGCCGCCTGCAAGGAAACCGGTCGTGGTCTGCACATTCACGTTGCAGAAGATATCTACGACTGCTCTCACAGCCGTCACCACTACGGTAAGGAACTGCTGGAGCGTCTGGACAGCTTCGGCCTGCTGAACAGCAAGGCGGTTGTTGGTCACGGTGCTGGCCTGCTGCAGTCTGATATTGACCTGCTGAATGAGCGTGATGGCTTCCTGCTGCACAACGCACGTTCCAACATGAATAACCATGTGAAGTACAACGCAAACCTGCCCAAATTCAAGAATGTAGCGCTGGGTACTGACGGTATCGGCGGTGATATGTTCGAAGAACTGAAGTTCGCTTACTTTAAACACAAAGATAACGGTGGTGAGCTCTGGCCAGACAGCTACCTGCGCTTCCTGTACAATGGTAATGAACTTTTGGCCCGGAACTTTGGTGCACAATTTGGTCGTCTTGAAGCTGGTTATAAAGCAGACATCGTCGTTTATGACTATGAGTCACCCACTCCTTTGGTGGCGGCCAACCTGCCAGGACACATGGCATTCGGCATGAGCAGCACCGGTGTTCGGACTGTGATTGTAAATGGTCAGGTGAGTTACGAAGACTACGCCTTCCCATTCGAGATTGAAGAAATCTACGCCAACGGCCGCAAAGCAGCGCAGCGTCTGTGGAAAAACATGGATGCGCTGGACTGATAAGCAAAGGCTCTCCCTTTAACGGGAGAGCCTTTTTTGCTTTGGGCAATTTCTTTTTTTACCGCCTCTATAAAAATGGCAGCGCAGGGAAAAAGATTTCGCGTTCAAGGCAGCTTTGAGTCTATTGAGTAAGGATTTTGTGTGAGTGCTGAGCAGGGTTGCACCACCTTTATCACCATGTGTTACGTGGTGTTTGTGATTCCTGGCGCTAGAAATATCAAAACAACCTCCAGCCCTTCGCAGAGTGGAGTTGACGCAAACATTTTTGAGGAGAAAGTTGGAGGTTATTGAGAGAGTGAGCATAACCGGAACAGATACAAAACATGTGTTGTTCCCGTTCTGCTTATTCCAGGTAAAGCCCCCGGCAGACGGGGCGAGCCGAGAATGCAATTCCGCCGAAGGAGCTGATCCTGCGGCATTCACTTTGATCGGGACCTGTCATAGGGGTGTCATATGATCAACAACTACTACAGACCAGAAACGCTGGCCGATGCGCTGGCACTGAAAAAGCAACACGGTGATGAAGCCGCATGGCTGGCCGGGGGCTCTCGCCTGAACAGAGGTTCTTTTGAGCATGCAGCCACCACTCTGATCAGCCTGGAAAAGCTGGGCCTGAAGGGTATCGAAGTAAAAGATGGCAGCCTTGAAATCGGTGCCATGGTTACCCTGCAGCAGCTGATCGAAAGTACTGAGACTTCCGAAGAACTGAAGGCTGTTTTCGCCCAGATCTTCAACCGCAATATCCGTAACCAGTCCACCCTGGGTGGAGAGATCGCCGCTGCCAACGGCCGCTGTGAAGTGATGCCTGGCCTGATCGCTGCCGGTGCCCACGTGGTTCTGGCTGATGACAGTGTGTTCTCCGTTGAAGAGTATCTGCAGGCGGAAGACAAGGCTCTGATCCTGAAGGTTGTGGTTCCTGCCAACCTGAAAGCCCTGAAGATTCGCAAGATCACAAACTCTGCTGCTGCGGAGCCCATTCTGGCCGCTGCAGTTGCCAGAAAAGCTGATGATACCTGGGGTATCGCATTGAGTGGTGTGGCTGAGAAGCCTGTACGCCTGCGAGATGCTGAAGCCCTTGTTGGTGAAAGTCAGCTTGCCGAAGGCAAGATTGAGCAGCTGCAGAAGGTTGTTTCTGATTCCATCAAGCCGGTTTCCGACTTCCGTGCCAGTGCTGAATATCGCAGCTCTGTCAGCGGAGTGGTTGTTGTACGCCTTGTTGATGAATGTGCCCCAATCAGTAAAAGCCAGTAGGGAGCTTCAAAATGTCTATCAGTTTTACTTTAAACGGGGCTCCCAGAACTGTTCAGGTTGAGCCTGGTAAAAATGTCCAGACCCTGCTGCGTGAGCTGGGTTTCAACTCTGTTCGTGACAGTGATGACGGCTGGGGCTTTGCCGGTTCCGACACCATCCTGCTGGACGGTGTTGCAGTTAACGCCACCATGCTGATCGTTGGTCAGCTGGAAGATCGTGAAGTTGTTACCGCTGAATCACTGAACGTCTATGGTCAACTGTCTGCTGTACAGTCTGCCCTGATCGACGCCGGTGCGGTACAGTCCGGTTATAACGATCCTGCTGTTGCCCTGGTTCTGACCGACCTGCTGCAGCGTAACCCTGCTGCTGATCGTGCAGAAGTGACTGACGCACTGTCTGGTATCTTCCTGCGTGAGAGCGCCTACGAACAGGTGTTCACCGCTGTTGAAATCGCCAAAGAGCGTATGGTTAACCCTGAGCATGTTGCTGACGTTAACCCAGAGTTCAACAAAGTTTTCGATCGCGATATGCGTTTCGTGGGTAAGGCTTCCCGCAAGGTTGACGCTACCCGTACCCTGAAAGCCGAAAAAGCTTTCGTAGAAGATTTCGTTCCTGCTGATGCCTGCCATCTGAAGATGCTGCGTAGCCCACATGCTCACGCTTACATCTCCAAACTGGACACCAGCAAGGCAGAAGCCATGCCAGGCGTGGTTGCTGTACTGTCTTACAAGAATGCTCCTGACGTTTATTACACGCCAGGTGGCCAGACTGCTCCTGAGCCTTCTCCACTGGATCGTCGCCTGTTCGGCCAGAAGATGCGTCACTTCGGTGACCGTGTTGCTGCCGTTGTGGCCGAGACTCCAGAGATCGCGGAAGCTGCCCTGAAGCTGATCGAAGTTGAGTTTGAAGTTCTGAAGCCGATTCTGGATGTTGACGAAGCAGCTGCCGAAGGCGCACCTATCGTTCACAAGGGCCTGATCAGCTACAGTGCTGGCGCTCCGGATGATCTGGATGAACAGAATGCTGATGTTGATCCACGCGATGGTCGCATCCACTTCAACTTCCCATTCGGTGGTGAGCCTCGTAAGAACATTGCCGCCAAGGGCCATGGTTCTATCGGTGATATTGATAAAGGCTTTGCAGAAGCTGATGTGATTCTGGAGCGCACCTATGAGTCCAAGCAGGCTCAGCAGTGTCCACCCGAGCCACACCTGTGCCTGACTTATATGGAAGGTGACCGTCTGGTTATTCGCGCTGCGACCCAGGTGCCATGGCACGTTCGTCGCCAGATTGCCAATATCATTGGTGTGAAGCAGAACAAGGTTCACGTCATCAAAGAGCGTTTAGGGGGAGGCTTCGGTTCCAAGCAGGATATCCTGGTTGAAGATGTCTGCTCATTTGCCACTCACCTGACAGGTCGTACGGTTTACTTCCGTCACACCCGTGAAGAAGAGTTTATTGCAACCTCTTCCCGTCACGTCGCCAAGATGGATATCAAACTGGGTGCCAGGAAGGACGGTACTATTACCGCTATTGAGGTGGACTACCGCTTCAACACCGGCCCTTACGGTAACCACGCTCTGACCGTACCAAGCAATGCGCCTGCACTGTCTCTGCCTCTGTACCGTTGTGAGAATGTAAAGTTCGAAATCACAACTTACTACTCCAACATCGTACCTACCGGCGCATACCAGGGTTACGGCGGCCCTAAGGGCAACTTCGCCATGCAGATGATCCTGGCGGAAATGGCGGCTGAGCTGGGCATCGATCATCTGGATATGATCCAGAAGAACCGTGTTCACGAAGGCGATGAGCTGACTCTGCTGGGCAAGGTTGGTGAAGGTAAGATGCCTTCCAAGATTCCTTCCGCTTCCAGCTGTGCTCTGGAAGGTATTCTGGATCGCGGTGCCGAGACTCTGGGCTGGGGCACTCCAAAAGCTGAAGATCCAACCAAGCCTCATATCAAGATCGGTCGTGGTGTTGCCACCATGAAGCAGAAGTCCGGTATCGCTGATATCGACCAGGCTAACGCAACTGTGAAGCTGACTTCCGACGGTACGCTGATCTGCCACTCCGGTGGTGCTGATCTGGGTGCTGGTCTGGATACTGTTGTTACCAAGCTGGTGGGTGAGGTTCTGCTGTCCGAGCTGAACGATATCCACGTTATCTCTGGTGATACCGACCACTGTCTGTTCGACAAGGGTGCTTACGCGTCCTCCGGTACCTGCTTCTCCGGTAATGCTGCCAAGCTGGCTGCTGAAGATCTGCGTGATCAGATTCTGAAGGTTGCTGCCGAGCGTCTGGGTGAGCCTGTTGAGCAGGTTGAACTGGTATTCCCTGCGACTGTTAAGGGCCAGACCGGCACTATCAGCTTTGCAGAGATTGCACACTTTGCAGAAAGTGGCACTGGCTGCGGCATGCTGCAGGGTAAAGGCTGCTTCACCACTCCAGAGTTTGCTTTCCCATACGGTGCAAACTTTGTTGAGGTGGCAGTGGATACCGAGACCGGTGAAGTTGAACTGCTGAAGTTTCACGCTCTGCTGGACTGCGGTACTCCTATCAACCCGGAACTGGCTTTAGGTCAGGTTTATGGTGCCAGCATCCGTGCAATTGGTCACTCTCTGTCGGAATGTATCAAGTACGACGAAGAAGGACGGGTTGTTAATGCCAACTTTGCAGATTATGGTACACCTTCCCTGGGAGACTTGCCGAAAGACTTCCGTGCCGAACTGGTTGCAAGTAATGACCAAATCGGCCCTTACGGTGGCAAGTCCGTATCTGAAATTGGCGTGAACGCAGCCGCACCGGCCATTGCCAGTGCGATCCATGACGCCTGTGGCGTGTGGATTCGTGAGTGGAACATTACGCCTGAGAAGGTGTTGCGTGCGCTGGGCCGGTTGTAAGCAAGTCGGCTAATCCGCTATGTGCATCTAGTTCAACCCACCCAGTGAACCGGGTGCACTTAATTAAGCAGACCTCGTTAAGAATGGAGACAGGGTGTATTCACAATTAAATATCGACTCAGTGGCTCTAAAAGTGGCCAGATGTTAGAAGGGCTTGTGAAAATCGTAGTTATTCTACATTGAACAAGTCCGACGCAGCAGATGGCCACTTTTAGAGCCACCCGCAGGGCGCTTCCGAGAGCTCCTGTGGACTGCGTCTCAGCACATTGAAAGGCAATAAATAAGCATTCCTGCAGCGCTGCTCCTTGCCACAGGAGCTCTCGAAAGCGCTGAGTTCGATATTTAATTGTGAATACACCCTGATAATTCCACGTACAAGGCTGCTTGGAGATTTAACTCTGTGGCTCAAGCTATGAACAACCTGAACAAAGCTTTTACCGGAGCTATTAAGGCAATTCGTGGTGAACTTCTGGATTTTAAGGGTGTTGTTTCTAATCCAGAGCTGCTTCCCGAGAATGTCCGTCATGTTGAAGATGGTCTTCTTCTTGTTGAGGAAGGTCGTATCAAGTGGCGCGGCAGCTGGGAAGAAGGCAAGAATCTTATTCCTGCCGATGCGCAGGTTTATGATTACCGTGGCAAGTTCATCATGCCCGGTTTTATTGATACTCATGTCCACTTCCCTCAGCTGGAAATCATCGGTTCCTACGGTGAACAGTTGCTGGAGTGGCTGAACACTTACACCTTCCCGACTGAACTGAAGTACTCCAGAAAGGAATATGCCCGCGAGATGGCAGGTATCTTCCTGAAGGAACTGCTGCGCAACGGCACCACCACTGCGCTGACCTTCTGTACTGTTCATCCCCAGTCTGCGGAAGCACTGTTTGAAGAAGCTGACCGTCTGAACATGCGTCTGATTGCCGGTAAGGTGATGATGGACCGCCATGCACCGGAAGGTCTGCTGGATACGCCGGAAACGGCCTACTCCGAATCCAAGGCTCTGATTGAGAAGTGGCACAACCACAACCGTCTGAGCTATGTGCTGCTACCTCGTTTTGCTCCGACATCTACGCCGGAACAGCTCGAGCAGATCATGCACCTGAAAGAAGAATATCCGGACTGCTACCTGCAGACTCACCTGGCTGAAAACCAGAATGAATGTGCCTGGGTGAAAGACCTGTTCCCGGAACAGCGCAGCTACCTGGATGTTTATCACCACTACAAGCTGACCGGCCGTCGCAGCACCTTTGCCCACTGCATCCACCTGGATGAAGAGGACTACCGCTGCATGGAAGAGACCGAATCCGGTATTGCCTTCTGTCCGACATCCAACATGTTCCTGGGCAGCGGTCTGTTCCCTCTGCGTCAGGCGCAGGCGAGCAATGTTCGCGTTGGTCTGGCGACTGATGTGGGTGCCGGAACCAGCTTCAGCATGCTGCAGACCCTGAACGAAGCGTACAAGGTGATGCAACTGCAGGGTGAAAAACTGCCTCCTTATGAAGGCTTCTATCTGGCGACTATGGGCAGTGCCCATTCCCTCGATCTTGATGATCGTCTGGGTAACTTCGATGAAGGCAAGGAAGCAGACTTTATTGTGCTTGACCCCGCTGCAACGTCATTGCAGCAACTGCGTCGCGATAACTCCCGGACGTTGGAAGAACAACTCTTTGTTCTGATGACGCTGGGTGATGACCGCAATATTTATCGCACCTGGGTGAACGGAACACCCGTTCACGAACGAAACTGACGATCAGCCGGGCTTTGCCGAGTTATCAGCGGGAAAGACCGGCTTTTCCGCCCTGTCCTGGTAATAAGTCCGAAGGATCGCACGGTTTATTTGATAGTGTTCTATCCGGTAAAGTGATTTATAAAAACTGTTAGATATGAATCAAGCAAGCCATATGTAACAGGTGGTAACTTAGTCAACAGAAGCCAAATAAAGAACACAAACGAATACGCCGTTGATTAGATAGGCCGGAGGGCTTATGGCCATTGGGGAATCAGTAAAGCGTGTTGATGCCGCTGCCAAAGTAACAGGGCGCACACGTTTTGCTTCCGATAACACCATGCCGGGTATGAGAGTTGCGCACTACCTGCGCAGTCCGATTGCACACGGTTATGTTAAGAGCATTGACACAAGTAAAGTGGAGGAGCTTATCGGTGTTGATGCAGTATTCACTTTTGAAGATGTACCTACGGTGCGTTTCGCCACGGCGGGACACGCCTACAATCTGGAAGCGGCAAAGCGGGATGTCGAAGATAGATTGCTGTTGACCCGTCACGTGCGTTATCACGGCGACGAAATAGCTGTTGTTGTTGCCGAGGATGACCTGATCGCGAAGCAGGCCCTCTCGCTGATCGAAGTTGAATACGAAGAGTATCCTCCCATTCTGACTCCTGAAGATGCCATGGCGGCTGATGCCATGGAACTCCATCCTGATACCCAGAACTCTGCACTGCCCAGCTCTTGTTTACCAAAGAATGTGATCGGCAGTCATGAATATTCCAATGGTGATGCCGCCGATGGTATCGCCAATGCGGATGTCAGCCTGGAAGGCACCTACCAGACTCAGTTCCAGCATCACTGCCACATGGAAACAGTGGTCAGCTGGGCCTACATGGACGATACCGATCATATTGTTATCGAGTCGTCTACCCAGATTCCCCATATCTGCCGACGCATAGTCGCCCAGGCACTGGAAATGCCGATCGGCCGTGTCCGGATTATCAAACCACCTATTGGTGGTGGTTTCGGCAACAAACAGGACGTACTGGTTGAACCCATGGTTGGCTTCCTGGCCAGCAAGCTGGGTGGTCTGCCGGTGCGCCTGGAACTGACACGTGAAGAGTGCATCTCCGGTACCCGCGTCCGTCACCCGTTTAAGGTGAAAGTTCGTGCCGGTGCAGATAGAGACGGTACTCTGAAAGGGTTGGAGATTGACGTAACATCTAATACTGGTGCTTACGCTTCCCACGGCCACTCTATTGCCTCTGCAGCGGGTTCCAAGATTGCACCGCTGTATCCAAGAACACCTATTCATTACAAGGCCCGCACTCACTACACCACACTGCCGGCAGCGGGTGCCATGCGTGCTTATGGAGCACCACAGGCAACCTTCGCTCTTGATGGCATGATGGAAGAACTGGCCCGTGAAATTGAGATGGACCCGGTTGATTTCCGTCTGAAGAACGGTGCCGTTGCCGGTGACCCTCATCCTATCTCCGGCAAGCCCATCGTTAGCGCCGGTGTTATTGAGTGTCTGAAAAAAGGCCGTGAAATTTTTAACTGGGATGAAAAGCGTAAAGAGTACGCTGAGCAGGATGGCCCGATCCGTCGTGGCGTCGGCGTTGCCTGTTTCTCCTACGGTAGTAACACCTGGCCGGTCGCCGTAGAAATCTCCGGCTGCCGTATGATCCTGAACCAGGATGGCTCTGTAAATGTACAGACAGGTGCCTGCGAAATCGGTCAGGGTTCCGACACTGTTATTACCCAGATTGCCGCTGAGTACCTTGGTATTCCAGAAGCCAAGGTCAAAGTGCTGCAGACTCTGGATACTGATTCCACACCTTATGATCCGGGTGCCTTTGCTTCACGCCAGACCTATGTGTTTGCTCACGCGGTGCGTCAGGCAGCCGAGCAGCTGCGTGAGAAGATTATTGCCCACGCATCCCTCATGACTGAAGTGCCTGAGGAAAAACTGGGGCTGGATGGTGATATTTGCGGCCCTGACGGTATGCGCCTGTCTCTGGAAGAGCTGGCTTATGATGCTTACTACAACAAGTTCCGTGGTGGGCAGCTGACTTCCGAGGTTTCCCATAAAGTACAGAGCAACGCCTATTCCTACGGCTGTACCTTTGTTGAGATCGAAGTGGATATCCCCATGTGCAAGGTTGAGATCAAGAATATTCTCAACGTTCACGACTCCGGTCGTATCCTCAATCCGCAGGCTGCAACCGGTCAGGTTCATGGTGGCGCGGCCATGGGTATCGCCTATGCCATGAGCGAAGAGCTGCTGTTTGATCCTGTCACCGGCAAGATCCGCAACAACAACCTGCTCGACTACAAGATGCCAACCTGCTCCGATGTGCCGGAAATCGACGCCGCTTATGTAGAGACTGATGAAACCACATCAGCCTGTGGACATAAGTCGATTGGTGAACCGCCCCTGATTACGCCGGCTCCCGCAATCCGTAATGCGATCTGGCACGCGACTGGCGTGAAGGTTGACCGCCTGCCGATGGGCCCGAAAGAGCTGTTCGTTCATTTCCGTGAAGCTGGGCTGTTGGGACTCTCTATGGAAAAAGTGGGGGCAAGAGATAATGTTTGCGATTGAGAAATACCATAAAGCAGCCACCGTTCAGGAAACTGTCGAGCTGCTGAGCCAGAACTCCGAAGCCCACCTGCTGGCTGGCGGTACTGATGTACTGGTTAAGCTGCGGGAAGGTCACGAGCAGTTTAAACAGCTGATTGATATTCATGATGTGCAGGAACTTCAGAGCATTGAAATGCTGGATGATGGCACTTTGTCTATCGGCGCAGGTGTCAGCTGCACCCGTTTGATTCGCTCCGAGATTGTTCAGGCCCATATTCCGGTACTGGCCCAGGCGGCCAATATGCTGGGTGGCCCACAGGTTCGGAATGCAGCCACACTCGGTGGCAATATCTGTAACGGTGCACCGAGTGCCGAGAATGCTTCTCCGCTGGTGGTGCTGGATGCCCAGGTTAATATTGTTGGTCCTAATGGCAGCCGTCTGGTTCCTATCACTGAGTTCTATCTGCGCCCTGGCAAGGTTGATCTTGAGCAGAATGAAATCGTGACAGATTTCCGGATTGCCAAAGAGAGCTACGAAAACACCGGCGGTGAGTTCTGCAAGTACGCCATGCGTAATGCCATGGATATTGCCACCATCGGCTGTTCAGTTATCTGTCGTATGGATGAAGACAGAATTGAAGATCTTCACATCGCCTATACCGTAGCAGCACCAGTGCCAACCCGCTGTCGTACAGCTGAAGAGATGTGCAAGGGACAGGTTCCCAGCAAAGCTCTGCTGAATGATCTGGCCAAAGTTGTTCATGAAGATCTAAAACCACGGGATTCCTGGCGTGCCAGTAAAGACTTTCGGGTACATGTGATCAGCACGCTTGCCGAACGCGTGACCGAAAAAGCCATTATTCGTGCAGGAGGAATCATCGCATGACTCAGCGCAGTCTTGAGCTAGAAAAAGCTAAGAACGAACTGCTGAAACCGATTTCCTTTAACCTGAATGGAAAGGATGTGGTTATTCTGGCCGATATCCGCCACTCACTGCTGGAAATCCTCCGTGACCACGGTATGACTGGTGCCAAGGAAGGATGTGGTGTAGGTGAGTGCGGTGCCTGCACCGTGCTGGTTGATGGCGTTCCTACCAACAGCTGCCTGACTATGGGTACCTGGATTGAAGGCAAGGCTGTGCGCACTATTGAAGGCGAGATGAAAGATGGCGAGCTGTCACCTGTTCAGCAGGCCTATGTGGATACCGGTGCGATCCAGTGCGGCTTCTGTACACCTGGGCTGGTGATGCGTACTACAGCCTTTGTTGAAGAGAATGAAGGTAAGTGCTGCAGCCGTGAAGAAATTCGCCATGAGCACTCTGGTAACCTGTGCCGCTGCACCGGTTATAAATCAATTGTGGATGCGATTGAGAAGAGTGTTGAGTATTACGATGCTGTTGGGGGCTAATCCTTTCTTTATGGCAGGTAGATCTTTTTGAGTTTCTACCTGTGAATAGATATCCCCGGAGCAAGCTCTTCTCGCTTCGCTCCAGGGAATTAATCTCGGGGAGAACTCTCACCGCATCTTCGTCGTGGATGGCGCAGCAAGCTGTGGAGAATTCAACCCAGAGAGATTAAATTGAGCCATATATCTTTCTACCAGAGCAAAGAACATAACAACAAGGTAACCGCCCCTAAAACCCACGGGCTACCATAATAACTTT
>NZ_JAMFLX010000130.1 GCF_023502345.1 Parendozoicomonas callyspongiae
TATTACTTCTGAATTGATATTTTTTGATATGAGGTCAATACCTTTTACCTTGAGGTTGAACTCAGATTCTGGGTTAACTGCATAAGGACTTATTGATGCGAGGTCTTCCCAGAGTAAACCCATGGTAGTACTTAAAGTTCTTGTTACTTTATTTGCGAAAGATAGTCTAACTGCCCCAGCCATTTCATAAACATTATTTGATGATCTTATTAGCTGATCTCTATTAGGGAAAGAGTTTCTCAAAGCATCAATTGCATCGGGCTTGAATCCTTCTATCTTTTCATCAAATGCAATACTTAAATTCTCTCTAATTAATATACTTCCACCATCTCGACGTTCGTCTGCTTCAATCATTATTTGAAGGTAAGATTCGATGAAAGTATTTATAGTTGATGATAATGCTTGCGCTTTATCAATTTCAGATTCAATGCTATTGTAATTCTCTATTTCATTAATTATAAGATTTTTTCTTTCATCCAAGCTTGAGTCAATAATCTGTTGTGCATTAATCATTGCTGTTACTCCATCATAAATGATTATAAATTGGCAATATGTTTGGAATACCGCTATCTATTGCTCCAGTGTCGCATAATTGCCCAGTTTTCTATATATGGTTGTTGTATTTTTAAGGGTTAATGATGGAGCTTTTCACTGGCGATATGCAAAAAATAGGTTGGAATCACTATCACTGAAAATGATGCTTGCTATGAGCGCAGATGTGAGGGC
>NZ_JAMFLX010000131.1 GCF_023502345.1 Parendozoicomonas callyspongiae
ACAGGAGTGATCAATTGCCTGGCCACCTTCCCCGACGGCCGCGTGCTCTCAGGCTCTGATGATAAAACTCTGAAAGTCTGGGATCTGGCCAAGGAGCCAGGTCAGGAGTGTATCGCCACTCTGACGGGGCACACTGACGATATCAAATGCGTGGCCATCCTGCCCAATGGGCGGGTGATTTCGGGCTCATATGACAATAGTTTGAAAGTCTGGGATCTGGCCAGGAAGTCCGGTCAGGAGTGTATCGCTACCTTGACAGGGCACAGTAGCTGGGTGCTAGATGTGGCCATCTTTCCCGGTGGGCAGGTGGTCTCTGGCGCTTGTGACGGAATAAGGGTCTGGGATCTGGATCAGAAGCCTGGTCGGGAGTGTGTTGCTGCTTTGAGGCATCGCAACTATTGGGGCGGCGTGACTATCCTCCCCGATGAGCGGGTGATTACAGGTGGTGCTACTGCCGGTTCTCTGAAACTTTGGGACTTGACCAGGGGGGCAGGCCATGAATGTGTCGCCACTCTGGAAGGGCACAGTGGGCTGATCAGATGTGTGGTCGTCCATCCCGATGGACAGGTGATCTCAAATTCTGGCGACAACACGCTGAAACTCTGGGATCTGAACAAGAAGGCTCCAGATGATATGTGTATTGCCACCTTGAGTGGTCACAATGATTTTGTCAAATGTATGGTCGTCCATCCCGATGGACGGGTGGTCTCAGCCTCTGA
>NZ_JAMFLX010000132.1 GCF_023502345.1 Parendozoicomonas callyspongiae
ACTGTATCCTCACCCATCCAACAAGGCGGTGGTAGTGAAATGCAGCCAAGTGAAACAGCTTCGTTTGCAGCGAGAACAGTTGATGAGATTTCTCCTGAGCTTAAAGCCTTTAGAAGGCTTGCACCGTTTTTACAGGATACTTTAGCAGACATGGATATGTCTACCTTTGTTACTAAATGTGCATCGAAGTACTTGATTAGTCATAAAGTTTCGGGAAGTGTTAATGATTTAACAAGAAAAGCTCAGACTCCAGGTCAGCAGGATATGGCTAAGTCTCTTGTAAGAAGATTGCATCAAAAAATCAAAGGCAGTGAAAATCCAGGAGCTCTTTGTGGGCGCATCGCTGGTGAGTTTAAAAATGCAGGGCAAACTCGTTCGCTCTGTGATTATATTGGACGCCTGGCAAAGAACGATTCAGTGGCTGTGGAATTCAATAAAGCCTCCGAAACAATAGCAGATAACATCCAGCATTCCTCATCACGAGTGGCAACTCAGTTGTGTTCGGTTGGAATAATTACTGATGCGGAACGTAAAGAAGCATCGGATCCTGGCTATAATCTGGGTGTACAGAATGCAGCTGAAGTGATGGAGGCTCTTGAGGAAACAATATCCAATAAATCTGACGCTTTGGAGACTCTCAGAGACTGTATGGACGACATGTTTTCGGGGCCATTATATTTTCTGTCGCAACGAGACGATCTTTTTAAAGTAG
>NZ_JAMFLX010000133.1 GCF_023502345.1 Parendozoicomonas callyspongiae
GCTGTATCCTCACCCTTCCAACAAGGCGGTGGTCAAATACAGCCAAGTGGAACAGTTTCGTTTGCAACGAGAACAGTTAATGCGGTTTCTCCTGAGCTTGAAGCCTTTAGAAAACTTGCACCGTTTTTACAGGGTGTTTTAGTAAACACGGAAACGTCTACCTTTGTTAGTAAATGTGCAGAGAAGTCCTTGATTAGTCATAACGTTTCGGGAAGTGTTAATGATTTAGCAAGAAAAGCTCAGACTCCAGGTCAGCTGGATATGGCTAAGTCTCTTGTAAGAAGATTGCATCAAAAAATCAAAGGCAGTGAAAACCCAAGAGCTCTTTGTGGGCGCATCGCTGATGAATTTCAAAACGCAGGGCAAAATAGTTCGCTCTGTGAGTTTATTAGAGACCTGGCAAAGGAAAATTCAGTGGCTGTGGAATTCGGTAGATCCTCCGAAAAAATAGCAAATTGCATCCAGCATTCCTCATCACGAGTGGCAGATTACTTGTTTTCGGTTGGAATAATTACTGATGCGGAACGTAAAGAAGCATCGGATCCTGGCTATAATCTGAGGGTACGGGATGCAGGTGAAGTGATGGAAGCTCTTGAGGAAACAATATCCAATAACCCTGCGGCTTTGAATCATCTCAGAGGATGTATGGGAGAAATATGTGGGGGACCATTAGAAGCCATGTCGCTACGAGATGATTTTTTTAAAGTAT
>NZ_JAMFLX010000134.1 GCF_023502345.1 Parendozoicomonas callyspongiae
CCCAGGAAATCATCACCTACAAGCGCCGCAAAAAAGGGCGGCCCGATAACTGCGTGACTGATCAGGGGCTCCGCTTTACGGACGATGTTCCCGTAGAAGTGATTGAAGAAAATGTGCCACAGCTGCAGGGTGAAGAGGCCGAACAGTACGAGATTATTGATTACAAAGTCACCCGTCGTCTGGCACAAAGGCCAGGCAGCTATGTTGTTCTGGAACATCGTCGTCCGGTTCTGCGGCACAAGTCCACGCAAACCCTGACGTCAACCCCGGCACCGGCCGGTATCTTCGACAGAAGCTTTGCCGACGTAAGCCTGCTGGCTGGCATGCTGATCGACAAGTTTGTGCATCACCTGCCCCTCCATCGCCAGCATCACCGCATGATCATGAGCGGTATTACCATCAGCCGAAGCACTCTGACACTGCTGGTGAAGAATACCATTGAGCTTTTGCGTGCAGTTTATAACGCTTTACTGGAAAGCATTCTGGCCAGTCGTGTTGTGGCTATAGATGAAACGCCCATCAAGGCTGGCCACAAGGAAAAGGGCAAGATGCAGAATGCCTGGTTCTGGCCCATATATGGCCTTGAGGATGAGATTGTTTTTACCTTCTCGACCAGTAAGTCCGCCAAACATCTTGAGCCACTCCTGGAGAATTGGCAGGGCGTCTTACTCTC
>NZ_JAMFLX010000135.1 GCF_023502345.1 Parendozoicomonas callyspongiae
CTTTAAACGTCTTCTCATTCTTCAGAAGATTGAGAACAATATGCCTAAAGCCTGAGAGAATTTCAGCCGCATCACCTCGGCGTATTTGGCAGTCATCTTCTTTCATGGCGACATCCAGAACATAGTGCAAACTATTTTCGATAGCCCAGTGGCTCCGTACACTCGTTGCAAGTTTCTTTGCCGTCAAATCTGCTGAACTGATGTAGTAGCGAATGCTGACATCTTCGATATTTTGAGGGGTGTCTCCAACTTGGCGAAAGGCAATAACAGCCCCCAGATTTCTCATACCTTTCCAATCAAAAGAGAGATTCACGAACTCATCAAAAATATCGCTGACAACATGGATACGGTGCTCATTTCGGCCCCGGTTTTTCTCTTTGGTTTCGTAGACGGAATCAAACTCGCCAGTGAGAATCTTGCCTATCGGAAAATGTTTTTCGAAGGCCTCATGGAGCTTTGGCTGGTTGCCTTTTACAGCAAGCAGGTAGTCTGCTTTCTTGCCGACAATCTTTTTGGCAATGTCACGCTGACAGCCCATAGCGTCAATGGTAACAAGGGATCCCTCAATGAAAAGAAGATCCAGAAGTTCAGGGATTGCTGTTATTTCATTGCTCTTGGCATCTGTTTTCGTTTGAGCGAGAACAACACTATTGGCAGTACAAAAGGCACT
>NZ_JAMFLX010000136.1 GCF_023502345.1 Parendozoicomonas callyspongiae
GGAAGCATTTGTTAGCTGCGGAGCTCGCGACATACTCTGTTGTCAAATAGTTGGTGAGAAGGCAAAGCTAGCTTTTGAGCAATAATTCCATTTGAATATCCGTATTGGGTAAAACAACACGCCTCATCTTTAGCTTTTTTGTATAGAATTGCTCCGAAACATCTTTTGGCTCTAAAATTATTTTTTTGACTGGCTGTTTCTTCATGATTTCGATTACATAATTCATTAAAAGAGTTCCCAGTCCTTTGCGCTGTTTCTTTGGCGTTATAGCAAGAAAATCCACTTCAAGAACTTGGTCATCAGTATTTTCTGAATGATAAAAAGTTGATGCAACACACCCAACTAAATTTTGTGAATCATCGCTTAAAAACTCAACAATAAAAGGGGTGCAATTACGGTTTTTCGGTTCATATCCTTGATTGTTTTCTGGAGGGCTTTCAACAGCTTCATACTCTTCAGGGTGACAAGCAAAATCGTAAAAATCTTTGTAAAGCTCGCTTTTAACATCAGTACGTACTCGGACTTTATAGCCAAGAGCAATGATCTCTTTATTGATTTTTTCTGGAAAAATTAGTGGGCTTAAATTCTTTCCAATTGCTTCCATTTATTATGCTCTTTTTTTATATTTTTAAGAAGAATAGCTTTTTCTTATAGAGACTTCATCGGTT
>NZ_JAMFLX010000137.1 GCF_023502345.1 Parendozoicomonas callyspongiae
AAAGCGGGTAACAAGTGCATCAAAGGGACGCCGCCTGCGGCGGCGCCCCTCATGCAAGCGTTAGCCGCATGAGTCCCCACTTCGGTTATCACCTATAAAAACATTCTGACATCAAGCATAGAATTCAATTTCGATTATAGGATTAATACTAAATGGAAAAAGTTAAGCAATTCAAATCAACCCTAAGTGCTATTGACACTATTTTTGTTGCACTTATTCTGCTAGTGGGAGCAGCCGGTTTATTCTTGCTCACAGTCAATATATTTACAGGGTTTGCTGTTCTATTAACTGCGGTAATTTTCTGGATCGTTAAAGTATTAGGTTTTGGGATAGCATACTGCACCATCCAAATTGCAGAGAATACATATCTACAATGTGACGATATTAAAGAAAGCAATTCTACTGTCATAGCGGAAGAGAAGCCTAACAATGTAGAACCTAGCTATGATGATACACATCACGATATAGATATAAACTATGAATATGCTATAAACAACAAACCTAAATCATATCCATATTCAAATCACGAGTGGAAAAATCTCTGTAAAAACAATCTACACAGAGCTGCAAACATAATCAAAGAATCTAACCAAAGCGGCTAACAAGCGCATCATATTCGTCGCTTCGCTCCTGGGACGCCTACGGCGCCCCAT
>NZ_JAMFLX010000138.1 GCF_023502345.1 Parendozoicomonas callyspongiae
GGCGGCGCAGCCCCTTACGCGGGCGTTAGGTGCTCATACCAACATTCACATCCAGAGTAAGCTGAAATATAAACGGAGTTTTCAGTGCAAGAAATAAATATCAGACACAGTGATAAGAAAGATATCGAAGCAATTCATAAAATCTATTCTGACACGAATGCTTATTCTGGAACTTTGCAACTACCATATCCATCTCTTACTTTATGGGAATCTCGCTTGGAAAATCTCCCGCAAGGTATATATTCTCTTATTGCGGAAATCGACAATGAGATCATTGGTCAAATTGGCCTCCATGTAGAGCAAAGTCCGAGAAGAAAGCATGTAGCGACTTTTGGTATGGGAGTAAGAGACAAATACCAAGGAAAAGGTGTCGGTAGTAAACTTCTTTCTTCAGTCATTGATCTTGCCGAGAATTGGCTTAACATTCAGCGTATCGAACTGACTGTATACACAGACAACGACCCTGCCATAGCACTGTATAAAAAATATGGATTTATCATGGAGGGTGAGTCTGCAAAGTTCGCATTCCGAAATGGCCAATACGTCAGTGTTTATCATATGGCAAGGGTAAAATAAAACGCACCTAACAAGTGCGTGGTGTTCGCCCCTTCGGGGCTGGGACGCCTTCGGCGCCCCACAC
>NZ_JAMFLX010000139.1 GCF_023502345.1 Parendozoicomonas callyspongiae
GGCGTTATGCCCTGTAAACCTCAGAAACCGAGTGATACCGAAAGGAAAATCCATCACTTATGAAGTACGAAAAAGTGATTAATACTATTATGTCTGGTAAGAAATCTCGAGCCGATTTGATAAGTCTAAAAATCAGAGCTGAAGAAAGATTCAAAAACGGAGATGACGAAGCAAAGCTCATCCTTAATGCCATAAACAATGCAACACCGAAAGATTCATATATTCTTTTCATGGGATTCTGCCCAGGTGCTGATTTTAATAGAAGACTCGACACAGAGTGGAAAAAAATAACATTTGCAGATTTGATTATCTAGAAAGCAAGCATCAAGTAGAACGGTTTAATTCTATCTGCAAAGGTGATCGTGTTATTCTCAAGAAAAGAGAACAATTTGGAAAAACAATGAAGTTGTACGGGCATGGAAGAGTTACATCTATTGCTTATGATAACGATAATATCCGCTATCTAAATATGGACTGGTCTGATCAAGACGAGATCATAGAAGTACCACTTATGGGTTGTAACTCGACAGTAGATACTAAATCTATAGAGCAAGTTGAAGATGAAATGCCTGAACAATTCTACAACTGGCTAGAGGCATAACAAGTGCAGGCAAGGGACTGCGCCG
>NZ_JAMFLX010000014.1 GCF_023502345.1 Parendozoicomonas callyspongiae
TCTTCATCGCATCTCGCGAAGAGGATTACTGAAGCCGTTTCCGGTTGACTGTGAAGCAGTCGTTTCAGCGAGGCCGCCATTTTACCGTGGCACCGATACTTGTCAACCCGCAGATTTTCCAGAAGCAGATTTAAATCTGCTTCCAGTCAGTTTCGAATCACTGTCGTGTTTCGCCGCTGGCCAACGAGGAGCGCATTCTACGAATTTGCGTTTCAATGTCAACCAGTTAAGGACAGAAATAATTAACAACGTTAATTTAATTTCTTCCAAGCCGTAAAAACAGAAACACCGCCAAGTGGCGGTGTTTCTCAACAATGTATAGCTGCTATTAAATAAGCTCAAAGAGATGATGTTTTTTCTTGCCAACTTTAACCAGGAAGAAACGGCCATACAGTGCTTTCTCAGCATCAAAAGCTTCGACCAGTTTCATATTGTCTTCCATAGTCTTGGCATCGCCATTGACCAGAACAGCACCACGCTTGAGAGCATCTTTCAGCTGACTGCCCTGAGCAACACCGACTTCAGCAAGGAACTGGTTGAGAGACTTTCCTTCCAGATCTGCAGCAGAGAAAGAAGATGCAGGCAGGCCATCCAGGCGCAGCTGTTCCATTTCACTTTCGCTTAGGTCAGCCAGATCACCAGAGAACAGGGTTTCGGTAATACGAATAGCAGATGCCAGACCTTCTTCACCGTGAACCAGACGGGTCACTTCACGGGCAAGAACATTCTGAGCTTCAGGACGGCCCTGACGTTCTGCATCAGCCTTTTCAATTGCATCAATTTCTTCAACATTCATGAAGGTGAAGAAGCGCATGAATTTATATACATCGGCGTCAGCAGTATTCATCCAGAACTGATAGAAGGCGTACTGAGATGTTTTTCTCGGATCCAGCCAGACTGCACCACCTTCAGTCTTACCAAACTTGGTGCCATCTGCTTTGGTGATCAGGGGAACAGTCAGACCAAACACCTGTGCCTGATTCTGACGGCGAGACAGATCAATACCACCAACAATGTTGCCCCATTGATCAGACCCACCGATCTGCAGGGTGCAATCATAGAGACGATTGAGTTCAGCAAAGTCCATTCCCTGCAGCAGAGCATAGGAGAACTCGGTAAAGGAGATACCCTGATCTTCTCTATTAATACGCTGCTGTACAGACTCTTTCTTGATCATCTGGTTAACAGAGAAGTGCTTGCCAATTTCACGCAGGAAATCGACAACATTCATATCGCCTGTCCAGTCCAGGTTGTTTGCAACAATAGCTGCGTTCTCACCGCAGTCAAAATCGATAAACTGACTGACCTGCCCCTTGATCTTGTTTACCCAGCCAGCAACAACATCAGGGGTATTTAACTGACGCTCCTGAGCTTTAAAGCTTGGATCACCAATAAGACCGGTAGCACCACCAACCAGAGCAATAGGCTTGTGACCATATTGCTGAAATCTCTTGAGAACCAGCAGAGGCACAAGATGACCAAGATGGAGACTGTCGGCGGTGGGGTCAAAGCCACAATAAAGCGTGCGAGAACCTTCAGAAAGGTGGGACACAAGCTCTTCTTCTGCCGTTACCTGATTGATCAGACCACGCTGCTGCAGATCTTCCAATAACGGTTTTTGACCGCCTGACATAGTTCAACTACCTGTATAGCCCCGGAAAAACAGCATTTCTGCCCCGGGAATTGACATTTACATAAATTAAGTGAGCAAACATACCCTATGGCAAAAAAAAGACAACCACCAGAACCATTAGAAAAAGCCCTATTTCCCGTATTTCTTGGCGTTTTCAAGCCATCCCCTTGGCGCTGAGCGAGATAACTGCATAGGATACCTTACCTGCTCCCAAAGTTTCGTCAGAAGTCACTGTGTTTCCTAAAGTCCTAAAGTTTTATATCCTATATTCTGTTAAAAGATTTTCTTATAAGCCGTGATTCTCAGGCATGAACTTATTGAAACGAATACTGCGCTCTGCAGTCCAGAATTTTCCCCGCCGCCACGTGGTTGCCATAGCCTGCGTGACAACGGGTATTGGGTTGGTTCTCGCCTTTCTTCCAGGCGAGGACGCACAGGCCAAGCGGACAGAAATCCCGCTCACCTTATCGTCCATAGAAGATGATGGCCGTGAAGTTATATTACAGACAATCTCAGACACCACCTTAAACACCGATCAGCTGCAGACAGTTTCTCAAGCGCTAGCGAAAACTCCTGCAGAACCTGTTATTGCGTGGGAGAAAGTCAAAGTCCGTTCAGGTGATACTCTTTCAGATATCTTCAGCCGTCAGTCTCTGAGTGCCGGCACTCTTCACCGCATTCTTAATTCAACTGATCATGGCAGGCTTCTGACAAGAATCCGCCCAGGCCAGTTTATTAATTTTGGCCGCGTTGATGGCAAGCTGAATGAACTCAAGTATGTGCAGAACCGTCTTGAGAGTGTCGTCTACTCAGTCAATGAGAACGTATACTCTTCCAAGAAAGTTATTCGCGAACCTGAAATCCGTCGCGCTTATGCCCGGGCGACAATTGATAACTCACTGTTCCTTGCTGCTACCAAGGCAGGTCTTCCCGATAATATGACCATGCGCCTGGCCAATATTTTTGGCTGGGATATCGATTTCGTTATGGATATCCGCAAAGGCGATAGCTTCAACATGGTTTATGAAGAGAAGTATCTGGACGGCGAGCGTATCGGTTACGGTGATATTCTAGCTGCCACCTTTACCAACCGGGATAAAGTTCTGGAAGCGGTTTATTACACCGATAACAAGGGCAACAGCGACTACTACACCCCGAGCGGAAAGAGTATGCGCAAGTCCTTTATTCGCACACCTGTAGATTTCACTCGTATCAGCTCACCATTTAATCCCAACCGCCTGCACCCCATCTTCAAAACCAAGCGCCCTCACAGAGGTGTTGATTACGCCGCACCAACAGGAACACCCATCAAGGCTGCCGGCGATGGCGTTGTGAAGCTTGCTGGTCGCCAGAAAGGGTACGGCAATGTTGTTATTATCAAGCACCCGAATAACATTGAAACCCTGTATGCCCACCAGAGCCGTATAGCTCGCAGTTTAAAGAAAGGCCAACGGGTCAAACAGGGGCAGACTATCGGCTATGTCGGTCAGACGGGCTGGGCAACCGGACCTCACCTGCATTATGAATTCCGGGTAAGCGGCAGACACCGCAACCCTTTGACAGTTAAGCTGCCTGAAGCGCAGCCACTGCCAAAATCAGAGATGGCTAACTTCCGCCAGATAACACGGGTTATGCTGGCCGAGCTTGAGCGGTATTCAGGAACCCTGCTGGCTGCTGCGGAGAGCGATCTCAACAATGGTACAAACTGATTCAGAGCTTTATATCGGTCTGATGTCAGGCACCAGCCTGGATGCAATGGATGCAGTGCTGGTTGATCTGACCTCCAGATTCCCAACTCTTGTAGGGCAAATTTCCTTGCCCTACCCTTCAAGATTACGTAACCAACTCAACGCACTCTGTCAGCCTGGTGCTAATGAAATTGAAGCCATGTGCGAAGCTGATCTGGCAGTCGCTATTCTCGCGGCAGATTCGGTAAGCAATCTTCTAGATGAAACCGGCCACGCTCCTCAAGATATTGCAGCTATTGGCAGTCACGGTCAGACCATTCGCCATATGCCGCAAATTGGCAATACACTGCAAATCGGAAATCCCAGCCTTATTGCTGAACAAACAGGTATAACGACTGTTGCTGATTTCCGCCGCAGGGATATGGCAGCCGGAGGAGAAGGGGCACCGCTTGTTCCTGCTTTTCATGAAGCAGTCTTTCGACATCCTGAAAAAACCAGGATTATTGCCAATATTGGAGGTATTGCCAATATAACCATTTTGCCTCCGGCTGGTACCAACACTGTTATCGGTTTTGATACAGGCCCGGGCAATACCCTGATGGATGACTGGTGTTATCGTCATAGCGGCCGCCGTTATGATCAAAATGGACAGTGGGCAGCAAGTGGCAAGATTTCTGCGGCGCTGCTCAGCACATTGCTTTCCGACAGTTATTTCTCACGTCCACCACCCAAAAGTACCGGAAGAGAATACTTTCATCATGCCTGGTTATGGCACGGATTGTCGCAACGGGATCAGGACCTTTCAGGGGAAGATGTTCAAGCCACCCTGGCAGAGCTGACAGCCCGAACGATTGCTGACGCTATTGCTCTTTATGCACCAGATTGTGAGGAAGTCTTTGTCTGTGGTGGTGGAGCGAGGAATGCAACTCTGATGAGCAGGTTGGTAAGTTGCCTTGAGGAATTGTCAGTTAACACGACCGACGCAATAGGCCTTGCCCCACAATGGGTTGAAGCCGCAGCATTTGCCTGGCTGGCCCAACAGACCCTCCTTGGTTTACCGGGTAATTTGCCTGCCGTGACCAATGCATCCGGCAGGCGTATTCTGGGTGGAGTTTATCCCGCATAAATTAGTATGCAATGGCAGTTGAATTACTTACCCCATTTACCGACTCATGCCAAGTAGCCCTGTAGCGCTCATCATGAACAGCATCCAGTCTTGATTTCATGGCACCGGTTTCTCCACCTGCCCAGCAATTTGAAACCAGTTCGCCCTGCTCATCAATGTTCATGCAAGCTTCAAGAAAGTTATTGCAGTGCCTGCTGTACATATGGGTTGCCTGGCTGATATCCCATCCATTGTCAGGATTGTCATTGCGCTCAATATACTCAGGGATCGCTTTTATTCCTTCGTAGGATCCATTAACCCGAATAAAGCCAAGCACCCTGTAATTTCCACTTACCAGATACCCTTTGTTCTTTTCATAGCCAGGCTGGGAATAGCAAGCCAGATAGACAGCCTGACTCTCACTGGCACTGCCCGGGCTGCTTTCATGATAAAGATCTGCCATATCCAGATTAACGGTTTTACCAGATTCCTCTTGAACATCTGAGCCTAAACCAATCAAGCTGGTAGCCCTCTTAACAACCATTGGGATGATTCCACTGGTTCCTGGAACCACTACCACACTGGCATCAGGATTGAGTGCAATAACTTCATATCCGGTGTGAGCTGCAGGAGTAGGTCTGGCCTGAGAGCTATTCAAGGCTAACGCGGTGGTAGCAGGTTCTTCACTTGTCTGTGTTTCAGTACCATACACCTGTAGCTCAGTAGTGACTCCAGCAGAAGATCCATTACTGATCTCAGCATGCCTTTCTGGAACAGTATTTTTACCCATCACTAAGGAGTAGGGCCACTTCATCAAAGAGCTAATATGAGCCAGCGAAACATTGAAATAACTTGGCTCAGTCACTTTTTGTTTTGGGTTATACAAAGCCACTTCAGTTGTTGCTGCCATTACCGAAAAGCTGCCAGCCAAAGTCAGGGCTGCTACAGTACTCAGGAGTTTCTTCGCCATAGTTCTCTCGCCACCAGTCATGTACGTAAGTGCACATTGAGACGATCGGTCAGGGAAGAAGTTTGATTGAACTCGGAAGTATTTTGTTACCAATTGTTAGCGGCAGTGACTCCAACTCACTGGAATATCAGAAGCCGATACGGGGAGGAATGGGGCAAGGAGAGGATTGCACTGGCCAATCCAGAGGAGCAACCAGTGCGAAAAACTTAGACGGAAAAACTCATCCCACAGCCACAGGTACTGGCGGCATTAGGGTTGTTGACGGTAAAACGAGAACCTTCCAGACCTTCCTTGAAGTCAATCTCGGAACCGTACAGGTATTGAAAGCTCATGGCATCAACCACCAGCTTTACACCCATCTTTTCTACAACGGTATCATCTTCGGCGAGCTCTTCGTCAAAGGTAAAACCGTATTGGAAACCGGAACAGCCACCACCAGTCACGTAGACCCGCAGTTTTAAATCAGGGTTTCCTTCTTCCTCAACCAGAGCTTTAACCCTGGCAGCAGCATTCTCAGTGAAAATAACCGGCTCCGGAACAAAGGTTTCGGCAGCAGACATTCGACCTCCAGACAACTTATTGCCAAGACTGTTATCAAAACAGGCAGCCGTTTTCTTCCGTGCGGGAGGAGTCGGCTCCATCAGACAGCCTGTGGCTGAATTTTCGGACATTATCCTCATATCCGAGTAATCCAGTCAACTTTAACCGGTACCTGAAAACCTCAGGATACCCGTATTTTCTTGCGTTATTCCGTCATTACGGGAGCAGGAATGATCTCCGGCTCCTTCACACAACCAAGCTCTCTGGGCGGCTCAAGTGTATCGGGAGCATCCACACGCTCCAGAACACCATTCACCTGTGCACCCACTACCATCTCGATCGTGTTGTAATAAACATTGCCGGAAATATCGGCTTTACTGGCCAGCTCCAGCTTGCCGGCAGCGAAGACATCACCCTTCACTGTGCCGTTAATCACAATATCAGATACCCGGATATCACCTTCAATCAAGCCACCATCAGCCAGACGCAAGGTGCCCTCGTGGGCCTGAATATTACCAATAACCCGACCTTCAACATGCATGGATCCGCGGAAGATCATATCACCACGAATCTCGGTTCCTTCGGAGATTAATGTTGTGGCATCACTACCAGAAGCAGAAGACACCCTATCACCGGCAGATTGCTTCTTTCCCCACATACTACTCAGACTCCTCAATAAACCAATCAAATGACTTTTTTGTCACTTTCTTAGACGGACTGGACAGCTGGATAGTGACATCAAGCCGCTCCGGCTCAAACCCTTCCGGAAGTTTTAATGAGCCCCAAATGCCGTCTCCAGGAATACCCTGAAAATAACGAAAACCCAGTTTTTCACCGCCCTTATTGAATTCAGGGGTCAGTTCAGCAAAGTCATATCCGGCCTTTTTGCCGTTCCTGAAACCTTCCAGGCGAGCCAGCAACCTTCCTTTCTGGAACCTGTGGTTCTTTCCATTCTGGACAACTGTCATTTTCCACTGGAAACGTCCGGAATCACCGGCAGGCTGCAGCTCAAAGCTCTTAACGCTCACCCCCTGATTGGCGAGCTCCGGGTTCATAATATTCTGATAAAAACGGATATCCCGGGACAGACTGATTTTCTCTTCCCGCAGACGAATCAGTTCCTGACGCACTTCTTCTGCAGCCTGCTGGCTGATCTGGTTTCCCCGCTCAAGAATGGCAACCCGGCGACGGAGTGTATCCAGTTCCACTTTATAGGAACCATTCTCCTCCGTGACGGAACCCAGCTCAGAGCGCATCACATCCAGTTCATTCCAGGCAAAGCTGGTTCCCAGATAAAAACCAGCACAACCGGTGCCAACCAGCAGCAACAGAACCAGTATCCTTATACGAAAGGCGTAACCAGGGTCATGGGCAACAACCCGCAGTTTTTTTTCCCTGCGATCAGCCGCTTTGCGGCTGGATTGCCAGAACCGGGAAAACTTCTTCAAGTCTGCCTCCAGGCGTCAGGGCAAAAGCCCGACAATTTCCAAACCTTCCTTCTCAGGAAGACCAAACATAATGTTCATATTCTGCACAGCCTGTCCGGATGCTCCCTTTACAAGGTTGTCGATCACAGACAGCACCACCACAGTATCGTCATTACCGGGTCGATAGACTGCCAGACGACACTGGTTAGCTCCCTTGACACTACGGGTCTCGGGAAGGCTGCCTAAGGGCATCACATCAACAAATGGCTCATTCTGATAAGCCTGTTCAAACAGCTGATGCAGTTCCTGCTCGCTGGTACCATTTTTCAGCCGCGCATAAAGGGTGGCATGTATACCACGAATCATTGGCAGAAGGTGTGGTACGAACGTAACTCTCTGTACCTTTCCATGACTCATGCCAATAAGTCCCTGTAGTATCTCCGGCTGATGTCGGTGACCACTTACACCGTAGGCATGGAATGACTCGCCCGCCTCACTGAGCAGCGTACCAACATTGGCCTGCCGCCCCGCGCCACTTGTTCCGGATTTACAGTCAGCAACCAGGCCTTCTTCAAAGATCAGGTCATTATCCAATAGAGGCTTGTAGCCAAGCTGAACAGCCGTGGGATAACAACCTGGATTGGCAACCAGACGCGCATCCGCTATTGCATCACGGTTCAGCTCCGGCAGACCATAGACACTTTCCGCCACAAATTCCGGACAGGCGTGGGTCAGGCCATACCACTTCTCCCATGTGGGGATATCCCTGATCCGGAAATCCGCTGCCAGGTCAATAACCCTGACGCCGCGCTTCAGCAGTTCAGGCACCTGTTTCATCGCCACACCGTTGGGCGTGGCAAAGAAAACAATATCGCATTCTGCAAGGGTTTCTATATCCGGCTCAGAGAATGCCAGATCCAGATACCCACGCAGATTGGAGTAAAGTTCCTCAACGCGTCTCCCTGATTCGGCACGGGATGTAACGGCCTTTAATTCAACCTGTGGGTGGCGTATCAATAAACGTAACAGCTCAACACCGGTATATCCCGTTCCACCTACAACACCTGCTTTAATCACACGTCCTCTCCCACCTATTTAATTTATTCTGTCCATTATAAAATGTGCGTTATTAAATCAATAGATGGTATTGCCTGGAAACAGAAAGCTGTAGAAAAAGCAGAATAGTGCTGTATACACCGCACTTAAACAGCCATGAGCGGGAAATGCCCACACCGAAAAATGAAAATGCAGCGGGCATTTCCATGGTAAAAATAACCAAACCCGTACGTGACCCCATAAAGTGAGATTTAAACCAACATCCCCGGATCTGAACAGATTTCGAAACCAGCTTGCCCGCATTGATGCCCTGCCCCAACTCACTCTTCTCGGGCTGGTTTCCGGCATATTGACCGCCCTGGTTATTATGATGTTCAGGGAACTGATTACCCTGTTATCCAGTCTCTTTATGGCAGGGCTTCCGGAAGAGGCTTTTATGGATATTGACTGGGATATCCGTATATTCCTGCCCGTCCTTGGCTCTCTGACTCTACTGCTGACTGCCCTCTTTACTCACAAGAATTACCGACAGGTTGGCATTATTCATGTTATTGAGCGTCTCGACTGGCACCAGGCCCGGTTAAGTCTGGGCAACCTGTTAAACCAGTTTTTTGCCGGAGCCATTGCGATAGCGAGTGGTCACTCCATTGGCCGGGAAGGCCCAGCTGTTCATCTGGGAGCAGGAACAGCCAGTCTGCTCGGACAAAGCATGAAACTACCCAATAACAGTCTGCGCATCCTGGTGGCCTGCGGCAGTGCAGCTGCCATTTCAGCAGCTTTTAACACTCCGGTAGCCGGGGTTATTTTTTCACTGGAAGTCTTGATGGTGGAATACACGTTATCCGGTTTTCTACCGGTTATGCTCGCATCCGCCAGTGCGGCCATTATCACCCAAACCATTTACGGAACAGATCCAGCGTTCCTTGTTCCTCCCATTTCTACTGAACTGTTAAGCGATCTCCCTTTGATCCTGACGACAGGCGTCGTTATGGGTGTACTCGGCGCACTGTTCTGCCAGCTGATGACATTCTTTGTTAAGAAAACGGCTCGCGTTCCTCTTTTCCTGCGCCTTTTGACTGCTGCTGGAGTCACCGGTTTGATTGCTATTCCAGCCCCTGCCGTGATGGGTGTAGGTTACGGGACGATCACCGAGCTGATGATTGGAGAACTGCACACTCCACTCTTCTTAGTGCTTATCCTGTTTGGCAAACTGCTGGCAAGCTCTATCAGCCTTGGGCTGGGCGTACCCGGAGGGCTGATTGGCCCAACTCTGTTTATTGGTGCAGCAGGTGGCGCTCTCTGCGCAACCGTTATGGGATTGTTGACCGGTACAGAGTATATGAACGCGGGCTTCCACGTTATGGTGGGCATGAGTGCCATGCTGGGCTCTGTCCTTCAGGCACCACTGACAGCACTGGTGACTGTCGTAGAAATGACCCGCAATACCAATCTGCTGTTCCCGGCACTCTTGGCCATTATTATTGCCACCCTGACCGCCAACCTGATGTTCCGTAAGCCCGGAATTTTTGAGCAACTGCTTGGATTGCAGGGTCGCAGTCGATTTCATAACCCGGTTCATAAGGCTCTGAGCCGGATTGGTATTACCTCAATGATGGATACAGAGTTCATTCGACTGAACCGTTTCCAGTCTCTGGCTGAGCTAAGCAGTCTTCTGAAAAACAACCCTACGTGGATTCTTATTCTTGAAAATGGTGCCCCCAGCATGATTATGCCGACTTCCGGTTTAGTCTTTTACCTGGATAACAACAATGATTCGTCTGATACTGTTGATCTGCTTGATATCCCTGCCTCCCGGTACGATGTTGCTCCCATTGAGAGTCAGTCATCGGTTTACCAAGCTTGGGAAATGATGGCTGAAAAACATGTCGACGCACTGTATATTTTCAGTGAGAAACGAAAGAAGAAGCAAAAAATTATCGGGCTGGTGACCAAGGAAAACCTGGTCAGTCATTACAGAATATAACCGCCAACTACCCAAGGGGGCTGTATGTTTCTCTGGATAAAGGCATTCCATCTGATAATGATTGTGTGCTGGTTTGCCGGAATCTTTTATCTGCCCCGGCTTTTTGTCTATCACACTGAGACAACTGATACGGTTGGTGATGAGCGTTTTAAGGTTATGGAGCGCAAGCTCTACCGGGGAATCATGATGCCTTCAATGATTCTGACAGTACTCTTTGGCCTGTGGCTTCTTTACCTTGTTCCATCCGACATGTCTCAACCCTGGATGCATGCAAAACTCTCTCTGGTTGCCCTGCTGATTATCTATCACTTTATGTGTGGCCATTACGTGAAAGTTTTTGCCCAGGGGGTGAATACCAAAAGCCATAAGTTCTACCGGGTATTTAACGAGATTCCGGTGTTTATGCTGATCGGAATTATTATTTTGGTAGTGGTAAGACCCTTTTAATCTGCAGATATTCATTCCCAAATATTGATGTGTGGCATTTAACCCTTCAACGAACACGTGTTAGTAATATAAAAACAAACTACGAAAAAAGATGCAGGCCATATACAACGGCCGGAAATGGAAGTATGAACAAGCTGCTAAACCACGACACCCTGAACATAAATCTGTCAGTGGCAGATGACCAACACATTGAAAACATCAGTCTGAAGAAACGAGAAGAGCATGGGGTTCTCTATATTGATTTTGCCGTTCAGGCAAAGAAAGCCATCACTCTACCGGTAACTGTTTTACAGGTTCACCTTCCATTTGAGGATATTCATTCCTGCTGGACACCGGGTATAACCGGTAACCCCGTTTCAATTCGAAATAAAGGAATCTGTGAATGGCAATATGGTTTTGACAGCCAGATTTGCAAACTCGCTCCTGTTGGCTGTTTTTACAGCCTGACCGGGCAGAACAAACTGACTGTTGCTCTCTCGGATGCCTCTGAGCCAGTCAAGATGCATATCGGTGCCTATGAAGAAGAGCGAGTGGCCCGAATACAGTTTCGCCTGTTTGACTCACCTTCAGAAGAGAGAACCAGTTACCATGCAACCTTGCGACTGGATCTGAACAACAAACCCTATCATCAGGCCATTACCCAGATTGCAGAGTGGTTTGAAGCCAAGGATGAACATAGCTGTATGTCAGTGCCCGAAGCAGCTTTAGAACCGGTTTACTCCACTTGGTACAGCTTCCATCAAAATCTTCAGCAACAGGAAATTGAAGACCAGTGCCGTCTTGCCCATGAAGTGGGCTGCAAAACCATTATTCTCGATGATGGCTGGCAGACAGACGACAACAACCGCGGTTACCGTTTCTGTGGTGACTGGCAGGTCAGCCAGCGTCGCTTCCCGGATATGAAGGCTCATGTTCAGCGGGTTCAGGAGCTGGGCATGAAATATATGGTGTGGCTAAGCGTGCCGTTTATTGGAAAAGGCTGCGAGGTCTGGGATCAGTTCAAAGACAACCTGTTATTTTATTCCACAAAGAATGATGCCGGAGTTTTCGACCCCCGCTATCCAAAAGTCCGCATGTACCTTATCGACACTTACAGTCGAATGGTGTCAGATTATGGTCTGGATGGCCTGAAACTCGACTTTATTGATGAGTTTGATATGAATAACGCGGAGGGCAAGGCACTTGTACCTGATTCTGAGCGTGATACAGAGTCACTGCATCTGGCTGTCCACAGACTTCTGTCAGACGTGCGTCGCACACTTGAAGACATCAATCCCGGTATTCTGATCGAGTTCCGCCAGAAATATATCGGCCCGAAGATTCGTCAGTATGGCAATATTTTCCGGGTCCACGATTGTCCGAACGATTCCATCATGAACCGTATGAGCATTATGGATCTGCGGATGCTATCCGGAAACACAGCGGTGCATTCCGATATGTTTATCTGGTCACCTGAAGAGAGGGTGGAAAGTGCCAGCCTGCACTTTATCAATACCCTGTTCTCGGTGCCCCAGATATCTCCGGATATGAAAGAGCTGTCTGAAGAACACCTGGCAATGACCCGCCACTGGCTGGGTTTCTGGAAACAACACCGGAACCTTCTTTTGAACGGTAAACTAAAATCATCTGCTCCGGAGATGCAGTACCCGATTATTGAAAGTCAGCTGGGTGATCAGAAAATCGTGACTCTTCATGGGCCGGTTGTGGCCGAACTGTTTAATTCCGGTGAAAACCAGGTCACCCTGGTTAACGGCGCCTTATCTGACAGCCTCTATATCAAGGTTCCTGAAACATCAACTGTAAAAGCTGCTGTTTTTGACTGCCTGGGTTTGGAAACCAGCAACAAAACCTTAACGCTGGAATGCGGATTGAATGAAGTGTCGCTGCCTGAGTCCGGATACATCGTGATGACCCGCTAAATCAGCACCAGGCAGGATTCACCGCAGGCTTGATGCTCTTGGTTCAAGAGTGACTGGAATAACCCTGTCAGTCTCGCTGTCAGGGTTAAGCAAAGAGGAAATCGTGGCCCGCGCCATTGCCGCAAAGTCAACTTTGACTGAAGACAGAGGCGGGCTCTGAAAATCATTATGCACACTGCCATCAAAACCAATGATTCCCATCTTATGGAGGTAGTCGTTATCCAGCTTTTGCAGTGTACGAATCAATCCATAGGCAACGATATCAGAAGCACAAACGACTGCATCAGGTTTTGAATCTCTTGCCAGAATTCTTTCTGCTGCAGCAGTACCACACTGCTCTGTGAAATCCCCTGATAAAAGTTCGGGAGTTAATCCGTGCTTCTTCATCGCCTGAACATAACCTTCAGCCCGCTTTCGGGCAGAACGTTTGCTCATATCCCCGCCGATAAACAACAGGTGCCGAAACCCGTTGGCAATCAGGTGTTCAGTTGCCATTTCACCACCATATCTGTCATCGGTGAAAATATTTAACGCCATCCCATGGTCATTAACTTCCCGGTCAATCACTGCAATCGGGAAATCCTCATCGGTCAGATTGTCGATAAAGGACACCGTTTCTGGCAGGCCCAGAAAAACAGCACCGGCAATACTTTTGGAGTCAAAATGCTCACGGACCCGGTGCTCGATCTCCTGCTCGTCTTCTTCGTGACGAAGCAGTTCAATCATCAGCCGGTGACCACGATTATTAGCTGCCACAACGAAGTTGGAAATCACACCCATTACATAGGGAGAACTCAAACCACAAAGGGAATCCTGGTTCACCTCATCAACACCCGCATAAACATAGAGAGCGATAACGGCCTGAGGTTTCCCCCTGAGAACCTGTGCAGAAGCATTGGGTGTATAGCGATACTCGGCAATGACTGAACGAACCTTGTCTTTGGTCTTCTCGGGAATATCCGGGTAATTATTAATCACTTTGGAAACAGTACTTCTTGATACGCCTGCCAGTTTGGCAATTTGAGTGCTGTTCAACGTTTTGAAATCGGTCATAGACAAGGAGATACCACCAGAGCCAGAACCAACATTCTATCACTATTAAGAAGTTGCCAAAAAATCAGTAATCAACAGCAATCTTATCTTTCAGGAATAACTGTTTATGAAACGGACTGACTTTCTGTAGCGTCGAATCAAAAATTGGCACAATCCAGCAGAGGCTATCTCTGTTATTCCAGCATTCCTGTTGATCCGGGGAGTATCAAATGGGTTTTAAGGTTGCCATTATTGGCGCTGGCAGCACTGTGTTTATGAGAAATATTGTCCGCGATATTCTTCATAAACCCGCACTTCAAAATGCAGAAATTGCTCTGCAGGACATTGACAGCAAACGACTGGCTGAATCTCATCTGGTAGCCGCAAAGCTTGTTGATGCGATGGGAGTAGAAGCCACTGTCGTCTCAACTGAAAACCGGCGTGCAGCCCTGGAAGGTGCGGACGTCGTTATGACATCGTTCCAGATTGGTGGCTACAAGCCCTGCACAGTCACCGACTTTGATATCCCGAAGAAGTACGGTTTACAGCAGACTATCGCCGACACTCTCGGTATTGGCGGCATTATGCGCGGACTGCGTACCGTGCCGGTCATGCTGGATATTGCCAATGACATCCGGGAACTCTGCCCCAATGCTCTGCTGATGAACTATGTCAATCCAATGGCCATTATCAGCGGTGCCATGCATCGTCTGGCCCCTGATATTAACTACGTGGGCTTGTGTCACTCCGTACAGGGAACGGCTGAACATCTGGCGGAAGATCTGGGTGAAGAGATCAAGGATATTGTCTACACCTGTGGCGGCATCAACCATATGGCGTTCTATAAGACTTTCGAGAAAGTCCATGCTGATGGTCACAGAGAAGATCTTTACCCTCGCCTCAAGTCACTGTTTGCAGAAGGAAAAGCCCCCAAGGATAACCTTGTCCGTTACAAGATCATGGAACAGTTCGGTTATTTCGTAACAGAATCAAGCGAACATTTTGCCGAATACAGCCCATGGTTTATCAAGGAAGGTCGGCAGGATCTGATCGAGCAGTACAATATTCCTATCGATGAATATATTCGCCGCTGTGAAGTCCAGATATCCGAGTGGGATGAAGAACTCAAGAAACTGCACGACGGCGGAAGTATGAATCTGAAAGAGAGCCATGAGTATGCTGCAACTATCGTGAATTCTCTGGCAACCGGTGAGCCTTCAGTCATTTATGGCAATGTTGCCAACCATGGACTGATTGACAACCTGCCACAGGATATCAGTGTTGAAGTGGCCTGTATGATTGATCGCAATGGTGTTCAACCTATTGCCTTTGGCAGCCTTGAGCCACAGCTTGCGGCCCTGATCCAGACTAACGTCAATGTGCAGCAGCTGACTGTAGAAGCCCTTGCAACTGAAAATGTTGAGCACATCTACCATGCCGCCTTTATGGATCCACATACAGCCGCCGAGCTGGACCTGGATCAGATTCGCAATATGGTTGATGACCTGCGCCGTGCCCACGGGGACTGGTTGCCGGAGTTTGCCCGACTGAAGTAAAAGTTCGAGATTGATGCGTAAGTGGAGGAGTATGGTGATCCTCTGCTTACGCATCACATTGTTAGAAATGAAAAGAGAAAGTCTGTTTCTTACCTGATACCGGGAAGGTAAAAGTCTCCCACCCTTTTTTCGAGTGACATACTGCGGCTTTGAACGCGATACTGCTTGGGTGTCATTCCCATGTATCGTTTGAAAGTGTCATAAAAACGGCTGGTAGAATTAAAGCCAACAGATAATCCAATATCAAGAATAGGTCGTTCCGTATCAGTCAGGAGAGCCCGTGCATGATTCAAACGCGTGGCATTGATGTACTGTTTAATAGACATTTGCATCACTCGCTGGAACAGATTCATCACGTAGTTAGGGTTCAGGCCAACTGATGCAGCCACATCGGAAACATAGATCGGCTCATCATAATGCTTGGCGATAAACTCAAGTATCAACTGAACATTCTTCTGGCTTGAAGAGGATACACCTGTCGTACACTTGTCAACTTTGTTGCTGCCTACCAGAGCATCCCACCCTGACAGGCACATACGACGCAGCATCAGGGCGATCTCCTCTCCTGCCAGTTGCTGTCTGCCAATATCATCCATATCCAGCTCCAGCAGCCAGCGTTCACATTCGAATTCACTGACCAGCACCCTGTTTCTGGATTGAATCACAAAGCTGTTCATCAACTGACTGGTTAAGATTTTATCCAGTGGCCATGACAAAAACTGATGAAGGGGAATATTAATAATCCCCAGCTTTGTGCAGTTATGGATTTTCACCAGACGGTGTGGAATCGCTCCCCAGAAAATTCCTATATGTCCTGCATCAAACCGAAATGACTGGTTGTTGATCTCATATTCGAGTGTTCCATCAAAGGGTATATTGACCTCCAGTTGTGCATGCCAGTGATAAGTCTGCATATACCACGGCTCACGAAACTCAATGAAAATCTGTTCATATCGCGAAAACAGGGCAAGTGGACTGATATCTTCATTACCCTTCAGGTAATCAACCGTTGTAGGATTGACCCGATTCCCAAGAGCACTTTCGTTACAAAACTCTTCCATACCGCACGTAAACCTATCCCCTGGATAAACAGTTGCGAACAGATTCTACCTTCAATCTTTTGACTCAGGACCAAATCAGATCATGTTTTCCTGAATAACCTTACTTTTTGGGAATAATTTCAGTTTTTTTGGGATTAGTTAATTCTCCCATTCCAGATAGTGTAATTCCGAACACACAACACCTGTTTGTAAGGGGGACAGTCAATAATGAGAGGAAAAAGCTTGCCTGCCATGCGCACAGCTTCGCTGGCCATGGGTTTACTGGCCAGTGCAATAGCCACCGCTTCTCCATCGGCTCAGCCAGGCAAACTGCCTGAGGCTCCCAAGTTCGATGCCCAGGGGCAGATCATTCATTACAGTGTCAGTGACCTTCAAAAGTTTGAAGCTCTGCCTGAATATTCAGAGCCAGAATGGGTCTCCAAAAAAGTTGAAGCCGGAGAGCTTCCACCCGTCAGCGAACGTCTGCCGAAAGAGCCTCTGGTCTACCTCAGCAAAGGTATGACTGACGGCCTTGGTGAATATGGTGGCGTTCTACGACACGTGTCTGGCTCCCGCCCCAAAGGCTGGAACTGGGCTGCAGGTCTCAGCCAGGGCTGGGGTGGTGTCAGCTACGCAGTCGCAGAGTGTCTGACTCGAACCGGCCCACTGTTTACCCTGAACTCTGACGAGCAAGAACCTCTTCCCAACCTGGCAAAGAGCTGGGAATGGTCTGAAGACGGCAAGCAGTTGACCATGAACCTGATCAAAGGTGCGAAGTGGTCTGACGGCAACCCATTCGACACTGAAGATATTATTTTCCTTTGGGAAGATAATATTCAGGATACCAATGTTCCTTCACGTGCATCTCCAGGCACATTTGGTAACGGCACAACCCTGAAGGCTCTGGACAAGTACACCCTGCAGTGGACGTTTAAAGATGCATTCCCCATGCAAAACTTGTTCGCTATGGGTTTCTTTAATATGTGTCCAGGGCCATCCCATATCCTGAAGCCTGAGCATCCACGCTATAACGCTGACGCAACTTACGACTCTTATATAAATGCTCAAAAGCCTGACCAGGTTCCTGCCCCGACCATGGGCGCATGGGCTCCGGTTTACCATAAGAGCGACGAGATGATTGTCATGCGTCGTAATCCTTACTATTGGAAGGTTGACGAAAAAGGGCGTCAGCTACCTTACATTGATGAAGTACGTCATAAGCTCTCCACCTGGTCTGATCGGACAATTCAGACTGTGGCGGGTAATGCGGATATGTCCAATATGGAAAATCCCGCGAACTACATCGAGTCTCTGCGCAAGTCCGCACAAAAGAACTCACCTGCCCGTCTTGAGTTTGGCCCAAGAACCCTTGGCTGGAGTATCCTGACCAACTTCTCTAAAGAGTACGGCACCAAAGGTGATGTTCGTGCCATGGAAGTTCGCAAGCTCAACCGTACTTTAGAGTTCCGTCAGGCTGTCAGTCATGCTCTGGACCGTCAGGCCCTGGCACAGTCTCTGGTTCGCGGTCCTTTCGCAACCCCTTATGCCGGTGGTCTGTATCCTGAAGGCATGATGGGCGACAAGGACTCTGTCGTGTTCTACGACTACAAACCTGAAGTTGCCAAGGAGCTTCTGGAGTCTCTCGGTCTGAAAGATACCGATGGCGATGGCATCCGCAACTGGACGTCAGGTCCGATGAAAGGCAAGAACCTTGATATCGTTATGACCTACACATCCAAGAACCCGACCGATGTTACTCTGGCTGAAGGCATCATCAGCATGATGAATGAAGTCGGTATTAACCTGATTCCTCAGGTTGTGAAAAATTCAGCAACCAGGGAAAACATTCGGGACAGTGGCGATTACGACTTTTACATTCACCGTAATGAAAAGGAGTACATCGTGCCGATTCAACGAGCTGACTTCCTGGCACCTCGTCACACCAACCAGCCATATTGGCACCGCGGAACCAAGAACGCCCCCCAGAAGCTGCTGCCCTTTGAGCAGGAGCTGGTGGACGTGATCAGCCGTTTCACTACCGAGACAGATCCAGCCAAACAAGCTGAGCTGATGAGGCAGTACAACCATATCTTTACCGAGAATGTGTACAGCGTCGGGCTGGTGAATGTGCCCGGAGCCATGATCCTCAACAAGCGCCTGAAGAACGTACCGAAAGGAACGCCGATTCTGGCTTACCAGTGGGCAGAAGATGCCACTATGAGGGAACGTTTCTGGGTAGATAAGGACCTTCAGAAGAAGCAGCTCTTCCCTGAGCAGCTGCCCCATACGGTGAAATAAACCGGTTCAACAGCCACCTGCATGAATGAATGTCAGGTGGCTGTTTCCTGAAGCAAGGCTTTTCGATGTTAAGTTATATTCTCAAGCGATGCGCTGCTGCCATACCCCTGCTGGCTGTGCTCAGTTTTATCTCTTTTACCCTTATCCAGTTGCCACCGGGAGACTACGGTGACCAGATAAAAAACTACGCCATCACCCTAAGTGGCATGAGTGAGGCTGATGCCGAGATACTGGCCCAGGATTACCGGGTTCGCCATGGTCTGGACAAGCCGTTCCATACCCAGTACCTCAACTGGATGAAAGGAATTTTAACGGAAGGAGACTTCGGGTTTTCTTTCAACAGCAACAAGCCTATCAGTGAACTGGTCGCTGACCGGCTGCCAATGACACTGTTTATAGCCCTGCTCTGTCACCTTGGAGCCACACTTTTCGGCGCAGCCCTTGGTATTGTGGCCGCGCGCAAACAGTACACATGGATTGATAACCTCACCACCCTGTTTGCCTTTATCGGCATGACCACGCCGCGCTTTGTTCTGTCCCTGATTATGTTGTACTGGCTGGTCTTTATTGTCGGCTCATCACATGTTGCTGCACTGTTTTCTCCCGAGTTTGCCCTGGCTCCCTGGAGCTTCGCGAAGTTCGTCAACCTGATGCAGCATATCTGGCCAGTATTGCTGGTAGCGATTTACGGCGGCATGGCTCAGAACCTGAGGGTTATGCGTTCCAATGTTCTTGATGTTATGCAGGCCCAGTATGTGGAAACAGCCAAGGCCAAGGGACTGTCTTCAAGACGGGTACTGTTTAAGCATATTGTTCCCAATGCCCTTCACCCTTTGATCATGTATCAGGGCGTTGCCCTTCCCTACATGATTGCCGGAGAACTGGAAGTTGCCATTGTTTTCTCCCTGCCAACTGTTGGACCACTGATTGTTGAATCCATGGCTATTCAGGATATCTACGTGGTATCCACCTTTATGATGCTGCTGGCCGCCACTCTGGTTATCGGTAACCTGCTGGCCGACCTGCTGCTGGCCGCACTTGATCCACGAATCCGCCTGGCTTAGAGAGAGAAACATGCAAACCACACACGCAACCGGCCAGGATACCCGGAAACGCCCTGAGCCAAAGAGTGAGAAGTACAGCGCCTTGGTATGGCGGCGGTTCAAGCGTAACCGGATGGCACTGGTCGCCCTGTGGCTGATGGCCATGCTGGTGACACTCGCCATTTTTGCCTCATTCTTCTCACCCCATAACCCCCAGGAAAGAAACAGCAAAGATATTTATCTTCCTCCTCAGTCTTTGCAGTTCAGTGATGACAACGGTTTTTCCCTTCGCCCGTTTGTGCATCCGGTCATCGTTGACTTTGACCCTGTTACTTTCCAGCCCCTCTACAAGGAAGATACCAGCCAGAGGGTTTACCTGAAGTTCTTCGAACAGGGCTGGGAATACTCCATTCTCGGAATAGACGTATCGACTCACCTGTTCGTTGGTGAAAATGGTGAAGGCGTACACCTACTTGGCACTGATGGCTGGGGGCGTGACGTACTCAGTCGGATATTCCATGGTACCGGCATTACCCTGTTCCTGGCCTTTGTAGTGATGATCATCTGTGTCACCATCGGCTCGTTTGTAGGTATTGCCTCGGGTTACTATGGCGGCAGGACTGACCTGTGGGTACAACGGGTTGTGGAACTGATGCTGGCGTTTCCTGAACTGCCGCTGTTCCTGTCCGTTATTGCTATTCTGCCCAAAACCTCTTCATCCGAAAGCACGCTGATCCTGTTTATTCTACTTCTGGGTGGCCTGAAATGGGCCCAGCTGGCCCGTGAAATTCGGGGCAAATCACTGGCACTGCGCAATGTTGACTTTGTGAAATCAGCAGTGGCCGTTGGTGCAACCGACAACCGAATCATTGTTCACCATATTCTGCCCAATGTGATGTCCCACGTTATTGTGCGGGCGACATCCATGGTGCCCCAGATGATCCTGATCGAAAGCTTCCTGAGCTTCCTGGGTGTGGGTATTCAACCACCACTGGTCAGCCTTGGTCTGATGCTGAATGCTGCCAAAGACTTCCAGGTACTCGGCTCTTACCCATGGCTGTTGTCACCTGTTGTCTTTATCTTGATTGCCGTTCTGGTCTTTAACGCCGCTGGTGACGGTCTGCGCGATGCCATTGACCCTTACTCCAAGCAGTAACATCCAACCATTAGGTTCTGTTGACGTAAGTTTGTGCAATTCAGTGGCTCAGAAAGCCGCTAATCACAAGAAAGGCTTGCGAAGGTGTAGTGGTTCTACATCAAGCGAGCCTGACGTAGGGAGTGGCGGCTTTCTGGGCCACCCGAAGGGCGCCAGCGAGGCTTTCCAGCTCGTCGTTGCAGCCGTTCGAAAGACAACCAGTCTTCCTTCACGTCAGCGTCTAGATCTGAAAAGCCTCGCTGGCGCTGAATGCACAAACTTACGTCAGCAGAACCTAGGAGAAACACAATGAGTTCTGAAAACCTGATGCTGGATGCACGTAATATCCAGGTCAAGATTCCCGTTGAGGGCGGCGTTGTGGAAGCAGTTCAGGATGCTTCCCTGAAAATATTCGAAGGACAGACAGTTGCTCTTGTAGGCGAATCTGGCTCCGGAAAGTCTGTAACCGCCCGTGCCATCATGAAACTCCTGCCCGAACGGGCCATTGTGGGAGAGAAGTGTCAGGTCAACTTCCAGGGTGAAGACATCAAGGACTGGACCGAAAACCAGATGCGCAAGGTTCGTGGCAATCGCATTGCCATGATATTCCAGGAACCCATGACCTCCCTCAATCCGATCTACACAGTGGGCCAGCAGATCGCCGAGGTGATTCATGAACATCATCCGGGGAAATCAAAGCAGGAAGTCAGGGAACAGATTATCCAGCTTCTGAAGGAGGTAAGGATTCCTCAGGCGGAAGACCGTGTGGATCAGTACCCCCACCAGATGTCCGGTGGACAGAGACAGCGGGTTATGATCGCCATGGCTCTGGCAAATAACCCTGACCTGTTAATCGCTGATGAACCCACCACAGCCTTAGACGTCACCGTACAGGCAGAGATCCTCGAACTTCTGCGTCAGCTTCAGCTCAAGCACAAAATGGGCGTTCTACTGATCACCCATGACCTGACCATTGTCCGCCAGTACTCTGACTGGGTATATGTGATGCAGCATGGCAAGCTGGTTGAAGACAGTTCAACAGAGAAACTCTTTGCCAAGCCACAACATCCTTATAGTCAGCACCTTCTGGGATCAGAACCCAAAGGGACAGCACCAGCTTTGCCGGAAGATGCCGCAGAGCTGATTGATGCCACTGATATGGAGGTTGTTTTCACACTGAAACCCGGTGTCTGGTGGAAACGTCAGCCACCCAAAATGCTGACAGCTGTAGACAATATCTCACTGACCCTGAGAAAAGGGGAAACTCTTGGCATCGTGGGAGAATCGGGCTCGGGCAAAACCACACTTGGTCATGCCCTGCTGCGCCTGATTGATTCCACCGGTGAAGTTATCTTTGATGATATGCGTATTGACCAGTTTGACCGAAAAGGCATGCAACCACTGCGCAGAAAGATGCAGATTGTCTTCCAGGACCCTTTCTCTTCTCTGAACCCTCGTATGACTGTACGACAGATTATTCAGGAGGGGATGCTCATCAATAATATTGGGGCAAACGCCAAAGAACGGGAACAACTGGCCATTCAGGCACTGCAGGATTCAGGACTGGATGCTTTTGCTCTGGAACGTTTCCCCCACGAGTTCTCCGGAGGCCAGAAGCAGCGGATTGCTATCGCACGGGCCATTGCCATGGAGCCCGAGTTTATCCTGCTGGATGAGCCTACTTCAGCACTCGACCTCTCAATACAGAACCAGATCATCCTGTTGCTGCGGGAACTTCAGGCTAAGCGGAACCTGTCTTACCTGTTTATCAGCCATGACCTGCGAGTCGTCAGAGCCCTGTGCCACAGAGTTATGGTGATGCAGCATGGCAAGCTGATTGAGTATGGTGATTCGTCCAAGGTTCTGGAAAACCCGGAGCATGAATATACCCGCAGGCTGATTAAAGCTGCTTTTGAAATTGCAGCTTGAGCAGGGGAAGGAAGAAACAACTGACAGGTCAGCGACATACGCCAAACTTCAGAAAAAACGTAACACTACACACTGCTTGCAAAAGAGGCTGGGGGCCTGATGTCTTCAAAGGCCAGGGATGGTTCATGGGCGTGGAAAATATCAGGTGACTAACTGCCAGGTATCAAACTTTTTGAATTTATGTACTAGCCTTGCAGCTCAACTTCATGGAGCCTGCCGATGTCGTCGCGTTCACAACCGCAGTCGAATTTAAGGATGCAGATCGCCTGCATGCTTATATTGCATGCTTTGATTAGCACATGCTTGGCGGATAGTTTGAGTAATGACGGCTATCAGGTACGGATCGGTCAGGTTCTTTCAGGTATAGCTCAAAGTGTATCGACGGCGGCACAATATCCGTCAATGGCACTTCCTCTCAGCAGGTTCAAAAATCATTTACAGACCGAGTATGATGAATTTTCTATTCCAAAACAGTTAATAAGTGTTCCCGGCCATGTTGCCTTAATTCTGGACGGAGATCGTCGCTGGTCTGATGAGCAAAATTATCAGGATAGAGCCTATGGGTATCTGTTTGGCGCGCTTCGTCTTGGACAAATTATGGCACTGGCTCAAAAGTCAGGCATTTCCCAGCTCACTCTGTATCTGTTTTCAACCGAGAACTTTCGTCGGCCTGAACATGAAGTTCGTGTCCTCATGAGTCTTTTGGAGCAATCTTTTCAGCAGTTCCAAGATCAACTTGTGGACTCAAATATGAGGTTCCGTCACCTGGGGCGCAGACAGGGTTTACCTAAAAGTTTATTGGACACCCTTGATGTGCTTACGGCGACCACCGCCAACAATACAGGGATGCGAGTAAATCTGGCCATCAATTACGGGGGAACAGCGGAGATCGAAGATGCCGCTAAAGCCATATTAAAAAGCTACGTAGATGGTACATTGCCGGATCAATTCAGGTTTAACGATTATCTCTACTCATCGTCACTTGATGGCTGGTCAAACCCCGATCTGGTCATCCGAGCCGGAAGGGAAAAAAGAATAAGCAATTTTCTGCCGCTGCAAAGCATCTATTCCGAGTGGGTTTTCCGCAATGAGCTATGGCCCGCATTTACACCTGATGTTTTTATTGAATCATTACAGGAATTCAACAAGCGAGAACGGCGCTTAGGACGATAAAAACCTGAAAAAGAGCCTTCCGTAATTTAAGTGGACGGTTTGGCATAACCTAAAGCACTCAATGCGAGGGTACAGATAGGTTCGGCCCTGCGTAGGTTCGGCCCTGCGTAGTACAGAAGAACAGGACCAGAGATACGATTTTTTGAAACAAGGCGGTTGAAAAAAGCCTGAATCTGATCAGCCTACTACATTATCGAATTGACGCACCGAAGGTGGTACATGGGAATGATTAAATGCTTTTCACTTCATGGCTGTGTGTTACTTCAACACCGCCATTACCCAGCATAATGGATACTGAGCAGTACTTATCTGCAGAGAGTTCTACGGCACGCTTAACCTGCGCTTCACTCAGATCACGACCGGTCACAACAAAGTGCAGATGAATCTTGGTGAAAATAGCAGGTACCGCATCGGCACGTTCACTACTCAGTTCAACTTCACAGTCGATAACATCCTGACGCGCTTTTTTCAGCATGCTGACCACGTCAATGGACGAGCAACCACCAACAGACATCAGCACCATTTCCATGGGGCTGGGAGCAGAACCTGAACCACCGTACTGCTCAGAAGTATCCATAGTAATGCTGTGGCCACTGGCAGAACGGCCGACAAAACGCATGCCATCAACCCATTTAACCTGAGCTTGCATATGTAATTTCCCTTGAAAAAAAACGCCCGTACCGGTATTAACATCTAAAGAAACGGCCGGCAGGGTTTAATGAAATTTGCGACAGCAGTGTACCTTGCTGAAAAGAAAAAGAAACCGGGTTAGCTCTAGGTTCTATTAACGCAGGCAAAACCCGACAGTCGTGGACAATGAGTATAGAAGTCCTTACCCGCCATATTCCCCAGGAGAGGAAAGAACGCACCGAGCGTTTCCTGAATCACTGTCATATCCAGCACTACCTTCCTCATACCAGTATTCTCAACGGCCAGGAGGCCTCCGACTCCCTTTATTTCATCGTTGATGGCTCTGTCACCGTATTTATTGAAGATGAAGGCAGGGAAGTCATCATCAACTACCTTAATCGTGGTGACTTCTTTGGCGAACTTGGATTGTTTGCCATAGAAAAGAACAACAACAGGCCGGTCTGGGTCAAAACCCGTACCAAGAGCATCATCGCTGAGATCAGTTACACCAAAGCCCGTGAACTGACACGGGATATGCCGGATATTCTCTACGATATCAGTCGCCAGATTGCCCAGCGCCTGCAGCTGACAACCCGTAAGGTAAGTGACCTGACCTTCCTGGATGTAACAGGCAGGGTGGCACGCACTCTTCTCGATCTGTGCAAACAGCCTGATGCCATGACCCATCCTGACGGTATGCAGATCAGCGTAACCCGCCAGGAGATTGGACGGATCGTCGGCTGTTCCAGGGAAACCGTCGGCAGGGTGCTGAAAAACCTGGAAGATGAAGGCATGATCTCAGTTAAAGGGAAAACCATGGTGGTCTTCAATACCCGTTAGACGTATCATCCGTCGCCATTTCAAGCATTTCAAACGGGTAACTTAGCCAGATGTCCACTGGTACTACATATCCTGAGCGCTATGAAGCCCTGCTGTCGGACAAAGCCGAACGACTCAAGCAGCTTTTCAGCGATTTCCAGATTCCTGAACCGGAAGTTTTCACTTCAGCCCCCGAAAACTTCCGTATGCGTGCGGAGTTTCGTGTCTGGCATGAAGGTGACCAGACTCACTACATCATGTTTGATCAGGAAACCCGCGAGAAAGTCCAGGTTACTGAGTTCCCGATAGGCTCAACACGCATTAATGAGCTGATGCGCCCTGTAATGGACGCTCTGTGTCAGCAGGAAATACTGCGCCGCAAGCTGTTCCAGGTTGAGTTTCTCACCACTCAGGCAGGTGAGGCCATTGTCTCTCTGCTTTATCACAAGCAACTGAGTGAAGAGTGGGAAGCCGCAGCCCGTCCGCTGCGTGATCAGTTTGGTATTGAAATTATCGGTCGCGCCCGTAAGCAGAAAATTGTTCTGGACCGTGACTATGTGACTGAAGAACTGAATGTCTGCGGCCGCCTGTGGCGTTATAACCAGGTCGAGAACAGCTTCACCCAGCCAAATGCCGGCATTAACGAAAAGATGCTGAGCTGGGCCCAGGAAGTGACTTCCGGCAGTGCCAGTGAAGAAAAAAGCGATTTGGTTGAACTGTACTGCGGTAACGGTAACTTTACCTGCATTCTGGCCCAGAACTTTGACCAGGTGCTGGCCACAGAAATTTCAAAGTCCTCGGTAAATTCTGCCCACAAGAACTTTGAAATGAATGCGGTGGACAATGTCACTATCGCCCGTATGTCCAGCGAAGAGTTCACCCAGGCACTGAACAAGGAACGCCCTTTCCGCCGCCTGGCCCACGTGGATCTGGACAGTTACAACTTCAGCACCATCTTTGTTGACCCACCCCGTGCCGGACTTGACCCGGCGACTGAAGCCCTGGTTCAGCGTTTTGACCGGATTGTTTATGTGTCCTGTAACCCGGTTACCTTAAAAGAGAACCTGGAAACCCTGTCCCAGACCCACAGGATCGAAAAACTGGCTCTGTTTGATCAGTTCCCCTATACCGATCATATTGAAAGTGGCGTGCTGTTAACCCGCAAGTAGATATCCTTTCTCAAATCCCCACAGCTTTTTGTCATGATACCTGCGGGGATTTTTTGGTTTTAACAAAATTTAATTTAATTAATAAAGAAATCAGCTTCTAAACTTGGGCAAAAGACAACAACTCTAATGCCAATATTCCAATGACAGTGCCCCAGTCCAATATCTTCATTATTATCGCGTGCCTTCTGTTTCTGGCAGGCTGTGCTCTCAGGAAAGGGGTAGTCACATCCCAGGCTGAGCAGAAGTCCTATGACTTGCTACTAATCGCCTACGACAATGGCGATGGTCGCGCATTTCGCAGCCTCCTGCCCGAGCTGACCAATCGCAATATCAGCTGGCATGTTATTGCCTTTGGCCCGGCAGCAGATCTGTTTGAACCTGGTGAAAACATCACCATCCTTAATCAGCAGGTTTCTGCACAGGAAGCTCTGAAATGGAAAGAAAATCGCCGGCAGCAACTGCCGGATCAGGTTATTCAACTGCTTTTGGATAAAATCAAACCCCGCATACTGATAACAGGCATGGCTCATGCGGAGCAGGCGCGGCTGACTTCACTCTGGTGGCAGCAGGGTGTCTGGACCATCGCTTTTTATGATAACTATGAATCGCCCTCTGAGCAGGGCTGGGTTCAGCCATGGCTGGAGCAAAAGCCTCCCGTTGAAGAGATCTTTGTTCCTTCAGCACGCCTGAGCAAGAGTTTCCCGGAGAGTATTTCCCGCTCGAAAGGCATAAGCGTTGTCGCTCATCCCACTCTTAAGGAGTGGGATGAAACTATTAAAAGAAGTCATCCGGAAGTTTTAAGGGAATCCCTGAAACTTGGCAGCCAGCCAGTTGTGCTGATTGCCGGTGGGTATGATAAAGGTTACCAGAACAGCCTGACTCTTATGGCTGAAGCCGCAAGTCTGCGACCGAACCTGCAATGGCTGGTTGTCCCACACCCACGCAACAAAGGCGAATTTGAACGAGCTCTGCTTAACAGTGATAATCCACCTCCCTTTCAGCTTATTGAGAATGAACCCACGGTTCGCCTTGCAGGCATAGCTGATCTGGTGATGACTCATCGCTCGACCGTTGGCTGGCTGACTTCTCAGCTGGGTATACCGACACTGTTCGTCCGCCCGGAAGCACCACCGGAACACTTGGCGAATAATCGGATTACCATGGTGAACAGTGTCTCGTCATTATTAAATGGTATTCACCGGGAACTGGATAACCCCTCACACAGTTCTATTCCGGCAAGAATCAAAGAGCTTCCCCATATTTCAGATATCATCCAGAAGCGATTAAACCCGGGGCCAGGCAAGCCTATGCAAATTGACTATGTTGAGGACGTCGGCCAATAGCCATTGGGGGATACTGGTCATCCCTCACTTTACTCCTAACCGTCAGGAACGTTAGGCTATTCCTATGGCTAACAATCCTGTAAATATCCTCATTACTCCTCAACAGCATTCTTCAATCTCCGGTTCCACCTATGTCTGACTGGATGACACGAAAGAGAATGCTGATACTGCTTACCCTTGCCATTTCAGGGGTGATGACAGCTGTTGCTGTGAGCAGCCTGTTTGTTGCCCGTCAGGCCTCCCCCTATCTTTATGATGATATTCAAGCTCTTCCCGGTAATAAGGTTGGAATAGTCCTCGGCACCAGTCGTTATACCTCAGAGGGCAACTTGAATGGACATTACCGCAGGCGCCTGGAAGCCGTGACAGCATTAGTTCGAGCCCATAAGATCAAGTATGTTCTGGTCAGCGGTGATAATGGCACCCGCTGGTACGACGAACCTACACGTATGAAGCGTGACCTGGTTCGCATGGGTATATCACCGGATATCATCTATCGGGACTATGCCGGTTTCAGAACACTGGACTCCATAATTCGTGCCAAAAAAGTCTTCGGACTTGAGAATTTCACGGTTATTACTCAGCGTTTTCATAACGAGCGAGCCCTGTTTCTGGCCAGGGCCCATGGTATTTCTGCAATAGGCTTTAATGCTCGGGGCACTCTTGTGCAGACAGACTTCAGCAACCGCATCCGTGAAGCACTGGCCCGGGTGCTTGCGATTATTGAAACCTATATTTTAGGTACAGGTGCCCAGGTGTTAGGCCCTGAAATTGTTATCGGAGATACTCCTCCAACCTAGGTTTAACCCCAGAGTCCAGCCCGCCTGCTATGCTGACGGGAATATGATAAAACCATCACCTCCCGTCGGCGCTACATTGATCGTAGCTGGCACCACAATCGGTGCCGGAATGCTTGCACTTCCCATGATTTCTCACGGTCTGGGTTTTGGCGTGATGGCTGCCTTTATGCTTATTACCTGGGGGATGATGGCTGTTGCAGCCCTGTTAATACTTGAAGTCAATCTCACGATTAAACCTGGATGCAGCTTGTTTGTTATGGCCACAGAAACACTGCAAAACAAAGGGAAGTTTCTTGCCATAGGTTCCATGCTGTTTCTATTCTATGCCCTTTTGGCAGCCTACATTGCCGGAGGCGGCAGCCAGCTTGGACAGTACATTCCTGAACATAGTGAACTGCCCATAGGTCAAAACAGCCAGGGAATGCTGTTGTTTACACTCCTGTTCGGAACAATGGCTTCAGCCGGAGTGCGTTATGTCGACATCTGCAATCGCCTGCTGTTCCTGTTTATGCTGGGTGCTTTTGTTATTGTTCTGGGAATTCTCTCACCAGAAGTTCGTCCTTCTCAACTTATCTCCTTACCAGAAAACAAGTGGCTGGGAATAACGGTTTTACCAGTAGTATTCACCTCATTTGGATACCACGGCGGTATTCCAAGCCTGATTGCCTACGTTGGCCCGAACCGACAGCTGCTTAAACGCATTTTCCTGCTGGGAAGCTTCCTTCCACTTCTGGTATATCTTCTCTGGCTGGCAACGGCTCTTGGACAGCTTGATGCAAATCAGCTTGCAATGATTGCAGATGACGGTTCAGTAACAGCTCTGGTAACGGCACTGACAGAGTCCAGTCATTCTTCTTTTCTGGAATCATTTATCCATATCTTTACCGATCTTGCCCTGATCACTTCCTTCCTGGGTGTTGCCCTTGGGCTTTTCGATTTTATGCACTCAGCTTTGAACTCTTCATCCAGAGTAAAAACAGCAATCGCTGTTTATATTCCACCGTTGATTATTGCCAGCCTGATTCCAGGGGCGTTTGTTGTGGCACTCAACTTTGCTGCTCTGGCACTGGCTGTTCTGGCTATCATCCTTCCGGCCCTGATGCTGCTTGAACTTAGAAAAAGAGGGCTTGTTAGCAAGAGTGCAACAGGAATCCTGTTCTGGCCAACTGTACTTTTTGGTGTTGCTATTTGTCTGCTTACCCTTTTTTACTCCTGATAATTCCCTCAATACCACCAGAACATGCCTACACTGTCAGCGACTCTATTCAGGAGTTCTTGTATGTCGAATTACATGTTAATACTGTCCTGTGGTCCGTCTGAGGGTCGGTTTCACCGGGCAGAAGAAATGGCCAGGATGCTCAGGAATCAAGGACATGAAACCACGCTTTTCCTGGTACAGAACGCCACTCTTGCCGCTCGTCCCTCTCCTGCCGGAAAACCCTTGCAGGATCTAACATCCCAGGGTATTTCGGTTCTGGCTGATGAGTTCTCTCTGAAAGAAAGAGGGATCCTGCCTGCTCAAATGGCCCATGAAATTTCACCGGCTTCTCTCGATCTGGTTGTTGATGCTTTGGCAGCAGGCCACAAGGTTCTGTGGGAGTAAGCGATTATGAGTATATCCCTGACCTTTGCTCTTATGGATGCTCCATACGAAAGCTCCAGAACAGTTACAGCCCTCCGCCTCATAGATATCGCTGCACGCAGAGGATACGATCTCAAGATTTTTGCTTATGAAGGAGCTGTAGCCCTTGCATACAAAGATCAGGCAGCCCATGCCAATATTGTGCACAAACATGACATAGAAGAGGAAAACCATCCTCTTCCACATAAGTGGATAGAAAGCCTGCATGAAACAGCTGTCCAGCACAAAGGAAGTATCGAATGGGTCAACTGTGACATATGCGGTGATGAACGGGGTATTGATAACTATGTTGAGTGTACACGAGGGGGAACACATGTAGATTTTTGGCAGTTTGTCAGCAGTACTGACAATACTCTGGTCATTGGAACTACAACAACGTGAGAGGAGACCATGAAAGTATTAAGTATTATTAGTACTCCATGGAGAGCAACTCTTGAGGAGCAGGATGACACGATCATTTGGCTTATGCACGCAATAGCAGATGTTGGTGCAGAGGTTGATGTTATTCTCTATGGCGATGCTGCAGGCTACGGAGCCAAAGGCCTTGATGCCAGAGGCTTGACCTTTGGGCAGACATCACAGAGTAACCCTCCAGATATCAACCGAGACCTCATCAACTTTTTGAAAAGGGGCAGAAAAGTGTTTATCTGCGAAAAGTCACTTAGTCACCTGGGAATCCATAAAGACTCCGTTCTTCCGGGCCTTGAACTGGTCAGCAAAGACAAGTTGGTTCAACTCTTTGATCGCTATGATAAAGTCTGGCATTGGTAACCGTATGGAATTGCCAGAGGCCGTTTATCCCTGTCTTATTCTTCTCGACAACAATAAAGGTTTGCAGGGATAGATACAGCGTTTATCCTCTCTTACCGGAGAGAGGTCATAACTCGGTAACCGTTGACCGGCTTCCGGGTATAGGTTTAGTTTTTCTTTTTCTTTCTGCGGTTGCGCTTTCCACCACGCTGCTGACGGATAACAAGAGCCTCCTGGGTTAAACGTACCCAACCCTCCTCGTTAACTGTCACGAAGCGCTCCAAGTCTGTTTCAATATGATCAGGCACTACGGAAAAATCTTTATCCCGTCCAGGGTGATAGTCCCAGAACAGCTCTTCACCAGGCTCTATCTCCCGCAGGGAGACTGCCACCACGTGAAGATTCTCCGTCACAAACATTTCCAGGTTTGGATCATCATTGCTGTTTGCATATCGCATGACAGATGTACAATGCGCCCCATCAATACCGGTTTCCAACTCAGGGTAATCTCCCTGCCAGGGTTGATCATCCTCTTCTTCATCCACCAACCAGAGAATATAGGTATCCTGATTGAGAAAATGCGGCTGGCCCTGCTCATCTTCCTGCCACATAACATAACGCCCAGTTGCTGGAACCAGAAGTCGGTACGATTTTCGGCCGGTGTACTCACCTACAACTCTTCCAGCCGGAATAAAGTTTTTGGTGAATAAGCCTGTTCCTGCCTCATCCAACTGACTTTCACCCGATTCCAGATGAAATTCATAATTAGCGAGACGGGCTTTTAATTCGGCAATTTCACTTTGCAGACTGATGATTTTCTCAGTGGTCATCGAATCTTCTGTTGCCTGGGTCAGATCAGTACTGTTCATGGTTCGAATTACTATCCCTGATTTTCTTGTTATATATCCAATCACATAACTCCGTGTGATTGATTATTCAGCTTACCAGCTTACTGCGTGATTAAAAGCCGGATTGGATTAATATTAAATGAATAATCAATCATCTCAGCAGGGATGCTATGGGCCCGGAATCGCGAATCAATGGTCGCCACTGGAGATCTGTCCAGGAGGATATCGGGCGAAACCCCAAGGACTATATAATTCAGAACAATGGCAACCAGAAATGGCTGGAAACCAGATCGGGTTTGGTCGTATGGCGAGAGGGCACACAAAAGTACAATTTGGTCAGAACCTGTAATCCCAGTAAAAAGAATGATGTCAAGCACTGCCTTGACCTTGTTGATGACCTTCCAGAAGCAACCTGCAAGCTTTTACTGGAAAGAAAAATAACACCCCACGGTACAACCACTTCACTGTATCGCCCTCCAAATCCAGCATCTACTCCCACTTCACCTGCTCCAACACCAAGCTCTTCACCATCAATGGTTCCGGTTGATGAGAAAACAGATGAAGGCGATGAAACAGTAATCACACCTCCCTCTGCCACTTACTCGACGACCTCTGATTCCCCGCCAAATGAAAAAGAGACCGGCAGGCAGTGGTTTGATGCATACATCAATCCATCAAAGTTACTGCCTGGCAGCAGGTGGTCTTTAGATGCCATTCATAAACTTAGTGAGCAACAGTTTGAGGACGAGCACGATTTTATCGAGGCTATGTTCCCCAACCCTGAGCCAGGACAATACCACAACCCGCAAATGCCTCTGCTTTCTGCCCCCATGGCTGATGTAGTCAATAGCTCAGACGCTCTAAAGGAGCAGGCACTCAAAAATCTTGACAGAGTGCTTGAACATATGGGGATATCCCGGGATGGAGAGACCTTTCAGGTAGTTCCCAACGCATGGGAGAAAACAGACCGCTGGCTGCCTCCACCAAACGGTAAGGATGATGACCACATCAAGCTGAGAATCACCAGAACTCTGATTTTCCTGCATGAGTGCGGCTTACCCCACGCCGAGGGTCTGCACCAGTTACTTCAAACCGAACGAGAAGCTAATGGCTGGCCACGAGTTGATTATTGGGATGAAGCTCTTGGCAAAGGCTCCATACAATCCCATCCAGCTCCGGGAATCATTGGGGTACCCGGAACCAGTTCAAGCAAGCTCCCGCTGCCTCCGACAGCAGCACCAGGTAAACCTCCTGTTCCGAAAAGAACACCACCAGTCCGCAGGACAGGACTTGACTTAACTCGCCCAACAACAGGGAGGACTCCCGGAGCTCCAGAAAATAACTCAATTGCCTTGAACCCAAACCCAAATCACAAACCCAGTCAAAGCCACTGCAGTTACACTATTCCTGCATTTGATCGCAATGGTCAGCTTATTCATCTGAAAGTCCAGGATAATAACTATGATCAGGTCAGGGAGTTTCTGGAAAAATCACCGAATCACCCTTACGCCCAAAAACTGAATGATAAAAATGGTGTTGGCTCTGAAAATGGAGCAATCCGTTTTTATGATAATGCTTACGATCGACGCCATAGATTAAATAATGAATACCTGACAAACACCCATCGTCATTTTCAGGGTACAACACTTGTTCCCTTGACATTTCCAGGTGACCCTAATCAGTATCACAGTGTTGAACAGTATTTTCAGTCCAGAAAATTTATTGATGGGGCAAAGCAGGGAGCAAGCAAACACCTGCTCAAAACAGCATGGCTGGACGTAATGTCATCCAATAATGGAAAAGAGGCATCAGAAAGAGGAAGAGAGCAAAAATACAGTGACTTGATTGATTTTGATAAATGGAATCAAGTCAAACAAGGTATTATGTACCGAGCCATACTGCACAAATTCCAGCAAAATGCCGAGCTTCGACAGAAGCTGATAGCCACATGGCCCAACGTCATAATTGAAGATACATCAGAACAGCAGGAGCATATTGATGATTACTGGGGCAGTGGTATTGGCGATGTCGGTTCCAATATAACTGGCCAGATTCTCGGACAAGTCAGGGAAGAGCTGATGGCAAACCCGCAACCATAGTACCTACCCCGATTTCTGTTAACATCCCCGGGTAACTATTCTACACAGACTTTCACAGATCCTGTGTTAGAATGCCGCGTCCTTTCATCCCACCTAACCACGGGAGCAGCCGTTCGTATGATTACAGCTTACCGTCTCCAGCAAAACCGTCTCCAGATTGATCAGCTTGGCCTCAATAATGCCTTGCCAGGAGATACGGTATGGCTGGATGTGGTTGAGCCGACGGACGAGGAGCGATCATGGTTGGACAGTTATTACGTTGAAGAAGTCCCGGACAGCGAAGACCTGAACGAGATTGAGGCAACATCCCGTTTCTACCAGGATAAAGATGGCCTTCATATTACCAGCTTCTTCCCTCACCGCTCAGGCAAGGAAGTGCGTAATACCAGCGTCTCATTTAACCTTCGCCCTCACCTGCTGATAACCCTTCGGGATGAAGAAGTTGGCCTGTTCCGACTGGTTAGAAATTACCTGAAACGCCAGCACTTTGATCTGGACTCTCCGATGATTGTCCTGACAGCTCTGTTTACAGCCAAGGTTGACTACCTTGCTGACCTTCTGGAAGAAGTTTACGAAAGCCTTGAGCTGGTCAGTGAGATCACCCTGCGTGAGGACACCAATGATGAAACCCGAGACCAGGCCCTGAAAGAGATCGGCCAGCAGGAGGACTTGAACGGTAAAATCCGCCTGAGTCTGCTGGATAGCCAGCGCTCCCTGCGTTACCTGGTTCGTAACCGCCGTATTCGCCTGGCGGATCATCATCAGCAGGAAATTATGGAAATGCTGCGGGATATCGACTCCCTGCTTCCCCATACAGCGTTCCTGTTCGACAAGATCAACTTCCTTCAGGAAGCGGTGATGGGTTTTATCAACCTGGAACAAAACAAGATCATCAAGACCTTCTCTGTTGTGGCAACCGTTTTCATGCCTCCAACACTGATTGCCAGCAGCTACGGTATGAACTTCTCGATTATGCCCGAGCTGGGTTGGGAAATGGGTTACCCCTTTGCCGTGAGTTTTATGATTCTGAGTGGACTTGGTACTTATTACGCCTTCAAAAAGAAAGGGCTTCTCTAGTTTCTGTGCAGAATCCAAAAAAATGCCGCTCAATGAGCGGCATTTTTAGTTACTCATGAGTAACTCTTCGCCTGCGCACCTTCCAGAACAACGCAAGGATTGTCAGCAGGATCGGTATTAAAAGAATATTAACGATTTTCAACTGGTAGCCCAGACGTTCAATATCACGATTCAATTGATGCTGAACATCTCTCAGCTGTTTACGAATCTTAAGCTTCTCCTGCTGAAACTTTTTCAGCTCCTCAGCCTGTTCCGAACTGAGAACCATTTCATCCTTCTTGCCCTGCTTTTGCATTTGCAGCTGTACCAGTCTGCTCTCTGTTGCCTGTAGCTGCTGGTTTAACTCTTCTTCTGTTTTCAGGAAACGGGCCTGAGCCTGACGCTCCAGTTCATCAACCTTGGTGAACGGACGGGAAAACTGGCCCCGGCTTCGAATACTGATAAGGTCTGCATTTCCCGTCAGATTATCGACCATATTCACAACCATATCGCCATTACTGGCAAAGGGCGAAGCGACCTGCTGACCAAAGAAGTTGGCAACCTGCACCCATAGCCTGTTTGAAATTACATCCGTATCCGCCACCACAATAATATTTACAGGTCCATCAGATCCCATAAGGTGGGGCTTTTCTTCTGCGTTCTCTTTATCAGAGTTCTTAGCCTTTACTGTTTCCTCTTCCTGCTCTTCCATAACAGTCTCATCACCTTCCGGTGCTTTGACTTGTGGCTTTGGCCTGCCATCAGGAAATGCGGTTTTTACCGGGCCGGTAACCCTTGCAGCCAGGGTGTAAACATCTCCAGTGGGATTGAAATCCTTGTAAAGGACTTTAGGGTCAAAGAGCATTTGTAGCTGGGAAGCATCCAGCAGAGCAGAACTTTGACTTGACTGAACCAGAGGCTCGAAAGTAATTCCCGCTCCTTCTCTCTGGCGAAGAGCACCGACGCTGGCAAAGTTGATGGTTTTCAAGTTACCGGTCACAGCATCATTTCCATCAAGATTGTCCGGCCCGTAACCCAGGATTCCCAGGTGCCTGACGGAACGCCCGGTTCCACTGCCAACCGTAAGAGCATGCTCCTCATCAGCAACAAATTTCCCGGGAACCATCTCAACACCCCATGCTCCCATCAGCGTTTCCAGGTACGCCGACTGGTTTCCGCCGCCCATGGGATGCATTCCCCCGCCTGCTGCTTCTGAGTGAGGATCAAGGAATACCAGAGCATGCCCACCTCTCAGCACATACTGGTCAACGGCATACTGGGCTTCTGGTGAGAGATCAGGAAGGATCAGAATCAGAAGGCTGATGTCATCAGGGATGCTGGTCACAGAAAGCCCCAGATTCTGAACCTGATACAGTTTGTTGAGTTGAGATATGCTCATCCACGGTTGTGAGGATTGCCGGGTTGCCATATCAAAACCACCACCGGTCACGGGAATACTGCTGATTATTGCCAGCTTGGGTTTGCTGGACTGGGTCACACTGTAAATCAGGTGACTGATATCATATTCAAGAAAGCGCTCTTTATCCGGGGAAAGGAAACTGATCAGCTCCTTCTTGATTTTGCTTTTATTTTCTTCACTGCTCTCATCGAGATTTTGTCCGTCAAGGGCCACCAGCCCCATGTAGATCTCCTTGCCTCCCATGGATAAAGGCACCGCCTGCAAACCATAGCCAGCAGCCTCATCCTCCTGCTCGGAGAAAGGTTCGGGATCGATGATATCCAGCTCAATCTTTCCACCGGATATCTGGGCATATTCCTGCAAAAGCTCCTGAACCCGGTCGGCATAGTTTCTAATCTGGGGGATACCTTCTGTCTGCTGTCTGGAAAAATAGAATTTCAGAGTTACCGGCTGCTGGAGGTTGCTGACCAGATTTCGGGTTCCCTGGGAAAGGGTGTAAAGCTTGTCCTCTGTCAGATCTACACGTGCACCACGAAAAAGAGCCTGCACAGCAATCGTCAGGACCAGGGCTGCAACTACCAGTGCGATCAGGCCAGCTTTGGAAAAAAGTCTGCTGCTCATTTTTGTTTTTCCCCCTAGTCAGCTTTTTTCATATCAATAATCACAGCCGTAGCGAGCAGCCAGACACCGATCATTATCAGGAAATAAAGCAGGTCTCTCAGGTCAAGAACTCCCTTGCTGACTGCTTCAAAATGGGTAAGAAAGCTTAACCCAGCCACACCATCAACCAGCCAGGAAGGAGCCCAGGCCTGAAACGACTCAAGAACAAGCGGGAAGCCAGCAACAACAAACAGAAAGCAGATAACCACAGTCAGAATGAAGGCAATCACCTGATTATTGGTAGCCGCAGACATACAGGAGCCAATAGCCAGGAAACCTCCTGCCATCAGCCAGCTGCCTATATAGCCAGCCAGAATGACTCCGTTATCAGGATCTCCCAGATAATTGACTGTCATCCAGATGGGGAAGGTCAAAGCCAGCGCTATGCCTGTGAAAACCCATGCTGCCAGAAACTTTCCAACCACTGCGGTTTTCAAAGACACCGGAAGTGTTAGCAACAGCTCAAGAGTTCCTGTCTTTCTCTCTTCAGCCCACAGACGCATACTGACCGCAGGTATCAGAAACAGATACAGCCAGGGATGAAACATAAAAAACGGCATCAAGTCTGCCTGACGCCGTTCATAAAAACCTCCCAGGTAAAAGGTGAACACCCCCGTCAACATCAGGAAGATAACAATAAATACGTAAGCCAGTGGCGTTGAGAAATAGCTGTTTAATTCTCTGTGGAAAATCACTCCTGTCTGGTTCATTAAGCAGCCTCCCCATTACTTGTTTCACTTTCTTTTTCTGGTTCACCCAAGTTGCTTGTGGTCAACTGGCGGAAAACATCATCAAGCCTTCCCCTCTCCATAAACAACTCCTGAACATTCCAGCCTTTCCTTATGGCAAGATCATGAACGGCATTGAGCAGGTTGCCATTTGGCTCGGGTAACACTGTATACAGGCCAGTGTGATCACTGCTGACTTCAACCCTGGCAGCACCAGCAACAGACTCTAACGCCGTAACAGCATCTTCTTCGGGTACATCAACAAGATCAATGCAGACAGCTCGGTGATACCTTGAACGTGCCTCAAGTTCCGATGGAGTCGCATCTGCCAGAACCCGCCCCCTGGCAATAACAATGGCGCGCGTGCAAACTACAGTCACCTCCTCAAGAATATGGGTGGAGATAATGACAATTTTCTCTTTTGCCAGCCCCCGAATAAGCTCTCGCACCTGATATTTTTGATTGGGGTCGAGACCATCTGTCGGCTCATCCAGAATCAGGATTTGCGGATCGTGAAGAATGGCCTGGGCAATACCAACCCTGCGCTTGAACCCTTTGGAGAGCGTATCAATCGGGCGGTTACAGACAGATTGCAATTCAAGGAGGTGAATTACCTCATCAATACGACTGGTTTTGTGTTTTCCCAACAGTCCACGAATATCAGCGATAAATGAGAGGAAATTTAACGGGGTCATATCCCCGTAGGCCGGAGCCCCTTCCGGCAGGTAACCAACAAGACTTTTGGCTGCAACCGGATCGTTTGAAACATCGAAACCACATAAAGAGACACTGCCACTGTCCGGGGTAATAAACCCGGTCAGCATTTTCATGGTGGTTGATTTACCGGCCCCATTTGGGCCAAGAAACCCAAGGACTTCCCCCGGTGAAACATTGAATGTAATACCGTCAACAGCCTGAAAGCCATTGAATGCCTTTTTCAGATTATCGATTCTTATCATTCTCAAGCAAACCCATTGATTTTTACGCAACCATGCCCAATCAAAAAAGGTAGTTATTATTTTTCGGCCTGCAAGTCCCTTTAAAACTGCGTAATGTCTCTTTGCACATCACACAGCATCATATTCTTTGGGATTACTGTAATAATTATCACGCCTTTCTGTTACACAAAAGCTATGCTTTCAAGAATCTGCATGGAAGCATAACAACCAACATGAGCTTGATTAATAGGCCCAAAACTCCTCCTTCACCCAACCTGGCAACTGAAGAATCACCGCTGCGCCCAAAGGCCAAAACCAGGACGTCACGAACCTGGTTTGGCCATACCAGTGAACGCATTCAGGGGCAGATCAACAGGTTTCTGTCTCCCCAGATACCCAGAGCCTCACTGCAGGATATCCCACTGAAGTCACGTCTGATTTACATTGTAAAATCTGTGGTGTTGATGATTATCAGCGTCAGTGCCAATTACCTGATAAAAGCCATATCAACTCTCGAAGATGCGCTTGTTAATCAAATCAATAAGGCTCGGGGAATCTCACCAAAACCAGGAAGCCAGAGGCAAACCCTGTTCAGCCACTTGGCTTTTCCACACGCAGAAGCCATCAAGGGTACCCGGTATCCCCATGGCATACCTCAGCAGGACCTCCATCTTTACACCAATCCAACTCTTCTGGTTGTTGAAGGAGGAGAGGTCAATCGGTTTGGGCATGCCGTTATTATGTTTGGCGATCCGTCTTCCGGAGAGGCGCGCTATATCCAGATCAGTTCAGGCAATAACTATCCAGAGCATATGACATCAACTGAGTTTGATGACTTTCTGGAAAAATGGGGATGTCAGGTCAGCTACGAGGTCAAACTTCCCGTGAGCGATAACACATTGCTTCAAAAAGCTGTAAACAATGCCTCAATGGCAAAGTGGCGCTGGGGTGGACCAACACAGAACTGTCTGGCCTTTGCCTACAGACTGGTTGATGCAAGTGGTGGCGATTCAACACTGTTAAAGCAGTTTGACACTGTTTCCAATGAATACCCGGCTCTGGCCCTTCAGGGAGTTGGCCAAGCTATTCACAATACTGTTCAAAGCCTGCCTGACCTTGAGAATCCGGACGATATTGAAGAAAAGCTCTGTGTGGCGGCCTCCCATGCAGCTGAAAAAACTCCATGTAACCCAGCGATGCCCAAAACATATTTTCATGAGATGATGAATCAAGTTCTCAAAGAACTGCAAAGTCTTAATCTACCTGATGATGTGCATCGGCACCTAAAGAAGGCGCTGAAAAGAAACTGTATTCCTAAAGCACTGGAATTTATAGAAAATTCAGCAGTAAAATTTACCAGGAACATTCAGCGCCATCATGCTGATTTACCATTAGACGCTGCCAGAAATATGCCCGTTGGCCTGCGTAATGTAGGCCCCCAGACTCATCGAGGCTTCAACGAGGATAACCTGTAGAGTGCCTGACAGTTTCTCAAAAAACACTCTATCCTGAACAGTTTTCCAGAGTCATATGGTGCCGGTCTTGAGTTAAGGACTGAGAAAGCGCCCGGCTTCCGGCCATTCGATATTTTGAAAGATGATTGTAAAAAATAATCAAAATCGGGATCCCAGGCTTTTGCCTGTCGCAAGTCCTGCGAGCTGCGGGGTATGATGGAAACCGAAACAGACCAGGGAAAAAGACATTAATGTCAACAGCAGTCAATAAAACCAGAGTTCCAGTCAACCAGCTGACTGCCCGACAGCCCATCAAGGAGTTGGGTTTTAAATCGACTGATGAACTGGAGCCATTTGCCGGTATTCTAGGCCAGGAACGGGCTGTCACTGCCATGCGCTTCGGCGTGGCCATGCACAGATCTGGTTACAATATTTATGTCATGGGTGAGTCCGGCACCGGCCGTACATCCTATATTCGTCATCATCTGCAGACCGAAGCAACCAACCTTGATACCCCCAGTGACTGGGCCTATGTCAATAACTTCGACAATAACCGTGAGCCACTGGTACTCAAACTTCCGGCTGGCACCGGTGCCAAGCTGCAGACAGATTTTACCAAGCTTGTTGATGAGTTACTCGATACCTTCCCGGCCGCCTTCGAGAGCCCGACTTATCAACAGAAGAAGAGCCTGATCGAACGGAAATTCAACCGCAGCTACGACAAGGCTATTGAAACCGTGGAACAGGAAGGTCTTAAACGCCAGATCTGCCTGTTCCGGGAACAGGGTTCCCTGACCTTTGCTCCTATGAAAGACGGCAAACCTATGGATGAAACCGAGTTTGCCCAACTGCCCGATAGAAAGCGCAACAAGTTCAACAAAGATATTGCAGCCTTGGAAACACTGCTCAACCAGGAGCTTTCTGAACTTCCCAAGTGGAAGCGTTCATCCAGTGAAGACCTGCGCAAACTCAATCATCAAACCATTGATGATGCCCTTGAGCCGCTGCTTAAGCCTCTGCGTAAAACCTATGGAAAGTTTGCCGATGTTACAGAGTACCTGAATGCTATTACCGAAGATCTCCACAAAACCGTGGTCGAGCATCTTGCTGATGAGCGTGGTATTGAGTTCAAGGAAGATGCCAGCAAACGTAACCTGCTGCAGGATATGTATGTTCCCAATGTCGCTGTAAGCCATGAGGAAGAGGCGCCTGCACCGGTTGTTTTTGAAACCCACCCCAGCTATCGCAATCTGTTTGGCCGTATTGAGTACACTGCCGAGATGGGTGCCCTGCTGACCAACTACCGTCAGATCTGTCCGGGCAGTCTGCACCAGGCAAATGGTGGTTTTCTGGTACTGGAGGCGGCCAAGCTTCTGGAAGAACCCTTCGTCTGGGAAGCTCTGAAAAGAGCCTTAAAAGAGAAGCAATTGAAGATCGAATCTCCGGCCAACGAGATGGGACTGGTCAATACCATCACTTTGAATCCGGAAATTGTTCCTCTGGATGTCAAAATCGTGCTGCTGGGCTCACGGCAGATTTATTACCTCCTGCAGGAGCTTGACGCAGACTTTCATGAGATGTTCAGGGTTCTGGTGGACTTTGATGGCCACCTGGAACGTACACCTGAGACCACTCACTCTTTCGCCCGCCTGCTCCATACCCGGGCTTCCGATGAAGGCTACCCTCCTCTTACTGCTCAGGCTGTTGCCAAAATGGTGGAACACAGTTCACGGCTGGCTGAGCATAAAAGGCATCTAACTGCCCATATCGGTGATATGTTCGACCTGCTTGCTGAGGCTGACTATATCCGTCGCTCCTCCAATGGACGCAAGATAACTCATACCCATGTGGATATGGCACTGCAAAACAAGGCCGAACGTACCAGCCGGGTCAGCAAGGATATTCTCAAAGAGGTTCTCGAAGGGAGCATTCTGATCGATACCGATGGAGAAGCCATTGGCAAGATAAATGCTTTAACGGTTCTCTCTGTTGGCGATGCCAGCTTCGGCTCACCAGCCAGAATTACCGCTGCTGTTTACCCTGGTTCCCAGGGAATTGTCGATATCGAACGGGAAGTTCAGCTGGGCCAGGCCATCCACTCTAAGGGTGTGATGATCCTTACAGGTTACCTTGGTGCCAAATATGCCCAGAAGTTCCCGCTGGCTATCTCCGCCAGCCTGGCCATGGAGCAATCCTACGGTTACATCGATGGAGACAGTGCTTCCATGGCAGAACTGTGCTGTCTGCTTTCTTCTCTGGTTGACGTTCCCATCAAGCAGTCCTGGGCGCTGACCGGTTCAATGAACCAGCATGGCGAGGTTCAGGCGATTGGTGGGGTTAATGAAAAGATCGAAGGTTTCTTTGATCTTTGTGAAGCCCGGGGGCTGACTGGTGACCAGGGTGTGATCATCCCTGCCGCCAATGTTCGTAACCTGATGCTGAATGAGAAAGTGCTTACAGCTGTCAAGCAGGGGCAGTTCGCCATCCATGCAGTGTCACATGTCGAAGAAGCCCTGGAGATTCTTACCGGGCGTAAAACCGGCAGCCTTAATATCCGTGGTAAATATCCCAAAGGCAGCCTGAATGAACGCGTACTCAAGCGTTTAATGGAAATAGCTGACCTCGCCAAAGATAATAACTAACCTGTTCTTCCGATAGGCAGGAGCCAACCGGTTCCTGCCAGTTTGTTCCGGAGACAGAGAATGCTCAAAACAACAACTCCATCCGTACAAGGACATTCGATCAAAGAGTATAAGGGCGTTGTCGTTGGTGAGGCTGTTGTCGGTGCCAATATCTTTCGTGATCTGTTTGCTTCCATTCGGGATATCGTCGGTAGTCACTCTGGTGCTTACGAAAAAGAACTGGCAAAGGCCCGTGAAGAAGCATTTAAGGAACTGGAAGAAAAAGCTATCGAAGCGGGTGCCAATGCAGTCGTAGGCATTGATCTGGACTATGAGGTTGTTGGTGAGAAAGGCAGCATACTGATGATCAGTATCAGCGGCACAGCTGTTGTTTTAAGTTAAATGGGAAGTTCTAAAAGAAAAAACTCCAGCCCGGGGGAACGGACTGGAGTTCAAAGATTTGACTCTGCCACACACTAACAAAGCCAAGACACCAAACACACAAGGAGCAAGAGGTCGATTGGGGTTATCTCCCTCTTGCTACTTATGACATCAGGATTCGAAAAAAGTTCATAAAAAAATAAAATTATTTTTGTGTTTACAGATTTATTACAGGAGACGAAAAAACAAATAGTAAATTTATTATTCGTGGCAGCAAATCGCGCATAAAAAAGTATGCTACGACTTTAGTCCGATAGATTGTTCGACTAGCTCATCCGTACTGGTATTCTTCGAGCCCCCCATACTCCACACTCAGGTTCAAACCGTCCAGGAACTTCTGTTTTACATTTCTGGCACTGCCCTTTGTCATTCAGCCCCCATGTACCCAACTGATACCAATCACGTTCGATTAACAGCTCATGGCAGTTCGGACACCAGGTGCTGCCTCCATCACTGTCGTGCACATTGCCAGTATAGACATAATGCAGCCCATTTTTCAGAGCAATTTCTCTGGCACGTGTCAGTGTCCTAGCAGGTGTCCTGGAGTAATCCATCATCTTCCAGTCCGGATGAAAGGCGGTAAAGTGAATCGGAACATCAGGGCCAAGGTGCTCCATAATCCAGCCACTCATCTCATCCAGTTCCTGATCACTGTCGTTTTCTCCAGGAATCAATAGTGTCGTAATTTCAAACCAAACACTGGTCTCTTCTTTGAGATATTTGAGTGTTTCCAGAACAGGAGCCAGCGAACATCCACAGATCTTTTTGTAGAATCTCTCAGTAAATGCTTTAAGGTCTACATTGGCAGCATCCATATAATTGAAGAGCTCTACCCTTGGCTCCGGACAGATATACCCCGCAGTCACAGCAACTGAGTATATATTTCTTTCTTTAGCAGCAATCGCAACATCCCTGGCATATTCAAGGAAAATTACCGGATCGTTATAGGTAAATGCCAGACTGCGGCAACCTATCTGTTCCGCTTTTAATGCCAGCGCTTCCGGCATAGCCTGATCAGCAAGAGTATCCATTTCCCGCGACTTGCTCATATCCCAGTTCTGGCAGAACTTGCAGGCAAGATTGCAACCCGCTGTACCAAACGACAGCACGGGTGTACCCGGAAGAAAATGATTCAGTGGTTTCTTTTCGATGGGATCGATACAGAAGCCGCTGGAGCGCCCATAACTGGTCAGCACTACGGCATCATTGTGGCGCTCTCGAACAAAGCAGAGCCCCTGCTGTCCTTCCCGCAGCTTGCAGGCCCGTGGACAGGCATCACACTGCAAACGGCTGTCTTCCAACTTATGCCAATAGTCTGTTGGAAAATATCGAGGAGGCTGTGAAATCAGCCTCTTTCCCTCATTATTGCTATCCATATCTCAACACCTCTGGTTCAACGAACCTCAGGTTTCTATAATTATACTGCTTATAAGAACGAGGGTTATGGTTATGTCTGTGCGTCAACCTGCTGTTGCCGGTTCATTTTACCCGGCCAACTCCACGACATTAAAGGAAGCCATTGCCCGATTCCTCAATGAAGCCAACAGCCGGGAGCTTTCGGCGAAGGTTCTGATTGTTCCCCATGCCGGATATATTTACTCGGGGCCCGTCGCTGCCAGTGCTTACAAGCTTCTGGAATCAAGAGGAGATGAAATTACCCGTGTTGTTGTTCTTGGCCCGTCTCACAGAGCACTGTTTGAAGGTCTGGCACTGCCCAATTGTAATACATTCAATACCCCGCTTGGGCATGTTCCTCTCGACTCCTATGCCATAGAAAATTTACTTTCGCTAAGCCAGGTTCATACTTTGGAAGCTGCCCATGAGCTGGAGCATTCACTGGAAGTGCAGATTCCATTTCTGCAAACCTGCCTTGATAGCTTCACCTTGATTCCTCTGGTTGTTGGTGAAGCGTCTCCCCTCGCCGTTTCCGAAGTTCTGGAGATGCTCTGGGGTGGTTCTGAAACCCTGATTATTATCAGCACGGATCTAAGCCATTACCACAGTTATGATGAAGCCTGCTCTCGTGATGCTTCAACCGTGCGCGCTATTGAGCGGCTGGATCATAATTTAACCGGAGGGCAGGCCTGCGGCTGCCGCCCGCTGAACGGCCTTCTTCAGCTGGCACAACAAAAAGGCATGAAAATCACGACACTGGACGTACGCAATTCAGGTGATACGGCCGGTGATGCCGAAAGAGTCGTTGGTTACGGTGCCTTCGCTGCCCAATAAGAGAAAAGCAATATGTATTCAGAGCAGGAACAAAAGACTCTTTTGTCTTTAGCCCGACAAACCATCCTCCAAGGGTGTCAGGACGATAATCTATCCAGCATTAGTGGTGAGCTAAATTCAGATGAGGTTCCGAGTTCTTTCAATGAAGTACGCGCCTGCTTTGTGACTCTCCATAAAAATGGCGAGTTACGAGGATGCATTGGCTCACTGGAACCACACCGCACCCTTCAGGATGATGTGATAAGCAATGCCTGGTCTGCCGCATTTCGTGATCCACGATTCCCCCAGGTTTCTGAGGATGAAGTCAGTCAACTGGATCTTGAAATCTCGATATTAAGTCCGGTTGAACCTTTCCCGGTTTCCAGTGAGGAGGAGTTATTGAGAAAACTGGTGCCTTTTCGGGACGGTTTGATTATTGATGATGGCAGAGGACACCGAGCCACCTTCCTGCCGCAGGTCTGGGAACAACTTCCTCAGCCGCAGCAGTTCCTCAACCATTTAAAAAGAAAAGCGGGATTGGCTATTGAAGAATGGCCGAAAAGCCTCAAGTGTTTTAAATATCACTGTGAGGCTTTTTCGGAGTAGCGTCTCAGAATAATGATTTAAATACTGTTGTGCTTATTAATAGGGGTCCACTGTCCTTTAGTGATCACCGGGCCCATATCATAACCATTAGGTGCACCCTGCATTCCTTCAAGCGTTATGACCAGCGGAGAGTTCTCAACAGCCTCCCGCCATTCAGGATCAATCGGAATACGGTGAATACCCTGCTTGGGCAACAGGCCAAGTGATACTGGTTCCCGCCCGGCCACCATCAGCCAAAGTTCACAGACTTTCCCTTCTGGCAGTTCATCCGGTTTAACAGCTTCAACGTAAACCATATTCTTTTCCAGAGAGGCATTCACAATCCACTCTGTCTGGCTACCTTCACCTTGAACTACATAAACGTAGTCCATTGCACCCGGCGTTCCCGGAGGAGTAATCCAGAAGGTCACCGCCAGAACCATGGCTGCAGCAAAGCCACTGGCTCCCAATCCCTGCCAAAAACGCAGATTACTCCAGAAGCTGGCAGGCTTGGTTGCTTCTGATATCTTTTTCCATACCCTTGCCGGAGGTTTCACCGGCTCCAGCTGGTCATTCAGAATATCCAAATGATCCTGCCAGTGTTGAACATCCTGTTGAGCATCATGACTCATGGCCAGCAAGGCTTCGAATCGGGCTTTTTCAGTTTTATCCAGTAATCCTAATACGTAGTCCGCTGCAGCCTGGCTACGCTGATCAGGATCACTTAGATTCCACTCAGACATTCCTTCAACCTCACAAGTCCACGTCGTACCCAGGTTTTCACACTTCCCAGGGGGTACTGCAGTTGGTCTGCCATTTCCTGATGAGTCAACCCATCAAAATAGGCCAGTTCTATGCACAGACGATGATTATCAGGCAACCCGGCCAGGCAGCGGTGCATAGAATCACTGCTTCGTGATAATACCAGCTGTTCCTCATGACTGGGACTATCGTCAGCCACATATTGTAATACCTCGTCGCTGACTTCATTGACACGCTTGCGTCGCAGCATATCAAGAGCCTGATTGCGGACAATGGTATTCATCCAGGTCATTGGTTTGGCTTTTTGCACATCATACCCTCCCGCATGCTTCCAAATCTTGATGTAGGCATTCTGCAGACAGTCTTCTGCCTGTCCTCTGTCCTTCAAGATACGCAGGGAGACAGCAAATAGATTCGCTGATGTGAGGCTATAGAGTTTCTGCAATGAACGGTGCTGTTCTTGCGCACATTCACGCAGACATCTCTCCAGCTCTAGATCTCTTCCGGTTTCAGCACTCATTCGATGTAAATCAGGTCTAGTGTACGGCGCCATTATACTATCACGGCACCACACGATACTCTGTAAGACTATGTAATGAAGTAGGGGTTTTATCAGAGTGCGCAGATATTATCCACAACCTTTTGGAAAGCCGCCGTCATTTGCTCAGCCAGGGTAGAAAACATTTCTGAGTGATCTTTACGACCATCAGCTTCAAGAGAAGCTGCAATGTCCGCCAGTTCAGTGGCACCGATAACAAAACAGGAACCCTTGATACGGTGGGCCAGATTGGCAACATCTCTTGTACGTCCTGCCGCTATGGCATCCTGCAGATGGGTCATATCAGCCTGTGTTGTTTCCACAAACTGTTTCAGCATGTCTTTCATCAGGGCCTGATCATCTCCGACAATATCTTTCAGGCCATCCAGATTCAGCATTCCAACCTCCCTGATGTTCAAGACATGCTGTAAGAACAAATATAGCTATCAGATAAGGGAGCGATAGCGCTGCCAGTCAAAAGCCTTTCCGGGGTCAGTTTTCCGTCCTGGGGCTATATCTGAATGACCCGTAATCGTATCCACCGTCAATTTTGGATAGGCCACCAGCAGCTCTCTGGTGACTGCCGCAAGAGCCTCATACTGCCGCTCGTCGTAAGCAACATCATCAGCCCCTTCCAATTCAATGCCAATAGCAAAATCGTTACAGGCGGTTCTTCCCTGCCAGCAGGAAACACCTGCATGCCAGGCGCGATCATCGAAAGAGACAAACTGAGTGCAGGAACCATCTCGGGAAATCAACAGATGTGCGGAAACCTCCATCCCGGCAACCTCCTGAAAGAACGGATGGTCATCAGGATTAAGAGTATTCGTGAACAGCTGGTTGATATAGGAGCCGCCAAACTGGCCTGGAGGAAGACTGATATTGTGGATAACCAGCAGATCGATATCTGTACCTTCTGGTCTTTTATCGAAATTAGGACTTGGACAAATTCTGGCGGCATCCAGCCAGCCATTCTCAATTTTCATATAATCTAACACTTGGTTTTTTCTGAGCATATCAGGTGAATAAACCTGAAAACACCAATTGAAAACTATACCTTATCCGTAATTCACCTCATTGAGCCATCGACAGGGCTTCAACTAGGCTCTCCTGTTAAAGACACTTTTTGGAGTTATTCAGCATGAGTGCCCCTCGAGGCGAACTCTCCCTGCGCACACTTGCCATGCCTGCAGATACCAACCCCAACGGGGATATTTTTGGTGGCTGGCTGCTGTCTCAAATGGATATTGCCGGCGGACTCGCAGCTAAAGACTGCAGCGGCCACCGGGTAGCTACTGTCGCAATTGAATCCATGTGCTTCCACAAACCGGTAAAGGTTGGTGATGTCGTCTGTTGTCATACAGAGATCATCAAGATCGGGCGCACGTCCATGAGGATCAAAATTGAAGTGTGGACCAAGGGGTATCCTTGCCCTGACCGATTCAAAGTTACGGAAGGTATTTTCACTTACGTCGCTATTGATGATGAGGGAAATGCCGTTCCTGTAAAGGGGGGATAAGAATTAGCCAATTGGCTCCCCGCTATGGGGAGCCTGTCTTCGATACAGAGGAACTTACTCAAAATTCTTTTTGGTCTCTTGAGCAAGCTCTTTGGAGCGTTCCATAAACTGACGCATTGAGCCTTCAGTCATGGCCTTGCGCAGCTCTTCTTCCGGCGTCAGCGGTTTTGACTTCTCGGCTTCTTTTTTGTTTGCATTCATTGCATCTTTAAAGGCATCAGTATCTGATTCATCTGCCTTTCCTTGCGGCTTTACTCTGCCGTCAACACCTGTGTTCTGGCCAACCTGTCCGGCCTGCCCTGGCTGAACTCCTGGGTTAACTCCGCTCATATGACCTCCTGAGTTGTCAAATGTCATAAACTGCGTCGATTACATAGCTTTTAGCTATGAAGCGAGTAACATGTATGTCCTATCAGGTTAGTTCGTCGTATCGAGACACCTAATGCGCTTTAGAATTTTACTTACTGCTTTTTTAATTTCAGCAATGCCCATTATCGGTTTCGCTGGACAGATACCCGGCCATCTCAATCGGGCCAACACTGCCGAACCGGAGTCCCTTGATCCCCAGCTTGTGCATACATTGCCGGGAATTCGGGTGGTCGCCGACCTCTTCGACGGGCTTATCGAACGCAACTCCCAAGGCAAGATTGTTCCAGCCCAGGCAGAAAGCTGGACAACGTCAGAAGATGGACGCACCTGGACGTTTAACCTCAGAAAAAGCCAATGGTCTGACGGTCAACCCGTTGTAGCCAATGATTTCGTTCAGGCCTGGCAGCGGGCTGTAGACCCCGCAACCGGATCACCCTATGCCTGGTATCTGGAAATGATGTCCATCAACAATGCCAAGGCCATTGTAAATGGTGAGATGCCTGCCAGCTCCCTGGGGATCAAGGCTCTCAGCCCCAGCAAACTGGCGATTGAGCTGGAGCATCCTGTTCCCTGGCTGCTGGAAATGATGGTTATGCCTGTTCTCTACCCGGTTCCAGCCAAAACCATTGAAAAATATGGTAAGCAGTGGACTGCACCAGAACACATCGTCACCAACGGCCCCTACGCAATGCAGGATTGGGTGGTTAATGAAAAAATCACCTTGAAGGCGAATAGCAAACACCCGGACAGAAATCAGCTGGGCATCAACAGCGTGTCTTACCTGCCCCTGTCTTCCGATATGGCGGCCTTTAACCGCTATCGTGCCGGTGATGTCGATATGACCCTGAATATCCCGCTGAATTTCTACGAAAAGCTGGTGGATGAGCGTCCGGATGAACTGCGCGTGACTCACACCCTTGGCACTGAGTATTACGCTTTTAACACCCGCCGGGCACCATTCAATAACGCCAAACTGCGTAAGGCATTATCGCTGGCTGTTGACCGGGAAAAGATTACCGGCAAGGTTCTGGGAGAAGGCCAGGTTCCTGCCTACAACTTTACTCCCCTCTACACCAGTCAGATGCCTGAATATAAATCGGATATTGCCAAGCTGTCTCGTGATGAAAGACTGAAAGAGGCTCGCCGTCTGTATCGGGAAGCCGGTTACAGCAAGAAGAATCCTCTCAGGTTCTCCCTGGTTTACAACACCAGTGAGTCCCGCCAGAAGGTTGCCATAGCCATTGCCAGCATGTGGAAAGTAAATCTGGGGGTAGAAGTTGAGCTTGAGAACATGGAGTGGAAATCAGTTATTGCCCGCATACGTGCCAGAGACTTTGATGTTGCCCGTGCCAGCTGGGTTGCCGATTTCAACAGCCCTATCAGCTTCCTTGCCATCTTTGCCGGTAACAGCAGCAGTAACAAGCCAGGTTTTCAGAACACCCAGTATGACAATATTCTGGGGAGGATGAATACTCCGAATATAGACAGACAGCCACTGTTCTCCGGTCTTGAAGACATCCTTGGTGCAGAAACACCAATTATCCCGCTTTATCACTACGTGACTCCCCAGCTGGTCAGCCCACGCGTTGAAGGGTGGTATGACAACCCAAGAGATATGGTAATGACCCGCTACCTTTCCCTCAAAAAAGAAGCGAAAAAGTAGCAGATACCGATAAAGTGCCTTGCTGCCATGCCGACAAATCTCGTTATAAAAGCACAGAGACGAATGGCCATGAGCAGCGAGCACTTTACCCTCACAATCAGCCAGAGCACTTCTGACAGTGGTGACTTTGCCATTCATTTCAACGAGCAGGGCAAGCGCCGGGAAAAGATGCTTGTTCAGCTGCAGTTTGTGGATCAAAAGCTGTTCGATGACACCTTTATGGATGAAATCGTTGCTGTTGTCGCCCGTAAACTGGCCCGCAAGATCATCGAACAGAAAGGTAACCCAGAGTTAGCCAAAAAAAGCAGAGCAACTCATGAAAAGCATGCCCGAAAGGTTGTAAAAGACATGCTCGACAAAATGCGCAAAATGCCCTGATTCAATCACAACAGTTCAGCCTTCCTTTCAAAACCCCGGTCTTGCACCGGGGTTTTAGCATTAATCCATATAGGCGCGAGACAGGAATAGCGTTACTTTTCACCGCTTGTTTTTCCCTGTCAGTTTGCCCTGTTTATGGATCTTACCCGCTACGTCAATACCTTTGGTCGTTACCTGCAAGAAAAGTACGGGGAACGCATTCACAAGCTGTCAGTTAATGCGGCCTTTACCTGTCCAAACCGCGATGGAGCCAAAGGCATTGGTGGCTGCACCTTCTGCAACAACCGCTCTTTCAGCCCAGGCAGTACTAACAGCAGCAATGAAGTCAGTGCTCAGCTTGCCGCCGCAAGGGAAAAAGTCAGCAAGGTTCGCAAGGCCCGCAAGTTCCTGGCTTATTTCCAGTCTTACTCCAATACCTATGGTGATCTGGCTGACCTGAAGAAACTCTATGATGAAGCTCTGGCTGAACCCGATGTTATTGGTCTGTGTGTAGGAACACGCCCTGACTGTGTACCTGACCCGGTTCTGGAACTTCTGGCAGGCTACCAACAGCAAGGTAAAGAGGTGTGGCTGGAACTGGGTCTACAATCCAGTTTCGACAGCTCTCTTGAGCGCATCAACCGTGGCCACACTTTCGCCGACTATGAAGATGCAGTTAAGCGCTCGCACAAGTTTGACTTGAATCTCTGCACCCACCTGATTATGGGTCTTCCAGGTGAACAGGCTAAAGACACACTGATCAGCTATCGTAAAGTGCTGGATCTGGGAGTACGCGCGATAAAGGTACACCCTCTTCACATAGTAAAAGGCACCCAGATGGCTAAAGAGTGGAAACAGGGACTGGTTCCCGAGCTTTCCATGGAAGATTATGTAGACACCCTGACTGAAATCATCTTGGCAGCACCGGATGATCTGCTGTTTCACCGTCTGACAGGCTCAGGGGTGCACCAATACCTTTTAGCACCGGAGTGGGTGAAGCATAAGTGGGATATTCTGGGTGCAGTTTATAAGCGCCTGGAAACTGCAAATAATCATGAAATAATTGCAAAGAGCTAATTCTTCAAGCTAACCCCTGCCACAACATCGCCGATACATACCCTGTGAACGATTTACAGGGTATTTCTGGCTATGGAACAGCCGATTGGTGATGGCTTCGTCATCCGGAACTTTCTCTATGGGGATGCTTCCGGGCTGTCCCGTAATGGTGATAACCCAAATATTGCCATTAACCAGCGTGAATGCTTCCCAAGCCCCTATACCATTGAGCTCGCCAGAAACTGGATTCAATTTGTCCGTGATAATGAATCAGAGACCCGTTTCGTTATTGCCAATGAAAAAGAAGCTATTGGTGAGATTGGTATTGTTATTCAACCAGACGTCCATCGCTATAGTGCCGAAATAGGTTTCTGGATCGGTGAGCCTTATTGGGGAAATGGTCTTATGACCAGAGCAGTTACCTGGATGATTGATTACTGCTTTAATGAAATGGGTTTGAAGCGTATTTTTGCTGATGTAATGGAATACAATATTCCATCCCAAAAAGTTCTTCAAAAGTGTGGTTTCGAACTGGAAGGTGTTTTTCGGAAAAACATTTTCAAGAATGACTCTTTTTATGACCAGTTTGTTTATGCCATTGTTAACGACAAAGATATCCCGGCAAACTAATCCCGTCTAAAGAAAGACTTAAACCTTTGCACAGCAAGGGATAGAGTCATTTCTGACAATCTGCCATTTTGTGTTAACCCGGCCTTAAGACAATATATTATCCCCAAGTACCAATTAATATCCTCTAAAACAAATGTGAACCAAACTCATTGAGCAATAATGTTCAATGTTAACTTTATAAATTAAAAAACATATTTTTTCGTGATTCGTTTATCTCTGTCTGAATAGTTTCGATTAATGTTAATTGATGTTTACTGTTAACCCATTGTTAAGAAGGAGCAAAAAAATGATTAATTCTTTTAGAGGTATGGAATTGGCATTTGATTTACATCAATGGAAATCATCTGATATCGAAGCAGTGTAATTGCAACGATTTTAAGTTGTTCACAGCGCTTGATAAAAGGTGGAATGTCGTGTCCAAATCCAAAGCTGCCAAACCTGCTGCACAAACAAACAAGCAAGAACTGAACAAGACCGAACTCAGCTCCCCTAGCCAACTCAGCCATGTTGATGAGTTGATGCTTCACGCTGTCGAAGCCCGCAAGGCCTTTATCCAACTCGACCAGGAAGCGGTCGACAACATTGTTAAAGCCATGGCCCTGGCTGGCCAGAAGCACCATATGGAACTGGCCCGCATGGCGGTGGAAGAAACCGGCCGCGGCATTATGGAAGACAAGGTTACCAAGAATATCTTCGCGACTGAGTATATTTATCACTCCATTAAGAATGACCGTACCGTTGGTATCGTTGAAGATAATGAGCATGAAGATTATCAGCTGATTGCTGATCCTGTTGGTGTTGTCTGTGGTGTAACTCCTGTTACCAACCCAACTTCAACCACTATGTTTAAGGCAATTATCTCCGCCAAAACCCGTAACCCGATTGTTTTTGCTTTCCACCCTTCTGCTCAGAAGTGTTCTGCTGAATCTGCCCGAATTCTGCGTGAAGCAGGTGAAGCTGCCGGTGCTCCTAAGAACTTTGTCCAATGGATTGAACAGCCATCCATTGATAATACCGCCGCACTGATGAACCACCCTGAAGTTGCCGTTGTACTGGCAACAGGTGGAGCCGGCATGGTACGGGCTGCATACTCCACTGGTAAGCCAGCGCTGGGCGTTGGTGCCGGTAACGTTCCTGCCTACATAGATGCCAGCGCCAATGTTGAACAGGCTGTTCACGATATCGTGCTGTCCAAGGCATTTGATAACGGTATGATCTGCGCCTCCGAACAGGCTGCCATCATCCACAAGGATGTTTACAAGCAGTCTGTCGAGGAAATGAAGAACATCGGCTGCTATTTCACTACCCCTGTTGAAACGGAGCGCCTGGCAAAAGTTGTTATCACCGAGAAAGGCAGCGTAAACAGTGCCATTGTCGGCATGCCTGCCCATCGCATTGCAGCCCAGGCTGACATCAAGGTACCGGAAAACACCAAGATCCTGTGCGCAGAAATTGAAGGTGTTGGTGCAGATTTCCCTCTGTCCCGCGAGAAGCTCTCCCCTGTACTGGCCATTCTGAAAGCTGAAGACACCGAAGCCGGTATTGCTCTCTCAGAAGCCATGTTGAATCTGGGCGGTATGGGCCACACAGCCTCCGTTCATACCATGAGTGATGAAGTTGCAGATGCCTTCTCCATCGCCATGCCAGTTGGCCGTGTACTGCGGAACTCTCCAAGCTCCCAGGGTGCTATCGGTAATATCTACAACACCAACCTGCCTTCCCTGACCCTGGGTTGCGGTACTTACGGCGGCAACTCCACAACGGCCAACGTTTCTGCCGCCAACCTGATCAACGTGAAGCGTGTTTCCAAACGCCGCACCAACATGCAGTGGTTCAAACTGCCTGAGAAGATCTACTTCGAAGAGAACTCCATTCAGTACCTGGAGAAGATGCCTGACATCAGCCGCGTATTTATCGTCACTGATGAAACCATTGATAAGCTGGGTTACGTTGACCGTATCCGCTATCAGTTGATGAAGCGTCCTCACCCTGTTCAGATTCGGGTGTTCAACCAGGTGGAAGCTGATCCCTGCCTGGAAACCATCAAGGCCGGCGCAGAGGATATGAGAAGCTTCAACCCTGATGTGATTATTGCACTGGGTGGAGGTTCTCCTATCGATGCAGCCAAAGGCATGTGGCTGTTCTACGAGCAACCCGATGCCGATTTTGAAAAACTGGCCGAGAAGTTCCTGGATATCCGCAAGCGGGTCTACAAGTTCCCGAAACTGGGTCGCAAGGCAAAACTGGTGGCGATTCCAACAACTTCAGGCACAGGTTCCGAAGTTACCTCCTTCGCCGTTATTACCGACAAGGAAACCGGCACCAAGTATCCACTGGCTGATTATGAGCTGACCCCTGATGTTGCCATCCTGGACTCCACTCTGGTTCTGAGTGTACCCAAGAAGGTAACCGCCGATACCGGCCTGGATGTTCTGACCCATGCTGTGGAGTCCTATGTCTCTGTGATGGCATCCGACTACTCAGATGCGTTGGCCCTGAAAGCAATTGAGCTGGTCTTCGACTACCTGCCATCCTCTTACGAAAAAGCAGACCGCCTGTCCCGTGAGAAGATGCACAACGCATCCTGCATTGCCGGTATGGCCTTTGCCAATGCGTTCCTGGGTATCAACCACTCCATGGCTCACAAGCTGGGTGCCGAGTTCCATATCCCTCACGGCATGGCCAACGCTGTCCTTCTGCCCTGGGTGATTGAGTACAACGGGGAGAACAACCCAACCAAGCTGACCTCTTTCCCCAAGTACAGCCACTACCAGGCACCGAAAAAGTTCCAGCAGATTGCCCGCCACCTGAGCCTGAAGGCTGAAACAGAGCAGCAAGGCGTCAAGTCTCTCGCTGAAGAGGTTCGCAAGCTGATGAAGAAAGTCGGTATGCCAGCCACCCTGAAAGAAGCCGGTGTTCCTGAAACCGCCTTTAAGGCAAAAGTAAGCGAACTGGCAGAGAAGGCTTTCCGGGATCAGTGCACCACTGCAAATCCACGCCTGCCTCTGATTTCCGAATTGGAAGATCTGCTCTGTAAAGCTTTTTACGGTAAATAAATAGACACACATAAGCGAAACAGCTTTTTGACCCGGTAACCCAAGCTGAACCGACCGCCAGCCCTTACCGTCCTACTGTAAGGGCTGGCCTCACATAACCACATGCTCATGTATTTTTTTTGTCAGCAAAATGTATTTAATACTTAATTACGGGCACAATTTCTTTTCAGGTATGACTTATATCAATCTGAAACCGCCTTCAGGTCATTACATTTGATTTTTAAGCAAATGTAGCCTTGGCTTGAACAACTCTTATCTTCCCGCCAGCTACTGATCACAGCCCTGAAGTACACCTGACCCATGAGGGGGATTCGTTCTATGAATATGCGTCGTATCGGGACATTACTTGCGACTCTGCCATTGATGGTTGCCGCCGCTAGCGCCGGTGCCGGAACTCTGGATAATGTCCAGAAAGCAGGATACCTGAAGTGCGGTACTCACCTTGAAAACCCGGGTTTTTCCGCCCTGAACAGTAAAGGTCAGCGTGAAGGTTTCGATGTTGATTTCTGTCGTGCTGTTTCAGCAGCTGCCAATGTTGATACCAAGTACACCTCTCTGACATCCAAAGAACGACTGCCAGCACTGCAGTCTGGTGAAATTGACCTGCTGTCCCGTACCACTACCTGGACAATGAGTCGTGATACCAAGCTGGGGCTGGATTACACCGTTGTTACCCTGTACGACGGTCAGGGCATGATGGTACGTAAGGACCTGGGCGTGAAGAGTGCGCTGGAACTGGATGGTGCCACCGTCTGCCTGGCAACCGGCTCTACCACTGAGCTGAATATTGCCGACTACTTCCGCAAAAACAACATGACCTTTACTCCGGTTGTATTCGACAAGCAGCCTGATGTTCGTAAAGCCTACGACGCTGGTCGTTGCGACGTTCACACGACAGACGTGTCCGGCCTGGCGGCACAGCGTAGTCTCATGAAGAATCCGCAAGAGCACATAATTCTGCCTGAGTTGATCTCCAAAGAACCTCTCGGACCTCTGGTACGCCAGGGTGATGACCAGTGGGGCAATATTGTTCGCTGGACTATCTACCTGACCCAGGCAGCTGAAGAAAAAGGAATTACCGCTGCCAATGTAGAGCAGATTGCCAAGACCAGTAAAGACCCTGAAGTTAAGAGAATGCTTGGCCAGACTGGCACCCTTTGGCAGGATCTCGGCCTGGATAAGGATGCACCTGTACGCATCATCAAGACTGTGGGTAACTATGGTGAAATCTTTGACCGTAACCTCGGCCCAGACACTCCACTGCGTCTGTCCCGTGGCTATAACGCCCAGTGGACTGATGGCGGCCTGATCTATGCCCGTCCTTTCCGTTAATCTCCACGATTAACCCCATCAGTGGCTCTTTTGCTTATGCTGAGAGCCACTGACGCCTTACTTCAAATATCGTGCTTTTTTTATGATGGAAAAACCCAAGGTGCCACTCTGGCGAAACCCAACGGTTCGCGCCAGGTTTTACCAGTTTGCCATGTTAGCCGGGCTTATTGCCCTGGCTATTAATGTTTATCAAAATACCCTTGAAAACCTTGCCAAACGCGGCATCGGTTCCGGCTTTGGCTTTCTCGCCAATGAAGCCGGTTTCAGAATTGGTGAAATATCAACTCTGCCAGTTTTTAAGGGTGGTTTTCTCTGGTTTCTCGCAGCCCTGTTCTTTGGACTTGTCGCCTCCAAAGCGCTTGCAAACTGGCTGAAACAGAAACATGAGAAAATTGGAGACAAGGATCGCTGGATTCTCGCAATCATTGCCCTCACGGTCGTGATTCCACTGCTGGTACTCTACCTGGGACGAGATACGGTAGAAACGGTTCAGTACACCGAATCCAGCAGTTACACGATGGCTTTGATGACTGGTTTTGCCAACACAATCAAAGTCACCATTATTGGCTGTATTCTTTCTACATTCCTCGGCTTGTTCGTAGCCCTTGGTCGTCTGTCTCCCAACTGGCTGATCAGTAAACTGTGCAAGTGGTATGTGGAAGTTAATCGTAACCTCCCGGTGCTGATGCAGCTGTTCTTCTGGTATTTCATTGTTATTCAGCAACTGCCAAATGTACGTCAGTCAGTCAATATTGGGGACTGGCTGTTTCTGAATAAACGGGGTCTCTACCTGCCTTCCTTTATTCCCCAGGAAAGCGCACTGGCCTTCTGTATTGCTGTCGCTGTTGCTCTGTTCAGTCTGGTATTTATCTGGCGACGCTCCAAGCGGGTTCTGGAGACAACCGGTGAACCCGGCAAGGTTCTTATTCCCTCCCTTGCTGTATTAATTGGCCTTCCCGGCCTTGTGTGGCTTGTTGGAGGTACACCTTTCGCATTGGAAATGCCGGTTTTAAAGGGCTTTAACTTCCGCGGTGGCACAGGCCTGACACCTGAATTTACCGCGCTGGTAATCGGTTTAACGGTTTATGTCTCTGCCTTTAACGCTGAAATTATCCGCTCTGGTATTCAGTCTGTTTCCAAAGGCCAGCGAGAAGCAGCCCGGGCGCTGGGTTTGAAAGAACGCCATGTGATGCGACTGGTAATTCTGCCCCAGGCTATGCGCGTGATCATGCCTCCCATGACCAGTGAATATCTGGCCATCGCCAAAAGTAGCTCCCTTGCCGTTGGCGTTGGATATCCGGAACTGGTTTCTATCGGCGGCACTATTCTTAACCAGTCTGGACAATCGGTTGAGATTGTTGGTATCTGGATGGCGGTTTACCTCTCTATCAGTCTGCTGATATCGGCGGGGATGAACTGGTACAACGCCCGAATCAAACTGGTGGAGCGGTAATTATGAGTTTTCAAGTGATTGAAGATCGTCATCCGCCAGTCACCAAAACTGGCGTGTTGGGATGGATTCGCAGCAATCTGCTGTTCCCGTGGTACAACTTTGTTCTGACCCTGGTTTCCAGCTGGATTATCTGGTCGATTGGTAAACCATTTATCCAGTGGGCGGTAATTGACGCCTATTTCGGAACAAAGTCTGAAGTCTGCTCAACAACCTCAGGAGCCTGCTGGGCCTTTATCCGGGATATGTGGCCAGTGTTTATGGTCGGGGTATATCCGGAAGACCTGCGATGGCGACCACTGATTGGCCTGGTTATTGTTCTGGCACTGGTGGCACTTACCTGCATCAAGCAGTTCCGCAGCACCCGTTGGCTCAGATTTTTATGGCTTCTCTCTCCGGTTGCAGTTTTTCTATCAATTGGGGGAAGTGAAACTCTTGGTATAGAAGTCGTTTCAACAGATTACTGGGGCGGCCTGATGCTGACTCTGGTGTTATCTGCTGTGGCGATGATCTTTGCCTTCCCACTCAGCGTCCTGCTGGCACTTGGGCGAACCTCCAACCTGCCGGTTATCCGCGCTACCTGTGTAGCCTGGATTGAGCTGATTCGTGGTGTACCTCTGATCACCATTCTGTTTATGGCCTCCGTTGTGTTGCCACTATTCCTGCCAGCAGGAACAGAGCTGGATAAGGTTCTGAGGGCCATGGTGGGTATAACCATGTTCTTCTCTGCCTACCTGGCTGAGAACATTCGAGGCGGCTTGCAGGGGCTGGAAGCTGGCCAGTATGAAGCTGCCGATGCCCTGGGTATGAGCTACTGGCAGAAAACTCTGCTGATTATCCTGCCCCAGGCACTCCGTATCGTGATTCCGCCGATGGTGAATAACTTTATCGGTATTCTGAAAGACACCTCTCTGGTGGGTATTGTCGGCCTGGTCGACCTGCTGCAGATTGCCTTCGCCACCACCTCCAGCCCCGAATGGTTCGGCCTGCTGGAAGAAGCCTATGTCTTTATCGCTTTCTGGTACTGGGTGCTGTGTTACAGTCTCTCCCGCTACAGCCAGCATCTTGAAAACAAAATGGATACGGGTCGTTAAACATCATGAGTATGCCTGAAGTAAAACCACTGGAAGAACGCCCCCTGGATAAACGTCCTGTAGTCATCGAGATGAAGGGGCTGAATAAATGGTACGACAAGTTTCATGTGCTGAAGGATATTGATATCCAAGTTCGGCAGGGCGAAAAGGTGGTGATCTGCGGACCTTCCGGCTCCGGCAAATCCACCATGATTCGCACCATTAACCGTCTGGAAGAACATCAGACCGGCCACCTGATTGTTGATGGCACGGAAATGACCGACGATGTGAAGAACATTGAACTGATACGACGCGAAGTCGGGATGGTATTCCAGCAGTTCAACCTGTTCCCGCATCTCAGTATTCTCGATAACGTCACCATCGCGCCTATCTGGGTTCGCAAGATGCCGCGTAAGCAGGCAGAAGAAATTGCCATGACCTATCTGGAACGTGTGGGTATCAGCGAACAGGCCCGCAAGTTTCCAGGGCAGCTCTCCGGCGGACAACAGCAGCGTGTAGCGATTGCCCGCGCCCTGACCATGCAACCCAAGATTATGTTGTTTGATGAGCCCACTTCAGCCCTTGATCCGGAGATGATCAAGGAAGTTCTGGATGTTATGCGGGAACTGGCCGACCAGGGTATGACCATGATGTGTGTTACTCACGAGATGGGCTTTGCCCGGGAAGTGGCTGACACCATGGTATTTATGGATCAAGGCCAGATTGTTGAGTATGCCGGCTGTAATGACTTCTTTAATAACCCCCGGGAAGAACGCTGCAAGGCCTTCCTGGATCAGATTTTGAATCACTAGGTTCTGTTGACGTAAAACCTGACCGAATATTCCCATGCCCCGGCATGGGAATATTTTGCCTATCCCAGTTACATCTATAGGCAATTGCAATACCTTCCTTCTCCCACAAAAATTATCCTTCGCACTCATCATGGCTTATACATATTTAGATGGATGCAAATGAATAAAAATAATCACTGCTGTCCGGTTAAACATATTCAAATTCCAGATGCCCCTGATTCTGAAGCATGGTGACTCTCTTTTTTTCTGGCGGATCACAGAATAACGCTACCAAAGAACGGCGGCTGGTCAGGTTAAGGTTAACTCTCCGTGCTATTTGTTGTAACGACAGTTTGCAAAGCGTTGCAATCTGAGCAAGGTGTAACAGAAGGTAGGCAATCATGGCCGTCAACACCTGGATTTTCACAGCATTTTCACTCCAGCCAAAGAACCTCTTGATCTTCAGATTCTGTTTTACCCATTTGAAGAACAACTCAATCTGTTAGCGAGATTTATAGAGAGCTGCAATCTCTGCTGCCGTCCGCTCAAGGTCATTGCTGATAAAAACCAGAATTTTGCCGTCTTCTTCGCGGCGCACTTTGACCCGTCTGAGATCCGTTGGGCAGTTCTTTTTGCCCTTGTCAGAGGGTTCAGGTCTATTGTGGTCGAGTCGATAGGCGCACCATGTCTCTTGCAGCTCCTCGTGGCAGGTGACTTCTGACCTTCTGGAGCAGAAAGAAAAAGTCTCCGAAAAAATACTGGCTGTGCGTTGGTTGTTGGCATCCGACAGTGAAGATGGGGCTATGAACCTGGCCAAATAATTGCTTTCATTAGCCCAGAGGCCTAAAGCTATTATATTCTCTGCTCTGATGACAGGTACAGCAGCAGCCTGTGAAGAGCTGGGTTATCGTGTAGGTGTAGATATTTCCATCGCGGGTTATGGTGATTATGAGCTGGGGCGCTATGGTAAACCTGCAATCACTACAATCCGCTATGAAACTCACCAGGTTGGTGAGCAAATGGCTATGATGATGCTGAACAAACTGGAAAAGAAAAAATTTCCCGGTGAAAAACTGGTATCAGACAACAATTGTCGCCCGCCAGTCCGATGGGCCTATTGCCTGCTGAGAAAGCCATGAAAATTGTAATCGCTCCAGATTCTTTTAAAGAATCACTGTCGGCCTCCGAAGTAGCTGATTGTATTCAGCAAGGATTTCAGGTTCATTTTCCAGATGCTGAATATCACCTGCTGCCCATTGCTGATGGTGGTGAAGGCACTCTTGACGCCCTGCTTAATGCCACCGGCGGAGAAAAGAGAACCTCTGAAGTTGAAGGGCCCCTTGGCGAGATGGTTAAAGCTAGCTGGGGGTTAATCGATAATGGGAAGAAAGCCGTTATTGAACTGGCTGAAGCTTCTGGCCTTGCCTTAGTTCCACCTGAGAAAAGAAACCCTGAACTGGCCAGTACCTTTGGCACCGGTGAACTTATTCGCGAAGCTCTGGATGCCGGAGTTGAAGAGATAATCCTGGGTCTTGGCGGCAGCGCAACCAACGATGCTGGGGGGGGTATTGCCCAGGCCTTAGGTGTTCGTTTGCTGGATTCATATGGGAATGAGCTGGAGCGAGGCGGAAAGGCTTTATCAACTCTTGCAGAAATCGATTTGAATAATCTTCACCCTAAAGCAAATCAAACAAGATTTACTATTGCCTGTGATGTAGATAACCCTCTCACTGGATCAACAGGAGCAAGTTATATTTTTGGTCATCAGAAAGGTGCTTCTGACTTGCAGATTGAAGAGCTGGATGAATGCCTTGGCTTATTTGCCGATATTGCTGCTCAGAAAATCAGCACCAATCACAGAACAACTCCAGGGTATGGTGCAGCTGGAGGCACCGCACTTGGACTGTCACTCTTTTCAAAGCCCGAGCTTCGCCCGGGTATTGATATCATTCTTGAGACAGTTGAAGCTGAACAAACAATAAAAGACGCAAGCTTGGTAATTACTGGTGAAGGACAAATGGACAATCAAACACTTCACGGTAAAGCGCCCTTTGGCGTCGCCAAACTTGGGAAGAAATATAGCGTTCCTGTTATTGGTATAGCGGGTTCTATTGGAAAAGACATTGATCAACTGTCCCGCTATTTCACTGCCATTTTTGGAACTGTTCGTTCCCCGCAAACACTAGCCGAAGCTCTGCAGGAAGCAGAGAAAAACCTGATCAATACCACGCAAAACATTGCTGCCAACCTGATAATTGGAAACACAATGCGATGAATGTCGTTTTAAGGTCTGTGCCTAATCTGAGAATAAACGTCGAAAAACCAACTGGCCTTTTTTGAATAACTCAACAAGCTCAGGCGTAGTATGTCCATCAATCACGTCAGGGTAATCCATAATCATAGGGGACAGGCCGTGATTTATTAATAAACTGTTAGCAATAATATACGCTGTCCGAAGATTCGCGTCGTTAAAGACATGAAGTTGATCGATATCTTTGGCAAGAGTCGCTATACACGAAAGCTTTTTGTCCTCTGTATCAGCAACAGCCATAGTTGCGTGATAAGCGGCTGTAGCCATTTCAAGCCTTATAACAGCCTGTTGTGGGTCACCTTTAACGTATCGAAAAAAAAGATGTTCTGTAGCCGCTTTTTCGACTGCAAGCCACCCAAAAAGCAATGAGCCTGATGTTTGTGTCTTTTCAACTAACTCCTTCTCACCTTCAGGGCTAACATTTTTTTTCATGTGCCCGACGAAATACATCAGTCCAGTCCTATACAAGGGTGAAGCTAAAAAGCCAGTGGCATCCATGGTGTTTCTTGTTGCAATTTCATGTACGTTATATATTACTTCATGATCGATTTTCGCTGGATTAATAGAAAGGGCATATTCCAAAGCAAAGGTTGCACCTTGGATATATCCACATTCATCATAGTCAAAGCAGTATGGTGAAAAATTACCTGTTTGTCGGGCCCCATCAATTATGAGACGCCAGGCATCATTTGCAGTAAATTTCTGTGGCAGGTTTGGATATTGCCGCAATGTTTGCGAGAGCGATGTAGCAGCTTCATGTTCAAGAACAATCCCCTCAAGAAACCACTCTGCATGCCGGGGCTCAAAAAACTCAAACTTCTTTTCTTCTAAAATCTTGCGTAACTCCCCCGGGATAGTTTTCACCCCATCAAGTGACTGTGACTTGATTACTTTACAAAACTTATCAGCCATACCTATTAAAATTTCTTGCCTGATACTTTTTCTAACAGCATCATTTTTATATTTTGAGTCATCTAGAGATTTTACTTTAAAGAAAACAAGATCATTTTCGATATCTTTTGCAAGAGCGTGTGCGATTGATTTCGCAACATGTGAGTCGCCATTTGGCATCTCATAAGAAGCTGCATTAGGTCCATGGGGGGGGGAATGGTTTACTCGTCGCATACTGTTACCCTGTAGCCATTTGAAATGTTATTCTATTAATCCAGCAGTGATTACATATTTGCCGAGAGATTGTGATAGTGCACCGTATTCTTACACCGTTTTAATTGAGTGCAATACGGCCCAGAGGCTGAACAGTAATCTCTTCTGTCAGCTCCTGATGCGAAAGAACGGCCAGCTCATAAACTTCTGCTTCCAAAAGCTTGCGCACATAGCGGCGGATGTCCATGGATGTAATCATCACTGGCTTATGATCCAAGTGACCAATCTTACCTACCGTTGTCTTAACCTTTTCAACAAACTTTGCCGTCACAGTGGGATCAAGTGCCAGATAAGCACCCGCTGACGTTTGACGAATGCCACCTCGAATCGTGTCTTCCAGATCCTGGTCCAGCAGGTACACGGGCAATATATTCTGCCCATTACTGTACTTGTAACTGATATAACGCTTTAAGCTGCTACGCACGTATTCTGTCAGCTGAACAACTTCTTTCTCCTTGTGCCCCCAGATAACCAGAGACTGAAGAATTGTTCTGAGGTTTCTGATGGAAATATCTTCGGACACCAGTCGCTGGAAAATTTCAGCAATCTTGTTCACAGGAATCAGGCGTTGTACTTCTTTAATCAGTTCGCCAAAAGAATCTTCCATCTTCTCAAGCAGGAAACGGGTTTCCTGAATGCCGATAAAATCTTCAGCATATTTTTTCAAAACGAAAGCCAGATGATTGGTCAAAACCTGTGAGTCGCTCATATAACTCACGCCCGCTTTCTCGAGCTGATCTTTGTTCGCCTCCTTGACCCAGAGAGTATCCAGGTTGGGAATAAACTGATCCCCGCCTTCATAGGAAATCTTGAGCATATCAAGATGCTCTGACTGCTCTCTGGCAAACACATATCCAGCCCGAAAATGGCCATGAGCCACCGGAACTTCATTCAACATTACGGAATAATGGTCATCTTCCAGAGAATCATTGAAGCGCAGATGGATTCCAGGGAATGGTACTCCCAGATCCATATACAGAGCTTTTCTTACCTTTAATAACTCTTCATTCAGCTCAGTTGTATCTAACCGCTCCTGAAGAGAGGTGGGCACATCAATAATTAATGGCAGTGTCTGAGTAAACTCTTCTTGCTGATCCAATCGCGAATTTTTGTCAGGTTTTCCTGAAGCCGCCGCCTGCATGGCTGGGATACCACCATCCCCACCACCATCAGCACCCTCTTTCTCGGCCTTTCGAAGCTGCCAAAAACCACCGCCCCCAATAATGGCTGCAAGACATAAAAAAGTCAGCGTCGGGAACCCGGGAACCAATGCGAATCCAAGAAGCAACCCACCACCAACCATCAAAGCTTTAGGTTTATTTGTAAGCTGTGTTCCAATTTCACTACCAAGATCAGTTGCTTCTTCAGTCGAAACCCGGGTAACAATCATACCGGCAGTTATTGAAATCAGCAGTGCAGGAATCTGAGAAATCAATCCATCACCGACTGTCAGGATCGAATAAAGCTGAAGTGCTTCTCCGGCTGGCAGCCCTTTATTGAATACACCAATACTCACACCGGCTGCGATATTTACAAAGATGATGATCAAGCCCGCAATCGCATCACCTTTTACGAACTTCATGGCACCATCCATGGACCCATAAAGCTGCGATTCTTTCTCAACAAGCCCCCGGCGGCGCTGCGCTTCTTCCATATCGATAGCACCGCCACGCATGTCCGCGTCGATACTCATCTGCTTACCGGGCATACCATCCAGAGAGAAACGAGCTGATACTTCCGCAACCCGCTCGGAACCTTTGGTTATTACCAAAAACTGCACAATGGTAATAATCAAGAAGATTACGATACCAACGGTCAAATTACCGCCGACCACAAAGTTACCGAAGGTGTAAACGATCTGACCGGCATCACCTTCCAGCAAAATCAATCGGGTTGTGGTTATCGATAGTGCCAGCCGGAAGAGAGTGGTTATCAAAAGAACTGATGGGAAAGTCGAAAATTCCAACGGGCCTTTGAGATAAATGGCTGTCATCAGCAGAATGGCTGACATTCCCATATTTGTGGCAATCAGCAAGTCCACCAACACCGTTGGCATTGGCAGAATAATCAGCACAATTATGGAAACCAGCAGAACGGCAAGCATAAGGTCATTACGCTTACCAATTCCCACCAGAATTGACTTCATGCTGAGTGCGCTCATTTACGTCGCAGCCTGATTAGGGGAGATACCGTCCTTCTGACTACTCTTCCGAGGTCGACTCTTCCGATTGATCTTTCGCCTTTTCAAGGCGAACCTTTGCCCGTCCCTGGATCCAGGATATTTCTTTGGTATCCGAATTCGGCGGAATGCACTGCATGTACCTATCGGCCATAGCGAGACACTCTTCAGGCTGGTCCGCCATCAGAAGCGCATAACTCAGCATGCGATAAACCTCCGGATCTTCCGGAGCGAGAACCCGAAGTCCCTTCAGCAACTTAAGGCAATCTGCAAACTGGCGTTGCTGCAGGCGGGTATAGGCCTGGGTGAGAACCCAGTCTTTCTGTGACTGCTGGAGCCCTTCCGGCCGGGCTTTAGCGTCTTCTTCTTGTGGAGTGGCAGTATCGTCGGTCATCTTATCAGGCGGGTATCAGGATATTGCGGGCCATCTGGGCCAGCATCTCCAGCTCAGAATCCTGTTTGAGCAGAGCAACCATTTCATTGAGGTCATTTTGGTCTGCTTCGCTCAGCTCTCCACCAAGAGTTTTGTCAGATAATTCAAGCAAACCATTGCGAAGATCACGATTGTCTTGGGGCGTATAGGACTGTAACCGCTCCCCGCGCACAAATTTCATTAGCTGGTTCGTAGAGTCATCCTTCGCCAGAGCCTTTTCTGTATGAACGGTAATTGTACTTCCAGCAGGCTTGATGGCAGATTTGGAAGGCAGGGCTTTATATTCATCACCAGTGGTGTGACTTACACCAACCAGACCACTGCTGATATCTCCGATAGCTGATGACATGTCCGGTCATCTCCAAAGTATGTCCTTCTTTATATTGAAGCCTGAAAAACCCATCCATGCAGAATTCCAAATGGTTGTATAAACTTTCCCTATTGACAGCAAATTATAATAAGGGGCGGCTCTCGCCCGGATGCAGGCATGGACGCACGCACAATGTTGAAGCTTTCTTGCGGGCTGTTACCCCAGAAAAACCGGGGTAAATGGATAAAACCGCTCACTATATGCCTTTCTCTGGCCATCAGCTCTGCAGCCTACTCTGGTGTAGATAACCTGACCGGCTGGCAACAGGAATATAATTTTTCATCTAGTCAGCAGAGTCAGAAACATATAGTTCAGCCCGGTGAAACCCTGTCAGAAATTGCTGATATGTACGATGTTCCGACAGCACTTCTGTCTCATCACAACGGTATCCCAGATCCTGAAGACCTGATGATTGGGCAGGTCATCCATCTTCCCGATAATCAGTACCCCACAGAATTACTTCAATCATTGCCCGCTCCTGCAGCTGGCGAAATACCCCAATCAAATATGATGGAGATGGCTCCCGCAGAGTCTCCAGTAACAATGCCAGCTCCTGTCATGCCTGAAATGAGTAACTTTCAGGCTATGGAGCCGGTAAAGGAAAAAGACTTTGGCAGCCGTCCTTATGCTTACTTTGGCAATAGTGAGCCTGTCTCGGATGTGATACGCAACTTTGCCAGCAACTACGCAATTCCGGTTATCATCAGTGAAGCTGTGGAGGGCGTGGTAAATGGCCGTATCGGCCCCCTATCTCCCGTTGAGTTCCTCGATAAAATTGCCCAGCTGAATAACCTGATCTGGTATTTCGATGGTAATACTCTTTATGTCTACAACAGCAATGAAATCGAGAAGCAGATTATTAACCTGCAATATCTAAGCGCTGAAGACTTTCGCAAGACGCTGATGGAAATTGGGATATGGGACAGCCGTTTCTATTGGCGTTCACGCCCTGCTGAAGGAATCATCTACCTCTCCGGTCCACCACGGTATATGGAGCTCGTGACTCAAACCGCAAGCCTTCTGGATGCCAAGGCAGGATTACGCCAGAAGAGCCAACTAACGGTTAAGGTCTTCCCATTGCGGTATGCCTGGGCTGACGACCGCACTTTCAACTTCCGCAATCAGAACGTTACTGTTCCCGGAGTAGCAACAGTTCTTCGCCAAATCGTTCAGGGTGGTGGAATCAGTGCCCCAGCACAGGCTCAAGGCCGCTCCTTGCAAGGACTTGATGGTGCAGCTCCTGCCGGCTCTCAAGCCCAGCCACCGGCTCCCGCACAAGCTCAGGCCCACTCCGAGAGCGTATTTATAAATGCTGACAGACGCCTAAATGCGGTCATAATCCATGACCTTGAATCCAAAATGTCGATGTATGAGAGCCTGATTAATACTCTGGATAAGCCGCTGGCTCAGGTTGAAATCAACGTTTCAATTATTGATATCAACACCAATAATCTTGACCAGCTTGGTGTGAACTGGAAACTGGGGAAATCAGATAAGGACTATATCCGCTTTAACCCCTTTAGTGGGCAGTCTGCCAACGATATATCCAATTCCTTCAGCACAATTATCAATATCACCTCTGGCAAGTTGATGTCCCAGGTTAACCTGCTTTCTGAGTCTGGAAATGCCAAGATCCTTGCCAGACCATCTGTGTTAACTCTGGATAATATGGAAGCAGTTTTAGATAACAGTCAAACGTTTTACGTCAAAGTTGCGGGTCAGGATGCCGCTGAGCTTTTCCCTGTGACTTATGGCTCCGTATTGAAAGTAACCCCACGTATCGTGGATGAAGTCACCGGTAGGAAACTGCACCTCAGTGTAAATATTCAGGATGGAGCCCAAGCTTCAAATGCTCAGGGGGCTGATGATATTCCTGTTGTTAAGAACAGCTCTATCAGTACTCAAGCAGTGATTGATGAAAATGAGAGTTTGCTTGTAGGTGGGTATTACTATGAAGAAACTACAAAAAGTATTGATAAAATACCGGTTTTGGGAGATATGCCTATCGTAGGAGCAGCATTTCGAAACAAGAAGGACGACAGAAAGAAAAATGTTCGCTTGTTCCTGATCACACCTCGCATCGTCAGCCTTATGTGAACCAGGATTCTCCACCCTGTTGAGAATCCTGCTGTGGCTTCTTCTCAGCAACCTCAGGCTCAACAGAGCTTTCTTCAACAGGGTGAGGATTATCTGCCCATTCAGCACCTTCCTCTTTCCTGACAGCATCCATTGAGTTTGCAGTCAACTTGGCGAAGTTCTTTTTCAGTGCTTCCATTTGGATATCAATGCTGGCATCCACAACACCAATTTTACTTTCCAGAATACAGCTTCCAGCCTTCAAGCGAGGATCGGAAACCGGATTAAGAATGCCAACGCCTTTGTAGCCAGAAAGAATATCTGCCACCTGCTCTTTCACATAACTATAATGGGACGGGGGAACACGTACAGTCACCTGGCGTTCGTTGCGAACGTGCTGTAGGCCACTTTTAATAAGACCAACTGTTAATGCCCGGTCGTCATACCCTTCAATAATTTTGTTAACTGCAGTCATCAGGATATCTGCCAATGAAGCCTCTACATCCGCGAGATAACTGATAGAGCGATCAACCATTTTCAACATCTGTTCAGACTGCTCTAACCGGCTCTGCATCAGGCCATCCTGATATCCTCGCTCTTTCTCCTGCTGATAAGCCTTTTTTGCTTCTTCTTCAATCTGACGAGCCTGCTCTCTGGCCTGATCAACCAGCTTTGTTGACTTCTCAATCACGGTGTAATCGGCAGCATTGATAACTTTCTGGCCTGGAGCCAGACTGAAATCCTGCTTCTTGATCATTATGATATTCAGGTTCATCGGATAAACTCTTTCATCAGTTTACGCAGCATCAAGCCTCCCAGCCGTTGAACATCATCTGAATAGCTGGCGGCACCGCCTGCGTAGAAATAGTCTTTGCTGGGCATGGGAAACTTAAATAACAGTCTTTTTTTGAAGCCATCAGGTTCCCTGGTATAAACAGCTCCAAGAAGCCTGACCCCGGTCCTGAAAATGTGCTTCTTCAGCTCATCAGGGTTATTCCAGTCAATCGAAAAATCTGTTTTGAAGGAATCAGGGAGATTACCGGCAATAAATGGACCTTTTTTTACTGCGTAGTTATAACCATCTTTACCAATACAAGCCTCAATTGCTGCTCGCTCCTGACGCTTAAGAATCCCTTTCAGCAACGGTCCATTGAGAGCAAGTCCGGCATGATAAACAATGGGTGTAAGGTATTTTCGACTGGAAAGAGCTAACTGTTTCTCCTGACGGGTAAAGTCCAAATCAGGCTTTTCCGTCAGATCATAGGCCCTCAAGATATGCTTGGAAACCCAGCTTGAAGCCTCTGGAACTTCCCCCAAAGCTTGTATCACATGACTGTTTGGCAGGGACTCCAGCCATGAGTTATCGATATAACCGGCAGGCGAAAAATTGAAGTCAATAATTGGAACCAGCTGATTGACATCCATTATCCAGCCTCAACATTATCAACCTCAACGGTATCGACATCCATATCATCATCCATACCACCAGCCATCGACTTTCTGCTTTGCCACCAGAGCCAGAACAGCACAGCGCTTCCTGCTAATGAAAACAGGAATAGCACAAGCAGCGCTCCAAACATCAAAAGAAGCCGCGACGATGATTCAGGTGTGACATCAATTGAAAGAACCGTCTCAAGCTCTTGGGGCAACATAACACTGTCCCCACTGGCCTGGCTGGATGGAAATAACGAAACAGTTATTTTATCCAATGAAAGACCTTCAATACTGTTGGCAACAAGAGTTTTCACTTTGGGAATAAACCCGGCCAGTTCCAGCTCGGGAGTATATTTGATAAACACCGAAGCAGATGACGGAAATGTATCTTCATGACCTGCCCCCTGATCCTGAGGAAGCACAACATGGACCCTGGCCGTCAGCACTCCATCAATCATCGACAAAGTTGCTGACAGCTCCTGGGACATTGAGTAGGTATAACGGGCCTTTTCTTCAACAGGTGAAGAGATCAGGCTGTCTTTAGGGAAGATATCGCTGACGGAAGAGAAACGATCTTTAGGGTAACCATTGCTTCTAAGAAGTCGTATGGCACGAGATACATCATCTGTGGCAATTGTCAGTGTGACATTGCCATCCTTGTCCATGGTCTTTTCTGCAGGGATGGAATTATCGAGAAGGATGGCAAGCATATCATTGCCTTCCTTCTCAGTGAGTCCCGTATAGAGTTGAACCTTACAGCCCGACAGCAGCAACAGGCCCAGGAAGCAAAAAACGAGTCTGAATTTTTTCAAAGTGCTGTCCCTGGCGTTTTGGGAAGTGATTCCCTTTATAAGTTTCGTTACTGCTGTTTCATCATTGTTTCGACTGTCTGCGTTCCTTTGCCGACCACCTTACCGATCAAATCCTGAGTCATCATTAGATTGGTCATGGCTTTCTGAGTTTTGAACATATCCTGCATGGACATGATCTCATCAGTATTCAGCATTTTGTCGACCTTTTTATTGCTTGTGTCGATGTTGTCCTTCATGCCCTGAAAAGCATTAAGTATCTTATCGCCAAGATTGTTGGGAGCTTCCTTGAGCTGGACTTCACCACCTTTGAGGTTGGTTTCACTCTCATTCTTAAAGCCCTGCTCAAGAAGAGCGTTGAAATTATCCGCATCCTTATCATCCGGACGTTCAACGAGCTCATCGAGCTGCTGATGATCCTGTTTGGTTAACGCTTTCTCGGTAGCAGTACCGATATTGCTGACACCTGGACTGGGCATGACCGCCACTCCCTGTTGGCTATGCACAACACCTAAATTGGCTTAATAAAATTCTAGTCAACACGTAGGAAAGGGAAAAAGAGAATAGAGTGGAACATTATGAAATAAAAAAGAATTTTCCAGTCCTTATTGTTATGAGGGAGCTAAAACATCATGCAATTTCATCAAATACCGCAAAATGGATTCCACTTCTTGCCCATTTAACTTTTCAGCTGTCACAAAAACAAGAAACAACAAGTGATTGGTTTTCATTAAAGCACATTGCGTGTCGTATTTCTGACTTTGATCCGAATGGCACAGAATCAGCGCTTTTTCCGCGGATTGCTCGATGCCAAAATCTGGTAACTCTCTTACCAGATAGAAAAGAGCTCCTCCTTCACCCAACTCAATGTAGAAGGTGCCAAGCCTTTCAAAAGAGAACTGCAAAATACCACTCTCTGGGAAAGCTATATCATCCGCTCCCAGAGTTCGTACAAAATCCTTGACTGCAGACTCAACCAGTTCCTGCATTTTCCCTAACCTTAAATATCAAAATCCATTTCAAAATCATCATCGTCTTCGTCGTTTTCGAACCCTTCTTCCTCTTCTTCCTGTTCGATCAAATCATCCAAAGCTTCCTGAGCCGATTCCAGGATATTCTCCCGATGCTCATCATCCTTAAAATACTGATCAGGAATCTTGCGATACATCTCCAGAACCTGGTTAGTAACAAATATTCTTACTTCAAGATTGTCACCAGGAACTCCCATTTTCCCGGAAATCCCTTCAATGTCGGTCGCAGAAATCCAGCGCTGATTAAGTAAACGCAGAATTTCCTCAACTAAAACCCCCTGCTTTATAGGTGCCTCAGCCATTGGCAGCCCCCAACATTCGAATGGTTACATTCTCATTATCCCTGCTGGCTTCAATGGTCGTTTGCAAGCCAAACGTAACTTCCAGACGCTTTCGTACATGGGTAAGGTGCTCAGGGGCAACCGATGAAGTCATTGCGTGCATCTCTGTTGCTAAAGCTTCCATCAGCCATTTCACCCCTTTATCAATATCTTCGTAGCCAAATTTATCCTTGGCATAGTTGTAGGCTTCAAGGGGGCCCACAAAATCCGGCACCTCTAATGCTGTACGCCAGGTATCACGCAACTCCTGAACTGAGCCAAAACCGGTTTCATCAACAAAATCAGCAGCTACAGCAGAGACATTAATTCCAGCCTGAATATCTTTCTTGTTATCTTCATAGAAACGACTGTTGTAGTCCTTCAGTCGATTGGCTTGTTCATCTTCCCCTTGAGCTTGCAGATGCTCAATTAAAGCTTCTATGCCAAGATACTGGTGGGTAGCGTCTCCAGAGTACTCCTGAGAAAATTCACGAATCTGATCATCGGTCAGTGTTTGATTGCTGGATTTGGCCTGCTGGAGTTGCTGCAGGAACTTGTCCATTTTTTCCATTCCCGGCAGGTCAGGAACAGTTTCTTTGAGCCTTTGCAGCTCTTTCTGAAGGTCTTTTTCTTTCTTTTGATCTTTGCTTTCAAATTTTCGGAGGGAAGACAGGGAAATAGAAGCTTCTTCAAGGAAGGCAGCACTGGCTGGCCCTTGGGAGATCAAAACATTACCAAATTGACTGTGCTGTCCATTTACACTGTCAGCAGAACCTCCCTGACCGGCAGGAAGGTTGGCATTGACTGAAGCCGGACCGGCAACACCACCAGCACCCTGCATGACGACCTCTCCGAAAAGCTATCAGATGTTTCTGGTAATATTCTGCTGCGTTTGTAAGAACTGATTCCAGGTTTGAGCAAACGTATCCCGGGCTTTTGATGATAACTCCTGAGCAACCTGCATCTGATCCTGTTCAGTCTGCTTAACAAACCGAGCCTGTTCTTCTTCTGCCCTCAACTCTGTACCTGCTGCTTCATGCAGTGCTGCTTTGTACTGGAGCGTGGAAGATGCAGCTTCACCTAAGCCCTCAAACATCTGTCCCATAGCCTGGTACTGTCTTGAAATCATATCTCCTGGGCGGCTGGCCGAACCCGCTTGAGCAGCTGCTTGGTCAGCTTTTAAACCTTTCATAGAACCAGCCATGGTCATAGAAGCAGAGGCAACTTTGATTGATCCAGAAACAGTGCCCGCAACTAACTTGGCAGCCGCTGCGCTTTTCTGTTCCTGAGCCTGAGCTTTGATTTTCTCAACCACGGCCTTATTGGCCATATTTCGTCCCTGACGACTCTGCTTACGCTGCTCAACACCCATCTCATGAAACAACGCCATCAACATGAAAAACTGGCTGTAGGTTGAAGTTTCATCCTTTCCTACGGGAAACTGTGATCCATTGACAGTGGCAGTCATTGATCCATCAGATTTGAACTTGAGTTTCATCTCATTGCCGTCAATATTCATTGACATGGTTTTCTTGGAAAAATCAGTACTGTAGGAGTGGTTACCAGCCTTACCAGAAAAGCCTTTAGCATTCTCCATAACTGTGACATCCCCAACCTCTACCCCTGGTGCCATGTTATGTTGGGGCTTGCCAGCACTTTGCAACTGCTGCATAAGGCCACTCTTACCAGCATCCCCAGTCGAATCACCTCTGGCAGCATGCATATTTTTGAGGACGTCGCGCATTTTTGATCCGTCCATATCACCACCTTTCAGCATATTCCTAAGCTGGCTCATGGATTCCTGCATACGCTCACCAGCTTCAGGGTTTTTGGCAGCGTCACGCCCCAACTGTCTTAACTGTTGAGACAAATCTTTCGCCTGCTCCTGATCGGTGTTTTTCAAACGCACATCACTGGCTAAAACGTTGATCCTCCTGAGCCGTGACTTTCCGTTTTTGGTTCCGATTACAACACCACCATCATCGCCCCCACCCTCTTCGGCAGCTTCTTCCAGGGCATCAGCCAGATCACTGAGGTCTCCAGCCAATGTTTCTGATTGAGACTGAGCAACGACCTGATCCAGCCCTCCCAGAGCGGCCTGATATGAGGCAACTGTCGGATCCTGGTTAGGTGGGTTCAAGACTGGCTTGGGAATACCTTGAGTTTGCCCCCCTCTAACAGGATGACCGCCATGGTGACGCCCCACATTGAGATTGTTTCCCGAGAGGTGACCGGCCTTTGCTCCTTTAGCAGCTTTAGCCTGATGAGCATTCTCCGTTGACCTTGGCTGCTCTAATGGAACGGGGTTTTGTCCCTGATTAATTTTCATAGTCTTCTACTCCCTGAAAACTCAAACCTGAATGCCGGCTGTTAAATATTCCGGGCAATAGTAAATTTATTTTGCTGCGCCTGAGACAACATATCGGATGCAATCTGTTGTCCTTCCTGAATCTCCTGCAGAGCCCTGCCAATAGCTTCCATCCAATCTTCCATTTGGAGCTGGAGCTTTGTCAGCTCTGCAAGATCATCGGTTGCAGATGCCTGATACATCTCACCTTCATAACGTGATGCAGAAGAACTGATCTGGGCACTTCCTTCAACTGCCTGTGAAGCTCCTTGAGTAAACCGACCAATATGAGCAGCCCGACGAAAATACATTTCTTTTTTGGAGATCTCCGCCAGTTGCTTGGTGGTCTCTTTTGTAGCTTCCTTGGTCGCCTCAGCAGTCGATTTGGCAGCTTCTTTAGCTGACTCCTGAGCTGATTTCACAGCAACCTTTGTGGCCTGCTCAACGGCATCATCTGCGACATCAGTTGCCGTCTTGGCCGCCTGTTTAGCTGTTTCCTGAACAACTGCAGCAGACTGCTGAGCTGTTTGAGCTGCGGTGTTTGCACTTTGCTGTGCACCTTGGGCTGCCGCATTTGCACCTTGCTGAGCAGCCTGAGTCGCAGCATTAGTGGTCTGCTGTACCGTTGTTGTTGCAGCATCAGTCACAACCTTACTCTTACCTGCAACAAAGCCAGATCCAAGGGATAGGGCTGCGGCAAGTATGGCCCAGGCAAGGCCCATAACCAGCTGAGCTTTGTCATCTTTGATTAAACCCCCAAGATTGGTCATCCAGTCACCAGTGTTTTGCGATATGGTCATTGCCACCATAATTGTTGCTGCCATGATCAGCATTATACCGGCTTTTGCACCAACACCTGTTGCAATGGTCACAGCGGCAACCACAACCATTATGGCTGTGGCAATAGCTCCGAATATCTTGCCGATGGTTCCTGCTTTTTTGGATTCTTTGAGTTTTTCCAGAGCTTCTGTCAGCTTTTCAATTCGCTGCTGACTTACTTGGCTGCGCTTCAGCCGACTGGTTCTAATAGCCTGCTCATCGAACTTTATTCTTGTGTCTTGAAGTTTGGTCTGGACTTCAGATAGCATCCTTGCCACATCTTCAATATTTCCTGATAAAACTGCATCGGCAAGTTTGGCACTGGAAGCTTTGAGTTGCTCCATCACTTCAGGCGGGGCACTCTCAATGGCAAGCACCTTGTCGAAAACATGCAGGGCTTCCTGCTCCATTGCAGCAAGCTTTTGAGCTTCATCTGTTACACCCGCTGCTGGTTGCTCAAAAGAGACTTGTTGTTGTCCACCCTGATAACCAGACTGATCACCGCCTCCCTGCCGACTTCCACCTTTTTGCCTGGTAGAACTAAACAGACCGGTTGCGGAAACATCGCTATCAGCACCATCCTGTTCTTCTGAGGAGGCCAGTTCTGACAGGATATCTTCAAAAGTAAAAACAAGTTCTGTTGTATCAATACCTTGAGCAATCTGTGCCTGCAAAGCTGGGTTTGTTACCTTTGCTGGGTCAACAGTCGGCTTGGGGAGTCTTACAGACCGTTCTCTTCCCGCAGCATCCCCTTTGAACTTGGCGTTTCGCTGATGTGACACTGAGTTTTTATTAGAAAAACCTCGGCCTACATGTTCTGCAGTCTGAGTCTGTCCCGCTTTTCCGGAAGAGTTGGAAGGCGTTAAGTTTTGAACCGCGCCCCCGTGATCAACTCTGATTCCACCAGTGCCACTCATAAGCTCTTATCCTTCTTCGTCAATGACAGCCATGGCACTAACAGCCATGTTTTCTGCCCGAAGTTTTTCGTCTCTATACTCTTCCTGCTCTCCTGCCCATTCAGCGGCAGTTTCATAGGCCACCTTTGCGGCACCAGCTTTCCCCAGCGCCATATGACAATCACCTATGTAGAGCATTGCCCTGGGATCATCGGTATCTAATGCACTGGCAAAGCTGAACAATTCGATGGCAGTCTCATAGTCCTGTTCCATCATCTGACAGGCCCCAAGACCCAGGAAGTATTTCTTGTTGTAGTGGTCATAAAAGCAGAGAAACTGGAATACTTTCTTTGACTCATCGTAGCGCCCTCCCTGATACAGGTTGAATGCCACGCTATAGATTGCTTCCATTGATTCGTCACTCAGATTCTTCAATTCCTTGAATGTCCCCCCGCGACTGAAGTAATCAGCCAGCAGGTCATCGACTTTTTCCTGAGACCAATCCATATCTTGAGTATCCACTGACAGCCCTCCTTGCCGTACAAGCTTCAAATATTCTTGATAATGTTGTCGCCACTTCTGTAGTACTTGGAAATAAACTGCGACATCATTTCGAAAGTCTGGTTGAATTTACCGGATGTTGATTGCAGTTTGGTCATATCTAACTGGGAAGTACTGGTTAAGCTTTCAGTCCAGCCCTTCATATTTTCTATAGCCAGATCCCACTCCCCAGAATTAAGCTTATAAGTTTCATTGGGATTTATTTTCTTGCCACCGTCCCCCCAGGGAATGTCATTTTTTGCAAAGAAATCTTTGACCTCCTGGGGCATTTCTGTGTCTTCCTCTTCTTTTGATCCCTTTTTTGCCGCTCGGGCTTTGGCCATTATCTGATTAGCATTTTTCAGTTTATTGTTTTTGCTCCGCACTTCCTGAACCTGTTCCCGCAAAGTTTCCTCCAGAAGTTCAGCGCGCTCACTCATTATGGCCAGCATAAGGGCATCAAGGCTGGTCTTATCAATAAAGTTCTGGTTCATCGGAGCGCCAGCTGCTGAGTTAATCAGCTTGATGGTCTTCTTCATCATCTTCTGACCCGACATTGGCTGATCTTGCCCTTTGAGAGTTCGATCCTGCTGAATTTGCTGGGCTGACTGGGGACCACCGGTCTGTATGCTCATGACCTAGTTCCTTTTACAAAGCCTTTCTTCTCAAACCACTCACGCGCACTTATTCGAACTCTAGATCTTAGGAACTTATTAATTGGTGCCCCTTTATCCTGTAGCATTTGTGGAATACCCAGCTGTCGAGCAGCCTCTTTAACAAGTCTGCTGCTGCCCCAGTTGAGCTTGTTCGCTCCACCTTCTCCAGCAAGAATATCAACAACCTGCTTCGTCAGAGCATTTTGTACCATCCTCCACTCTCTTGGGCTTAGCGCAGGATCCATTTTCAGTGGCTCTCTGTCTGTCTGATATTGAGGCAAAACCATTAAAATCACTTTCTTTCTGATTTTTTCAACTTGCTCCACACTTAACTGATTACCATCAGGATTTTGCGTCCCTAATGAAGTGATATATTTTTGAGAATCAAAGGCATGAACCTCATCCTGCTCTTTCATCAGAGCCTCTATATCCAGCCCCAGTTCTGATGCTATTTTCATTGCCTCTGGCATGCTTACACCGGGAGGAGGCATATAAGAAGAAATAGGCTGACCAGTTTTCCTCCTCCCTTTGCGAGCAGATATGGAGGCCAGGCGTCGTATTTCATCCTCATCCTCCTCACCAGGAGTAGAAAAGCTTCTTGATGCTGGAGGTCCTGGAGGTCCTGGAGGTCCTGGAGGATCTGGAGGTCCTGGAGGTCCTGGAGGTCCTGGAGGTCCTGGAGGTCCTGGAGGATCTGGAGGTCCTGGAGGTCCTGGAGGTCCTGGAGGAGATGGAGGAGATGGAGGAGATGGAGATGGAGATGGAGATGGAGATGGAGATGGAGATGGAGATGGAGATGGAGATGGAGATGGAGATGGAGATGGAGATGGGTTGTCTGTCAGCATTGGATTATCGATAAACCCGTTAGCAAAAATGATAATGAATGGACCAGCGGCAACAAGTGCAACGGGGAAAACACAACCAACTCCAACACAGGCGAATATTCCAATTAATCCCACACCAGTCTGGAATTTTTTGTTATGCATTAAAAAATCCATCGCAGAAGATGCAACACCGACAGCTTTTTCCCAGAATTTTTTCTTCTCGCCCTCAATGTCCCCTTTACGTTCTTTATTGAGAAGCTCCCCCAACCTTGAGTCAACGTCTGTTGGACCGCCGCCATCATCAATTCTCTCGAGTGTTACTTCTGTACCATCAGGTAAGGTCAGGGGAATTGGGCCATTAGGAACAGTATTAGGCTGGGAAGCGAGTGGAGTTCCCGCTGATGTAATCTGGATGTTGCGATCATGAACAGGCTTATTTGGATCGGAGCCGTTTGGGGTACCAGTTCCCTTGGTGGTTGCATTTGGTGTTGCTACCGAAATACCGCGCCTCCCCCCAAATGATGGATCTGTTCTTAAACCAGGCTGTGCTCTTTCCGTTTGGTGACCGGGTTGATCTCCCACAGGCCTCAAGGGATATGATGTGGTTGGGGACGGTCTAGGTCCCGTTCCTCCAGGAGGAGTAGCCATATTTACCTTCCATGTTTAACTGGCGGGCGCACCATGCCAGCCTGAGTCCATGTCATTAGCTTAGATGACCCAAGTTTAGGGGAGAGGTGTAACTGTCCGATAATTAAGGCATTTATCTGACACTGATCTACCAGAGAATGAGTTTCCAGCCTGCAAAATGTCGAGAAGTTCTTGAAACTGTCAACTTGAGATCTAGCCCACCACTAACTGAGGCTTTATAATTCTGCGGCATTTCGCGCAAAAATAAGGGTTTACTCAGATGAGCTTTAATTCCATCGCCCCCGGAAAGGATATCCCCAACGATATCAACGTAATTATCGAAATTCCGGCAAACAGCGACCCCATCAAGTACGAAATAGATAAGGATTCCGATGCTGTCTTTGTAGACCGTTTTATGTCTACACCCATGTTTTATCCCGCCAACTATGGTTACGTTCCCCAAACCCTGGCTGATGATGGCGACCCTCTGGATGTTCTGGTGGTAACACCCTATCCGGTCGTTCCCGGATCAGTAATTCGCTGCCGCCCGGTAGGCATGCTGAATATGTCTGATGAGAGCGGACAGGATGAGAAAGTTGTTGCTGTCCCCCATGACAAGCTGACTCCACTGTACAGGGAAATTAAAGAGTACACTGATCTTCCCCCGCTCCTGATTAAGCAGATTGAGCATTTCTTCGAGAACTATAAAGATCTGGAAGAAGGCAAATGGGTCAAAATCGACCGCTGGCAGGATGCGGACGCCGCCAGAGAAGTTATTGTGAAATCCGTAAAAGCCTATAGCTAGAGCTTCTTTATTGAGGCAGCAGGATTCCTCCCTGCTGCCTGAACTTTTGTTGTAATTTCGTCTCAATCATTGCAGTTCGGCTCTCCAGCAGCAAAAATATGTGTCGAACCAATGAGAACTGAGCCGATGTCACGAATATCAAGCAACTCTGCCCCAAAAATCATTTCGCCCGCTCACATTCTTCTTTTATTCCTGTTGCTCCTTGGCTCTTTTGCCCAGGCCTCCATTACTTCACTGCTGAGCGGGAATGAAGCAGAACCCGATTTCCTTCCTGTTGAAGAGGCTTTCCAGGTTTCAGGAGAGCTTGATAATGATCAAATCACTATCCGGTTTGCCGTAACTCCAGGCCATTACCTGTATCGTCATATGTTCGGATTTGAGGCTGCAAACCCCAGCTCAACTCAACTTGGTGAACCCTCATTTCCCCAGGGGGTCACCAAATATGACAAGTTTCTGAAACGCGAACTGGAGATATTTCCCTCCGATATTGAAGTCGCCATACCGATCATCACCGAGGATGAATTCCCAGAAATCCGGGTCAAGTTTCAGGGCTGCGCAGAGGCTGGTCTCTGCTACCCCCCCACTACCCAGACCATTATTCCCATAAGCCAGAGTGCAACAGCACAGACAGCTTCTTCTGACACACCACAAGTTGATCAGGGGGAGTTTCTGACATCATTGCTGGATAACCAGAGTCTGTTCAAAACCCTGATTTTGTTTTTCCTGGGAGGCCTGGCGCTGACCTTTACGCCCTGTGTCCTACCCATGATTCCAATCGTCTCGACAATGGTGGCAGGGAGCAAAGGCTCCAGAAGCCACACCATAATGATGATCTCCTGCTACGTGCTGGCCATGTCTGTGACATACGCCCTGGCAGGCATGTTAATGGGCTACTTTGGCGCCAGCCTCAACCTCCAGGCTCGCTTACAGTCTCCATGGCTTCTGGTTCCCTTTGCCATATTGTTTGTCGCGCTGGCCTTATCAATGTTTGGCCTCTACGAGTTGCAGTTACCTGCAAAGCTCCGAGACAAACTGTCGCAGGCTGACCAGAAAGCAACCGGTGAACGCCAGGGTACCTGGCTGGGTGCTGCTTTAATGGGCGTTTTCTCAACCTTGCTGGTATCCCCCTGCGTATCTGCCCCTCTGGCCGGAGCATTGGTCTTTATCAGCAGCACGGAAGATGTGGTTATCGGAGGCCTGGCACTGTTCAGTCTCGGTATTGGCATGGGTACACCACTGTTTCTGATCGGACTTGGAGGAGCAGCCCTTCTCCCCAAGGCCGGAATGTGGATGGATGGCATCAAGGCGATATTCGGCGTTCTGATGCTGGGGGTCGCTATCTGGCTAGTGGAGAGAGTGATTCCTGGCAATATCACCTTGTTGCTTTGGGGTGCCCTGGCAGTTGGCTGCGCTGTGTACATGGGAGCCCTCCATTTCGCCAAACCTCAGAGATGGCAGGCTTTCCGGCAGGCGCTTGGAATTCTACTGCTGATCTATGGTATTTCCCTGTTTGTAGGGGGTATTCAGGGTCAAACAGATCCACTTCGTCCGTTGTCATTCCGCAGTGGGCAGGATCAGAGCATATATAAAAGTTCTGCAAATGAGTTTGTAACAATTACAACCAGCGCCGAACTTACAGAGAAACTTGCACAGGCCCGCCAGCTGGGCCAACCTGTTGTGGTCGATTTTTACGCAGACTGGTGTATTTCCTGCAAAATATTCGATAGAGAGGTCCTTCCAGACCCTCAAGTAGTTGAAGCATTGAGAAATTTTACTACGCTAAGACTCGATCTTACCGAGAACTCCGCCGATCAGAGGGCGATCCTGTCGAAATTTAACCTCTTTGGTCCACCTGCATTTCTTTTTTACAGTAAGTCCGGCCAGGAGCTCAAATCTTTGAGAAAACAGGGCGAAATTGATGAAAAAACCTTCATTTCACTGCTCAAAAACGCAGCCAACTCTTAGAATCGTCTAAAAAAGTCTCGTGAAATTTACGTAACATGCAGATAACGTGCTGTAACATGCATGATCTAGACTCCTGATCATGCATGGGGCACAATGCCCTCTAAAATTGAGAGATACTCAAGATGGCCACCATTCTCGTTCTGCATGGACCAAACCTGAACCTGCTTGGTACCCGTGAACCTGATGTATATGGCACGACGACTCTGGATGACATCAACCAGTTGCTGACTGACCAGGCTCTGGCAGCCGGTCATCACTTGCAATATTTACAGAGTAACGCTGAGTACGAACTGATAGAGCGCATCCATGATGCCGCCCATCAGGGCATTGATTGCATCATATTTAACCCTGCCGCATTTACTCACACGAGCATTGCTCTGAGGGATGCCCTGCTGGGAGTTGGTATTCCGTTCTATGAAGTTCATCTCTCAAACGTACATAGTCGGGAAGCTTTCCGGCACCACTCCTACTTTTCTGATGTTGCAGTAGGAGTCATCTGCGGACTGGGTGCTGCAGGTTATGAGTTTGCCCTGCAGGCTGCCATTCGCAGTCTCGAGCAAAATTCCAAGCCTTAACCCAGACTTCCGTAGCAAGAAAACCGAACAACCCGGGATTGATCATGGACATCCGTAAAGTTAAAAAGCTGATTGAGCTGCTCGAAGAATCCGGCATCGACGAGCTGGAAATTCATGAAGGCGAAGAATCCGTTCGCATCAGCCGCCACTCCAGCCAGCCAGTTCCTGCTCAACAGGCAGTTTACGCAGCTCCTGCTCAAGCTGTTCAGGCTCCTGCACCAGCAGCGGCCCCAGTTGCAGAAGCCCCTGCTGCTGAAGCTCCTGCTGCAGATACTCCTAAAGGTCACCAGGTGCAGTCCCCAATGGTCGGCACTTTCTACCGTTCCCCTTCTCCAAGCTCCGCTCCCTTCGTGGAAGTTGGTCAGCACGTTAAGGAAGGCGACGTACTCTGCATCGTTGAAGCCATGAAGATGATGAACCAGATCAAGGCCGACAAAGCCGGCATGATCGAAGCAGTACTGATCGAAAACGGCTCTGCTGTTGAGTTTGATCAGCCCCTGTTCACCATCGTCTGAGCGGTCGGAAAATCAAGCCATGCTGGAAAAAGTCCTCATTGCCAACCGGGGCGAAATTGCCCTGAGAATCCTTCGCGCATGCAAGGAAATGGGCATCAAAACCGTCGCGGTCCACTCCAAGGCCGATGAGAATTTGATGCATGTCCGCCTGGCAGACGAAACCGTCTGTATTGGCCCCAACAGCCCGACTGAAAGCTACCTGAATATCCCTGCGATTATCAGTGCTGCAGAAGTGACTGATGCCGTTGCCATCCACCCCGGATACGGCTTCCTGGCTGAGAACGCTGACTTCGCCGAACAGGTTGAGCGCAGCGGTTTCACCTTTATCGGTCCAAGCCCTGAAAGCATCCGCCTGATGGGTGATAAGGTTTCCGCTATCAAGGCCATGAAGAAAGCCGGCGTTCCAACCGTTCCCGGTTCTGATGGCCCCCTGAACGATGACCACGAACGCAACCTGCGCCTGGCTCGTGAAATCGGCTACCCGGTTATCATCAAGGCTGCCGGTGGTGGTGGTGGTCGCGGCATGCGTACCGTTCATCGCGAACAGGGCCTGCTGAACGCAATCAGCGTAACCCGCACTGAAGCCGGTGCCGCCTTCAACAACGACATTGTTTACATGGAGAAATTCCTGGAAACTCCGCGTCACGTTGAAGTTCAGATTCTTTCTGACGGCCAGGGCAACGCAATTCACCTGGGCGACCGTGACTGCTCCCTGCAACGCCGCCACCAGAAGGTAATTGAAGAAGCGCCTGCTCCAGGCATTCCTCAGGATAAGCGTGACGCAATAGCCAAAGCCTGTACCGATGCCTGCATTGAAATCGGTTACCGTGGCGCTGGTACCTTTGAATTCCTGTATCAGGATGGCGAGTTCTACTTTATTGAGATGAACACCCGTGTTCAGGTAGAGCATCCAGTTTCCGAAGAAATCACTGGTATTGATATCATTAAGGAGCAGCTGCGTATTGCCAGCGGTGAACCTCTGACCCTGCGTCAGGAAGATATCAAGTTCGAAGGCCATGCTATCGAGTGCCGTATTAACGCTGAAGATCCAAAAACCTTCATGCCTTCCCCTGGCAAGCTGACCCAGCTGCATATGCCTGGCGGTAACGGTGTTCGCGTTGACTCTCACCTGTATAGTGGATACACGGTTCCTCCATTCTACGATTCCCTGATTGCCAAACTGATCGCTTATGGCCCTGACCGCGCAACGGCAATGGCCCGTATGCGTAACGCTTTGGATGAACTGGTTATTGATGGTATTCGTACCAATACACCTCTCCATCAGGAGCTGGTACGTGATGCAGGATTCCTTGAAGGTGGTGTCAGCATTCACTACCTGACCAAGAAGCTCGAAGGCTAACGATTCCGCGAACCAACTAATCATAAAACCAGTCTGCAAGCCTGGCTCAATAATATGCTCCGCCCACTCTCCCACCCCATCCGGCTGGGAGAGTGACAATAACAAGAAAGGCGAACCACCATTCATACTGATACAACTACTGAGGCATCTGCATCAAAGAACAAATAACTTGTGATTAATTCATTCACGCAAATACATATTGCCATCGTTTGACAGCGGCCTCCCCGCTCTCTACCCTCCCCCGTCAATCTATTCCCTGCGCAATTCTGAACCGTTATTTTCTCGGCAGAGCCAGACGCATAACCAAAAACAAACGGTCTTTACGGCCTATTTGAGACACCATGTCCTGGATTCAAATCAAACTAGATACAACTCCCGACAGATCCTCAGAGCTTGAAGACCTGCTTTTGGAGTGTGGTGCCTGCGCTGTTACTCTGCAGGATGGCAGCGACCAGCCTCTCTACGAACCAGATCTGGGTACCACCCCTCTCTGGGATAACCTACGCCTTATCGGACTGTTTACAGCAGATGCCGATATGGAAGAAGTGATCGAACAGCTGAACCAGTCAGCAGCCGGCTCCTTCTCTGCTCACCGGGTTGAAATTGTGGAAGACAAAGACTGGGAGCGCGAATGGATGGAGCACTTCCATCCCATGCAGTTTGGCAAACGTCTTTGGGTCTGCCCCAGCTGGAAAGAAGTGCCCGATGAGAATGCCGTTAACCTGATGCTTGATCCAGGGCTTGCTTTCGGTACCGGCACTCACCCGACAACAGCTTTGTGCCTGAAGTGGCTGGACGCCCAGGATATGAATGGCAAGCAGGTTATCGATTACGGCTGTGGCTCCGGGATTCTGGGCATCGCTTCACTGCTGCTGGGCGCAAAGCATGTTCTCGGTGTAGACACCGACCCTCAGGCTCTGGAAGCTACCCTGGATAATGCCGGTCGCAATAATATCGACACCAGCAATATCAAGATCTGTTATCCACGGGAAACGCCAGAAATACTGGCTGATATTATGGTAGCTAACATCCTGGCTGGCCCCCTTATTTCACTGGCTGAAACCATCGCCAATCTGACCAAGCCTGAAGGCAAACTGGCCCTGTCCGGCATTCTGGAGGAGCAGACTGACGATGTTACAGCGGCTTATACTCCATGGTTTGATATGGAGCCTGCTGTTGTTGAAGATGGCTGGGTTAGACTGTCTGGCATCCGTAAAGCCAGCATTTAACCGGCGGGGTTAGAGTTTACCTGCTAAAACTGGCAGAATGGGACAAGCGTCTTCTGCCAGTTTTGAACAGCGTCATTCTCTGAATCCATGCAAACAACACCAGAAAAAATCGATCAGAAAACCTGGATAACCCGTTGCCCGGAGTGCCATACGGCTTTTCGTATTAATAAGGCACACGTTCAGGCCGCCCATGGCTCTGTTCGCTGCGGTTCCTGCCTGCATGTATTCAAGGCCAGCGAAAATATGCTGACTGAGGATTCCTCTTTTCAGGAACTGATATCACAAAGTCTTTCCAAGCCAGCCAAGCCCAGTCCAACCAATAACACCACAGATACGCCTAAACCTGCACCAGAAGAAGACGATGAAGAGTGGGCAAGGCAGCTTCTGGAAGAGCTGGAAATCAACACGAAGCAGGAGCCTGACTTCACACCAGACATGGAGCAGGAGAAGCCCGAAGATATCAAAGAAGAACCAGCCCCTGCTTCTCAGGAGGAAACACCTTCTCTTGATAACCTGGACAGTGATCCTATCCAGCTGCACTACCAGAAGAAAAATAAACTGCAGCCTGCCCTCTGGTCTATAGCGTCCTTGCTGGCTGTCGTACTTCTGGCTGGTCAATATGTTCAGGCTAATTTCAACACTCTTGCATTTGACCAAAGCACCCGTCCAGCACTGACATCACTTTGCAGCCTGGTTGGCTGCACTGTACCTGAGTTACGGGATTCCACCCTGATCAAAGCCAGCCAGGTTGTTCTGCGCCATGATCAGGAATATCAGAACACTCTCGATATTGATACCATCATCACCAACACTGCCAGCTTTGATCAGGCCTATCCTCCTTTGCGTCTGACGGTTTTAGACAGTGCGGGTAATATAATTGGCTCCAGAATCTTGCAGCCCGAGGCTTATCTTTCAGGTGAAGTGGCTGGGGCCAGAGTTATGGAATCAGAGCAGCCCGTTCATATCTCGTTCCGTGTGATCAGTCCGGGAAAAGGAGCCAGCTCGGTTAACGTTGAGTTCTTGTAATTAACCATTTCTGACTCAGATCAAAACAGGTTGAAAAATTCACCAGCACATCTTGTCATTTGCAGTGATAGCGTCAATATAGAGCCGCCTGATATTTAGACAGTTATCTGGTCGACTGGCCCTGAGGGCTGTTACATATGGCCATTTCGGATGATATGTAAGCAGCTTTATTCATGGGGTTCATCGGGTTAATATACCCAACCCCAATAGATCATTTTTTGATCAGCCAGATCCCGAAACTTTCAAGTGTGAAACCAAGTTGCTAAATATCGGACCTTACCAGATTACCCCGCCAGTTGTTCTGGCTCCCATGGCCGGAGTGACTGACCTTCCTTTTCGCAGGCTGTGCCTGAGACAGGGAGCCGGGCTGGTTGTGTCTGAAATGGTGACCAGCGATGTGCGTCTCTGGAATACCCGCAAATCCAAACTGCGACTTGACCACACAGGCGAACCCGAGCCCCGTTCTGTCCAGATCACAGGTGGCGATCCTGAGATGATGGCAGAAGCCGCCCGCTGCAATGCTGCAATGGGTGCCCAGATTATTGATATCAATATGGGGTGCCCTGCCAAAAAGGTCTGCAACAAAGCAGCCGGTTCAGCCCTTCTCAAGGACGAAGCGCTGGTCAGGAGTATTCTCGAATCCGTGGTTGCGGCCGTAGATATTCCTGTCACCCTGAAGATTCGTACAGGATGGAGCCCCGAACATCGTAATGGCACCACAATTGCCCGCATTGCGGAAGATTGCGGTATCAAGGCGCTTGCCGTACATGGCAGGACTCGCAGCTGCATGTATCGCGGGGAAGCGGAATACGACACCATTGCAGATATCTGTTCAACGGTAAATATTCCGGTGATTGCCAATGGTGATATCAACTCACCAGCCAAAGCGCGCCAGGTTCTGGACCACACCGGAGCCCAGGCGGTGATGATCGGCAGAGCTGCTCAGGGACGTCCGTGGATATTTCGGGAGATATCCCACTATCTGGAATACGGCGAACACCTTCCGGCACCGTCAATGGAAAAAGTATGTGACACTCTGCTGGATCACCTGCAGGACCTGCACAAGTTCTACGGGGAAGTCATGGGAGTTCGCATTGCTCGCAAACATGTTGGCTGGTATCTCCAGGCCAGTGCCGATAGGGAAGAGTTTCGCAGGGCCTTCAACCGGCTGGAAAGCTCAACAGCTCAGATTGCCGATATCAGGGAACATTTTGCGCATTTCATCAAAGGAAAGGAGTTTGCGGCATGACAGTTACCGATTTCACCACTCAGGAAAATGTAACAGGGGCACCACGTCAAAGTCTAAACAGCCCTGTCGCCCAGGAAACCCAGACACTGCGAGACAGTGTTGAGAAGGCAATGAATAACTACTTTGCCCATCTCGATGGCCATGATGTCACCAACGTTTACAACATGGTTCTGTCTGAGGTTGAAGCTCCTCTACTGGAAACCGTAATGACCTACGTGAAAGGCAACCAGACCAAGGCATCCGTGATGCTGGGTCTGAACCGGGGCACTCTCCGGAAAAAGCTGAAGCAGTACGGCTTACTGTAAAAAAGATTCAGAAACAGGCGGATACAATCCGCCTGTTTTGTTTCTGGTCGCTGAAAATCAGGGTTTGGTAGTTAAAAGCTCTGAGATTTTAAGGAATAATAAGAAGCTGCCTTGAGCAAAGAACAGCCTTGGGCTAATAAACAGAGCTTATAAAGGCCTGCCAGGGCGGCAGAGAGCCCAATAATTGCCCGACCTATCCATCAGGTAACAATTTGTGAGTGAAACTGTAATGGCTGAGAACACAGGCATTCGCCCTGTCCGCAGAGCACTTATCAGTGTGTCCGACAAACAGGGTATTGTTGAATTCGCCCGACGCCTGGCATCCCTCAATATAGAACTACTCTCCACTGGCGGAACATTTCGCCTGCTGCAGGAAAACCAGATTCCGGTCACAGAAGTCTCCGATTACACTGGTTTCCCTGAAATGATGGATGGACGGGTCAAAACGCTGCATCCGAAGATCCATGGAGGAATTCTGGCCCGCCGGGGACAGGATGATCAGGCTATGGCAGACCATGACATCACCCCGATCGATATGGTTGTGGTCAACCTCTACCCCTTCGAGAAAACCATAGCGAATCCTGACTGCACCATTGAAGATGCCATTGAGAATATTGATATCGGTGGCCCGACAATGGTTCGTGCAACCGCCAAGAATCACAAGTACACGGCTATTGTTGTCAACACCAACCATTACGACAATATTGCCCGCACTCTGGAAGCCCAGAGCGGACTTGATGACACTTTACGGTTCCAGCTGGCTGTAGAAGCCTTTGAGCACGCAGCCGCCTATGATGGGGCGATTGCCAACTATCTCGGCAGACTGAATCCGGAACAAACCAGCCAGAAAACAGACTTCCCGAACACCTTCAACACTCAGTTTATTAAGTCGGCAGAAATGCGTTACGGGGAGAACCCCCACCAGAAAGCAGCCTTCTATACCGAGCGCAAGCCACTGGAAGCCAGCATTTCTACAGCGTCCGTACATCAGGGCAAGGCACTTTCATACAACAATATTGCAGACACCGATGCAGCCCTGGAATGTGTGAAAGGATTTGAGCAGCCTGCCTGTGTGATCGTGAAACATGCCAACCCCTGCGGTGTTGCAATCGGTACTGACTGCCTGGAGGCCTATGACAAGGCCTATGCTACTGACCCGACCTCGGCCTTTGGTGGCATTATCGCTTTTAACTGCCCTCTTGATGCAGTGACAGCAAGAGCCATCCTTGATCGTCAGTTTGTGGAAGTCATTATTGCTCCATCACTGGGCAATGGCTGTGAAGAGGTTCTGGCAACCAAGCCAAACATTCGTGTCCTCACCTGTGGAGAACTTCCTTCAACACCCAGCCCGTTCCTTGATTACAAACGGGTGAATGGGGGGTTACTGGTTCAGGATGCAGATATTGCCCGTATCGGTGCTGACGATTACAAAATAGTCACTGAACGACATCCGACAGATGATGAAATGCGCGACCTGCAATTCGCCTGGAAGGTTGCTCGTTTCGTTAAGTCCAATGCCATTGTCTACTGCAAGAACAATCAGACCATTGGTGTTGGAGCCGGCCAGATGAGCCGGGTTTACAGTGCCAAGATCGCAAGTATTAAAGCTGGTGATGAGGGCTTAGAGGTTGTTGGTTCCGTTATGGCTTCTGACGCTTTCTTCCCCTTCAGGGATGGCATTGATGCCGCTGCAGCAGCTGGTATCTCTGCTGTTATTCAGCCCGGTGGCTCAATGCGGGATCAAGAGGTGATTGAAGCCGCCAATGAAGCAGGAATGGCCATGGTATTTACCGGAATGCGCCACTTCCGTCACTAGATTATATTGACGTAAGTTTGTGCGATTCAGTGGCTCAGAAAGCCGCTAATCGCAAGAAAGGCTTGTGAAGGTGTAGTGGTTCTACATCGAGCAAACCTGACGCAGCGAGTGGCGGCTTTCTGGGCCACCCGCAGGGCGTCAGTGAAGCTTTCCAGCTCGTCGTTGCAGCCGTTTGAAAGACAACCAGTCTTCCTTCACGTCTGCGTCTAAGTCTGAAAAGCCTCACTGGTGCTGAATGCATAAACTTACGTCAACAGAACCTAAAACAACAAGAAAATAACTCAAATTTAATCGCTCGCTATGGCGGCTCCCTGCCGCCATATGATTCAGATAATAAGGGATTCACTATGAATATTTTGATTATTGGCAGCGGGGGCCGCGAACATGCACTGGCATGGAAGGCTGCACAGTCTCCCCTGACCTCAGAAGTCTTTGTAGCTCCCGGCAATGCTGGCACAGAGCTGGAACCCAGAGTTTCCAATGTAGCCATTGATGTAACGGATGTCGATCGACTTGTTGAGTTCGCCAAAGATTCAGGCATAGACCTGACCATTGTTGGCCCGGAAGCCCCCCTTGTTATCGGTGTGGTTGACCGTTTTCGTCAGGAGGGCCTGACTATCTTTGGGCCAGACAAAGGTTCTGCACAACTTGAAGGCTCCAAAGCCTTCACCAAGGATTTTCTCGCCCGTCACAAGATCCCCACTGCTGCTTATGCCAATTTCACTGAAATCGAACCTGCCGTTGCTTATGTCAAACAACAGGGAGCACCAATCGTTGTTAAGGCAGACGGCCTTGCAGCAGGTAAAGGTGTAATTCTTGCCCAGACAGAGCAGGAAGCTATTACCGCAATTGAAGATATGCTGGCGGGCAATGCTTTTGGTGAAGCAGGTCACCGTGTTGTTATTGAAGAGTTTCTTACCGGCGAGGAAGCCAGTTTTATCGTTATGGTGGATGGCAAGAATGTTTTGCCGCTGGCCACCAGCCAGGATCATAAAGCCAGAGATAATGGTGACATCGGCCCGAATACCGGCGGCATGGGCGCTTACTCACCTGCTCCAGTGGTTACACCCCAGATGCATAACCGCATTATGGAAGAGGTGATTTATCCCACTGTTCAGGGAATGGCAAAGGAAGGTTATCAGTACTCCGGTTTTCTTTATGCAGGCATCATGATCACACCGGACGGCACCCCCAAGGTTCTGGAATACAACTGCCGCTTTGGTGACCCGGAAACCCAGCCTATCCTGGCCCGGATGAAATCCGATCTGGTTGAACTCTGTCTGGCTGGTACCAACGGAGAGTTGTCAGGCAAAACCTGCGAATGGGATTCCAGGGCCTCAATGGGAGTTGTCATGGCTGCAGGAGGTTATCCTGCCAGCTATAACAAAGGGGATGTCATCCACGGGCTTAACAGTGACATGGATGCCCTCGTTTTCCATGCAGGCACAACCCTTGATGACGGTAATGTCGTTACTAACGGCGGACGTGTACTCTGCGTAACAGCTTTAGGTGTAACTGTTTCTGAAGCCCAGAAAACCGCATACGAGGGTGTCAGTAAAATTTCCTGGGATAACTGCTACTACCGCACTGATATTGGCCACAAGGCCATTGCCAGAGAAAGTTAAGTACAAACGAGATGAATATAAAAACCGGGAAAGTTTCCCGGTTTTTATATTCACAGAAATCAGTTACTTCTGGGAAAACTCACGCACAGCCTCAACAAACACACCTGCACGCTCAGGATCGACAAACTGGTGAATACCATGCCCGAGGTTGAATACATGGCCTGGGTTAGGACCAAAGTCTTCCAGAATACGCTTAACTTCTTCCCGAATCCGGGCAGGCGACGCATAGAGGATACAAGGATCCATATTACCCTGCAGAGCAACCTTGCTACCCACACGCTCCCGGGCCTGTTTGATATCCGTAGTCCAGTCAAGACCTAAAGCATCAGCTCCAGTGCTGGCCATATCCTCCAGCCACTGCCCACCATTCTTGGTGAACACAATAACCGGCACCCGTCGCCCTTCATTTTCACGGATCAGGCCACGGACAATCTTTTCCATGTATGCCAGGGAGAATTCACGATATTCGCGACCACCCAGCGCGCCACCCCAGGTATCAAAAATCTGGACAGCCTGGGCACCACTTTTGATCTGGGCATTCAGGTAATCAGTCACCACATCAGCCAACTTGCCAAGCAGGGCATGCAGCACCTGCGGCTGGTCAAACATCATACCTTTGATATGACGGAAGTCTTTGCTGCTGCCACCCTCAATCATATAGGTTGCCAGTGTCCAGGGGCTGCCAGTGAAGCCAATCAATGGCACACGACCATTCAGTTCACTGCGAATAGTCCGAACTGCATTCATGACATAGTTCAGCTCATCATCCATTTTTGGAGTAATCAGCGACTCAACATCATCTGCTGTACGAACGATTTTCTTGAACTTGGGGCCTTCACCTGTTTCAAAATAAAGACCAAGCCCCATAGCATCAGGAACCGTCAAAATATCTGAAAACAGAATGGCAGCATCGAGGGGATAACGATCAAGAGGCTGCAAAGTCACCTCGCAGGCGAAATCAGCATTCCTGCACAGACTCATAAAATCGCCGGCTTTCGCACGACTGGCACGATATTCGGGAAGATAACGCCCAGCTTGACGCATCATCCAGACTGGCGTGTAGTCAACCGGCTCTCTCAACAGCGCTTTGAGCAGAGTATCATTTTTAAGCCCAGTCACAGCAAACTCCTATACTACCCATCGGGCACACACTACCTTAATACAGACAACACCTACAGTCTGAATATCCTTAAATTGAAAAAATTTTGAGTTTTTTACATAAATATGATTCTTTTGACTGACATCAACGCAGCTGCAACATGAACAAGTAATATCCAGCTCCTTGTTTTCTCAAGATCAGTGCGAATCCCCATGCCCCCCATAAGAGGACACACTGAGCAAGTACAAGAGCCAACAGTCTAAGCGGGCTGAAAAAGAATGCCTGCCGGGTGGCACCTTCAGTAACGCACAACTTAAAGTAAACCTGACAATGGAACGAGTAATCGAAACTTCCGATGCACCTGCTGCAATCGGTCCTTATTCTCAAGCTATGCAGTTCAACGGCATGATCATCACTTCCGGTCAGCTGCCGATTGATCCAGAAACCGGAGATATGCCGGAAGACGCTAAGTCTCAGGCCCGTCAGTCTCTGGAAAATGTTAAAGCTATTCTGGAAGCTGCAGGCTCAAGCATGAGCAAGGTGCGTAAAACCACCATCTTCATCAAAGATATGAACGACTTCACTGATATCAACGAAGTCTACAAGCAGTATTTCACTTTGCCATTCCCTGCGCGCAGCTGTGTTGAAGTTGCCCGCCTGCCGAAAGATGCCAAGGTTGAGATCGAAGTAATTGCAACCTGCTAACTGCGCAGTCTTTGATACTCATAATAAAGGAGAGCAAATGCTCTCCTTTATTGTTTCAGTAGTTACAGATTATATATCCAAATAATCCATAATCCCTTCTGCGGCCTGTCGACCTTCCCAGATAGCCGTAACCACCAGGTCAGATCCCCGCACCATATCTCCTCCCGCAAACACCTTGGGGTTTGAGGTCTGGAATGGATACTCAGCCTGCTCAGGCGCGATCACTCGCCCACCTTCATCAGTCTGAACATCATGATCTTTGAACCAGTCAGCAGGACTTGGACGGAAACCAAAGGCAATCAGCACTGCATCAGCCGGAAGTATCTCTTCACTACCTGCAACAGGTTCAGGGCGGCGCCGACCATTCTCATCCGGCTCACCCAGCTGAGTAGTCACAACCTTAACGCCTTCAACTTTGCCATCACCGACAATCCCCACAGGCTGGCGGTTGAAGAGGAAGCGCACACCTTCCTGCTTGGCGTTTTTCACCTCTTTGCGGGAGCCTGGCATATTGGCTTCATCCCGGCGATAGGCACAGGTGACTGACCTGGCCTGCTGACGAATGGAAGTTCGGTTACAGTCCATGGCGGTATCACCACCACCGAGAACCACGACTTTCTTGCCTTTCAGATCAATAAAGTCTTCAGGTGATTTCTCAAAACCAAGATTACGATTGACGTTGGAAACCAGGAAAGGCAGAGCATCATAAACACCGGGAAGACCTTCACCTGCAAAGCCGCCCTTCATGTAGTTATAGGTTCCCATCCCCATAAATACGGCGTCATAGCCAGCCAGCAGATCTTCCATGGAAATATCCTTGCCGACTTCTGTTTCCAGCCGGAATTCAACACCCATTTCGGTGAAGATTTCCCGGCGCCTCTCCATCACGCCTTTTTCGAGTTTGAATTCCGGAATACCAAACGTCAGCAGTCCACCAATTTCCGGATAACGATCAAAGACCACCGGCTTAACACCATGACGTACCAGAACATCGGCACAGGCAAGCCCAGCCGGCCCGGCACCAATCACAGCCACCTTTTTGTCGGTCCACTCAACCGATGACATATCCGGGCGCCAGCCCATGGAAAGCGCAGTATCGGTAATATATTTTTCCGTGGCACCGATGGTCACTGCACCAAAACCATCATTCAGGGTACAGGCTCCTTCACACAGGCGATCCTGAGGGCAGACCCGGCCACAGACTTCCGGCAATGAGTTGGTCTGGTGGGACAGCTCCGCTGCTTTGAACAGCTGACCTTCGCTGACCAGCTTCAGCCAGTCAGGAATATAGTTGTGAACGGGACACTTCCATTCACAGTAAGGATTACCACACTCCAGACAGCGGTGGGCCTGGTTACGGACATCTTTCTCTTGGTAAGTGTCGTAAATTTCTACAAATTCGTTTTTGCGAACCTGCAGCTTTTTCTTGGCAGGATCTTTGCGATCGACCTGCACAAACTGGAAATTATTGCTCAGTCGTTCAGCCATACACACCTCATCAATTCTTTGGCCTCGCCTGGCCCCCCGCCTGTCTTAAGCCGTGGAGCCCTGGGCTTATTCTGTTTTCGAACCCGTACCGCCCTGCTATTCAGGGCGACCTCGGGTCGTGGCCAGCAGATTGTCGAGGCTGGCAGCCTTGGGCTTCACCAGCCAGAACAATCCGGCATAGTCTTCAAAGTTCTCCAGAATATCCCGGCCCCAGGCACTGCCTGTCTCCTGAACAAATTCTTCAATCACTCCATAAAGATGAGTCTGATGATCTTCCATGGTTTCAGAGTCGATACGATGGATATCCACCAGCTCATGGTTGTAGCGGTCCACAAAGCGGCGATCCATATCCAGCACATAAGCAAAGCCACCGGTCATACCTGCACCAAAGTTACCTCCGGTTGCGCCAAGAACAGTGACCAGACCACCGGTCATATATTCACAGCAGTGGTCCCCGGCCCCTTCAACAACCACATGAGCACCGGAGTTACGGACACCTAGTCGCTCACCGGCCCGACCGGCTGCAAGCAGCTTACCGCCAGTAGCACCATAGAGGCAGGTGTTGCCGATGATAGACGTCTTCTGACTTTCAAAAGTACTGCCCTGTGGTGGGCGGATTACCAGCTTACCGCCAGTCATACCCTTGCCGACATAATCGTTGGCATCACCTTGCAGGTACATTTCCAGACCACCAGCATTCCAGACACCGAAGCTCTGACCGGCACTGCCATTCAGACGCACAGTCACAGGTGATTTGCTCATCCCCTGGTTAGCGTGGCGTTTGGCAATCTCACCAGAAACCCTTGCACCAATGGAACGGTCGCAGTTGCAGATGGTGTATTTATACTCACCACCCGTTCCTGCTTCGATGGCTGGCAGCATATCCGCCACCATTTTTTCAGCCAGATCACCAGAATCAAATGGCGGGTTACGATCAACCTGGCAGGTGTTTGGCTTATCTGCAGGAATCGCACTGTTTTGCAACACAGGTGACAGATCGAGTGACTTCTGACGGTCAGTCAGGCCTTCCTTCACCTTGATCAGGTCGGTTCGGCCTATCAGCTCATCCAGAGAGGTATAACCCAGACGAGCCAGCCATTCCCGCACTTCTTCTGCCAGGAATGTGAAGAAGTTGGTAACCATTTCCACAGTGCCAATAAAGTGCTCGTCACGAAGCCCTTTATCCTGAGTTGCCACACCAGTCGCACAGTTATTCAGGTGACAGATACGCAGGTACTTACAACCCATGGCTACCATCGGTGTAGTACCAAAGCCAAAGCTTTCAGCACCAAGCAGGGCGGCCTTGATCACATCCAGACCGGTTTTCAAGCCGCCATCTGTCTGCAAACGCACCTTGCCACGCAGATCATTCGCCCGCAGAGCCTGCTGAGTTTCAGCAAGGCCAAGCTCCCACGGGGAACCAGCATAGCGAATAGACGTCAACGGACTAGCAGCCGTACCACCGTCATAACCGGAAACAGTAATCAGGTCAGCATAGGCTTTGGCAACACCAGCTGCGATAGTTCCCACGCCTGGTTCGGAAACCAGTTTTACCGAAACCAGTGCATCAGGGTTAACCTGCTTCAGGTCGAAGATCAGCTGCGCCAGATCCTCTATAGAGTAGATATCGTGGTGCGGTGGAGGTGAAATCAGGGTTACACCAGGTACAGAGAAACGCAGACGGGCAATCAGATCATTGACCTTGCCTCCTGGAAGCTGACCGCCCTCACCAGGCTTGGCACCCTGAGCCACTTTGATCTGCAGAACCTCTGCATTGACCAGGTAGTGAGGAGTTACTCCGAAGCGCCCTGATGCAATCTGTTTAATCTTGGAAACTCGGTCTGTTCCAAAACGGGCAGGATCTTCACCACCTTCACCGGAGTTGGAACGTCCACCCAGCTGGTTCATGGCCTGTGCCAAAGCTTCATGCGCTTCAGGCGATAGGGCCCCGAGACTCATGGCGGCAGAGTCAAATCGGCGAACAATGGAAGAAACCTGTTCCACCTGTTCCAAAGGAACAGGCTTGCGATCACTGTCCAGATCAAACAGGTCACGAATCACAGCAACAGGTCGTTCATTGACCAGCGCTGCATAATCTCTCCAAGCTGCGTAGTCACCATTCTTGACCGCCTTCTGCAGTGTACTCACTACATCGGGGTTAAAGGTATGGTATTCACTGCCATGAACAAACTTGAGCATACCGCCCTGTTGAATAGGCTTACGCTTCTTGGCCGATTCCTTAGCCAGAAGGGACTGGTCAAAGTGGAAATCATCAAAGCGGGCACCTTCAATTCGGCTCAGCACCCCACTGAAGCAAAGATCGACAACTTCCTTACTGATACCAACGGCTTCAAACAGTTGAGCACCGCGGTATGAGGCAATAGTAGATATGCCCATCTTGGACATAATCTTGAGCAGACCTTTGGAAATTCCCTTGCGGTAGGATTTGTAAGCACTGAGGGTATCGGAGATCACAGTACCACTGCGGATCATGTCTCCGATCACTTCATAGGTCAGCCACGGGTAAACCGCTGTCGCACCAAAGCCCATAAGCACGGCAAAATGGTGAGAGTCACGTGCAGTTCCCGTTTCTACCAGAATATTGGCATCGGAACGCAGACCTGCCCTGATCAATCTATGATGCACGGCACCTGTTGCAAAAGCTGCATGCACCAGATAGTGATCTTGAGGCTGATCATTATCCGTCAGGTGCAGAATTACCTTGCCATCGCGAACAGCCTTTTCTGCCTTATCACATAAAGCTGTAATAGCCGCTTCCAGGCCAACTTCAGGCTTGTAACCCAGATCAATCCGCTCAACGGCCAGATCATCATGGTCATGATGGGCATTGATCAAATTCAGGAACTTGGTGCTTGAAAGCACAGGCGACTTGAGAATTACCCGCTTGGCATGTTCCGGGGTTTCCTTGAAGACATTCCGCTCTCGCCCCATGCAGACCTCAAGGGACATCACCACAGATTCCCGCAGCGGATCGATCGGCGGGTTGGTCACCTGGGCAAACTGCTGGCGGAAGTAATCGTAAACCGGACGCACTCTCTGGGAGAGAACAGCCATTGGGGTATCATCACCCATTGAGCCTACAGCTTCCTGAGCATTCTCTACCAGAGGTCGGATAATCTGGTCACGCTCCTCAAAAGAGACCTGGAACCGTTTCTGGTGAGCCAGCATTTGATCCGCTTCAAGCGGTTCAACCCGGTGATCTTCTTCAATAAAGCGGGATTGGATTCTATAGGCGTGTTGTTTCAGCCACTTCTTGTAAGGCTGGCGACTCTTCAGTTTCTGGTCAATATCATTGGCCTGCAGGAATTCACCGGTTTCGGTATCCAGAGCCAGCACCTGACCAGGTCCAACTCGCCCTTTGGCAACCACATCTTCAGGTTTGTAGTCATAAACGCCAATTTCGGAAGCAACTGTCAGATAGCCATCTTTGGTTTTCACCCAGCGGGAAGGACGCAGGCCATTTCGATCAAGAGCACAAACAGCATAACGACCATCAGAGATAACCAGACCAGCTGGACCATCCCAGGGCTCCATATGCATGGAGTTGTACTCATAGAAAGCCCGCAGATCGGGGTCAATGGTATCGACATTCTGCCAGGCAGGTGGAACCAGCATACGGATCGCACGATAAAGGCCCACGCCGCCGGTGACCAGAATCTCCAGCATATTATCCAGCGAGGATGAGTCTGAACCCTTGCGGTTAACCAGTGGCCGAATTTCGTGAAGATCAGGCAGCAGTTCAGATTTAAACTTGTTCGCACGTGCTGCTGACCAGTTCCGGTTACCCATAATGGTGTTGATTTCACCATTGTGAGCAAGCATTCGGAAAGGTTGTGCCAGAGGCCAGCGAGGCATGGTATTGGTTGAAAACCGCTGATGGAAAACACAGATCGCGGTTTCAAAACGCTTGTCACCAAGGTCAGGATAGAAGCTGGCCAGATCCGCCGGCATCATCAAACCTTTGTAGGTGATCACCCGGCTGGACAGGGAGCAGATATAGAAGTTTTCATCACCTGCCGGCTGCTGGCTGGCTTTACGATGCGACATGAAGAGCGCAGCCTCGAGCTGGTGCTCATCCTGCCCCTTGGCGGGGATAATAAATGCCTGCTCGATTCTTGGTAACTGCTCGAGCGCTATAGGCCCAAGACAGTTTTCATTGGTGGGAACTGTTCGCCATCCAACAACTTTCAGGCCCTGATCTTCCAGTTCATGTTCAAGGATATTCCGGCTCTCACTTGCCAGTCGTTCATCCTTGCTCAGGAAAACCATGCCTACAGCATAAAGGGCAGGAAGCTGGACATCCAGAGTGTCAGCTACAACCGTTCTAAAAAAGGTATCGGGAAGCTGGATCAGTAATCCACAACCATCACCGGTTCTTCCATCAGCGGCTATGCCGCCCCGGTGGGTCATGCAAGTCAGTGCTTCAATGGCCTTCTGGAGTAAATCGTGACTTTTTCTGCCTTCTGTATGGGCGATGAGTCCGAAGCCACAATTGTCCCTGAATTCGCCAGGACGGTACAAACCTGAACTCATATCAATCTCTCTCAACTGCCTTTGTAATCATTATTTCCCCATGACGCTTCCACTAAAATCGGTGCTCATGGTGATTGGTGCCGGACTGCATCGGCGGGTTCCACTCCTAAAGGCTCCCGAAACCCATACATTTACCCTCACGCCAAAGGGTGCTCCGGTTACAGTAATTTATCAGGCTATTCCAGATTATCATCGCCTGCCTCACGTCAGACAGGCGGCCAGTCATTGTACATGGGCACCCTTGGCTTAACAAACCAGCAGGTCAACAGCAATATCAAAAAACTGGTTTTTGATCACAATTCAGAAAAAAACTGCAAAATATTACCTTTGCCCAGTTTATTTACAACTCTCCTCAAGCTGGCTGTGTAACAAGTCTTGCGGAACATCTCCAGTAACAACGGCCTCCCCCAGCCCTTTCAAAAGCACCAGGCGAAGTTTTCCATCCACAACCTTCTTATCCACGCTCATAAGCTCCATGAACTGGGCAGGGGTCATATCCTGGGGAGGAACAACTGGTAATTTTGCCTTTACCAGCAGCTTGATTGCTCTCTGAACAAGAGCTTCATCAATCCAACCCAGCTTCTTTGACAGATCCGCAGCCATCACCGTTCCGGCAGCAACAGCTTCACCATGAAGCCAGACACCATAACCTTCATGTGTCTCAATGGCATGACCAAAGGTATGGCCCAGATTGAGGATTGCGCGACGACCACCTTCTTTTTCATCCTCGGCAACGACTTCAGCCTTATTCTGGCAGGATCGCAGAACGGCCTCAGCCAGAGCTTTCTCATCACGCGCCACCAGTTTTTCAATATTCGCTTCCAGCCACTCAAAGAAGGGGGCATCGCAAATCAGGCCATATTTAATGACTTCGGCAAGCCCTGCAGACAACTCACGGTCCGGCAGGGTTTTGAAAACACTGATATCAGCAACGACACACTTTGGCTGATGAAAAGCACCAATCATGTTTTTTCCAAGGGCGTGATTGACTCCGGTTTTCCCTCCAACGGATGAATCAACCTGCGCCAGCAGGGTTGTCGGAATCTGAATATAATCGACCCCACGCTGATAACACGCTGCCGCAAAACCACACATATCACCAATCACACCTCCTCCGAGAGCGATCAGTGTTGTTTTACGACCATGGACATCTTTCAGCAGTTGATCAAAAATCGTATTGAGAACATCCAGATTTTTGTACTGTTCACCATCTGGAAGGATAACCTCGGTAATCTTCAGACCAGACAGGCTCTGTTTCAGCGTCTGCAAATAGAGAGGTGCTACGGTTTCATTTGAGACAATGGCAATCTGGCTGCCATTCAAGAAAGGATGAATTAAATCATCTTGATCAAGCAGAGATGAGCCAATGTATATAGGGTAGGAACGATCTCCAAGATCAACTTTGAGGGTCTGCACGTCATAACTCCTGACAGGGAAGCATTTTTTCTTAGTGGAGGGAATTATGACACGATTAACTGCCACTGTGCGGATCAGGGCAGCTCGATTTTCAAGAAACCTGACTGCTATTTAGAGAAATAGGCCTGTTTGATTTCCTGGATAACATGGCGGGGACTGCCGCGATCAGTGCAGACAACCAGATCTGCAGTCTGTCGATACAGTGGTTCGCGCTTCTCGTAAAGATCAGCCAGAACCTGCTCACGATCCGAACGCTGCAGCAGCGGGCGCTTCTTGTCCTTTGCCGTGCGCTTTATCTGGGTGGCAACAGATGCCTGCAGAAAAACAACAAACCCATGGGTAATCATTAGCCGGCGGTTTACTTCCCGGGTAACGATCCCACCACCTGTTGCAACAACATAGGAAGGCTCTTCCATCTGTAATGCCAGCACAGCAGTTTCCCGCTGACGAAAGCCCTCTTCCCCTTCCATATCAAAAATCCAGGGAATATCCGCGCCACAGCGCTCCTCTACCTCCTGATCCGTATCACGAAAAGGCAGATTAAGCTCTCTGGATAACATTCGGCCGATGGTGCTCTTTCCAGCTCCCATGGGCCCAATCAAATAAATAGTGCGTGACTGCATACGTCCTGTCAGCGCAAGGCCAATGATTCCGTAAGTATTTTCGGCGTGATAAAGATCAACACCTCGCTCTTGGTTTCCCGTTTGGTGTCTTTTCGGAAAAGACGTCCAATACCGGGAAGATCACCCAGAAGGGGAACTTTATCCACACCTTTACTGGTTGTATTTTTGAAGATACCACCAAGAACGATGGTCTGACCATCATCAATCAATACTTTTGTTTCAACTTCATTGGTGTCAATAATGGGAATACCCGTAGATGTTGAGGTTGTACTGTCATTATTGGTGATCTTGATATCCATAATGACACGCCCATCCGGGGTAATCTGGGGGGTAACTTCCAGCGACAGCACCGCATCCTTAAAGGATACCGTTGTCGCACCACTGGAACTGGCTTCCTGGTAAGGAATTTCCTTACCGCTTTTAATCACTGCTTTCTGCTTATCAGAGGTGATCACCTTGGGCTGGGAAACAATTTCACCGCCACCATCACTCTCCAGGGCTGATAATTCCAGATTCAGAACAGCCGAATCGGTCAGGAAACCAAGAGCAATTGCAGCTGACGTACTGCCACTCACCGACATATCAGTAAACAGCTGATCATAGGTATAAGCACGAGATAGTACTGTCTGGCCATTCTGCTCCGATGTCGTAGTGGTTACCTGAGCGCCCTTACCACCAACCATAACTCGTGGATCAGGTAGCCCATTTTTATGCTTGTTTCCGCCCTGGATATATCCGCCCCATTTCACACCCAGCTCTTTTCTGAAGCCGGTGTCAGCATTAACGATCCTGGCCTCAATCAGAACCTGGCGAACGGGGATATCCACTTTCTCTATTAGAGAGCGAATCTCGTCAAGTTTTACTTGAGTTTCCTGAACCAGAAGGTTGTTAGTTCTTTCAATAACCTGAACACTGCCACGCTCAGAGAGAATCCTGTTTCCCTCCCCGCCCAGTAGAACAGCAGCAATCTCAGCGGCATCGGCATAGTTAATTTGAACCAGTTCAGTATAAAGAGGAGCCAGTTCTCGAATTTGCTGCTGGGATTCCAACTGTTCCCGCTCCAGAGCTGCCAGCTCTACAGCTGGGGCAACTATCAAAATATTATTTTCCTGACGCTGTCCCAGACCTTTGGAGCGCAAAACAATATCAAGTGCCTGATCCCAGGGAACACTCTTGAGGCGCAGAGTTACCCGACCAGCAACTGTATCGCTGGCAACAAGGTTGAGGTCTTTAAAGTCGGCAAGGATCTGGAGTACATCCCTCACCTCGATATCCTGGAAGTTAAGCGACAAACGGTCTCCACTGTACATCTGCTTTTCACGCAGTTTCTGTTCAGCTTCTCTTGGGGTTAACGCCTTGATACTGATGGTCATTTTCTCATCAGCCTGCCATGCCAGGTAGTCATATTCCCCTTTAGGCTCAATAACTACCAAGGCGTTACCGTCTTCAATTCTTGCATCGACAAACTGAACTGGTGTGGCAAAATCCACAACATCCAGACGGTTACGCAGCTCTTTGGGCAAACTTATCCCCGGAAAGGTCAGGCGTAATCGCCCTCCTTGCTCCTCAAGATCCATCTGCACAGTTTTGGAAGTTAGACCAATAACAATATTACCTTCACCGCCCTCACCACGCTCAAAGTCAATACTGGTCAACCCATCAGCCAGATGGCCTGGCATCTGACCTGAACCGGTAACAACAACTATTTCTTGCTCTGCTGCCTTTTTACGGTCTTTTGAAGAAGGTACATTACTGTCTTGTTTTGCATCGGCTGGGGCAACCTGTGAAAGATCGCCATCACCTACCAAAATGATTAGCTTGTTGCCATCTACGTGATAGGTATAACCGGCAGGTTGATCCAGATTCACAATCATGCGAGTGCGATGGCGGGTTTCGATGACGGTAATACTCTGAGCATTAGAGAAACCAACATCGTTATACTTGGGAACTTTACTGGTAGTTCCAGGCAGATCGATGGAAATTCTTGCTGGCTGTTCTATAGCATAACTGCGAATTTCAGGGGGAGGACTATCAAAAGTCAGAGTCATTTCAACTCTATCTCCCGGAAGAGAGCTTACATCCAGGTGTTTTAGTTCACCGGCCAGTAATACTCCTGGCAAGCATGCCAAAGCAGCACCGAACAGAGCCAGCATCCACTTTTTGAAACCGCCTTTGATCATCATCCACTGACACCCATACTTTCCATTTTTCCCACCGGGGCAATCCCTGCTCCTATGGGTTATGCATCCTTAAGTGTTAATGTTCTCGGTCTCTCAACCCAGCGTTCAGAACCACTTTTCACAATTTCAATAACCTGTATATCTGTTTCGGTGATACCGATAATCCGGCCATGGTTTCGGCCAAGGTAATCTCCGACCTGTACCCGGTAGACACTGCCATCTGCAGCCAGCAAGGCCCAAAACCCATTGTCATCACTCAAGGTTCCCACCATGGAGAAAGCATCAAAGGCAAAATTCTCCAAGAACTGCTTAACCCTGTCAGGATCTGGCCGGACAACACTGTCTACACGACTTTTACGAACAATCTCCACCTTGATGGGTGCCTGAAATGGGCTCCTCATTCCCGAAGCACTGTAGGTAAATGCTTCATAGGTGGTGAATTGTGGCAGTGGCTCTATAGGCCTCTTGGGTTGGGCCTTGACCTCTTCCATAAACTGTTTCAGGTCCTGGTGGTCACTGGTGGTGCCACACCCAGTCAACAGGACAACTCCCATAATCAGAACGAAGACATGAAGTGGCTTACAAACGCCCATCTGCCTCTCCCTGCTGCTCGCCCTCTTCCACCTTATCGTTGTATCGATAGGTTTTAGCCTGTATCTCCATGGCCAGACCAACGTTGCTGTGGGCTTCTTTAATGGTGAAATCATGCAGCGTCACAATTCGGGGAAGCCCCGCCACACCACTGACAAATGTTCCAATGTCGTGATAATCACCGCGCACACTGACATTAATCGGCAGCTCGATGTAGAACTCATGGGTAACTTCAGGCTGAAGACTGATTGAATCGATGGTGAGACCGGCTCCAAGACCGGTATAAGTGATATCCTCCAGAAGACCCGGCACCTCAGTATCACTGGGTAACTGACGCACAAGGGCACTGAATGATATCTCCATTTCCTTCATTTGGGCCCGGTATGCATGAAGGTTTGCAGCCATAAAGGCCTTGGTTTTGAATTCGTCTTTCAGCTCTCGTTCAATATCTTCTTCAATCAGGAGAGTCCGGCCTAAGTCTTTGAGGTGGAAGTTATAGCCAAAGAAAATAACCAGACAGAAAGCCACAACACAGAGAATGGCCTTGACGACTAAGGGCCAGGAACCAATATTCTCGAAGTCGAGATCATTGACATTGAAGCCTTTTAACTTCTCCAGTGATTCCTGAAGAGAACTCATACCCCATCGCCCTCCGGGGTTGATTGCATAACCGTCAAATCGAACGTGCTTCCGTCACCGCTGTTCAATGCCTTCACAGCAGTCAAATTCGGATCAGAAAACCAGTCAGACTCATCCAGTTTCCTCATCAGCTTGGAGATGCGGTTATTAGACTCTGCAACCCCCTGAATATTGATTTCACCACCTTTTACGGTAAGTCCGGTGAAATACACACCATCAGGCATCACCCTGACCAATTCATCAAACATGCGCACGATAACTGGGCGGTTACCCTGGAGATTCTGGATAACCTTCATCCTCGCCAGTAGTTCTTCTTTCTTTGTTTTCAGATCCTTGATCTCTCTGATTTTACTGTCCAGAGATCCGATCTCGGTTGTTATAAAGCTGTTTCTGGCTTTCTGGGCATCAATCGCTGAACTCAGCATAAGGTCTCTGGAAACAATCACCATAACGGCAAGAACTGCCGCAATTCCCAGGGCAATAAGAAACTGCTTCTGTCGTTCCCGCCGGAGCTCTTCACGCCAGGGGAGAAGGTTAATGCGGGCCATTAGTCAAAACTCCTCATGGCCAGACCACAGGCAATCATCAGCGCTGGAGCATCGTTATTCAGAGTATTGGAATTAACCCGCTTACTGACTGACATTTCTGCAAAAGGATTAGCGATAATACAACGGGCACCCACCTTTTCAGCCACCAGATAATCCAAGCCTTTGGTTGATGCACTCCCTCCGGCCAGAACAATGCAGTTCACGTCGTTGTAATCGCTGGATGAATAGAAAAACTGGAGACTTCTGGATATCTGCTGAACAGCAGCCTCACGAAATGGTGCCAGCACTTCCTCTTCGTAGCCATCGGGAAGATCGCCATTTTTCTTGGCATATTCTGCTTCTTCCGGTGACATTTCATACTTACGCTGAATCTCTTCAGTCAGCTGTCGCCCCCCGAAAAGCTGTTCCCGGGTATAAATGATCTTTCCGTTTTCCAGAACGTTCAGTGTGGTCATAGTAGAGCCAATGTCGACAATAGCGACCAGCGAGCTGTCCCCGGCAAGATCCAGTTGAGGTTCAACCAGTTCAAAGGCCCGCTCCATAGCATAGGCCTCGACATCCACCACCTTCACCTGCAATCCCGCCAGATTCAGGACAGCCTCACGGTTATCTACATTATCTTTTCGGCAGGCAGCGACCAGCACATTAACCCGCTCCGGGTTATCATCACTGATATCCTGAACTTCAAAGTCCATGGCCACTTCATCCAGGGGGTATGGAATATACTGATCGGCCTCCACGGAAATCTGGCTTTCCATCTCATCCTCTGAGAGAGAAGCGTCCATTTCCAGGGATTTGGTGATCACCGCAGAACCCGCGACAGCGACGGCAACATTTTTCAGAGAGGTTTTGGATTTGGTGAGCAGTTTACTGATACTGTCACCTACAGCTTCCAGCTCATTAATGTTTTTTTCAACGACAGCATTCGATGGCAATGGTTCTACAGCGTAAGACTGAACCTTATATCCTCCACCACTTCGAGAAAGCTCCAGCAGTTTGACCGAAGCCGAACTGATATCAATACCCAGGACGGCACTGGATTTTTTTTTGAACAGTCCATTGAATGGCATTTATCCGCCTATATCATGTGTTTTTATAATCATAGAAATAACTTTTTCATCACCTCAGTTTGATGAAAAAGTTATTTCCCTCTCATGGCTGTTTGAATAAAATTCCCCTATCCCATCATTAAAGAACCGGATGTGATATCTGGCAATTGTGCTCTGGATAACCCTCTCGCGTATAATGCCCACTCAATAACGTGATAAAGTCACCCAAAACAGGTTTATTTATTAATAATTCTTATGAGTAAAGCGGTCAGAGTAGCCCGATTCGGGTTATGGTGTGGTGTTGCAGTACTATGTGGGGCCTTGCTCATTGGTAGCAGCGCATTCCTGTATCTGAGTCCGAGTCTTCCATCAGTTGAATCACTGCGGGATGTCCGGCTTCAGACCCCTTTAAGAATTTATGCCGAAGATGGCAGCCTTATCGCTGAATTTGGTGAAAAGAGGCGCTCCCCGGTCAATATTGAAGAAGTGCCGGATACGCTGATAAAGGCTTTCCTTGCTGCGGAAGATGATCGGTTCTTCTCCCACAATGGTGTTGATATCAACGGTCTTCTCCGGGCAACTGTACAGCTGGTATCTACCGGACGTATCCAGTCCGGCGGCAGTACCATCACCATGCAGGTGGCAAAGAACTTCTTCCTGTCCCGGGAACGGGTCTTTTCCCGGAAGTTCAATGAAATCCTTCTGGCAATGGAGATTGAGCGTAAGCTGAGCAAACCGGAGATTATCGAGCTCTACCTGAACAAGATCTACCTCGGCAACCGTGCCTATGGCATCGAAGCCGCTGCCCAAGTTTATTACGGAAAGTCTGTTGATGAACTGAGCCTGGCTCAGATGGCCATGATTGCCGGCCTGCCCAAGGCTCCATCCAAATATAACCCACTGGCCAATGCACCACGCTCCCTGCTACGCCGAAATTGGATTCTGGAACGCATGAGGGATCTTGGTTACATCACCGAGGCTGAGTTTACCGAAGCTGTCGACAGGCCAGTAACGGCCCGCTACCACAGCCTGCCAATTGATCTGGAAGCACCCTACGTTGCTGAGGCGGTCCGGATGGAAGTTGCTCAACTGTACGGAGCCAATACCTACACCGATGGTTACGAAGTCTACACCTCTATCAATTCAGAACAGCAGCGTGCTGCAAACACTGCCATTGATAAAGGCCTGCAGGCATATGACGAACGGCACGGTTACCGTGGCCCAGAACAGGAATTAAGCACCAACCCTGCAGAGTGGCAGCAGACACTGAATACCACATCCAAAATTGGGCAGCTTCAAGCGGCTGTTGTCACCGATGTCAGCGAACAGGGCGCCAGCATTCTATTCCGAGATGGCAGCAATGCAGTACTGGATTGGGAAGGAATGAAATGGGCAAAACCTTATATAGATGTAAACAGACAGGGGAAAAGCCCGAAGATTCCTGAAGATGTATTGAAACCCGGTTATCTGATTCGCGTCAGAGCAAGCGATGAAGGATGGCGCTTAAGCCAGATTCCGGAAGCGCAGTCAGCCATGATTGCGATTAAACCGGAAGACGGCGCTATAACGGCCATGGTTGGCGGGTTTAACTTCTACGACAGCAAGTACAACCGTGTTACCCAGGCCAATCGTCAGGTTGGTTCAGCATTCAAGCCCTTTGTTTACAGCGCAGCTATTCAAAAAGGTGCCAACCCAGCCACCATGATTAATGATGCGCCGGTTGTATTTAATGATGACAAGCTGGAGAGTCACTGGCGCCCACAAAATGACAACCAGAAGTTCTACGGCCCAACACGCATTCGTGAAGGACTGTATCGCTCCCGCAACCTGGTCTCAATCCGCCTGCTTCAGCGCACCGGGGTCAACTACACCCTCGACTATATGGAACAGCTGGGTCTGCCAAGGGATAAACTGCCTGAAAACCTGTCCCTTTCACTCGGCAGCGCCGGCTTAACACCACTGGAACTGGCGACCGGCTATACCGTTATTGCCAATGGCGGTTTCAAAGTTGAACCGTACATGATCAGGCGCATCGACCGTTTGGACACCACAGTTCTGGAGTATGAGCCCACTGTCGCTTGCAGAGAGTGCACGGAAGAAGATTTTCAAAAACAGGAAGAACTGGCTCAGGAGCAGGTTCAACCCGTTGTTGAACTGGATGCAACAGACATTGATACAACAGATCAGTTGAAACTGCTGGCAGATATTGCTCAGCCTGAAATCCCTGTAGTCCGTAAGCTCGCACCAAGAGTGATGGATAAACGCACCAACTACATCATGTACGACATGATGCAGGATGTTATCCAAAGGGGAACAGGGCGTCGCGCCAAGGCACTTAACCGCAGCGATCTTGCAGGTAAGACAGGTACGACTAACGACCAGCGTGATGTCTGGTTCTCAGGTTTCAATCCCAGCCTGCAGGCAACAGTATGGCTTGGGTTTGACCAGCCAAGCACCCTGGGTCGCTGGGAGTATGGAGCGAATGCTGCCCTGCCAATCTGGATTGACTTTATAAAGGTTGCCCTGAGAAACCAGCCGGATATCACAGTTCCCCAGCCGGAAGGTTTGGTCACCCTGAAAATTGATCCGAAAACCGGCCAGCCTGCGGCTCCTGGAGATCCGGATGCAATCTTTGAAATTTTCCGAGCAGAAGATGCACCCAAAATCAGCCCAATAGATAACCCGGGAAGTTCGAACGAAACCGAGGAAGAAACATTTAATCCCGGCGATATCTTCTAGCTGCTTTTAGCCTTTCCCATAAAAAAACCCTGTCAAACGACAGGGTTTTTCTTTTCTGGTTTCAACCAAAAACTAACCAAAGAACATCGATTAGTACACAATATCTTTTGCAGATTTGAGAGGATAATGCACCGGATATTCAACACGTGCTACACCGGTATCAACTGCAGCCCTGGCAACAGCCGCAGATACCACACTCAGCAAGCGGGGGTCAGTCGGTTTGGGAATAATGTAGTCTGGACCAAACTCCATTGAATCCACGCCATAAGCTTTCAGCACATCAGCATGCACAGGCTCCTTGGCCAGATCCTTGATAGCATTGGCCGCAGCCACCTTCATCTCCTCATTGATCGCACTTGCTCTCACATCAAGCGCACCACGGAAAATAAAGGGGAAGCCCAGCACATTGTTTACCTGATTGGGGTAATCCGAGCGACCTGTCGCCATTATCACGTCAGGACGTGCCTCAATCGCCTTCTCCGGGCTGATTTCAGGATCAGGGTTAGAGCAGGCAAACACGACTGGCTTGTCGGCCATGCGGGTCAACTGTTCTGGAGACAGCAAATTAGGGCCTGACAGCCCGAGGAAAACGTCTGCTCCCTCAATCGCATCATCCAATGTACGACACTCAGTCTCTACAGCAAAAGCTGCCTTGTACTGGTTCAGGTCATCACGCCCGGTGTGAATAACACCCTTGCGGTCAAGCATCAGAATATTCTGTGGGCTCATACCGCAGCTGATCAGCAGTTTGCAGCATGCATTGGCAGCAGCACCGGCACCCAGACAAACCATTCTGGCTTTATCGATGGTTTTGCCAGCCAGTTCTAAAGCATTCAGCATACCTGCCACAGTAACAATCGCTGTACCGTGTTGATCATCATGGAAAATTGGAATATTGCACTCTTCAATCAAAGTGCGCTCAATCTCGAAACACTCAGGTGCTTTAATATCTTCAAGGTTGATACCGCCAAATGTATTGGCAATACGTTTCACAGTATCGATAAATGCCTGCGGGCTTTCTGATTCAACTTCAATATCAATGGAATCAACACCAGCAAAACGTTTAAACAGAAGCGCTTTACCTTCCATTACCGGCTTACTGGCCAGTGGCCCAAGGTCTCCAAGACCAAGAATTGCGGAACCGTTACTGATAACAGCAACAAGGTTGCCTTTTGCCGTATATTTGTAGGCGAGCTCTGGGTCTTTAGCGATTTCGCGAACTGGCTCAGCCACTCCAGGACTATATGCCAGTGAAAGATCACGGGAAGTCTCAGCGGGCTTGGTCAATTCAACACTGATTTTTCCGGGTCTGGGATTCGCGTGATAATCAAGAGCAGCTTGTTTCATATCCTCAGCCATTATAATTGCTTCCGGTTTTTTATTATTGCCTGCTGGGAGGGATGAGAATATCGGAAAGGAATAATCCACTCAACAGCTCGATGAAAAACTGCAAACAATATAAAGAAGAAAAACGGGAAATCTATCTGACGAGCGTCAGATTCATGAATTTAAACGATGAAAAAAGGCACCGGGTGGTGCCTTTTTTCCAGGGTTCTCAGCGCTTGGTGCTGAGTGCGCCGAAACGCTTGTTGAAGCGTTCGATACGACCGCCGGTATCCATAACCTTCTGAGTACCGGTGTAGAACGGATGGCACTTGGCACATACGTCCAGGTGGATATCCTTGCACAGAGTGGATTTAACCTTGATTACGTTACCGCAGGAACAGGTAGCAGTAATCTCTTCGTACTTAGGATGGATATCATCTTTCATCGAATCAGCCTCTAGCATATATGTATGCCGCCACCAGTTCCCGCAGACATTCACCCGCGCAACAAGCACCGCATACCAATCAACCCAGGAAAATCCCGGACATAAAGAGCGCGAATATTAGCAGAGTGGAACCGCCCGGAAAAGACAGAAATTATCCCGACTTATCTGCCATTATTATCAGACCTGCAAAACCATCAACTTGCTCATCAAAGCAGGTCCTTTTCAGACAGATCCCGTAATCCCACGCACCATACCCGTGATTGTCATTATTGATCAGACACCGGTCTGGCCATGTAATATGAGTCTCGCCAAAAAAACCTTAAAAATCAGACAGTTTATAAATGCAACTGGACTCAGAAACACCAGCTGAAGATCGAATATCAAACTTCTTGAGCCACTCCTCCTGCTGGCAGGATTAGGGCTGTCCTTTGGATATATTGGCTCCACAATGAGTGTAACCAATATGTTCAACACCCTTTTTGCCACGGCCCATGACAGTCGTTTCAGTAAAGGTTTCAAAACCACAGAGCTGATATCGCTGACTAATTTTGGAACAGCCTTTGGAATGGGCATGATCGTCATTATCTGTTCAATTTGCTTATATGCTGGACGAAAGGCGCTCGCATTTCCCTACCCAAAAATGGCAAAAACCGAGGCAGGGGTTGGGGTTGGGGTTGGGGTTGGGATTCTGAATGAGATTGCGACTGCGGAAAGGCTGAATGGTTTTCGCTGAGAATTCTCATGGGCCTCCGTATTGATAATCTCAGGACTATTGGGAAAAACAACCCAGGAAATGCCGCAAGCTGCCTTCAAGGGGTGTTTGTGGAGTGGCTGAACTGGGCAGGCAGCTCATTCATTGATGCTGGGCCTCCCACACTGGCTCTTTTGGTTAAGTTTATCCATTTGACAGGCGATCTGGCTGTAGCTGAAAGGGAGCAAACTTACTTTCAAAACCATTCAGAAAAATAGTGAACCACACCAAAACCCGGATAATCCGGATTGATACCTATCTTGTCAGCAAAGCTATCAATGCTAACTGTTTTTTGTCAACGCAAGCTCATTTGTCTTGTCTAAGCCTTATCAATATGCCCAACCTACAGGAGACATAATGTTAGTAGCAGCTTCAGAAAAGATAAACGCAATCATACAGGGTGAGGGACCACAGAAAGACGCATTGCCTGCCAGTCTCGATCATTGGAGGTTTTGTAAAAAGATGGGATCAGGGGCCTTTGGTTCTGTCTATAAATACACTAGGCACGAGAATACAAGTCAGGACAGGAACAAAGGGAATAGAAGGATAGAAAGAACCAGCAACGGACGCGTATGCAAAGTTTACCATAAAAACGTCCCAGCAACAGTTTACCGCAATGAACTTGATATGGCACAGCGCATCAAGCATCTGCAAAATGAAAATCTTGTCACGGTTGTTGAAGTACAGCGCCAGGTTCCCGGGAAGCAAGACTGTATTGTGATGGAGTGTGTGGATTCCAATCTCCAGCGTTTAATCAACCCACATTTACCTTTAGAAAAAGGCCTACTGGCCAAAATGGTCTGGGGCACCAAGCAACTTATCCAGCAAACCTGGAACTATTGCCAAGGTGTTGAGCTTGATCAGAGACTGGTGCCTGATTATTCACGCCAAATTCTTAACGGGCTTACCTACTTACACAGACAACGCATAATACATAGTGATCTCAAGCCGGAGAATATTCTGGTAAACACCGCTACCAATCAACTCAAAATTACAGACTATGGCAGCTCCCAGAAATTTTGGCCCCTGCAGCAATCTGCGTCCCCGCATTCTTTCACACTGCTATTCGCCCCACCAGAACTATTTGAACCCGAAAACCAGCTCTCTTCTTTCTGGGTCTGGGGGCTAAGCACTCTAACGGGCGTTTCTGGAGGAATGGCCAGTTACAAAGCCGATATTTTTGCAGCCGGTTGTATTTTCTTTATGATGAGAACTAAAAAATATGTTGAGATTCTGGGTCTTAATCATTCTAAAGAGCCCGTCATATTGCACGAGGTTAAACAAAAACCTGATGGGCTCAGAAAAAAAATCACCACTGAGCTGGCGGCACATGGAATTCAGCAAAATCCTAACCCCGCTCTAGACGAGGTTATACTCATCTCTCTTAGTTATAAGCCTGAACACAGGCCTTCTGCGGAAGCTTTGTCAAAACAACTAGAGCAGGAGCTCTTTCAGGGAGATTCCCAACGACATTAAGGCAACAGAGCAAGCTCTGGCAGTCCCCTTAATAATCCAACCTGGGGCAACTGAACCACAACCTCCCTGCCATAGAAACCTGAACAGTTGGCTGCATTTATCTGGAATTCATCCAAACTGAATAAAAAAGTGGGCTTACCGTTTTGTCCACTCTCAGTATTGGTAATGGCGTGAACAGCTTCGCTGCAGCCATGATCGGGCTTGTTGGTGCTCTTGTCGGAGCTATTGCCTCCATCCACCTTATGCAGATGATGATCCACCCGGTGATATGCAAAAGAACACTTGAAGTTAACGAAGATCTCGCAAGTCAGAAGCATAAACTTATTTCTGGCTTTGCCCTGTAGATTTCTACACTCACTATGACTCCATACTGACCAGCCCATCAGAATGAGGGCGACTCACTTTATTTTCGCAGACGATACCAACGCCTTCTGGTAATCTACCTTTTCATTTTCCTTGATATTTATTCTTCCATGTCTGAACACTCTGCCGGTATTCTACGGATAGCCCTGCCAGTCAGTCTTCGACGTCTGTTTGACTATCTGCCACCAAAAAGTATACCCGCAGTTAAACTGACTCCCGGCCTTCGCGTTCGCGTCCCTTTTCGAAACAGGGAAATTGTTGGTGTTTTAATCAGCCTTGAGATTGAGTCAGAAGTTCCTGCAGACAAACTGCGCCCTGCCAGTGAGATATTAGACAGTACCCCTGTATTATCTGAGCAGCTGATGAAACTGGCTCTCTGGACGGCTGATTATTATCACCACCCGGCTGGTGATACCTTGATCCAGGCGTTGCCAGCATTACTGAGGCAAGGCTATGACCTTGGCAAAGAAGTACATAACTTCTGGCAACCTGCTTCCAACCTGGACAACCAGGCAGAAATAGCGCTGGCCAAAGCCAGGGCTCCAAAACAGCAGGAAGCCTGGGAACTGATTCGACAACACCCAGACGGTATCAGCACAGAAGCTTTGCGCAGTTTTGGATTTGAAAAACCTCTTTTAAGAAATCTGGAAAAGAGAGGTTTGGTTGAAAGCCTGACAAAAGCTCCGCAGTACCAGATGTTTTACGACCATCATCCTTTATTGAAATCTTCACCTCTGGTTCTGAATAGCGAACAGGAAAGAGCTCTGGAAGCTGTTATCTGTGAAGACCAAAGCTTCAGCGCAACACTACTTCACGGCGTAACTGGAAGTGGCAAAACCGAAGTCTACCTGCAGGCTATCGCCCATGTTCTTTCACAACAAAAGCAAGCCTTGCTTCTGGTTCCTGAAATCGGACTGACCCCACAAACACTGGCACGTTTCAGGGAGCGGTTTAACGTACCTGTCTGTGTACTCCACTCCGGGCTGACAGATCGCGAGCGATTAAATGGCTGGCTGGCCGCCCAGCGCGGTGAAGCTGGTATTGTTATCTCTACCCGTTCAGGCATCTTCACTCCGCTTTACAGTCCTGGAATCATTATTGTTGATGAAGAGCATGACCTGTCTTACAAACAGCAGGACAGTGTCCGCTACTCCTCGCGGGACTTAGCGCTGTATAGAGGGCGACTGGAAAATATTCCGGTCATACTGGGAAGTGCCACCCCCAGCCTGGAAACCTTAAACAACAGCATATCCCACAGGTTTCGCTATCTGAAGCTCTCTCAAAGAGCCGGAGTGGCCACTCCTCCTCAACTTGAGCTGATTGATACAAGAGGACAGGAGCTTCAGGGAGGCATTGCACCGGAAAGCCTTCATGCCATTAAAGACACCCTGCAGCAGGGACATCAGGCACTGGTTTTCCTGAACCGCCGAGGATACGCGCCCACTCTGACCTGTGATCATTGTGGCTGGCTGGTTGACTGTCCTAACTGTGACGCCCACCTGACTCTGCACCGCTCACCACCACACCTTCACTGCCATCACTGCGACTACCGACAGGGTATTCCCAATTGCTGTCCGAACTGCAGCAGCATTGAACTAAGTCCTGTTGGGCAAGGAACAGAAAGGACAGAAGAAATTCTGGCCCAGTTATTCCCTAAAACTCAGGTGCTGCGAATAGACAGAGACAGTATGCGGAAAAAGCATGCTTTCCAGGAAACCATCGATAAGATTCATAAAGGCGACCCTGCCATCCTGGTAGGTACCCAGATGCTGGCCAAAGGTCACCATTTCCCAGCAGTCACTCTTGTAGTAATCGTGAATGCGGACGCTGGTTTTTTCAGTGCAGATTTTCGCGGTTCCGAAAAAACCGGGCAGTTGATCCTGCAGGTTGCAGGCCGGGCCGGACGCGCTGACAGGCCGGGTCGAGTCTTTATTCAAACTGGTACTCCAGACAACGAGCAGCTCCAGACCCTGATTCACAAGGGATATGATGATCTGTCAAAAGAGTTACTGGATCAGCGACGTTCAGTTGGTTTGCCACCATTCAGCTATATGGCGCTGATTTCAGCTGAGGCAACCTTTTCCCAGCCTGCAGAAGAGTTTTTAGTCAATACTGCCAACCTGGCAAAGCAGATAATTGAAGTTGATAATCTCGGTGGGCCGGAAGGAGTTTTAGTCCTCGGACCGATGCCAGCCCCTATGGAAAAGCGGCAAGGAAGAATGCGTTATCACCTTCATTTACAGGCGAAGACACGCAAACCCCTGCACAATATGCTTTACAGGCTGCTGCCTCTACTGGAGCAGGATCCACTGGCACGCAAGATTCGCTGGTCCGTGGATATTGATCCTCAGGATATGAGCTAAGCGGTGGTTTTAGTGAAATAACCGGCTGAGCAAAACCGGCACAGCCGTTTCTACCCGCAGAATTCGCGGCCCCAGATGTACACACTCGAATCCATATTCAACCAGACGTTCAACCTCATAGGGGATAAAACCGCCCTCAGGCCCGATTGCCAAAACGGTGGGAACATTTATGTCACTTGGGCAGAGTTCATCAGTCTTTGGATGCGCAACAAGTTTACGCATTCCCTGAGACATTTCCGGCAGACGATCTTCAACGAATGGTTTGAAACGCTTTTCCAGAATGACTTCCGGCAAAACCGTATCCCGCGCCTGTTCCAGGCCCAGTATCAGTTGTTCCCGAACCGCTTCTGGTTTTAGCCAAGGCGATTGCCAGAAGCTCTTTTCAACCCTGTAAGTGTTCATAAGAACAATCTTCTTCACACCCATGGCAGCCAACGTCTGAAGCGTGCGTTTCAGCATTTTCGGGCGCGGCAGTGCAAGCAACACCGTAACAGGCAAAGAAGACGGAGGCTCTGTATCAAGGGTAAAATCTAGCTCCAAAACATCCTTTTGAAGGCGAGTAATTATTGCCTCACCCATCAGGCCATTCAGCTCACCAACACGTAAGGTATGGCCGATCTCTGCCTTGTGTACATCCTGTACATGGGTCAGACGACGCCCTTTTACAATGGCCCGACCAGGAGCAACAATATCTTCCGGCTCAAGTAATAGAAGATTCATACCGTTAATCAATACGGGAAGTGTACCTTCCCTGTTAAAAGAAAAATAAAAAGCCGCCCTGAACAATCAGCAGCGGCTTCGATTATGAGTTGTATCAGTTATTCGCCCTGGCCAGCTTCCTTACGCTCTTTGGCAGACTTCTCGACCATATGTGAGAAGATGATGCCAAACTCAAACAGGAGCCACATAGGCAGTGCTAACAGGGACTGGGAGATAACATCCGGTGGCGTTAACAGCATGCCAACCACAAAACATCCAACCACGACATAAGGGCGCTTTGCTTTCAACTCTGCAACTGTTGTCACACCAGAAGCGACCAGCAGCACTGTTGCCACAGGTATCTCAAATGCAATGCCAAAGGCAAAAAACATCTTCAAGACAAAATCCAGGTAGCGATTAATATCGGTCATCATCGCTACCCCTTCTGGCCCTACGCTGGTAAAGAAACCAAACACCAGCGGAAACACTACGTAATAGGCAAAGGCAACACCTGAGTAAAACAGCAGCACACTGGATACCAGCAGCGGAACGGCCAGTCTTTTCTCATGGCGATACAGCCCGGGGGAAATAAAGGCCCATGCCTGATGCAGTAGAAACGGCACACTCAGGAAGATCGCAACCACCAGAGTCAATTTGAAAGGTGTCAAAAATGGCGATGCCACCTCGGTGGCTATCATGGTTGCCCCTTCCGGAAGGTATGCTCTCAGGGGCTGGGATACGAAAGCATAGATATCATTAGCGAAGTAAAACAACGCCAGGAAAATGACAACCACGAAGGTAACCGCTTTGAGAAGGCGAGTACGCAGCTCCAGTAGATGCTGGATCAGCGGTTGTTCTGTTTCAGTCTCTTCGCTCTTGGGATTGTTACTCATCAGATATTCTGTCAGGGAGAGCTATGAATCAAATCAATTCGAGCAGCCTTTCAGCCTTTGTCATTGGGATTATCAGCTGACTGGACATTCCGTTTATCAGCAGCATTGATATCATCAGTGGCGGACTGCAGGTCACTGCGGACACTGCCAACTTCACGCTCCAGATCTTCCCGTGCTTTTTTCAGTTCATCCATCACGGCTGCATTATGAACATCCCGACGAATCTCATCGGCATTCAACTCTCGTTCAATTTCACTGCGAACATTCTGGAAACTGCGCTTAATCCGCCCGACCCAGATAGCAGTCACTTTGATTGCTGTGGGCAGACGCTCTGGTCCGAGAACAATCAGGGCAATTAACGCAACGATCAGAAGTTCCAGAAAGCCAATATCAAACACAAATACGTTCCATCAAATCAGTGTTTGTTTTTATCAGATTCAGAACGTTCTTCAGCCTGAAACTGGGCATCCTGGTTTTCAATTTTCCCTGGTTCTTTTGTCTCTTCCTTGGCTGAGTCTTTTTCCTCTTCAGTGCTCATGGCCTTACGGAAACCCTTAACGGCACCTCCCAGGTCACCACCAATATTGCGCAAACGCTTGGTGCCAAAGATCAGAATCAGAATAGCCAGAATAATCAATAACTGCGGAATGCTGATACCCATAACACAACCCTTTTATAAATCTCTCAAGAAGTACCTTATTTAACAGGCTCACGATAAAAAGGCGACAAGTATTTCTACCTGTCGCACTCATTAAGGCTCAATTAACTTCCTCTACATAGGGTGAAGTTCACCACCACCCAGAATATGAAAGTGCAGATGGAATACTTCCTGTCCACCACCCTTTCCTGTGTTGGCAATTGTCCGATAGCCTTCTACCAGCCCCTGCTGTTTGGCTATACGGGGAATCGTCAACATCATATGGCTGATCAACTCCTTATCTTCCGCACCAAGTCCATCAAGGCTCTCAATATGCTTCCTGGGAATAACCAGCAGGTGAACAGGAGCCTTGGGGTTGATATCCCGAAACGCCAGACAGTGTCCATCTTCATAGACGATGTCTGCCGGAATACCACCATCCAGAATTTTGCAGAAAATACAATCGGTCATCATCTCTGTCCTTCAGCTCTAACCTCAAGAACTGCTTTTGGTACCGTTACTACGTGCTGCTTTCTCATCCAGACCAGACAGCCCGAATCGACGAGCCAACTCATTCAGGACTGCATCAGGCCCGGTTCCCAGGTGAGAAAGCATAATCAGGGAGTGAAACCAGAGATCCGCTGTTTCATACACCAGATCATCATTATTACCGCTCTGCTCAGCATCTTTGGCTGCCAGAAGAGTTTCGGTGACTTCTTCACCGACCTTTTCCAGAATCTTGTTCAGACCCTTCTGGTGCAGACCCGCCACATATGAGCTGTCTGGATCACCCTGCTTGCGCTGTTCGAGAACCTGCGCCAGTTCATGGAGTATATGTGTATCTGTCATGATGCTCCATCAGTGATATATGTCATCGGGTGACTTCTTAACAGGTTCAACAGACTGCCAGCGGCTCACATCTCCAGCTTGTAACTGTTTATAAAAACAATGCTCTCGCCCTGTATGGCAGGCAATGCCGCCATGCTGGCGAACTTTCAACAACAGGGTATCACCATCACAGTCCAGCCGAAGGTCAACCAGTTCCTGAGTATGCCCGGATGACTCTCCTTTACGCCATAAACGTTCCCGGGATCGAGACCAGTAAATAGCGTGACCTTCTCGAACTGTGGCTTCGAGAGACTCACGGTTCATCCAGGCCATCATCAACACCTTACCGGTCTCTGCATCCTGAGCAATGGCGGGAATTAACCCGTTGGCATCCCAGGATATTTCGTTTAGCCAGCTCTCAGACATACCTCCCCCCACTCTAATTTTCTCAGGCTCCAGATTTGGAGAAAGACTGACTCAGAAGATAACCGCCAGTCATTCCCAGCAGTACCGGTGCCCAACCTGAAATATTTATCCCCAAAACCGGATAGACCATAGCGACAGCCCCTAACAGTGCAAAAGCACCAAGAAAGCGACCAGCCCAGTGGTTTGATTTATTCCGATCTTCTGAAACCTGCACCTGTCTCTGTTTTATGCTCTGAAGCTCTTCCAATACCTGATGTGCCAGAAAAGGAGCCTGTTCAATCAACTCTGGCATATTGTGGTGCAGCCTTTTCAGCACACCAGTAGGAGCCACCCGCTCTTTCATCCACTTTTCTAAAAATGGCTGAGCTGTCTGCCAGAGATCGAGCTGAGGATAAAGCTGCCGTCCCAGCCCTTCAATATTCAGCAGAGTCTTCTGCAGCAGAACCAGCTGAGGCTGGACTTCCATATTAAACCTGCGTGCCACCTGGAACAGATTCAGCAAGACCATTCCAAAAGAAATTTCAGCCAGAGGCTTCTCAAAGATCGGTTCACAGACAGTTCGGATAGCACCTTCCAGCTCATTAACACGGGTATCTGGTGGCACCCAGCCGGAGTCGATATGAAGCTTGGCAACCAGACGATAATCTCTACGGAAAAATGCCAGCAGGTTTCGGGCCAAATAACTTTGGTCTTCTGGTGTGAGTGACCCAACAATCCCGCAGTCTATACCAATATACTTGGGGTCGTCCGGGTTGTCGAAAGAGACAAAAATATTGCCCGGGTGCATATCCGCATGAAAGAAACTATCCCGAAACACCTGGGTAAAAAATGTTTCCACTCCCCGCTCTGCGAGAAGTTTCATATTGGTCCCCTGCTTTCTCAATCCTTCCATATCAGTCACAGGAACACCATAGATGCGCTCCATAACCAGTACGTTGGTATGAGTGTACTCCCAATACACGCGCGGAACATAAAGCAGGGGAGAATCGAGGAAGTTTCGGCGAAGCTGTGAACCGTTAGCCGCTTCCCGCTGCAGGTTCAGCTCATCAAAAATGGTGCTTTCATAATCGGCAACCACCTCAGCCGGGCGAAGGCGCCTTCCGTCAGATGTCAGTCGAATCAGGCGTGCCAGCAAATAAAGTAAGGCAATATCCTTACGGATAATCTTCTCAATACCAGGACGAATAACCTTTACAACAACGGTATCACCATTATGAAGGGTCGCTCCATGAACCTGTGCCACAGAGGCGGAAGCCATCGGCTCGCGTTCAAAGCCCTTGAAAAGCTGATCAACCGGCTGCCCAAGACTTTTCTCAATAATCGCAACGGCCTGCTCACTGGAAAAAGGCGGAACCTGATCCTGTAATAGCGCAAGCTCATTGCCAACATCATCAGGAAGCAGATCACGGCGGGTCGAGAGAATCTGTCCAAATTTGACAAAGATTGGCCCAAGATCGGTAAAAGCCATACGCAGTCTGGCACCACGGGGATCAGGGTGTTTATGCCAACGCCAGGGAAGAAGTTTGAAGAAAAGACGACCATACCAAGGTAAATGGTCAGTATTAATCAGGTTATCAAGACGATACCGGGCAATAACACCCGCAATTGTAAATATGCGCAGAAACTGGTGCACGCGTTACTGTCCCCCAGTCTTCACAACGGTTTTATTAGTTAAACGCTGAATTCTGGCTTCAACTCTGTCCACAGCCAACCGCATATCATCCAGATCTTCCTGAAAAGCCTCAACTTCTCCCGTTGCCGGAAGCAGGCGCAACTCCTCCTGAAGATACTCGGGAAGGTTGGCAAGTATGGCATCAGTGAGATGGCGTGTTGTTTCCGCCCCTGCCCTTGCCACCGAACCAATGGCATGAGCAATCACACCACCAGTATGACGAGCAATCAGAGCCTCCCAGTCAAAATCTGATTCCCGAAGAATCCCTGCCAACATCAATAGAAGATCAGAACTGCCTGACAGTTCAATATCGCCCTTCTGCAGCTGAGCCATGGGGTCATCAGCCAGAGTCAGACCTAACAGCTCCAGGGCAGAGCCTTTCAGACTTGCCGTCACAGACTCTTCACAAACAGCCAGCAGATCGAGCACACTCTCCCGGAAACGGATATAAAAGGTCAGTTCAGGAAGAGTGCAGCAAACCTGAAGCACCTGCCCATCCAGCTCTCCCAGCCGTCTGGCAGTCACAACATCCAGTTCAATAACTTTTGCGACTGCTTTCTCTAAAGCAGTTCGCACAGCAACTCCGGGCATAGACTCCAGCCAGGAAGTCATGGCTTGATGCCCTTATGGAGAGCTACAATGCCACTGGTCATATTGTGATAACTGGTATTCACAAAGCCCGCTTCATTCATCATACCCTTCAGGGTTTCCTGATCCGGGTGCATCCGGATGGACTCTGCAAGGTAGCGGTAGCTTTCCGAATCATTGGTTACCAGCTTGCCCATAACAGGAAGGGCAGTGAAGGAATAAGCATCATAAGCTTTGCTGAGCAGCGAGCTACGTGGTTTGGAAAATTCCAGAATAAGAAGGCGACCACCGGGCTTCAAAACCCTCAGCATGGAACGAATGGCTGCATCCTTGTCTGTTACATTACGAAGACCAAAGGCAATCGTCACCAGATCAAAGGTGTTTTCAGCAAAAGGCAGACACTCAGCGTTAGCCTGAACATAGCGGGTATTTCCAGCAACACCATGATCCGTCAGCTTATCCCTGCCCACTTTGAGCATGGAATCATTAATATCCGCCAGCACCACCTGACCGGCAGGGCCGACCATCTCAGAAAACTTCATCGCCAGATCACCGGTCCCACCAGCAATATCCAGCACTGACTGACCTGTGCGCACAGCACTCATTTCAATAGTAAAGCGCTTCCATAACCTGTGAACGCCCATCGACATAAGGTCATTCATCAGGTCATAACGACCGGCGACTGAATGGAATACACTCGCGACAAGTTTTTCCTTGTCTTCACGATCGACGGTACGGTATCCGAAATGGGTGTTATCCCCGGTATGTTTCTCGCTCATGACTACAACCTGACTGCAGGAACAACCATTCTATCTCTGGAACGGGAGAACTACTAGGATCGTTAACAG
>NZ_JAMFLX010000140.1 GCF_023502345.1 Parendozoicomonas callyspongiae
GCGTTATGCGGTTATTGAAATTTCTCGAAAGCCTCGCACTTAAAATTAATATTGAATAACAAAGTAATTACTATGTTAAAACAGCAAATTACAGCTATTGCATTAAAACTGCTTTCAATTTGGCTGCTAATCCATGTAATTCTAAATTTGCCAAGCGTGATCATTCTTCTTGCAAATTTGGAACAGCATGAAAACCAAGGTATCAGTACAGTCTGGTACATTGTTATTATATCCTCGATATTAATTATTGGTTTAGCCTCTGTACATTTAATTAATAAAGCGGCAAATTCTGTCTTATCACAAGAAAATGAACACGCTAAATATTCATTAAGTGAAGATACTCAAAAGCTATTTTTACAAATTGCGGGGCTATATTTCATTGTAACTGCTATTGCATACCTCCCAAGGTCTCTATTGTTCTTAACCCACTCGATTGATATTTCTCTATCTTGGGATAACTTTCTCTACCCTGCAGGATTATTCTTTCAACTTGGCATAGGTCTTTGGTTAATAGGCAGTTCATCTTTCTGGGCTAAAACATTACATAAGTTACGAGGTCGTGCATAAACCGCATAACAAGTGCAGGCAAGGGACTGCACCTGCGGCGCAGCCCCTGATGCAA
>NZ_JAMFLX010000141.1 GCF_023502345.1 Parendozoicomonas callyspongiae
CTGGACGGTCACCTGGGCATCCCCTTCACTGCCATCACTGTCGGTCGCGGTGACCTTGATTCCGGTAATGCTGATGGTTTCAGCGACTGCGTCATCGGGATCAGTCGTGCTGTCCGCATGTGCCAGCGGGCCATGCAGGCGAGCCGTAACATTGGCCGTCCCGGCACTGGTATTCACAGACGACAGGGTCAGGGTGATCAGGGCAACATTGTTGCTGTCCTTACCTTCCAGCACACCGGTCGTGGGGTTCACTGTCCAGGTCAGGGTCTCGGTCAGGCCGCTCACCTGGATAGCGCCGGTATCACCAAACGCAATACTGCTCAGGGCATCGACACTGGTGAAGGCCACCTGGTTCATCGCCGAATCCGGTCCGGGCAGGTCAGCTTCCTGCAGACCCAGCACGATGGGATCACCGGATGGCGCCGGGGTATTGCCATCCTTGATACTGATGGTATGGGTGTCACTGTGTACATCACCATCGGCGTCGGTCACGGTCACTGTGAAGTTGAACTCACTGTCGTCGTTGTCCACGCCATTGGTGGGCTTGAATGCCCAGGTCTTGTTGGCCAGGTCAACGGTCAGCTCACCCAGGCCAGGCACACTGTAGACACCATTGGC
>NZ_JAMFLX010000142.1 GCF_023502345.1 Parendozoicomonas callyspongiae
TGTTCGTTCCGGGGCTTCGCCCCTCCACCCGACGCGCCTTCGGCGCGCGGCTGAAGCAGGCGTTAGCTGCGTGACCTATAGCTAATCGCAAATTATTTACAGTGAAAGCATTAATAATTTTGCTATTCATCCCGTAAACTTCAAAAGTTAGTTACCTGAAAATATGTGTGTAAAACTAATCAACTCTTTACCTAAAAAAACAGATAAAGAGTTAGAATCATTAAAAGTAAACTCAAAGAAAAAAGAAAATTTTAAAGTTCTAGAAGCCGTCAAAAATGAAATTTCACGTAGGCATCCGATACTAGCCAATAACTGCCGTGGCTTTGATCATGTAAAAGAGTACGGAGAAAATGCGGTCATGGATTGTATTCCGGATCAACTTGGTAAAATTAGTATCACGGAAGTCAGAGATATCGTTTGTTTTAAATATGTCGACAATCTTATCCAAATTGACACTTATGAAAACTGTCGCCCTAGAGATGTTACTATCGCAGACTCTGATGATGAATTTGCAAAACACGCAGGAAAACCTGGCATTTGCTTCTTTGGAAATTTGGTAAATAGCGAAACAGTTACAAAGGAACATGCCGCTACTCTT
>NZ_JAMFLX010000143.1 GCF_023502345.1 Parendozoicomonas callyspongiae
CTTTGTCAGGGCGGAAAAGGCGGAGCCTGCGGCGACAGGCAAAGCCCTCGCGATCATTGGCAATCTTTATAAGGCAGAAGCTGCCATTCGGGATAAAGGGCTGGCCGGTGAAGAAAAGAAAGCGTTCCGTCAGTTACACGTCAAGCTATTGGTTAATGAGTTCTTCGACTGGTGTCATCAAGAGCGTCAGCGTATTGATCTGATCCCCAAAAATCCGCTTACCAAAGCTGTCAATTATGCCTGTAACCATGAGTCACAGATGCGGGTGTTCCTGGATAATCCAGATGTATCCCCGGACACGAACCATCTGGAACGAGCTCTTCGCTGTATACCCATGGGGCGCAAGAACTACATGTTCTGCTGGACGGAGCTGGGCGCGGAACATGTTGGCATTATTCAAAGCCTGCTGGTGAGCTGTAAGCTGCAAGGGATTGATCCTTACAAGTACCTGGTAGATATACTTCAGCGCATCAGTCGCCACCCTGCCAAACAGGTTCATGACCTGATCCCCCGAAACTGGAAAAAGCGATTCGGGAGTAATCCGTTGAAAGCACCTCTGGACAGGTAGGGGAAGTCCCCCCGTT
>NZ_JAMFLX010000144.1 GCF_023502345.1 Parendozoicomonas callyspongiae
CCAGAGGCTGAGACCACCCGTCCATCGGGATGGACGACCATACATTTGACAAAATCATTGTGACCACTCAAGGTGGCAATACACATATCATCTGGAGCCTTCTTGTTCAGATCCAAGAGTTTCAGCGTGTTGTCGCCAGAATTTGAGATCACCCGTTCACCGGGATGGACGACCACACATCTGACCCGCATGTTTTGCCCTTTCAGAATGACGACACATTCATGGTCTGCCCCCCTGGTCAAGTCCCAAAGTTTCAGGGAACCGTCAGTAGCACCTGTAATCAGCCGCTCATCGTGGAGGATCGTCACACTTTTGCCCCAATCGTTGTGATCCCCCAATGTGGCAACACACTCCTCACCTGACCTCCGACCCAGATCCCAGACCTTTATTCCGTCACAAGCGCCAGAGATCACCCGCCCATCAGAGAGGATATCTACACATCTGATCGATTCGGTGTGCCCTGTTAAGGTGGCGATACACTTGTCACCGGTCTCCCGGGTCTGATCCCAGACTTTCAAGCTATGGTCACGTGAGCCCGAAATCACCCGCCCATTGGGCAGGATGGCCACGCATC
>NZ_JAMFLX010000145.1 GCF_023502345.1 Parendozoicomonas callyspongiae
CATGCCTACGGAGACATCGAGTGAATCAGAAAAACCTTTCTGAAAAATTGAATGAAATGTATTTCAACGCTCCAAAGGGAGAAACTGCAACAATGGTTCATCTATTTGGAGTTAAATATTCTAAAGAGATAGAAGCCTGCGAATATTCGCCCAAAGAAATAGCGAAACTCGCAGGGATTTCCGAAAACTACGGTGTCGAAATTAACAAAGGAAAGAACTTAGCTAAATATGTTAAAGTAGCCTGATCTCTGTCGAGTGTATTTAGGCTGATAGGGTTGGTAGCCTCGGGTTCGATTCCCTTGGCGCTTGTTGGCTCCGTAGTCCTTATTCTAATTCTTCTAAGATACGCAAGTATCCGAATGGCACTATCATCCACAGAAGCAGAAAATAAGGAGGTCTCTATGGTTAAAACATTTAAAGCTCGCGCTCATGAATTCTGTAGTTCAGCACTTGAAACATTCTGGGCTATTGGAGTCGGCTGCGTTTCTGGTGAGCTATCAGCCTAAGTGCATTCGGCATGTAACAAGAAATTCCAGGTGACGCCTACGGCGCACCTGAATTAGGCGTTA
>NZ_JAMFLX010000146.1 GCF_023502345.1 Parendozoicomonas callyspongiae
GCGTTAGGCGCGCGGTGCAAAGTCGTAAATCTTTTTCCAGTTTTCCTGCAAAATTTCTGAGAGGTTTTCAAAGCTGGCAGGCAAGCTCAGAGTCGATTTGGGGAATCCTGGAAGTTCAGAAATTCAGCGTGTTCATTCTGGTAGATTGTTCTGGCTGCATCTGTGCAATGCCAGCAAAAGAAATCAGGTTACCAAATTCCAAGCCTGCTTCTTTTCAGAGTTCAGTGCAGCTGGTGTTCAGGGTTCAGCGTAAATTTACCGTGCTATGCCAGCATTAATATTTTCGTCGCTGGTTTGTTTTTCAAATCTGGCAGGGTAAATCCCAGCTATTTCCAAACGTGCAACACCAGCACAAACATTGGTGTTTCCCTGCAGCTGTGCAATGTGCTGGCTTCCAGGGCAAACAAACATTCAGCAAAAACACCGATTTGCCCGCAGGCGCAAACATTGTCACAATCCTGCAAGTCAGGGTTTCGCCAACGCTTCAGCATCCCGGCCCACTGGGCTCGCCTAACAAGCGCATTGTGTGGGACGCCTTCGGCGCCCCACATGCGGGCGTTA
>NZ_JAMFLX010000147.1 GCF_023502345.1 Parendozoicomonas callyspongiae
ACAAGCAGCGCCATAGAGATAAGCGTATTGATGTTGCTGCTGCCTACGAGACCGGGCCGAGTTCCTTTGGGAGCCCATATCCTGCTGATTGTATTTCGCTGTCCAAAACGAGCTTCATCTTGAAACCAGACATCGACATTGCAGGATAAAACGCCTGGAGGAAGAAGGCGTTTTGCTTCTTCTGAGAAGTTTTTTTAAAAGCCTCCTGCACCTCAATACACTGCTGAGGGTGGCGTGATCGCCCTGAAATCCATGACAGCCCGGCACAGTGCATAATGTTATAGGTTGTGGAGAGGCTACAAGTTATCTGGAACTTCTCCAGGAGCATAGTCTGGGCATCATGACCAGTAATACGGCCACCCGACTTCTGTTCTTGAAGCTCAACGATGGCAGACTTGAAAGACGCTGTATTCTCATCATTGAATAAAGGCTTTCGCCCTTTCCCTGGCTGATCTTTCATCGCCTCAAGACCGCCATGTTTGAAGCGGGAATGCCACTGTTTTACAGCTTGAACATGAACATCGAGGCGCTGGGCTACTTCAGAGGTAGAAAGTC
>NZ_JAMFLX010000149.1 GCF_023502345.1 Parendozoicomonas callyspongiae
GCCTCAGGAAGATCGTGAAGATTAATTCAAATAACATAGAAAAAGAGATGATTCTGTTCGTTCAAGAATGGTTTGATTTAATTTCTGATGGAAAGATAAACGAAGCTTGCAACATAATAGATCAGCCAAATTGCTACGGTATAAAATGGACACCTGAAAAGGTACAAGAGACTATTTTAAATGAGTTTGGTCAGGAAACAGTTTTTGGTGCACAAAACACAGATGGTTTTTTTTTCTCAAAAGTAAAAGAAACCAACGGAAGCTATCGTGCTGATGTTTTGAAATTTGATGATGAAAGTGGTTATTCAGTTGAACATGATGTTCCATTAAACGGGAAGTGGAGTGACTTGACAGCACAATTTGAGTTCATCGGTAAGCCACCTTTATTTGAGTTCATATTGCATGACTTTCATGTATTGTAATAAAAATGGCCTAACAAGTTGCTGCAACGGACTCGTCAAACTGTCACTTTTTTTGCCAAAAGACCGGCAAAAAAGGCGCCAGTTTAACTCACCGCTGAGCAAGGCGTTA
>NZ_JAMFLX010000015.1 GCF_023502345.1 Parendozoicomonas callyspongiae
AAAAAGTCATCGTTTATGACTAAAAAAATGTTTCTGGTGCCATGTTTGATGGCATATTTCTCTTGTATTAGTACGAACAGAACAATTATGACAAAACCGAGTAAGAATCAGGTAAGGCCAAGTAAGATTGGTAAGAAAAATGTAGGTACAGTCGATAAAAGGGGAGCATTTTTCATAAGCTGTTGCCAGCTGGTAAAACTCGGTAAAGCCTGAAGTCTTCTGCCATAACTATAAATTTGGCAGGAGTAGAATAATGAAAACAATAAGAGATTCGGGTTATGGAACTTCAGAAGTATGATGCAACTGGACTTGCAGAACTGATTCGTCGTGGCAAGGTCAGCAATGCCGAGGTTTATGATTTTTTCTGCCATCATATTGAGACACTGAATCCCTCCCTTAACGCAGTTATCCGCCCTCGTTTCGACAAAGCCCGTGACGAGCTGAAGCAGATTCCTCCAAATGCTCCTTTTGCAGGAGTGCCTTTCCTGACCAAAGATTTGATTGCATCCCTTGAGGGTGAGGTGATGGGATGTGGCAGTGCGGCCATGCAGCAGTGGAAAGCACCATTTGATTCTGAACTTGTTCATCGTTTTCGAAGAGCTGGGCTGGTTATTCTTGGGCAGACCAACACTCCGGAAATGGGGTTAATGGGGATCACCGAACCGGTTGTACATGGCCCGACCCATAACCCTTGGAATCTTGAGCGAACACCGGGAGGTTCCAGTGGAGGTTCGGCTGCAGCCGTCGCTGCCGGTATGGTTCCCATGGCTTCCGGTGGTGATGGTGGAGGCTCAATCCGTATTCCGGCATCCTGCTGTGGTCTGTTTGGTCTGAAGCCCAGTCGTAACCGCCAGCCTATAGGGCCAGCATTTGCAGAGTGCTGGGCCGGGGCGGTCAGTGAGCACGTGCTAACCCGCTCGGTGCGAGACAGTGCTGCCATGTTGGAAATAACCAATGGCATGGATAGTGGGGCACCGTCGCCTGTTCTGAGGGAAACAGGCTATGTGGCGGCTGCACAAAAAGATCCGGAAGCACTGAGGGTTGGTTTTTCTACCAGAAGCCCAACCGGTTCATCTGTAGATCCTGAGTGTGTTGAAGCCGTTGAGAAAACCGCGTACCTTCTTGAAGATCTGGGACACCGGGTTGAAGAGATCGAACTGCCATTGGACAGTGTGCAACTTGCTACCAGTTTCTTAACTATGCTGCTTGGGCAGACTGCGAAATCTGTAGCAGAACTCTCCGAGCTGCTGAATATTCCAGCCCGCCAACTACAGATCGAGCTTCCTACCCGAGCTTTATATCAGATCGGAAGCACTATAAAGGCAAAGGACTATCTGCTTGCACTGAATTACTGGAATGAACTCAGTAGAGAAATGGGACACCTGCATCAGCGTTATGATGTCATTATGACTCCAACCATGGCGACTCCTCCCCAGCCTATCGGTGCCCTGTATCCCTCGAAAGGGGAGCTGTTTTCCATGCGCCTGCTCAGTATCCCGGGGATGAGCTGGCTGGCAATGAAACTTGGCCTGGCTGAAAAAATGGCGATGGATATGCTCGACAAACTGCCTTTTACTCAGGCAGCCAACATGACCGGGCAGCCTTCGATGTCAGTACCTCTTCACTGGTCCCAGGAAAATCTTCCTGTTGGTGTCCAGTTTACCGGGGCCATGGGTGAAGAGATGCTTCTTTTCAGTCTGGCAGGGCAGCTGGAACGTACCAGCCCTTGGCATGATTATCAGCCTGATCTCAGTAAGATCTACTGAGAAAGGTTATGAGCAGGCGCTAATGCTTGGTATACGCCGCAGCTTGGGGTGATGAAATGTATTGCAGACGATATATCTCTGGAGTAAATATTTCCCATACGGTATTGGGTATTCCTTCGGCACCTTTCTTCTCTTTTGCTATCGATTTCAATCTATCGTCAAAAAGTCTTTTATCTATGGTACTAGCGTATCGCGCCTTGGCTGAGCGAAACTTTTTTGTGAGCGCATTCGCAGTATGTATACCGTAGGGTTCTTCTGACGTTCTTGAATTGGCTGCCAGAGCCAAGTGTCTTGAAAGCAGACCTTGAAACCCAGCATGATCATCACCTTGCACCAAGACAGGCTCTCCCAGAATCCTGTGAACTTTCTTTTGGTGTCGCTGGTTCCCTTGGATAATACTTGTAACCGAGTTCTGCATAAATGTTGGCATAACACTGATACCTGAACTTTGCATAAATGGTGGATTGGGAAGGTCAAACCACAACCACTGCTCAGCCTGATCCAGATATACCCAGTAACCACTCTGTGAACTTGTAATCTGCCCATAATAGCCGCGTTGTATCCTGGCACCATAAATATGGGTGAAACTCTTATCTGCGAGGGTTGCGACGCACTCCTCACCCTCCTCAAAAGTTGAAAAAGGAGACGGAAGCCACTCTTTAAAATTCCAATGCATCTCTCCAGGAACCTTTGAATAAATTGCAGGCCACATTATTTCTGTCCCCTTAAAGCAGGTATTCACATTGACAACCCGTCTGGTTTTGTCGCTGTGTTGAAAACCGTAAACATTTCCAGCTGGATGATTGATATCGAGAGTTGTGGCATTGTCTGTCGTTTGTTTCGCTTCCCTTCTGGATAGTTGTTGCGCTTTTTTGCAGGACGATTGCTGGATGAATTGAGAGGGAACCGGTGAGATGGGCCCAACTGGCCCAACTATGTTTGATGGAGCCGGGTTTTCTGCAGTTGTTATGAGGCCATCGCTGGATGAAGTTACAGGGGTTTGTAATACGGGAGTATTGGACCTTGTTGATTCATCACTCTCACTGCTAATAGCAGAAGAACTCTGGGGCTGGGGCACGGCAAGCTGGAAAAAATCCCCTTTTCCATTCCCGGCATCGGCTACATAAATTTTATAATAAAACAGATCATCGGGTTGCCCATCAATGACTTCCAGAAAAACAACACCTTTCCAGTCTTTGGTCTGTTCCCCTAGGTCGCATTCCGCCAGAAATTCTTGTCCTGTCATCAGAGTTTGGGAGCGCGGGGAGAATACCAGGGATCCTGGTACCTCATCATTATTAATTGGAGCATCACTAAAACAGGCCCCGTTTAAATGGTAGCGTGATGGTGCCATTTGCATTGTATGAAAAGCAGGTTGAAGTGCGTTTGGTATGCGGAACATTGGCCGAATATTGTCCAGTTTTTTTGGGGGATTTGAGTATCCAAATTGTGCGTGCGACAGAACGGAGTCATCCTGATCTGAAGTTATCCAGATTAAATCACCTGTTCCCATATCTGTGAGCTGAAACGACAGGATCGTTCCATAAGGTTCTGTGGCATCGTCATTAATCAACTGAAGACCAGTTGGGTTGTCGTAATCTCCCTGAAAACCATAAACCTCAATGCAAACGTCATCACCCTTTGTTCCTCTCTGCACACTGTTAACAAAGATTGTGCCAGCGTAATGGGAGTTGTATAGGCGCACATGGCGTTCTTTAGCGCCATTATCAGGCATAGCTGTTAGAAGCAGTTTGTTATTTTTTCCATTTTTTTTCCAACCGCCAAGGGTGCTGGTCTGATTTTTTTCTGAATTCATGCCAATGACGATGACGGTGTACATATTGGGGTTGGTATAATCGAAGTGAAGCGGTATAAGAAGCTCATCTTGAGTGTGATTTGCAGCACCAATGTAGATAGGCTCTTCGTCGACATCCCCCCACAACCATACCTCTGTGGCTGGGTTTGATTCTGTATTTGATGTTGTTGAATCAGGTGGAAAAGCCATACCGCAATAGTGACCACCAGCGTCGGAAGCCGTCACCAGAATATCGTAGTTTTCTTTTCCCTGGATCGCTTTGAGCTGAATCCCGCTCTGATCTAAACCCATAACAAGGGGCTGAAGCCTGCCTGTACTGGTGTCGTTAGCAATCAAACGCCCATCCGGTGATAAAAATGCCGGGGTTATATATCTGGGGGCTACAGGTATTTTTTGATAATCAAGCTCAGCGGAGCTGTTGTACCGGGTTATTGTCGCGCTGGGCAGTGCTTGTAGCTCATTCAGTTTAAGCCGTTCCACATTAGCTGAGAGATCCTTAATCTTCTCTTGCACAGGATCAACAGGTTTTTCTTGCATCAAGCTTTCTGTTTGTTCATGCAGTGATGGCTGATAGTAATAAGCAGCAGCCTGACCATCCTTGTGATCAGAGGTTGTTTCACCGTCAAAAGCTAGAAACAGAAAACTCTCGCCGTCAGTCGGTTTGCTGTGCCAACCATAAAATGACGATCCAGAATTATTCCAGTTCGCGCATACAGCATTCACATCACTGTCAGACCAATTGGCAGCATCAGGAATTTTCATGATGTTTACCATATATTCCCTGAAAGGCATGAATGTGTTATTCCAGTAGATGTAGCCGGTACCTGTTCCACCGGAAGAGACTCCGGCAGGGGCATTGACTAAAGGATTCCCAAGAAAACCGAAATCAGGTGCCGCGCTGCGTATGGGGTTGCTATCCAGGCTGTTTATTGGAAACTGGCTCTCAGAGGTTAATGTTATGGGGCTGCTGTTTATGTAATGACTGCCTTCATGAATAAACCTCATATTGAGCTGGGTATCCCCCTCAGAGTTCTGTGCTGACAACACCCCCTGAGTCAGGCTATCGGATGGATATTTCCCTGAGGAAATCCCAACTGTATAGCCATAAATTGAAGGATTGGATTGCACAAAATGATTTTCACCTTTCGAACGTGTGAGAAAATAGCGCTCTTCATAGGGGTGAGGTTCTGCTCCACCAGGTCGTTTGCCTGCAACAGTAATTAAGCAGCTTCCATCTTGCAGATTATTTATACCTTTAAAACGAATATCCGAGATCGACGAGCTACTTGGAATAATACGACCAGTTTGCCGGGTAAACATTGAGTCGGCATCCTTTCTCTGCCAGATGACATAATCCAGCGTGGTCGGATTTCCCTCTTTGCCCATGCTGTGACCAAGCGCAAAAACAGTGAGGCCATCTTCACTTATGCCGGCTGGTATGGGAGTAAAATCAAGCCCATCCTGAGAAAGCTCAACCACTTCAAATTGGCCTGTACTTGTGCTTTCCGGGCCGACCAGGGTGATTCCAGAGAGTGAGGAGAAATCTGTTCCATCAGAAGAGATGACTGCGGCAAATCCTGAAGAACTTGCAGCTGTGAAATAAGACGTTTGCTTCATGCCTGCTGCCGACTGAGATTTGCTGATCTTTGGCCAGTAGATCACGGCTTCCATGTTACCTGCCGAATTTGTCAGATTGACAAACCAGTAACCATCAGGCTGTGCCCAGACTCCCTGAAGGTTGGCTGAAACAGCAAGGGGAACGGCTTGATGTTGTGCGGGAGCCAGAGCCCTGTACCCTGCGGGAATAGGGTATTGAGTCAGTTGTTGCGGGCCTGAGCCTGCTGGAGCATGCTTTTTGCCGCTGGCATAAGCAGCCGCTCCCGAGCATGCTGTCAGGAATATCAGTATGTAACCGGCAAAACGCTGTAATATAGCCATGATCTTCACCTGTTACACCGAATCTGAGATAGGAAAGTAGCCTATTCTGGTTACTTGGAAAGTAGAATTTCACAAAATAAAGCGGAAGCATTGATGTCTATTCAAATCTTGGTTTGTTGGTTTTTTTATCGCCAAAAGTAATTTATTTCTAAATAATGCATTTAAACGTCACTTAAACAGTACTTAATGGTTTGAAAATGCAAAGGATGATTGTCTGATTAATAAAAAACAGCATATTTGCACCAAGATTATAGGGCTTGTTAAGCCCTGTGCGTCTTGTTGAAAAAATGGATAATTTTTATTGCAAGCCTGTAGTTTAAAAAATCACACCTGTTCGGGATGAGCAGGTGAAAATAATAATATAGCCGGAACAGGAAGCTTGGTTAAAAAAGGGAGGATATGATTTTGCCTGCAGGCATTTAATTAGAGCATTGGTTATCAGAAACAACGCTGAGGGTCTGCATGGAAAATTCAACGGAATTACATATCGGAAAAGCCCAAGTTACTGAGAATCAGTTTGCAACTGATTTGGTTTACGAGCTAGAAGAAAATCCACCATTTATTCAAGCCCTCTTCGCTGCTGTTCAGCATGTCCTTTCCATCTTCTTAAGTATTATTGCACCACCTCTGATTATTTGTGGTGCTCTGAATGTTGATATAACAACAACCAGTTATATCGTCAGTATGTCTCTGTTTATCTCTGGTGTAGCAACATTTATTCAGGCTAAACGTTTTGGTCCTGTTGGTTCTGGTCTTCTCAGTATTCAGGGAACCAGTTTCTCATTCCTGGGACCAATCATCGGTGCCGGCGTTGCAGCGATTGAAGGTGGTTCCACTCCTGAACAGGCTCTGGCAATCATCTTTGGTGTTTGTCTTGCCGGTTCCTTTATTGAAATGGCTATCAGCCGTTTCTTCCATATTGCCCGTAAGGTGTTTACTCCGCTGGTAACCGGTACTGTAGTAACCCTGATCGGTATGACTCTGATCAAGGTTGGTATCACCAGCATGGGTGGCGGTTATGCTGCTATGGGTAATGGTACTTTCGGTTCTTTCCAGAACCTGTCCATTGCCTTTCTGACCCTGGCAACCATTATTATCTTCAATAACTCCAAGAATACTTACCTGCGAATGAGTTCCATCTTTATCGGTATCATCGTCGGTTATGTTGTGAGTATCTTCCTGGGAATTGTTGATTTCAGCGAACTCTCCAAGCTGGATGCCGTTGCCATACCTCAGCCCTTCAAGTTTGGTATCGACTTTACCTGGGCAGCCTTCCTGCCAATTGCCTTCGTGTACCTGGTGACTGCTGTTGAGTCTATCGGTGACCTGACTGCTACCTCTGCTGTATCCAAGCAGCCGGTGAAAGGACCTGCTTATATCAAACGCATTAAGGGTGGTGTGCTTGGTGATGGTGTGAACTCTTTCATTGCCTCAGTGTTCAACACTTTCCCCAACACCACCTTCTCCCAGAATAACGGTGTGATTCAGCTGACTGGTGTTGCCTCCCGCTATGTTGGTTACTATGTTGCAGTTATTCTGGTGATGATTGGTATGTTCCCGATCGTTGGTGGTGTGTTCAAGCTGTTGCCTCAGGCGGTTCTGGGCGGTGCAACCATCATTATGTTCGGTACTATCGCAACCAGTGGTATCCGTATTATCGCTTCTGAAAAACTGGACAAGCGCGGCATTCTGATCCTGGCAACTTCCTTCGGTATGGGCCTTGGTGTGTCTTATGTACCTGATGTACTGAATGCTATGCCTGAGATCGTGAAGAGCATTCTCTCTTCTGGTTATACCACCGGTGGTCTGACTGCCATGATCCTGAACCTGATCATTCCTAACAAGACTTACGAAATGGATGAACTGAGCGGTGGTGATCACCAGCAGGAAGCTGCATAACTGCTAGACACTGCAGTTCGGAGTTTAAGAGCCCCTGTTTATCAGGGGCTTTTTTATGGTTTCTGAATATTTTCTGTAGGAGGTCATGGGCTCTGCAACGGAGATCCATCTCCACAAAAGAGCCTTACCACAGGGCCTGATCAAATTATTTGCTGGTAGTCAGCACACTTACTCGCTTGCAGTCTTAAGGCACCAGAGTTTTTGCAATGGGTATGCCACCAATAAAAAAGTCATATCTGGCAAGGAGTTAGCATTACACTGTTTTCGGAGAAGGGGACAGGGTGACCCAATATCGGGCAAGGAAGAAGCTGAGCCTTCTTTAAGGCTCTGTCCATGAACATTTCCTTTAGTAGTAAATCTTATAAATACTGAGAATCATTAATTTTACTAATGGGTAAAGGATGGTTAAAATTTTCCTACAGCATGCGATAATTCACCTTCAGGCAAACACCTGTAAGGGTGAGGTGCAGCTTAGGAAAACCAAAAGATGGCTGCACTGAGAATAAAGAAAAGCCTGAGATGGTTCTAAACAAACAAAGAAAAACCGAGGAACCGAAAGCGGAGTCGTTCTTCTGATGAAAGAAATTAATAAAGTTGTCCTCGCCTATTCCGGAGGTCTTGATACTTCCGTAATTGCGAAATGGCTGGAGGATACTTATCTCTGTGAGGTCGTAACCTTTACCGCCGACCTTGGACAGGGTGAAGAAGTTGAACCAGCCAGGGCTAAAGCCCAGGCTCTGGGTATCAAAGAAATCTACATAGAAGATCTCCGAGAAGAGTTCGTCCGAGACTACGTTTTTCCCATGTTCCGGGCGAACACGATTTATGAAGGTGAATACCTGCTGGGAACCTCGATTGCGCGCCCTCTGATTGCCAAGCGGCTTGTGGAAATTGCCAATGAGACCGGAGCTGATGCGATTTCTCATGGTGCTACAGGTAAAGGTAATGACCAGGTTCGGTTTGAACTGGGTGCTTATGCACTGAAACCGGGCATTCAGGTGATTGCACCCTGGCGGGTCTGGGATCTGAACTCCCGGGCCAAGCTGCTGGCTTATTGCGACAAGCATGGTATCGAGATTCAGAAGAAGAAGGGTAAGTCACCTTATTCCATGGATGCCAACCTGCTCCATATTTCCTATGAAGGCGATATTCTGGAAGATCCCTGGAATGAGCCTGAAGAAGATATGTGGCTGTGGAGTGTCTCTCCGGAAGCGGCACCTGATGAACCAACCTATATCGATTTGACCTATAAAGGCGGCGATATTGTTGCCATTGATGGCAATGATATGACACCGGCAGAAGTTCTTACATACCTGAACAAAGTGGGGGGCGCCAATGGTATTGGCAGGGTTGATATCGTCGAAAACCGTTATGTCGGTATGAAAGCCCGTGGCTGCTATGAAACTCCTGGCGGCACCATCATGCTGAAAGGTCACCGGGCTATTGAGTCTATTACTCTCGACAGGGAAGCGGCACACCTGAAAGATGAGCTGATGCCGCGTTACGCCAAGCTGATTTACAACGGCTACTGGTGGTCACCTGAGCGGGAAATGTTGCAGCAGATGATTGATCATTCTCAAGCCTATGTGAACGGTCGTGTACGTCTGAAACTCTACAAAGGTAATGTCGTTGTTGTTGGTCGTGAGTCTGACCAGACACTGTTTGATGAGACCTTTGCCACGTTTGAGGATGATGCGGGAGCTTATAACCATGCTGATGCAGGTGGGTTTATCAAGCTGAATGCGCTGCGTCTGCGTCTGGCTGCCCAGAAAGGGCGAAAAATGATTTAGGTGATGTCTATGGCTCAAGATGAAGCAAATCATCTTGAGCCATATAACCTCAAACTCTTATCCCATCATCCTTCTGTACTTCTCCTGATCCTCGTATAGTTCAAGAAACACTTTGTATTTGGCATTATAAAAGGCGACTGACGCTTGCTCTGGGAGAACCACTTCCCCAATAGTATTCATGGATGACATGGCTGTTCCCAGCTTTCCGTCAAACTCTCCTGCGGCAACAGCTCCGACCATGGCACCGCCAAGAAGAACGCTTTCAGGCACTGTGGGAAGGTACACATGACAACCTGTGACATTGGCCAGGGTTTGCAGGAAGAGAGTGTTTTTGCTTCCTCCTCCGCATGCCAGAATTGAATTGATCTTGTATCCACCCTGATTCATTGTCGCAATGATATGAGTACCGCCCATGGCGATAGCTTGAATGGTGGCAAGGTAAAGCAGGGCAAGGCTTTCAAGGGACGTGGTCAGTGTTAATCCGGTTACCATCCCAGTCAGATCCGGGTTGGCCCTGGGGTTTCTGTTGCCAAGAAAATACGGGAGAACATGAATATCCTTTGCGAGAAATGGAATGGCTTCTGGTGAACCTGCAATAGATCCAAGAGTTTCGTTGAGCTGCTGATAAACAGACAGGGATTTTCCCTCCGCCATCTTATTTAACTCGTTCGAGGCTGGGTGGGTGAATATTATATGGTCAGTCAGCGAACCTCCTGTCGACTGTCCGGCTGCATTGCTCCACATGTCGGGAACAAGTATGGACTTTGCCGGGCCCCAGATGCCGGGAACATTTCTGGGTTGATCTGAAGCTGTCATATAACAGTTTGATGTGCCAGATGTCAGCGCAATGCGTTGGTTGTAATTCACTTCCTTACCATTACGCTTGGCGCTGATCATACCGATAGCGCCCGCACAGGCATCAATAAGAGCCGGACCTACAGGTGTGCCAGCCATTAATCCGAGCTCTTCAGCAGCTTTAATGGTGAGCTCTCCCCGCCTTGGCGAGCTGTCTGTCTGTGGCCCGGAGCGCAACAGTTCATCCGTCATATCCTCCAGACCAATGGTTTGGAGAAAGTTGTTTGCTGAATCAGTGTTTTCCAGTGAGATACCGGTTTTCTCCGGGGCCTGATCTGCGAACGTTGCATGCCAGACAAGCCACTCGTGTAACATCATAAAGCAGCCGCGCTGCTGCCAGACTTCAGGCATGTTTTCCTTTACCCAGAGCATCTTGGGAACAGGCATTTCAGGGTTGATTTTCCCTCCCAGTCTCTGCAGTTCTTGATGCTGGGTTGAGTTGATTGTTGATGCCTGCTTTTTAGCACGGTGATCCATCCATACGATCACGTTCCAAAAACAATTCCCGTTGGGGCTGATTGAAAGTGGGAACAAACTTTTATCAAGAGCAACGGTTGAGTAGGTCGCATCGAAGCCAATGCCCTTTACAGCACTGGCATCAGTATTTGAATCTGAGAGAACCTGTCGGGTTGCCTTGCATACAGCCATCCAGATATTTCGGGTCGACTGCTCAACAAAGTCAGGCTTCGGTCGGTTGATTTCAATCAGGAGACTGGCTTTTCCCAGTAATTTCCCATCAATTGAAAACAGGCCGGCACGAACACTACCGGTGCCCACATCCACACCCAGAAAAACATCGGTTACAGGCACAACCCACCCTCCAGAGTTTTTATTGATGGGAAATTAGGGTAGATGACATAACACGATGCTGATAAAGGGTTATGTGATTTATTTTCGACTCAGGGCTGGCACGACGGAGAAACTGTTTTTCACTGTTTCGGATTGGCATCTGTTGAGGTAAAAAAACGCCCGGGTTGTGCCCGGGCGCTATTGTATCGGTGGCGATCAGGCCCCGACATCTACCCGATCAGCAATCAGCTGATCAACAACACCGGGGTCTGCCAGTGTTGAGGTATCTCCAAGGTTTTCACATTCACCGGCCGCGATCTTTCGCAGAATACGCCGCATGATCTTGCCTGAGCGGGTTTTTGGCAGGCCGGGGGCATTCTGAATGATATCCGGCGTCGCAATTGGCCCGATTTCGTGACGCATCCATTTCTTGAGATCGGTGGCCAGCTCGAAAGAATAGTCCACACCTTTGTTCAAGGTGATATAGACATAGATGCCCTGACCCTTGATATCGTGCGGATAACCCACCACCGCCGCTTCGGCCACATTTTCATGGGCGACCATAGCGCTTTCGATTTCCGCAGTGCCCATCCGATGGCCGGATACGTTGATAACATCATCCACCCGTCCAGTGATCCAGTAATAACCATCTTCGTCACGGCGGGCACCGTCACCCGTTGTGTACATGCCTTTAAAAGTAGTGAAGTAGGTTTGGACAAAGCGTTCATGGTCGCCGAATACAGTCCGAGCCTGACCAGGCCAGCTATCCAGGATAACCAGATTGCCTTCGCAGGCACCTTCAACAATATTACCCATATTGTCGACAATAGCTGGCAGTACACCGAAGAAGGGGCGGGTTGCTGAACCGGGTTTTAGAGGTGTCGCGCCAGGCAGAGGTGTAATCATTGCGGCGCCGGTCTCTGTTTGCCACCAGGTATCGACAATCGGGCAGCGCTTCTCGCCAACGGTTTCGTAGTACCACTGCCATGCCTGTGGATTAATTGGTTCACCAACAGTTCCGAGCAGGCGCAGGCTCTTACGGCTGGTGTCTGCTACTGCTTCATCACCATGAGCCATCAGGGCACGAATTGCAGTGGGTGCAATATAAAGAATATTGACGCTGTACTTATCAACAATCTGGCTGACCCTGTTAACAGTTGGATAGTTGGGAATACCCTCATGCATCACGATAGTGGCACCATTCGCCAGCGGGCCATAAACCACATAGGAGTGTCCGGTGACCCAGCCAACATCAGCATTACACCAGAACACTTCGCCATCCTGATAATCAAACAGGTATTGGTGAGTCATGGAAGCATAAACCAGATAGCCGCCAGTCGTATGCAGAACACCTTTCGGAGTACCGGTTGAGCCTGAGGTGTAGAGAATAAACAGAGGATCTTCTGCCCCCATCTCCCGCGCCTGACAGTAAGGTGAGGACACCTCCATCAGCTGGTGCCACCAGACATCACGGTGAGAGTGCCAGGGTACATCCGCACCGGTGCGCTGGTAGACGATAACCTTTTCGATACTCTTGATTTCAGGGTGAGTCAGCGCTTCATCAACATTGGCCTTCAGGGGAACCTTACGGCCGCCACGAACACCCTCATCGGAGGTGATGATAATCTTGGCATGGCTGTCGATAACACGGCCTGCCAATGCTTCCGGAGAGAAACCGGCAAAAACAACCGAATGGATCGCGCCAATACGGGTACAGGCCAGCATGGCCACTGCCGCTTCAATCACCATCGGCATATAGATGGCAACGACATCTCCCTGACGAACGCCCTGAGATTTCAGGGCATTGGCAAAGCGGGAAACCTGTTCATGGAGTTCACGATAAGTAACTGAACGCTCTTCGCCGGGTTCATCACCTTCCCAGTAGATAGCAATCTGGTCACCTTTCTCTTCCAGGTGACGGTCAAGACAGTTATGGGAAACATTGGTGGTACCGTCTTCAAACCACTTGATTTCAACGTGGTGATCGTCGAAGGAGACGTTCTTGACCTGGGTAAATGGGTTGAACCAGTCGATACGCTGTCCATGTTCGCGCCAGAAACCCTGGGGGTTGACGATGGACTGCTGGTACATCTGTTTATACTGCTCTTCGTTACACAGTGCCCTTTCGGCAGCTTCTGGTTTGACAGGATAAACGGAGGGAGTCGTAGCATCGTTGCTCATAGCGCCATACCTGTTCTTATTTTTATTAGTTATGCAGATCAGTTGCGGACGGCTTGGATTGTTACTTTTGTCGAACGGGGAAGCTATTAGACTTTGGTCTTAATCGACGGGGGAAGTTGATATCCGCCCGATAATTGCGATTAACTGTCGGGCGGATGGTTTTTTACCAAACGGAACTTGGAGTATTAATCATTCCTATACCTTTTTTTGCTTATGGAGGGCACTTTCCCCCAAAGCCACCCGAGGGTGCCTTTTTTATAGAAGCGATGCAGCCCACACGCCACCGGTGGCGCTATCGCCAGGGCAGCGTAATAAGGGTGAGCATAAGCCATGTTAGCAAGAGAATGAAAAGGCCCGGTAACATACCCCCATACCACAGACAGCGTGCCAGCTGAAGCCTCTGAAGTGCCACTTGCAGCAACAACTATTGGTAGACCAGCAGCAACTGCTGTTTGAACAGGGCCAGTGCCCATGTTAGAGAATGTTATAACAGGCCGCCTATAGTTTCCTCCTCCGGTTGTTTCGAAAGCAGGCATGTATTCTGGGTTAGGGTCAGGATCCAGGTATAGAAAGTCAACATGACTTACTTTTACTGTACCGCCAGATAATAAACGGGAGATATCTTGTTGATGAACCTTGATCTGGCTGTCTGACAATTCTGGTATGATGGCGGGCGTCGTATCTATAAATGGAACTTGATATTCCGCACGACTATCGGCTTCAGTAAGATCAATGCTCAGACCCTGAGCACTCAGATGTGCGTTGTCTCTGCAGATAATGGCGGATTTATGGAATAATAATTCTGGAGCAACGGTTAGCTCAGTATAAGTCAACGCTTTGTCTTTAACTGGCAAGTTTTCTTTCATTGTGCCGCGTATAAAGACGGATTGATTTTTTGAAATTGTGACAGGTTTATCCCATACAAAATTTCCGGATGAGCCGTCTATCACTACCGCAATACGCGCAGATGCATCGGACGTAGCCAAAGCTTCAACAAGTGGCTGAATTCCTGTTGTAGCATCAACAAAAACTGCCTTGGTTGGAGCTTCTGAATTTACTTTATCCTGGGGAAGTATACTTGCCGAACTGGCTTTATGGAGAGGCCTTCTGGTAAGTTGTGTTGCTATAGATCCCTCTGAATACGGAGTATCCGGGGGGTTACTCCAAATGGTTGTTCCCCTGTGATGGGAGCCAGCCGTCTTGCCAGAGTTTCCTCTGGCTGTCATATTCAGGCACGCCAGCAAAATGGCCATCAGCAGAAGTGAAACCCTGTATCGAACGTAGTTTTGGTAGAACATCAGTTACTCCCATGAGAGGTCTTCAGGGAGTAACCTATATAATCGCAAATCGCCTGTTTATCCACGTTACTTTAATAAGACACGCCAGCCAGTTATTTGTATTGAGATGTGCCAATTTGGTCTAGCTTTTCACTTGTAGGGCCTATCATGGGACGTAGCTTTACACCTGCCTTATTAAATAATGGTCCAACATTTAATTCCATCAAATCTTCAGTCTCCTCAGTAATTGTCCCGAGCGAGCATCGGGCTAAATTTCTTGGGGTCGTCCGGCGGGAGGAATGATAAGACCTGGTCGATTTTGCTCTTTTGCTTTTGGGCGGAATAAATAAATCGTGGGCATAGGTGATACAATACGGCAGGATGTAAAACCCACCAATCAGCACAATTGCTGTTCCGCTGGCATAGGGGTGATTAAGTACGAAACCGGTCACGGCAGAATAAAAGCCATTCAAAAAGATGCCCGCTGTTGTAGAAAATGATTGAGCCGCAGCAGGTCTAATCAAAAGTCCTGAGAGGCCCGCCAGAATTGGTAGCCTCCAGGCCGAAGATGGTTTGTATGCATGATAACTTTTTGCTGGATTGTGACTCGCCGGGTCACTATCGTGATTGGTATTAATTTCAATATTCTGCCATAGAACTCCATCTTCAACCTGCAAAAAATTTCGGACTGTATTTTCATCCCCGGCAAACAGAGTGATGTTCTTGAGAGTCGGTGGTCTGATGGGTTTCCCCTGTATAGTGATGATCGGTTCTGAAATGTTCTGCGGAGCGGACCTTGTCAAATCTACGTGAAGATTATTAATATCAATTGTTCCACAGTCCCGGCAGGATAAAGCTGGCCCTGATGAAAGCAGCTGTTCATCTAATTGTATTGATGGATAAGTTTTTTCATGAGAATCAGAGAGGGTGGAGACGGGAAGTGGTTCACCAGTTATTACAACTGACCGTTGCCCATCGATAATTACCTGTTTATCCCATAAAACAGGGTTTCCTGAAGGCTTAACCCTGACGGTTATGATGCTTCCTTCCGGAGATTTCTGCAATGCATCAATGAAGGGGGTGAGGCCCGTATCACCATCCACATGCACCAGCCGCCGGGGAGCTTTCTTTTGGTAGACAGTATTATTTATACCGACAGGAATTTCTGCATGAGTCGCTTGATCAGGTGTCAGTAGCTTGTCAAAAACACCTATTGGCTTGCGCAAAAGGTGGTTTATGGGTTGACCCTGAATATTATCTTCATATTCGCTGCTGTAGTGATTAAGCCGGGTGCCTGTTGAAACAGAATGCCTTCCAACGCTTTTCTTTGAGAATGGATGTTCAGAGGCATTACATGAAAAGATTATTGCACTTAAGGTAAATGATAGAAATGTGCCGATAATGTACTTCAAATACACACTGACTGTCGCAAAGAATAAATAACTCCCCCCCAATAAATACCCCCCACCCACCGGTTCAGGATCAGTACTCTGCGTGAGTAGTTTCTGCATAAAACTATTTAACTCCTCTATCCACTACCAAAAACACTCTACCGAAGTCTGTGACAATCAATTCCCGCTCTTCTTTTTCGTGAATCGTTTTTTATAAATTCCTTGTGTTTTCCTCGCAGTTTGCGAGGAGCAACTGTGTACATTTGCCCCCTTTTTATATAGTTTGCAGTTTCTATATGCGCAAATTTCAAATAGCAAAAATGCTAATGATGATCCTTTTGCTGATTGTTAATTAGAAAAAGAATTAATGAGTTAAATGGTAAAGCCGCGATGGCAGTCTGGTTAATTGTCCTGGTTTCGATTCTTTATGCAGGCAGTCTGTTTACAATAGCCTGGTATGGTGATCGTAGTGACCGGTTTCGAAAAGGTCGCTGGCAGCCCCTTATTTACAGTTTAACACTGGCCGTTTACTGCACTTCCTGGTCATTTTTTGGCGCTGTTGGTCAGGCTGTTGATTCACCCTGGTCGTTTATTCCCATTTATCTTGCTCCTATTGTCCTGATGCTGGTGTTCTGGCGCCTGCAGGCCAGGATGATTGCTATTGGAAAACGGGAAAATATTACTTCCATCGCAGATTTTCTGGCGGCCCGTTATGGGCGCTCCCGCCTGATTGCCATTGTTGCTACATCAGTAGCTGTTTTTGGTGTGATTCCCTATATCGCCCTGCAGCTGAAAGCCATAGTGATGGGGTACAGCCTGTTTGTCACCGATCAGGAGCTTTTTTCCGGCCAGGGTGTTGCCAGTGGCGATACGGCATTGCTGGTTACTTTGGTTCTGGCTGCATTCAGTATTCTTTTTGGAACGCGGCATCTTGATACTACTGAGCACCATCATGGTGTGATGCTGGCGATTGCAGTGGAGTCGGTATTAAAGCTCCTCGCATTTATCGCGGTGGGTGTTGCCACAATCTGGTTTATGCCGGATACGTTTTCTCCAGAGACAATGACAACACTGGCACCGCCATCGGCTGGGGAGTGGGCCAACCTGACAATGCTGACGGTTGTTTCGATGATGGCCTATCTCTGTCTTCCCCGTCAGTTTCATGTTTCGGTTGTTGAAAATGAAGAAGTTGAACACTTCCATATTGCCCGCTGGGTCTTCTCTGGGTATCTCCTGCTTATGGCTGCTTTTGTCCTGCCCATTGCGCTGACAGGGCAGGAACTATTATCTCCCGGTATCAGCCCGGATACATTTGTTATTAATCTGCCAATGGGCTTTGGCTCCTACAGTCTGGCCATTCTGGCTTATGTCGGTGGTGTTTCTGCGGCCATCAGTATGGTGATTGTCTCTGTGATCACCCTGGCCATTATGCTGGGCAATGAGATGGTTGTTCCCGCTTTGCTGCAGGGGCGCAAACTGGATGATAAATCGTTTCAGGAGCTGAAGTGGCTATTGCTGAATATTCGCCGCAGCCTGATTTTTATTGTGCTCTTCCTGGCTTGGGCATTTTCCAGGGCTATTGAAGGGCAGACTCTGGCCTCAATGGGCTTCATGTCTTTTACCGCACTGGCACAACTTGCTCCCGGGCTGATAGGCGGTCTTCTCTGGCGCAAGAGCAACAGTAAAGGTGTTGTAGCCGGAATCATTGCCGGTGGTGCGCTCTGGTTCCTGTTGATGGTTTTACCGGCGGCAGGTGTAGACGTTTTACCAATGTCGTTCACAGAGGCACTTTTTGCCGGAAATTCCCAGACAGCAAGAATGCTGATTAGTTTGCTTGCGAACCTTTTCTGCTACGCCGTTGGTTCTATTTACTTTGTGCCAAGCCTGCATGAACGTGACCAGGCTGGGCGCTTTCTTGATGTTCATCTGCCCGGCCAGACTGATCTTCCCTTAAGCAATATTCGTGTTGATGACCTGGAACTTCTGGCTGCCCGCTTTGTTGGTGAAGACAAGGCAAAAATGACTTTTGAGTATGCGGCAGGTGACGAACAGCCCTGGTTTTTCCGACAGCGCAAGGCTTCACCGGAACTGCTGGCTATTACTGAACGGCTGCTGTCCAGTGTTTTGGGAACGTCCTCTGCCCGTATTGTCATAAAGAGTGCATTAAAAGGGCAGACAATGGATCTCACCGATGTGGAGGATATTGTTGGTGAGGCCTCAAGCGTGCTGACGTTTAACAGAGAGCTGCTGCAAAGCTCGATTGAAAATATCAGCCAGGGTGTAAGTGTGATTGACCGTGACTTACGACTGGTGGCATGGAATCGCCGCTATATTGAGATGTTTCATTATCCGGAAACTCTGGTGCGGTATGGGCGGCATATCTCCGAGTTGATCCTGTTTAACGCTCATCGTGGACTATGTGGTCCTGGTGATCCGGAACAGCATGTGCGCAAGCGCCTGAACTGGCTGGAGAAAGGTTCACCTCACACATCTGAAAGACAATACCCGGATGGCAAGGTTATCCAGATTCAGGGCAGCCCGATGCCCGGCGGTGGCTTTGTTATGAGTTTCTCGGATATCACTAAATTCCGGGAAGCTGAAGATAAACTGACCCGAATGAACGAAGAGCTTGAAAGTCGGGTCAGTGAGCGAACCAGAGAGCTGGAAAAACTGAATACAGCTCTGTTAAAAGCCAAGTACCAGGCTGAGCAGGCCAATCAATCTCGCAGTCTGTTTTACACCACTATCAGTCATGATTTAATGCAGCCTATGCACGCTGCACGACTGTTTGCAGCCACCATGGCCGACGAATTCAAGGAAGGGCGGGCAGGAGAACTGGCAACAAAGCTTGATGGTTCGCTGGGAGTCGCTGAGGATCTTTTAAAAGATCTGCAGCAGCTGTCGAGGCTTGAGACCGGAAGAGTGGCCTGCAATATTGAGCCTTTTCCCTTGAGCGATATTCTGGCTTCCCTGGAGACAGATTTCAGCGTGATGGCCCAGAAATATCAGGTGAAATTCCACTTGGTAAACAGCGATCAGATTATTGCCAGCGATAAGGTTCTGCTTCGCAGGGTGCTGCAGAACTTTCTGGCCAATGCTTTTCGATATGCTCAGAGCGGTTCGGTTATGCTGATATGCCGCAGGCAGGGTGAGCAGCTGAGGATTGAAGTACGGGACAGCGGCCCGGGAATTCCAAAGCAGAAACAGGAAGAAGTGTTTAAGGCTTTCCAGCGGTTGGATCATTCCGATGCCCAGGGGCTCGGGCTCGGGCTGGCAATTTCTCGTGGGATTGCTCGCCTGCTGAAACATGATATTGGTTTACGCTCTGTTGAAGGCAAAGGTTCGGTCTTTTCAATCACAGTTGCCAGAGCGGAGCTGCCTGCCTATCGCCCGCCTGTGAAGAAAGTGATCAGTCCAGGAAACCATCTGGCTGGTTGTGTTGTTTTCTGCATTGATAATGATGAAATGATTCTGGAAGGGTTGTCTGCACTGCTGCAAAGGTGGCAGGCAATTCCTCTTACTGCCAGGAATATGAAGGAGGCGCTCACTTTGGCTGAGAGTGAAGAGCCGGATATTATTCTGGCTGATTATCACCTGGATCACGGTGAGAACGGGCATAGTGTTGCGCGCGCCGTGGAAGCTCAACTTGAGCGGGATGTTCCGGTCATTGTGATCTCTGCTGATGCATCACCCATGTTGAAAGCACAGCTGAAGGCGGAAGGGGTTGGTTATCTTGCCAAGCCTGTTAAACCTGCAGGGCTAAGAGCTTTAATGCAGCGGATGCTGGTGGTTGCAACTGTTTAACATGGAAATACCTTTTTCATCTGACGACGAAAAAGGTATTTCCCGCTCATGGCTATTTGAACCAAAAGCGCAATAAAGCTCTTATAGTCGAAGGGTTATTCGCGGAATTTGACGAAAAGATGCTCGTCGTAGAACTCGTTATTTTTATAAATAGACTGTTTTAAAATGGCTTCTTTATGAAAACCTGCTTTCTCAAGCACACGCATCGATGCTGTATTCGGGCTGAATACTCCGGCAGATATTCTCTGAATATGAGTGTTATCAAAAGCATACTCGGTGAGTAGTTTGACAGCTTGAGCCGCAATTCCTTTTCCCCAGTGTAATTCACCTAACCAGTATCCAATTTCGGCCTCAAAACGTTTCTCGGCTGTTTTGGATTTCAGGCCTACTGTGCCTGCAAATTGGTTATCGTGAATAATTGCTTTATGAATGCCGATTTTTGAGCCAGTAGAAATCCACCATTCGGCATCTTCGCAGGTATAAGGGTATGGAAATGTATCCAGCATATAACGTGATATGCTCGCGCTGTTGGCATTTTTAACCAGAGACTCAATATCATCTTGCGAAAAGTCGCGTAACTCGATCATTCTTCTCGTTCAGTGTTATTTGCCAGGCAGACCCTGGCGCAAAGTAAAGGGGGAATTATTTCAGAGTTGAAAAATAACAGTATTCTGATAAGAAAGTGGCTGTGGAGAGTCAAAAGTTCAGTAAATGGCTATGCCTTCAATTGCATCTTTTCAATATCAAGATATTCCATCAGGGATATAGTCTCTTCTTTGTTCTGATTGATTGGCGGGTATGGAGGAAAGCGGACTAAAGGTTTTTCCTCTGAGTCCAGCATATGAGACCGGTCACTGGTGAACGTCTTCAAATACTCATCAGCAGAAATTTCCCGAATATAAACCTGATGTTCAGGCGACAATGTGTCTTGCGGATAAAAGCATTTCTGGAAGTAATCGCCAGCTTGAACAGGAAAACTCAGATGGCTGTCAAAATCAAAAATCCAGGAAGCCCCTTTGTTTCTCATCAGCAAAATAACATGATAATCCCATAAGACAGGACTGTCGGGATGTGGACTGCTCTTTTGCTGAAGTATGGGAGTTTTGCGCGAAGGGCTGGATAGAAACAGCACCGTTAAGTCGTTTGCAGAAACATCTTGTTCCACAAGATCACGACATAAACACCAGATATTTTCCTCACAGAAACAGGTGGTGTAAGAGAAGTCTTCACGTCTGAAGTCGAGCTTCTGTTCAGGCCGTGCCATCAAGAGGTTCCGGCTCAAGTTCAGACTGTTGCAATGCAATGACTGCCTGGGTTCGGTTGTTGACTCCCAGCTTCCGGAAGATGGCAGTCAGGTGAGCCTTGATAGTCGCTTCTGAAACCTTGAGCTCCCAGGCAATCTGTTTATTTCTTAATCCGGAGTTGATCATCTCCAGAACTTTCAACTGTTGCGGGGTCAGGGATGCGAGGCGCTCAGTCATCTCCGAGTCAACAGAGCTGGCTTCCGGAGCAGGGCCAATGTCAGCTGGCAACCAGATATCACCATCAAGAATCTGTTTAATGGCGGAAGTAATGGTTTCCAGCGACGATGATTTAGGAATAAAGCCGCTGGCACCATGTTCAAGGGCTTTGTGAATCACATCCGGTTCTTCTCTGGCAGAAATAATCACTACCGGAATATCAGGATACTGATTTCGCAGAAACAGGAGGGCTGAAAAGCCGTGGGCTCCGGGGATATGAAGGTCAAGCAGTACCAAATCTGGAGTCTCACCACACTTCAATAATCTTTGCAGATCATCAAGATTATTTGCTTCGGCAATATCAATCTGATCCCAGGACTGCTGAAGAGCCCCACTCAAAGCTGAGCAGAACAGAGGATGGTCTTCAGTAATAATTATCCGGTAGTTCATGGCGCCGGTTCTTATTGTTTTGCCTGAATTACCGACAGGTTGCCAGTGCTGAGTAAGAGTGTCAAACCAGCGGTCAGTCGGCTTGACGGGCTCAAACATTACTTACGGCTTACTCAACAATCTTTGCGGCCGAGCGCTCGTGTAGCTTTTTCTCAAAAATTGCTTTGAACGCTGGGTAGTCCTGGCAATCAGGAACCCCAGCCTTCCATTTATCTCTTAATTTCTGCTTGGCAGGTTCAGTCAGTTCCGGGCTTTGGGTTGAGACAACACGGGGTGCCGGGCGAACATGCTCGGACTCTGTTAATTCTTTCTCCTGAAGCTTTTTCTGCACCCATGATTCATCGAACTTACTGAGATGTTCCTCTAGCTCCATAAACTCTTTGCTGCAGTGATGAATGATCGTGTCGAGTTCATTCTTCTTCAGAGTATCAACACCGATAAAAGAAGCGATGGTCGGAATAACAGTCTGTTTGTTTTTAACTAAATACTCATACGGAATAACAAGGAGATCACCCAGTTCCTTTGCTTTTAGGAACTCCTGGTAGTAAAGCCATAACGAGGCCCCGAAATGCATATCGTCGATATAGTCAGATTGCAGTACAAACTCCGATGCGTCCGTAAATTGCTCAACAGTCGGTACCCCTTTCGCTTTGAGGAAGTTGAAGAAGGAGATAAATGTCTTCTCCGGATCTCGTATGGTTGCAATATAACGACACCCTCTTCTCTGGGATGACAGGGACTGGTGCGTTTTAAAAATACGGGGACTGGCAAGAAGGTTCGGGTTAGTGTCCAGATCCCGTGCCCATCCCAGCCAGGGAGAAACCTGGTACAAATCTTCAAAGTTCATGCTGTCAGGGCCGCCACGCGTTTTAATCTGATTGCATATTTGCTGCATCAGGGTGGTACCGGTTTTAGGTGGGGAAACCAGCATCACATCATCCGGTTCAATTGGCATAGCCGTGCCGTAATCAAAACTCTTTTTTGACATCATGGTGTTTCGGGTAGGTTCTTTCATGCCGACCAGTGGAGTGACCTTGTCAATAAATCCCACTTTTGATTTCTGTTTTTCTGTGCTCGCCTCTAAAGTGATTTTTGAACCTTCAGTGAGTACTGAAGGCCAGTCAGTATCGATAACAGAGGAGGAAGTTGATAACTGCAGCATAGGAAGTACCCTGGATCATATGGTTTCCTTCTTTGGCATATACAGGGTTGTTTAGTTTCAGGGGAACCATGACAACAACCCATTTTGACAGTATTACTAGCAACACCTCTCTTTGCGCATAGGTTATGCCCATATCAATACGGCAGTGGTAGAAGGAGATTGCCAGAATTAATCAATATTTGGGAATTGTTTAATCCAGGCAATTTCGACAGGTGTTTCTCTTATTTCGAGAGATATTGTCAATAGATAAAAACTATGAGTTAAATTCTTTTTATCAATTTTAATGATTTGCGCCCGAGGCATATCATTCAACTGCAGATAACGAACAACGCAGTTGAATTCAGATAGAGGAAACAAACATGTCTCTGGTCAATCAAGAAATCAAATCTTTCTCCGCTACCGCATTCCATAACGGTGATTTTGTTTCAGTCAGCGATGAAGACCTGAAAGGTAAGTGGTCTGTCGTATTCTTCTACCCAGCAGACTTTACTTTTGTCTGCCCAACAGAGCTGGGTGATCTGGCTGATCACTACGAGCAGCTGCAGGCCATGGGTGTTGAAGTTTACGCAGTATCCACTGATACCCACTTTACCCATAAGGCATGGCATGACAGCTCCGAAACCATTGGCAAGATCAAGTTTCCAATGATCGGCGATCCAACTGGTGCCATCTCCCGTAACTTTGAAGTGATGATTGAGGAAGAAGGTCTGGCACTTCGCGGTACCTTTGTTATCAACCCTGAAGGTGTGATCAAGGTTGTTGAAACCAATGATCTGGGTATTGGTCGCTCTGCCAGGGAGCTGATCCGCAAGATCCAGGCTGCACAGTATGTTGCTGAGCACGATGGTGAAGTTTGCCCAGCTGCATGGCAGCCAGGTGAAGAGACTCTGGCTCCTTCCCTGGATCTGGTTGGCAAAATCTAATGCGTAGGGTCGGAAGGCCCTGATTATCCCGCTCCTTAAAGCAGTCCTTTAGAAAAGGAAAGGAGCGGGGAAATTCCCCGTGACTTCATTCTTTTTATTGAACTCTTAATTCGCTAATTCTGGAGCAGACCATGCTGGACGCAAATATTAAACAGCAGTTATCAAACTACTTTCAGGGTATCGATAGGGCGGTTGAAATTATTGCGTCCGTTGATGGCTTTTCATCAGTTGAAGACTCTGCTAAATCAAAAGAGCTTCTAAGCCTGGTTAGCGAGCTCGGAGAACTTTCTGAAACAATCACGGTAAAAGAGAGCCGTGATGATTCCGAGCGCAAGCCTTCCATGGCTATTGCTGTAAAAGGCCAGCCAGCCACTATTCGCTTTGCCGGTATCCCCATGGGGCATGAGTTTAACTCTCTGGTACTGGCGATTCTTCATACCGGTGGGCATCAACCAAAAATCGATGCAGAACTGATTCAGCAGATTAAAGAGCTGGATGGTGATTATAACTTCGAATCCTATATCTCCCTGAGCTGTCAGAACTGCCCGGAAGTTGTGCAGGCACTGAACCTGATGGCAGCTCTGAATCCAAATATCAGCCATACCATGATAGATGGCGCTCTGTTTCAGCGGGAGGTTAATGATCGCAATGTGATGGCCGTGCCTTCTGTTTTCCTGAATGGAGAATCATTCTCCCAGGGAAGAATTTCCATTGCTGATATTGTGAAGAAGCTGGATAAGAATGCCTCAAAGCGTGATGCAGAAACTATCAGCCAGAAAGATCCATTCGATATGCTGGTGGTGGGTGCTGGTCCATCCGGTGCATCTGCCGCAGTTTACTCTGCCCGTAAAGGTATACGCACAGGCGTTGTAGCTGATCGGTTTGGTGGCCAGGTCATGGATACCATGGCCATTGAGAACTTTATCTCAGTCAAAGAGACGGAAGGTCCCAAACTGGTAGCCAACCTTGAGCAGCATGTTCGGGAATATGATGTCGATATTATGTCCGGTCAGCTGGCACAGAAACTGATTCCTGCCTCTGAGCCCGGTGATGAAATTGAAGTTCAACTTGCCAATGGTGCAAGCCTGAAAAGCCGGTCAGTTCTGCTTTCCACCGGTGCGCGCTGGAGAGAAATGAATGTTCCCGGTGAAAAGGAATATCGCGGCAAGGGTGTAGCCTATTGCCCACACTGCGATGGCCCACTGTTTAAAGGCAAGCGTGTTGCCGTGATTGGCGGCGGTAACTCCGGTATTGAGGCAGCTATTGATTTGGCAGGTATTGTCAGCCATGTCACAGTCATTGAGTTTGATAGCAAACTTCGGGCTGATGAAGTTCTTCAGGCCAAACTGCGTTCCCTGCCAAATGTCGAGGTGATAACCAGCGCTTTGACGACTGAAGTGCTGGGTAACGGGCAGAAGGTTAACGGTCTTGTCTATACAGACCGGAATACCGAGGAATCAAAGACTATTGAGCCGGAAGGTATTTTTGTTCAGATTGGTCTGGTTCCCAATACTGAATGGTTAAAAGGCACGGTTGAGCTGTCTCCCCGTGGCGAAATTATTGTTGACGAAAGAGGGCAGACATCTGTTCCCGGTGTATTTGCAGCAGGTGATGTGACCACCGCACCCTATAAGCAGATCATTATTGCCATGGGCAGTGGGGCAAATGCGGCATTGGGAGCGTTTGATTACCTGATCAGATTACCTGCCAGAGTTGAGGAAGCTGCCTGATCAGAAAAGAATGAGTGTGTGGGGCAAGCAAAGGGGCTGCATAGTGCAGCCCCTTTGTGCATCAAGGCAGCGTACTTCTGGGTAAGAGCACGAATCAGTGCAGGAACTTCAATGTTATTCAGTACACTTTACAAGTGCATTCAAAGTACTCAGAACCCGGGCCTGCAGCATACAGAGGAACCAACTTCCCAGCCAACCTTATATCCGGCTTTCAGGATGTCATTCAGAATATGAAAACAGGCAATAACAGCAGCCCTCTATGCTGCAGTTTGTTAGTAGGGCTGACATATCTCCCAGGCATATGAATTTATTCAGCCGGTATGCTGTCAAAAAAAATACCTGTTCCTGTAAATGGAAGAGTTAAGGAAATATATATTCGAGCAAGGAGGGAATTATGGATACTACTCAAACTATTAGCGGTACTCATACTGTTAAGCGCAGTCATCCTGATGAGAATCAATATGACAGCAGAAAAAAAGCACCTAAATTAAACGGCATGACTGTTGACCTCGTACAAGATGTTATCAAAAGTGCGGAAGACTTTGAATCGATGCAAAACAAGCAGCTATTAAAAGAAAACCAGAAGCTGCATGAATATGCATCAAACTTGAGATTATATTTAAACGAGATAAGAGAAGCATTGGTTAAATCACATGCAGAGGTGGAGTTATGTAAATTCAAAGCAGATCTCTATGATTCAACGAAGGCTGAATTTGAGGCAGACAAACAACTTATTGAAAAAGGTAAGAAACAAGCAATGACATTACAATCCACGTTAGAAGTCTATAAAGGTTTTGAGGCGTTGACTGGAATGCTTCTGCCTGTATGCACTCAATGTTTGAACCCTATAAAAAACGATGTATATCGGCACAGGCCATTGGATCAGCATACAGATGGCGACGAATCCGACTCGGGTGATGATTCTGCCCCATGGTGCAGTGCAACCTACCATAAGAACTGCCTTGATGAGCTTATGTGTCAACCTGAGGCTGAGGCAAAATGTTCACAATGTGACGTTCAACTACGAATTAAACTCGGATGGTTCGGTAGTATATTTGGTTCCTCCAAGCTTACGTCTGAACCAGTCAAAGATGACGATCTCTCTCGCAAAACAAGTGAATACCGAAAACTGCACGCGCAGTTGCGTGAACCTGCACTAAATAGCTAGCAAGACAGTTCAAAGGTCACACGAGACGGGTCTCCCCCGCAGCAGACTGCGGGGACTCTTTTATTGTCTGGGAAGTCTATTAGCCAAAAGTCTAAGAGACGTTCGTCGGACTCGCTGTTAGGGTAGCACTCGACCCTGTGACAATAACGCATTATCAAACCCAAGAATAATAATAACAGCGGGAGACCTTCCTATGAGTGATGGTAAGGCGGCGGCGGCCGCTTACTGGAAAGAAAACCTAAGGGTGCTGCTCACCCTGTTATGCGTCTGGTTCGCGGTCTCGTTTGGCTGCGGCATTCTCTTTGTGGATGAACTCGACAAATTCGTCGTCGGTGGTTTCCCGCTGGGCTTCTGGTTTGCTCAGCAAGGGTCGATTTACACCTTTGTTGCACTGATTTTTGTCTATGTGTGGCAGATGAATCGTCTGGATCGCAAATACAACGTGGCTGAAGAGGGAGAGTAAGCATGAGTACAGAAATGCTGACCTACCTTTTTGTAGGCGCGTCATTTGCACTTTATATCTATATCGCCATTCGCTCGCGGGCCGGTTCCACAGGTGAATACTATGTGGCGGGCAAAGGTGTTCACCCCATTGCCAACGGCATGGCAACCGGTGCTGACTGGATGTCGGCGGCGTCATTTATCTCGATGGCGGGTATCATCTCGTTTGTCGGCCGTGATGGCGCGGTGTACCTGATGGGCTGGACCGGTGGTTATGTACTGCTGGCCATGTGCCTGGCTCCATATCTCCGGAAGTTCGGAAAGTTCACGGTTCCCGACTTTGTTGGTGAGCGTTACTACTCCCAGCTGGCCCGTGTGGTGGCCGTTGTCTGCGTCATCTTTATCTCGTTTACTTATGTGGCGGGTCAGATGCGTGGTGTGGGTATCGTATTCTCCCGTTATCTGGAAGTGGATATTAATATCGGCGTTATGATCGGTATGGCGATTGTATTTGTTTACGCCGTACTCGGCGGTATGAAAGGCATTACCTACACCCAGGTGGCCCAGTACTGTGTGATGATCTTCGCCTTTATGGTGCCTGCCATCTTCATCTCCATGATGATTACCGGTAACCCGATTCCTCAGCTGGGCTTTGGCTCCAATGTTGTTGGTACGGAAATGTCGGTGCTTGAGAAACTCAATGGCTTGTCGGAAGAACTTGGCTTTGCCCAGTACACAGATGGCAGCAAATCGACCATTGATATGTTCTTTATCACCATGGCTCTGATGGTTGGTACGGCTGGCCTGCCACACGTTATCGTACGTTTCTTTACCACGCCGACTGTGCGGGATGCACGGAAGTCTGCCGGTTATGCCCTGCTGTTTATTGCGGTTCTGTACACCACAGCACCTGCGGTTGCCAGCTTTGCCCGGATTAACCTGCTGAACACGGTGAGTGAAGCGTCATACAAGGATCTGCCAGACTGGTTTGCCAACTGGGAAAACTCTGGCCTTATCGCATGGACGGATAAAAACAATGACGGCAAGATTCAATACCATCCTGGCAAGCCTATGGAAGGCAAGCCGCAGTTCACTGATGAGCGTGGCGCGAACGGTGAGCGACTGGTCGCCAATAACCCGACTGCAAACAACAATGAGCTTTATGTTGACCGAGATATTATGGTGCTGGCCAACCCGGAGATTGCACAGCTACCTGGCTGGGTAATCGCACTGGTTGCTGCTGGTGGTCTGGCGGCAGCACTGTCAACTGCGGCGGGTCTGTTGCTTGTTATCTCAACTTCAATCTCACACGACCTGCTCAAGCGTAACCTGATGCCAAATATCTCCGATAAGCAGGAGCTTTTGGCTGCTCGTGGCGCAGCAGCCGTGGCGATTGTGATTGCCGGTCTGTTCGGTATTTATCCACCCGCCTTTGTGGCGCAGGTGGTGGCATTTGCCTTCGGTCTGGCTGCGGCATCGTTCTTCCCGGCCATTCTGATGGGTATCTTCTACAAGCGCATGAACAAGGAAGGTGCAGTGACCGGTATGATTGTTGGTCTGGTATTTACCTTCAGCTATATCGTGTACTTCAAGTTCATCAATCCCGGTGCCAACTCTGCAGATAACTGGCTGTTCGGTGTCTCTCCAGAAGGTATTGGTACTATCGGTATGATGCTGAACTTTGCGGTATCCATCGTGATCTGCCACCTGACCAAGGCTCCGCCTCAGGAGATTCAGGACATGGTGGAAGATATCCGTGTACCAACCAGCAAGGGTGCCGCCGGTGCCCGTGTTGAAGGGGAAGCTGGCGAACCTGCAAGGGCTTAATCCAGCATCCTGAAGATGTAGAAAGACTGCAAAAGAGCCCTTATGGGCTCTTTTGCTTTTCAGTCCTTGCAACGCTAATGACGAAATAAACAGCCATTTCCAAGGTAAAAAAAGAGAATGGTCATGAATTATCAGGCACGTTTTCAGCAGCCTCCTTTCGATGTTCTGACAGAGGAGCAGCGTCTTCAGCTTATTAAGGCAGCTTCTCTCAGCTGGTATAAACCGGGAGAAAAACTGCTGAAGGCCGGATCTGAAGCCCAGTCCCTGATGATTGTTCAGAAAGGTGTGATTGAAGAAAGGCACTATAAAGATAAACAGAAAATCTATGCACATTATGCCGAGGATGATCTTTTTGATGTGCGTGGCCTTGTAGATGGCAAAGTCAGGCATGAATATATCTGTCTGGAAGAATCACTGGTGCAGGAAGTGCCCGCAGGTTTGTTCCTGCGCTTCTGCGAAGATAACAAGGCTTTCCGTGAAGGTTTGCAGGCTGATCTGAGTGAAAAATATCATCGGCTTCACGAGGATTCCCGTCCGGAAATTGCTGATTTCCTGTTAAGCCGAATTGAGCGCAACCACTGTCGCCCGGCAAAAACAGTTTCGGGTCATCTTTCTCTGGCCGAGTCTGTCAGGATTCTGGAAGATGAACATCTGGATGCTCTTCTGGTTGATCTGGCTCCCTCCGAATCAGGGCTGGGTATTGTTACCCGAACAGACCTGCTGCGCGCCCTGGCTATTCATCAGAAACCTCTTTCCTGCGAGGTCGGCTCTATAGCAATTGCCCCCTTAATCAGTATTGAGCTGGGTGACTATCTTTTTAATGCGCTGTTGATAATGACTCAGCGTCGTATAGAAAGGCTGACAGTATTTCAGGGTGATGAACTGGTAGGAATGATGGATCTGACCCAGATCCTGTCACTGGCTTCGAACCATTCCCACCTGCTGGCCATGCGGATAGTGCGGGCCAATACCGTAGATGAGTTGATTGATCTGTCACCAGAGATAGACAAACAAGCCCGAAGTCTGTTTTCCAACGGAGTTCGCACAGGTTTTGTAATGCAGCTGGTTTCCACTCTCAATGATCAACTGCTGAAAAGGCTCTTTGAACTTCATTTTCCAACCGAATATCAGGATCGAATCTGCCTGTTATCGTTGGGCAGTGAGGGCAGGGGAGAACAGGTATTAAAGACTGATCAGGACAATGCCCTGATTATTTCAGATGGCATCCCCAAACCTGACGCACATATTCTGGAAGGTTTTACCAAACTGCTGTTGGCCTGCGGCTGGCCGCGCTGCAAAGGCAATGTGATGGTGTCTAATCCTCACTGGGTGCAGACGCAATCGGAATGGCAGAAGCGCATAGTGCACTGGATGGATAACTCCAACCCGGAAAATATGATGGAAATGGCCATGATGGCCGATGCCCGTGCCGTTGCTGGAAATGAGCAACTGATGGATGAGTTTCAGGATAACCTCAATGTAGCTATTGGTAAGCGGGAATCCTTTCTCTCAACCTTTGTGGCACCTGCCCTGCAGTTTGATACTCGCCTGACTTTCTTTGGCCGCATAAAGGAAGGTCGTGATCATAAAATGGATGTGAAAAAAGCGGGAATCTTTCCTCTTGTTCATGGCATCCGGTCGCTTAGTCTGGAACAGCGGATCAACGCGCGCTCAACCATGGATCGTCTTGCTGCTTTAAAAAAATCAGGAAAGCTTGAAGCAGACCGGGCTTCAAAACTGGAAGAGGCTTTTCTGGTTCTGAACAGGCTACGCCTTGAACAGCAGATCGATGAAAGCTGCGATGGCAATGAACTGGATCTGGATGCACTGGATTATCGGCGCAGGGATATGCTGCGGCACTGCCTGCATACTGTGAAAAAGTTTCATCAGTATCTTCGTCACCACTTTCATATTGACGGGTAGTGGGGGAAGAGAAAATGGAAACAGCAATTACGGAAAAACTGCGTTATAGCTGGCTGAACTTCCAGAACCGGCGGCAGTATGCTGACTTTCAGCGTCTGTTTGGACCGGTACCCGAGGATGAGCTTATCAGTCTCGATCTGGAAACCAGCAGCCTTGATCCTGATACCAATGAAATTCTGGAAATTGCAGCTATTCCTGTTCAGGGAAGAAAGGTATTTCCTGGAAAAGCCCTCGTGCTCAGGGTTCAGCCTGAGAAGGAACTTAATCCGGATTCGGTTCCTGTTCACCAGATTCGTGGTAAGGATCTTGAGAACGCATTACAGCCTAAAGATGCCCTGGAACAGCTACTGAGCTTTATCGGGCGCAGGCCTCTGGTTGGTTATAACATTCGTTTTGATCAGAAAATATTAAGCCGATATTGCCAGACATACTTTGGCTTTAAGCTTCCCAATGCTATTCGGGAACTGTCCCATCGTTACTATCGAAAGAAACTCCATAGTCAGCCGGAACATATTACTGATCTACGGTTTGAAAAAATCTGTGAAGATCTGGATATCCCAGTTTTGGAGCGCCACACGGCAAAAGGGGATGCGCTGACTGTGGCCTTAGCGTGGCTGAAAATGATGTGAAGGGAAGAGTACGGTAAGGTGAAACACTCAGGAAAACCTGAGTGTTTCGGAAAGGTGCGGATTATTTTGCCAGGTACTTTTCAAGGTCATCAGCACCACCAATATGGTTGCCACTGATAAATACCTGAGGCCAGGTCAGCTGACCGGTTACAGCGCGCAGGCTGCGGTTGCTGATACCTTTACCCAGTTCAATTTCTTCAAACTGGATATGGTGCTCTTTCAGCATCTCCTTGGCCTTGAGGCAGAATGGGCAGCCCGGCTTGCTGAAAACAGTGGCAAATGGACGCTCTGCCGCTTCAGGGTTAATGTGATTCATCATGGTGTCGGCATCGGAAACCTTGAAGGGGTCGCCTGGCTCATTAGGTTCAATAAACTGCTGCTCGATAACACCATCTTTAACCAGCATGGAGTAGCGCCAGCTGCGATCACCAAAACCGATCTCTTTCTTGCTTACCAGCATGCCCATGCCATCGGTGAACTCACCATTACCGTCTGGAATGAGAGTGATGTTCTCTGCGTGCAGGTCTTTGCCCCACTCGTTCATAACGAAAGTATCGTTAACAGATACGCAGATAATGTCGTCAACTCCGTTCTCCTTAAACACCGGAGCCAGCTCATTGTAGCGAGGCAGGTGAGTGGAGGAGCAGGTTGGAGTAAATGCACCAGGCAGAGAGAAGACTACAACAGTCTTGTTTTTGAACAGATCATCTGTCGTTACATCTTTCCACTGGTTGTTTTCTAGAACCCGGAAAGTGACGGATGGAACATGTTGACCAATACGGTTTTCAAGAGACATTTTAAGAAACCTTTAATGAATAGCTGTGCCAGCCTGACTTCTGGTGAAAATAGTACAAGCCAGGAGGGAATTGTGATAATTGATTAAGTCTAATCAGGCTATAGAGAAGACTAATTTAACTATTACCTGAATACATATTCTTTAAGACCAGAAAAATAAATAATCCATGAAAATCAGGTAATAAGGCCTGCCAAATCAGATTACTTTCATAATCTGTATTTTTCTACTTATGGGAAAAAGAAACTCAGACATATTTGTAATTTTGGGGCCTTTTGGTTAATAAATGCTCGGGATTTACTGAAAACAAAAGCTATAAATGAATAGCCAAATTTTGGGGTGTGGCAGAGCTGTATAAGTAATCGGTCGTTTATTTCCAGGGTTCTTCATCGTTATCTGATTGATGGATTGAGTGGGATGGCCCTTTGCCACTTTCATACCTTTTCGATATATTAGTGCCGCCTTGTAATAATTTTTAGAAAAAAACTCGGAAATAATTTCGAATAGTACTGGAATTTCCTTATTAGTATTCCAACAACAGATTAAGAGTAACACCAGCATGAAGAAGTTTTTTATCGCTCTTTTAGCATCACTGTCACTTATAGGATCTGCATTCGCTGCAGACAACAATATTCTGGATAAAATCATTGAGCGTGGCGTCATTCGGATAGGTTTCGACACTGGCTACCAGCCATTTGAAATGGTCAACAAAAAGGGTGATTACATCGGCTTTGACGTTGATCTTGCCAAGCAGATGGCAAAGGCAATGGGCGTTAAAGTTGAATTTGTGAATACTGCCTGGGACGGTATTATTCCCGCGCTGCTGACCGACAAGTTCGATATCATTATGGCGGGTATGACTGTGACACCACAGCGAAACCTGCGTGTGAATTTTGCTGATCCTTATATCGTTATTGGTCAGACAGTTGTTCTTCGCAAGGAACTTGCAGGCAAAATTAAAAAACCTCGTGACCTGAACGATGCAAAATACAAGCTGGCAGTAAAACTGGGTACAACCGGTCATGAAGCAGCCAAGCGCTACTTCCCGAAAGCTGAGATTTTTGAGTTTGAAACCCAGGACGATGCCAAGCTGGAAGTACTGAATGGCAAGCTGGATGCCTTCGTATATGACCTTCCCTACAACTCTATCTTTGCCTCTCAGAATGCTGATCGCGTTGCCTTCCTGAGTGAACCTTTCACCTATGAACCTCTGGCCTGGGCTGTCCGTCGTGGTGATGAGGATTTCATTAACTGGCTCAATAACTTTCTGCGCCAGGTAAAGGGTGATGGTACTTACGATCGTCTGTATGCCAAGTGGTTCGAATCTGATCGCTGGTTATCAACTCTGAAGTAACAGGTATTCGGCTGTGCTGTATAGCCGGCCGGGTACTGACCTGTCTGATTTTTTAGGCCTCTGCTCCGGGGAGGGAGTGTTCCGGAGCATTAGTGAATGACTAACGCAGGAAGTTTAGCGTGCTGAATTTGAATCAATCCCATGTCCGGCAGATGGAGCGTCAGCCCAATAAACTGCTGTGGCACGGAATTTTCTTTTTAATTGTTGCGGCCATAGCTGTGGGTTTTTATAAATCCTCGCAGTCTATTGAATACACTTGGCGCTGGGAGCGAATGCCCCAATATCTGGTTTATCAGGCAGAAGATCATCTGATGGCGGAGTTTGACGGCTCGGTTATTGAGGAGAATGGTGAACTCTACCTGGTAAATGATTTTGATCCGGATGAAAAAGTCCTGGTAACCGGTCTGGCAGAGGTAACGGTTGCTGATGGCGATGTGATTTTTACCGGAGACTCTCTGGGTTATAACCAAAACTGGGCACTGGGTCCGATTCTTGATGGCGTGCTGGTTACTCTTGAGCTTTCACTTTATTCCGGTGTGCTGGCAATTATCCTGGGAACACTGGCAGGTCTTGCCCGGATTTCTCCCAACCCTGCCCTGAAGAATCTGTCCGTTTTCTATGTTGAAGTGATTCGTGGCACCCCATTGCTGGTGCAGATTTTTATTGTCTATTTCTTTATCGGAACAGTTCTTGATCTTGATCGGTTTGCGGCCGGTGTTATAGCCCTGGCGGTATTTACCGGGGCCTATGTTGCTGAAATTGTGCGCTCAGGTATTGAGTCCATACACAGCGGCCAAATGGAAGCCGGCCGCAGTCTGGGTATGGGGTATGGCCAGACCATGCACTATATCATTCTGCCCCAGGCGTTTAAGCGTGTTCTTCCCCCGCTGGCCGGACAGTTTATTAACCTGATCAAAGACTCCTCTCTGGTGTCAGTTATCTCAATAACCGACTTGACCAAGGCAGGCCGGGAAGTGGTGAGCTCTACCTTCAGTCCTTTCGAAGTGTGGTTCAGTGTCGCCCTGTTGTATCTGGTTCTGACCGGAATACTCTCTTTCTTTGTTCGCAGACTGGAGCGCAAATATGCAAACGTTGGATGATACTGCTGTCACTGCTCCGGAGCCTGAAGAGCTTACTGAAGAGATTGTGGATGTTAAGTCCACGCCCATCATTTCTGCATCAGGTGTAGAGAAGATTTACCCCGGCAATGTTCACGCCCTGAAAAATATCAATGTAGAAATTCTGGAAGGTGAAGTTGTTGTAATTGTTGGCCCAAGTGGTTCCGGAAAATCAACTTTTCTTCGAACCCTGAACCAGCTGGAAACCATTAATGACGGCGAGATTGTTGTTGATGGAATTTCTCTGACCACGCCGGGTAATGTGAATGCTCTGCGGGAAGAGGCTGGTATGGTGTTCCAGTCGTTCAACCTGTTCCCTCACCTGACGGTTCTGGACAATATCTGTCTGGCACCAATGAAAGTCCGTAGTATTTCCCGGGAGAAGGCCGAGAAAAGAGCTGAGAAACTGCTGCAGCAGGTTGGAATGCTGGACAAAAGGGACCGCTATCCTTCGCAGCTTTCCGGTGGTCAGCAACAGCGTGTTGCGATTGCCCGTGCCCTGGCGATGCGACCAAAGATTATGCTGTTCGATGAGCCTACCAGTGCCCTTGACCCGGAGATGGTGGGTGAAGTTCTGGATGTTATGAAGAAACTGGCTCATCACGGTATGACCATGGTTGTTGTAACCCACGAGATGGGCTTTGCCAAAGAAGTCGCAGACCGGGTGATGTTTATGGAGAGTGGTGAACTGGTGGTGGAAGATACACCGGAAGCGTTCTTTGATAATCCCGCCTCTGAACGTTTGCAGCAGTTCCTTAGTCAAGTGTTGTAGCGCTTTTGCTTCCAGCTCTGTGTGATTACAGAGCTGGAATACAGCTCTTAGCCAGTTGGTTTTCTATCGCTTGCAGGCAAACCTTAACATTGACCGAAACCAGTTGATCATAGGGATGCAGTGCATAGACCGGGTTGGGCTTTAGCTGATAATCAGGAAATACAGGTTGCAGCTGATTCTTTGTCTGGGAAATAACAAAGTCTGGAATCAAACCGATTCCTGCACCTGACTGAATCAGGGTCAGACATGTATGAAATGAATCGGCTCTGCATGAGGGGGTTGTGGCAAAAATCTTGTGATCACCCATCTCACTGTGTTTCAGTTCGTGCAGAATCTCTTTGCTCTGCCAGTGATTGGCAATATATCCAGCCTCATTAACCTCACCATTTTCAACGATCTGCTGATGACCGCAAAGAACATCTCTGAAACTTCCAATTCTGCGCTGCTTTAATGAAGCATCTTTGGACTGGCCAACGCGAATTGCCAGATCAATCCCGGCCGTCATGATGTTAAGGTGTGAATCACTGCTGATAAGTTCAGGCTTAAGAAGAGGGTACTGTTTCAGCATCTGACTAATAGCGGGTGCCACGATATAACTCATCATGGCATCCGAAGCTGTGATTCTGATATGCCCCTGTGGAGTGTTCTGGCAACTCTGTACCTGTTCCCATGCCTGATCAACAAGGCCATTCAAATGCCTGCACTGCTGGTAAAAGGTTTTTCCCTCTGGGGTCAGCACCTGCTTGCGGGTGGTTCTCTTTAAAAGCTGGAGACCCAGCTCCTGCTCTAGAGCTTTCAGATGCTGGCTGATAACGGATTTGGAGAGATCTAACGCATCTGCCGCTGCAGTAATGGAGCCAGCCTCGACAATATGGGCAAAGACTGACATATAACGAAGACGGTTCATGGTAGACGCTGCAACCTTCTCTTTACTTTGTCCATAAAATTAAAGACTGTTTAATATAATTGAACAAACTGTTCAAATATTCCTGTTTTTCAATTGAAAAGTAAAGCCTACACTTCTGCCCATATTCACGAGAGTGCTGGAGTTGCACACATGCAGAAGCAAGAAACCCTCGAAGCCTGTAAAGCTGGTATTGCTGCCTGGCAGCGCGCATTTAACAGCCAGAATGCTATTGGCTGTGCTGCACAATACGATGAAAATGCAGTGATGGAAGCCCGTCCTTTTGGAACATTCCAGGGCCGTGAAGCCATTCAGGAGTTCTGGCAGGGAATTATTGACCAGGGTTTTGCCGATGTAGATTACACCAATGTAGCCTGGGAAGAGGCTGAAGATGGTGGTTATATCCTGACATCGGAATGGACTATGAATAAAGCATTCGGTGTCGTTCATCGTGAGCACTGGGTTGTGCAGTCTGATGGCCATGCCCGACTGATCAGCGATGACTTTGAAGTTCAAGGCGAACGCTAAATAATTATAAGCATACCAGCGATATAGTGGTTTTCATGAGCGCCATCATGAAACCTCAATATTCCCTGAGCGGGGAAGTTTGATGAAGATCATGCATCATCGTTTATGCATTACCGATGCTGAACAATCTCTGGTTTTTTATTGCCAGAAACTTGGTATGAGCCTTGTGGCTCATGAAGAGAGAGCGGATTCTCAGCATTACTTTCTCGCTTATGAAAATACCAGTTCTGCTTTGCTGGAGCTGGTTTATAACCCTCACCAGTACAGCCCGGAAATCGCTCCTCAGCCGAGCCGAGCCGAAGGGTATTGGAAGTTCTCGATTGCCGTACCCAACCTTGACCAGGTCAGGCAGCTGCTTTTGGCCTGCGATGTTCCTGTTGGCGACTGTTTTGAAGTGCCGGATGTCGCTTATCTTTGCCATCTTCAGGACCCGGATGGATACTGTATTGAACTGATTCAGCATACCTTCCTGGGAAACAAGCAAAACTGTGACCCTTGCTCAAACAGCCTGCCAGGAGTCCCAGTCTCCTTGAACCTTTCAACTCTTCGAGTGAAAGATATTGATGCCAGCCTCGTTTTTTATAAGGCGCTTGGAATGAAGCTGCTTTCCCGTCAGGTAGTCCCCAGCCGTAATATGACGCTGTATTTTTTGTCGGGCTACGGAGAAGCTGCACCTGGTACTGATATTGATGCGGTCGAGATCAGGGAATGGCTTTGGCAAAGGCCTTATACCCTGCTGGAGTTGCAGCATATTCACGGTACGGAAAGCCAGCATGATTTTCGTTATCGGGTTGGGGTGCAAACCGGGTTTCTGGGCCTGGATTATCAGGTTGAATCATTACCTGACCTGATAAGCTCTTTGGATACAATACCTGCTGAAGTTCTCACACCTGATAGGGAGAGAAAGGGTATTGAGACCAAAGACCCGGATGGATATTGCCTGCGTTTTTTCTGTTAAAGGGTTAGTTTGTAGTGAATGATTTCGCACTTGTACACTTATCATACTCTCATTATCAGTACTTCTTATAATTTCTAAAAATACATCATTAATTCTACTGTCACTTTCCTTGTTCTGTTTTTGTATATTGAACGTGCATGACTTGGGAAAGTTATTTCCCGTGAACGGAAAAGAGTGTACAGCAAATTTTTATCCCACCCGATTCCAGACGAGAGCTAGAAAGCTATTTAATCCACTGAATGGAATCTTCACTCCATAGTGGGGACTGATCGTTAGGCGTTCCGTTGTAATTGATGGTGATTTCTTCGTTTGGAAGGATTTTCTTGATGGCCAGAAACTCAATAATTTCTTCGTCCTCACAAACCCGATACAGAGCATTTGGGGTGTAGGAGTGGTTGTAGATTGAACCAAGCCCGAGTGCTATGGCGGCTTGATCCTGGTTCCTTCCCCAGCAGAAGTAATAGTTATTCAGTACTGTTGAACGAAGGTGATCAATATCCTTGTGGGGTATTACAACGGCAGGACAGCGTTCAATAACAGTATCCCGCTCGATTTTCTTGGAAGAAAAGACCCCACGGCCTTTTCCAGAGATACTGGAGATATAAAGCATAACAACAGCCGATATTGATTCTTGTTGTTCGGTGTATTCTGCCCGTCCAGTATACAGCGTCCGTGATAATCGGCTATAAAAAGGAAAGCAGTTTTGATGATTCCGGATTTCCACAACTCTGGCAGGAGTTTATCTCTTGAAGACTTCCGTTGATCGCAAGGCCAAACCTCCCATTATTCTTGTCACCAACCTTTTGTTTTCTCTTACATTTCTGGCTGCCGTTGTGCTGGTTCCCTGGTATGGAGTGAGTCATGGCTATGAAGTCTTTGACTGGATCATGCTGGTTGTGATCCTCATGTTTAATGGCACGGCAATAACCGCTGGTTATCATCGTCTCTGGGCACATAAAGCCTACAAGGCTCATTGGAGCCTGCGGCTTTGGTTTGCTTTGTGGGGAGCAATGGCTATCCAGAATAGCATTATGCACTGGACCTCAGGCCACCGTCGGCATCACCAGCATGTCGATGATTATGATCTTGATCCTTACTCGGCCAAAAGAGGGTTCTGGTTCTCCCATATTGGCTGGATGCTGCGCAGTTACGATAAGGAGGTTGGAAATTTTTCCAATATTAAGGACCTGCAGAAAGATCCTGTTGTAATCTGGCAGCACCACTATTACATTCCAATTGTGTTGGCCATGAATTTCGGAGTGCCACTGTTAATTGGTCTTCTCAGTGGCAATGTGATGGCCAGCCTTCTTCTAGCTGGAGTACTGCGGCTGGTTCTCAGTCACCACTGTACATTCTTTATTAACTCACTGGCTCATATCTGGGGAAAACGTCCATTTACCGATAAGAATACTGCCAGGGATAACGGTCTTCTGGCCCTGTTTACCTGGGGTGAGGGCTACCACAACTTCCACCATGTTTTTTCTTCAGACTACAGGAACGGCGTTCGCTGGTGGCAGTTTGATCCGATCAAATGGCTGATATTTTCAGCTTCGAAAATCCGGCTGACTTCGGGGCTAAGAAGGGTCAGTGATTTCAGAATCGAAAAGGCCCGTATAGATATGCAGTTTAAACGGGCAGGGCAGAAACTTTCCTGTGAGCAGGCATTGGCTAACCTTGAAAAGCAATACCAGGAACTGCTGGAGGCGCTGAAAGAGTGGTATGCATTCCGTCAGCAATGGCTTGAAGGAAAGGCTGAAGAGTTGAGAAACCAGTGGGAGTCACTGGATATGCGAACTCAGTATGAAGAGCTGAAAAGTTCTTTAAAAGAACAAAAAGGACGCTGGCAGCTGGCCCTGATGGGACAGCTTGCATAAATAATGGCTCGACATTCTTTGAATGTTTACGGGCCAAGCAGAACATTAAATAGAATGGATTGGAGCAGTAACCTGGCTTTTCAGGTTGCTGCTCAAGAACTGTTCAGGGTTAGCTCAGGCCACTTTTTCTGCGTAGGTGTTCATAACTTCCAGAGCTTCTGGCAGGACCCTGCGGAACGCCTGCACAAGTCTTGGCTCAAAGTGAGTGCCAGACTGCTGCTCAATCCAGTCAATAGCTTCATCAACTGACCATGCCCGCTTGTAAGGTCGTTCCGTGGTCAGTGCATCGAAAACATCTGCGACAGCTACAATTCGTGAGCTGAGCGGAATATCTTCTCCTTTCAGACCACCCGGATAGCCTGAGCCATCCCATTTTTCGTGATGGGTTTTGGCAATTTCATACGCCATATGCATAAGGCCGGAGTCATGCTGCCCAAGAATCTGGCAACCAAACTCTGGATGCTTTTTCATCGTCTCCCACTTATCATCATCCAGCTTTCCTGGTTTCAGAAGAACAGCGTCGGGAATACCGATTTTGCCAACGTCATGCATGGGGGCCGCTTCCATCAACAGATCAACCCAGGATTCAGGTTCGCCAATAGCTCTGGCAATCAGACCTACGTAATGGCTCATCCTGATAACATGCATGCCGGTTTCATTGTCCTTGAACTCCGCCGCACGTCCCAGGCAGTCTATAACCTGTTTCCTTGACTGCTTAAGCTCTTCAGTTTTTTCGTTTACCAGCTGCCCCAGGTGCCGGGTCTGGTTGTGAAGAGCCAGGTGTGTGCGGACACGGGCGCGGACAATCCCCGGACGAACCGGCTTGATCAGGTAGTCAACGGCGCCAAGATCAAGGCCTTTCTCTTCATCTTCATCACTGCCCATGGCAGAGATAAAGATAACCGGAATATCCTGGGTTTTTGGGTCAGCCTTGAGTCGCCTGCAGACTTCATAACCATCCATATCCGGCATCATGATATCGAGCAGAATCAGGTCAGGCTGAGGGTTGGACTGGGCAATCTTCAGGGCTTTGGTGCCATTCAGGGCTGCCTTAACCTTGTAGTCAGGCAGCAGAATTTCACGCAGTACCGCAATGTTTTCAGCGGTGTCATCAACAACCAGAACAGTCTGAGCCGAAGTCTGTTCCGAGTCCGTAAACATCTTGTTTTGCATATCTAAAATTGACACTAGTCTTCTATTGCAATGGCAATATTCAGTTTCTCAAGCAACTCATCCAGCTGTTCAAGAGCCTGGTCCATATCGAATGCTTCCAGAGAGCACTCGATGGAATCAGGCAGACCAGAGTTACCATGTAACTCTGACAGATCAGCTTTGATTGGAGAGAAGGTATCGAGAGCTTCAGTATTATCATCAGCCAGTTGGCTTCGGAGTAAACTGAGCTCCTTGGTCAGAGCATCCATCTCTATTGCTGGGGTCGCCTTGGGAGTTGCAAAGGACGCTCCCTCCTGGCTGTCAGCAATATCCTGTTTTTCCACCTGATATTTCAGTGCCTGAATTCCTGCAACTACTTCTTCCATAGCGACTTCAATCTGTCTGGCTTTTTGCACCAGCTTGGTCTGGATGGACCTCTTTTCCGTGATCTTCTGCAGTTCCATGGCCAGGCGTGAAAGTTCGGTGGCACCGATGTTTCCTGCGACACCTTTCAGGGTGTGAGCAAGTCGAATTGCGGTTTCAAAATCTTCACCCCTCAGAGCTGCGAGGTAGTTATCAGTGAAACCGGCCTGATTGGTAATAAAACGGGTCAGCAGTTTATAGAGCAGGCTGCTCTTGTTCTGGCAGACAGCCAGACCAGCATTGACATCAATACCGACCAGAAGACACCAGTCCCACTTGTCACTTTTTTGCTCAGCGGTGCCTTTGACTTTGAGGCGAGGGCAGCTGGGTGTTATCCAGTGAGCCATTTTGGCCAGCATATCTTCGAAGTCGATCGGCTTGGCAATATGGTCATTCATCCCGGCCTCAAGCACTCGCTCGCGGTCACCACTCATGGCATTGGCGGTCATGGCCAGTATGGGAAGGTCTTTCCATTGTGGATTTTGTCTTATCAGCTGGGTGGCTTTGTAGCCATCCATAACCGGCATTTGACAGTCCATGAGAACACCGTCGAAAGAACGGGTGTTGAGGAAATCAATTGCTTCCTGGCCATTCTCGGCAAGCTCGGCAGTCATGCCGTTGCTGACCAGTAGATCGAGGGCCAGCTCCTGGTTGATTTCATTATCCTCAACCAGAAGAATTTCAGCACCGGCAAGGTGCTCAATAGCAGATTCCATGCGCAGGCTGGACTGCTTCCGTGTTGTTGCGATAGGTCGGGAGGCACCAAATGCCCTGGCAACAGCATCCATCATTGAAGACGCTGTGACCGGCTTGGTCAGATAAGAGTGTATGTTGCTGCCTTCTCCGTGAGTGCTGGCAAAGTCCTGTCCAAACGCGGTAACAAGTATGCAGTGAGGTGGCTCATTCTTGCATTGCTGGGCCAGCAGTCGTGCAGTGCTGATACCATCCAGACCTGGCATGCGCCAGTCCAGGATAACCAAGTTGAACGGATCAGAGGAATCTTCCGCTTCCAGTATTTTTTGTAGAGCGCCACAGCCACTTCTGGTCTGTTCGACACGCATGCCGAAGCTCTCAAACATGGCGGAACAGATTTCTCTGGCTGTAGCACTATCATCAACAACAAGAACCCGGCGATTACGCAGAAAGTGCAGATCTTCTTTGGGTTCACTGACGGCCTGGGTGCCAAAGGGAATTGTGAACTGGAAGTTCGAACCTTTACCTTCAGTACTGTCTACCCAGATTTTGCCACCCATCATTGTGACCAGACGACTACAGATAGCCAGACCCAGCCCGGTACCACCATAACGGCGGGTTGTGGAGGAATCGGCCTGGCTGAAGGACTGGAACAACTTGTTCTTCTGCTCTTCGTTAAGGCCAATGCCGGAATCTTTTACAGAAAAGTGCAGCTCGATTTCATCGCCAGTCTTCTGTGCTATCTCGGCAGAAACGATAACCTCGCCTTCCTCAGTGAACTTAACCGCGTTGTTTCCGAGGTTTAGCAAAATCTGACCGAGGCGCAGTGGATCACCAACAAGGTCCGGCATATTTGGCGGCAGAGAGTAAAGCAGCTCCAGTCCCTTCTCTTCAGCATGAAGGCCAACAATACTGCTCATGTCGTTCAGTACGGTTTCCAGGCGGAAAGGCACTTCTTCCAACTCAAGCTTGTCTGCTTCGATTTTGGAGAAATCGAGGATGTCGTTGATAACACCCAGAAGTGACTGTGCCGAACGGTTGACCTTCTCGATATAGTTCCGCTGTTTTCTATCGAGGCCAGTCTGCAGCACAAGTTGGGACATACCCAGAATGGCATTCATCGGCGTGCGGATTTCATGGCTCATATTGGCCAGGAAATCACTCTTGGCCTTGGATGCCTGTTCAGCGGTCTCTTTAGCCTGCAGGAGTTCGCTGTCCATACGCTGTCGTTCAGTGATATCACTAAATACAACAACGCAACCTTTGAGTTCGCCATCCTTCACCATCGGACGACAGCTGTATTCCACAGGAATGCAGCGCCCATTCCGAGACCAGAATGTATCGATCAGGTTGGTGCAGGGCTCACCTTTTAGAAGAGCCTGAATTATGGGAAGTGAAGACGGGTCTCTTAGTTTTCCGGTGTGATCTCTGTGCTGGAGTAGAGGTAACAGTGAGCAACCATGAACTTCCTGCTCAAGGTAATCCAGAATATTCAGGGCGGCTTCATTGATACAGTTCACCTTGCCCTGTTCATCCAGTCCGAACAAACCCTGGCCGACAGAGGTTAGAATCAGGCGGCTCTGCTGTTCCAGTTCCGCCAGTTCGCAGGTTCTCTCATTCACCTTTCGGTCAAGCTCTTCGTTGGCGGCTCTCAGGCGCTCGTTAGCCTGACGCCCCAGGTAGAGCATAAACATGAAATAGGGAACAGTGAACGTGAATATCAGCCCCAGAATCTCCTGATGTTGTGCATAAGTATTGGAGAGAAACAGGCTTCCCAACAGGAGAATGAGGAAAAGAATTAACCTCCGGAACTGGAGACTCTGAATTTTGTGTTTAATTAAAGCCAAAGAACACAGTCGGGACATATCTCTGCAGGTTTCGTATTGGTGGTTGTTTCAGAGCATTGCAGGATCAAAGCTACCTGCGGAGTCATGAGGGCATGATGAATGAGTGCTGTACTCGAATCATGCTTGAGAGTGGGGGTGAATGAACAAGCGATGCCTAACAGACCCTTAACCTGATGGAGTCGCAATACTAACCGAAACTCTCGGCAGCAAATGGTATATTTTTTACTGTCTGATAACTATGCAACTGGTATGAAATTAGTCAGTTACCGGTAATCTTTACAAGATGACCAGATTTTATTTTTGAAATACATCTTAAGCAAGGATATTTATTGAAACCATGGTCTCATTAATGGTGAGGGCGGTTGTTTGATCCTAAATGGTGAAACAGTACAATCAGCTACGGTCATCAGTGTGCCATAGCTCTTCATGGCAGGGCCGTAAAGGGTCTCACGTTACAATAATCCGCTTTTTGCAATAGCTTTCCGGATCTTTGCAATATTCATATATTAAAAATGTGGATGAATAAAGTTTGCCAGAGTAGACCAGGGACAGGGCAGTCATGTGATACGAATTCAACTTACCATCTTGTTAGAGATGTTATCGGAACTATCAAAAATAATGGTTATCCAAACATTAGATGAATAAGTGACTTGGCTAAATTTAAGCCAGTCTTGATGACTCAAAATAATATTTCATAGGAGATTTAAACTATGGATATGAGCAATAAAGCCTGTATTAATAAGAGAAATTATTTTTTAACAATCGTGTTATTTGTTATTTCTATTTCGTTTCCACCTGTGGTGACGGCAGAGTCTGAAGAAAACACGAATGTAATAGTATTAAATATAGGTGAGAATATAACTGTAGATCGATTGAAAGGTGAGAAAGTAACTGTACATCGATTGATAAAGGTATTAAATCGAGTTGGACGTCAACTTGATTCAAATATTAATGCACTTTCTGATAATTTGGAAAATTTCGATGAGAATTTTATCGATGAAAATATTAAGGGTGTATCAAAGGTTTTATTTTTTTCTCAGAGAGGTGTTGAAGTAGAAACAGTCATGGAAGATGGTAGAAAAGCACTCGAAAATCTAAAGAAAACCAAAGATGTTATCGATCACTGGACTGCTGTTGCGGCCATTCCTGGTGAAAGCCGTGTGAAATTTATGGAAATGCTTGGTAAATATCCTAAAGATTTTTATTCTTACGTATCTAAAATTTTATACAAGCCAGGGGGGAGGTTAGATAGTTATGGTGACGCTCTAACGTTTCTTGCCATGGCTATTGCTACTTATGAAACCTGGATGATAGTTGAAAAAACAGGAAATATAGACGAATACGGCCAGCTAATTGGTTACGCTTCTCTTATTGTTCCTTCAAATAATGGAATTATAGCAAAAAGTCTTCATGAAAGTGAACTTAACTACTGGCCTCGAGGTAATGAATTCAAATATTATGGTTATTTGAATTCATCCAGCAAAGTGCATAGCTATACAATTGTGAGGGATAAAACCCCCCCATATCATCTTAGTTTAATAAAAGACAGGGTCAGAGGTAAAAGCTTTCGCTCTTCTTACTGTGGTCAAGAACGCTGTACTTTCCCGAAACAGCAAAAAAAACGTGATATAGAGAAATTTGAGACAGGATTGTAAACGTTTATTAATCCTGAATTCCTCAGTCAGGAGCTGTATCTTTCCATTTATCAAGAAGCATACAGGAAGAAAAGGGGCTGTCTGAGCGACAGCCCCTTGTGCTTTTATCCGCGAGTCAGCGGGCTGGTAGCCATGTCTTATCCCGTTTATTCGGGGGAATTCAACTTACCATCTTGTTAGAGATGTTATTGGAACTCTCAAAAATAATGATTATCCAAACATTAGATAAATAAATGACTTGGCTAAATTTAAGCCAGTCTTGATGACTCAAAATAATATTTTAGAGGAGAATTAAATTATGGACGTTAATAATAAGGCCTGTATTAATAAGATAAATTATTTTTTAACAATCGTATTTTTTGTTGTTTCTATTTCGTTTCCACCTGTGGTGACGGCAGAGTCTGAAAAAAACACCAATGTAAAATCATTTGATATGGCTGAGAATATAACTGTATATCGATTGATAAAGGTATTAAATCGAGTTGGACGTCAACTTGATTCAAATATTAACGCACTTTCTAGTCATTTGGAAAATTTTGATGAGGATTTTATCGATGAAAAAATTAAGGGTGTATCAAAGGCCTTATTTTTTTCTCAGAGAGATGTTGAAGTGGAAGCAGTCATGGAAGATGGTAGAAAAGTACTCATAAATCTAAAGAAAACCAAAGATGTTATCGATCACTGGACTGATGTTGCGGCCATTCCTGGTAAAAGTCGTGTGAATTTTATGGGAATACTTGATAAATATCCTAGAGAATTTTCTTCTTACGTATCTAAAAATTTAATCGAGCCAGAGGTGGAGTTATATAGTTATGATGACGCTCTAACGTTTCTTGCCATGGCTATTGCTACTGGTGAAACCTGGCTGATAATTGAAAAAACAGGAAATATAAACGAATACGGCCAGGTAATTGGTTACACTTCTCTTATTGTTCCTTCATATAATGGAGTTTTAGCAAATAGTGTTCATTCAAGTGAACTTCACTGGCATCCTCAAGGCAATGAAGAATTCAAATATTATGCTTATTTGAATTCATCCAGTAACGTGCATCGCTATAAAATTATGAGGGATGAATCCACCCCACATCATCTCTTTGGTGTAATAAAAGACAGGGTCAGAGGTGGAAGCTTTCGCTCTTCTTACTGTCGTCATGAACGCTGTACTTTCCCAGAAAAGCAAAAAAAACGTGATATAGAGAAATTTGAAACAGGATTGTAAACGTTTATTTAATCCTGAATTCCTCAATCAGGAGCTGTATCTTTCCATTTATCAAGAAGCATACAGGAAGAAAAGAGGCTGTCTGAGCGACAGCCCCTTGTGCTTTTATCCGCGAGTCAGCGGGCTGGTAGCCTGCTCAAGCCATGTCTTATCCTGTTTATTCAGGGAGGGTGCGATTTTTTCAAAGACCTGGGCATGGTAGTTATTCAGCCACTCGATCTCATCATCACGCATCTGCTCTGCAACCAGAAGACGCTTGTCGAATGGGGTGTAGGTAATAGCTTCCAGCTCCAGCATGGACGCTGCTGTTCCGGTTACTTCACGGACAACTTCCACGTTTTCCAGGCGAATGCCAAAACCATCTTCCTTATAGAAGCCAGGTTCATTGGTCACGCACATGCCGGGTTCCATGGCTCCGCAGTTATTACTTGGGTTAATGCGGGGAGGGAACTCGTGAACAGACAGGAAGTGACCAATACCGTGGCCGGTTCCGTGGTCGAAGTTGAATCCTTCTTTCCACATTGGCTGACGGGTCACAGTATCAAGTTGTACCCCGGTGGTACCAGGCATAAAGCGGGCGCTGGCCAGGCTGATATGAGAACGCATAACCAGAGTGACCATACGACGTTCTTCGTCAGTCGCATTGCCAACCTTGATAGTCCGGGTGATATCGGTAGTACCGGATACACCATTGGCATTATTGTAGTGACCGCCACTGTCGATCAGGTACATGCCATCAGAACCCAGCTTGCGGCAGTTCTTGGGATCGTGGTTGTAGTGAACGATGGCTGCGTTGGAACCCAGCGCAGAGATGCTTGGGAAGGATGGAGCAATAAAACCTTCAACACCCTGGCGGAATTCCAGCAGCTTGGCAGCCAGAGTTTCTTCATCGTTGGGGTTACCAGCTTCTACTTCGCGATCTACCCAGGCCAGGAAGCGGCACATGGCAATACCATCCTGGATATGGGCAGCTTTCATGCCTTCGATCTCTTTTTCATTTTTGCAGACGCGGGCACGGGCACACAGGTTCATATCTTCAACAACGCTGACACCGGCATCGTGCAGCAGGTTGAACAGGCCTGCATTGGTCTGGGCCGGATCCAGCTGAATACGTTGATCAGCGCTGATTTTCTCTGGCAGAACAGAGAACAGGGCGGTGATATCGTAAACATTCACACCTTCGCCAGCATGATCAGCAAAACCTTCCGGTAGGCGGGCGGTATCAATAAACAGTTCCAGTTCGCCGTTGTTCTTGAACAGGCCAAAGCTCAGTACACTGCGTACATAAGGGATATCGCTGCCGCGGATATTGACCAGCCAGTTGGTATCTTCGGGTTGGGTCAGCAGGGTAGCATCAAGCTCTTTTTCCTGAAGACGTTTCGCCAGAAGATGACGTTTCTCAACACTGGACTGGCCGGCATTCTGAAACAGTTCGATAGCAGAGGAAGGGGCGGCAGGGCGATCTTCCCAGAACAGATCTACAGGGTTTTCCTGCAGGCTGACAATTTCAAATCCTTTGCCGGTAAATGCCTTTTCTGCGTTCTTGTACCAGGAGATACCAAACAGGGATGCGTCCACTGCAATACGGGCACCGGCTGACAGGTTGTCCATGGTCCAGTTCAGGTGGCAGTCATTGTTGATGTGCAGGTACTGGAAGATATCAGCAGGAACCTGCTGCTTGACCTGAACGGTGAAACGGCCATCTACAAAAATACCGGCAGTATCCTTGGTGATAACCACCATGCAGTTCTCACCATGAAAACCGCTCAGCCAGGTAACACGGTGAGCATTTTCCGGTTGATACTCGCCTAGGTGAGGGTCAGCTGTTGGCAGCAGAAAAGCGTCTAGGTTGTTGTCGGCAAGATATTTCCGAATGGCTTCAACACGCTGGGCTATGGTGGTGCTCATATCATTCCCTTACTGGCGAAACAGATCAGGCTTTAGGTTGATGCTGACAGGATTGCAGATCAGCTCATCAGCCTGATTGTAGATGTAGATATATCTAGAAGAACTGGCAGACAATAAAGCAGAGCCGCTAAGAATGGAAATGCCCAGGTCAGCTAATTCAATAACTGGCGAAAAGTTAATAAATAACTTTTTAATAACAGTTGTAGGTATCTCTTTACTCTGTCGAAAAGCATCTTTAAAGAAAATTTTCAGCTGTGTTCAAGATGAAATCTAATCGCTTATAACTTCACTGAATTGCTGAGGTCTGCGGGAGAAAATATTGGCTTCTCCATTTAGTTATTAGCTTATTCTGTTTTTGGTTGACGCTGTCAACTAATCTGATGTCTAATACTATCTGAACAAAATTGCTTAGCCCGGTTTATGGCCCAAGACCTGAAAGAAATCTGTTGCGATCTGCATGAGCTGGCTTTTTATTTCAGCAATCTCTGCTGTCATGGCGAGTCCTGTGAAGATTTCTCACTACTGGAATTCAAAGCCCTGCGTTATATCTCCGCACATGAATGCTGTCCTGTGCAGGCCATTGGCCAATCCCTGCGAATGACCAAAAGTGGTGCAACACGTCTGGTATCGCGCCTGGTAAAGCGCGGGCTGATTGAACGCAAGGTTTGCTGTGAAGATGCCCGTATTCGCCTGTTAAGCATTACCCCCGCTGGTCGGGAGTGTATGGACTCTGTCGCTCAATTCCAGAGACAGCGTATTGCTTCAATGCTGTCCCGAATGGAAGGAGTGGACTGCGAGCAGGTTCATACCGTGTTACGTGCTCTGGCCAGAGCCATCTGACACTTTTTGTGAGTATTTTTTTACCTATATGGTTGACGGAGTCAACCATTTGCAAGAGCCGCAGCTGAAAACATCATGACTTCAGATAGCACTACTCGTCAGGAAGCTGGCATCACACGTCGTCTGCATCAGTTGAAAGGTGATGTGTCCTTTTTCTCAGATATACGTCGTGGGATTGAAAAAGAGACAGTTCGCACAGACCAACAGGGCGCGCTGACTCAGAAGGCGCACCCCAAGGCTCTGGGCTCACCGCTGACTCATCCCCATATCACCACTGACTTTGCCGAAGGGCAGATTGAATTTGTGACACCTGCTTTCAGGCAGAGTTCAGAAGCACTTGGTTTTCTGCAAAATCTGCATGGCTTTGCAGCCGGTCATATTGCTGATGGTGAGATGCTATGGGGAGCTAGTATGCCACCGGTTCTGCCAGATGAGAGCCAGATTAAGCTTGCACACTATGGCAGCTCCAATGCCGGGAAACTGAAGACACTCTATCGAACCGGTCTTGCCAATCGCTATGGCAAAGCCATGCAGACAATCTCCGGGATTCATTACAACTTCTCTCTGCCAGATAGTTTCTGGGAGGAGCTGCATAAAGCTGAAAATAGCACTCTTTCGTTTGATGATTTCAAATCAGAAGGGTATTTCGGGCAGATTCGTAATGTGCTGCGCCATGGCTGGATGATTTCCTATCTGTTTGGCTCTTCACCTGCTGTTGATAAGTCCTTTGTTGCAGGCCGGAACCATCATTTGCAAAGTCTGGACAGTGAAACACTTTACCTGCCCTGGGCAACTTCACTACGCATGAGTGATCTGGGTTATACCAGCAGCGCCCAGTCCAGCCTGAATATCCGTTACAACAGCAGGGAAGAGTATCTGGCTGATCTGCACTACGCCCTCTCTCTGCAAAGTGAGGAGTACAGTCAGCTCGATGCCAGCCAGCAGATAAACAGCAGTGTGCTGCAGCTGGAAAATGAACTTTATGGCTCTATCCGTCCCAAGCGTATTCATGATTCGCTGCGTCCACTGCATGCCTTGTGTGAACAGGGCGTGGAATATATTGAACTGCGCAGTCTGGATATCGATCCCTATCTGCCTCTGGGGCTTGATCAGAACACCAGCCATTTTCTGGATATGTTCCTGATTTACTGTGCACTGTCTTCCAGCCCGGATATCAGTGCCCATGAGCAGAGCCTGATTAGCCGCCGTCAGACACTGGTTGCTGAAGAAGGGCGCAGACCGGGGCTGAAATTACCCATGTGCTCTGGAGATCAAAGTCTGTCCTCCGTCGGTTCGCAGGTTATTGATGAAATGCGTCCTCTGGCTGAACTGCTGGATAAAGCGAACAGCACAGATGATTTCTCAACAGCACTGGAAGCTCAATCGGAAAAACTACTTAACACTGGATTAACGCCATCTGCACGACTGCTGGCTGACCTTCGTCAACCACAGCGCAGTTACCGGGATTTGATTATGGAGCTGTCCCGGGAACATATGGGATTATTCAGAAACACCCACATTGACAAAGAATTGCAGGATCGTCTGGAACAGATGGTTTCAACTTCTATCGCCCGGCAAAAGCAGATTGAAGCTCAGGATTCCATGAGCTTTGAGGAGTTTGTTGCTGCGAAAAACAAAGATATCAAATGCTGCTGTGAACATGTTGCAATACAGGAGGCCTGTTAATGAGCCTGCTGTGGAAACTGCGGCATTACCTGAAAGAGTACTGGGTGAACTACCTGGTTGCCTTTATTGGTCTGCAGACCGTGGCCCTGCTGAACCTGACTCCGCCCTGGCTGATTGGCCGGATTGTTGATGAGATCAGCAAGAAAACCCTGACTGCCAACTTTCTTATCTGGCACCTGACCGCCATAGCTGCAGCGGCTGTTGCCATGTATCTGCTGCGCTGGTTCTGGCGAACCCAGCTATACGGCTCTTCTATTAATCTGGCCAAAAAAATGCGCAGCGATCTGTTTGCGCATTTCACCCGCTTGTCACCGTCTTTTTATCAGCGTCACAGTACTGGCGATCTGATGGCCCATGCCACCAATGACCTCAATGCGATTGAGCAGGCGGCTGGTGGCGGCATTATGACCATGGTGGATTCCCTGATCGCTGGCATTACAGTGATGGGGGGAATGATACTGGTGGTGAGTGGCAAGCTGACAATGATGGCCCTGCTGCCATTTCCGCTGCTTGCCTATTTTACCCATGTGTTTGGTGTCAACCTGCATAAACGTTTTGGGAAGTCTCAGGCCACATTCTCATCCTTGAACGAGGAAGTTCGGGAAACAGTATCCGGAATCCGTGCTGTTCGTGCTCACGGTATTGGTAAACGACAACAGAGCCGTTTTAACAAGCTGACCGATGACACTCTCGAAGCCAATATGGCCGTGGCCCGGGTTGATGCCCTGTTCTGGCCGACCATTACCGTTATCTACGGTATGTCATTTGTGATTACCCTGGGCTATGGCGCCTGGATGATTAGCCAGGGTCAGTTAACTGTAGGTCTGCTGACCAGCTTCACTCTTTACCTGGCCCAGCTGCTGGGGCCGATGCTGCAGTTTGGCTGGCAGTTTAATGTTTTCCAGCGCGGCAGTGCGTCCTGGGAACGTCTTGAAAAACTGTTTGCCCAGCAGCCTGATATTGTTGATGGTGAACAGGAACTGGCGGGAACCAATGCCGGTGATATTCGTTTTGAGGTTAAAGAGTTCTCTTACCCGGAAGCGGATTATGCATCACTGAAAAATATCAGTTTGAATGTTCCGGCAGGAGGTTTTGTCGGTATAACCGGACGTACCGGTAGTGGCAAGAGTACTCTGCTGAAACTGGTACTGCGGCACTTTAATCTTGGCAGTGACTCATCTATCACCCTCGGTAATCATCGGGTTGAAGATCTGACCCTGGAATCCCTGCGCAGACATATTGCCTGGGTTCCGCAGCAGTCGATGCTGTTCTCCGGCACTATCGCAGAAAATATTGCCTTTGCCTGCCCGGAAGCAACTCAGGAAGAAATTGAACGTGCTGCAGATATGGCTGGAATCAAGGAAGAGATTGAAGCCTTCAGGGATGGTTACCAGACCATGCTGGGTGAGAACGGTATCAACCTGTCAGGCGGCCAGAAGCAGCGGGTAAACCTGGCCCGGGCACTGTTAAGCGATGCCGATATTCTCCTGTTGGATGACCCATTCAGTGCGCTGGATATGAAGACCGAAGCCCGGGTGTTGAAAAACCTGAAGAGGTTCTACAGCCATAAAACCATCCTGCTGGTGACCCAGCGTCTGCCAGAGCTGGTAGAAGCGGATTGGACAGTCGTGCTGGAGCAGGGTGAGATTATTGAACAGGGTAACCACAAGGCTCTGCTCAGTCATAACGGCTGGTATGCACGTATCTTCCGGCAACAGAGTCGTCGCAGCGATAAAGAGCAGGACAACACTGAACTGCTGTCCGGTGTCTCAGCTTCCCTGGCAGGAGGTGCCGCCTGATGACCAAGGAAACCATGACACAGGATTCACAACCATCTTCCTTTAAGCGTCTGCTGGGTTATGCCAGCCCGCATAAACTGCTGTTCTTTAAAGCTATGGGTCTGCTGCTGGTAGCAACGGCAGCAGAGATGACCATTCCATGGCTGATGAAGATCATGCTGGATGATGTCATTGTTCCCGGGCTTGCTTCTGGTAATCAGGACTGGAAGGTTCTGGGCTTTTTGTGCGCGATGATGCTGGCACTCTATGCGTTCTCGTCATCCCTGCAGTACCTGCAGGAACTGAGTTTCCAGCAGGGTGCTCTGTCAGTCGTAAACGATATCCGTCGTAAGCTGTTTGGGCACCTGCTGAAGCTGCCCATTGGCTTCTTTGACAAAATGCCGGTGGGCAAGGTTGTCTCCCGGGTAACAAACGATACTGAAGCCATGCGGGATCTGTTTGTTTCGGTGGTGCCAACAATTTTCCAGGGTTCCTTCCGTATCCTGGGAATCTTTATCGCCATTGCGCTGCTTGATTTTCACTTGATGCTGCTCAGCCTGATCCTGATTCCAATCCTGGTCAGTGTTATGCAGTTGTATCGCAGACTTTCTGCTCCAATCTTTGATGGTGTGCGGGAACATCTCAGTGATATCAATACCCATATCAGTGAATCCCTGCAGGGCATGCGTTTGATCCAGGCGTTTAATCAGCAGGGTCACAACCGGGAAATCTTTGAGCAGAGCAATGAAGCCTGGCGTCACTTCCGCAGGAAATCTGTCGGTATGGACAGCCTGCTGTTGGCACCGTTTACCCGTGTGCTGGCTCTGTTTGCCACAGTTATGGTGGTTGGCTGGTTTGGCCGGGCATCCTGGACCAGTGTTGTTGAGATCGGCACCATTTACGCCTTTATCAATTATCTGGAGCGGTTCTTCGAGCCTTTCCGGCAGCTTTCGATGGAACTGAGCAAGCTGCAGGTTTCCATGGTTTCTTCTGAACGGGTTTTTGAGGTGCTGGATGAAACGCCCGAACAGGAGATGGAATCCGGTAAAGATGCTCATGTTATCTCACAGGGCAGTCTGGCATTCCGAAATGTCAGCCTGAGTTACGATGGTAAACATCAGGCTCTGGACGATATCAGCTTTGATGCACCTGCCGGGAAATTCACTGCCATTGTTGGCCATAGTGGCAGTGGCAAGAGTTCAATAATCAATCTGCTGATGCGTTTCTATCAGCATCAGAAGGGTGAGATGCTGATTGATGGGCAGTTGTTGTCTGAACTGCCTGATCATCAGCTACGCGAGATTTTTGGTCTGGTGTTGCAGGAGCCATTTATCTTCAGTGGCAGCCTGAAAGACAATATTGATCTTGCCAACCCTGATATCGGCAGCGATAAGGTTATTGATGCTGCGGAGCAGGTGCAGGCGTCACGCTTTATAGAACGTCTGTCTGATGGTTACGATCATCAGCCCGGTTATAGCGGACAGTCGCTATCTATTGGCGAACGTCAGCTGCTGGCTTTTGCCCGCACCATGGCCCATGACCCCCGAATTCTTCTGCTGGATGAAGCTACAGCCAATATTGACAGTGAAACCGAAACACTGATCAAGCAGGCTTTGCTTAACCTTCGTCATGGCCGTACTACTATTGCCATAGCGCACCGCTTGTCTACTATTCGTGATGCTGACCAGATACTGGTTATGGAGCAGGGCAAAGTTGTGCAGCGTGGTACGCACGATGAGCTGATTGCCCAGCCCGGACATTATCTTGATCTCTATCTGGCACAGAAGATGGAAGAAGAAATCCGTGGCGAAGGTCATCGCGCCAGTGACTCTGATCTGCAGGCAGAAGTCGCTTAAATCAATATGATCGGGGAAGGCTGCAGATCTTTCCCGGCCTCTTCGGCTTAGGTTCTGTTGGCATAATTTTGTGCGATTCAGTGGCTCAGAAAGCCGCTAATCACAAGAAAGGCTTGCGAAGGTGTAGTGGTTCTACATCAAGCAAGCCTGGCGCTGAATGCACAAACTTATGTCAACAGAACCTAATCAAGGCACAGGAATGGAGCCTGAATATGCCCTTTATTCCCCATCCGGAACTTCCCTCTCAGGTTATTGATGAAGCCTGTGAATGGGCCATGATGCATGGCATGGCGATGAAAACCAGTACCGGCACAGCCCGGCACTGTGCGTTCAGCCTGACTCCGGTTGCAATCAAACGTGATGTTTTCAATGGGCTGAAGGCAGCGACGCCTTTGATTGCCCGGCTTATTCACAATGTTTCGGAAGACCACGCTTTTGTTCAGCAAATCATGAAAGATGTGAGTCAGGCAGATCCATTTTTTGGACGGCTGCTGAAGCTACACAGACAGATTCATGGTGGCAGTTCACAGAGAATTGAAGCTCCTCGTCAGCCACTGCTGATGATGCGGACTGACTATATGGACGGCCGTGTTCAGGGGCCCAAGGTGGTCGAGTTTAATGGTATTGCTGCTGGTATGGGGCCTTTTGGGCAGCGTATTCATGAACTTCATACTTATCTGCAAAACCAGTGGGGCGAAGCCTTCCAGCACTGGGCTGACAGCGATGATGGTGAACTGGCTTTAAATAACTGCATGAATGAGCTGGCCAGTGGTGTTGCACAGACTGCAAAGCGTATACGCTCAGAAGCCGGTGATTGTGGCCAGCCAGTTTTTCTGATGGTGGTTCAGGACAGTGAAGATAATGTCTATGACCAGCATCTTCTCGAAATGGAGTTGCAGAAGCTTGGTGTGCGCACGGTGCGTCGTACCTTCCGCCAGCTCCATGACCAGCTTTATACCGGAGGCAATAACCGGTTAATGCTGAAGGATATCGGCAGTCTGGATGTTGTTTACCTGCGGGCCGGCTACCAGCTCTGCGATTACCAGTCGACAGATCTCCTTGAAGATGAGTGCTGTGAGGCCTTGTCCCAGACCCGGGTATTTATTGAGAAGCATGCGGTGGCCGTTAATGCCACTGTCAGTCAGCAGCTGGCCACCAGTAAAACCATGCAGATGGTTCTAACCATGATGCCGCCGGAAGAGCTGACCCGCTGGGGGCTATCACTCTATGAAGCCGAAACCATCCAGGAGTATCTTGCTGATATGTTGCCTGTTACATCCGATACCGCTAAATGGTTTGCGGAAAAAGGCGATCCCGACCAGTGGGTTCTGAAAAATCAGGGAGAAGGTGGCGGTCACTGTGTATTTGGTGAAGATATTCTGCCCGCAATCAAGGCCATGCCGGAAAGTGCGTTCAAGGCATGGGCACTGATGCGAAGACTGTACCCCCATGAGCGTCAGCGTCCGGCACTTGCTGTGCGTGATGGTTATACCAAAGAGGTTAACGATCTGATCAGTGAGGTTGGCCTGTTCACTATTCACTTCAATGGTGAACCTTTGACTGACCAAAATGGTTATGCGGGATACCTGATTCGAAGCAAACCATCGACAGCAACAGAAGGCGGTGTCCATAGTGGGCAGGGAATGCTGGACTCGCTACTTCTTGTTTGAACCTCTTCATAAAACGCTAGACGACATATGATTTATAATATTTGGATCTATTGCACGGTACTAAACGATCTAAACTGTGTGCCGTGCAAGGTTATCCAATAACAAAACAATAACCCTGTAAGCCTTAGAAGCTGTCTGAAAAGTCCCGTAGCAGTAGCAGCGCACGACTTTTCAGACAGCTTCTTATAGATACCTTTCAGTTCAGGGGGAAGGCTGAAAGCCTCGTGTATGCTACCTAAGAAAGTACTAATTGTTATTTCAGGGATTATGTTTGCGGTTGCGATAAGTGTTGCAAAAGCAGGAGGGGGTGATGGTAGTAGCAGTGTTAAGGCTAGGCCAAAATCCCTTCCGGCTGATTTTGAGTCATATTTTATTAATCTCAAACTGTGGAAAAGTGAAGATGTGATTGATGGTAGTAACCGCTGCCAGTCTCCCCTTACGAAGAATGTGCAAATGGAATTATTGCAAGAGATATTATTTGAGTGCGCAGATGAAACAAAGAAGCTGTTGGGGAGGGGATTGCCTGCTCCCCCTTTTCCAACAGTTATACCAGCCTCACCTTCTCTGGAAATTTCCCGGAAATTTGACAGTTTAGTTTCAACCAGCCAGTCGGGGATTTCATCTCAAACGTCTGTTTCAGATAATTCAGATAGCGATTGCATGAGGGGTGATTTTAACAGTTCTTCTAGTTGTTCCTCTATAGATGTCCGGGAAAATGATGGTGTCACTTCACAAGACAAAGGTTTCGAAACACTTTTGGCTCAGGCATTAGATGAAAAGAGTACGAAACCCCTTCTTTCCAGAAGGAATGCAATGTTGGAGATACCTGCTTTAGATTATTCGAAAATTGTTCAATGGGGGATGCAGTCATCAGGGACGGATCATTTTGTGTTGCCTGTTTCTTGGGATATTACAACAAATGGAAAGTTATGGCAGCCAGATCAAAATGACGTATATGGAGACTTCAACAAGATAATTGCGCCTCTCACAAAGAATGAGTTTCTGCAACCTTCAACAAACGTCTACAAGGAGATTGAATTTGTTTATGGGATAGTGGTTAGAATCTTTGGCTGGAAAATGCCAGAACATTCTGGGGCTGGCCGTGACACGAAACCGCTTGCAGAGCTTCTGTTTCATTCGACGGGGGTAAAAAACAATAAAAAAAACAACCCTGTCTGGTTAAATAGCCTGCCAGCCAGCGCTGCAGAACCGTTTGCCCAGATTGTTCAAAATAATGTTCTTCCACTTTTGAGCGAATATGTCCAGAAGTTTCAGCCAGAGTTCCAGTTTTTTTTAAATAATGTTCATGGAAAAGATCTTGGAGAGACATTTGCCTTAATACCTGATAACAAAAAAGCTAAGTACATTGATTGCTATTTTAGTGAGCAAGGCTTGACTGTTGCTATATCCAGTTTTTATGGCAATACAGCGGGAGATTTGGGAGTCAGTGATGCTAATGTTGTCAGTACTCTGCAGCTAGAGTACGACTTTGCTGGCGGCGAAGGTAGTAATAGGGCACTTCGATGCAGTGGGGTTCATCTGTCCAGTCATTTCACAAATACTGAAAAGGGAAGGAGGTCTCAAAGGGATAGGACGAGAAGTAAGACGAATAGCTCAAGCCAAAGCTTACTGAATGCTGACAGAGCAAGCATGAAGAGGCGTTTATCTAGAGATCAATCTTCCTTGTTGGCAACCAGTAACAAAGAACAAGCACTTCCTCAAGATCAGTTTTGTGCACCAGTGTTTTCAGGCCTTCAGGCTGATATTGATTCATCTGCTGAAACAGTCAGGTTAATGCACTTTGATAACAAGCTTCTAGCCATTCGGGGTGTAAGTGTAATCAGTGCAGATAAACAAGAACAGATAACTGATGATTTTGTCGAATCTGCTGATATTTATAGCCTCCACCTTCTTGGGCTGCGTTCTCGTGATGCTCTTGAAACTATGCGAACAGATTTCCAAAGTTGGTATAAATCAAAAGTACTGGAACATAAAAAAGCCTTATCCGCTCTTAAATCTGGACATCCTGATTTTGAGGCGGAAGTCATTAAGGAAGTAAATCTTTCTAATGAAATTTTTGCGGAAATCAAAAGAGTTAGCCCTAAAATTATATTTCATTCTGGTGAAATTTCATTGCAAACCTATGAAGGCTTACAGAATTTGTTAAGTTTATATAAAGACATGAATAAACGTGCAGATTTGTGGTACCGGAAAGCCTTAGACTTGTATGAGAAATGCAAGTGTCAACCTATGTTTACTGATCAGCAAGTTCAGCAGCTGGTGATATTGTTCAATTCTATTGTTCAGGAAGAAAAGTATTTTAGGGGGGCGAGATCTATGCTTGGTAGTAAGGCGAGAACATTAGAAAGAGAAGTACAGAAAGTATACAGAGATGCAGGATTAATGTTTCTTGCCAGAGATTATCAATTTCAAGCACTGCTTTATTATCATGCCTTGATAACGAAGCTGATTGAACTGATCCTCACCAAGGGTGATTTTGGGACAGGAGAAATTCCTGTGCTGCTGGGTTTTTTGCAGCAGCAAGTTTTAAAGGACGATCTGCCGAAAGTTATAAAAAAAATAGTTAGTGATCTTGGGTACCAGGGTATTAGTGCCGATGACATTGAGTCTCTTGAGAGACTTGGGGAGCTTATCATCAGTTACTTTCCAGCTAGTGGTGGAGACGTAGAGGTTCGAAGAGTTATGAGTGTCTGTTTGTCAGGGCTTCGTTTAAATATATAGAGATTTTTTTGGGTTGAGGCTCTTCTGGCTAGTTGATGAAAAGGATCAAACAACTTTTCAGTATCTAAATGCATTACAGTGGGTTTGCTATCGTTTCTTGTGGAAATCTTGTGATCATTGACCTTGCTCATAGAACCCCTCTGGAGTAAACAGTATCTACTCATCCTTCATTCACGGAATTTCTCCAGGTTCCGATTGCGCTTAACGAAAACGAAGGTTGGACGGCTTAAGGTCAGAGATTGACCTGCACCCCATCAGTTTCATGTCCCGAATCAGCTCATTCTGCAGATTCTGAAGCGCTCTCTCCACGCCAGGCTGACCAGCAGCTGCCAGCGCATACAGGTATAGCCTTCCTCCTGAGCAGGCTTTTGCCCCGAGGGATAAGGCCTTAAGAATATGTGTACCCCGGCGTATGCCTCCGTCACAAATTACATCGATTCTGTCCCCTACGGCATCTACAATTTCTGCGAGCTGGTCAAAGGGGGAGCGTGAGCCATCCAGCTGCCTGCCGCCATGATTGGAAACCATAATTCCGGCAGCTCCAATATCGACAGCTCTTCGGGCATCTTCAACCGACATGATCCCTTTGAGAATCAATGGCTTTCCCCAGTATTGAATGATTTCCTCGGCTGCCTGCCAGTTCATGGATTGATCCAGCATGGTGTTGAAATAATTGGCAACAGAAAGTGGAATGCTGGAACCCTCTTTCACATATCCTTCAAGTTGCGGCAGGTGAAACCCGCCACAGCGTAAATAGTTGATTCCCCAAAGCGGATGAATGACATAGCTGAGCAGGCTTTTCAGGGTGAAGCGAATGGGTACCGTAAACCCTGTCGCCAGGTCTCGCTCTCTATTACCTCCCACGGAGGTATCAACGGTAATAGTCAAAACATCAAAATCTGCATTTTTACAGCGATCAATCATATTGCGGGTTAGCCCTTTGTCTTTATGAACATAGAGTTGAAACATCTTGGGAGTATGAATGGCAGCACTTATCTGTTCGATACTGGCTGTTCCTAATGATGAAAGCCCGAACATGGTGCCAAATTTCTCAGCAGCTTTACCGACCCCCATCTCACCATGAAAATGAAACAGTCTCTGCAGTGCCGTTGGAGAGAGAAGCAGCGGCATGCTTATTTTCTGCCCAACGACTGTTGTTGAAAGGTCAACCTCTTCAACACCGGCAAGAACACTGGGAACCAGGTCGCAAGAGTTAAACGCCTCAGTATTGCGGCGGCAGGTCATCTCATCATCTGCTGCTCCATCGATATAGTGAAAAATGGGAGATGGAAGCTTTCTCCTGGCCAGTTCACGAAAGTCATAGGTTGAGTGACAATCTTTCAATTTCATGGAGGACCAGTGATGCAGCTATTTGTTTGATTCTGATTTATAGCAAGAATTCGGTTGAGTTCAATCCACATAGGTATACTCTTGAGTCAGGGCAATAATCAGAAGCAAGGGCTATATTCTCGAGTTGGTCATTCAAATAAATATTGTCTGAAACTTATACAGGTACCATATATGAATATTCACTCTGTAGCCGGAATGGCTGTTATTTCTGCGGATACTGAATCCAGCGCCACCCTTTATTGTGATGTGATGGGTCTGGATATGAAGACCGAGGATGATTACCGCTATACCAATCAGCTTGATGGAGCCAAGCACTTTGGTATCTGGTCGTTAAATGATGCAGCCAATGCCTGCTATGGAACAGAACTGTGGCCGGATAACGTGCCAGTGCCGCAGACCACGATCGAGTTTGAGTTCAGAGATACCCAGGCAGTCGCGGATGCTGTGAATGAGATGAAAGAAAAGGGTTACACCTTTGTTCATGATGTTCGCATGGAGCCCTGGGGACAGACCTTAGCCAGGTTTATTAGTCCGGAAGGTGTTCTTATTGGTTTAAGCTATGCCCCCTGGCAGCATGGTGATGAACAAAAATAATTTGAGGACGTTGTGAAAATTCGAATTGCACTAACAGAGGATCTGAATGCCATCTGCTCCTTATCTGGGCAGATTAACAGCATGCATTTTTCCCATGCCCCAAATGTTTTTTCTATTCCTGAAGAGACAGAAAACAGAGCATTCTGGGCGGAAGAAGTAAACTCTGATAGTGATGTCTTTTATGTGGCAGAGGTTGAAGGGAAGATAGTCGGATTGATTACGGCACACATCACCAGAAACTCAGAACTCTGTTTTATTGCAAACCACCCTGTCTGCCGTATCGATACTGTCGTGGTGGATCATTCATGCCGTGGAAAAGGTGTAGGGCAGATGTTGATGGGGGCTGTTGAGGAATGGGCAAAGCAGCAAAAGGCCAGTGAAATTCGTCTGGAAGTCATGGAGTTCAACAAGAGTGCCCAGGATTTCTATGCAGCTGGTGGTTATGAAATCCAGTCACGCATTATGGCGAAAACAATTTGATCAGGAACAATGAAATAGAAACATGATGCAATTGATTGCACTTATTGCTTGAATCCAGCAATACTGGCTCAAGGAAGGTGATAGAAAATAATGGAGGTCATTTTGAGTCAACAATCTATGGAGAAATTAGTAAGGAGCACATATCGCGTTACTGGTGTGATCTGAATACGCCCTGATAATAAAAAAGGAAACAACCTGGTTGGGTCTTTCATTTGAGAAAGACAGGCCGGGCCAGTTGATGGGAGCATATCCCGAGGGAGGCGCTATGATCCGAATGGCTGTTGAGAGTGACCTGAGCCAGATTATGTCTATCTGGATGGATAACAGCACCGATAACCGGACTGATTATATTGGCAGAGATGATGTTCTATCCATCATCCAAAGCGGCGAGTTGGAGAACGAATGCAGACGACTGCTTGATCATACTTATGTCGCAGAGAATAAGGATGGTATTAGCGGTTTGGTCATTATTAGAGATGGAGCTATCGAGCGGCTGATGGTACAGGGAGATTATCAGGGCCTTTACGTTGGCGACTATCTCTATAATTTCGCGTTTTCCAAAGTTGGAAATCAACCTCAAGAAATAAAAGTTCTCACTGATTAGATGAAAATTTGAGTGAAAGTTTAGTGTGTGGCTATTTCTCTGTTTAATTTAAATGGCCACATGCTGAGTTAATTTATTTGTATTGTGGTTAAATTATTTTTGCTTGGTTTCTATAATCAATTTTATCTAAAAGTTTTTGTGTTTTCTTTTTGATTTTATTTTGATTTTTAATTATTGATCCTGGTTAACATTAACGGACGTATTGGTATTTTATTTCGCGTTTGAGTGCCTTCTTTAACTTATTGAAATGTAATACGGTTTTACAAATTGATCATGTTTCTGGCAGTTCACTTATTGTAGTGACAGCCGTAAAGATAAAATGATTGTTTAGGGGCGCGTGATGATAACACCAATATTGAGAACGGCCTTTTTACTGTCTTCTTTTATTACACTACCTGCAGGTGTTGGTAGTCATGATGTTAACGTCGTTTCAGACTCCCAAATTCATATTGCTGAGAAGTTTAGCCGGATTGAGGAGAAAGCGGTGTCCAGCTCTGTCCCTGTGTTCCAGGAATGGGAGCGGTGGGAGGTCTGGATTAGAAACTAACAGAAGTTATAACTGCCTGGTGTTCCCAAAGAAAGAATGGCAAACCGATACTGATAATAAAAGGAGAAGGTGTCTATGGATATCAAACTGTTGTCCACTGATGATTTAAACCATCTTTATGATTTTGAGTGTCGGAACAGGGATTGGTTTGAGCGTTTTGTGTCTCCCCGTAGTCCGGGGTATTTTATTTTTGAAGACTTCAAAGAAATTATCAGAGAATTATTGGAGGAGCAAAGTCGTGGCAAAATCCATATGTATGTGGCGTACGAGAATAGCCATATAGTTGCTCGTATTAATCTCACCAATATTGAGGATGGTGTGGCAGATCTGGGTTACCGTGTCTGCCAAAGTGTTGTGAGTAAAGGTGTGGCAACAGAGTCCGTGGCGCGGGTGCTGAATATCAGTCGTGAAGCCCATGGCATACGAAAGATCAATGCTAAAACGTCTAATGTGAACAAAGCTTCACAGGCTGTTCTAAAGAAAAACAGATTTACCCAGTCTCATACAGATACCGAAACTGTTGAGTTCAATGGTGAGTGTATCAATTATCTGTATTACGAAATTACAGTTTAATTTTTCAGAACGGCAGTCCCTTCCAAAGCATTTTGTTACCAAATGTGATGGAGGGGGTGTTTCATGTTAGAGTGCGTCAAAATCCGTATTCGGAAGGGAATAATGCTCGGATGTACCTGACAGTGGTGTCATCGGATGACTTGTGTCATTTGTATGACTTCGAATATAGAAATAAAGACTGGTTTGAGCGTTTTGTTCCACCCCGCGAACCGGGATACTTTTTCTTTGATGATTTCAAAGAGCATGTTGGCGAACATTTGGCTGAACAGAAGCGGATGAAGCTTCTGATGTTTGTCGTCTACCGGGATAATGAAATTATTGCCCGTGTGAATATCACCAATATCCAGCAGGGTGTGGCCGAGATTGACTACAGGGTTTGTCAGAGGGTTGCTGGTCAAGGGTTGGCAACTCAGGCTGTAAAGAGTGTTCTCGATCTGTGCAGGGACAAGTACGGCATCAACCGGGTTAATGCTATCACCACAGATAATAATGTGGCATCGCAGTCAGTCCTTTTAAAAAACGATTTTGAATTTTCCCATCGGGATAAAGATGCCTACGTTCTAAACGGACAGAGCGTGGACTTCGTCTTTTTTCAAAAGGCGCTGGGAACGGTTTAGAGCGTATATGCCAATTGGCAACGAACTGAAGTTTTTTCATATAACAGAGAAAAAGGTTGTGTATGGCCAGTCATAGATATCCACCTCATATTCTGTTTGTTCGCCCTGATAAGAAAGCCTGATTGATGAGATAGCCAGTATCCACTTAGTAGGGGATACTGGCTAGATGATCTAGATAATACGATCACTCATGCTGATCTTACGGCGCAGATACGCTATCTGCCCTTGGTGGTTAAGATCTTTCGGGCAGTTATCCTGGCAGCCCAGCAGAGTCATGCAGCCGAAGACGCCGTCCTCATCCCCAATAATATGGTAGAAATCTTCTACCTCTCTACTATCCCGGCTATCCAGTGCAAACCGTGCCACCTTATTAAAGCCAACGGCACCCACAAAGGTGTCACGCATCTGCGCTGTTGCACAGGAAGAAACGCAGCAGCCGCACTCAATACAGCGATCAGCCTCATAAATGGCTTCCGCTTCCTCCGATTCCATGGGGATTTCCAGAGAGTGGATATCGACCTCATGATCTTTGGGTTCCAGCCAGGCCTGCAGACGTTCAGATATTGAACGCATAAACTTGCCGGTATCGACAGAAAGATCACCAATCAACCCAAAACCAGGCAAAGGCAACAGTGTTACAATGCCATCTTCATACTGTTTGGTAAGAGTTCGGCATGCCAGTGTGGGAACTCCATTAATAACCATGGCGCAGCTGCCACAGATACCCGCCCGGCAAACAAAATCAAACTGCAGGGATGGATCCTGTTTCTCCCTGATAAGATTGAGTGCGATAAACACTGTCATACCGCTGGCTTCCTCCAGCTGGTATTCCTGTGTATAGGGTTTTATTTCTGGTTGCAGTGGATCGTAACGGAATATTTTAAAGGTCAGCTGGCGGCTCATGCGGCTTCTCCTGCTTTTTCTTCAACTTTGGCAGAAGCCTTCTCTTCACTCGGTGATTTGGCGGGACTCTGCAGTGCGGCAGGGGCAGGCTCTGCAACACGACGCTGGTTTTTAGGTAGATACTTGCCTGGCAGATCAAAAGGCATGGTCGCTTTCTGTCTTTCAAAGCGATCTCTGCTGTGCTCAGCAATTTGATTCACTTCCAGCTGGCGTTTAGCTGTATCCGGGTGAGGAATCGAGTTGTCTTCACCGTAACCTCGATAGCCTGGTGGTAATTCCATTTCCATAATATCCAGCTGCTCATATTCCAGCCGCAGAGTGTCATCCTTATTCCAGAATGCCAGAGTACGGTTCAACCATTCTGCATCATTGCGCTGTGGATAATCTTCACGCGAGTGAGCACCACGGGATTCTTTACGGGCTTCTGCTCCGGTTGCAACGGCCAGTGCAATCTTCAGCATCTTTCTTAGTCGCAGGGCCGCAACAAGTTCCGGATTGGCATGTTTCTTTCGGGTTTTAACGGCAATGTTTTCCGCTCGCTGCTGAAGGACTTTCAACTCTTCAACGGCTTCATGGAGAACCGGGCCGGAACGGAAGATGCCAACCTTATCCATCATCACCTGTTCCATGGCATGGCGAAGCTCGTAGACGTTCTCACCTTTCTGGCGTGAAAGCAGTGTCTCAATGGCCTGGTGCTCTTTGTTGATAAAGCTGGCAGCCAGTGAGCGCTCTCCCATGGAATATGTCTGGCAGGCATCGGCCACGTACTCGCCAACAATCATACCGGCGACCACTGTTTCAGAAACGGAGTTGCCCCCCAGGCGGTTAAAGCCATGCATATCCCAGCAGGCGGCTTCGCCAACGGAGAACAGACCTTTCAGGTGGGGAGCTTCGCCTGTTTCATTGGTGCGGATCCCACCCATGGAATAGTGCTGTGTTGGCCGAACAGGTATCCACTCTTTGGCAGGATCGATACCCAGGAAGTATTGGCAGATTTCCTGAACTTCCCGCAGATTCTTGTGAATATGTTCTTCCCCCAGCAGGGTGATATCCAGCCACAGATGGGGGCCATAAGGGCTGTCGACGCCTTTGCCCTTGCGCATATGTTCGGTCATACGACGGGAGACCACATCACGGGAGGCCAGCTCTTTTTTCTCTGGTTCATAGTCCGGCATAAAGCGATGGCCGTCTTTATCACGAAGAACACCGCCATCACCGCGACAGCCTTCAGTGGTCAAAATACCTGCGGGAACAATTGCTGTAGGGTGGAACTGGATGGCTTCCGGATTGCCAATGGCAACCTTGCCGGTTTCCATGGCGATAGCCTGACCTGTGCCTTCACAGATAATGGCATTGGTGGAAACAGACCACAGTCGTCCATAACCGCCCGTGGCAATAGTTGTTGTCCGGGCAAGGTAGGCAATGAGCTCGCCAGTCACCAGGTCTCGGATCACGGCACCATGACAGCGTTCATCATCATGGATAAGTGCAATTGCTTCTTTACGCTCATGGATGGAAATGTCCCGTTTGATAGCCTGGTCGCCAAGGGTATAAAGCATGGTGTGGCCAGTGCCATCAGAGGTGTAGCAGGTGCGCCATTTCTTGGTGCCACCAAAGTCACGGGCTGTAATCAGGCCATGGGCTTCGTCAGGTTCAGTAATGGTGACTCTTTTGGCATTAACAATGGCTTGGCGATCACCCGCTTTGACCCGGTTCCAGGGCACACCCCATGAAGCCAGCTCCCGAATGGCTTTGGGAGCTACATGGGTGAACATACGCGCCACTTTCTGATCACAGCCCCAGTCAGATCCTTTCACCGTATCGTGAAAGTGAACATCTTCATTATCACCTTCACCTTTTGCGCTGTTGCCCAGACTGGCCTGCATACCACCTTGGGCAGCCGCTGAGTGGGAACGTTTGGCGGGAATCAATGACAGGACAATAGTCTCAAATCCGCGCTCTTTGGCTGCGATAGCAACTCTGAGACCTGCCAGCCCTCCACCTATCACGAGGGCATCGGTATAAACAGTTTTCATATCAACACGCTCTCAAGAGTTTACAGAGGACTATAAGGAGTCAAAGGTGTTGGCAGTGAGGTTATGCCGGTGTAGTACCATACGATCAGGCTGGTCGTGCCCAGCAGGATCAGCCAGCAGGTCACAACTGTTGCACCCTTGAAAATCTTTTCCCGTGGCAGCTTGTCGCCGAACCATTTCATAGCCAGCCGGTAAACACCGATCAAAGCATGAATAACGGCAACGGGCAGCAGGGCCATATAAAGAAAGCCAAAGCCCTGTTCCACGATACGGAAGGCTGACAGATTCGGGTCTATCGAACCCGGATTCATAACAATACCGAGCAGGTGCACAGGGACCAGAAAAAACAGGACAAAACCGGAAACCAGCTGGAGCTGCCAGAGGTTGGTTTCACGCTGGGGAACGGTTTTGGAAAATTCTTTGAGGATTTTCCATTGTTTGTATTTAGTTGGGAAGCGACGAATTGCAGCAATGGCATGAACCATTAGAACAGCAAACAGACCCAGGCCGAAAACAACAATAACAGACGGGTAGCCATGACCGCTGGGATCAAGGAAACCGGCTTCCAGCATACGGGCAACTTTATAGAAAGCATCTTTTCCAAGCAGAATGCTGGATTCAAGGTGAAGATGAATAAACAGGAATCCGGCAAGAATGGCACCGGATAGACTCTGCCAGCGATCCAGCCAACCCGCCTGTCTGAGTTTTATCCTTTGCATGTTGTGTATTTCTCAAGGGTTTGTCAGGCATTCATAGCAATCTCTATGGATTGTGAACCCATTATCCGACTGCATACCGTACGATCGTTTTGATTTGAATCAGCGAAGGCTTGAGATAGGGCGTAATAACTGCTTTGTTACCGCAGGAGTACTAACTTTTTCTTTTATGGGGGTCTAAAGAAAATTATTTGTTGGGTTTGTTTTTGGGGGGGCTGATGGCGTACTCGATAGGAACTAGTAATCAAGACTACGGAGTGGGTGTTCTAATTGGAGCCGTTGGGCGAATAAGTGGAGCTATAGCGCATTTTTCCCATAGGGTGGCACAACGGAGTCCTGTAGGTAGCCAGATCCTACGTCAACCAGAACAAGGTTATGTTGACGCAGCAGGTAAGCATTTAACGTCCAGAGAGTGTAATATCACAACTTATAATGGAAGAATCTGGAAAGTTACTGAGCCTGGTGATCAGTTGTGTCCCTTTGTTGCAAAGGCAACCTTTAAATCGGGTTCCAATCGTAGAAGTCAAGACGACTTTACGGATGCCCAGCGCTTATTGCTGCGCGAAGCTTCTATACACCAGGTTTTAGAGCATGAAAATATTGTCCCTTTTATTGGTTCTTTTAAGCATTCTGATGAAGGATTTATTATGCTTCAATCGCTCATGGCAGGCGATCTAAGCAATCTTCTTTCCTTACAGGCAAATAATAGATTAAGTCTTGGGCAGTTAAGTGAAGTTGGTCGTCAGGTTTCACAAGGACTCCAATACTTGCATGAAAAAGTAAAATTAATGCACGGTGATCTCCATGATGGAAACGTTCTATATGAAACTGACCAAAGTGGATGCCTGTTTTTCAAGCTTATGGATTTCTCTGAATCAAGACATATTGGAGAAAAAGGGAGAATGCTGCAACGTTATTATCTTCCACCAGAGGTTGCGGCTTGCTGGAAGGAAATTTTTCCAGAAATGGCTAGGCCAAAGTCCAAGCCAGTCGCAGATGCAGCCATTGATAGTTGGTCATTTGCAGCAATGATTATCCGCCTGCTTTTTGCCAATGTAATCAAGCATGATCAAGCAGGGCAAATCGGTCGAGATCAATCATGGATAGGAGTTTTGGCAAAAAATACAGCTTGTAGCGGGAAGCTTGAAAGAGAGGTTGACCGGGTTGTTGTAAGTCTGACTGATTCAGGAGATGCGGATTATCCTGGTCAGAAGTGTGAAGTAAAGGAATTGTTGTTAAAAATTACTCAATGTCTGCACTTAAGCTCAAAGGAGCGTGCATCCTCAACTGAACTGGTAGGGTATTTTACATCATTATCGAGGGGTAGCCCTTAGAGACTAAGGGCAGTGAGTGAAAAAATCACAGTAGCCGTCGTTCAGATGTGCCCCGGCTCAGATATGCAGGGCAACTTGCTGTTGGCTGAGTCGTTAATTTCGTATTTAAATGATTGTGTCGAACGGGTAGTGATGCCTGAGTGTTTTGCACTGTTCGGAGGTGATTGTAACAGCGATGTGAGGAGTTTGTTGTCAAAAATGGCCTGCCATCAGGCATCCCCCCCAACCGAAGAAAGGCGTTGGGCTCGATCAAAATAACCAAACTCTTTAAATCAGGCTTACAGCTCACGAGATATCAACCGCAGCATTTCCTTCCCTATAAGTCAGCCATAGATCTGTAAGAGTTTGTTCACTGCCCAGCCAGTCAAGACACCATTGCAGGCCTGCACCAATATGTTCACGGTTCCAGGCAATCAGGCATTCCTGATTGTAGGTCAGTGGAATTGATCGAGTTACCAGCTTGCCTTCTTTCATAAAGTGATTGGTGAAGTGAGTCGGTGCCATGGTGACACCAATACCCTGTTTGGCGCAGGCCAGTGCCTGGCGGAAGTCAGGAACAATCATTTTCTTGCCATAGTTGGCAAGGCTGTCGCCCCCATGGTGAAGGACCCGCGAGGTATCTAAAACAACGATAGTCGTAGAGTCGGCAAGATCATCCGTTGTAAGAGGTGTTTCCAGATCAGCGGCCAGAGGATGATCTGGGGACATAACCAGGTGCCATTCCAAGTGCCCCATTGTCCGCCACTCAAAGCGGTTATTGCACTCAATTTCTTCCGGAATGGTGATTGGCGCGCCGATCGCCAGCTGACAGCGGTCATGGTACAGCGCATCCCAGCAGCCGATATAGACTTCCGGGGTTATATAAAGAGTGACATCCGGGAACTTCTCTTTAAAGGCAGCCACCATGGAGTGGATACCACCCTGGTTAACAATATTGTCGACAACAATATAGATTTCGGATTCCACACCAGTGGCAACCTGGCAGGTTGAGTCAGCCAGTTTATGCAGCTGATTGAGAACTTTTTCAGCGCCTGCAACAAAGTGTTCACCGGCAGGGGTCAGCTTTACTTTGCGGCTGTCACGAAAAAACAATTGTACATCCAGCTGTTCCTCTACCTTGCGCACCGTATAGCTGATAGCGGATGGAACCTTGTGCAGGTGGCGGGCAGCGGTGGCGAAGCTGCCAAAGTGAGCAACGGCTTGAATGATTTGCAGCGCTTCGGTTTGGATCATCAGTACTTCTTACCTGAAACTTCTAGGTACTCGATAAGACTTTTATTCTGTAAAGAAGTAGGTTATGTCAACAGAACCTAAGCCATCAAAATATTTGAATGGTCGTGCAAAATAAACAGTTTCTCTTTTGCGTTGAGTGTTACTAGCATAGCAACTGTTCGTTGCTCAGGACAACGAGCGGCCTGTCGAATCGGTGATTCTGAGATTTGGGTGAATCTCTCCACCGACAGTACCTTGCTATAGGAGCTGCTATGACAGGTTGAGCGAGCGATACCTGATTGTATAACCCCTGCCTTTTTTAGGTGGGGGTTTTTTTTACCTAAAAAATACGTAAAAAAACTAATCAGTTTATTCCTCTAAAACTGTTGTGTGATTGATGTAGGTCAAATGCGTTTGCTTTTGTTTATGCAGAATACGCCACTGTCTTTTTACTGTGTAAATCTCGAACAGTTTTTCTTAAAGATGAACTGTTTTGCGCTGCCTCCGTGTGCACTGAAATGGTTTGCTTTTGTGCGACCATTCAGAGCTTCTGCGCCGAAATTAACACAACTTTGATTGAGATCCGGGAACTGGATCGGGGTGGTATTTAATGCAAATAGTTTACAGTCTGTTGGGTATTGCATGTCTTCTCGGGCTTGCGCTGCTGTTGTCCGACAATCGAAAATCAATTAACTGGCGGACCGTTGGTGGAGCTTTCTCCATTCAGGCTGGACTGGGTGCATTCGTACTTTATATTCCTGCAGGTCAGGCGACTCTGACAGCCATCTCTGGTGGTGTTCAGAACATTATCAATTACGCAAATGCCGGTATTGGCTTCCTGTTGGGTGGCCTGGGCAGCCCTGCTGGTTCAGCTGGTTTTGTTTTTGCGTTCCACGTACTGCCAATCATTGTATTCTTCTCTGCTCTGATTGCTGTTCTGTACTACCTGGGCGTGATGCAGTTTGTTGTTAACCTGCTCGGAGGTGCGCTGCAGAAGTTCCTGGGCACCAGCCGTGCGGAATCCCTGTCTGCTACCGCTAACGTATTCGTTGGTCAGACTGAAGCTCCTCTGGTGGTTAAGCCTTTCATCAAGCACATGAGCCAGTCTGAGCTGTTCGCGATCATGGTTGGTGGTCTGGCTTCCGTTGCCGGTTCCGTACTGGCCGGTTACGCAGGTCTGGGTGTTGATCTGAAGTACCTGGTGGCTGCAAGCTTCATGGCTGCACCGGGCGGTCTGCTGATGGCCAAGATCATCAAGCCTGAGACTGAAGAGAACACTGACTCCAAGACTAATCTGCTGGAATCCACTGAAGAAGAGAAGCCTGCTAACGTCTTGGACGCTGCTGCAGCTGGTGCTTCCGGTGGTATGATGCTGGCTGCCAACGTTGGCGCAATGCTGCTGGCCTTTGTTGCCCTGATCGCCATGGTTAATGGTCTGCTGGGCGGTGTCGGTGGCTGGTTCGGCGTAGACAACCTGTCCCTGCAGATGATCCTGGGCTACATCTTTGCACCTCTGGCCTTCATTCTGGGTATCCCAAGTGGTGAAGTTCTGCAGGCTGGTTCCCTGATTGGTCAGAAGCTGGTTGTTAACGAATTTGTTGCTTACATCGACTTTGTAGGCATGAAGGAAACCTTGTCTGCGCACACCCAGGCAATTATTACCTTCGCACTGTGTGGTTTCGCTAACCTGTCTTCCATCGCTATCCTGCTGGGTGGCCTGGGAAGCCTGGCTCCAAGCCGTCGCAGCGATATCGCACGCATGGGTCTGAAGGCTGTACTGGCTGGCTCCCTCTCTAACCTGATGAGTGCTGCCATTGCCGGTCTATTCCTGGCTCTATAATTAGCTGATTTAAAACAACCATGAGTGGGTGTTAGCAATTTTTATTACTTGAGTTAATAAAAAAACAACCATGGTTGCGAACCGGTCGAGGCTTTTTCCCTTGACCGGTTTTTCCTGTATTCCGCCGGTGTCGCCCGATATTGCATGTGGCCCGGTGTACAAAAGAGAAGTAGTTATGTCTGATATCAACACCAGAAGTAAGCTCGCTCTGCAGCTGATGGACAACACGTCCCTCAATCTGGATGACACCGCTGAGCGTATCGTTGAGCTGTGCAAATCCTCGAAGACTGCCGCAGGCAATACCGCCGCTGTCTGCGTTTACCCCAAGTTTGTTCCCGTTGCCCAGAAGACTCTGAAAGAACTGGGTCTGGCCAATGTTAAGGTTGCTACAGTAACCAACTTCCCTGCAGGTGCTGCTGACGTAGAACTGGCCCGTCGTGAAACCGAAGAAGCTGTTGCTCTGGGTGCCGACGAAGTTGACGTAGTATTCCCTTACCGCGCTCTGATCGAAGGTGATGAGAAGATCGGTTTTGATCTGGTTAAGGCTGCCAAGGAAGCCTGCGGTAACGGCGTTAAGCTGAAAGTGATCATCGAATCCGGTGAGCTGAAAGAAGAAGCCCTGATCCGCAAGGCCAGCGATATTTCCATCAGTGCTGGTGCTGATTTTATCAAGACCTCCACTGGTAAGGTTCCTGTTAATGCAACTCCTGAAGCTGCCCGCATTATGCTGACTGCTATCAAGGAAAGCGGCAAAGATGTTGGCTTCAAGCCTGCTGGTGGTGTGCGTACTGCTGACGATGCCAAGCTGCACCTGGATCTGGCTGCAGAAATCCTGGGCGAAGAGTGGATCAACTCTGATCACTACCGTTTCGGTGCTTCCAGCCTGCTGCCTAACCTGCTGAACACTCTGGACCTGAAAGACGACCACGTGGATAACGGAGGCTATTAATGTTTCTGCCACAAGAAGTCATTCGCCAGAAACGTGAAGGCCTACGCCTGTCTGAAGAGGATATCTATTCCTTCATTCAGGGTGTAACCGACGGTTCCGTTGCCGAGTGTCAGGTTGGCGCTCTGGCGATGGCAATCTATTTCCAGGGTATGGAAATGGATGAGCGTATTGCCCTGACCAAGGCCATGCGTGATTCCGGCATGACCATGAACTGGGATAACGAAGGCCTGAAAGGCCCAATCATCGACAAGCACTCCACGGGTGGTGTTGGTGATGTTGTCAGCCTGATGCTTGGCCCCATGCTGGCGGCCTGCGGTGGTTATGTTCCCATGATCTCCGGCCGTGGTCTGGGTCACACTGGCGGTACTCTGGACAAGCTGGATTCTATTCCTGGCTACCAGACTTCCGTTGACGAAGACACTTTCCGCAAGGTTGTTAAGGAAGCTGGTGTTGCTATCGTCAGTCAGACCGGTGAACTGGCTCCCGCTGACAAGCGCATCTACGCTATCCGCGACGTAACCGCGACTGTTGAATCCATCGACCTGATCACTGCGTCCATCCTGGCCAAGAAGCTGGCTGAAGGTCTGGACTCTCTGGTTATGGATGTGAAGGTTGGCAGTGGCGCATTCATGCCAACTTATGAAGCATCCCGCGAACTGGCTGAGAGCATCGCCAAGGTTGCGACCGGTGCTGGCGTGAAGACCACTGTACTGCTGACCGATATGAGCGAGTGCCTGGCTTCCAGTGCGGGTAATGCTGTTGAGGTTGCCGAAGCTGTACAGTTCCTGACTGGTGAACACCGTACTCCACGTCTGCTGGAAGTGACTGTAGCCCTGGCTGCTGAACTGCTGGTGTCTTCTAACCTGGCAGTTGATCTGGAAGAGGCCCGTGCCAAGCTGATGGACGTTCTGGACAACGGTAAGGCAGCAGAAGTCTTTGGTCGTATGGTTGCCGGCCTGGGCGGCCCTGAAGATTTCGTTCAGCGTTACGCTGAATACCTGCCTAAGGCTGATATCATCAAGCCGGTTCTGGCCGAGCAGTCTGGTTTCGTTGCAGAAATCAATGCCCGTGACCTTGGTCTGGCTGTGGTGAAGATGAAGGGTGGCCGTGCCAACCCGGGTGATGCTCTGGACTACAGTGTTGGTCTGTCTCAGGTTTGCGCACTGGGTCAGAGCATTGAAGCTGGCCAGCCTCTGGCTATGATTCACGCCAACTCTGAAGAATCCTGGGAAGAAGCGGCCCGTATGGTACGTGGTGCAATCACTATGGGCGAGAAACGCCCGGAAGCATTGCCTACTATCTACGAGCGCATTACTGCTTAAAGATTGCAGTCCAACTGGAGGGCTGTTGCTCTATATAAGTGAAGCAACAGTTCTTCAGTCAATAACAACCTTGAGCTGAAGTGCTTTTAACCCCATATATTTGGGTAGAGGCATTTCCAAGGTGAACAGCCTTGAGTTTGATGCCGCAGGCATCAGTAAAGGTTAACAGCCCTGAGCTGAATGCCGTCAGGCATTTCTGGGTTATTTGGGGTTTTTGGGTTAAAAGGAGAATAGGGATGCCAAGAGCCATAGTTCTGGTGCTGGACTCTTTCGGTGTAGGCGCCACCGCTGATGCTGATAAGTTCGGTGATGTAGGTTCCGACACTCTGGGTCATATTGCAGAAGAGTGTGCGGCCGGTCGTGCTGATGTTGAACGCAGCGGTCCTCTGAATCTGCCCAATCTGTCCAAGATGGGACTGTTACATGCCCACCGTAACTCCACTGGCAAGTGGGCGGCTGGCATGCCTGAAGTTCCTGTTACTGCTGGTGCATACGGTTATGCCCGTGAGCTGTCCAGCGGTAAAGATACTCCAAGTGGTCACTGGGAAATGGCCGGTGTTCCGGTTCTGTTTGACTGGGGCTACTTCTCTGAGCATGAAAACAGCTTCCCGCAGGAACTGCTGGACAAGCTGATCGAAGAAGCGGACCTGCCCGGTGTTCTGGGTAACTGTCACGCTTCCGGCACCCAGATCCTTGCTGATCTCGGTGAAGAACATATGCGCACTGGCAAGCCGATTGTTTATACCTCTGCCGACAGTGTGTTCCAGATTGCCTGCCATGAAGAGACTTATGGCCTGGATAATCTGATTAAGTTGTGTGAGATCTCCAGAAAACTTCTGGATGAATACAACATTGGTCGTGTTATCGCTCGTCCGTTCGTTGGTACCTGTGCCGGTGATTTTGCCCGCACCGGAAATCGCCGTGACTTCTCCGTTCTGCCACCTGCTCCAACCCTGCTGGATCGTCTGGCGGATAATGGCGGTGAAGTTGTCAGTGTTGGCAAGATCGCCGACATCTTTGCCCATCAGGGCATTACTCGCAAGGTCAAGGCCACTGGTCTGGATGCGCTGTTCAATACCACTCTGGAAGAAGTTGAACGTGCCAGCGATAACACGCTGGTATTCACCAACTTTGTCGATTTTGACTCTGCCTGGGGTCACCGTCGCGATACTGCAGGTTATGCTGCAGGCCTGGAAGAGTTTGATGCGCGTCTGCCTGAGCTGCTGGAAAAACTCCAGCCCGGTGATCTGCTGGTCATGACTGCTGACCATGGTTGTGACCCAACCTGGCATGGCACTGATCATACCCGCGAGCATGTCCCCGTTATTTTTGCCGGTCCTGGCGTGAAGCCAGTTGATCTTGGTGAGAGAGAAACTTTTGCTGACCTTGGCCAGACTTTGGCTGAGCATTTCTCTCTGCCTGATCTGGATTACGGCAAGAGCTTTCTTAAAGACATTCTGTAAATCGTCTTTGCTCTTTGTTTTTTGCAACCTGTCAGGCTGCTGTCGCCCCCAAACCCTATGAACAGGGCCTGACAACTGGAGGATAGATTAATGGCAACCCCTCACATCAACGCTCCCGCTGGTGCTTTCGCTGACACTATTCTGCTGCCTGGCGATCCTCTGCGCGCCAAGTACATTGCCGAGACGTTCCTGGAGAATGTTGAGGAAGTCACCAACGTTCGTAACATGCTGGGCTTCACTGGTACCTACAAGGGTCAGAAGATTTCCGTTATGGGTTCTGGCATGGGTATCCCATCTGCATCTATTTACTACAAGGAGCTGATCACCGAGTACGGCGTGAAGAACCTGGTTCGTGTAGGTAGCTGTGGCGCTATCTCCGAAGACGTTAAAGTCCGTGACGTTGTTATCGGTATGGGTGCCTGCACCGATTCCAAGGTAAACCGTATCCGCTTCAAGGATCACGACTTTGCCGCTATCGCTGACTACGGTCTGCTGGAAAAGTCTGTTGCAGCTGCACGTTCTCGTGGTGTTTCCATCAAGGTTGGTAATCTGTTCTCTGCAGACCTGTTCTACTCCCCTGACGGCACTATGTTTGACGTTATGGAGAAGCATGGCGTTCTGGGTGTGGAAATGGAAGCTGCTGGCCTGTACGGCGTATGTGCTGAGTTTGGCGCTAAAGGTCTGGCCATCTGCACCGTCAGTGACCATATCCGTACTGGTGAAGCTCTGGACTCTGACGCCCGTCAGCTGTCCTTCAATGAAATGATTGAGATCGCTCTGGATGCTGCTCTGGAGTTCTAATCATTTTCAGGAAGGGCTTTAGGCCCTTCCTTCCCCCCCCCCTTCTTGTTTGTTTTATTCGCGGCAATTCATAAAAAAACAATAAAAACAGTCTGTTAGGTAATCTAACGGTATTGTTAGTATTCCTAACACCTAGGGAATTTGGCCCTTTTATCTCCCTCTAATGGGTAACTATGTTGTTAGCCAGGGAGGTACCAGCTATGTCATTATCAGTAACATCATCCGTCCAGACTTGTTTTTCACAAGCGTGTGCTGCACTTCGAAAAGTGATATCCAGCTGCTGGGGGCGAGCTATACAGCCTTACTTTGTGGGTAAGAAGTACCTTTCGGCCTCTATGGAGATGCTTTCGAGCTTTTCTTCGAGCTTTTCTTCGAGCTTTTCTTCGAGCTTTTCTTCGAGCTGTGTGAAGTCAATTTTTCAGCGGTCTGCTGTTAGCGTTGAAGCATCGCATAAAGCTGGAACGAATAAGGTAAAGAAGGAAGCCGATAGTCAGCAACTTCCTCTTGGTTACAGGGTTCTCACGAGACCTTTTACAGGAAGACTCTCTAAAGATGATGGTAATGATTTTATGAAAGAGCTTCTTTCGGCCTTTGAAAGTGTTAATGCTGAAACCAATAATTGGGAAGATAGCGACTGGTAACGCTCCCCCCCCCAGATACATCGAGAGGGCTTGCATAAGTTTTTAATGAGCCAGCTAAGGGGAAAGCTGGATTCAAGATCACGATTAGATCTTGGCTGTTAGTTGCGCCAAAGCACTTTGAGGACATCATCAAATGATCACCACCTCCAAAGGAGGTGGTTTTAGGATTGAGAATGATGGCGAGCCAGCTTTGTTGGCTTTAGGTAAGTTAAGTCTGTGAAAGTTGCTGGTACCGGTGAAAACATGAAAGGAGAGTTAGCCTTCCAGTCCTTTCCCTGCATGGCTCATCTGGATAAGTTCGATTTTGTAGCCATCGGGATCTTCAACGAAAGCTATATGGGTGGTACCGCCTTTTACCGGGCCTGGTTCACGTATGATCTTCGCATCAGTTCTGCGAATTTCTTCGCAAGTGGCATAGATATCTTCGGCACCAATCGCCAGATGACCAAAAGCGTTGCCGTGATCGTAGGATTCAGTGCCCCAGTTGTAGGTCAGCTCAATAACGGAATGATCCTTTTCATCTCCGTAACCAACAAATGCCAGTGTGTACTTGTATTCTTCATTCATAGATTTGCGCAGCAGCTTCATACCCAGTACTTCTGTATAGAAGGCAATGGATTTATCAAGGTTGCCAACACGGATCATAGTGTGCAGAAGTTGCATGTCAGAATCTCTTCACGGTTTATGTTTTACAAACAGCCATGAGCGGGAAATCCCTTTTTTGTCATCCCTGGGATGAAAAAGGGATTTTCATGGTAAAAGGTTACTGACAGACATAGTTGGGCTACTTCTTTGTAGTTTCAATGGGTAAGGGAGTAATTTCTTTGCCCGCAATCTCGGCTTGCCTGAGAGAGACGACATAGTCCTTCTTTTTCTCTCTCTGCTTGAGTTGTACCAGCAGATCATCCCAGTCCTTGGCCAGCCAGATCCAAGTCTGGCGCTTGTTATTGTCGCGAACCATTTTTAGTCTTACAGTTGCAAACCGCCCGGCAGGAGTCTCCAGAATCTCTTCGCCTTCAATCTTGAACGTGTACTGGTCACGTTCATCTTCATTGATCACGTTATAAGTAAATTCTTTCTTGCCGTTGCTCAGGTCATACTGCAGCTGCTGCTGATAACTGATGCGGTCGAGATCTTCAGGTTTGAGAGTGACTTTCCAGCGATCAGAATCCTCCCGGCTGTCAGCAATTTTCTTGCCCCAGTCAAAAGTTATCTCGGAAGTGTTTTTTCTTCCAAGGGCACCCTTTTCCCTGAGGTAGCTGAAGGGCTGGATTTCTCCATCTTTAAAACGAAAGTGTGACTCTTCAGAAAAACTGTAGAGCAGCATGTCAGCCTTGAAGGTAAGAATCCAGCTTCCATCCTTATTTTGTGTAAGGGTACGAACTGCCTTACCATCGACAGGTATGTTGCTCAGCGTCGCGCTGTAGGAGGCTTTGTAGGGCTGAAGTTTTTTGACTTCAGTCGCTTTGATTTCAGCAAATGACTGTTGGGTAAAAACAAATAACGCCAGACTGACTGGCGTTAGAAGGCGTTGGAAGAACGAAATCATAATGGTGTTGAAATACTGGTATGTTGACTAATATGTTGAAAGCCACTTGGAGGCAGTGGCCGATCATCCAGTATTGCCGTATCGCCATCCAGTTTCAGTCGACCAGCAGCAAACCAGCCAACGGCAACAGGATAGATGATATGTTCCTGCAACAGTACTCGTTTTTGTAAACTTTCTTGATTATCCGTAGCTTTTACCGGAACCCGCGCCTGAATGATGGGAGGACCTCCATCCAGTTCGCTGGAAACAAAGTGAACAGTTACTCCGTGAACATTATCACCAGCCTCTAATGCACGCTTATGAGTATGAAGTCCTTTGTATTTTGGCAGCAGGGACGGGTGGATATTCATCATCCGGCCATGATAATGGTTGGTCATTTCCGGCGTCAGAATGCGCATAAAACCAGCCAGGATAACCAGTTCCGGCTGATGACTGTCTATCTCACTGATAAGCGCCTGATCAAATGCTTCTCTGGAATCGTACTCTGTATGATTCAGCACAATTGCAGGAATACCAGCTTCCTGTGCTCGTTCCAGTCCACGAACACCTTGCTGGTTACTAATAACCGCAGCAATCCGGATATTGGTGTCATCCTGAGTGTCGATCAGTGCCTGGAGGTTGCTGCCACTTCCAGATATTAAAACGACAATGGGTATTGCAGGTTTGTTCACTGTTGTCATGACAGCCCAGCCAGTTCCACCATATCCTGCTTTGGATCAGACAAGGTATCAATATGACCAATCTCCCAGGTTGTTTCTCCAGCTTCACTTAACAGCTGAATGGCATCTTGTTTTCTCTCATGAGGAACAGCAATGATCATGCCCACGCCGCAGTTAAATGTGCGGTACATTTCCTGTGGTTTCACATTGCCATTTTCCTGCAGCCAATGGAAAAGTGCAGGAATCTGCCAACTCTTGGTATCAATAACCGCACGAGTACCTTGCGGAAGAACGCGGGGGATGTTTTCCTGAAGCCCACCACCAGTAATGTGGCTGATGGCATGTACCAATCCTTCTTTTATCAGATTAAGGACGGGTTTGACGTAAATACGGGTTGGTTCAAGCAGAAGGTCTGATAGTTTCTGATTGTTGACCATTGAATCCAGTGCTGTGTTATTAACCTCAAGAATCTTGCGGATAAGTGAATAACCATTGGAGTGGGCGCCACTGGATGCCAGTCCAATCAGAGCATCACCAGCCTGAACTTTTCTGCCATCAATAATCTGTGATTTTTCCACAACTCCAACACAGAACCCGGCCAGATCGTAATCTTCATCCTGATACATTCCGGGCATTTCGGCTGTTTCACCGCCAACAAGTGAACAGCCAGAAAGTTCACAGCCTCTGCCAATGCCATCAACAACACTGGCGGCAATATCAACATTCAAATGGCCGGTTGCATAATAATCCAGGAAGAACAGAGGCTCTGCGCCACAGACAATCAAGTCGTTAACGCACATGGCTACGAGATCAATGCCGATGGAATCATGGCGGTTGATATCCATAGCCAGTTTCAGCTTGGTGCCTACGCCGTCGGTTCCAGAGACCAGAACAGGTTCTTTGTAACCAGCGGGAATCTGGCAAAGTGCGCCAAATCCCCCGAGCCCGGCCATCACTTCGGGGCGGCGGGTACGGCGGGCGATATGTTTGATTCTGTCAACGAGAGCATTGCCGGCATCTATATCAACACCGGCATCACGATAACTGAGCGATTGTTTTTTATTGGTCATGCCTGAAGTCTGTTTGCCGCTTTGCTTATTACCAAGTCTTGTTACCAAAGATTACAGGACGAGGCTCAGGGAACTGAATTGTACCAGTCACACGGAATTTCGGCTATCCGAAACAAACTGACGGGCATATCATTGCTTCAGGCTATGGCACAATATGGTGATTTTGACATAGTGTTACTGGTTTGATGGTTTCCGGGATATTCAGGAAAGAGTGGCTAATCAATTCATGAAGATGTATTTCAGCGGAAAAATGCTTGGCAGACTGCGTTGCGTGCTGATGATGGTGCTGGTAATTGTATTACCAGTACAGGCCAGTGACAGCCTTTATGAGACCCAGATTCCTGTAAAAAGTCAGGGGGGAGCGGCACGCCAGGCTGGTTTTCAGAGAGGTTTGGAAGTTGTTCTTCAACGCCTGACAGGGCAGTCTGACCTGAGACGTCTGCCATCGGTAGCGGAAGCTGGCAGGCAGGCAAATAAACTGGTCAGCCGGTTTGATTATCGTGATATTCCGGAGCAGCAGCTGATCGATGACAATAAGTACCTGCTCAGGGTTCGATTCAGTCAGAGTGCTGTTAACCAGCTTCTTCGTGAAAATCACCTTCCAATCTGGGGAGAAACCCGACCTTCTGTTCTTGTCTGGCTGGCGCAGGAAAACACTGGGCGCAGGGAGTTTGTCAGCCCTGAGGCTCCATCGTTTCTTCGCAGTGATATGAATCGTGAAGCCCAGGAATGGGGGCTGCCACTGGTTTACCCGCTGTTTGATTTTGAAGATTCTCTGGCTCTCAGTATTTCTGATATGTGGGGGCTGTTTGCTGATCCTATCCTGAATGCTTCCCGTCGTTACGGGGTGAATGCAGTGATGGCTGTTCGTATCTGGCCTGCCGGAGATCAGCTGATTAATGGCCGGGCTTTATTTATATTCCGTGGTCAGGTTATGAGCTTTGATTTCCAGGGAGTTCAGCCTAATGAGCTTTCATCACAACTGGTAGCGCAGGCTGCGGGCCAAATGGCTGCATTTTACGCAGTTGCTCCCGAGGGTGCTGATGGGCGTCCTATTCGGATTCAGGTTGATGATATTGCCAATGTGTCAGATTATGCTGACTTGATCCGTTACCTGGAGAGCCTGACGGCAGTGCGCAGTGTTATGCCAGTAAAGGTAAAAGGCAGCCGGATAATGCTCGATGTTGTTATTGATGGCTCCATGGATCAGCTGGATGCTGCCATCAGCCTGGGCCGTAAGCTGGCTGTTTCAAGCTCTTACTCAACTCCAAAGGGTATGGATCCGTCACAGATTAAAGGGACGTCTGACCTGCAGTACCGCTGGCGCTGATGAAAAGTATAAGATGATGGATTATCAGGAGACAGAAAAAATGACAGTGGCGCAGCGAGGCTTTTTACTGGGGGTTCTGGTTGTACTGGGCTTTTTAATTTACCTGCTCGGACCTGTTTTAACTCCTTTTCTTGTCAGTATGGTTCTGGCTTATCTTGGTGATCCGATTGTTGACTGGCTGGAACGCCGGGGGCTGGGTCGAACCTTGTCTGTCTGCATTGTTTTCCTGCTGGTCAGTCTGATCTTTATTGTGGCTTTGCTGGTAGTTATTCCAGGACTGGTCAAGCAGGTGCGTATTGCCATAGAACTGTTACCAACGCTAGGTCACTGGATGCAGGCAACTCTGGTACCAAAGCTTTCTGAATATGCGGATCTGCCTCCTGATCTCTTTAACCTCAAAGACCTCAGCACCCGATTGAGTGGCCACTGGAATGAGGGTGGCGGTGTGCTTAAGCAGGTCAGTCATGCAGTCAGTGGATCAACCATGGCCATGGCTGGCTTTCTTGCCAATGCCTTTCTGGTTCCTGTTGTGACGTTTTATCTGCTTCGGGACTGGGACCATATGGTTCACAATATTGGTTTAATGATCCCTCGCAACCTCGCTCCAACAGTGATTGGACTTGCCAAGCAGTGTGATGAAGTGCTTGGAGCATTTCTGAAAGGACAACTGATGGTTATGCTTCTGCTCGGGCTGACCTATGGAGTGGGGCTGTGGATGGTTGGTTTACAGTTTGCCCTCCTTGTTGGTCTGGTAGCAGGCCTTGCCAGTATCGTTCCTTATATGGGCTTTATTGTTGGAATCGGCATCGCCATGGTTATGGCTGTTTTCCAGTTTGACTCTTTCTGGCAGATTGCCTCTGTCGTGGGAGTTTTTGTCGTTGGGCAGGCTCTTGAGGGAATGGTCTTTACGCCGCTTCTGGTTGGGGATCGTATCGGTCTGCATCCGGTTGCTGTTATTTTCGCCATTATGGCAGGGGGACAGCTGTTTGGTTTTGCCGGAATTCTTCTGGCACTGCCTGTAGCAGCTGTCATTATGGTGTTGCTTGTGCATTTGTATGGCAACTATAAGGGCAGTCACCTGTATCATGCGAGTGATAAGTCGTGATATGGTTGTAACCTGCTTCAATCGTGGATTCATAGCGGATACATGAGTCAGCCGTTGCAATTACCGCTAAGTGTGCAGTTGAGGGATGACGCGACTTTCGCCAATTACTATCCCGGTCCAAACGAGCCTCTGGTAAAGATGCTGGACCCGGATCGGTGTGCCGACGGAATTGCCCCCGAATCCTTCCTCTATTTATATGGAGCATCCGGTGTTGGATGTAGCCACCTCCTGCAGGCCGCCTGTCATCAGGTCGATCGCCTGGGTTATCGCTCTGCCTATCTTCCCATGGATGAAATGGTGGATTATCCCCCGAGGGTGATAGAAGGCTTTGATGCCATGGAACTGGTATGCCTGGACAATATCGAGGCTATAGGTGGCAATGCTGCCTGGGAAGAGGCAATCTTTAACCTCTTCAATGAGCTGAGAGAAAGAGGCAAGCGCCTGTTTGTCGCTTCCAGCTGCCCGCCTCGTCAGCTTCCTCTGGAGTTGCCTGATCTGGTATCACGACTCTCATGGGGGGTAGTGTTTCAGGTTATGCCTCTGTCTGATCATGACAAGGTTATGGCTTTGCGCCTGAGGGCTCATCTCAGAGGTCTGGAACTATCCGAGGAGGTTGCCAAATTTATCCTGAATCGCAGCCCACGGACTATGCAGGATCTGTTCGGGGTTCTGGCCCGTCTGGATGGTGCTAGCCTGAGAGCCAAGAGAAAGCTCAGTATTCCCTTTGTGAAAGAGGTCATGGGCTGGTAGCCTCAGGTTTCTCTTTTTTTTGGCCCTTCTGTGGCTTTTTTTCGTCAGAATACTGCCTGATCAGAAAATCATAAGCATTAGCACTGGTTTTCTGGTCATGTACAGCTCCTTTTTCATTATCTCTCCTCCTGTTTATCCCAGAACCTTCTATGGTGATGGTTAAGGAATATCTCTGGCTGGACAGGTGGATTGTCGTGCAGTAGTAGCCAGACCTTATCTGCACTCCACTCAACCTCCCTGGATACCCTTCCTTGAACCTGACAAAGGTCTGAGAGACTTATGTCGAACAGACGCTTCGGAACTTTCTCCGTATTGTTGGGATCACGGACAAAGATATGTCCGGCTAGAGCACACAGAGTTAAATGTACAAGGAGGTACACCATGTCTGGAGGCGTTCAAGGACCCCAAGGACCAACAGATGTTGGCATGCTGCGCAAAGTGTATGAAGGCGTAAAAAGCGTAGTAACTGGTAAAGCGTTTACAAGAAGTGTTTCTCAGGAAGAAAGCGGGGAACAGCATTTCGGCGTGAGTGATGATGTTCTGAGACAGTTCGAAGTTACACAGAAGCGGACTGATCAACTTTGGAGAAATACCCCAGAGCACCAGGAAGCTGCGGGCAAAATGGTCAACATACAAAAGTTTGGTAGTGTTGTTGACGAGATTAATTCTGGTGGAGTTGAGCTGAAAAGATCTGGTGCCTCTTTGGAGGAACTCGATAAGGGCTCCAGTGACAAAGCTTACAGCTCTGCTTTGATGGCTGAGTTTGTATATAACGATCCTCGTTTTGAAGCAGTTGAAAAAGAAGTGAACATGCTGGAAGACGTTTGTCGCTATGTTGAAGCCACCAACAAAGACATCAAAAAACTCAGAGACGAGATGGAGCGATTAAAAGCACAGGGACAATCTGGTTCTGCCCGTCGTGCTGAGTTAGCTGCCAGATATTCTGAGCTTCTGGAGGAGATGGAAGAATTACCTCAGGTTCAGAAGCTCGAAGAGAATCGTGCTGAGCTTGGAATGAAGATGAGAACAGTCATTGTTGATCTTCTTCAGGAAGCTGTTAACAATGAAACTGCGGTTATGCGTGCGCAGAATGATGTAATTGGTAAGCAGCAAGATGCGATTAGGGCTTTAGGTCATCAGATTGATCTTGATCACGATGGACAAGGCTTTGAAGGATCAGTAAAAGATCTGAAGGTTATCCACCGCCAGATGATGAAAAAGCATAAGGTCATGACGGCTCAGGCCAAGAATGCCAGCTCACCCAAGCATGTTGAGCTGTTGTTGAAGATGCTTAACGAAGCTCGTTCAGAGTTTGTGACCTCTTCTCAGCCACATGACCATGCTGTTGATTCATTCAAAGACAACTTGCAGTCACAATTGCAGGCTGCTGTTGCCAAGCGTAATACTCCAGAAGCACAGGAGCGAATCCAAAAGCAGCTGGATGCTTTAGAAGGGCGTACAAACTGGTCTGTGAATGCTGAACGTCTTGGATATCTTGAGCGCGAGCTGGGTGAGCTGTCAGTGAAGTTCAGTACTATGAGAGAAACTATGAGAAGCTCTTTCAAGGACTTTGTTAAGCATGTCAAAGGTAGAAAGCTTATTGCTGCTAAAACTGCTTTGATGCTCGGTCTTGCCAGTTGGTTTAGTCAGCGTGTTCTTAAGAAGCGCGTTGTGCAGTGCACAGATAAAGTTGTTTCGGTGCGCAAAAATCTGCAGATGAGCAGTGGTATGGTCACCATTGGTGAAGATGGAACTGTATCTGTTCCTGAAGAGCTTCGTCCACTGTACAAGACGGGTCTCAGACCTAGACCTGTCTTTACCAGGGAAGGTCTTGATAAGGATGCAGGAATGTCTGTCTTTTCATGGGATCTTGCAGATCAGAGCCTCCAGCAAGTTCGCAAGAAGCGTGAGATGCATACTGAGCTGCTGAAGAATGACAAAGTCATTGATGCTGGCTTTAGAGAAGTTTGTGATGATATGGCCAAGCTTGTTGAAGAAGCGAAAGCTATTGTTGTGCAGACTCCAAGAGTTGTTGCAGCTAAGGAAATGGCTGAAGAAATTGGCGCTGATGAGCTGCTTGAAGAGCTTAATGGAACGCTTGCCGAGTACAAGAAAGTATCTGATGAGAAGCGGATGCAGGAGTATCGGGAAGAGCGAAATGAGCGTGCACTTCAAAGAGGTTCTGCTCAGTTGAAAGAAGCTCTTGAAAAGCAGACCTCAGAGCTTAACAAAGGCAGGAAGTCACGAGCTCAAAGGGTGGCTGAACTGGCTGAGCAAAGAAAAGCACAAGATCAGGCTCTTGGTGGAACGACAGAACCAGTTTCTGAGGAGAAGTTGGGATATGATGATAATTTCTCTTCCACGGAAACTATGTCAAACCCACTGCCAGAAACTGATTCATTCTCCACAGCGGGGTTTGAGTCAAATCCACAAAGCCTGGCTGACGATGACTTCGAAAGGGTAATGAATAGGAAATATAATCCGTTCTCATTAGAGGAGGATGATTCAAACCCTCAAAGCCTCGCTGATAGTGACTTTGATAAAGTAATGAACAAGAAAGATTAAGAGTAATTCTTCATACTTGTCATGAAAAGCAGCACCGTTGAGGTGCTGCTTTTTTATGTGCGCTGATAAAACCAACGCACATAAAAAATCGAACTGGAAAACAGCCCAATGCTCAATCCAGCCTGCAGCCAGCCCATCCATTCAGATTTTGTCATGCCATCAACAACACCGCTGGTAAAGTAAAACAAAACTACAAACCCCAGCCAGGCAAACCCTCGTGCATAGGCCTTGATGATGGCCGGAAGAAAGATCAGCAGAGGCAGAACCCGCAAGAACCAGATCAGTAAGGGCGAATCAACGCTGGGCGGATCAATCACCCAGTGTTCGAGGGTTATGCTCAGGATCAGAATCAAATACAGGAGAGCGGAAACACTCCAGCTGATACGGACTTTTTGGTCCATCCCTGAAATGGTTTTTATCATTTATGGTTAACCCAATTTTTGTGCCAGTGTGGCAACACGTTTACCCAGGGCAATACAGAGTTCTTTTTCACTGCCAGATAGAGGTTTGTTATCCTGACCAGCAAAATGACTGGCTCCGTAAGGAGTGCCGCCCGTTGTTGTTTTGTTTAATTCCGGCTCGCTGTACGGTAACCCGCAGATAATCATCCCCTGATGCATCAAAGGCAACTGCATGCTTAACAGGGTGCTTTCCTGGCCACCATGCAGGCTGGCTGTCGATGTAAAAACAGCTGCAGGCTTATCAATCAGGGCGCCGGTAACCCATAGGTTGCTGGTACCGTCCAGAAAATACTTCATCGGAGCTGCCATATTCCCGAAGCGGGTCGGGGTGCCAAGTGCAACCCCGCTGCAGTTGCGCAGATCGTCTTCAGTACAGTACACCGCGCCTTCATCAGGAATATCAGGCTCAGTTGCTTCGCAGACTGTGGAAACAGGTGGCACAGTTCGCAGACGCGCTGATATACCAGCTACCTGTTCAATGCCCTGGGCTATAGCCAGGGCCATGTCTCTGGTGGCTCCATGACGGGTGTAATAAAGTACAAGCACATAGGGCTGATCCATTAGAGAATCTCCAGAACGCACTCCGGTGGCCGACCAATCCGGGCTTTACTATTGGCGAGCACAATGGGTCGTTCAATCAGAATCGGGTTGGCAACCATGGCATCAACTAACTGCTGGTCACTCAGGCTGCGATCCTGCAGTCTGTTTTCTCCGTAAGCTGACTCTCCCATTCGCAGCAGATCCCGGGGAGTGATACCCATGGCTCGGATGATTTCTGCGAGCGTTTCACTGTCTGGTGGTGTTTTGAGATAAAGAACAACCTCTGGATTTAATCCTTTTTCTTCCAGAATCTGCAAAGTCTGGCGGGATTTTGAACAGCGAGGATTGTGATAGATAGTGACTGCAGAATCGGACACAACGTCCCCCATTTAGTTATGTGTCTGTGATGTGTATTCTATCTGGATTGGTGAATAAGGGTATACCGATAATGAAAAGACTTTCACCGCAGATTGTAACGTTCCAGCGCGTGGTGGGAATGACATTGGGACGTTTTGTGGGGGATGGCTGCCTGAATCATGCAGCCGCGCTGACGTACACAACGTTGTTTGCGATAGTGCCTCTTCTCACGGTGACTTATAGCATGCTGGCTTCTTTTCCCTCTTTTCAGGGAATGAGCGGACAGCTGCAGGACTTTGTTTTCTCCAACTTTGTCCCCTCCGCTGGTGAGACGGTCAGCAAGTGGCTGACATCATTTTCCAATCAGGCCCGTAATTTAACCCTTGTAGGTATGGGGTTTCTTCTGGTCACAGCTTTGTTAATGTTGCGGACAATTGACCACGCGATAAACAGTATTTTTCACACGGGTTCTGAACGCCGGGCCGTGACCAGTTTTCTTTTGTACTGGGCCATTCTCACTTTGGGACCGATGTTGCTTGGTCTTGGTTTTGCTGCCAGCTCCTACCTTGCCACCATCAAGTTGATTGATGATGCGACAACTATTCTGGGCGTGAAGGGGGTTCTGCTCCGCGTTATGCCCATTTTTATGAGTGCTCTTGCTTTCACCCTGCTTTATCTGACGGTTCCCAACCGGCGGGTAAGGGTACGGAATGCCTTGGTCGGTGGTGTGGTGGTGGCACTGCTTTTTGAAATGAGCAAATGGGGCTTTACATTATTCCTGACATTTTCTCCGACCTATGAGTTTATTTATGGGGCCTTTGCAGCAGTTCCTGTTTTCCTTCTGTGGATTTATCTTAGCTGGTTGCTGGTGCTGCTCGGAGCTGAGCTGGTTCACTCTCTGGGAGAGCCTCTGGGGCATTCGGAAGGAGAATTTTCCCCGGTATTGTCTATGCTGGCTATCCTGGCGGTGTTTCAGAAGCGGTTTAATTCAGGGGAATCCACAGCACTGGAACAGGTTCAGGAAGAGGGTTGGCCTGTTGGGCAACGCTACTGGGAGCAGGTCACCTCCTGGCTACTGGCAGAAGGTGTTTTGGGGAGAAACAGCAGTGGTGCTTTAGTACCTGCGAAGTCTTTTCAAGCTATATCCTTGGCAGAGTTGATGGGGATATGCCCTTGGCCGATGCCTGGTGAGCAAGAACTTAGCCGTTTGGAACTGGTCAATAAACCTGAATGGTTCAGATCGCTGATCGGAGCAATACGGGAATTGAATCTTGAGCGTGAAAGCATGTTTTCCCATTCGCTCGACACACTGCTGATTGACCGTCAAATGAATAACCATATTGATCAGGAGTCATTTCAGGAATGAGGTCAGCTTTCCCCAAAAGACTATGGTTTCTTTTCCTCGGGGTGTTGTTTCTGTCGGGTTGCAGTCAAGAAGTACAGCTTGAAGATTTTCATGGCAACCCTTTGCACCTTAAAGCTAAAGATCAATCCTGGCTTGTAGTCAATTACTGGGCCACATGGTGTGATCCCTGTCGTGAAGAGGTTCCTGAGCTGAATGCCCTGGCTGCTGCTGATAATGGTATTCGGGTCTGGGGTGTTGATTTTGATAATGCCTCTCCACCGGCACACCTTGCTGATCTTGATGATAATGTCAGTCTTCTTGGTATTAACTTCCCCGTTGTATCGCCTGTGTCTGTTGCTGACCTTGGAATTGACTTGCCTCCTGTTCTGCCTGCTACCTATATTCTTGATGCTCAGGGACAGTTGAAGAAAAAACTTCTCGGTCCTCAGACTCAAAAAGGTCTTGAGCAGGCAGTTGCTGAATTAGCTGCTGAGTTAAAAGCAGAACAGAAATAGTCAGGAAAACGGTATTATGTCCAAAGTATGCAGAAAAGCTTTGGTTGAGGGGCGGGTCCAGGGTGTCTGGTTTCGTGCTTCAACCATGGAACGTGCAGAGCAGCTGGGCGTGACTGGCTGGGCTCAAAACCGTCCGGATGGGCGTGTGGAAGTCATGATGTGTGGAGAAGTCACCGCAGTTGAACTGTTATGTGAATGGCTGCATGAAGGTCCGCCCATGGCTGTAGTAAATAAGGTTCAGGTGGAAGAGTGTGGTATGCAGTCAATTAATGGCTTTACCACTGGCTGACGGTTTATCTGGATAACCAGAGGGATTTGCGTGAAGAAACTGAAGAATGAAGCAGCACTGGTAAAAGAAGCACTTCGTATTGGAGCGATTTACCTGCAAAAACGCGGAGGGGCCGGTGAGTTTGATGGTACACATTCTGCTGGTTTGAAAATTCGATTTCTTTATCATCTATTAGTTCAGGACAAGCTAATTCAGCCGTTAGCAAAAGGTGAAGAAACAGAGCCTAAAATGAAGCATAAATTAGCATTGTGGATTTCCAGACAACTACCTGACAACCATCCTTTACGGCAAGATAACTAACCACTGTCTACTATCTCAATCAGGGAACCCGCCAGAATTTATCCCAGCGTTTTATTACTCTGCGCGGGTACCACAACTTCCCATAGCTGCCATTGTATCGGGCCAGTGCCCGATCAAGGTTACCTTCCTCTTTCTTGATATAGTAACTCAGGATGCTGGTGCCATAGCGAATGTTGGTTTCCATATCGGTGAGGTTGTCATCCTCCTGACCGATTTCGAACTTCCAGAAAGGCATAATCTGCATATACCCCTGGGCTCCGGCGCGGGAGACAGCATACTGGTCGAACGTGCTCTCGGTATGAATCACAGAGAGAACCAATTCTGGGGAAAGACCTGTGCGGGATGCTTCGCGGTGAACTGTCTGCAGCAGTTCTATGCGGTCCAGCTGATCTCCAATATAGGGTGCCAGACGTAATGACATATCGACCAGCCAGACTTCAGCAGCGTAACGGTTGTTAAAAGAACTGGCTTCATTGATGGCATCAGCCAGATATTGGCGCATGCTGTCATCAACCAGTTCCTGAGACTGGCTATTGACCGTGGGAGAAGGAAAAAGATTAAGAAGTGAAATCAAGACCGGCAGGCGCAGGGCCTGCCGGATATTCTGAAAACCAGAGACTATCAGATAGTCACCTTCTGCTTGAGTTCAGCAACAATACTGTCAACAGGGAAGGTTTCTGCATCACCACCACGACGGTGCTTGTACTCAACATTGCCTTCGCTCAGGCTGCGGTCACTGATAACAATGCGGTGAGGAATGCCAACCAGTTCCATATCGGCAAACTTAACACCCGGGCTGGCCTTGCGGTCATCCATCAGAACGTCATAGCCGGCTGCTGTCAGTTCAGCGTACAGTTTTTCAGAGGTTTTACGTACTACTTCGGATTTTTCCATCTTCAGAGGTACCAGGGCGATCTGGAAAGGTGCAATGGCGTCAGGCCAGATAATCCCGCGATCATCGTGGTTCTGCTCAATGGCAGAAGCAACGACACGGGTTACACCAATACCGTAGCAGCCCATGAACAGGGCTGCATCCTTGCCGCTCTGGTTAAGAACGGTGGCATTCATGGCTTCACTGTACTTCTTTCCCAGCTGGAAGATATGACCCACTTCAATACCGCGCTTGATAAACAGCTTGCCGTTACCGCATGGGCTTGGGTCGCCTTCAACGACGTTACGGATATCTGCTTCACGAGTGTAAGTTGCATCACGTTCCCAGTTCACACCGAAGAAGTGCTCGCCATCGCTGTTGGCACCAGCACCAAAGTCAGCCATCTTGGCTACAGTGCGGTCAACAATACAGGGAATGGTCATGCCAACAGGGCCGAGGGAACCACAGCCCGCACCCATAACAGCACGGATCTCTTCTTCGGCAGCCATTTCCAGAGGAGCAGCGACTTCAGGCAGATGCTCAGCCTTGATCTCATTCAGTTCGTGATCGCCACGAACCATCAGTGCGACCAGATCAGCTTCACACTCTTCGGAAGCTTTTACGATCAGGGTCTTAACAGTCTTCTCGATTGGCAGACCGTGCTGTTCAACCAGTTCTGCGATGGTTTTGGCATTTGGAGTTGGAACGCGGGTCATCTCCTCGGAAGGAGCAGGGCGATTATCAGCCGGGGCCAGGGCTTCTGCCTTCTCCATATTGGCGGCGTAATCGCTGCTGTCACTGAAGACAATATCGTCTTCGCCGGAATCAGCCAGAACGTGGAATTCCTGGGAGCCGGTACCACCGATAGAGCCGTTATCTGCTTCAACCGGGCGGTAATCCAGGCCCAGACGATCAAAGATACGGCAGTAGGTATCGTGCATATTCTGGTATTCATTGACCAGAGATTCAGCTTCAATATGGAAGGAGTAGGCATCCTTCATCAGGAATTCACGGGAACGCATAACGCCAAAACGAGGACGGCGTTCGTCACGGAATTTGGTCTGAATCTGGTACATGTTCAGAGGCAGCTGCTTGTAGCTGCTGATATCGTTACGGACGATATCAGTGATCACTTCCTCATGGGTTGGACCCATAACGAAATCACGGTTATGGCGATCCTGGAAACGCAGCAGTTCAGGGCCGTACTCAACCCAGCGGCCACTTTCCTGCCAGATCTCTGCCGGCTGGGAAACCGGCATGGTGGTTTCCAGAGCGCCGGAACGGTCCATCTCTTCACGAACAATGTTCTCAACCTTGTTCAGGACGCGCTTGCCCGCCGGGAGCCAGGAGTACAGGCCAGAAGCAAGTTTGCGGATCATACCGGCACGCAGCATCAGCTGGTGGCTGATAACAACGGCATCGGCAGGCGTTTCTTTCAGGGTTGGCAGAAAATATTGGCTTGTGCGCATGAATTTACAGCAGGTTTTATTATGGAAACGCCATATTTTAAGGCGCGTAGAGGGATAGGCAAGCGATTTCAGTGAGGAAAAAGGCATGCTCCGTTCGGGGCCGACAGAGAGCATGCCTTCGGTCAGTATTCACTGTAGTGATTATGTTTTTCCTGCTCTGTAGACATTTTTTACTGGTACATCGCTATGTGCTGGGCCTGGCATGAATAGTAATCGTTAGAGCTGAGCCTCTTTTCTGCTGCCTTTACCAGAGCATCGGCGTCAAGCTCGGGATCGTCCATCAGGGTATCCCGAATCAGAGAACCTGTTACAGATGAAACAATCTGTTGGAAGGCTGTGTTTGTGCTATTACTTGAATGCGCTTTTTTGAGACGCCCATGAGAGTTTTGTTCCAATTTTTCTGTAATGTATGGATGCCGATGCCACCTAGCCTTATTACGAGGCTTTTTACTTTTACCTGAAACAGAGCCCTGTTGGAAGCTTTCACCCCCATTCGAATCACTGCTTAAAAAGTTACTTACCACACTGCTAATTTTGCTTTTCGTCTCCTGGGTAACTTTGTTTTTGATGTCAGGAGTTGGTGATTTCACTTTGGTTTCGGGAGGCTGTTGTCTGTTTTTTATCAGATAAACTCCGTTGCTTGAAGAAGATTGGCTTATCGGTTTGTACTGCTCGAGTTTTTTTTCTGTTCCCGCAAGCGCATCTTCAATGAGCTGGCTCAGGTTCGACTGTTCGAGTGGCTGGCCAAGTGTGAGTGAAACAGCCCTTCCCAGCCAGCAAGCGGCCTGAAAGATATAACCCTCACAGTCATCCAATACACGTAAGGGCAGAGGGGGTGTAGAATTCATATTCCGTATCATAATTAACTCCGTATCATTTTAATCATGGCGCACTCCATTTAAGATTTTCCGTTTTGGGAAAAGTTCCGCAAGAAGCGGATTTTTCGGTTAGTGAAACTTGCGTTAATGTTGGTGAAAATAACTGTTTTTAACGTGGGGAGGTGGCTTTGTGCTGTGAATGCATTACGATTTGTTCACTTTACTGCTTAAGCCCCGTCGTCTTACCCAGAGCTCTGTTCCACCAATCACAGCGGCTGGCATAACGATAAGATTTATCAGTGGGATCATGGTAAACAGGGAGACTATTCCTCCAAATGCCACAGTCTGCATACGGGGGTTAGCCAGTCGGTTAAGCATGACTTTGAAATTCACCAGCTCGTTATCCGCTCCATAGTCACAGTACTGAACGCCCATCATCCAGGCAGAGAAAAACAGCCACAGGAAAGGTGTCACCAGGTTAATACCTGGAATAAATGACAGTATTAGCAGGATCAGAGCCCGGGGCAGGTAGTACCAGAGTTTCTGTAACTCTCGTACAAGGGTTCTTGGAATCAGGGCCAGTAGCTCTTTCCAGCCGCCGTCTGGCATACAGCCAGGATCCAGCTCCTTCTGGATTTTCTCTGCCAGAAAACCATTGAAAGGAGCAGCAATCAGGTTAGCTACGATTGTAAAACCGAAGAACAGCCCCAACAGTATGGTTACGGCAAACAGTGGCCAGACGATGAAGGTCAGAAAGCTGAGCCAGTCGGGCAGCCATCCGACCATAGCATCAACCCAGTGAGAGAACTGTTTGGTGGCCAGCCAGATCAGAAGGCTGAAGACCACTATGTTGATAGTCAGCGGGATCAGTACAAAAGCTCTGATACCCGGCTCGGGAAGGCGTTTGAGACCGTTCAGAAAGAAATCGATGCCCTGGCTGGTGGTTTGTAATTGCTGTTTCATATGAAGCCTGAATGGCGGTAATAGAGATTCTTGACTGGTTCAAAAAATTCCAACTGGTTATTATGTCGGACAACCAGCATACATAACAGTGCAAACAGTTTTAGACACAGGTGCGGATCAGCCATTTCAATAAGGCCGCATCTGGGTAGGAAAAAGAACGGAGTAAATAATGAGTGAAACCAAGCATGCCCGGCTGCTGATTCTGGGCTCAGGACCTGCCGGCTACACAGCCGCTGTTTATGCTGCACGTGCCAATCTGAATCCGGTGCTGATCACCGGTATGCAGATGGGGGGGCAGCTGACCACCACGACGGATGTGGATAACTGGCCCGGTGATGTGGAAGGTCTGCAGGGGCCTGATCTTATGCAGCGTATGCAGGCTCATGCAGAACGTTTCGAGACTGAGATTATCTTCGACCATATCAATAAGACTGATCTCAAGCAGCGTCCTTTCGTACTGAAAGGTGACAGTGGCACTTACACCTGTGATGCCCTGATTATTGCCACTGGTGCCAGCGCTCGTTATCTGGGGCTGGACAGTGAAGAAGCCTTTAAAGGCAAGGGCGTTTCTGCCTGTGCAACCTGTGATGGTTTCTTCTACCGCAAGAAGCCTGTCGCCGTGGTTGGCGGTGGTAATACTGCTGTGGAAGAAGCTCTGTATCTCTCCAATCTGGCTGATAGCGTAACTCTGGTGCACCGTCGTGAAGAATTCCGTGCCGAGAAGATTCTGCAGAAGAAGCTGATGGACAAGGTTGAGAACGGCAATATCAAGCTGGAGCTTAACGCCACTCTGGATGAGGTTCTGGGCGACGATGCCGGTGTAACCGGTATGCGTATCAAGAGCACTCAGGATGGTTCCACCAAGGATATTGCTGTTGATGGCGTGTTTATCGCTATCGGCCATAGTCCGAATACCGAACTGTTTGTCGATCAGCTGGATATGAAAGATGGCTACCTGAAAGTTCAGGGTGGCTCAGAGGGTAATGCCACTCAGACCTCCGTCGAAGGTGTGTTTGCGGCTGGTGATGTGATGGACCATGTATATCGTCAGGCTATTACCTCTGCCGGAACTGGCTGTATGGCCGCTCTGGATGCTGAGAAGTATCTGGATTCCCAAGAGTAATTGGTGTCCGCACAGGGGGTCACGTGAAAGTGAACCCCTGTGAGTATTTTCGATTTGCCATATCATTTGCAGATCGTTTTTTACCCTGCGGATCCTTCACCCGTGCGTTTAGGCATTTGCGACAGAATCCTGTCCGCAAGGCGGGCAAAAGGCAGGCTCTGAATCCAGACAGTTCCTGTTCCTTTCAGTGTTGCCAGAACCAGACCCTCTCCACCAAACATCATGCTCTTCAGGCCTCGGGCCATTTCGATGTCGTATTCAATACCCTGACTGAAAGCAACCAGGCAGCCGGTATCAAGGCGCAGGGTTTCATTGTTTAGTTCTCTTTTCTGTACAGTGCCACCTGCATGAACAAAGGCCATGCCGTCGCCTTCCAGCCGCTGAAGAATAAAACCTTCACCACCAAAGAAGCCGGCGCCAAACTTTTTCGTTAATGCCACATCAATGCGTGTACCGAGGGCTGCTGATAAAAAAGCATCCTTCTGGCAAATCAGTTCACCGCCAATCTCGGCAAGATCAATAGGAACGATGGAGCCGGGGTAGGGAGCCGAAAAAGCAACCTTCTGTTTACCGGCATCCTGGTTGGTAAAGTGGGTCATAAACAGTGACTCACCCGTTACCATACGCTTTCCAGCCCCCCAGAGCTTGCCCAGAAAACCCTGATCCGGGTTGGAACCATCACCCATCCGTGTTTCATAGTGGATGCCCTGATCCATCCAGGTCATAGCCCCGGCTTCAGCAATAACGGTTTCGGATGGATCAAGTTCAATTTCGACCATTTGCATATCGTGACCGATAATCTTGTAGTCCACCTCGTGGCTTCTCATCATTCTGTCCTTTTCTGTCCGCTGAAAATACGCAACAGATTACTCCTGTTTTGATAAGAAGGCACTTCTGCCCCGGACTTCGTCAGTACCGTTAATAGAATCTGGGAAAAATGACTTCATTTTAGATTCACTTGATTCCTTCGGCTTGAAATGACAACTTTCGTTGTTGGTCCGTGCAAACTCATTAATAACAAAAAGGACATTCCAGTGAGTCATCTTTTTCGGGGCGTTCTCACGCTCTGTATGTTAACTCTACTCAGCTCTGTAGTCTGGTCTGAGGAGTGGTCTGAAAAGCTCTCCCACAAAACAAATGGGGTGACCAAGTTAATTATCTTTGCCGGCCCCGGGGATCTTCAGGTCAATGCAAGATCCGGGATGAATGAAGTCACCGCAGACCTGGTGATTTCATATCCCGGAAGCAAGGGACAGGCCGAAAAGCATGTTGAACAGAAGATGGATCGTTATTTGAGGCGAGATGGCTCCAAGCTGACCTTGAAGGCCGGTTATCTAAAAAAAATCAAAAAGCGGGATAAAAAGGCAACCATTGATCTGGTTGTGACCATGCCAGATAACCTGTTCCTTGATATTCGTGATACGGATGGAGATATCTCTATTTCCGGTCTGGCAAAAGGTGGCAGGGTTGCTGATGGACTTGGCCATTTAAGAGTTGAGCGCAGCCATGGTCCGCTGACGCTGAATGACGGCTCGGGGCATGTCAGTGTGTTTGATACCAGCGGTAAGCTGAAAATTAATGACCTGAATGATGATATGGAGATTCACAATCACCAGGGAGAGCTGGTGGTCAATGATAAAAAGGGCAATGTTATTGCTGAAAGCATTAACGGGCAGGTCAGGATTTCAGATTCCTCAGGGCATATTGATGTCAAGAGTGTTAAGGGAAGGGTAAAAATCACTAATACATCCGGAGATATCCAGCTTGCTTCAATTCAAGGCAATGTTGAACTCAAGGATGGCAGGGGAAATATTCAAATCAGGGATGTGGTGGGCGATCTGTATTTGAAATCGGATAAATCCGGCAAGGTTGATATTCAGGGAGTAACCGGGGATGTCCGTGGCGTGAAATAAGACCAAAGGCTAGCTTATACAGCTTCAGACCCATGAACTCAGACTATTTTAAAAGGTCTAACAGCCATCAAGCTCTACTCGAGGATGCTGGATATGGAGTTCATGGGTTTATTCAAGCACTATGTCAAAGCGGTTTGGTTTGGCCTGCTGGTAGTAGTTAATGCTGCTGCGGTAGATACGGTCTATGTTGCAGGCCAGGGCAGTGATGGTCAGGCTGTGCTGTTCTCTCTTCCTCTGGATATACCTGCTATAGAGGCAGAGACGGCCAACTGGGAACAGCTCAGTTTTGGTTTTGGCAATCTCCAGTTACATTCCCATTTCACAACATTTCATCGCCCTCTAAGTGGAGGCAGGCATCTGTTTGTCGATCATAACGGCAACCTGAGAATATATATTAAGCAGGAGGCTACCGGGCAGTACATCCCGAAAATGGTCTATCTGGATCAGGGAGTTCTTGGGTTCCACACCAAGGCACAACAATCCTGGTACAAACCTTATGCTGTCAGTAATCGTTTTGATTTCTCACCTGTTCAGATCAGTGATGAGATAGAGCTTAATGGTCATAAGACCGTTTTTCTTTTGGTTGATAACAGGGTTTTTACTCTGAACCTTGACGAGCTGTCTTCTACCGGAAGCCCGACAGCTGTTCAGCCTTATCCTGAAAAAGGCAAAAACCAGCTAATTTCTGATAACGATTTAGATTTCTATCCCAGTGGCCTGACTTTGTTGGTTGGGCACAAAGCTGATAAAGCCAGTGTAAGAGTTGTTGCCTCCATGGATCGTTTAAAAAGAAAGAAGGCAAGGGATCTCCAGCGCAAAGTCTGGATGTTTTACTCGGAATTAACTGCGGAGGACCAATCCTGGAAAAGACTTCCTGTCGCAGAAAGAACCCAGGGGTTGGGTATTGATTTTGAAAAAGACCAGAGCAGTCATTGGGAAGCCCAGAAATATAACAATGGTGATATAAAGTCTCTCTGCGCGGACTCCTCCACTCAAGAACTGTTATTCCGCGGGCATCATAACCACCTGATGGTTTTTAGTGACCCTTATTCGGATATAGCAACACCTGCCCCGGATCATTCTGGAGATAATATCTATCGATTGCAGGGATCTGATGATGTTTCCCACAGAGATCTGATGGCCTGCTTTGATGGCAGTCTTGTTATGGCAGCAGCCACTCTGGATGATGAGGAGGATCTGAAGGAGGGGAAAGTCAATGATCGTCCCCGGTGGCTGGTTATTACTCACAGATCTGATCGGAAGAGCCAGACATCTGGATATGGTGGAGATTATTTATCTCCGGTAAAGACTGAGTGGAAAAGGCTGCTGGAAGTGCCGAGTTTTGGCAGGACTTCTGGCAACTGGGCTTATTCCATAAACATCCTGCCTGGCACTGAGCCTGTGAAAGTGAATACAAAAACTCCGCCAAGATCAGGGATCAAAGCGGAGCTATAAACAAGTCAGAAAAGGCAATCAGGCAGCAGGATCAGATTCCTGTGGAGTTCCCTTGTTAACCCGGAATGTTTCGGAAAGAGTTCCTTCAGCTTCCGGATCCTTGCGGGGAGCATAATCTCTCGGCTGCTCCAGTGGCGTTGTTTTCTCACCTTTGTGATGGATGGCGCTGCTGCCCAGCAGAGCATCATTCAAGCGGTGGCGGGTCAGTTCATCAACACAGAGTTCATTGGCGCTGGTGGCCAGATGCTCATGAACATCGCGGTAGGTATCAGTTAATCGGTTCACAAGGTGGGCACTTGTGCTGAAATGATCAGCCACCTTGTCTTTATATTCTTTCAGTTCAGCTTCCAGCTCGGTGACCCGTGAGCGCAGATTCCCTGCGGGGCGACCACCTGCCAGAAAGTGGTATAACACGATACCGATCACAAGACCGGTAAAAAAGGCGATGCCTCCGGTTGTCCACAGCAGGTTCGATATTTCCACAATCCAGCCTCAATTTGGATGAAACGTCAGTTGTCCAGATTCTCTATATGTATAGATGAAGTCGTAGTTTTTAAAGGCGTGAAACGCTTTAGCATGAATCAACAGAACCTAACTTATAATCTTTTCCTGCCACTGTATAGGGGTTTCCAGTAACCAACTGTAGGTTCTGTTCAAAAGAGCCTAGAACAGGTTAGAGTATGCAGCCTGACAGAAGATCAATAAAAATTACGGTCAATAAGTACAAAGCTTCCTCCCGTACTGGAGAAGGTTTCTACAGGGTAGAAACAACAGGCGTTCTATTCTGGAAGTTTGAAAGAGCAATACCAAATAAGGGAACTGTATGACCCCAAGTGAGCGTTATCAGCAGGATCTGCAGCGAGAAGGTTTTGTTCATGATCCAGCCCAGGAGATGGCCGTCAGTCACCTTCAGAGGCTTTATGATGACTTACTGGCTGCAGAGCAGGAAACTTCGGGGCTGCTGAGTTTTCTGGGGTTGGGTAAAAAGAAGAAGACTGTCTGTCGTGGGCTTTATTTCTGGGGCGGTGTTGGGCGTGGTAAAACCTATCTTGTTGATACCTTTTTCGACTGCCTGCCTTTTGAAGAGAAAATGCGCACCCATTTTCATCGCTTTATGAAGCGTGTGCATGAGGAGTTGAAAACGCTTGATGGTCAGAAGAATCCACTGGTAACCGTTGCCCGCAGGCTGGCAAGTGAGACAAGGATTATCTGCTTTGATGAATTTTTCGTCACCGATATAACCGATGCCATGATTCTGGCCGGGCTCTTCAATGAGCTGTTTAAAAATGGCGTTAGCCTGGTGGCAACCAGCAATATTGTTCCGGATGAACTCTATAAGGATGGCCTGCAAAGAGCCCGCTTTATTCCAGCGATTGAGTTGATCAAAAAGTACACCGAGGTGGTGAATGTTGATCACGGTGTCGACTACCGGCTGCGGGTGCTGAAGCAGGCTGAACTGTACCATCATCCTCTTGGGGATGATGTTTCGAAGAAGATGGAAGCCAGCTTTTACGCTCTTGCTCCGGATAAATGTCAGTCGCGAAGCAATCATGAACTCGAGATTGAAGGGCGGCCGATTCCCTACGTCAAAGTCTGTGAAGACCTGGCCTGGTTCACCTTTACGGCACTTTGTGATGGCCCGCGCAGCCAGAATGACTATATTGAGCTGGCGCGGGAGTTCCAGACCATTCTACTGTCAGATATTCCCCAGATGGTTCAGGGAATGGATGATCAGGCCCGGCGCTTTATCAACCTGGTTGATGAGTTTTATGATCGAGGGGTCAAGCTGATTATGTCGGGTGAACAACCATTGCCTGATCTTTACACGGATGGGAAACTTACCTTTGAGTTTCAGCGCACGCTGAGCAGACTGCAGGAGATGCAGTCCCATGAATACCTGGCCAGAGAGCACCGCCCATAAAACCGGCGGATTTATAGCGGAGACTGTATGGACGCTGCCCAAGAATCAATATCAATGTATCTGAGTGATGATGAGCACACCAATCTGGCAAAAATTTTTAAACTGCTGGGGGATGAAGGACGCCTGAAAATTGTACTGGCCTGTATGAATGAGCCCCGAGCGGTCTGCTGTCTCTCGGAAATTGCGGGATTATCCCAGTCTTTGACCAGCCACCACTTGAGAGCATTAAAGGATATGCGGATCCTGAAGTCACGGCGCCAGGGACGACAGATGTTTTATGAGCTGGATGATGATCATATTCGCTGTGTATTACAGGATATGATTGTGCATGTACGGGAGCCGCATTGAGGTATACAAAACAAGAGTTATTTCTATGTGTTTTTAAGGGCTACCCAGTAGATATGTGTTGTAGCCAAAAGGGGAAGAATTAAGGTAAACCAGAACCAGTCTGAACCACTTCCCAGCATGGGTATACCGAAAGACAAAAGTGCAAGAAGACCAAACAGAGTAAACAGTTTCAACACTCTCACAGATATCAAATGAACATTCTGGAAGGTGTATTGGATTAATGTCATTCCAAGACCAATAATGCCGAAAGTTCCTCCTGTCACCATGAAAAGCATGGGAGACATGTGGAGCAGCGAGTTTAAATCCTGGTTAATAATGGAGTTAATCGCAGAGATCGGATAGAACAACAGCCCTATGCAATAAATAAAGAAAAGGGGGCCGAAGCAAATAACTGCCTCAATCAGTAACAAAAGTCCCGCAATTATTCTCATCAAGTGACCATGGCTGCTAAAGCAAAGGATTACTTACTCATAATAAGCATTTTGTTTCAAACAGCCATGAGCGGGAAATGCCCACCCCGAAAAATGAAAATGCAGTGGGCATTTCCATGGTAAAATAATGGGGTTATTAACATTATGGGCTTCGGTTCCGGTTGTTAAGCCATTGGGTTTGACTATTTTTACGCTTTCGTTAATTCGAAGCTGGTAAGCCAAGCTGATTCACAGACAGATAATTCCTGCCATCCTGCTGGCTTTCGCTCTTGCTATACCAAATGGGTACAGCGCAGAAAGGAGCCCCTTTTTTCAGGAAGAGAATCAGACGCTGAATGCTGATTCTTTTCCGGATGGAAAGCGTCGTGAATTTCGCAGGTATCCCTATACATGGCTGCAGTGGGGAGAGGATTTTGTCAGGCATGAAACTGCCAGAGCCATGGTAGCGGCTGGGTATGCTGGCGCTGTATCCGGGACAATTTATTTTGCAGAAAAACTGCTTGGCAGGAAGACTTCGCTGGCTACCATCTTGGCAACATTTGCACTCTCAGATGCCCTGCTAGCGGGAAGCTGGCAGGATTTTGTGTGGCGAAGTGCTGTCAATGTTGCCTCTACTGTTCTTGCTCCCTACGATTCTCCGATGGCTATGGTCAGCCGCATTTTATTATCGCAATTCTGGCTGTTAAAAGAGACTGTGCCGGATATCTGGCTTGGGTTTCAGCCTCGTTATGAGGGTGAAGTCCCGATACGCTTTATGAATCCGTTTATTCACCAGATGTTCCGGATGTATTACGCCACGCCTGACAATGAATATCGCTGGCAGCAGGACGCGCCTGGGCTGGATATTATCTTTGAAGATAATAAGGTTATTGGTTATATGATGGCTGCTCCGATGGAGCAGCAGCTGGTTCAATTACATAGTGCAGGACTCAAGGCTGGCGTTGAAAAAATTCAGCTACTGCCATTGAGCACAGACTCTATTGCTCTTGAGGCAAATCTGACCTTTTCTGATGGAAGTCTCAAGCAGGTCATGCTGCCAATAGTATTCTCCGGCAATAGAAAAGCCTATTGGTGGGCAGTGGCTCTGGCAGGTAAGAAGTTAAGAAAGCTGGCCGGGCGAGAAACTCTGCTCAGCCCAATCAACCAATGCAGTCTTCAGCAATTAATTTCAGTTGTAAACGATGATGAGATAGAACCCTGCAGGTTGAACCTCTCAGAGCAACATGTTGGTGACTGGCAAAATCTGGCGGTGATTTCTGCGGGAAAGAATGGCTACTGGTTGTTTGATTATTATCCCTCGCAGGGGTACGAACTCCCGGAAATCTGGTTAAACACAGGGCAGGGATTAGGAAGGCAGTATTCACAGCAGGTTAATAAGCTGGAATGGATGCGTGGTCCAGCTGCTACCAGAGGGTTCACCAGACTGGCACAGGAAAGCACACGTTCACTGGTCTATCAGGGTATATCAACTCTCTTTATCCGTTATCTGGAGTATTTGAGGCAGTCTGTTGAGGATGAACGGCAAGGACGTCCACCAGGCAGTCTTCAGGCCTCCACAGAGGAAGGGTTCACAATGTCTTCCAGAACAGCAGTTCATCTGTCGCATTTTGTTGATGCGCAAAATAGTAGTGGGCAATATGAGCGAGCCCTTGGTGAGTTAAGGAATGGCAGAAAAGTCTCACACTGGATCTGGTATATCTTCCCCCAGCTTGAAGGGCTTGGAGTCAGCCGTAGTTCACACTTCTACGGTATTCGAAACATCCAGCAGGCTAAGGATTATCTTAATGACCCAATACTTGGTTCAAGGCTCAGGGAGTGCTCTCAGGCATTGCTGAATGTGGAAAATCGATCGATTTTGGACATTATGGGAACCTCTCTTGATGCAACAAAGTTGTACTCTTCCATGACGTTTTTTGAAGCAGCGGCAGACGACTCAGTGGTCTTTAGTGGGGTACTTGAGAAATATTTCAGTGGATTACGTGACCAGAATATCCTCGACATGATTAATCGTCGGTGAATCAATAGTTTCCTGAGCCCGGTCTGAAAATCATTGCTACTGGCAGCCTTTGGATCTAATATATGAATATAAATTCATATATTGAGTCGTCATCCAGCTTGAGGAGGATGTCATGAGTTCCTGCTGCAGTAGCAAAGGTTGCAATACCAACCACTTTCACGGTGAAGACAGCTGTGGTCAGCTCAAGGTACAGGGTGCTGGCGTCACAACTGTTTCAGCCTCTGTTCCCGATAAGCCAGACAGTTGCTGTTCCGGTGAAAGTTGTTGTGACCCGGGTGATGAGGAAAGTGAGCCGTTAGCCTCTAAAGGAGGCGATAGTCAGATCTGGAACATTGCCGGTATGGATTGTCCGGCCTGCGTCAAAAAAGCCGAAAATGCCCTAAGCCGTGTTTCCGGTGTTATCAGTTCCCATATTTCCTTCTCCACCCTGCGTCTTCAGGTTCAGTATGCTCCGGGTCAAAATAATGAAGCGGGTGTGGTAGCAGCGATTACTGATCTGGGATTTTCTCTATCCTCCTTTGATGAAGCACCTCCTGAAGAGGAAGAACCCGGTTTCTTCAAGAAATACAGTTCCATTCTCATTCTTGCTGCCCTGATGGGAGCAGGAATCCTGGCTAAGAGCTTTAACCCGGAAGCTGGTTCCATTGCCCTGATCCTGGCCTGTGTCTGGGGTCTGATCCCTATCGCAAAACAGGCCTGGTCACAGGCGCGCTCTGGCACGCCTTTTGGTATCGAAACACTGATGACTGTTGCGGCTATCGGTGCTCTGGCTCTTGGAGAATACTTCGAAGCGGGCATGGTGCTGCTGCTCTTTATGATCGGAGAGCACCTGGAAGGGCTGGCTGCTTCCCGGGCACGTCAGGGGGTGAAGAGCCTTATGGCTTTGACCCCAGATAAAGCGGTTCGTGTAACGTCCGGCCCTGATGGTGAGAGCAAGGAAACTGTTCTGGCCAGTCAGCTTCGTCCTGGTGATCTGATTGAAATCCTTCCAGGGGATCGTCTGGCGGCAGACTGTGTGCTACTAACGGCAACGGCAAGCTTTGATGAAAGCGCCCTGACGGGCGAATCCGTGCCTGTGGATCGTATTGCAGGTGAACAGGTGATGGCCGGGAGTCTGGCAGCAGACCGTGTAGCCCGTCTCAAGGTTCTCTCTGAACCTGGCCATAATGCCATTGATCGGATTCTGAAGCTGATTGAGGAAGCTGAAGAGAATAAGGCTCCCATCGAACGTTTCGTTGACCGCTTCAGTCGCTGGTACACCCCATTGATGATGGTGATTTCAGCGCTTGTTATCGTGACTCCTCCCCTGTTGCTGGGTGGTGAGTGGAGTACCTGGGTTTATCGTGGTCTGGCCATGCTGTTGATCGCCTGCCCCTGTGCCCTGGTGATTTCAACACCTGCAGCTGTTACTTCTGGCCTTGCCCGTGCAGCCCGGCAAGGTCTGCTGATTAAAGGTGGTGCAGCACTTGAGCAACTGGGTCACATTCAGCAGATCGCCTTCGATAAAACAGGGACTTTGACAGAAGGTCGTCCACAGGTTGTCGATATTGTGACCTTTGGGGAGAGTCAGGAAACTGTTCTCCAACTTGCAGCAGCAGTTGAAAAAGGCTCACGTCATCCACTTGCTCAGGCGATTGTTCGTTATGCTGATGACAAGAGTATTCAGTTTGGTGAGGCTGATAATGTCTCTGTATCGGCTGGTAAAGGCGTCAGCGGTCTGGTTGATGGAAAGGCTGTTGTCGTTGGTTCTCCCAGCCACCTTAAAGATGAGATCGGACATGTTAAGGATGCAGTTCAAGGTATTGAAGGACTGGAAGAGCAGGGTTGTACTGTTGTCGGTGTCGTCTTTGATGGCGAGCTGATTGGTCTTATCGCTATCAGCGATACGCTTCGTGAAGATGCTGAAGAGGCCATTCAAAGTCTGAATAAGCTGGGTATTACCAGCATTATGCTGACTGGTGATAACCCTCGTGCCGCCGCCGCTATTGCCAGCCGCATAGGGGTAGATTATCGCGCCGGCCTACTTCCTGAAGATAAAGTGACAACCGTTCGTGAGCTGCAGGCTAAAGCACCGGTTGCCATGGTTGGAGACGGTATCAATGACGCCCCTGCTCTTAAGAGTGCCCACGTCGGGATTGCCATGGGTAATGGAACAGATGTGGCTCTGGAAACCGCTGATGCCGCTTTGACCCATGAGAAAGTGACTGATCTGGCCAATATGATTGATCTGTCACGGGCTACATTGGGCATTATTCGTCAGAACGTGATCTTTGCAATTGGCTTGAAGGTTATCTTTCTTATGACTAGCTTACTGGGGGTTACCGGGTTATTGCTGGCAGTAATGGCTGATACAGGGTCTACAGCGCTGGTCACTTTGAATTCCCTTAGGTTGCTGAAGAAAAAAAGTAAATACAAGTAGTTGTTTTTGCTGAATATGGATGCATTTGTTAGCGTTTTTGGTGCTGATAAATGCATTTTGTGGTTTTGGTTTGGGCGTATTTTTGTATTTCATTTATGCGTACATGACAGCAAGTTATGGGTAACGCTGTAGTTATAAATACTTACTTGTTAAAGATTGACGAACGTGGCTGATGGCCGTATGTTGAACAGCACATTACAGGCGCTGATTTGTTACTTCGGCTTGCGGGCGCCTTAAATAAATACCGCTAAAGAGAATGTGTTTGCGCTACAAGAATATGCAAAACCACTCTATCGAAGGAAGAGTGGTTTTTTTGTACCTGCCTCTTTCTCTTTAGCCCGCTGATAATAAATTAGTTTGTAGTACGCGGAGCTAAAATGATCAGATTTGAAAAAGTCAGTAAAGTGTTTCGCGGCTCTTCGGGAACCGTAAAAGCACTGGATGATGTCTCACTCTGGATCCCCGAGGGTTCAATCTACGGCGTTATCGGCTCGAGTGGTGCTGGTAAAAGCACGCTTATTCGCTGTGCCAACCTACTGGAACGGCCAACCGCTGGCCGGGTTGTTGTTGATGGTCGTGATCTGGTACAGCTTTCACCGGCTGATCTGAGAAATGCCCGCCGGGATATCGGCATGATCTTCCAGTATTTCAACCTGCTTGCTAACAGCACAGTCTACGAAAATATTGCTTTGCCTCTCAAACTGGCTGGCGAAAAGGCTGCGCGGATTGAGGAAACTATTGCCCCGCTTCTGGAACTGGTTGGCCTGGAAGACAAGCGCGACAGCTATCCTTCCCAGCTGTCTGGTGGTCAGAAACAGCGTGTTGCTATTGCCCGTGCTCTGGCCAGCCAGCCAAAGGTTCTGCTCTGCGATGAGGCGACCTCGGCTCTTGATCCCAAGACGACAGTTTCTATCCTGAATCTGCTGCGGGACATTAACAGAAAACTGGGGCTGACCATTCTTCTGATTACCCACGAGATGGAAGTTGTGAAATCCATCTGTGACCAGGTGGCTATCCTCAGTGACGGTCAGGTGGTTGAACACAATGATGTGGAGTCCTTCTTCCTGAATCCCCAGACCGATCTGGCCCGGGAGTTTGTTCGGGCGGCGGTTCATGAAAAACCGATTGAAGATCTGCCAGCAGGTATTCAGAAAGAACAGACAGAAGGCAGCCATCCGGTGCTGCATATCACTTTCCTGGGCAACAGTACTGTGCAGCCGCTGATTACCCAGGCAGCCCGTCAATTCAATCTGGACTTCAGCATTATCCAGGCGGATATGGAGACGGTGCATGGCAAAACCATGGGCTTTCTCACGGTTGAAGTGGTTGGTGATGAATTGAATGCCAAAAGTGCTCAGGCCTTCCTGAGAAAACATGATCTGCAAGTGGAGGTAGCCGGTTATGTCTGCTGAATCCTGGGTTTTGATTTGGGAATCCCTGCTGGAAACCATTTATATGGTGGCGGTATCCGGTGCAATCAGTGCGCTGGTGGGTATTCCTCTGGGCGTACTTGTTCATATCACCCGGCCTGACCAGATTCTGGCACGCCCGGTGTTGCATCGGGTGCTGGGTGTTGTCGTAAATGCGGCACGTTCTGTTCCTTTTATTATTTTGATGGTGGCGATTATTCCTCTGACCAGACTGCTGGCAGGAACATCAATCGGTACAACCGCCGCGATTGTACCTTTGAGTATCGCTTCCATCCCGTTTGTGGCCCGTATCGCTGAAGGTGCCCTCAATGAAGTACCGGGGGGTCTTATTGAGGCAGCAGAAGCGATGGGGGCTACACCTTTCCAAATCATTACCCGGGTTCTTTTGCCTGAGGCTTTGCCGGGATTGATTCATGGAATGACGCTGACCCTGGTGACTCTGGTCAGTTATTCAGCCATGGCGGGTGCCATTGGTGGAGGAGGTCTGGGTGACCTGGGGATCCGGTATGGATACCAGCGGTTTGACCCGGTCATCATGCTGGCCACGGTGGTTGTGCTGGTGGTCGTAGTCCAGCTGATTCAGTCAGCCGGTGAAAAATTACAAGCTCGTTGTGAACATAAATAAACAGCCATGAGCTAATTGATAGGCCCTGAGCTTATTAATAAAGCCCTGAGCTACTAGATAAAGTGGGAGAAGAAGTATGAAACCCGTTAAGAATTTGAAAAAGCTGTTTGGTGCTGCGCTGGCAGCAAGTGCTCTGATCCTAACCGGTTGCGGAGGATCTTCAGATACAGCAACAGAAGCTGCATCAGCGCCACTGAAAATTGGTGTGATTTCCGGTCCGGAAACCGATGTGATGAAGGCGGCTCTGGAAAAGGCGAAAAAAGACAGTGGTCTGGAAGCCGAGCTGGTGGAATTCCAGGATTACATTACTCCGAATGTGGCTTTGTCTGACAAGAGTATTGATGTGAATGCTATCCAGCATAAGCCTTACCTGGACAGCATGGTTAATGACCGTGGCTTCAAGCTGACAATTGTTGGTAACACGTTTGTTTATCCAATTGCAGCCTTCTCCGAAAAATTTGATGAGCTGGATGAGCTGCCTGACAGTGCAAAAATTTCCATTCCTAATGATCCCAGCAACGAAGGCCGTTCCCTGATTCTGCTGCACAACACTGGTTTGATTACTCTGAAAGACCCAGGCAACCTGGAAGCAACTCCAAAGGATATTATTGGAAACCCGAAGAACCTGAAGTTTGTTGAGCTGGAAGCTCCGCTTCTGCCTCGTTCCCTGCAGGATGTTGATCTGTCAGTTATCAACAACACCTTTGCAGTTCCTGCCGGTCTGACTCTGGACAAAGCCATACTGGTTGAAGACAAGAAGTCACCTTACGTGAACATTATTGTTTCCCGTGAAGATAACAAGGATGACCCGCGTATCGCCCAGCTGGTTGCCGCTTACCAGAGTGATGAAGTCGCCAGTGTTGCCACGGACCTGTTCAAAGGCGGTGCTGTTAAGGGTTGGTAATCTTCCCGTATAAATAAAATGCTGATAGTAATAAGCTATATTGCCGGTTAATAATAGCGAGTTGCCGTATAGAACATATAGAAAGAAAACATACTAATGAATCAACGCACGATTGCATCTGACGGCTTGCTTATGCTGGCCGCTTTAATATGGGGTTCTGCTTTTGTAGCCCAACGGTTGGGAATGGAATTTATGGAACCTTGGGCGTTTAATGCGTGCAGGTTTCTTATTGGCGCTTTTTCTTTAGTTCCCCTCCTTTTATCCCAAAGGAGTGCAACTCCACTTTTTACCCGCACAACATTGTTGGGCGGAATGCTGCTGGGTTTTGTATTAATGATTGGGGCTGGGTTGCAGCAGGTTGGCCTCGTTTATACAACCGCTGGCAAGGCAGCTTTTATTACCGGATTGTATCTGGTTATGGTTCCGCTGTTCGGCCTGGTTATTGGACAGAGCACCAGCAGGGATACATGGACAGGAATTTGCCTCGCTCTGCCCGGGCTGGCGCTGCTGACATTGGGAGACAATCTTACGCTAAATAAAGGTGACATTCTCGAAATGGTTGGGGCGATTTTCTGGGCGCTTCACCTGATGCTGATTGGTTGGCTTGCACCTCGTCATAATGGAATTGCATTAGCCTTTGTTCAGTTTATTACCTGTTCACTGCTGAGTTTTATGGTTGCCGGTGTTTTTGAATCCTTTGAACTTATTCAGGTTAAGCAGGCCTGGGGTTCACTGGCATTTGCGGGCGTTATGTCGGTTGGTGTGGCTTATACGTTACAAATTATCGCGCAGAAAACTGCTCCCGTTTCTCATGCCTCCATTATTCTCAGTCTGGAAACTGTTTTTGCCGTTATTGCCGGTTATCTGTTTCTTAATGAAACCCTTTCAGGCAAGGCATTAATTGGTTGTGCCTTGATGTTGATCGGAATGATTGTGTCTCAGTTAGGTTTGCGCCGTATTAGACAGATGCTGAGAGGACAGCCTGTAAGTTCATAGAGTGTTTATGCGTATTCTGGATGAATCACATTGACTTAAGGCAGCCTCTCTTTATAATGCGCATCTCTCATCTGGTGCGGGGTGGAGCAGCCTGGTAGCTCGTCGGGCTCATAACCCGAAGGTCGTCAGTTCAAATCTGGCCCCCGCTACCAACTTTTCTTGGAAAAGTTTTGAGAAAGCAGTGCGTAATATTGGTGCGGGGTGGAGCAGCCTGGTAGCTCGTCGGGCTCATAACCCGAAGGTCGTCAGTTCAAATCTGGCCCCCGCTACCAACTTCTCTTGGGAAACCTTGAGAAAGCAGTGTGTAAATATTGGTGCGGGGTGGAGCAGCCTGGTAGCTCGTCGGGCTCATAACCCGAAGGTCGTCAGTTCAAATCTGGCCCCCGCTACCAACTTACTTTCTTATCTATATCCTCTATATCTCCCTTCAAAATTTTTCTCAAAGTTTTATTCTCCACTCAAATTAAATTGATTTGATGCTCAGTATTATTATTTGCTACTGAAGATTGTCTGAAAAATAAAAGTCGGGCCGTCAATGATGCTAACAGCCCTTACCGTAATATCAGCCCGCAGCCTCCCGGTTATCAATCAACTGATCTATGACAGAGGGATCAGCCAGTGTTGATGTGTCTCCAAGATTTTCGAACTCGCCTGCGGCAATCTGACGCAGAATACGTCTCATAATCTTACCTGATCTGGTTTTTGGCAGCCCTGGCGCATTCTGGATAATATCCGGTGTCGCGATCGGACCGATTTCTCTTCTGACCCAGTCACGCAGTTCGCCAGCCAGCTCTTCGGAATAACTCACTCCTTTGTTAAGGGTGACATAGACATAGATACCCTGACCTTTGATTTCATGGGGATATCCGACAACTGCCGCTTCTGCCACATGGCTGTGCGAGACCATGGCACTTTCTATTTCTGCGGTTCCCATTCTATGTCCGGCAACATTGAGTACGTCATCAACCCGACCGGTTATCCAGTAGTAGCCGTCCTCATCCCGGCGGGCACCATCGCCGGTAAAGTACATCCCTTTAAATTTGCTGAAGTAGGTGTGCACAAAACGGTCGTGATTGCCGTAAACAGTTCGAGCCTGCCCAGGCCAGCTGTCGATCATGACCAGGTTGCCTTCACATGGGCCTTCCTGGATATTGCCAAGCCCGTCCACAATAGCTGGCAGTACGCCAAAGAAAGGTCTGGTTGCTGAACCTGGTTTCAGCGGCGTTGCTCCCGGAAGAGGGGTGATCATGATGCCTCCGGTCTCTGTCTGCCACCAGGTGTCTACAACAGGGCACTTATCCTGACCGATTGTTTTTCTGTACCACATCCAGGCTTCCGGATTGATCGGTTCGCCGACACTGCCCAGAAGTTTAAGGCTGGTGCGGTTGGTGTTTTTAATAACGTCCTGACCGTGAGCCATCAATGCGCGAATCGCTGTTGGCGCTGTGTAGAGAGTATTGATCTGGTATTTATCGACAATTTCGCTGATTCGGCTGACAGAGGGATAATTAGGCAGCCCTTCATGCATAACAATGGTCGCGCCGTTGCAAAGTGGCCCATAAACTACATAGGAATGGCCAGTGATCCAGCCGACGTCGGCATTGCACCAGTACACGTCTCCATCTTTGTAATTGAAAACATATTGATGGGTCATTGAGGCGTATACCAGGTAGCCACCGGTGGTATGGAGGACACCTTTGGGCTTCCCGGTTGATCCAGATGTATACAGAATAAAAAGAGGCGACTCTGCGTCCATCTCCCGGGCTTCACAGTGTGGAGAAGCCAGTGGTTCCAGCTCGTGCCACCAGATATCCCTGTGCTTGTACCACGCAATTCTGTTTCCAGTTTTCTGGAAGACAATCACCTTTTCGATGGATTTCACGCCGGTATGTGTCAGTGCCTCATCAACATTGGCTTTAAGGGGGATTGTTTTCCCTCCCCGAACGCCTTCATCAGCTGTAATAAGGATTTTGGCATGGCTATCGATAACCCTTCCCGCAACAGCTTCCGGTGAGAAACCGGCAAAAATTACAGAATGAATGGCGCCGATACGGGTGCAGGCCAGCATCGCGATACTGGCTTCAACCACCATGGGCATATAAACAGCAATAACATCGCCACGCCTCACACCCTGCGATTTCAGAACGTTGGCAAATCGACAAACCCGTTCATGCAGTTCCCGGTAACTGATCTGGGAGCTGTGTTTGGGGTTATCACCTTCCCAATAGATTGCCACCTGATCTCCTTTCTCCTCCAGGTGCCGATCAAGGCAGTTCCAGGACACATTGGTTGTACCGTCCTGAAACCACTTAATTTCTATACGGTGATCGTCGTATGAAACATCTTTCACCCGGGTATAGGGTTTGAACCAGTGAATTCTCTCACCATGTTCACGCCAGAAACCTTCCGGGTTAATAACGGATTCCTGGTACATCTTTCTGTAAAGGGCATCATCAGCCCAGGCGTTGCTGGCAAGGTCGTCACTGACTGGAATTGTTTTGTATTCGGCCATCTCGCTACCTGAATGCTCTGAACGGCAGGGTCGGGAAGTATAGACAGGGGAGGTGGAGGCAAATATCTGGTGTTTCTATTCTCACTCTCTGAAACAGGCTCAGTGAAAAAAATTACAGAGTTTGACGCCTGGATTGAGCAGAAGTTCCTGCTCACAAAAGTCTACAGAAATCAGTCTGACAGAGCGGGTTTGGCTGCTGGTTTTGCTGGTCTTCGACATGGTATGGAAGGCTGGCATGAGTGATGTGCCAGGCTGGCTGCGTGGTACCCACTGGATCGGAAGTTATACCGGAGTTGGTCAGGGAAAAACCAATGTCGAGGTTCAGGCCTTCAATTATGCGCATTTCATACTAAGGTTTTACTCCCGATATGGGCAAAGGCGTTTTGACGGCTTCTATGGCGGATATATCAACTATGATCCTGTGGCCGGGAAACTTCGATTTAACCCGGAAACGGATATTAGCTGGTTCAGCCGTCTATAGTGATTTTCAGTTAAATCAGGTGCGGCAGTGATTCTAGGCAAGTAATTGTGGGTAGTTTGGGGAGGAGTACTCATATGGTTCAAAAAAGTAAACCTGGCCGGCAGAAATTGCTGGCCTTATGTTTCGGTATGTCAGTGATTGCCGGGCCTTTGTATGCCCATGGGTATCATGATATTGGTTCGCAGAGACTGGTGGACTCCTGGCTGGAGCCATTACGTAATCTGGATACTTCCACTCATCAGTGGCACTTCAGTTTTCTCAGGAATGGCAGGCTTGTGCATGAGGAAGACAGCTGTGATCCCCAGCCTGTTTCTGGGCTCCGGTATGCCAGTCACCCGATCTATGGCAATCATGATGTTGTGACTCTGAATTTGCCACTGCCTCTTTCTGATGGAGCTCTTCCCCGAAGGGTTAAACTGGATCAGCCAATTCTGCTGGATGTTGTTGTTGATCCTGATTCTGTGCCGGGAGTGTCTGTTCAGGGCGAGAGTAATATTATTTCCCAGATAGAACCTTCAATAGCAGAAAATGGTGATCTGGTGTTCCTGTTCAAAAATCAGGTTGAAGCCGGTGAACCTATCAGATTGACTCTGACCCTGCCGGCACTTGATGCGCTGCATCACAAGACCTGGAGCAAGGTTGAAGTCAGTGGTGTCAGTGGTGACAGGTTACGTTTGATCAAGTCCAATGATCAAAGTGGTTCTCTGGTTGTTAAAGGAAAGGTTAAAACTCTTAACCTGATTGCGGATCGGGGGGCAGTCAACCTGGAAGAGTTGAAGGTTAATGAGGAACTACTGGTTCGAGCGGGTAGAGGCTCTGTTGTCAAAGTGAATGCAGAAGGTGCGGTACTTCAACCCAGTGTGGATCGCCATGCCTATGTCTGCTACGCGGGAGGCAAGCCTGGAGAGATTATTCCGGTTCCCAGTAACAGCTATACCGTAGGCCCCTGTCCTCAGTCGGAAGAGGCCAGTGATGCGGATGATGGTGACGATGTTTCAGAAGAAACCGCTGCCAGATGACAGGTGACACGCCCTGTCAAAGACTGCTGCAGTTGCTTTTGAGTGAGGATAGCGTTTTGGCTGAACTCCTCAGGGTGAACTGCTCAGTCTTGTTTTTATTCTTCGCCACGGGGTATGTAATTAAAACCCGGTTGCCTTTGGCAAGCTGAATAAGAAGTTGCTCAGGTACTTCAGGAATGACAACGGACATGGAATGACGCATTGCGTCAAATGACCAAAGTTGTTGCTTATCAACCCGCATATTGACCTTGATAATTTCCCGCTGCATGAATCTCTGATCTGGAAGATAGAGAGCCGCAGCTATTCTGGTATCAAAATTATCACAGAACAGGTCCAGTTCTGCATTGTGTCTATTGGTTCCGGCAGCTGCGATATGGTGTTTAAAACTTCCTGTGGCAAATGACTTCACCTGCCATGCGGCAAAAAGAGATGTTGGAAGAGCGGTCAAAACCACGAGAAGCAGGAAGCTGGTGAGCCGGTAAGTTATTTTGGCAAGCAGGTTGGTGACTCGCTTCATACCATATCTGCCCCGATCTGTTGTTCTGTGCACATCATGTGTAGTTATTTGCTTTCTGTCGTGCATGTTATCACGGGATCAATATGTTGAGGCAGGGCACTGCCCAGACAGTTATCAGGTAGCATCAGGCAATGCAGGCAGGGCCTGATGCTGGAAGTTTGTTACTCGGAAGTGGGGGCAGAGTTATCAGATTTGGCTCCGCCTGGCTCTTCAAGTTCCAGCTGCTGAAGTGCAATAACCGCCTGAGTTCTGTTTCTTACACCCAGTTTGCGGAAAATGGCGGTCACGTGGGCTTTGATAGTGGCTTCGGAAACATCCAGATCGTAGGCAATCTGTTTGTTCAGCATTCCCTCGCTGATCATCCCTAAAACCCGGAACTGCTGAGGTGTCAGTGAGGCAATACGCTTTTCCATCTCACTATCGGCACCTTCCATCTTGACGTTCATATCAATATTGGAAGGAATCCAATTCTTACCATGAAGGACGTCTTTAACCGCGTTCTTGATAACGTCTAATGAGGATGACTTGGGAATAAACCCGGCAGCTCCATAGCCAATGGCCTTGCGGATAACAGACTCATCTTCCTGGGCTGAGATCACAACAACGGGAACATTGGGGTGCTGGCCACGCATATAGAGCAGACCTGAAAAGCCGTGAGCGCCTGGCATATTCAAATCAAGAAGAACGAGATCAGGGCTGGCTGTATCCAGAGCATTCTGCAGAGAAGCAATGGAATCTGTTTCGGTGATTTTGGGAGTTCCCAACGCCTGGTTCAGCGCCGATTGCAGAGCTGTACGAAACAGTGGGTGGTCTTCAGCAATGATAATCTGGGTATCCATGGCGCTTGTCTTCCCTGAAAGCGAGCTGGAACAGGCTCTGGGTCAAAAGAGTGGCGCAACAACTTCCATGCCGTTACGCAATCTTCTTCGACTATAGCCCTTAACCCTATTGCTGAGGGTCTGCGGTCAGGGTAGTGACGAGAGGAGTCTCTTCTTCCTGGCGACGGCCACGGAAAGGGGCGTAAAACGCCTGCAGATTGGCGATATCCTGGTGAATATCGCCGGTCAGTTTGTAGGCTGGGCCTGAACCGCAGCGTTTGTTAGCGAAATCCACAAAACCTGGATATACGGGAACCTTGGCATTGTTAGCGATATGCCAGAAGCCGGTTTTCCACTTGGTGACCTTGGAGCGGGTGCCCTCGGGAGAGAGGGTCAGAACAAAGCGATGGTGGCTGTTGAAGCCTGCGACGGCCTGCTCAACGAGGTTGCATTTACGTTCACGGTGAACAGGAATGCCGCCCAGCCAGCGCATGATCGGTCCCATCGGACCTTTGAAGAGGGAGCTTTTGCCAAGCCAGAACACAGGGGTTCGCCATCTCAGAGCTACACCCATGAAAACAAGAAAATCCCAGTTGCTCGTGTGGGGCGCGCCGATCATGACGAACTTGCGGGCCTTGGGCTTCTCGCCTTCCAGCTTCCAGCCGGTCAGGTTCATCAGTAACCAGGAGATACCACAAAGGAGGTGACTGATCACCGGAGTATCGAATACTGTTGTACGCATAAATGTGCCGTGGCGGATAAGGTCCGTCGTTTACTACAAAGAGGATTTTCGCCGCGCTTGGGAAGTGAAAGCTGCGGTAGAATTGGCTGGCTAACAGAAAAACTGTCAGGGATTTATGAGCTTTTCACAGCGCAAAATCATTCATGTGGATTGTGACTGCTTCTATGCAGCGGTTGAAATACGGGAAAATCCCCGATTGCGCGGTAGGCCCGTAGCTGTGGGTGGTACCCCCGAAAGAAGAGGGGTGATAGCTACCTGTAATTACGAGGCAAGGGAGTATGGGGTGCACTCGGCCATGGCATCGGCACGTGCGGTTAAACTTTGTCCTGATCTGGAGATCCTTCGCCCAAAATTTGATCTCTACAAGGAAGTTTCGAGGGAGTTACACCAGATTTTTTCTGATTATACCGGCCTGATCGAGCCACTTTCCCTTGATGAGGCATTCCTGGATGTTTCAAACAGCTCCCGCTGCCATGGCAGCGCCACCCTGATGGCCCGGGAAATCAAAGCCCGGGCTAAGGAAAAGACGGGTATTACCGTTTCAGCAGGTGTTGCACCAAATAAATTCTTGGCCAAAGTAGCGTCAGACTGGAACAAGCCGGATGGCCTGATGGTGATTACACCGGATATGGTGGATGAATTTGTAGCTGCCTTGCCCGTAAAGAAATTGTTCGGGGTGGGAAAGGCGACTGCGAAGCGAATGGGGAAGCTCGGTATTGAAACCTGCGGGGATGTTCGCAACTGGAGCCTGATTGAACTGACCCGTAAGTTCGGAATTTTTGGTGAGCGCCTCTATCAATTGTCGCGCGGAATTGATGACCGGCCGGTTGTGACCAACTACCGCCGTAAGTCCCTCTCTCTCGAGCATACCTATAACGAAGATCTGCCGGATCGTGATGCGGTCATTGCCAAGGTTCCGTTACTTGTGGATGAACTGGTAGAGCGTTACCAGCGCATAAAGGATGAATATGCGATAACCAAGCGCTTTGTGAAGGTAAAATTCGCCGATTTCACCCAGACCACTATGGAAGAACCTATGGGTCAAAGTGACAGTGGGCCGTTTGATGTGCAGGCCTTTCACCGTTTGATGGAGACTGCCTGGGAGCGAGCCGAGAAGCCGGTAAGGCTTCTCGGTGCAGGTGTCAGACTGCGTGACTTAAAGAACAACGACAATGCGCAGCAGCTGGATCTGTTTCCCGGCAGGAAACAGACTGAAGCTGGAAATGAAAAGTGGTCTGTCTAGCAGACCTTGATAACAATGTTTCCTCTTGCGCCTGGCTCTAGCACGGCGTTGTGGGCTTCCCCAAGGTTATCCAGGGTAAATTCCTGGGCGATAACTGGTTTCAGTGAGCCGCTGGCAAGGCTGGGATAAAGGGCTGCATGAATAGCATTCATTTCCTGCTCCGATGCATTTGCCAGTGCCATACCCAGGATGGCTGCATCCCTTTTCATGATTTCCCGTGGGTTGATGGTGACAGTTCCCCGGCTTCCAATCACCACAACCCTGCCGCCATGGGCTAATGCGCTTAGGTCGTGGCCAAGGTTCACATTGGCCAGCATTTCCAAGGTCAGGTTGACTCCCTGCCCGTGGGTCCATTCCAGTAGATCTTCCAGATGGGTATCGCTGTGGTGGTCCAGAACCAGGTGGGCTCCCTGGTCTTTTACAAGTTGTCGACCTTCTTCTGTTCCTGCGGTTCCAATGACGGTCATACCGGCCGCAATACCAAGCTGAACGGCTGCAAGGCCGACACCTCCGCTGGCTCCGTGCACCAGCAAAGTCTCTCCGGGTTTGGCGTTGCCCCTTTGAAACAGGGCTCTCCACGCCGTAGCACAGGGAACACCAATACAGGCACCTGCTTCATAACTGACATTGGCAGGCAGGGGAAAAACCTGCCGGGATTCACAGAGGGCGTACTCGGCACTGGTACCGGTCAGGCTGCCGGCAATATAGACTCTGTCGCCAACCTGGAGAAAGTGGTGCTTGTCATCACCCATTGCTGCAATTGTTCCGGCACCATCCTTGCCCGGTGTATGGGGCATTGAGGCCGTGTATCCATTGGTGCCTGCGCGAATGTAGGTATCAACAGGGTTTACGCCGGCGGCGTGAATTTTTACCAGAATCTGGCCAGGGCCAGGTTGGGGAATCTGGACAGTTTCCAGTTTCAGCTGGTCGATATCGCCGTGCTGCTGCTGGCGAATGGCTTTCATGGTCATGGGAGTCCTCCTTGGAGTGAAAGCATATCGTTCGGCTGCAGAACACCAAAGAAATATTTTCCAAGTGTCAGCCTTCAGGCAGGGGGTAGGGAAAAAAAAGACAGGCTGGATAAGCGGTCTAGAGTGTGGGTATACCGCCTAAGTGGGCGGTGTCAGTGTAATATTCTGCCGGTGTTAGGCTGTCTCCGGTATTGGCAGTATGTCGTCAAGGAGTTGCCATGGAGAGGGACGTACGCCATCCATCCTTGTTTACGCTGTGTGGATTGGTGTTGTGCCTTATGTTTATGGGAAATCTGGCCAAGGCTGAGGAGCCCCTGGCTATTTACCTGAATATGAGCGATTTCACCAATGAGCAGTACCGGGGATTCATGCAGGTATATGATGAACCTCTGGATCAAACCTCAGAGGCGTTGCTCCGGGTTTACCCCGGAGCTATAAGGATGATGGATGTTGAGCCGGGAGAGTGGGTAGCAATCAATGTCGCTATGATCAGTACCATTTTTCCCTGCAAAAACAACCAGGATGAGCACCGTATAGAAGTAGGGACTGGGTCACTGACCCAGTCCGTCATTATTACTCCCCGACTTGCTGTCGAGGGTAATAGCTCAGTCTGCCGACTTGAGATCGTTGCCGCCGACTCCGGCGAATAACTCTTTCTTTCCTTCTTTATTTATATCTATTGATCCTGGAGCTGAAATTGCTCTGCGGCGCTGGTTTGTATAGATCAGCAACAGCAGTAACAGGGCAGGAATAAACATCAACTGCTTGGGAAGACGATCATTCGGCACTTCCACACTGAGAATCTCCCAGTCGAAATCAAGACCTGCTTTCTCAGCCTGACTGGCGAAACCGATGTTATCCACAATCAGTCGACCCTGATCTTCGGCAAGCTCCAGACCCATATCAAACAGACGTTCTTCTGCGGTAGCCTGATCTCCAACCTTTATCAGAATGGTCTTCACTCGCTGATTGCCGGAGAGATCTTCACCAGAAACCCTGAGACGCAGCTCTTCGCCAGGCTTGTGATCCATAACCTGCTCATAAATGCTGGTGGCGGGTAGATCAAGTCTTTCCGGCCAGGCCATATCCCACCAGAAACCAGGGCGGAACAGGGTAAAGGCGATCAGAAGCAGTCCAACAGTCTCATACCACTTGGTCTTGGTCACCCAGTAACCCTGAGTCGCTGCCGCGAAGACCAGCATGGCCCCCAGTGCACTGAAGATAGTGATTAGCAACTCCCAGATACTGCCAATATCAATCAGCAGCAGCTGGGTATTGAAAATAAACATAAACGGCAGAATGGCGGTTCGGATATCGTAAGTGAAGCCCTGGATACCGGTCTTGATCGGGTTAGCCTGGGCTATTGCTGCAGCAGCATAAGCCGCGAGCCCCACCGGTGGCGTATCATCTGCGAGTATGCCGAAATAGAACACAAACAGATGTACGGCAATGAGCGGAACGATCAAGCCATGAGCTGCACCTAGGCTGACAATAACCGGCGCCATCAAACTGGAAACTACAATATAGTTCGCAGTTGTTGGCAGACCCATACCAAGAATCAGACTGATGATGGCCGTGAAAATTAACACCAGCAGAATGCTGCCACCGGAGATAAACTCAACAAACTCAGTCATCACCTGACCGATACCCGTCAGTGTCACAGTACCTACAACAATACCTGCAGCAGCTGTTGCCACACCGATACCGATCATGTTGCGAGAGCCGCTGATCAGACCATTAAACAGATCTTTGGTGCCGCGATGGAAGGCATTGGCAATATCGCTCTTGCCGCTCAACATGTTAAGAATCGGATGCTGGGTCAGAACGATAATGATCATAAACAGCGTGGCCCAGAAAGCGGAGAGTCCGGGGGACATACGCTCTTTGGCAATACACCAGATTAGGACAACAACTGGCAGCAAGAAGTGCAGACCACTTAAGGCTGTTCTTCTTATTCGTGGAGCGATGGTCAGCTCATGATCTTCATGGTGATCAGGATATCTGGCAGCAAGAGCCAGAAGGCCAACGTAAATCAGCGAGGTGAGTACGCCAATAATCCACAGTGAAGCATCTCCAGCGACATCCTTGATCCAGCCAATACCGAAGTAAACGAAGGCGGCCAGTACGCACATCATCAGGAAGCTGCCAACGGCCAGCATCATCCACTCAGCAGTAGAGAGATTGCGCTCGCGGGGCATGCCCTGCATACCAGCTTTTACTGCTTCCAGATGCACGATATAGAACAGTGCGATATAGGAAATAGCGGCCGGTAAAATCGCATGGCGAATAACGTCGATATAAGGAATACCGACATATTCCACCATCAGGAATGCTGCTGCGCCCATAATCGGAGGCGTCAGCTGACCATTGGTGGAGGCGGCCACCTCAATGGCACCTGCTTTTGTAGCGGGGAAACCAACCCGCTTCATCAGCGGAATCGTGAAAGTACCTGTGGTTACAACATTGGCGATACTGGATCCAGAAATCACACCGCTGAGGCCTGAGGAGACAACAGCGGCCTTGGCCGGTCCACCCTTCAGGTGGCCCAGTAATGAGAATGACAGGCGAATAAAGTACTGGCCTGCACCAGCCTGCTCAAGCAGGGCGCCAAAAAGAACAAACAGGAACACGAAGTTTGTCGATACACCAAGGGCGACACCAAAGACGCCTTCTGTCGTCAGCCAGAAGTGAGACATAGCCTTGTTCAGGCTTGCTCCCTTGTGGGCAACAATATCCGGCATATACGGGCCGGCAAAGGTGTAAATCAGGAAGACACTGGCAACAACAACCAGAGGAGGTCCAAGTGCCCGCCGGGTAGCCTCAAGCAGCAAAACCATGCCTATAACCGAAACAACAACATCCTGGGTGATAGGAGCACCAGGGCGCTCGGCAAGCTGAGCATAAAACAGATAAATATATGCTGCAGAAAAAGCACCAAGTAAGGCCAGTATCCAGTCCTGAACCGGAATATGGGTTTTGGGTGAGCGCTTCAGAGCCGGGAATGCGGTGAAGGAAAGAAAAATCGCAAATGCCAGATGAATTGCCCGCGCTTCAGTGTCATTAAGAATGAAGAAATTTAAAGTGAATGGCAGTGGTGAGGCGTACCACAGCTGAAAAATTGCCCATGCAAGGGCAGTAAAGGTCAGAATGCGCGCTGCCAGACCGCGTGGGTTGCGTGCGCCAGTGTCAGAGTCGTTGACAATTTGAGCTGCAGCTTCTTGACCTTTGTTTATTGAGTTGGACATGATTCGTTACCCTGGCCAGGTGAGCTTCCATACATCCTGCAGAACGTGAAAAGAGTTGTTCCGACGCGAAAGCTCAAGAATGACATCAGCAGGCTGGAAGAAGATAACCAACAGCCGCTGGTAAATTTCCCATACCTGCCAGATATGGGAAATGCAGAAACGAACAGCAGGCGCCAGGCACCTACGGTTCGTTTTCTGAGGACCGGTTAACGTATGACTACATCAATCCTGCTTCTTTGTAGTATTTGGCTGCGCCATCGTGCAGAGGTGCAGACAGACCGTCCTTGACCATCTCTTCTTTCTTCAGGTTGGCAAAAGCTGGGTGCAGCTTGCGGAAATCGCTGAAGTTTTCGAAGACAGACTTAACAATCTGGTAGATGGACTCTGGAGGAGTTTTGGTGGATGACACAAAGGTGGCACCTACACCAAAGGTTTTGGTGTCTTTAGCATTACCGGAGTACATTCCGCCGGGAATAGTGGCTACACGGTAGTAGGGGTTGTCTTTGATCAGCTTTTCAACTTCTGGTCCGCTGACATTTACCAGGACGGTGTCACAGGACGTGGTTGCTTCCTTGATGGAACCATTTGGGTGGCCAACAACATAGACCATGGCATCGATCTTGTTGTCGCACAGTGCTTTGGCCTGTTCGGCGGCTTTCAGCTCGGTTGCCAGTTTGAAGTCAGATTTTTTCATGCCATAGGCATCCATAACCACTTCCATGGTGCCACGCTGACCAGAACCGGGATTACCGATGTTGACGCGCTTACCTTTTAGGTCACCAAACATTTTTATGCCGGAATCTTTACGGGCCAGAACGGTGAAAGGTTCTGCGTGAATGGAGAATACTGCACGAAGGTCTTTGTTCTTGCCCTGGTCAGCAAATTTGCTGGTACCATTCCAGGCATGATACTGCCAGTCGGACTGGGCAATACCCATATCCATCTCACCGGCCTTGATAGTGTTAAGGTTGTAAACAGAACCACCGGTACTCTCAACAGAGCAGCGGATACCGTGTTCTTTACGGTTCTTGTTTACCAGGCGGCAGATTGCACCGCCCGTAGGATAGTACACACCAGTGACACCACCCGTACCGATCGTAACGAACTGCTGCTGCGCTGCAGTTGCCGGTACACTTATGGTTGCCGCAGTCAGACCTGCGCCGATCACTGCAAACGATAGCTTTTTCAGCAAAGACATAGAAAGCCCCCAGATATTTGTCGTTATAGCCAACCTGATGGGAAAAACGTCGAGAGCAAGCATAGATCAGTCGCTCTCATTGGACAGGAAGGCCGTGTAGTAGATAAGCCTGCAAAACTTGTAGTTTTTGGGTTTATCTCAGGGTATTTAACCTTTGTCAGAGTTAAGTACCTGGCCCGAAATTTTGAACCGGTCTCTGACGATGCAAAACATCAATACTTGAAATGCAGGTGGCAAGTCAATTCTTTTACAAAAATATTTCAGGTTTTTTTAGAGTCATTGACTGGAAGCAAGAAGAATTAGTGGTCTATTTTGGTAACAGACTTTGATTGTGGGTAACTAACAAGCGGAATCTACAAGGTGTTTTACTTAACAAAATTATTTTATGGATGGGATGGAGTTACGGTATCAAAGTGATAGTAAGAATGATGTATTCCTGCAGTATTTTATGCATTCTCGCAGGAATCATACATGTAAATTCTGTTTATGCTGGAGTGAGGAAGTTTGATGAGGGCTATTACATTGCTGTTCATATTGTA
>NZ_JAMFLX010000150.1 GCF_023502345.1 Parendozoicomonas callyspongiae
GCGTTACCCGCGTTGGGGGAATCAATAGTCACAAGTCATCGTAAAATCCGCCAAAAGTCTTTAACCTCAGCCCTTTCAAAGCTGGCGATCAGCAATGGAGTTGATTCGTGCAATGCCAGTATCAGCAAAAGGAATTGCTGCAGGTTTATCTTCGCTGGCAGGCGGTAGCGTGCTCAACTAATTTATCTCTATCGTGCAAACGCCAGCACAAACATTGTGCAACCAGTGGTTCAACAAAGCTGGCAGTCAGCATCGGAGTTTTTCACGGTTTTAGTCCTGATGGTTCAGCAATTCAACGTGTTTCTCCGGCAAATATTTTCTGGCTGCTTCCCAGTTGTGCCAGCGCCAGCAAAGTGCTCCCAAGGTTTCGCGGTGCTGCCAGTTCAATATTCAACGGCAAGCCTTTCACATTTGCGTGGTGTAAAAATCAGGGTAAATTCAGCACCGCTATTCACTATCTCAAAGCTGGCAGGCAAGGCCGCAGTTGGTTCCAGTTTTCTTGGTTGGTCAGCAAACAA
>NZ_JAMFLX010000151.1 GCF_023502345.1 Parendozoicomonas callyspongiae
GAAATGCCGCCTGGGTCTCTGCATCCGGGGAAGGATACACCCATGCCGGAATGGCCTTCTCTCTCACGTCCTGGACCCAACCGGGATGCTCCCCTGTTTCACACCAGTACACCATTTCTCTGGCCGCCTGATCAGCGAGCCCTCCGGTCTCAAGCAACCGCCAAAGCTGTTGGCGGGAATCACTGCCCTCAGGCATGCCAAATGCTTCACCAAACAATGTTGTGTAGAGAACCAACAGTTCCTTTTTAACCTCCTCAACCTTGTTAGAGAACATGCCGGCATTGCGGCTGTTGAATTCTGTCTGCAGAGTTCGAGCCAGCAGAAGCTCCAGAGCCAGCATATTATTCCCCAGCACCCGCAACGGGGGAGATGCCGGATATATCTGCTTGGGGTGCACCATAAGCTCCTCATGCAGACAAATTTCGGCAAAATCCCTCAAACCCACAGGCCAGGGAGAGACATTTGGAAACTCTGTCGCCTGGCCATTCCAGTTCATCAGCCC
>NZ_JAMFLX010000152.1 GCF_023502345.1 Parendozoicomonas callyspongiae
GCTGGATTCAAGAAATAAGTGCAATCGACTCCCCTGTGTAAATTTCATACGGTGTACGCCCGCCTAATACCTTTCGTGGCATGGTGTTGATCAACAGTTCCATCGTCTTTACCTCCGCTTCTGTCAGGCTGCCCAGAGCCATTTTCTTTGGCCAGGTTCTACGAATGATTCCGTTAGTGTTTTCGTTAGTTCCTCGCTGATAGCTGGCATAGGGTTTGGCAAAGTAGACATCAGCATTAATGGCATCCTTCACGGTATCGTGAGCTGCAAACTCACCTCCGTTATCCAAGGTAATTGTACAAACTGATGAGACCCGTTTTAAAAGCTCAACCATCGCATCTGCAACAATGTCAGCATGTTTTGTGTCCACTTTCTTAATCAGTGTAAAGCGGCTCTTGCGGTCAACCAGAGTGACCAGGTGGGCGTCTTGGCCATAGACGGT
>NZ_JAMFLX010000153.1 GCF_023502345.1 Parendozoicomonas callyspongiae
GGAACAGGTGAAGAGGTACGAGTACACTGACGACAATGGCTACAGACACTGGTTTCGGTACATCAACAATGTTCCGATCAACAAGTCTCACCCCGATGTTCTGATCAACTACCTGGAATATGTTGAAATATCCCCCAAGGAAAAGAAATTCAGCTGTACCTGGGTCACGAACATTGAACTCTCAACCGAAACTGTCACAAAGGTCATGCGAGCAGGACGCGCCAGATGGATGATAGAAAACGAAACGTTTAACACACTGAAGACACAGGGCTACAACCTCGAGCACAATTACGGTCACGGCAAACAGCATTTGGCGACCAACCTGGCCATGCTGATGTTCCTGGCCTTTCTGATTGATCAGATTGAACAACTGGCTTGTCCGCGCTTCAGAGAGGCCTGGCATAGTCAGAAAACCAAAATCTCTTTGTGGTTAA
>NZ_JAMFLX010000154.1 GCF_023502345.1 Parendozoicomonas callyspongiae
TAAGTGTTCACACGAATTGCCTGAATTATGAAAGATCAAACGTCTATGGGTCTGTAGCTCAGTTGGTTAGAGCGCACGCCTGATAAGCGTGAGGTCGGCAGTTCAAATCTGCCCAGACCCACCACTCCCTTCCTCTGGTTGGAGAGTGTTCATGGACAATATGGGGCCTTAGCTCAGCTGGGAGAGCGCCTGCCTTGCACGCAGGAGGTCAGCGGTTCGATCCCGCTAGGCTCCACCAATTTCCTATCGCTGTGAAGCGACGCTCTTTAAATGAGCATGAGAAATCAAAATTGAATGCATATTTCTTGCTGTAAAAGAAAACTGTATTGAATTTTGGTTTTTTTTTGTCGAAAAACCATCGAAATCGTTCCTGACGATTTCTGATGTTTCCTCCAACCCTGGAGGGCACC
>NZ_JAMFLX010000155.1 GCF_023502345.1 Parendozoicomonas callyspongiae
GATCTCGACACAGTGTTCTGTCAGCTGGACTTCCACCTCCTGGCGAACCAGCTGATGGGGAACCGAGTAAGCGTGCTCCTGGCACAGAACGTGGTAGTCGATATTCACCCGGGCTTTACGGAACTCGGCAAATTCGAAGGGCTGCATAGGCAGAGGGCGTAAAGCCGGTTCATCCAGTTGCTCGAAGGCGCTGCGGCGCGTTCCGGGGAGCTGTTTGAAGGGTTTGCAGTTCAATTCCGTCAGCAGTTCCCGAATCCGGGAGTTGAGCTCTCCCAGTGTGAAGAAGGTTTCATGGCGCAGGCGGGCCAGTATCCAGCGCTCGACAACCTGAACACCCACCTCTGCCTTGGCTTTATCTTTGGG
>NZ_JAMFLX010000156.1 GCF_023502345.1 Parendozoicomonas callyspongiae
CACTACAGGAGTAGAGACTGATAAAGCCTCAATAGCTGAATACCCCATAGCCTCATGATAAGAGGGCAACACAAGCAACTGTGAAGTTGCCATCATTTCAAGCACAGCAGCATGCTCAAGATAACCAAGAACTTCTACCTGATTTGTCAGAGAATATTCTGCGATTTTCTTTTTTAGCACCGGCTCCAAGTTACCCGTACCAACATACCTGAGTGGTATATTTAATCCTGATTTCCGATAAGCTTCAAGAAGCCTAATTGCTCCTTTTTCTTTGCTGATATTCCCCACATATAAAATTCCATTTTTCTCTACTTCACCACAAGCTGCAGGATGCACAGGAATAGGGTTATATATTACCG
>NZ_JAMFLX010000157.1 GCF_023502345.1 Parendozoicomonas callyspongiae
CGGAGTTTGTCACGGTTTTAATCCTGATAGTTCAGCAATTCAACGTGTTTCTCCGGCAAAAATTTTCTGGCTGCTTCCCAGTTGTGCCAGCGCCAGCAAAGTGCTCCCAAGGTTTTGTGCAGCTGCCAGCTCAAAATTTCACGGCAAGCATTTCACATTTGCATGGTGTAAAAATCGGGGTAAATTCAGCACCGCTGATCACTATCCCAAAGCTGGCAGTCAACATTGCAGTTGGTTTGGGGTTTCCTGGCAACTCTGCAAACAAACTCATTCTGCCTGCTCATTTATCGTTGCTGCCTCTGTGCAATGCCAGCACCAGCATTTTCAAACATCGCCGCAAAAGCGGGTAACAAGTGC
>NZ_JAMFLX010000158.1 GCF_023502345.1 Parendozoicomonas callyspongiae
GCGTTATGCGCTACATCTATCAGCAATGAGTAACTTCAAACCATGAGAAAATTAATACTATTACTAGTGGTTTTAGCTTCTGGTTGTGTTTCATACCAAGTTCAGCCGAAGGGTCAATTGCAGAACCCTGTTATTTCAAAAGAACTTTCTATCACAAGAGATAATATATATCCGATGGGAAAACATTGTTTTGAACCAATGCTTTATGTATTAACACTAGGCATTATCCCAGCCCACTGTGAAAATATATATACTGTATCAGCCGACAATGAAGTCCTTGGAAAAGTTAAAGTTACATCTATGCAAGGTTGGGCCGCTTTATTTTCTGCATTATCATCAGAATGGAAG
>NZ_JAMFLX010000159.1 GCF_023502345.1 Parendozoicomonas callyspongiae
CAAACAAACACAAAAACTTTATTGCCAGCTTTGGGATAGTGAACAGCGGTGTTTGTGAAACCCGGATTTTTACACCACGCAAATGCTAAAACCCAGCCATCAAACTTTGAACTGGCAAACCATACAAAACCTGGGTTGCACAATGTTTACGCTGGCAAAACCGGGAAGCAGCCCTGAAAGAGTTTGCAGGAAAAACACGTTGAATTGCTGAACTTTCAGGAAAACGACGTGACAAACTCAAAACCTTATTGCCAGCTCCACAGAACTCGGTTTTCTCTCGTTTGATTCTGACTTTTCAGGAGAAAACTTATTGAAACTCCAAACCGCGTGTAACGC